>NZ_JBEPDK010000019.1:0-1316 GCF_040300265.1 Kribbella sp. NPDC000426 | reverse complement strand
TGGCGTTGACCCGGTTCGACGGACAGGGTTGGTGTGAGGTTGGTTCACGCTACCTGTTGGTGGGTGGCGTGGGTTGATTCGTAGGTGGCAGGGCTGCGGTAGCCGAGGGTGGAGTGGCGTCGGCGGGTGTTGTACCAGCCCTCGATGTAGTCGAAGATCGCGCTGGTGGCGGCCTTGCGGGTCGGCCAGGCGTGGCGGTGGATGAGCTCAGTTTTGAGGGTGGCGAAGAAGGATTCGGCGACCGCGTTGTCCCAGCATTGGCCCTTGCGTCCGACCGACAGTGTCACGCCCAGATCCCTGGCCAGGTTGGCGTATTGGGTCGAGGTGTACTGGCAGCCTCTGTCGGAGTGGAAGACCACGCTGCCCGTGGGACGGCGCCGGTTCACCGCGTCGGTGAGTGCGTCGGCGACCAGGTCGGTCCGGAGGTGGTCGGCGGTCGCCCAGCCGACCACTCGGCGGGAGGCCAGATCGATCACGGTGGCCAGGTAGAGCCAGCCTTGCCAGGTGTGGATGTAGGTGATGTCGCCACACCACCGGCGGTCCAGCTGACCGGGTTTGTCAGGGTCGATGGCGAAGTCGCGGCCGACCAGGTCCGGTCGGTGCGCGGCGGCTGGGTCAGCGATGGTGGTCGTCTTCCAGCGCCTGGGCGTCCGTCCGTACCGGTCGGCGGCGCGCATCAGCCGGGCGACCCGCTTACGTGAGCACCGCTCGCCTTGGGCTCGGAGTTCGTGGTGCACGCGCGGCGACCCGTAGGTGTGTCGGGAGTCGTCGTGGATCGCGGCGATCTTGCCGGTCAGCTCGGCGTCACGCTGCTCGCGCGCCGAGGGCCCGCTGGCGCGGTCGGCGTAGTAGGCGGAACGGGAGACTGCCAGCAACTCACATGCCCTCTTGACGTTGTGGTTGCCCTGCTTCTCCGCCTCGATGAACGGGTAGACGTTCACCGGGTCTCCTTCGCGAAGAAAGCCGTGGCCCGCTTGAGGATCTCGACATCCTCGCGCAGCCGCCGGTTCTCCCGCCGCAACTGCGCGAGCTCCTCCTTCTCGCTCGTGGTCATCCCCCCGTCGGTGCGGGTGCCGGCGTCGCGTTCGGCCTGCCGCAGCCACTCCCTGACCGCGGTCTCGGTCAGGTCGAAGTCCTTCGCGACCTGACCGATCGACCGGTCGCCGCGCTGACACAGCTCGACGATCTCGGCCTTGAACTCAGCAGTGAACGAACGACGAGGCCGCGGCTTCTTCTTGCCCATGGACTCCATGATGAACATCCTCCCGGAGCACAAGCTCCTGATCTCGGATGTCCGTCAAAACGGGGCAGGCCCA
>NZ_JBEPDK010000017.1:0-2384 GCF_040300265.1 Kribbella sp. NPDC000426 | reverse complement strand
AAGAGTTATAAATTACTGTTGAAGTCGAATCTTCTGGAATGTTGAGCCGTAGTGGGTTATAGCCCTGTAGGCGTAAGACAGTGACTCTTGAGTGTTTTCCCAAGTAGCACGGGACTCTTGAAATCTCGTGTGAATCTGGCGGGACCACCCGCTAAGCCTAAATACTTCTTGGTGACCGATAGCGGACTAGTACCGTGAGGGAAAGATGAAAAGTACCCCGGGAGGGGAGTGAAATAGTACCTGAAACCGGTTGCCTACAATCCGTCGGAGCATTCCCTTGTGGGGTGTGACGGCGTGCCTTTTGAAGAATGAGCCTGCGAGTTAGTGGTGTGTGGCGAGGTTAACCCGTGTGGGGTAGCCGTAGCGAAAGCGAGTCTGAATAGGGCGTTTTAGTCGCATGCTCTAGACCCGAAGCGGAGTGATCTATCCATGGGCAGGTTGAAGCGTGGGTAAGACCGCGTGGAGGACCGAACCCACCAGGGTTGAAAACCTGGGGGATGACCTGTGGATAGGGGTGAAAGGCCAATCAAACTCCGTGATAGCTGGTTCTCCCCGAAATGCATATAGGTGCAGCGTCGTGTGTTTCTTACCGGAGGTAGAGCACTGGATGGTCTAGGGGGCTTACCGGCTTACCGAAATCAGCCAAACTCCGAATGCCGGTAAGTGAGAGCGCGGCAGTGAGACTGCGGGGGATAAGCTCCGTAGTCGAGAGGGAAACAGCCCAGATCACCAGCTAAGGCCCCTAAGCGATTGCTAAGTGGAAAAGGATGTGGAGTTGCCCAGACAACCAGGAGGTTGGCTTAGAAGCAGCCACCCTTGAAAGAGTGCGTAATAGCTCACTGGTCAAGTGATTCCGCGCCGACAATGTAGCGGGGCTCAAGCAATCCGCCGAAGCTGTGGCACTCACACAAGTACTCGGCGACCTTCGTGGTCGTCCAGGTGTGTGGGTGGGTAGGGGAGCGTCGTGCAGCGTGTGAAGCAGCCTAGTGATGGAGTTGTGGATGCTGCACGAGTGAGAATGCAGGCATGAGTAGCGAATGACGGGTGAGAAACCCGTCCGCCGGATGATCAAGGGTTCCAGGGTCAAGCTAATCTGCCCTGGGTAAGTCGGGACCTAAGGCGAGGCCGACAGGCGTAGTCGATGGACAACGGGTTGATATTCCCGTACCGGCATTAACACGACCCGACCGAACCTGCTGATGCTAAGAGATCGAAGCCGCAAGACCTTCGGGTTGCGTGGTGGAGTTCTTGACCCGAGGTGGTAGTAGGTGCATTGAGGAGTGACGCAGGAGGGTAGTCCAACCGCGGCGATGGTAGGCGCAAGCTGATCCGCGGGCAAGGTGGTAGGGCGAGGCATAGGCAAATCCGTGTCTCACATAGCCTGAGAGCCGAGGCGGACCCGTTCAGGGGAAGTGGATGATCCCATGCTGCCGAGAAAAACTTCGCAGTGAGTGTTAGAGCCGCCCGTACCCCAAACCGACACAGGTGATCAGGTAGAGAATACCAAGGCGATCGAGTGAACCATGGTTAAGGAACTCGGCAAAATGCCCCCGTAACTTCGGGAGAAGGGGGACCGGATCCGTTACCTTACTTGCTGAGGGAAGCGGTGATGGTCGCAGAGACCAGGCCCAAGCGACTGTTTACTAAAAACACAGGTCCGTGCGAAGAAGTAATTCGATGTATACGGACTGACGCCTGCCCGGTGCTGGAACGTTAAGGGGACAGGTTAGCTGGCTTTAGGGCCGGCGAAGCTTTGAACTTAAGCGCCAGTAAACGGCGGTGGTAACTATAACCATCCTAAGGTAGCGAAATTCCTTGTCGGGTAAGTTCCGACCTGCACGAATGGCGTAACGACTTGGGCGCTGTCTCAACCGTGGACTCGGCGAAATTGCATTACGAGTAAAGATGCTCGTTACGCGCAGCAGGACGGAAAGACCCCGGGACCTTTACTACAACTTGGTATTGGTGGTCGGTACAATTTGTGTAGGATAGGTGGGAGACTGTGAAGCTCGGACGCCAGTTCGGGTGGAGTCATCGTTGAAATACCACTCTGATTGTTCTGGCTGTCTAACTTTGGTCCGTTATCCGGATCAGGGACAGTGCCTGGTGGGTAGTTTGACTGGGGCGGTCGCCTCCTAAAAGGTAACGGAGGCGCTCAAAGGTTCCCTCAGCCTGGTTGGCAATCAGGTGTCGAGTGTAAGTGCACAAGGGAGCTTGACTGTGAGACAGACATGTCGAGCAGGGACGAAAGTCGGAACTAGTGATCCGGCGGTGGCATGTGGGAGCACCGTCGCTCAACGGATAAAAGGTACCCCGGGGATAACAGGCTGATCTTCCCCAAGAGTCCATATCGACGGGATGGTTTGGCACCTCGATGTCGGCTC
>NZ_JBEPDK010000016.1:0-8350 GCF_040300265.1 Kribbella sp. NPDC000426 | reverse complement strand
TGAAGTCGGAGTCGCTAGTAATCGCAGATCAGCAACGCTGCGGTGAATACGTTCCCGGGCCTTGTACACACCGCCCGTCACGTCATGAAAGTCGGTAACACCCGAAGCCGGTGGCCTAACCCTTGTGGAGGGAGCCGTCGAAGGTGGGATCGGCGATTGGGACGAAGTCGTAACAAGGTAGCCGTACCGGAAGGTGCGGCTGGATCACCTCCTTTCTAAGGAGCGTTCTCCGATCGATCACTCACACAGGTGAGCCGATGATCGGCAGAGGCCGTTTAGTCCCCAATCGTGGGACTGCGGTTGCTCATGGGTGGAACACTGACAAGTATTCTTCTTCACTACTGCCGGCCCGAGTGCTGGTGGGAAGAGAGTTATATCGGCATACTGTTGGGTCCTGAGGGAACACGTGAGTGATCTTTCAAGGAAGAAACGACAAGACCTGGGCGTGGTCATACCGCGGTGCGAGAGTGCCGGCTGGTGCCACATGAGTTCGGGTGTTGTGTGTTGTTTGAGAACTGCACAGTGGACGCGAGCATCTTTGTTGTAAGTGTTTAAGAGCGTACGGTGGATGCCTTGGCACCAGGAGCCGATGAAGGACGTAGGAGGCTGCGATAAGCCTCGGGGAGCTGTCAACCGAGCTGAGATCCGAGGATGTCCGAATGGGGAAACCCAGCCACAGTGATGTGTGGTTACCCGCGCCTGAATATATAGGGCGTGTGGAGGGAACGTGGGGAAGTGAAACATCTCAGTACCCACAGGAAGAGAAAACAACATGTGATTCCGTGAGTAGTGGCGAGCGAAAGCGGAAGAGGCTAAACCATGGGTGTGTGATAGCCGGCGGGCGTTGCATTCGTGGGGTTGTGGGATCCGTCTTGTCAATTCTGCCGGATTGGCCGACAGTGAGAAATCATCGTGTTAGTCGAAGTGGTCTGGAACGGCCTGTCGTAGAGGGTGAGAGTCCCGTAGACGAAAACATGGTGACTGTCGTGACGGACACCCGAGTAGCAGCGGGCCCGTGAAATCTGCTGTGAATCTGTCGGGACCACCCGATAAGCCTGAATACTCCCTGGTGACCGATAGCGGACTAGTACCGTGAGGGAAAGGTGAAAAGTACCCCGGGAGGGGAGTGAAATAGTACCTGAAACCGTGCGCTTACAATCCGTCAGAGCCTGCGCCACTTCGGTGGGTGGGTGATGGCGTGCCTTTTGAAGAATGAGCCTGCGAGTTAGCGGCATGTCGCGAGGTTAACCCGTGTGGGGTAGCCGTAGCGAAAGCGAGTCCGAATAGGGCGTTTGTAGTGGCATGTTCTAGACCCGAAGCGGAGTGATCTACCCATGGCCAGGGTGAAGCGACGGTAAGACGTCGTGGAGGCCCGAACCCACTTAGGTTGAAAACTGAGGGGATGAGCTGTGGGTAGGGGTGAAAGGCCAATCAAACTCCGTGATAGCTGGTTCTCCCCGAAATGCATTTAGGTGCAGCGTCGCGTGTTTCACTCTGGAGGTAGAGCTACTGGATGGCCGATGGGCCCCACAAGGTTACTGACGTCAGCCAAACTCCGAATGCCAGAGTGTGAGAGCGCGGCAGTGAGACTGCGGGGGATAAGCTTCGTAGTCGAGAGGGAAACAGCCCAGATCGCCGGCTAAGGCCCCTAAGCGTGTACTAAGTGGAAAAGGATGTGGGGTCGCGAAGACAACCAGGAGGTTGGCTTAGAAGCAGCCACCCTTGAAAGAGTGCGTAATAGCTCACTGGTCAAGTGATCCTGCGCCGACAATGTAGCGGGGCTCAAGTACACCGCCGAAGCCGCGGCATTCACATAACACCCATGCGGGTCTACGGGCCTGTGTGCAGTGGTGTGGATGGGTAGGGGAGCGTCGTGCAGCCATGGAAGCGCCGGAGTGATCCAGGTGTGGAGGCTGCACGAGTGAGAATGCAGGCATGAGTAGCGAAAGACGAGTGAGAAACTCGTCCGCCGAATGACCAAGGGTTCCTGGGCCAGGTTAATCCGCCCAGGGTGAGTCGGGACCTAAGGCGAGGCCGACAGGCGTAGTCGATGGACAACGGGTTGATATTCCCGTACCCGTGTGAACGCGCCCCTGGTGAATCAGTGATGCTAAGCGCCCTGAAGCCGCCTTCGAACCTTCGGGTTCTCCGGTGTGTGGATGCGCGTGAACCGATCTGGTAGTAGCCAAGCGATGGGGTGACGCAGGAAGGTAGCTGAGCCAGTCAGTGGTAATACTGGTGTAAGCGTGTAGGGCGTGACCTAGGCAAATCCGGGTCACATGCAGCCTGAGACGTGATGCGTAGCCGATTGAGGCGAATTCAGTGATCCTATGCTGCCGAGAAAAGCCTCTAGCGAGCTTTCACACGGCCCGTACCCCAAACCGACACAGGTGGTCAGGTAGAGAATACTAAGGCGATCGAGATAACTGTGGTTAAGGAACTCGGCAAAATGCCCCCGTAACTTCGGGAGAAGGGGGGCCTCGTCTGGTGACGGAACTTGCTTCCTGAGCTGGGTGGGGCCGCAGAGACCAGAGAGAAGCGACTGTTTACTAAAAACACAGGTCCGTGCGAAGTCGTAAGACGATGTATACGGACTGACGCCTGCCCGGTGCTGGAAGGTTAAGAGGACCGGTTAGCCAGTAATGGCGAAGCTGAGAATTTAAGCCCCAGTAAACGGCGGTGGTAACTATAACCATCCTAAGGTAGCGAAATTCCTTGTCGGGTAAGTTCCGACCTGCACGAATGGCGTAACGACTTCTCTGCTGTCTCAACCACAGACTCGGCGAAATTGCATTACGAGTAAAGATGCTCGTTACGCGCGGCAGGACGAAAAGACCCCGGGACCTTCACTATAGCTTGGTATTGGTGTTCGGTTCGGTTTGTGTAGGATAGGTGGGAGACTGTGAAGCGGGCACGCCAGTGTTCGTGGAGTCGTTGTTGAAATACCACTCTGATCGTATTGGACATCTAACCTCGGACCATGATCTGGTTCAGGGACAGTGCCTGGTGGGTAGTTTAACTGGGGCGGTTGCCTCCCAAAATGTAACGGAGGCGCCCAAAGGTTCCCTCAGCCTGGTTGGCAATCAGGTGTCGAGTGCAAGTGCACAAGGGAGCTTGACTGTGAGACTGACAGGTCGAGCAGGGACGAAAGTCGGGACTAGTGATCCGGCACCGGCAAGTGGAAGCGGTGTCGCTCAACGGATAAAAGGTACCCCGGGGATAACA
Organism: Kribbella sp. NPDC000426; assembly: GCF_040300265.1. Classification (NCBI taxonomy): domain Bacteria; kingdom Bacillati; phylum Actinomycetota; class Actinomycetes; order Propionibacteriales; family Kribbellaceae; genus Kribbella; species Kribbella sp. NPDC000426. The sequence continues at coordinate 5,125 of NZ_JBEPDK010000016.1, read as the reverse complement.
GGCTGATCTTCCCCAAGAGTCCATATCGACGGGATGGTTTGGCACCTCGATGTCGGCTCGTCGCATCCTGGGGCTGGAGTAGGTCCCAAGGGTTGGGCTGTTCGCCCATTAAAGCGGCACGCGAGCTGGGTTTAGAACGTCGTGAGACAGTTCGGTCTCTATCCGCCGCGCGCGTTAGAAACTTGAGGAAGGCTGTCCCTAGTACGAGAGGACCGGGACGGACGAACCTCTGGTGTGCCAGTTGTTCCGCCAGGAGCACTGCTGGTTAGCTACGTTCGGAAGGGATAACCGCTGAAAGCATCTAAGCGGGAAGCCTGTTCCAAGATGAGGTTTCTCACCCCCTCGAGGGGGTAAGGCCCCCGGCAGACCACCGGGTTGATAGGCCAGAACTGGAAGCACAGTAATGTGTGGAGGTGACTGGTACTAATAGGCCGAGGACTTACCACAAAGAAGCTACGCGTCCACTGTGCGGTATCTGAAACAACACACAGATACCATTCACCCCCAACCATGATCCCTCCGAGGGATTGTGGGTTCGGGTAGGGGTGTTGAATGTGTGACAGTTTCATAGAGTTACGGCGGCCATAGCGGAGGGGAAACGCCCGGTCCCATTCCGAACCCGGAAGCTAAGCCCTCCAGCGCCGATGGTACTGCACTCGACAGGGTGTGGGAGAGTAGGACACCGCCGAACACCCGTTAACCGGAAGGCCCCCACCAGCATTGGTGGGGGCCTTCCGGCATTTCCACATGTCCTTCACCTGATCGATCACGTTTCGCAAGACAGCGGCCGGCTCCGCGGGCCATCGGAATGCAATTCCTGCACGCTGTCGCGTGCCCGGCAACGCCGAGGTCGGCTCGACGACCGCCCGTGCTCGTTACAGTGGTCGGATGCTCAATTCCGTCGACGTCATCGACGTTCTCGACCCGATACCGCGGCTCGTTCCCGTCGGGGACGCAGCCGGACGGTTCGTGCAGTGGCGGGACGGGGCGGTGCATCTGCTCGACGACAGGCTCTCCGTGATTGCGCGGCGAGATCTGCCGCTGGCGGACGACGTCTGTGTCCTTGCGGCGTCCAGCCTCGATCGCATCGTGCTCGACTTCGCCGGCGGGCTCGCCATCGCGGGCGACGAAGTGATCACTGTGCCTGGACTGCGTGCCGATGCTGCAGCCTTCCTGGGGCACCTACTTGTCGTCGCGGTCCCGGACGGCCAGAGACACCGGCTGCTCGCGCTCGACCCTGCGACCGGGGACCTCCTGCACGAGCAGGACGTCGACGCCCCCGATGCGCGCGCATTCCTGCATCCGCATCCGACGGGAGATACGGCCGTACTCGAGCTCGCCATGGGACAGGACGGCGTACTCGCCTACCGCGTAGACGTCGATGGAATGCGCGTACACCTGACCGAGATCCTTGCTGGAGAAGATCCCGTGATTGCGGGCTTCAGTCCTTCCGGCACCGGACTGCTCGTCACCCCGTACCCGAGCGATCCGGAGACCGTGCGGATCCTGGGGTGGCCCAGTCTGAACGAGATCGCACAGCTCGACGCGAGTGACGTCGGGGCTGCATACGGGTTCGGGCTCGCTGGGTGCTGGATCGACGACGAGCTGGTTGCTGTTTACGCGACCGAAGACTCGTTGATCGTCACCGATTCGCACTTCGACTCGGTCGAGAGGGTCGCAGTGCCGATCGACTTCCGCGAAGAAGGAGAGATCGAGAGCCTCACTCGACTGACTTCGGGTGACATCGCCGTCGGTGCGTGGACACCGGCCGGTCGACTCACCTTGATTGCGCGCATCATCGACGGAAAGCGCACTGAATGACAGGGACACTGCCTGCCCCGCCTCACCGCCGGCCGTAGCGAGCTGCCCGACGGGGCTGGCGCCCGTCTTCGCGAAGACGCTGCTGTGCGCGCTGCATGATCGTGTCGTGTGGACCGAGATCGTCTTAAGCCAAGCATGATTCACGAGCGGCGTGGCAGACCGGCCCCAGCGATGGAGCCGCAGTTGGAGCTGCGTCGCCCGAGCCGGCTGTCCACGGCCCGATGGGCGAGAGTCGAGGGACTCTGGAGGAGCGCCCTGGGTGAGGCTGCCGACGTCGTGGGAGCTGTGTCGTCCCGTCGGCGCGCCCGCCTCTGGTTACGTCCTGTCCGTCACACTCCTGTCGGGGCCGTCCCCTATCCGGAGCTGCCTTGTCCCGTCGAGTTCCGCTGCGGCGAAGGCGAGATGGCTCTCCGTCCTCGGCCAGGGGGGCGTCTGGACCCACTCCTCTGCGACCAATCGCCGGGAGTCACGAGGGCAACCGAAGGACAGAAATTCGCAGGGCGGACCGTATGCGGCCGGCCCAGACGTCCGGCGAAGCCTGTCTAAGCGCAGCGGCCGGCGGTGCTGTGCGGAAACTGGATGTCGCGTTCCTACTTGTAGGGCCGCTACGCGTGGCAGGGGCTCGTTGCCATCTCTGGGTCTACCGAGCGGTCTACGGACGGTGGCCGCCGTCCATGCGGTCAGGGAATTCGACTGTCTCGACGCGTCCTCCCTCCGCCCCTGTTCTTCGAATGCGGCTCATACCCGCGACGGGAAGGGGCGGTTCGATGCAAGGCCGGGGAACTGCAAGTCCGTGCCCGTCCGCGGGTCGGATGGGCCCGACCAGCCAGCGGTTGTTTCAGCCACGGCCACACGCCGTCACGTCCCGCCGCGATCGCGCAGCGAACGTACGAGCCGGCGTGCCGTCGGCGTAGACGGGCGTCCGGGGCGGCCGACAATTGGTTGAGCCGTGCGCCCCACTTTTCACGGTTGCTCCCCTCGACCTGACATACCCCCGAAGGTGCAGTGAAAGCCGGCAAGTCGAGCGGCCGCGGGCACGTCAATGGTCGAGCCGGGGGAGCGCGGGGGCACCGGTTCGTACGGTGCTCCGCTGAACTCGATGGATGGGCCGGGTCGATGCGTCCGCTTGTGATGGTCTCCCTCGCGAGGTCGATATCCGGTCCAGCGTGCGGGGCCAGAGCCCGGAACGAGGCTCGGGTTCGGTTTGTCGCCGCCATTTGCCCGCGTCGGAGTGGCCGGGGAGTGAGGAGGGCCGACCGCTGCCCGCAACCCTCGCGATGACACGCATCCCCCGCCGGCTGATGGAATGAGCCACGGACCAAGGGGCTCGGCGATCGTCGCCGCGGTGCCGGGCGCCTGGCCCCGAGCCGAGGGGGTGTGCGCGCGTCGTGAGCTGTGCACCTGTTCCGGAAACAGGCGATTTGGTGTTCTGCGGGAGGATCGCGTAACTTATTGCAGGTCAGAGCGACACGGACACCGACCCGGACGCGATCTTCACTGGTCAGCGAGGGAAAACGAGGTTGTACGGGGAGCGCCTGATATTCCCGGAAGTTGGTTGACGATCCTGCCGTGTGTAGGGTGGTTGTACCGCGTCCGGGTGGCCCGGAAGGGAAGCGAGTTTGCGCTCGACTCCCGGGTGGGCTAAGCTGGAACGGTTGCCCCGGAACGAGAAACTGTGTGTTTCGAGTGATGGTGTGTGCGTGTTCTTTGAGAACTCAACAGTGTGTCGATGAATGTCAGTGCCAATTTTTGGTACTCCATCACTTTTTGTGGTGGGTATTTGCTGATTGTCTCATTCTTCCGTCTGGGATGGTCAGCGCAAACAGCTAGTTTGAGTTTATTTTGCTAGTGATTTGACTCGATGTCTATGACTGATTGCCGGTTTTGCCGGCCAATCTTGAGTCTTCAACGGAGAGTTTGATCCTGGCTCAGGACGAACGCTGGCGGCGTGCTTAACACATGCAAGTCGAACGGTAAGGCCCCTTCGGGGGTACACGAGTGGCGAACGGGTGAGTAACACGTGGGTGATCTGCCCTGCACTCTGGGATAAGCCTGGGAAACTGGGTCTAATACCGGATATGAGCTCCTGTCGCATGGCGGGGGTTGGAAAGGTTTACTGGTGCAGGATGGGCCCGCGGCCTATCAGCTTGTTGGTGGGGTAATGGCCTACCAAGGCGACGACGGGTAGCCGGCCTGAGAGGGCGACCGGCCACACTGGGACTGAGACACGGCCCAGACTCCTACGGGAGGCAGCAGTGGGGAATATTGCACAATGGGCGAAAGCCTGATGCAGCGACGCCGCGTGAGGGATGACGGCCTTCGGGTTGTAAACCTCTTTCAGCAGGGACGAAGCGAGAGTGACGGTACCTGCAGAAGAAGCACCGGCCAACTACGTGCCAGCAGCCGCGGTAATACGTAGGGTGCGAGCGTTGTCCGGAATTACTGGGCGTAAAGAGCTCGTAGGCGGTTTGTCGCGTCGTCCGTGAAAACTTGGGGCTCAACCCCAAGCTTGCGGGCGATACGGGCAGACTTGAGTACTGCAGGGGAGACTGGAATTCCTGGTGTAGCGGTGAAATGCGCAGATATCAGGAGGAACACCGGTGGCGAAGGCGGGTCTCTGGGCAGTAACTGACGCTGAGGAGCGAAAGCGTGGGTAGCGAACAGGATTAGATACCCTGGTAGTCCACGCCGTAAACGGTGGGCGCTAGGTGTGGGTTTCCTTCCACGGGATCCGTGCCGTAGCTAACGCATTAAGCGCCCCGCCTGGGGAGTACGGCCGCAAGGCTAAAACTCAAAGGAATTGACGGGGGCCCGCACAAGCGGCGGAGCATGTGGATTAATTCGATGCAACGCGAAGAACCTTACCTGGGTTTGACATATACCGGAAAGCCGTAGAGATACGGCCCCCCTTGTGGTCGGTATACAGGTGGTGCATGGCTGTCGTCAGCTCGTGTCGTGAGATGTTGGGTTAAGTCCCGCAACGAGCGCAACCCTTGTCCTGTGTTGCCAGCGCGTAATGGCGGGGACTCGCAGGAGACTGCCGGGGTCAACTCGGAGGAAGGTGGGGACGACGTCAAGTCATCATGCCCCTTATGTCCAGGGCTTCACACATGCTACAATGGCCGGTACAGAGGGCTGCGATACCGTGAGGTGGAGCGAATCCCTTAAAGCCGGTCTCAGTTCGGATCGGGGTCTGCAACTCGACCCCGTGAAGTCGGAGTCGCTAGTAATCGCAGATCAGCAACGCTGCGGTGAATACGTTCCCGGGCCTTGTACACACCGCCCGTCACGTCATGAAAGTCGG
>NZ_JBEPDK010000015.1:0-76734 GCF_040300265.1 Kribbella sp. NPDC000426 | reverse complement strand
CTCGCCGAGTCGTGGGAACCGGCTCCGGGCCTGTCGGTCGTCGAGTCGTGGAGAGTGGTTCAGAAAATCTGCCACGATCCACGACTCGGCGTTCGGGGTCGGAACCATTCGCCACGACTCGGCAGGGCTGTGGATGACGAATGCCGACGGGAGGCGGTGATCCTGGTGGGGCCGTCGGCCGCCTGCGTCGCACAGTCAGACCTTCGACTGACCGCCGAAGGCAGCCACCACTCTAGATCTCTTCTTTCTCTGTTCTTTATCTTTCTCTTGCTTCTCTTTTTTCTGGTTCTGCTGGTTAGTCGATGTTTACTGCTACGTATTTGAGTTCCAGGTATTCGTCTATGCCTACGGTGCCGCCTTCGCGGCCGAGGCCGGATTGTTTTACGCCGCCGAAGGGGGCCGCGGGGTTGGAGACGATGCCCTGGTTGAGGCCGATCATGCCGGCCTCCAGGCGTTCGGAGACCCGGAGGGCGCGACTCAGGTCCTTCGTGAACAGGTAGGAGACCAGCCCGAACTCCGTGTCGTTCGCCATCCGCACGGCCTCGTCCTCGGTCTCGAACGCGGTCAGCGGCGCCACCGGCCCGAAGATCTCCTCCTTCTGCAACCGCGCGGTCGCCGGTACGTCGGCCAGCACCGTCGGCTGGAAGAAGTACCCGTTGCCCTCGGCAACCGAACCGCCGGTCAACGCACGCGCGCCCCGGGCGATCGCGTCGGCGACCAGGTCGGCGACCTTGTCCCGTTGTGTGCCGTCGATCAACGGACCGACGTCGACCCCCGCCTCGGTACCGCGGCCGACCTTGAGCGCCGCCATCCGCTCGGTCAGCCGGGACGAGAACTCCTCCATCACCGACGAATGCACGTAGATCCGGTTGGCCGACGTACAGGCCTCGCCGCCGTTGCGCATCTTGGCCAGCATCGCGCCGTCGACCGCCTTGTCCAGGTCGGCGTCCTCGAACACGAGCAGCGGCGCATTCCCACCCAACTCCATGCTCGTCCGCAGTACCTGGTCCGCCGCCTGCTCGATCAGCCTGCGGCCGACCGGGGTCGAACCGGTGAAGGACAGCTTGCGGGCCCGGCCGTCGCGGATCAACGGCTCCATCACGCCGCCCGCATTGTGGGTAGTGATCACGTTCAGGACGCCGGCGGGCAGGCCGGCCTCGGTCATCAACTCGGCCAGCTTCAGCATCGACAGCGGCGTCTGCGCGGCCGGCTTGATCACCATCGTGCAGCCGGCGGCAACGGCCGGTCCGATCTTGCGGGCACCCATCGCAGCCGGGAAGTTCCACGGGGTGATGAGCAGGCACGGTCCGACCGGCTGGCGCATCAGCAGGAAGCGGCTCGAGCCGTTCGGTGCGATCTGGTACCCGCCCTCGATCCGGACCGCTTCCTCCGCGAACCAGCGGAAGAACTCAGCGGCGTAAGCGATCTCGCCCTTGGACTCCGCAACTGGCTTGCCCATCTCGAGCGTCATCAGCAGCGCCAGGTCGTCGACCCGCTCGGTCATCAGCTCATAGGTACGGCGCAGGATCTCGCCACGCACACGTGGTGGCGTGGCGGCCCACTCCGCCTGCGCGGCAACCGCTGCGTCCAGCGCTGCCTTGCCGTCGGCCGGACTGGCGTCCGCCACGTCGCAGAGCGTCGCACCGGTGGCCGGGTCCTCGACGGCGAGAGTCTTGCCGCCCTCGGCCGCTACCCACTTGCCTCCGATGAACAGCTCGGTCGGACACGCCTCGACGACTTCCCGCTCCGATGACATGGCCCCGCCTCTCGTCTGGTTCGTAGTACCCAGACTAGGCGGTGGCGATCAGGGGCGGTGTGTGCCTGGGGACCGTACGGACGATGCGGGTGAGACCGGCTGCGACGGTGCGGAGGATCGCCGAGCGGATCAGTCCGTCGAAGGCCAGCGGGACGAGCATGACCTCGTCTGCCGTCGTACTCGCCACCAGCTCGCCCAGCTCGACCGCGACCGTCGCACGGGAGCCGACGATGTACCCGTGGTCGTCCATCAGCCGTTCTGCACGACCACGCTCGCGACCGGTCAACGGCGGGTCCAGCAACGCCACCAGGTCGGCTGAGGTGACCCGTGGTCCAGCAGCAGCCAGCCGGGTCTTCACTCGGACGTACTCCGCGAACCGGACCACAGCCTCTTCGTCGGAGTCAGCCGCGACCACTCCGACCGTGACGGCCAGGTACGGCCGCACCTTCGGACCTGTCGGCTCGAAGTGCTCGCGGTACGCCTCCACAGCAGCAGGCGTCACCGCAGCTGCGCAGTGGTGCGCCAGGAACAGAGGCAGGCCACGTACGGCGGCAGTCACTGCAGTGCGCGGGTGATCGGCCAGCACAAAGACCGGCGGCGGCAGTCCAGCCAGTGACAGCCGTACGTCGCCTACCGGCACCCGGCCAGGCGTTCCGTCGCGCAAGAACCCACACAGCTCGTCCAGCCGTTGCGGGAACGAGTCGCGTGCGCCGCCAGCGAGTGCTGCCGCAGTACTAGGTGCAACACTGCGCTGCTCTTCCACACCCAGGTCGATCCGACTCGGGTACGCCGCTGCGAGCGCGGCGAACTGTTCCGCGACGACGAGCGGCTGATGGTTGGTCAGTAGGACCCCGCCGGCTCCCAGGCGGATCCGGTCGGTCCGAGCGGCCAGTACTGCGGCCAGTACGGCCGGTGCCGCCCCGCCGACGCCTCGGACACCATGCTGCTCTCCCAGCCAGAATCGGCGGTATCCGAGGTCGTCGGCGGCCAGTGCTACCTCTGCCGTTTCCCGGAGCGCGGCCGCAGCCGACTGACCGGGCAGCTGCGGTACGACGTCCAGCACAGAGTGAGCTGAGACGGGAAGTCCGGGAGCGACAGTGAGCACGCGCCCACCGTGTCAGGGCGGGTCCGGTTCACGCATGGGGATTCCGCACCCAAGTTCCGGCCGGTGTGCCCCCATCCTCGACGGCCCGGACGGCGACCCGAAAATGGGGGTTCGCAGCCCTTGCCCGGCCCGCTCCGGCACGGGCATCGTTCCCGGCGTGCCGACGGCCCTCCACCAAGGGCCGGCCGGCCCGGTCCGCTGCCGCGGGGGCGTCCACCCCCCCAGTCGTCACCCCGCGGCAGACACCGGTCGACACTCAGCTACCTTCTCGCGGAACGGCCAAGAATATGGGGGCTGAGTACCCATGCCCGGGTACTCCCCCCGATGGCAGCCTGAGCGCGTGCTCAACTCAGCGACCGCGGGAACCGCCCGGATCAGCCAGCGCAAGAGCTGGTGGTCCGCGGGCGTTCGACCGCACGAGTTGACCCACTCCGCGCCGGCCTGGGCCGAGTACGTGGAGCGCAGTACCTCTCTCCCACCGAGCGCGCCTGCCGCCGGTCGAGACCCTGCAGGGACCGGTGTCATTGGCGGCTACACGTCAGGTGGAGCGGCCGCGGCAACGGATGGGTCCGGCACGGACTGGCGGCAGGCGCTCATGCCTTGCCTGGAACCGCTGCTGGACTCGGCCCGCCGGGACCTGGCCGCGGTCGGGCACACCGGCGTGGTCGCCGAGCAGTTCCTGCAGCGGCTAGGACTCCGCCTGGTGAAGCTGGCCGCCCGCACGCTGGTCCTGGAGCTCGCCCGGGCCCGGGACCGCGGTGAGCTGGCCGGCGACACCCCTGCCGCACGGTTCCTCGACTTCACCCACCGGCTTGTCGGAGGGAGCGAGCTGGCGGAGTTCCTGGCCGCATACCCGGTGCTGGCCCGGGTTCTGGGCGAGTCGTGCCGACAGGGCGTCGAGGGTCACCTCGAGCTGCTGGCACGGCTCGCCGAGGACCGTGAGTCACTCGTCACCGGGCTGCTGGACGGCCGCGACCCCGGCGCACTCACCGGTATCGACCCCGGCGGCGATCCGCACCGGGGCGGTCGGTGCACCGCGATCCTCACCTTCGCGGACGGACGGCGGCTGGTCTACAAGCCGCGGCCGCTCGAGCTCCACCAGCACTTCAACTCCTTCGTGGACTGGCTGAACGCCAAGACGGCCCTGGACATCCGCAAGGTCCGGCTGCTCACTCGCGATGGCTATGGCTGGCTGGAGTACGTCGTTCACCAACCCTGCAAGGACTTCGCCGGCGTACGGCGGTTCTACCACCGGCAGGGCGCTCTGCTGGCGCTCCTGTATGTGCTCGACGGCACCGACATGCATTTCGAGAACCTGATCGCCGCAGGCGACCAGCCGGTGCTGGTGGACGTCGAGACGCTGTTCCACCCCAGTCACCTCGCGGTGACCACGTCGAGCCACGATCCGGCGTACCAGTCGCTGCTCGGCTCGGTCTACCGCACCGCACTGCTTCCGCTGCTTGTCTCGGGCGAGTACGGCCTTGCGGATGTGTCCGGACTCGGCGGTGACGGCGAGTCGACCGCGCCGATGAGCGTGGTCGACTGGGCCGACGCCGGGCTGGACTCGATGCATCTGGTCCGCCGTCCCGGACAGCTGACCAGCGCTGCCAACCGACCGATGCTCGACGGTGCGATGGTCGAGCCACGCGAGCACGAAATCGCTGTACTGACAGGGTTTCGGGCCGCGTATGAGGCGATTGCCCGGGACCGCGAGGAGTTCCTCGGCCCGGACGGGCTGTTGGCGCAGTGTGCCGCGGACCAGCTCCGGTTCGTTCCCCGCCCCACGAGTCTGTACAAGGGTCTGCTGGACGAGTCGACCCAGCCGGACGCCCTACGCGACGCAGCCGGCCGGAGTCAGCTGCTCGACCTGTTGTGGGATGCGGACGAGTCGCTGCACGCGATCGTTCCGCACGAGCTGGCCGACCTGTGGGCGGGCGACGTACCGCTGTTCACCGCACAGCCGGACAGCACCGATGTGAGGGCGTCCGACGGCACCCGGATCGCCGATGTTCTTGCTACTACAGGGCTTGCGGCGGTCGAGGCGAAGATCGCGCGTCTCAGTGATGTCGACGAGCACCGCCAGGCCTGGCTGATCTCCGCGTCCCTGGCCATTCGCCCGGAGCCGATCAAGCACGTCAGCACTGCCAGCCGGCAGCACCTCGGCACGACCGAGGCAGACCCGGATCAGCTGCTGGCTGCGGCCACCGACATCGCCGACGAGATCGTCGCCCAGGTGATCGGTGAAACCGGCGGTGCGGCGAACTGGCTCGGTCTGGAGTTGCTGGACGACCACCAGTGGGCCGTGCGTTCCATGGGCGCCGGCTTGGCCAACGGCTACACCGGTACTGCGTTGTTCCTCGCGCAGGTCGGCGTACTCACCGGAGCCGACATCTACTGCGAGCTGGCACGTGACGCGATCCGTCCGATCCCACAGCTGCTCGGAGCCCTGGCCGGCGACCTGGAGTCCGCTCACCTGGTCGGTGCCGGTTTCAACGGTCTCGGTGGAATCAGCTACGGCCTGCACCGGCTGTCGACGCTGCTCGGAGACTCCGGCCTGGCCGGCTGGCTCGCAGCGTCGCTGGAGCTCACCGAACAGCTCACGACGGACCCCGCCGAGTTCCCGTCGTACGTCGAAGGCGCGGCCGGCGGACTGGCCGCGATGCAAGCAATACAAGGACTTCCGGCCGCCGACCGACTGGCCGAGCGGTACGCGGATCACCTGGTCACCACAGTCGAGAGCGGCCTCCGTGGCCGGGTAGCAGCGGAACACGGCTTCGCTCGCGGCTTCCAGGGAATCGCATGGACCCTCGGGCAGTACGGCGTACCTGGTGACAGGTACCTGGATGCCGCTCGGACAGCAGCCGACCTGGACCGGCGGAACGCACCCGCCGGACACGGCTGGTGTTCGGGCGACGCCGGGACAGCGCTCGCCCGGGCGGCGGCCGGAGTACCAGCGGATCTCGAGAGCTATCTGAGGGCCGCGGCAGAACGTCCGGTGCTCGCCGACCTGAGTCTGTGCCATGGCGAGCTCGGAGCGGTGGAGTCACTGATGTGGCTCGCCGCACGTGAGTACCCAACTGCAGAGGCGGTACGGCGACGTCGTGCCGGGTTGGTGCTCGCGGCAGTGCAGCAGTACGGGCCGCAGTGCGGAACACCACGCGCCGTACCGTCTCCAGGCCTGCTGACCGGTCTGGCAGGGATCGGGTACGGGCTGCTCCGTCTTGCGTACCCCGAACGGGTTCCGTCCGTCCTGTTGCTCGAACCAACCGCCGGGTCGAGGTGTGGCACAGCGCCAAAGCCCACACTGTGACAGGAGAGCAGCATGACCGCCCAGCACCACGATGTTCAGCACGAAGCTCGGGCAGACGAGCAGTTCACTGCGCCGGACCGCACCGACCCGATCACGATGCCGAAGCGGTACCGCATCGTCGCCCGGGCGATGGGCCTGATCGGCGTCATCGGCGTGAGCGCGATGGCGGCTGCCATCGCCGTGCCCAACGGCAGCCCGTGGGTCGTCGGCGGGTAAGCAGCTTGCCGGCAGCAGCGAACGTTTGATGGAGTGATCGGCCGCCCGTTGCGGGCGGCCGGTCCTCGGTCGGGCTCCTGCGGCGACAAGCATCAGTAGTTACAGTTGGCAATCATGCAGACCCGTTCGCCTACCGTGGTCGGCAGAGCGCGGGAGATCGAGAGCCTTCACCGCCTGCTGGCCGGAGCCCGCGGCGGACAGGGTGGTGCGATCTTCCTGGTCGGCGAGCCCGGCATCGGAAAGAGCCGGCTGGCCGCGACCGCCACCACGCAGGCCCTCGATGCGGGGATGACGACACTGCGCGGACGGGTCGGGGCGATCGGCACGATGGTTGCCTTCCGCCCGTTCACCGAGGCGCTGTTGTCGTTGATCCGGCGCGGCGAGATGCCCACCACCGAAGGCCTCGGCCCGTACCGGCAGGTGCTCGGCCGCCTCGTTCCGGACTGGGACGACGGCAGCGCGCACGACACCGCTGCGTCACCGGTCGTGCTCGGAGAGGCAGTACTGCGGCTGCTGGCCCTGGTCGGCAGGGATCGCGGCTGTCTCCTGGTTCTGGAGGATCTGCACGGCTCCGACCCCGAGACGCTGGCCGTGATCGAGTACCTGCTCGACAACCTCGACGCGCAGCCGATCGCGCTTGTGGCGACGATGCGCCCCGAGACGTGCCCGGCATACGAACTGGCACGGCTGTCTGCACAGCGAGGGATCGCCGAACTGGTTGAGCTGCCACCGCTGGGGCGGAGCGAGGTCGCCGAACTCGCCGCGGGCTGCCTGGAGGTTCCGGCCGACAGCGTGCCGGAACAGCTGACGGACCAGCTGTGGAACGACAGCGCCGGAATCCCTTTCATCGTTGAGGAATTGCTGCAGGAGGCGAACCGCAGCGGGCAGCTGGTGTCCGGGCCGGACGGCAGCGTGGAGGTCGTCGACGACCTGCACACGATCGTCCCGGCCGCGGTGGTACGCAGTATCAGCAGCCGGACCGCGCAGCTCGGGCCGCAGTCGCGGGACATCCTCGTGCTGGCCGCGGTGATCGGGCACCGGTTCCCGCTGAGCATCGTCCGCGCGGCGACCGGGACCGACGAACGGTTGCTGCTGGCCACGCTCCGGGCCGGCGTGGCCGCCCAGCTGGTCGGTCCGGACGAGCCGGCGCCGGACTGGTACGCGTTCCGGCATCCACTGACCGCCGAATCGCTGCTCGCCGGGCTGACGCCGACCGAACGCTCCGCGATGGCCCGCCGGTGCGCGGACGCCGTCGAGGAACTGCATCCGGGACTGCCCGGCGAATGGTGCCCGATGGTCGCCGAACTCGCCGAGTCCGGTGGCGACACCATCCGCGCCGGCCAGTTGTTCGCCCTCGCCGGACGACGATCGTTCGACGACGGCTCTACCGGCTCGGCGGCCAATCTGCTGGACCGCGCGAACACCCTGCTGGCAGCCGATCCCGACATCGACCACCGGGCCGAGGTGCTCGGCGCCCTGCTGCTCGCACTCACCGCGACCGGCGGCTTCGAGCAGCTGGCCGTCCACACCGCGACCGTCGACGAACTGGCCGACCGCAATCTCGACAGCCGTAAGGTCGCCGCGCTGCACGTCCAGCTCGCGGACGCCGAGATGGTCGCCGGCCGTTGGGCGACCGCGCTCCAGCATGTCGCGACCGCCCGGTCGCTGCTCGGCAGCAACGCCAGCGACGCCGACCTCGCGCCGATCGACGTGGTCGCCGCCAACCTCGAGTTCGCCCGGACGAACCCCGGCCGGCTGAAGGCGGCCACCGAGCTGGCCACCCGCGCCGCCGCGGCGGCCGAACGCGCCGAGCTGCCCGAGGTGGCCTGCGAAGCCCTGCAGCTGCTGGGCATCCTGGCCCGCGAGCACGACCTCGACCGGTCGATCGACTACTTCCATCGGGCCCGGCGGATCGCCGAGGACCACGGGATGGCGCTCCAGCGGGTCACCTCGCACATCCTCCAGGCGGTCAGCCTCTACCTCGCCGACGGGACGATCGCCGAGCTGGAGCGGTCCCGGCAGCAGGCGCTCCGCATCGGCGCCATCTCGCTGGTCTACGACGTGGACGGCATGCTCGGCCAGCAACTGATCCTGCAGTCCCAGTACTCGCGGGCCGCCGAGATTATCGGCGAGTGCGTCGAAGTCACCCGGCGGATGCGGCTCGGCCGGTCGGCGACGTTCTTCCTGGCCACGAAGGCGATCCTGGAGGCTCACCAGGGCCGCCGGCCGGCGATGGAGGCGACCCTGGCCGAGATCACGAACTGGGGCGGCGAACGGGCGTCGTACGAGTTGCCGTACTCGTACGGACTGGCCCGGACGTTCTGCGCACTCCTGGAGGAGAACCGGGAGCTCGCCGACTCCGAGCTGGCGCAGGCGCTCGCGTACGACGCGCAGAACCCGACCACCTTCCAGCTCTCCGGGAAGAACGGTCTGGCGCTGCTGCTCGGCGTACTGTCCGGACGCAACGGCTGGGCCCATTTCGAGGCGGTCACCGCGACCGCTGCGAGCGGGATGCGATGGAACAAGCAGTTCGTCCAGCTTGCAGAGGCCGTACTGCTCGGCCGCGACGGTCGGGCCGAAGCGGCCAACGCCAAGGTCCAGGAGGCGACGGAGACCGCGTCGCTGTTCCCGCTGGCGCGACACCTCGGGCTGCGGATGGTGGCCGAACCGGCGCACGCGGACGGATGGGGCGACCCGGTGGGTTGGCTGCGGCAGGCCGAGGACTACTTCCACAACGCCGGCATCCAGCCGGTGGCGAGTGCGTGCCGCAGCCTGATGCGGCAGCTCGGTGCGACCGTTTCGCAGCGGCGGACCGGGTCGGACCAGGTGCCGGCGCATCTGCGGCAGCTCGGGATCACGACGCGCGAGTTCGAGGTCTGTCAGTTGCTGGTGGACCGGATCGGGAACAAGTCGATCGCGTCCCGGCTGCACATCTCGCCGCGGACCGTGGAGAAGCACGTGGCGAGTCTGATGACCAAGACCCAGCAACCGGACCGGGAGGCACTGAGCAGTTTCGCGCGTACCGCGCTGCAGGGCTGAGTCCGGAGTCGACCCGATTCCGGGCAGCGATGCGTGTGCTGGAACATCTGGCACCCGTTGGGTGATAGTTGTCGACTCACGCATCGGTATCCGCCAACCGACGCGGCCAGTGGACGGTATTTACGAACGCTCGCTATCTATACTGTGCGAGTGGCAGGCAAGGGGTCGGACATGAGCAAGGGAACGGTCGGCGGCGGCGGTACGACGATGCTGCGGCGGATCAATGTCGCCTCGGTCCTGGATGCGGTCCGACGATCCGCGCCGGCACCGTTGCGCGTCGCTGAACTGGTCGAGCGCACCGGCCTGGCCAGACCGACGGTCGCACAGGCCGTCGACGAGCTGCTGGACGCCGGTTGGCTGCAGCAGCACGGCCCCGATTCCGCGGACCGGTCACTCGGTCGCCCGGCGATCCGCGTGTCGCTCCGCGGCCGCGCCGCGCCGGTGCTCGGCCTCGACGTCGGCCCGCACCGCGTGACCGTCGGCGTCTCCGACCTGGCCGGCCGCAAGCTGTCGCTGGTACGGCGCTCCGGACCGGGCTGGACCGCGCAGGAGCTGCTCGGCGTCATCGGCGAGGTGATCACCGAGGCGCTCGCGGAGGCCGAGGTGCCGGCCGAGGACGTGGCCGCCGCGGTCGCCGCGAGCCCCGGCATCGTCGACGAGCACACCGGCCGGGTCCAGCTGGTTCCCAGCGTGCCGGGCTGGTCGGCGATCGACCTGATCAAGCATGTCCGCGGTCTGCTCGACTGCCCGGTCATGCTGGACAACGACGCCAACCTGGCCGCGCTGGCGATCGCCGCCGCGCGAGGTGGCACCGGCACGCTCCTCGCGGTCCAGTGGGGCGAGCGGCTCGGCGCCGGCATCGTCATCGACGGCCGACTGCACCGAGGCACCGGAGCGGCCGGAGAGATCGGCTTCATCGCCACAGGTCCGGATGACGTGATCAACCCCGAGGACAGCCGCGGACCGCTCGAGCGGGCGGTCGGCTCGGAGGCGATCGCAGCACTCGGGCGTCAGGCCGCACTGGACCACCCGGAGTCCCGTCTGGCCGAGCTGGGCGGTGACCAGCTCGACACCGCGGACGTGTTCGCCGCTGCGGCGGATCGTGACCCGGTCGCGCAGGCAGTCGTACAGCAGGTGGCGCGGTCGTTCGCGCGTGCACTGGCCCCGTCCATCCTGGTGCTGGACCCGACCGCCGTAGTCATCGGGGGCGGTGTCGCCCGCGCCGGCGCCGTACTGCTGGATGCCATCTCCGACCAGCTGCGCCTACTGACGCTCAACCACCCGAAGCTCGAGCTGTCCGCTCTGGCCGAGGACGCTGTGGTCACCGGCGCGATGCGCATGGCCCTGGACGAAGTGTGGCAGCGCAAGCTCCCCACCCCTGCCATGACCAGCACTACCTAGGGCCCCTTCACTACCTTCGCACCGGGCGCACCACACCAGCAGGTGTAGGTGAGCTCGTACAACACGTGCCCCGCCAGGTCGATCCGTCGCTCCAGTCCGTGCACCATGGTGAGCGGCAGGAGCGTGCGCCGGTCACACACCGAGCAGGTGATGACGATCATCGCCTGCCCCACGTGTACATGCGGCTGGCGTACAGCCGCTCGATCAGGCGCCAGTGTTCCCGGACGTCGTCGAGGAACCACCGCCACCGCAGACTTCGACTCACCTGCATCTGATCACTCATTGTGCACATCCGCTACAGATCATGACTGCCACGACTGTTTCAGTGCAAGGAGCGTAGAGCATCCGGTCCGCGGAGTGGAAGGGGTTTACCGCGGTACGGCGGCGGCGATCGCGTCCGGGCGATCGAGGTGGACCAGGTGGGCGGAGTCCGCGAGCACCTCGACCGTCCCGCCGAGCTTGTCGGCCAGGCGACGTTGGCCTGCCAGCCAGCGGCCGGCGGTGAAGCGGGAGCTGCCGCCGGTGGCGACGAGCAGCGTGGTCGGAGCCACTGCGCCGACCGGTCCGGCAACCAGCTTCTGCACTTCGGCCGCCAGCTCCCAGCTACCCGCCAGCTCGTCCCAGAACAGCAGCCACGACGAGTCCGCGCCGTACCTGCTCCTTGCCGTTGTCTTCGACAACAGGTCGTGGTTCGACGTGCTACCGACGCGGACGCTCAGCCGGCGCAGTCCGGTCCCGATGACGCTGGGTAGGCCGATCCGCCCGAGGAACCGCGCCAGCGCCCGCACCGCCCGGTCACCACGCGTGCCCGGGTAGAACGCACGCCAGCCCGTCTCCGAGGTCAGACTGGTGTCGACCAGCACCAGCCGGGTCACCTCGAGCGGCCGGGTCAGCGCCCAGCGCAGTACGGCGAGTCCTCCGATCGAGTGCCCGATCAGTCCGATCTCCGCGTCCGGCGGTACGTCGGCAGCCGCCCGCAACGCGTCCACCTCGGACGTGATCGGCGTGAGCCACGGATCGATCACCCGGACGTCCTCGTCCGGCAACAGCTCGACGACCCGGGCGAACTCCTCCGGAGTCTCGGCCAGGCCGGGCACCACGATCCAGATCACGGTCATCGAGAGAAAGCTTGCCTCAGACCTGGTAGCAAAGTCCCCAACATTAAGCAGAACAGCAGGGTAGAAGCCCGTTGCAGGATGCCCGGTGCGGCCACCTCCTGGCCGCTCAAAGTCTCATAGGCGACGACCGACCCGAGCCACACCTGCGTCACCAGGACTCCACCGGCGAGTACGGCGAGCAGCTTGCCCGGCCAACCGCCCCAGCCCCGACGCCGGCGCCGCAGTGCGATAAGCGCAAAGACGGCCATGGCGATCGTGCCGACGCCGGCGATGGTCGACGTCGCCTCGTGCAGCACCAACGCGGCACCGGCCTGTCCGTTCACCTCGCTCGCACGGCACGCAGCACTCGCCGACGGCGCGCAGTCCATCGGTGAGAACGAGTCGAACATCGTCCCGAACGCGAACACCGCAGTACTGACCAGCAGCCCCGCCAGTTCGCGACTCCGACGGGCGAGCAGGACCGCGAGCAACGTCAGCACGCTGCTGGACAGATCCATCGCCCGCGCATACAAGCTGGTCGACTGGTCCCGTGCGCCGAGCTCACTGAGGAACGACGTGTGGACGTCCAGCGGGAACCCGGCCGCCGCCTCGAGCAGCAAGCTGCAGTAGAGAACGGCGGCGGCCAGCAACAGGTTGCGGACCAGACGATAGGGGACGGCGTCCATGCTCGTCAGCGTGGCATGTCAACCAAAGTATTGGCTGTGGCGTCAGGGGTACGGTCGAGGTAGTGCTAGGTCGACCGAAGTCTCATCGAACTAATGGGATGATCGGCTGGTGCGGTCGGAACAAGCAGTAGTGATACCGGTGTGGCAGCACCGGGCCGCGGTCTGGGTGGGCCGCGTCGTCGTGCTTGCCTCGGTGTGGTCCTTTCTCGCGATTCCGCTGCACATCGGAGCGCCGATCCTCGTCAAGCACGTGGACATGGCGTTCGACTTCGTCGGCATCCCGGCCGGCCACACGTTCTTCTCCGCCGTCTACCTCGCGGTGGTCGGCAGCGCCTTGCTGCGCGGTAAGCGAGCCGCGCTGCTCTGGGTGCTCTGGGTCTTCGAAGCGCTCTGGTTGCTCGGCCTGACCGCCTACATCGCGTTCAGCTCCGTCCGGCTGAGCAGTCCGGGCGGCGCCGAGTGGCTGTCCGACCTCGACCGCACCACGGTGCAGGACCTCGAGTGGGCCATCGTCCAGTGGGTCGTAGTCGCCGCGATCATCGTGCTGTTGTGGAAGATCCGCGGCGCGTTCCCGGCCCGCCTCGCCCCCGGTACGCGCCGGCTCGCGGTCGGCGCGCTGGTCTTCGGCATGCTGATCTCGATCGCGGTCAGCATCACGCTCACGCAGATCTTCCCGCGGACGCTGAGCGGTCAGCGGCAGAAGATCGGCTGGGCGATCATCGCCGCCCTGGGCCAGTCCCGGAGCAAGCTCGGCGGCCACGAAGGACACGGCTGGATCGGCCTGTCGGTCGGCGCGATCTCGGCGGCCTCGCTGGTGATCGCGTTCTGGATCTTCCTCCGCTCGGTCCAGCGCGTCCGGTACCTCACCCAGGCCGAGGAGCTCGAAGTACGACGGCTCCTGCTGCTGCACGGCGAGCGGGACTCGCTCGGGTACTTCGCCACCCGCCGCGACAAGGCGATCGTCTTCTCGCCGGACAACGACGCCGCGATCGCGTACCGGGTCGTCAACGGCGTCAGTCTCGCGAGTGGTGATCCGCTGGGCGATCCGCTCGCCTGGCCGGCCGCGATCCAGCGCTGGCTCGAGGAGGCCCGGCGCTACGGCTGGTCCCCCGCCGTCCTGTCCGCGAGTGAGGAAGCAGCCCAGGCGTACGTCGACGCGGGTCTGCGCGCGTTGTCGATGGGTGACGAGGCAATCATCGACGTCGCGGACTTCACCCTCGAGGGCCGGACGATGCGTCCGGTGCGGCAGGCGGTGACGCGCGTCCAGCGGGCCGGGTACCACGCGGAGGTGGTGCGGCACGGGGACCTGTCGCCGCAGACGTTGGCGCAGTACGTCCACCTCGCCGAGCGGTGGCGGGGCGCGCGGACCGAGCGCGGGTTCTCGATGGCGCTCGGGCGGCTCGGCGATCCGGCCGATGCGCGGTGCGTGATGGTGATCGCGCGGGACGCGGACGGCGTCGTCCGCGGGCTGTTGTCGTTCGTGCCGTGGGGCGTGCGGGGTGTGTCGCTGGACCTGATGCGGCGCGACCCGGAGTCCGCGAACGGGTTGATGGAGTTCATGGTCACCTCGCTGATCGAGGCGTCCGGCGATCTCGGCGTCCACCGGATCTCGCTGAACTTCGCGATGTTCCGGGAGATCTTCAGCGACGCGGAGCGGGTCGGCGCCGGTCCGGTGCTGCGCCTGACGAACGCGCTGCTCACCGGAGCCTCGCGCTTCTGGCAGCTGGAGAGCCTGTACCAGTCGAACGAGAAGTATCTGCCGCGCTGGTCACCGCGGCTGATGTGCTACTCGCGCGGTGCGTCGCTGGCCCAGGTCGTGCTGGCGGCCGGTACGGCGGAAGGCTTCCTGCCGGCGCCGCGGCCGTGGACCCGCGTCGACACCGTCGAGACGGCCGAGCGGCACGCGATCATGGCGGCGGACGGGCGCGCTTTCGCCACCGCCGTACGCGAGCAGGAGAACGAGCTGCTGCGGCCGGCGCTGCCCGAGCGCAAGCTGACCGAGCAGGAGCAGATCCGGCGGACGAAGCTCACCGAGCTGGTTGCCGCGGGCATCGATCCGTACCCGGTGAGCGTGCCGCGGACCGAGACACTCGAGCGTGTGCGGGAGCTGTATCCGAACCTGCCGCCGGACCATCACACCGACCACCAGGTCTCGGTGACCGGCCGGGTGATGCGGATGCGGAACCACGGCGGGCTCGCGTTCGCGCAACTGCAGGACGGGTTGACGCAGCTGCAGGTGATGTTCACGGCCGAGGCGTGCGGCGACGTACCGCTCGAGCAATGGCGGCGACTTGTCGACATCGGCGATCACGTCAGCGTGACCGGCGAGGTGGTGACGAGCCGGCGCGGTGAGCTCTCGATCGCGGCGACGTCATGGGTGATGGCGGCGAAGTGCCTGCATCCGTTGCCGGACAAGCGGAAGGGGTTCACCGACCCCGAGGCGCGGGTGCGGCAGCGGCACATCGACCTGGTGATGAACCCGGACTCGCTGCGGATGATGCAGCAACGCAGTGCCGCCGTACGGGCGATGCGCAACGGCTTCGAGACCCGCGGGTTCATCGAGGTCGAGACGCCGATGCTGCAGGCGGTGCACGGCGGCGCCAACGCACGGCCGTTCGCCACGCACATCAACGCCTACGACACCGAACTGTTCCTCCGGATCGCGCCGGAGCTGTTCCTGAAGCGGCTCAGCGTCGGCGGAATGGGCAAGATCTTCGAGCTGAACCGGAACTTCCGCAACGAGGGTGCGGACGCGACCCACAACCCGGAGTTCACCTCGGTCGAGGCCTACCAGCCGTACGCCGACTACCACGTGATGCGCGAGCTGACCCGCGAGCTGCTGATCGAGGCCGCGACCGCGGTCTTCGGCAAGCCGGTGGTACGCCGTGCCGACGGCGAGATCGACATCTCCGGCGAATGGCCCGTCATCACCGTCCACGAGGCGGTCGGCCGGGCCGCCGGCGTGGACCTCGATCCGAACACCCCGGTCGAGCGGCTGCGGGAGCTCTGTGCGGAGCACGGCGTACACACGACGTTCGAGATGTCGGCGGGCGAGCTGGTGCTGGAGCTGTACGACGAACTCGTCGAGCCGAACACCACGTTCCCGACGTTCTACACCGACTTCCCGCTGGAGACGTCGCCGCTGACTCGCAACCACCGTTCCGATCCGCGGCTGGCCGAGCGCTGGGACCTGGTTGCCTTCGGCGCCGAGATCGGTACGGCGTACTCCGAGCTGGTCGACCCGGTCGAGCAGCGCCGCCGCCTGACCGAGCAGTCGCTGAAGGCCGCCGCCGGCGACCCCGAGGCGATGTCGCTGGACGAGGACTTCCTGTCAGCACTCGAGTACGCGATGCCGCCGACCGGCGGCCTGGGCATCGGGGTCGACCGCGTGATGATGATGCTGACCGGCCAGAACATTCGAAGCACGCTAGCGTTCCCGTTCGTTCGTCCCGCTGCTAGGGACTGACAGGTACCCTTGCTGCTTCAGGGGTGAGGGGCAACCTGGGGGGTTGGGGATGAGGCGCTGGGCTGCGCTGTGTGTGGGGGTGTGTCTGCTGTCGGGCTGCGGCGGAAAGGCGAACGAGTCGCCGACCGCTCCGCAACCGGCATCGAGTTCTGCTGTGCCTGCACCGTCGTCATCGGTGCCGTCGGCCGGACCGCTGGGTACAGCGGCGTACCAGGCCGAACTGACCCGGATCGACAAAGTGCTGGCCGGGCCGGCCTCGCGGCTGACGCGTGTTCGCACCGCCGAGGGATTGAGTGACGCCATGAATACGCTGGCAGAAGCACTCAACACGGTCTCGATCCGGCTGGCCGCGATCAAGGTGACCTCGCGACTCGACGCAGCACACTCCTTACTGCAGGTGCGGATCGGCGTCGCCGCCACCCAACTGACCGGCCTGGCTGACGAGACCGAGGACGACGCCCGGTGCGGTGGCGTCGCGTACACCTCGCAGAACGTCCAGCGCCAGCTGCGCACGAATCTCAGCTCCGCGCTCACACTGCTGCAACAGCTCAAGCTGACCTTCGGCACGACGCTGCCCAACCCCGGTCGCGCGCCGGAGGAGGTGCGTCCGGACAGCGGGGACGTCCTGGTACGGCGGGGTCCGGACGGAACCGGCCAGCTCAAGATCACCAACGGTACGGCGAAGGACGTCGCGGTCTCGATCGTCACCGACGGCCAGCCGCCGAGCCGCCCGCAGGTCATGATCTACGTCCAGGCGACCAAGACCACCACGGTGAAGGGGATCGGCGGCGCCTACCACCTGTACTTCAAGAGCGGCACCGACTGGGACACCGACAACCGCAAGTTCCGCGCCGACTGCGCGTTCAAGAAGTTCGACCAGACCTTCGGCCGCAACCAGGGCTGGCAGGTGAACCTCCAACCCAGACCAGGCGGCAACGCCGACACCACCGAGGTCGAGGCGTACTGATCGGGCTTCAGAGGTCGTCCGGGAACAACCTGAAAGCCTTGTGCGGGGTCAACGGACGCAATGCCCGGAAGTCGCGGCGATCGAGAGTCAGAATCGCATCGGTTCGGTAGTCAGCAGCCAGCGCAACGCTGACTGCGTCGGCAAGATCGAGATCCAGATCGGCATACCGGCTCATCACACCGAGACCGGTCGTCAGCGTTTCGGCGCCGATGTCCGGCACCTGGAACCGCATCCGCCGTACCTGGGCCGTCAACAGTTCAAGGATCGTCGAGCGCGCCGCCGCTCCCAGCCGCGCACGGGAGAGATGATCCACCTCGGCGAGAACAAGAGGCGACAGGACGACCGTTCCGGCGTCCTGCAGAAGCTGCCTGCACACAGGCCCTTCAGGGGCGTTGCGATCGAAGGCCGCGATGATGCCGGAGGTGTCGGCGACCAGGATCACAGGTCGGTCCGGCGCGCGACCACGCCGCGAATCTCGTCCTTCGTCACCGGCTCACCATCGCCCTCGAAGGTAGGCCAGTCGAGCGGCTCGTCCCAGACCCGATTCGCCATCGCGGCCAGATGGATGCCCTCTCGGATGATCTCGGCCTCGGGAATCCCGCGCCGGCGAGAGGCATCCTTGATCAACGCCAGATCCTCGGGATCGGCGTAGACATTGGTGCGCTTCATCGACATGTACCAACCCTAACACACGTACATGTTCCTAAAGGCCCAGCTTGTCCAGGAGGCCGCCGAGGAGATCGCCGAGGCCGCCGCCGCCCGGGTGATCCGGGTCGTCGGGAGTGGTGGGCGGGCTGGTCGGGGTGCTGCTGGTCGGCGGCGGCTCGGTCGGGGTGGACGTCGTCGGTCGCTCGCTGGGTACGCCGGTCGGACGGCCGCTCGGCACCGTGGTCGGCGCCGTCGGCGGCACGGTCGGCGGCCGCTCGGTCACCACCGTGGTCGGCCCGGTCGTCTCCACGATCTGCGGGGTCGGCGTACCGGCGGTGATCGCGGGGTAGCCCGTGGTCGTGATGCCGGTCGGTAGCAGGACCTCACCCGGCCTGGTTGCTGTCGGCAACGAGGTCGGTACGGCGGTGGGCGTCGTCCCGGCGGACGGCGACGCGGTGCGCGGGATCGCCGGCAGATTCTGCGTCGGCCGGCCGGGCTCGATCCCCGCGACCGGGCTGGTGGGCTGCGGGCCGCGGCTCCAGAACGAGAGCAGACCGAGCACGAGGCAGCCGAACAGCAGCACACCGGCGCCGGCGGCGGCCTGACGACGGCGCCGAGGATTCTGCCAGGGCGGACGGCGGGACGCCGAGGCAGAGATGGGGCTCACAAGACCGGGAGATTATCGTTCGAAGAGTCGATTGAAACAGCCCTTGGAAGAAATTCCACGAAAGAACTTCACATTCCAGTAATTCCGGATCGGCTACGCAACCGTAGGAATGCAAGGCGTTAGCTGATTGCTCAGGTCAGTGCCTGCAGGCCGATGACCGACAGCAGCCGGAGCTTTTCGGCCGCCTCCGTATTCGGCGCCGCGGTGTACACGACCATGCGCAGGTCGCTGCCCGGCACCGCGAGTACGTCGCAGTCGATCGTGAACGTGCCGACCTCGGGATGCCTGATGATCTTCTGCTCGGATCGGTGGAAGCCGACGACAGGCTGGTCCCACAGCCGCGCGAAGTCCTCGTGCCCGGCACGGAGCTCGTCGATCAGCCCGCGGAGGTCGGCGTCGTGCGGGTAGCGCGCCAGTGACGCCCGCAGATCGGTCACCATCGCGATCCGGAAGTCCCGCTGCTGCTCCGGGGTCTGGACGACGCGGTCGCCCGGCGTCATGAACTGCTTGTAGATGATGTTGCGGCCGCGACCGCGCCACTCGGACGGATCGCCGATCATCGCGGCGAACAGCGGGTTCCAGCTGATGACCGTCCAGGCGGCGTCGCACACGCACAGCGGTGCGCCGTCGAGCTGGTCCACGATCCGCTGCACGCCGGGCGGGATGTACGTCGAGATCCGGCCCGGCGACGGCTCGACCTCGCCCGCGAGCGCGAACAGATGGTTGCGCTCGGCATCGGACAGCCGGAGCGCCCGGGCCAGCGCGGTCAGCACCTGCACGGACGGTGAATCCGACCGGCCCTGCTCGAGCCGGACGATGTAGTCGACCGACAACCCGGCGAGCTGGGCCAGCTCCTCGCGCCGTAGACCCGGCGCGCGCCGGGTCCCGCCGGCCGGCAGTCCGACCTGCTCCGGGGTCACCCGGTCGCGCCAGGCGTGCAGCGTCCTACCGAGTTCTGCCATGCCCCCAGTATTCCGCGCCGGCGCTCCGACAGCCTGGTACTGCCATTCCCTAGGACATCGCGGGTACTACCTGGGCGGTGCCGGCGGCAGGAGGGTGAAGGCATGACCACGACACTCATCACCGGGGCCAACAGAGGCCTCGGGTACGAAACCGCCAAGCAGCTGATCAAGGCGGGACACACTGTCTACCTCGGCGCCCGCGACCCCGAGCGCGGCAAGCAGGCGGCCGCGGACCTCGGAGCGCAGTACCTGCAGCTGGACGTCACGAGCGACGAGTCCGTCGACGCGGCCGCGTCGCAGCTGGAGTCACTCGACGTACTGATCAACAACGCCGGCATCCCCGGACCGCTCAACGAGGTCAAGCACCTCACCGCCGACATCTTCCGGGAGGTCTTCGAGCTGAACGTGTACGGCCCGGTGCGGATGATCCACCGCTTCCTGCCGTTGCTGGAGCGCAGCGACAACCCGGTGATCGTGAACGTCTCCAGCGGCCTCGGCTCGATCGCCACCGCGGCGGATCCGGACGTCGTGAGCACGGTGCCCGTCTGGGTGCCTGCCCCGGCGTACGGCGCCTCGAAGGCAGCGCTCAACATGCTGACGGTGCAGTACGCGCGGCAGCTGCCGAACCTGCGGATCAACACCGTCGACCCGGGCTACACGGCGACCGAGTTCAACGGCTACAGGGGCTACCAGACCATCGAGGAGGGTGCGGAGATCATCGTCCGGCTCGCGCAGATCGACCAGACCGGCCCGACCGCGCAGTACCTGAGCCTGCACGGGACGGTCCCCTGGTAACTAGCACTCGATGACGTTGACGGCGAGGCCGCCGCGGGACGTCTCCTTGTACTTGATCTTCATGTCGGCGCCGGTCTCCCGCATGGTCTTGATGACCTTGTCGAGTGTCACCACGTGGACGCCGTCGCCGTGCATCGCCATCCGGGCCGCGTTGATCGCCTTCACCGACGCCATCGCGTTCCGCTCGATGCACGGGATCTGCACCAGGCCGCCGACCGGGTCGCAGGTCAGGCCGAGGTTGTGCTCCATCGCGATCTCGGCGGCGTTCTCGACCTGCTGCGGCGTACCGCCGAGGACCTCGCACAGGCCGGCGGCGGCCATCGAGCAGGCGGATCCGACCTCGCCCTGGCAGCCGACCTCGGCGCCGGAGATCGACGCGTTCTCCTTGTAGAGCACGCCGATCGCGCCGGCGGTCAGCAGGAACCGGACCGCACCGGCCTCGCTCGCCCCGGGCACGAAGCGCCGGTAGTAGTGCAGTACGGCGGGAATGATGCCCGCGGCACCGTTCGTCGGCGCGGTGACGATCCGGCCGCCGGACGCGTTCTGCTCGTTGACCGCGAGCGCGAACAGGTTGACCCAGTCCATCACCTTGAGCGGATCGACCGACCACGGGTCCTGGCTGAGCTTCTTGTGCAGGGCATGCGCCCGGCGCGGCACCTTCAGCCCGCCGGGCAGGATGCCCTCGGTCTCGCAGCCCTCGCGGACGCAGTCCTGCATGACCTGCCAGATCCGCAGCAGGCCGTCGCGGATCTCCTCCTCGGTCCGCCAGGCCAGCTCGTTGGCGAGCATCACCTCGCTGATCGACAGCTGCGACTCGCGGCACCGGTCGAGCAGCTCCGCGCCGGTGGTGAACGGGTACTTGAGCGGAGTCGTGTCCGGCACGATCCGATCGCCGGCCGCGGCGTTCTCGTCGACGACGAATCCGCCGCCGACCGAGTAGTAGGTGCGCTCCCGCAGTACTGCGCCGGCCGCGTCGCGGGCGACGAAGATCATCCCGTTCGGGTGGTACGGGAGGGTCCGGCGGCGGTGCATGACCAGATCGGCGTTCTCGTCGAACGCGATCTCGTGCTCACCGGCCAGCACGAGCCGGCCGCGCTCGCGGATCGTCTCGACCCGGGCGTCGACCGAGTGCGTGGCGACGGTCTCGGGGTCGGCGCCCTCGAGGCCGAGCAGGACGGCCTTGTTGCTGCCGTGGCCGTGCCCGGTCGCACCGAGCGAACCGAACAGCTCGGCGTGGACGGTCGTCGTCGCGGCCAGCAGGCCGT
The DNA here is from genome assembly GCF_040300265.1 of Kribbella sp. NPDC000426. Classification (NCBI taxonomy): domain Bacteria; kingdom Bacillati; phylum Actinomycetota; class Actinomycetes; order Propionibacteriales; family Kribbellaceae; genus Kribbella; species Kribbella sp. NPDC000426. Next base: position 55,354 of record NZ_JBEPDK010000015.1, on the reverse strand, counting down.
CGTCGGCGAGGCCGAGCGCGAATGTGCGGGCGGCGCGCATCGGTCCCACGGTGTGGGAGCTCGACGGGCCGATCCCGATACTGAACAGGTCGAAGACGCTGATCGCCATCGTGTGGAGGTTCCTTCCGGTCGCCGTTGACCGTTGGTGTCCTCCCCGCTCTGTCAGACGGGAGGTCTTCCAGAGGTGCCTCGCCCGTGCGGTGAAGGTGCCTGAGAGATTCTTGGGGAGAGTTGCTCCTACGGCGCCCGGTTCAGTGTCTACTCGGCCCGGGACTCTCCCGCACGGGTTCATGCGGCTGTTGAATTGACTGCTGCTGTGGACGGTACCCCAGCAAGCCCCCAGACCGCGACCGGGGTCAGGCGGGGCTCGTCCCTGATGCCGGGCAGCAAGCGATTGCCCAAGGATCGTTCGCATGAAGTTCATCCGACGCGCCCTGACCGGCGCTGTAGTACTCGGTGTCGCGGCCGCCGGGCTGACGACCAACGCCTCCGCTGTTCCCAGCCGCGTGCGCTGGGCCGATTGCCAACCGGAGGGGGACGACGATCCCGCGCTGGTGAAGGGCTCGCAATGCGCCACGCTGCGGCTGCCTGTCGACTGGCGGAAGCCGAGTGGACCGACTTTCGACCTCGCCATCGCCCGGCGTACTGCGAAGGGCCGGCGGGTCGGCGTGCTCGTGTTCGGGCCGGGCGGGCCCGGTGACTCCGGCGTCGACCGGATCAAGACGGGGATGAGCCGGTTCAGCGCGGATCTGCAGGACCGTTTCGACATCGTCAGCTTCGACCCGCGGGGCGTGGCCCGGAGCAATCCGGTGCAGTGCTCGGCAGCGCTGCTCGCGAAGCAGCCGTCGCCGATCATCACCAGCAAGGCCGGGTTCACCGCGACGATCAGCTACAACCGGCAGCTGGCGACGGACTGCCGCGAGCACACCGGTCCGCTGTACGACCACATCGACACTTGGCAGACGGTCCGCGACCTCGACGCGGTACGCCGCGCGCTGGGTGAGTCCACGATCTCGTTCCACGGCAGCTCGTACGGGACGCTGCTCGGAGCGCAGTACGCCGAGACGTACCCGAACCGGGTCCGGGCGATGGTGGTGGAGAGCGTGATCGACCACGGCTCGCCGACGACGAAGTCGTTCCTCGACGTCCAGGCGGCCGCAGCACAGGACTCGTTCGACGAGTTCGTGAAGTGGTGCGACTCGTCGGCGGACTGCGTACTGCACGGGCAGGACATCCATGCGCTGTGGACCGGACTGCTGGCCCGGTCGAGTGATCCGTTCAAGCTGAGCTTCAAGGTGTTCAGACTGCTCTACGACCCACAGTGGAGGGTGCTGGCTCAGACGCTGAAGGACCTCGAGACCCCGTCAGCGTCCGCCGTGCCCAGCGGACTCGCGCAGTACCCACTGGCGGTCTTCTGTCAGGACTGGAACCTCCCGGTCAAGGACTACCGCGAGTACGCCGCACACCTGCAGCGGCTGGCCCGCGACAACCGGGACATGCGCTACCCGGGTCAGCTGATGGCGGTGTCGATCTGTCTCGGCGCACCGAAGGCGAACAACCCGCAGCACGTGCTGGACGTCCACGGGCTCAAGACGCCGGTGCTGCTCGCCAACGCGATCCACGACCCGGCTACGCCGTACCGGATGGCGCAGAGCGTGCAGCGTCAGCTCGGCCGGTCCGGAGTGCTGCTCACCTACGAGGGCTGGGGACACGGGAGCTACACCTCGAGCCCGTGCATGCAGGGCGCGATCGACGACTACCTGATCGCGCGTGAGGTACGGAGGCGCGGCAGCAGCTGCGCCGCCGTACCGCCGGCCGGCTGAAACTCAGACCGGTACGCCGGTGACTTCGAGGACGCGGTCGAGCTGGTCCCCGCGGACCAGCCGGCCCGTCATCAACCGAAGCTCGCCGCAAGCGGTCTCCAGTGCCTGCGCCTGGGTCCGGCAGTTGTCGACGAACCAGAACGGATCGTCGGGCTGCGGATCGTCGGCGTCGTCGATGTCGGCGTACCAGTGCCGGCTGCCGTAGTGCACTACTCGCACCCGTAGGTTCATGATGACTACTCCCCGTACCCAGGGATGCTGGGTCCCCCCTGGCCCCAGTCGGGGCCGCCTCGGCCTGGCGCGTGGGACGCGGCCCCCCACTAGCCACGCGCCCGGCCGAGTTCGACCCTCCCCCGCTCTGTACATCGTGCTGGGCGGGCGAGTGTTACCGGTTGTGACGGTTAATTTTGAGCGATCGCTTGATTACTTCAGGTGTGACCTGGTCCACTGCTCCAGGCCGTCGGTGGTGATCGGCAGGTCCTCGGTGAGGATCTCCAGCCGGTCGGCGTGGACGACGACGTTGTCCTCGATCCGGATACCGATGCCGCGCAGCTCCGGGGGCACGGTCTCGTCGTTCGGGTGGAAGTACAGCCCCGGCTCGACCGCGAGCGCCATACCGGCCTCGATGGTGCCGGCGAAGTACGCCTCCGGACGGGACGCGTCGCAGTCGTGGACGTCGAGGCCGATGTAGTGGCCGGTCCCGCAGACGATGTAGCGGCGGTGCTGCTGGCCGTCCGGGCCGAGCAGTTCGTCGATCGACGCCTCGAGCAGACCCCAGTCCCGCAGCCCTTCGGCCAGCACCCGCAGCGCCTCGTACTGGAAGGCGCGGTACGGCGCTCCGACCTTGACCGCCTCGAGCGATGCGAGCTGGGCCTTGTGGACGAGGTCGTGGACCTGCCGCTGCGCAGCGGTGTACTCGCCGGTCGCCGGGAACGTCCGGGTCACGTCGGCGGTGTAGAGCGTGCGCGTCTCGACGCCCGCGTCCAGCAGGATCACGTCGCCCTCGTTCACCGGGCCGTCGTTGCGGACCCAGTGCAGCACCGGCGCGTGGTTGCCGGCAGCAACGATCGACGCATACCCGACGCCGTTGCCGGCGGTCCGCGCGCGCCGGTCGAAGGTGCCCTGCAGCCAGCGCTCGCCACCGCCGCGGATCGCCTCCGGCAGCTCGCTCGCCACGTCGCCGAACGCGAGCACGCTGGCCGCGACCGCCTCCCGCAGCTGGTCGAGCTCCCAGTCGTCCTTGATCCGGCGCAGCTCCGCGAGCGTCTGCCGCAACGCGTTGCCGTCGGTGGGCGACGTCCGTACCAGCGCGTCCAGCATCGGCTCGACGCCGGGCACCGAGAGCATGAACGGGACCGCGCCGCGCACCGCCGCAGGCAGCTCCTCGAGCGGGCGACAGGCGATCTGCAGCGCGTCCGACCAGTCCTTCAGGCCCGGCACCGGGCCGATCCACAGCTCGCCGTCACGCGCGTTCGCGAAGAAGTCCGCCTCGTCCGGGCCGGCCGTCTCGCGCAGGTACAACGTCGCGTCGCCGTCGCCGGAGATCACCAGTACGGCGCCCTCGGCCTGGCAACCGGTCAGCCAGACGAAGTCGCTGTCGGCGCGGAACTGGTAGTCGGTGTCGTTCGACCGGACCGGCGCCCGGCCGGCCGCGAGCGCGATCCGCCGACCCGGCAGCGCCGCGGCGAGCTTGCGGCGGTGCTCGGCAGCCGCCTCGGCGAGCCCTTCCGGCACCGAAACCGAGCGGTCCACCGGCCCCCAGCCACGTGAGATGAACTCCCGGAACCCCTTGGCGTCGATGGGGCGGTACGACTTCGGCGTTTCTTCGGTCCGGGCGTCATCGGACATGAGCGAGCTCCCCTTTGCAGCTGACGTTGTCAGCTCATCAACTCAGGTACTTACCGGGCGGCGCAAGCCCTTATCGGCTAGCGGGATCGGAAGGCGGCGAGGATGGCCTGCTCGGAGTGCAGCAGGTACTCGTGCAGGTCGGCGGCGGCCTCGTCGTACTTGCGGGCCTCGAGCAGCTCGAACAGCCTGCGGTTCCGCTCGATGTACGGCTCGTGCAGCTCGCGGGGGGTCGCGATCACGTGGAAAAGGAGCCGCAACTCCGCGAGCAGCCGGCCGGTCATCGCGTCCATCCGGGAGCTGTCGGCCAGCCCGATCAGGTGCTCGTGGAAGCGCATGTTCGCCGTACCGACGACCGGCCAGCGGTCCGCGCGGGCGGCGGCCTCGGCGGCCTCGACGTCGTCCTGCAGCGGCTCGAGCCGGCTGGCCGGCAGCTCCGGGTCGCGGTCGGCGAGTCCGCGGACGACGTCCACCTCCAGGACCCGGCGGAGTCGGTAGAGGTCGATGACGTCGTGCTCGTCCAGCTCGGGGACGAAGACTCCGCGGTGCAGCTTGTAGACGAGCAGTCCCTCGTGGGTCAGCAGCCGGAAGGCCTCGCGCAGGGTGTTCCGGCTGACCTCCAGGACCTCGGTCAGCTCGATCTCGGAGAGTTGGGCGCCGGGCGGCAACGCGCCTTCGGTGATACTGCGACGAAGGATGTCGGCGGCCCGCTCCGCGGAACTGCTCCGGTCCAGTCGCGCGACGTCGGCGGCGACAGTTCGCAGCCACGCCTGCCGTTCGGTCTCGGCCCCACCCGTACTCATCTCCGCATCATCCCGCACCGCGGCGGTCAGGAAAAGTAGAACAAGCCTCTTGCAGGATTGTTGAACAATCTCTAGGCTCGGTCGAGGGAGGTGGCCGCATGGACCTCAACGCGGACATGGGTGAAGGATTCGGTTCCTGGTCGATGGGCGACGACGCGGCCCTGCTCGACGTTGTCACCAGCGCGAACGTGGCCTGCGGGTTCCACGCCGGCGATCCGTCGATCATGCGCCGGGTGACGGCCGGGGCGGTCGAGCGCGGCGTCGCGATCGGCGCCCACGTCGGGTACGCCGACAAGCCCGGCTTCGGACGGCGCTTCCTCGACATCGAGCCGGCCGCGTTGCGCGACGAGGTCGTGTACCAGATCGGTGCGCTGGACGCGTTCGCCCGGATCGCGGGCGACAAGGTGCGGTACGTGAAGCCGCACGGCGCGCTGTACAACACGATCGGCCACCACGCGGAGCAGGCGGCCGCGGTGGTCACCGCGGTCGCGGAGTACGACAAGACCCTGCCTGTGCTCGGTCTTCCCGGCTCGGTGTGGCTGCGGCTCGCGGAGGAGGCCGGGCTGACGGCTGTGCACGAGGCCTTCGCCGACCGGGCGTACACGCCCGAGGGGACGCTGGTGTCGCGACGCGAGGCTGGGTCAGTGCTGCATGACGCCGACGAGATCGCAGCCCGGTGTACGGCGATGGCGACCGGGCAGCCCATCCGAGACAGCTCGGGTGGCTCGCTGGTGGTCGACCCGACTTCTATCTGCGTGCACGGTGACACCCCTGGCGCCGTCGACATCGCTCGGCGGGTCCGTGGCGCATTGGAGGGAGCGGGCGTCACCTTGCGCCCGTTCACCGGCTGATGCGAATCCTCCCGGCGGGCGACCGGGCGCTGCTGGTCGAGCTGGACGATCTCGACGAGGTGCTGGGGTACTACGCCGCGCTGACGGCCGACGCCCCGGCGGATGTCGTCGACATCGTCCCGGCCGCCCGTACCGTGCTGGTCACCACGACCGGCGACCTCGCCACCTTGACGCGCACGCTGCATGACGTGACTCCGACCCGGGACAGCCGGACGGCCGGCGATCTGATCGACATCCCCGTCATCTACGACGGCGCCGATCTGGGCGACGTCGCCGAGATCCTCGGCTGTTCCGACGACGACGTGATCGCGCGGCACACCGCCGACGAGTGGACCGTCGCCTTCTGCGGTTTCGCCCCGGGGTTCGGCTACCTGACCTCCACCGGCAACTGGGACGTTCCGCGCCGGTCGTCACCCCGGACGAAGGTCCCCACCGGGGCGGTCGCGCTGGCCGGGGAGTTCAGCGGCGTCTACCCGCGCGAATCCCCCGGCGGCTGGCAGTTGATCGGTCGCACTACGACGAAGATCTTCGACCAGGAGCGTGATCCGGCCGCTCTGTTCCACCCGGGCCGGAGGGTCCGGTTCGTCGACGCGGGTCGTGGATGAGCAGCCTGACCGTTCTCGAACCGGGGCCGTTGGCAACAATCCAGGACCGCGGGCGGGCGGGTCAGGCGGCACTCGGCGTACCGGCGTCGGGTGCCTGCGACCGGTCTGCGTACGAGCTCGCGAACCGGCTGGTCGGCAATCGCCCCGGCGCGGCGGCGCTCGAGGTCACCTTCGGCGGACTGGTGATCCACGCCGATGTGGACCTGGTCGTCGCCATGACCGGCGCGCCCTGCACCGGCGTACCTCTGAATGCTCCCGCGACGTTGCGCGCGGGCCAAGTGCTCCGCCTCGGTCCGCCTACTACGGGTCTGCGGACGTATCTGGCGGTCCGGGGCGGCATCGACGTACCGCTGGTCCTCGGCTCTCGGTCGACCGACCTGCTGTCCGGCCTTGGACCCGCGCCGCTGACGGCCGGTCAGACGCTCCCGGTCGGTCGCGACGTCGAACCGATGCCCGGGGTCGACCTGGCTCCAGTCGCACATCCGGCCGGTGGGACGGTGGCGCTCCGCGTGACTGCGGGCCCGCGACGAGACTGGTTCACCGACGGCGCCTGGGAGTCGCTGCTTTCGCAGACCTACCAGGTCAGCAGCAACAGCAATCGCGTCGGAGTACGCCTCGACGGCGAGCCGCTGGAACGCGCCCGGGACGGCGAGCTGGCGAGCGAAGGCATGGCCCGCGGCGCCATCCAGATCCCGCCGTCCGGCACGCCGGTCATCTTCCTGGCCGACCATCCCGTCACCGGCGGCTACCCGGTCATCGCGTACGTCGCCGACGCCGACCTGGACGCCTGCGCACAGCTGAGGCCGGGCCAGCCGGTGCGGCTCGTCCGCTGAGGCTCACGCTGTCTGGAAGCGGCGAAGGTACTCCGTCGGCGTGATGCTGAGATGTCTCGCGAACGCACGTCGCAGGGTCTCGTCGCTGCCAAGCCCACTGAGCCGAGCTGCTTTGGTGATGCTGTGGCCGTCGAGCAGCAACTGCTGAGCCCGGTCGAGACGCACTCGCTCGACCCAGCGACTTGGCGTGGTCTGGAACTCGCTCTGGAACAGACGAGTCAGATGCCGCGGACTGACGGCCGCGGATGCCGCAAGGTTCGGCAGGGTGTGGTCGCCCGCGGGATCCGCCACCACGGCCTCGGCCACCGCCCGCAGCGGATCGCTTCGAGCCGGTGGGGTGTCCAATGCTGTCGAGAACTGGGACTGCCCACCCGGCCGCTGCAGGAAGACCACCAACTCGCGAGCGGTTGCCCGTGCGAGGTCGGGGCCGTGGTCAGCCTCGACGAGAGCGAGCGCAAGGTCGATGCCGGCGCTGATGCCCGCGGACGTCACGTACCGCCCGTCGGTGATGTGCAGCGCATCCGGCTCGACGTCCACCCTCGGGTACTGCCGCGCCATCGCGGCCGCGTGCCGCCAGTGCGTCGTCGCCCGCCGGTCGTCGAGGAAGCCGAGGGCCGCGAGTACGAACGCCCCGCTGCACACTGACGCCACCCGCTCAGCCCTGTCCGCAAGCGCCCGTGTCAGCCCGGCCACCTCGGTCGGCACAGCCTCGACCAGGTGATCGGCACCGGCTACGACCACCGTGTCGACCGCACCCACCTCCGCGACCGGGATCACCCCCGCGAGTACGACGCCCGACGCCGTCGTCACCTGTCCGCCCGACGCGGACACCAGCACGGTGTCGTACCGGCCGCCGCCCCGATTGGCCTGATGGAGCACTTCGAGCGGTCCGCTCACGTCGAGGAGCGTCACCCCGTCGTACACCACGAACGCGACTCGGTGTGTCCGAATCTGTGGTTGAGATGGCGAATTGGACATGGCAGCAGCGTAACCCGCACCGCGAACCTGGAGTCATGACCGAAACCATCGCTGGGATCCGGATCCCCGACAGCGCCCTGGCTCGCGAGGCCACCGAACTCGTCCGCGACGTCGCGTCCCCGCTGCTGTTCGACCACTCCCGCCGGGTGTTCCTGTTCGGCGCCCTCCGCGGCAAGGACCTCGAGTACGACGCCGAGCTGCTATACGTCGGCGCACTGTTCCACGACCTCGGCCTGACCGAGCGCTACCGCCGGATCGACCAGCGCTTCGAGATCGACGGCGCCGACGAGGCCCGGCGCTTCCTCCACGAGCACGGCGTCACCGGCGAGGCAGCCGACCGGGTGTGGATGGCCATCGCGCTGCACACGACGCCGGAGATCCCGCTCCACCTCCCCGCCGAGGTCGCGCTCGTCACCCGCGGCGTCGAACTCGACGTCCTCGGCCTCGGGTACGACGTGATCACCGACGCGGAGCGCGATGCCGTCGTCGCCGCGCACCCGCGTCCGGACTTCAAGAACCAGATCCTCGCCGCCTTCACCGAGGGCATCCGGGACCGGCCCGAGACGACGTTCGGCAACGTCAAGTCCGACGTCCTCGAACACTTCGTCCCGGGTTTCCACCACACCGACTTCGTCGACGTCATCAAGAACTCCGCCTGGCCCGAGTAGGGCCTTGCTTGTGAGGGGAGCGGGGACGGGCGAGGATGTGCGGTATGACGGCGAGTTCTGGAATCCCGGGCATCGACAGTTCTGTCCCTCCGAGCGGCACCGGCTGTGTCGAGTGCCTGGCAGCCGACGGTTGGTGGTTCCATCTCCGCCGTTGCGCGGAGTGCGGTCACATCGGGTGCTGCGACTCCTCCCCCGAGCAGCACGCCTCCCACCACGCGGCCGAGACCGGTCACCAGATCGTCCGCAGCTTCGAACCGGGCGAGGACTGGTTCTGGCACTACGGCGAGGCCGAGTACTACAACGGCCCCGAGCTGGCCCCGCCGGTCGCCCACCCGGAGAACCAGCCGGTCCCGGGCGGCAACGTGCCCACCGGCTGGCAGGGCAAGCTCCACCGCTGACGCCCCGTGACCGGCCTCTCCGCCGATGTCGTCATCGGCGACTTCACCACGTCCACGCCGGGGCGGCTGGTCTCGGCGCCGTTCGTCGTCTCCCAGCCGTACCTGAACTTCCAGATCTGCGGCGGCGACTACGAGTACAAAACCTGCCTGAACGTCGTCGTCAACGGGCGGGTGGTGCGCTCTGAGACCGGCCGCGCCACCGAGCGCCTGCATGCGGCGACCTTCGACCTGACCGACTGGCTCGGCCAGGATGCCCACCTGGAGGTCGTCGACGAAGCGGACGGCGAGTGGGGCTATGTCCGCGTGAGCGACATCGTCCTGAGCTCGACGCCGGCCGTCGTGGTCGCGAAATCCCCGTTGTACCGGGAAGCTCTGCGACCACAGCTCCACTTCACCGCCCGGCAGTTTGCGATGCACCGGCTGAACCCGGTCGAACGCGAGGAGGGCTGGCTCAACGACCTCAACGGGCTGGTCTTCCACGACGGCGAGTACCACCTGTTCGCGCAGCGCTGGAACAAGTGCTGGATCCATGCCGTCAGCAACGATCTGGTGCACTGGACCGAGCTGGAGCCGGCGTTCTTCGAGGAGTCCCTCGACGTCGGCGTGCAGTCGGGCAGCTGCGTCGTGGACGTCGACAACACCTCAGGTCTCGCGGCGCACGGCGACGGTCCGGCGATGGTCGCCTTCTGGTCGCGCAACGACAACCGGTCGCAGTGCGTCTCGTACAGCCTGGATCGCGGCCGGACCTGGACGCACTACGCCGGCAACCCGATCATGGACCTGCCGGAGCGGGACCCGATGGTGTTCCGCGATCACCGGCGTGCACAGTGGGTGATGGTGCTGTACGGCGACGATCGCTATCAGCTGCTGCGCTCCGACGACCTGCTGCACTGGGAGTCGCTGGACAGCTCGATCTCGGACAGCTTCGAATGCCCGGACTTCTTCGAGCTCGGAGTTGATGGCTCGGACGAGACGCGGTGGGTCCTCGTGCGCGGCGACGGCCGGTACTCGATCGGCTCCTTCGACGGGAAGTTCTTCGTCGAGGAGACCGCACAGTTGCAGGTCGACGGCGGACCACACTTCTACGCAACCCAGAGCTGGGCTGCGGGCAGCGGGACGGCTCCTCGCCGGGTCCAGGTCGCCTGGATGCGCGGCGGCCGCTACCCGAACATGCCGTTCAACCAACAGGTAAGCATTCCCTGCGACCTGACCCTGCACCGCACCGCAGCCGGCCTGCGGATGTTCCGCAAGCCGATGCCCGAACTAGAACGCCTCTCGCGGACCCGGCACAACTGGCCCGCCCGAGTCCTTTCACCGGGAAGCCCGTGGCAGCTAGGCACGGCATCGCCGCTGCTCCGCATCACCTGCGACGTCACCCTCGCACCAGCCGGCACCCTGACCCTCAACATCTACGGCACACAAGTCAGCGTGACCTCCCGCAGCATCGCCCTACTCCCGCCCGACCACCCGCACGCCCCCGCGGCCGAACGACAGACCGGCACCGTGGCGGAGCAGCCGACGATTGGCGAGGTGAGGAAGCTCGACATCGTCGTGGATACGACGTCGGTCGAGGTGTTTGCGAACGACGGTGAGGCGTCTTTGACGGCCTGTGTGCAGCCGGGTCACCTCGGGCTGACGCTCACCGCGTCCGGAGCGGACTGCACTCTCGGCGAGCTCGAGGTTGTCGAGCTCGCTTCGATCTGGCACTAGAGCACGAAGCCGGTCGGGAACGGGTCATCGGGGTCCAGCAGGTAGTTGGCGGTGCCGGTGATCCAGGCCCGACCGGTGACGGTGGGGACGACAGCCGGGTGTGGGCCGACGGTTGTTTCCTCGATCAGGCGGCCGGTGAAGCGGGTGCCGATGAAGGACTCGTTGACGAAGTCGGTGTTGAGCGCGAGCTCGCCACGGGCGTGCAGCTGGGCCATGCGCGCCGACGTACCCGTGCCACATGGTGAGCGATCGAACCAGCCCGGGTGGATCGCCATCGCATTGCGGGAGTCCGCGCCGTCTCCACCCGGCGCAGTGAACTGGACGTGCTTGCAGCCATTGATCCCCGGGTCGAGCGGATGGACCGGGCGATCCGTCGCGTTGATCGCGTCCATGATGTCCAGACCGGCCTGCAGGATGCGGTCCTTCTCCGCGCGGTCGAACGGGATCCCGAGCTGCTCCAACGGCAGGATCGCGTAGAAGTTCCCGCCGTACGCCAGGTCGTACGTGACCTTCCCCAGTCCGGGCACGTCAACCGAAGCGTCCAATGCATGCGAGTACGACGGGACGTTGCGTAACGTCACATGCTCCGCGCGACCGTTGCTCACGGCAACGTCTACGACGACGAGCCCCGCGGGTGTGTCCAGCCGGACCTGCGTGACCGGTTCGGTCACCTCGACCATGCCGGACTCGACCAGCACGGTCGCGACGCCGATCGTGCCGTGACCGCACATCGGCAGCAGACCGGAGACCTCGATGTACAGCACGCCCCAGTCCGCATCGGAGCGGGTCGGCGGCTGCAGGATCGCCCCGCTCATCGCGGCGTGACCACGCGGCTCGTTCATCAGGAACAACCGCAGGTCGTCCAGGTGCTTGATGAAGTACTCGCGCTTCTCGGCCATCGTCGCACCCGGGACCACGCCGACCCCGCCGGTGACGACGCGGGTCGGCATGCCCTCCGTGTGCGAGTCGATCGCGGAGATCGTCCGGACGGACCTCATGCCAACGACTCCACTGCCTTCTTCATGTCCTGCTCCAGTTGGGCTACGTGCTCGGGGACGAGCGGTCCGCGCGGCGGGCGGCACGGTCCGCCGTACCGGCCGACGTAGTCCATGCCGTACTTGATCGCCTGGACGAACTCGGTCCGTGAATCCCAGCGGAACGCGGCGACCAGCGGCTCGTACAGCGCGCGGGCCTCTTCCAGCTTGCCCTCCAGAGCCAGGTCGTACAAACGGACCGATTCCTTCGGGAACACGTTCGGGAAGCCGGCGAACCAGCCGGTCGCACCCATCAGCAGCGCCTCGAGCGTGAGGTCGTCAGCGCCGGCGATCACGGCGAGGTCCGGCGCAAGTTCACGGATCTCCAGGATCCGGCGGACGTCACCGGAGAACTCCTTCACCGCGACGACGTTCTCGATCCCGGCGATCTCGGCGAGCAGGTCCGGGGTCAGGTCGACCTTGGTGTCGAGCGGGTTGTTGTAGACCATCACCGGCAGCCCGGCCTTCGCGACCTCGGTGAAGTGGTTGATCACCTCGCCACGGTTCGCCCGGTACATCGTCGGCGGCAGGCACAGCACGCCGTCGGCTCCGTCCTCGGCTGCCTTCTCCGCCCACGCGCGCGCCTGGTGAGACCCGACACCGTGTACGCCGACGACCACGACACCGTCGTCACCGACCGCCTCGATCGCGGTCCTCGCCACCGCCCGCCGCTCGTCGTCGGTCAGCGACGAGTACTCACCGAGCGACCCGTTCGGCCCGACGCCCCGGCAGCCGTTGTCCACCAGCCAGCGGCAGTGCTCGGCGTACTTGTCCAGGTCCGGGCGCAACCCCGCCGGCGCCGACGCGTCCTCGGCGTACGGCAACGCGGTCGCAACGATCACGCCGTCCAACTTCTCGCTCATAGCTCCTCCTCGGCTTGGGCCAGATCGCGCAGCCGCACTGGTACGGCGATCGGTCGTTTCATGCTTGGTTTCGGTACGTCGCCCGGCGCGGCCAGCAACGCGGCAACGGTGCGCGAACACACCCGCCCCTGACACATCCCCAGCCCCGCGCGACTGCTGAGCTTCATTGCCCGGCCGTCGTCGAGACCGCGCTCTCCGGCGACAGTTTCGAGCTCTCCCCGCGTGACTTCCTCACAGCGGCAGATGATCGTGTCCGCGGTACTCCAGCTCTTCCACCCGTCCCGCACGGGGTACGCCTTGGCCAACGCCGCCGCAAACCGTCGCCCGCGCGTGACAGCTGCTGAGTCCACGGAAGGAGACTCACCACCACGTGCGTGCCGAGCTGCTGAGGCACCGGCCGAAGCGCCTTCTGCGCTGGACAACGCGGCACCGCCGATGCCGGTCAGCTCACCCGCGGCGTAGATGCCTGAGGTGGTCGTTTGCTGGTTGCCGTCGACCGCGACCGCCGGGCCGCCGTCAGGACCCGTGGTGAGGTTGCAGCGGGCCGAGACCGCGAGCTCGAGGTTGGCGGTGAACCCGAAGCCCACGCAGACCGCGTCGACATCCATCCGGCGTTCGCTCCCGGGAACCGGGCGCCAGTTGGAGTCGAGCCGCGCAATGGTGACGGCTTCGACGTGACACGTCCCGTGCGCGGCGATCACCGTCCAGCCGTGGCGGAGCGGGACGCGATGCCGGGCCAGCAACGCGCCGTACCCGACGGCTTCCCGAAGCTTGCTGGGGGCAACTAACGGATCGGTCGACCAGCCCTTGCGAACGGTGGGCAGCGAGTTGGCCTCGAGCAGCGCGACGACATCCGCGCCGACACCGAGCAGGGACTCGGCCACCGGGAGCAGGAACGGGCCGGTGCCCGCGACCAGGACGCGTTGCCCGATCGCGATGCGTTGCCCCTTGGCCAGCGCCTGGGCCGCGCCGGCGGTGTAAACACCAGGCAGATCCCAGCCAGGGAAGGGAAGCACACGGTCATAGGCGCCCGTCGCCAGCACCACGGCCTTCGCGTCGATCGGGAACGGCTGCCGGCCCGCCGCATCCGCCGGGCCTTGCTGCGCCCACAGACGAAGGTGCTCGATCGCCCAGATCGAAGTCTCCGGGAGATAAGCGATCCGCGGATGACTGCTGAGCAGCTCGCGCTGAGCCGCGAACGTCCTCCATTCGTGCTGAAGCCGATCCGGCCGCCGCGCGCCGAACTCGGTGGGCAGCTGCCGGTTGTACTGACCGCCGATCGCCCGGCCGTTGTCGACCAGCAGCACCTCCGCGCCGGCGTCCGCAGCAGCAAGCGCGGCCGCGACACCCGCCGGACCAGCACCCACGACGACAACCTCCGCGGCTGCAGGCGGATGCATAACCGGCTCGGACACCGAGGCCGCAGGCAGCACCGCCCCGGTTTGCGTCGTGATCGCGTCGCCGGTCGCGATCGTCCGTTGACACGCCCGCACGTCGGCAAGACCGTTGACAGTCACCAGACAGTCCTGACACGCCCCGATCCCGCAGAAGGTCCCGCGCGGACGGTTGTGGACGCGAGTCGTCCGCCACGTGTCGCGGCCGTTCGCCAGCAGTACGGCGGCCACGGTCTGACCGGCATGAGCCGTGACCGGATGCCCATCCACCGTGACGTCCACGGCAGGCGGCGCACCGACCTCGGCCGGATCGCCGGAGCGGGGTCGAAGGTAGGCGCTCATGACGCGATCACCGCCGGGCGGTCGACGCGGAACGGTGCGGGGTCGACATGTGGCGTCAGGCCGAGGAACAGCTCGGTGACGAGTCGACCCGTCGACGGCGCGAGCCCGATCCCCGCGCCCTCATGACCGGTCGCATGCCACAGCCCGAGCACCCGCGGATCCGCACCGATGACCGGCAGATGATCCGGCGCATACGGACGGAAGCCGCCGTACGCCCGCATCACCGGCACATCGCCGAGGAACGGGAACAGCCCGACCGCCTTCCGCGCAAGCTCCCGCAGCACCCGCACCCGAACCGCCTCGTCGAACCCGATCCGCTCGCGGCTCGACCCGATCAGCACCGTCCCGGCACGCGTCGACTCGACCACCGTGGACGTCTGCAACTCGGCATCGCCACTGCCGACCGCGCCGACGTAGTCAGCGTCATACACCTTGTGGCGCACGGACTCCGGCAACGGCGCCGTCACCAGGATCATCCCGCGGCGTGGCAGCACCTCGATCGGCGCACCCGCCGCCGCGCCGAAGGCACCGGCCCACGGCCCGCACGCGTTGAGCACCGCCCCACAGGCGATATCGCCGTCCGAGGTGTCCACACCGACCACGCGACCACGCGACTGCCGCACGCCGAGCGCGGTGACCCCCGATCTCACCTCGCCACCGCGCTCCCGGACGGTCGCCAGCAGAGCCGTCGCAGCCAGCACCGGCTGCACCTGCGCATCGTCCGGGTAGTGCACGCCGATCGCGACCCGGGGCGTGATCAGCGGCTCGAGGTCGAACACCTCGGCCGGCGTGATCACCTGCGCCGCGACCCCGGCCTCCTGCTGCTTCGCCGCGAAAGCGGTCAACGGCTCGGGATCACCCGTCGCCACCACGACGCCGCCCTTGGCTTCCCACTCGATATCGGCAATGTCCTCGCGCAAGCGCCCACGCACCACGTCCCACTCGGCTCGCGACGCAACTGCGAGGTCGAGCTCCGGCCCGGGCTCCTTGTCCGAGACCAGCACATTGCCCTCGCCGGACGCCGTCGTCCCCGCGGCCGGCCCGTCCCGGTCGATGACCAGCACCCGCACGCCGGCCGCCGACAACGCCTCCGCGCAGGCCGCCCCGACCATGCCCGCGCCGACCACCACCACGTCGGGTGTCGCGGACCGGCGCATGACAACTCTCCTCGAAGACGTTCGCTAAAATGAACGATATCGAGAGTACGCGCGGTTCCGGCGACCGGTCAATGCACTCAACCGGACCTCCCCCGGACTTCTTCCGGAACTATCCCGGCAAATGCGGCCCGCCGGCCGCCGTCGGGTACACATCCGGCGGATATTCGAGCAGCAGCACCGACCGCACCGGGCCGTCGACAGCCTCGTAGCCGTGCGGTCCGGCCGCCCGGAACGCGAGGTAGTCGCCAGGCCCCAGTTCCTCGGTCTGCCCATGTGTACTGACACGCAGCCGACCAGCCAGGACGATGTGGTGCTCGGTGCCCGGGTGTCCGTCGGAGTGCTGGACCGCATCCGGCCGGATCTCCTGGTTGTAGATCTCGAACAACCCGCCCGGGTGTTCGAGCCGCCGCAGCATCCGCAGATCGATCGCCTCACCGGACAGTACGTCGACATCCGCGGACCGCACCAGGACCAGGTCCGACGCCGGCGACTCGGCCAGCAGAGCGGACACCGGTACGCCCAGAGCGTTCGACAAACTGAACACTGTCTCGATCGTGGGGTTGCCCGCACCGGACTCCAGCTGCGACAGCGTGCCCTTGGCGATCCCGGACCGGCGCGCCAGTTCGGACAGCGAGATGCCCTGCTCGTCCCGCCGCGCCCGCAGGTTGGTCCCGAGCAGCTTTCCCGCACCCATCGCCGTCACAGCCCGGAGCATGCCACATCGAGGCGGTAACTTCGGATCCGTTGCGCGCATCAACCTCACTGAGAGGACTGGTGACCCACATGAAGCTCCTGCGTGCCCTCCCGGCGCTCGCACCGTCTTCGGCACCGGCGAGGCTCGTTTGAGCACGATCTGGAACTGGAGCAGCAACCTGCCGTCGCTGGAGTCCGGCATCGTCGTCACCAGCAGCAACGTCATCGGGCAGGCGTCGTACAACTCCAACACCGCCGAGCCCGCCAACCCGTCCTTCACGCAGATCAGCGCAGGCTGGGGTCCGTACTCCGCGATCGGGCTCTCGGTCGACCCTGATCGGCGGACGGCGCGCAACCAGTTCTACGGGCTCAGCAACGGGACCGTTCGCCGCTGGGTCATCAACAGCTTCGGGTGGACGCCGACCGGGCAGACGGGTGGCTTCAGTGCCGTGAAGACGTGGGCGCTGCTCGGCCAGTCCACGACGTACGACACGTTCCTGGCCACGACCCGAGGCGGGGCGCTGTACACGATCCGCTTGCCGCTGACCAAGGCGATGACCCCTGTGGTCAAGCAGGTCCGTTCAGGGACCTGGGGAGCATTCGACTACCTCGTGGCCCAGCGCTGCGGCCAGGTGAGCACACTGCTCATCGGCGTCGACAAGGACGCAGGTACGGCGTACCTGTACGCCATGAGCCACGCCAACGGACCGTCGACGGTCATCCAGTCGCTCGGCAAACTCCCCGGCACCTACACCGACCCGATCTACTTCCTCCGCACCCATGGCACCGATCTGCGCGGCGACTGATCAGGGAATGATCCCCTGCCGCCGCAACTCGGCGAAGATGGCGTAGAACATCTGCTCGGTCTCGACGTACTCGTGGAATCCGGCACGCCGGGCCTTCGACGAGTCGGCGAAGAAGTCGTAGTCCCATCCGAAGACGAAGTCCGCGAACGGCCACGACGACACCTCGGCGAAGGACGTCGTGGCCAGTCCGTGCGCGGCCTGCATCTCCTTCCAGAGCGACTCTTTGTCGGCCATCACGTCCTGCAACGACATCTGCAGCGGCGGCGCCGCTTCGAGACCGAACCAGGCCGCCAACCGCGGCCACAGCTCGTTCCACCGGAACAGGTCGCCGTTCGTGATGTTGAACGCCTGGTTCGCCGCGGCCGGCGAGGTCGCCGCCCAGACCGTTGCCTTCGCCAACAAACCGGCATCGGTCAGCTCGAGCAGCGCGTCGTACGCGCCCGGCTTGCCCGGGAAGCGCAGCGGTACGCCGAGCTCCTTCGAGATCGACGCGTACACGGCGATCGCGACCGCGAGATTCATGGGATTCCCCAACGCCGCACCGCCGACGACGGACGGCCGCAGCGCCGACCAGGTCCACGCCTTGCCCTGCTGCCGCTCCTCCAGGAACCGCTGCTGGTCGACGTTGAACTCCGGCGGCAGATGCGGCGGATCGTCCTCCCGGGCCGGTGTCTTGAACGGCCCGAGGTGCGCGCCGTACACCTTGTAGCCCTGCATCAGGCTGACGTGCCGAAGCCCGCGCGCGACCGGCTCGATCGCGTCCACGACGTTCACCAGCATCGCCAGATTCGGCGCCACCAACTCGGCCCAGGTCGGCCGGTCCTGGTAGGCGACATAGAACACGTGCGTCACGTCGGTCAGGCTCGCAAGCTTGGTCCGCGTGTCGTCCGGATCGAGCAGATCGACCCCGACATGCCGGACCCGACCGGGTACGTCGACACCGCCGCGACGGGACAGGCCGATCACCCGCCAGTCCGGCAGCGAGGCCAGATGTTCGACCAGATTCGTCCCGATGACACCCCGGGCACCCACGACCAATGCGACGCTCTCCATGCCAACAGCCTTACTGACCTGCGCGGATAAAACCAAGGCATTGTTTTCACCGAAGCCATAAGCTCAGATCATGGCAACACTCAGGCAGCTCGAGTACTTCGTCACGGTCGTCGACGAAAGCTCCTTCACCAAGGCGGCCGAGCTCCTGCACGTCACCCAGCCGGCGCTCTCGCACCAGATCCGCACGCTCGAACGCTCAGCCGGCAGCCCCCTGCTCGAGCGACTTCCGCGCACGGTCCGCCTCACCCCGACCGGCCGCGCGATGCTCCCGCACGCGCGAGCCGCCCTCGCCGACGCCGAGCGCGCCCGATGCGCCGCCCGTCAGGCCGCGGGGCTCGAGGTCGGCGAGCTGCAGATCGCCACGCTCTACTCGATCACCCTCGGCGTACTCCCTGCCGCGCTCCGCCGGTGGCGACAGACGCATCCCGACGTCGGCATCCGGCTCTTCGAACACCGCCATACCGAGGAGCTCATCGAGGCGATGAACGCCGGCGAAGCCGACCTCGCCGTCGGACCCGAGCCGAGCGACTGGTCCGGCGTCACGCGGACGCTCGGCACCGAAGAGCTCGTCGTCGTGGTCGCCTCCGACGATCCCGCAGCCAGCGGAGACACCATCAAGCTGCAGGACCTGGCCGACCGCGCGTGGGTCCATTACGCCCCAGGTCACGGGCTCGCGGACGTCCTCGACCACGCCTGCGCGCAGGCAGGCTTCGAGCCGCGGATCGCAGTACGCACGGAGCAGACCGCCGCCGCACCGGCTCTTGCCGCAGCCGGGCTCGGCCCCGCGCTGGTCCCCGACAACATCGGCCTCCCCAGAGACAGCCGCGTCCTCCACCTGGACCCACCACTGCGTCGCACGCTGACGGCGTACACCCGCGGCGAGCCCGACCCACTGGCTGCAGCGTTCATCGACATCCTCGTTTGGGGTGACGACGCCGCGGGCACGCGGAGGTGATGGCGGAAGAAGAGTCGGACGCAACAGTCCTCGTGGCCGGTACGGCGAACCTGGCGATCGCGATCGCCAAGATCGTCGCCGGCCTGCTGTCCGGATCCACCGCGCTGCTCGCCGAGGCAGCGCACTCCGTCGCGGACACGCTGAACCAGGTGTTCCTGCTGGCCGCGCTGCACCGCAGCCGCAAGCCGGCCGATGCCCGGCACCCGTTCGGCTACGGCATGGAGCGGTACTTCTGGTCCCTGCTCGCCGCAGTCGGCATCCTCGTCCTCGGCGCCGGCTTCTCGATCACCGAGGGCCTGCGCTCGATCGTCGCGCCTTCGCCGATCGCTGCCCTGGCGGTGATCTATCCGGTGCTGGGGATCTCGTTCGTGTTCGAGGGAACCTCCTGGCTCCGGGCGGTGCTCCAGCTCCGGCGCGAGGCTCGTGAGGCCGGCGTCCCGTTCCTCACGCAGCTCCGAGAGGCCGAGCCGGCCGTGAAGACCGTGGCGTTCGAGGACTCGGCCGCCCTGATCGGACTGCTCATCGCTGCGGCCGGAGTGACCCTGGCAGTCGTCACCGGCAATCACATCTGGGACGGCGCCGCGTCGATCGCGATCGGACTGCTGCTGATCGTGGTCGCCTTCACGCTCGGCCGGGACAACAAGACCATGCTGATCGGACGCGCGCTGCCGGTCGACACCCAGCGCGAACTGCGCCAGCTGATCACGAGCACACCGGGCATCGACGACGTACTAGATCTGCTCACGCTGCAGCTGGCGCCGGATCAGGTCCTGGTCGTTGCCAGCGTTGACCTGGACGACTCCGAGACCACAGGCGCCGCTGTCGAACAGCTGGCCGAGAAGGTCGACGTACGGGTGCGGGAGGCGTTCCCGATGGTGCGGCACCTCTACCTCGACCCGACACCCGCGGATGCGCGCGTCAGCGCTGATCGTGACCCCAGTTCGCCACGATGACGGCGATCGGCGGCAGTACGGCGGCGACCGCGCTCATCCCGATCGCAACCGGGATCGAGAACAGCCGGACCACGAACCAGGCCAGCCCGATCAGGGCCAGGCAGCTGCCCATCAGCCAGTAGTAGGCCTTGCGGTTGTCCCACCGGCGCGCCATGTCACACCGCCAGCGACAGCTTCCCGAGGGCGTCGACCAGCGGCGAGAGCTCGGGCAGCTCGGAGGCGTTCTTCAGTGCGGAGGTCAGTACGGCGTCGTGCGTCGGTTGCGCCTGGTCGAGCAGCTCGCGGCCGGCCTCGGTGACCTCGGTGTAGATGCCACGCCGGTCCGTCGGGCACAGGTACCGCTCGAGCAGCTTGCGGTCCTCCAGCCGGTTCACCAGGCGGGTAGTGGCGGACTGGCTGAGCACCACAGCGTTGGACAGCTGGTTCATCCGCAGGTGGTAGTCGTCCTGCCGCGCCAGGACGTCCAGCACGCTGTACTCACTCACGGACAGGCCGTGCTGCTTCTGCAGCGCGCGCTCGAGCTCGTCCTCGATCCGGGCGTGCAGCGCCGCCAGGGTGCGCCACCCCTGCGCCCGCGCCTCCGCGGCGTCATCCGGTAGTCCCACGACACCTCCACTTGAACTTCACGCTTGCATGCGCAATCATAGCGCTTGTGCAATAGCCCGCGTGTGCAACTATCGCGCACGCCGGTAACAGTCATAAGACTACATTCGAGGGAGAAGTCGAGTCATGCCCGCAGCCCTGCTCGCCCTGGCAATCGGTGCGTTCGGGATCGGCACCACCGAGTTCGTCATCATGGGCCTGCTGCCGGAGGTCGCGACCGACTTCGGCGTCAGCATCCCGTCCGCCGGCCTGCTGATCTCCGGCTACGCGCTCGGCGTGGTGGTCGGCGCTCCACTGCTCACCGCGATCGGCTCGAAGGTCTCCCGCAAGACCGTGCTGATCGCGCTGATGGGCGTGTTCATCGCGGGCAACCTGCTGTCCGCGCTCGCTCCGTCGTACGGCGTTCTGATGACCGGGCGGATCGTGGCGGCGCTGTCCCACGGGGCGTTCTTCGGGGTCGGATCGGTGGTCGCCGCGTCGCTCGTGCCGAAGGCGAAGCAGGCGAGTGCGATCGCGCTGATGTTCACCGGGCTCACAGTGGCCAACGTGCTCGGCGTACCGGGTGGGACTGCGCTCGGGCAGCACTTCGGTTGGCGTTCGACGTTCTGGGCTGTCACTGCGCTCGGTGTGGTCGGTTTGCTCGGCATCGTGTTCCTCGTGCCGCGACAGAGCACTGCTGAAGGGCCGGGGCTGCGGACCGAGCTGGCTGTGTTCAAGAACGTTCAGGTGTGGCTGGCGCTCGCTATGACTGCGCTGGGCTTCGCCGGAGTGTTCGCGTCCTTCACCTACATCGCACCGATGATGACCGGCGTCGCGGGCTTCTCGGCAGGCGCAGTGACCTGGCTGCTGGTGCTGTTCGGCGCCGGGCTCGTCGTCGGCAACCTGCTGGGCGGCAAGGCAGCAGACCGATCGCTGATGCCGAGTCTCTACTTGATCCTGGCACTCCTAGCCGCTGTGCTGGTCGCCTTCGTGTTCACCGCCCACGCCAAACTCCCATCTGCCGTGACGATCGCCCTCTTCGGCGCTGCCGGCTTCGCCACTGTCGCTCCGCTGCAGAAACGTGTGATGGACAAGGCGAAGGGCGCCCCGGCGCTGGCGTCCGCAGCCAACATCGCGGCGTTCAACCTGGGCAACGCAGCCGGTGCATACCTCGGTGGACTCACCATCGAGCACGGCCTGGGCTACACCGCCCCCAACTGGGTCGGCGCGGCCCTCGCTGTCTCCGGATTGCTCGTCGCTCTCATCTCCGGCCTACTGGACCGCAAGGACGTCGCGCAGCCAGGCGAACGCGGCGGTCTGCATCGTCCGGTCGAACTTGTGGGGCCCGTCGAAGAACTGACCGACGTACGACGCTGAGGATCCGGCGGCGGCGTAGTGCGCCGAGATCCGCTCATCGGCCGCCACCTCCCCGTCCAGCGGGAACAGTGCGTCCTGCCGGTTGTACTGCACCAGGAGTGGCGCCGGGGCCTGACAGGCGGCGACGTCCGACCAGTCGAGCTCCGGCGGGAACATGCGGGGCATCAGCATCCAGGTGTGCGACACGACGTTCTGGTCGAGCAGGGAGTTGTAGGTGCCCATCATCCCGACCACAACGGCAGCGGTGAGGTCGCCGCTCACCGCTCGCAGCAGGGCAGAGCGGCAGCCGCCACCGGACAGTCCGATGCTTGCGGTCCTGTCAGTGGTGTCGTCGCGGCCACGCAGGTAGTCGAGGGCGATCAGGTCCTCCCTGGCGATGACCGCGGCAAACGTCGTACCGAGCATCGTGCAGTACTTCTCGACCAGATGCTCGTGCCGGCCAGCAGCAGCGTTGTAAGCGGCGGCGTCTCCGTCGACCGCGTCCGCCCGGACCTGCGACGGCATCTCCGCCAACGGGAAGCGGCGGCTCCCCCAGGCGAATGCGTCCGGCACGAGTACGACGTACCCCTCCGCCGCCAGATCGTTCGCGAAAGCGCGGCCCTCGTAGAGCTGGTCCCGCAGTTCCCGCACCTCTGCCGCGGGCGGCTCGTCGGTGTCGGCGATCTTCTCGCGGCCGTAGTACTTGAACCCGTCATGGCCGTGCAGAGCGAGCACGCCGGGCAGCGGTCCGTCGGCGTCGGCGGGTTTCAGCAGTCGCGCACGCGTCCGGGGGCCGAAGCCGACAGAGTACGAGATCTCCTCGCCTACCAGCCCGTCGGCAGTCCAGCGCCGCTCGATGCGTACGTCGGAAGGCCCGTCGTCGTCACCGGCGGTCGACACCATCCGCCGCACGATCTCGCGAACCTGATCCGCCGCTGGCTGTGCGGACTCCCGTACGGTCGGCGCTGTAGAGTGCTCGATCCAGTCGCTGTAGACACCCAAGTGTGTGGAGCTCATCCCCGCAGACTGTCACGACCCCTGGTGCCGATAGAACGCACTGACCGCATGGAAAGACTTCTTCGGCAGCCAGTGGTACGGCGAGGCCGGGTCGCCGTCCTGCATCCGTAGCACCTTGCACAGACTGAACGCGGCCATGTCCTCGTCATGGGGACGGTCGTGCGGCCGGTGTGGAGCGTCAGGTGAGATGAAGGTGTACGGCGATGCGCCGAGGAACCCCTCATCGGTGAAGACACCCAGCATGTTGGCCAGGTGGTCCGCCTGCTCCTGCTCGTTGCGGACGTACTTCGGTGGGATGACCGGGACGTCGCCGCTGTAGTCGACGATGTCCCACCCCATCCCGCCCAGCTCGGCCGCACCCGTGAACGTGCAACAGCCGAACTCCAGGATCAGGATCGGCTTGCCCCACCGGCGGAACCGCGCCAGCTCCTTCGTGTGGTCGGCACGGTTCGCGTGGTACGAGTAGTAGTCCAGCCCGACGATGTCGAAGATCGACCAGTCCACCTGTTCGAGATCCGACGCGGCGCCGTACGTGATCCGGCCGTCGAAGTTGCTGCGGGCAACATCCACCATCCGCGCGACGAACGCCCGGAACTTCCGTTGCAGCTCGGCCATGTCGTACTCGCCCTTGGTCAGGTACTCGACACGCTCGAAGAAGGTCGCTCCCGGCACGATCCCCGGCGTGAACAGCATGAACTCGCAGCCGACCACGAGGATCACCTCCCGGTCGTGCCGTCGCCGCAGCCGCTCGGCCTCGACCGCGACCTTGCGCAGCTTCTCGAGCTCCGCCTCCTGCGGCTCGTCGAACGAGCGCGGCTGGATGGACACGACCAGCCCCTCCTCCAGCGCGGCGGTCGCGGTGTCGATCAGGCGTCGTACGTCGCTGCCGTAGACGCTCACCCAGTTCGCGTGCAGCCGGCGCCGGATGGCGTGGATCTCGCCGCGCATCGTGCTGTTGCGCCAGCGCGCCCGGCTGTCCTCCTCGGCCGGCCCGCCGCCGGTGTCGTACGCGACGCCCCTCAGGGCGAGCCTGGGACTCGCCGCGGCGGCGGTCGTCGTGATGCCCGCGGTGGTGATCAGTCCGAGGGCGGCGGCGCGGCGGAGGAACTGGGCCCGGTTGATTGCGGTCATGGCTTCGAGTCTTCGCCGGCACGCGGCGCTGGTCGTCGTACGGAGGTCGCCGTCCGGCCGACTTTGGTCGCGTGAAACGGTGTGTTTGTTTGTGACACACTGTTTTAGTGCGAGAAGCGGATCGGCGTTCGGTGCTGGGCTCGGTGTGGCTGCGGGACGAGCCGGAGCCGACGCGGGCGCGGCTGAGCCGGGACGACATCGTCAGGACCGCGATCCGGGTGCTGGACCGCGAGGGCCTCGACAAGTTCTCCATGCGGGTGATGGCCGCGGAGCTGGATGCGGCCGCGACGTCGGCGCTCTACTGGCGGATCGCGACCAAGGACGACCTGCTCGAGCTCGTGGTCGACGAGATCTTCGCGGCCGCGCTCGTCCCCCGACCCGAGCGCGGCGACTGGCGCGACCACGTCACGGCCGTCGTCCAGGCGGCGTACGACGCGCTGTGGGAGCACTCGTGGGCGGCGCGGCTACTGGCCTCCCACGGCGGGCTCGGGCCGAACTACAACGCGCTCATCGACCGGGTCGAGTCCGTCCTGGACGCGGCCGGCTTCAAGGGAACGCACCTGGACGCCGCGGTGTCGGCGATCTTCCATTACCTGGTCGGCTCCGCGGTCACCGACTCGGCCTGGCTCTCCGTCGTACGCCGCAGCGGGCTGAACGACGCCCGCTGGGCCACCGAGTCGGCCGGCCGGATGGGCGTCGACGCCGGCCACCTCGCCGCGTACCTCAACCGCAAAAGCCGCTCCGGCCCGGAGGCTCGCTTCGCCTCCGGCCTCCGAGTCATCCTGGTCGGCCTCAGACCGCGCCAACTCTCCTAAGACGTGCGCTAGAGATCTGCGAAGACCGAAGCTGGGTTCTCGAAGGCGTCGGCGATGAAGCGGAGGAAGGCGGCTGCGGTGCCGCCGTCGCAGACGCGGTGGTCGAA
Source organism: Kribbella sp. NPDC000426 (assembly GCF_040300265.1). Taxonomy (NCBI): domain Bacteria; kingdom Bacillati; phylum Actinomycetota; class Actinomycetes; order Propionibacteriales; family Kribbellaceae; genus Kribbella; species Kribbella sp. NPDC000426. The sequence continues at coordinate 30,582 of NZ_JBEPDK010000015.1, read as the reverse complement.
GACGAGCGACAGTTGGGTGAGCTTGCGGACGGCGAGTTCGCCGTCCACCACCCACGGGCGGTCGATGATCCGGCCGACGCCGAGAATCGCGACCTGTGGATGGTTGATGATCGCCGCGCTGCCGTCGACACCGAAGCTGCCGTAGTTGTTCAGCGTGAACGTCCCGGAGGTCAGCTCCTGCTGGGTCAGCCTGCCGTCCCGGGCGGATTCGGTCAGCCGGCGGATCTCGACGTCGAGTCCACGAGTCGTCATCGTGTGCGCGTTGGCGACGGCCGGTACGACGAGACCGCGGTCCGTCTGCGCGGCCAGGCCGAGGTTCACGCCGTCGTACTGGACGAGTTCCTCGCGCTCGGTGTCGACGTACCCGTTGAGCTCGGGGTACTTGAGCAGGCCGGCGACGACGAAGCGCGCCATCAGAGCGAGCAGGCCCGGTCCAGGGTCTGTTGCTGAGCGCAACGATGCACGCAGGTCGACGAGTGCGGTCGCGTCCACATCAACCCAGGTGGTGGCCTCGGGGATCTCGGCGCGGCTGCGGGTCAGCGTGGCGACGACGGCCTTACGGAAGCCGCTCATCGGCGTACGGCGCAACTCCGCGAGCCCGGTGCGTGAGGCGACTGCGGCTGGGACGGCGGTCGGCTCCAGTTGGGTGCGGCGGGCGATGGCCAGTTCCACGTCGCGGCGGACGATCAAGCCGTCTGGACCAGTGCCGTCCAGCGTGCGCAGGTCGACCTCGGCATCGCGCGCCAACCGCCGTACCAGCGGCGAGATCACCAGCGGAACCCGCCTCTGCGGAACATTTTCGGCAACGGGTGGCAGTTTCTTTCCGGAAAGCCGCGGCCGGCGACGCCGGCCCGCGCCGGACAGCTCGGTCGTGCCGTAGCCGACGAGCACGTTCCCCGAACCGGCGCGCTCTTCCTCGCGGTACGCTTTCCCCGCCGGATCGCCGACCGTGATGAGCGGCTTGCCGACCGGGATCGTCGTACCGGGTTCGCCGTGGAGCTCCTCGATGACGCCGGCGTACGGCGACGGCAGCTCGACGATCGACTTCGCCGTCTCGACCTCCGCGACCGGCGTGTCGACGACGACCACGTCGCCGACCTTCACCAGCCAGCGAACAATCTCCGCCTCGGTCAGCCCTTCACCGAGATCGGGAAGCAGGAAGGTGTTCACGAGTCCTCCCACTGCAGGTCGTCGACCGCGTCGAGGATCCGGTCGACACTCGGCAGCTGGTACTTCTCCAGCTTCGGCGGCGGGAACGGGATGTCGAACGCGGTCACCCGCCTCACCGGCGCGGCCAGCGAGTGGAAGCACTTCTCGGTGACCCGGGCAACTATCTCGGACGACACACTCGCGAACCCGCTCGACTCGGCGACCACGACGGCCCGGCCGGTACGCCGTACCGCCGCGCACACCGTCTCGTCGTCGAACGGCACCACCGAACGCAGATCCACCACGGTCAGCTGACGCCCTTCGGCCGCCGCGACCTCGGCCGCTTCGAGCGCGACCGGCAACGCGGGGCCGTAGGCAATCAACGTCGCGTCGGCGCCTTCACGCCGTACGACGGCCGTGCCGATACCGGGCTGGTCCTCGGTGAGGTCGACCTCTTCCTTGGCCCAGTAGAGCTTCTTCGGTTCCATGAATACAACGGGATCCGGGAACTCGATTGCCTTACGCAACAGTCCGTAGGCGTCCGCGACCGTTGCCGGCGTCACCACGGTCAGCCCGGGTGTGTGCGCGAAGTAGCTCTCGGACGAGTCGCTGTGGTGCTCGACACCGCCGATGCCGCCGCCGTACGGGATCCGGATCACCATCGGCAGCTGGACGCGGCCGCGGGTCCGGTTGCGCATCTTCGCGACGTGCGAGACGACCTGCTCGAACGCCGGGTACCCGAACGCGTCGAACTGCATCTCGACGACCGGGCGCATCCCGTTCATCGCCATGCCGACCGCCATCCCGACGATGCCGGCCTCGGCCAACGGGGTGTCGAAGCAACGATTCTCGCCGAACTCCGCGGTCAGCCCGTCGGTGATCCGGAAGACGCCGCCGAGCGCGCCGACGTCCTCGCCGAACATCACGACCGTGTCGTCGGCGTGCATCGCGTCCCGCAACGCCTGGTTGAGCGCCTGGGCCATCGAGATCTTCGTGTGCGTCATGGCGTCAGGCCTCCTCTCGCGCCAGCTCGTCGCGCAGGAACGCCGCCTGCTCGCGCAGTTGCTGGGTCTCCTCGGCGTACAAGTGCTTGAACAGGTCGGCCGGATCCACCTCGGGCTCCGGCATCAGCCCGTCGCGCAGTTGCGTGGCCACCTCGACGGCCTTGGCTTCTGCGCGCTGACGGGTTTCGTCGTCCAGCCAGCCCTGTTGCTCGAGGTACGCCGTCAGCCGCTGGATCGGGTCGCGGTCCAGCCACGGCGTGACCTCGTCGTCCTGGCGGTACCGGGTCGCGTCGTCGGCGTTGGTGTGCGCCTGCACACGGTACGTGTGCGCCTCCACCAGCTGCGGTCCCTCACCGTTGCGGGCCTTGTCCACCGCCGTCCTCAAGACCGCGAGCAGGCCGGCGAGATCGTTGCCATCGGCCCGTTCTCCCGGGACGCCGTACCCGATGCCCTTGTGTGCAAGGGACGGCGCGGCACTCTGTTTGGCGAGCGGGACCGAGATCGCGTACTCGTTGTTCTGGATGAAGAACACGACCGGCGCATGGAACACGGCCGCGAAGTTCAGCGCCTCGTGGAAGTCGCCCTCGCTCGTCCCACCGTCGCCGACGAGCGCCATCACCACCGTGTCCTCGCCCTTGAGCCGGGCCGCGTGCGCGACGCCGACCGCGTGCGGCAGCTGCGTCGCGAGCGGGGTCGCCTGCGGCGCGACCTTGTGCGCGTACGGGTCGTAGCCCGAGTGCCAGTCGCCGCGGAGCAGTGTCAGCGTCTCGATCGGGTCGACGCCGCGGCTCACGATCGACACCGAGTCGCGGTACGTCGGGAACAGCCAGTCCCCCTCTCGGAGGACCATCGTCGCGGCGACCTGGCAGGCCTCCTGCCCGTGCGAGGACGGGTAGACCGCGAGCCGGCCCTGCCGGACGAGCGCACTCGCCTGGTCGTTGAAGCGGCGGCCGCGGATCAACTCTGTGTAGCCGTCGAGGAGAGCTTCCTTGGTGGGCAGCTCGTACGACGGGTTGTCATGCGGTACGCCGTGCTGATCGATCAGACAGACGGGTTCCGCGGAGGGGAGCAACTGCTCCTCGACGGTGGTCATGGACCCTCCAGCGCAGGAGACGGACGGTAGCCACATCGTCCTGCCTTCTGGCCAAGTGGATCTATAGCTGGGAGAATCGCGAGACGTTTGATGTCAAGCGTGGAGATTGGGGCGCAGAATGTCTGACGAGATGATGGTCCACCGGGCCGGTCCTGGACAGATTGTCGTCGCTCCCGCGCTCGACGAGATCGATCGACAGATCATCGAGGCGCTCGGGCGCGACGGACGGCTCTCGATCCGGGCCCTGGCGGACGAGGTGCACATCTCCCGGGCGAACGCTTATGCGCGGGTCGAGCGGCTCACGAACACCGGCGTGATCACCGGCTTCACGGTGACGGTCGACCCGCTCCGGCTGGGACTCGCGACGTCGGCGTACGTCACGCTGAGTCTGCGCCAGAGCTCATGGCGGACCCTTCGCAAACAGCTCCAGGCGATCCCCGAGATCAAGCACATGGCCCTGGTGGGCGGCGACTTCGACGCCATCCTCCTGGTCCGGGCGGCCGACAACGAAGGCCTACGCCGCCTGGTCCTCGAAAAGCTCCAAGCCATCCCCGAGGTGCTGGCCACCCGCACAGCCCTCATCTTCGAAGACGTCGGCACCCTCTAGGGGCAACCACAGGACCGACGGAGGATCAACTCTGTTGGGAGGGTGAGCGCCTCGACAGCCTCCTCGCCTTCGATCAGGCGGTGGACAGCTTCGTGGGCCAGGTGTTCGAGGGGCTGGCGGACCACGGTGAGCGGTGGCCAGGTGTATTCGGTTTCGGGGGTGCCGTCGAACGCCACGACTGCGACCTCTTCGGGAACGCGGAGCCCGGCTTCGTGGAGGGCTCGCAGGATGCCGATGGCCTGCAGGTCTGAGCTCGCGAAGATGGCGGTCGGCCTCTGGTCGGCCTCGAGCAATCGCCGGGCCGCGGTGTAGCCACCCTCGCGGGAGAAGGTCGCCCGGGCGATCGGTCCCTCGGGCAATCCGGCCGCCTCGAGAGCATCCGCCCAGCCCAGCTCTCGCTCCGGACGAGCGTGCGGCGCTGCGCCGATCACCGAGCTCCCGGAGCCGCCGATGACCAGGCCGATCAACCGGTGGCCGTGGCTGATCAGGTGTTCGACGCCGCGGCGGGCGCCCTCGCGATAGGTCGGGCGGACCGAGCTGATTGTCGGCAGGACCCGGTTGATCGCGATCGCCGGCACCCCGGCATCGATCAGCTCGGGGTCCTCGCTCGGCGCGACCAGCAGCAACCCGCTCACGCGCCGCGTCAGCAGCTCCGCGACCTTGGCTCGCTCGGTCGCCGGGTCGCCGTCCGTGCTCGTCTGGAGTACGGAGTACCCACGCGCGCCGGCCGCCTTGTCGATGGCCTTCGCGAGTTCCGCGAACAGCGGATTCCCGCCGTCCGGCGTGATCAGCCCGAACGTCCGCGTCGTCCCCATCCGCAGCGCCCGCGCAGTCGCGTTCGGCCGGTAGCCGAGGGCGCGGATCGCCTCCAGTACCCGCTCGCGCGTCTCGGGCGCGACCTTGCGCGGGCCCTCGTTGACGACGTAGCTGACGACGGCCGTGCTGACCCCGGCGTACTCCGCCACGTCGTTGCGCGTGACCGGCTCCTTCGGCATGCAGTGATGGTACGACGGTTGACCGCGCCGGAAAGCGATTGCTAGCGTGTGTCATCTACACGAGTAGAAGGAGACCGCCGTGGCCAGACGCTATGCCGTCGCCGGGACCGGATCGCGGGCCCAGTCGTACATCCGCGCGATGTTCCAGGCGCACCCCGAGGAAGCCGAGCTCGTCGCCCTGCTCGATCCGAACCCGGGACGGCTCGCGTTCCACCAGCGGCTCGTCACCGAGCTCGGCGGCCCGGAGCTCCCGCAGTACGGCGCCGACGACCTGGAGCGGATGGTCAAGGAGCAGTCCGTGGACCGGGTCGTCGTGACGAGCCCGGACTACACGCACGCGTCGGTCGTGTCGCAGCTGCTGCGCGCCGGCGCGGACGTGATCGTGGAGAAGCCGCTGACGATCAACGCCGAGGGGACGCGGCAGATCGTCGACGCGATGAACGAGTCGGGCAAGTCCGTCGTCGTCACGTTCAACTACCGCTACTCGCCGCGCAACAGCGCGCTCCGGCAGGTGATCGCGGACGGCGAGATCGGCCAGGTCACCAGCGTCGAGTTCCAGTGGGTGCTCGACACGCGGCACGGCGCCGACTACTTCCGCCGCTGGCACCGCGACAAGCTGAACTCGGGCGGTCTGCTGGTCCACAAGGCGTCCCACCACTTCGACCTGGTGAACTGGTGGATCGCGTCGTCGCCGACGCGGGTCTTCGCGTCCGGTGGACTGTTCTTCTACGGCGACGAGAACGCGGCGGCTCGGGGCCTCGGGCAACGACCGGCCCGCGGTACGGTCGATGGTTCGGCCAACGACCCGTGGTTGCTTGACCTACGCAACGACGACACGAACCGGCAGTTGTACTACGAGAGCGAGAAGTACGACGGGTACCTGCGCGACCAGGACGTGTTCGGGCCGGGGATCACGATCGAGGACAACATGTCCGTGATCGCGGAGTACGCGAACGGGGCGCGGCTGAGCTACTCGCTCAACGCGCACTCGCCGTGGGAGGGCTACAAGGTGTCGGTCAACGGCACCCTCGGGCGGGCCGAGTTGGAGGTTGTCGAACGTGCCGCGGTCGTCGACGACCAGATCGACCCGAGCTACCCGTCCGACCGGGTGATCGCCGGTGATGTTCGCACCAACGGCGAGCGACTGGTCCTGCAGAAGCACTGGGCCACGGCGGTCGAGGTCGAGATCCCGCGCGGCGAAGGCGGTCACGGCGGCGGTGACCGCCTGCTGTACACCGACCTCTTCGTAGGGCCGACCAACGACCCGCTGGCCCGCGCCGCCGACGTCAACGACGGCGTACGAGCCGTTGCCGTGGGCATCGCCGCCAACCAGTCCCTCGCCACGGGCCAGCCCGTGACGATCACGGACCTGAACCTGGGCGGCTGGCAACAGTTGTAACCGGTCCAGCTCTACCAGTTGGCCGGTTGGCCGGGGCGGTGGGTGCCGAAGGTCCACTCGTAGCCCTCCGGATCCGCGACGCGGCAGCGGTAGTTGCCCCACTCCGACAGCTCCGGCGTCCAGACCGACTCCGCGCCGGCTGCCGTCGCGGTCGCGTACACCGCGTCGACCTCGTCCTGCGTGTCGAACGCGATGTACATCCCGTGGCCGACGGTGTCGCCCTTGCGCGTCGGCCGGTCGTACCCCGGCTCGTCGGTGAAGAGCGTGAACGCGACGCCGCCGTACCGCACCTCGGCGTGCATGATGCCGCCCTTGTCGTCCGGGACCTCCATGGTCGTCTCGAACCCGAAGGCCTTCTCCAGCCAGCGGAGTGCGGCCGGCGCGTCGCGGTACCCGAAGTACGCGTGGAACGTTGCTGTGGTGGTCATGCATCCAGCATTTCGGAGGTAGCGGACAACGATCGTCCGCTACCTCCGGCGATTACTTCCGGAACTGGCCCGGGCCGAGGACCGACCAGCCCTTGGCGGTCGGGGTCTTGATCGAGCTGACCGGCATCGAGAACGTGTGCACCAGCCGGTTCGGCCGGCTGATCGCCCAGAACGTCGGGTGCCGCGGGTCCGACCGGTCCCACGCGATGCCCTGGCCTTGTACGTTGGGCAGGTTGACCGTCGCGATCCAGCGCAGCTCGGAGCCCGCGGTCGGCAGCTCCATCACGTACGCCTCACCGAGGTCGTGGCCGGTCAGCCAGAGCCGGCCGTCCGGACCCCATGAGCCGCCCGAGTTCGACATCGGCTTGAACCGGTCGAGGATCTGCTTCGGGATCGTGTACGACGCGAGCGGCTCGAACTTGTCGTTCAGCTTGACGATCTGGGTGTTGTACGTCTGGCCGTACGGCTCACCCGTCTCGTCGGAGACGTCGTCGTAGTTCGCGAACCCGGCCCACCACGCGCCGTCGTGCCGGTCCAGCCAGGTCAGCGAGCCGCGGTAGATGCCGAACGAGTACGAGTCGATGTGGCGCATCGTCTTGGTGTCGAACACCTCGATCGAGCTCTCCATCGGCCAGTCGGAGAGGTTGCGGCTGGTGATCCAGCGCCGTAGCGAGGAGGTGCTCGGTGCGGTGCATCGGCGCGCGGGGGCGAAGGGGTCGATGCGGAGCATCGTCACCTTTGCACCCGTGCGGCGAGGTGCCGTGCCGAGTGCCCCGCAGTAGGCGCTGGATCACCAGCCGCGACCTTAGTTCGAGTGGACGGCGTACAGCTTGTCGCCGAGGACCATGCCGCTGTCCATGTGGATGATCGGGCCGTCCTTGTCGCCGGCGAACTGCAGCAGCGGCTCACCGGTGCGGCGGTCGTGCTTGGTGATCGTCTGGTTGTTGACCGCGTAGAAGTACTTCGCGTCGACGGCGACCGCCTGGTTCGCGTCGAACGCGGCGTACGACTTGAGCGGCGTCGCGTCGTACGTCGGCGGCTCGGCGACAACCGCAGCCGCCGTACCATACGGTTTGGTATGGGCCTGGGTCGCGGGACGGGCGGCCGAGGCGGGTGGGAGCGCGACCGCGGCGAGGACGGTCGTCGCGACGATCAGGGCGGGGAGCTTTCGCATCACAACCTCCGAGGGGATGGATCCTGCTCACCCGACCCTCGTGTCGCCGTCGGAACACCGCATGAATCTGATGCGTCAGGCAGCTTGCCGTCGGGCTGTTCGTTGGCGGCGGAACCACATCGCGAGCGCGATACACGGCACCACCAGCCCGCCGATGCCCAGTACGAGGAAGTCCCACTCGGCGTTGATGTGATCGACCAGCCAGCCGAAGTTCTGCCCGAAGAATCCGGTCAGGAAGGTCAGCGGCAGGAAGATCGTGGCCAGCTTGGTGAGCTGTTCCATCGACGCGTTCTGCCGGACGCTGACCTTGGTCTGCTCGACGCCGATCACCGCCATGTTCGCTTCCAGCACCGTGGCCAGCAGGTCGCGCTGGGCGGCGACCTCCTCGTTCACCAGCACGAGGTGATCGTGGACGTCGCGGAAGTACGGCAGCAGCGGGGTGTCCCGGGCGCCCCGCTCGATCGTCGCGAGTACGGCGAGCAGCGGGTGCACGGCCCGGTAGAAGTCGGTGACCTCGCGACGGAGGAAGTAGATCTGCTCGGTCGGCGCGACGGCGCCGGCGAAGACCGTCTGCTCGACCCGCTCGATGTCGCGTTCGAGCTCGGCGACGACGGGACCGTAGCTGTCCACGACCTGGTCGAGGATCGCCCACAGTACGGAGCTCGTACCGCACTCCAGCAGCTCGGGACGTTGCTCGAGCCGGATCCGGGCGCCGTGGAGGTCGCTGGCCACCCCCTGACGCACGGTGATCACGAACGACGGCCCGACGAAGATGCTCACCTCGCCGAAGTCCACTTCGCTGCGATCGTCGTCGTACCGGGCGGTGCGGAGGATGACCAGCTCCACCTCACCGGCGTACGGCTCGACCTTGGGCCGGAGATGGAAGGTCTGCGCGTCCTCGACGGCCAGCTCGTGCAGGCCGAAGCTCTCCCTCGTCTGGGCGAGTTCCTCGGCGGTGGGCTCGAACATGCCCAGCCAGACGAATCCACCCTGCTGACAGTGGGCCGCAGCATCCTCGACCGACATCGCCTCGACGTGCTGGCGGCGTCCGTCCCGGTAGTAAGCGCAGTCGATGATCATGGTGACCTCCTCCCCCGATCGTCGTACTCGCGGCCGATAGGAAATAGGGTTGGCCGGGAAAGCAGTGGTGAACATCCGTGAGGAGCTGCCGTGGGACTGCCAGTCGTACTCATGCCCGGCCCGATGCACCCGGCAGTCGCCGAGGGCTTGGCTGACCACTGCGAGCTGATCCGGCTGTGGGAGCAGAGCGACCCGGACGCCGTACTCGCGGCCCGCCGGGACGAGATCGTTGCCGTCGCCACCGGCGGTACGACGATCGACGGCGCGTTCCTCGACGGCCTTCCCGCCGTACGGCTGGTGGCGAGCTTCGGCGTCGGGTACGACCGGATCGACGCCGGCGCTGCTGCCGCGCGTGGTGTTGTCGTCACGAACACGCCTGGCGTGCTGGACGACGAGGTCGCCGACACTGCGCTCGGTCTGCTGCTGATGACGGTGCGCGAGCTAGGGCGGGCCGAGCAGTACCTCCGCGAAGGCAAGTGGGCCGCGGGCCGCCCGTACCCGTTGACTCCCGCAACGTTGCACGGCCGCCGGATGGGCATCCTCGGTCTGGGCCGCATCGGGCAAGCCATCGCCGACCGAGTCCAGCCCTTCGGCGTCACCGTTGCCTACCACAACCGCCGCCCGAAGGACGTTGCCTACCAGTACTACGATTCGCTGGTCGAGATGGCCGCCGACGTAGACATCCTGATGATCGTCATCCCCGGCGGCGACGACACCCGGCACCTGGTTGACGCCTCCGTCCTCAAGGCACTGGGACCGGACGGCATTCTCATCAACGTCGCCCGCGGCACCGTCGTCGACGAGCAGGCCCTCGTCGACGCCCTCCGCACCAACACGATCCTGTCCGCCGGACTCGACGTCTTCGAACACGAGCCCAAGGTCCACCCCGACCTCATGCCGCTCCCGAACGCCGTCCTCCTCCCCCATGTAGGTTCCGCGACCATCCCCACCCGGACCGCGATGGCCAACCTGGTCGTCTCCAACGTCCGCCAGTGGCTGACCGACGGCACACCCCTCACCCCGGTCCCCGAATCCGCTGACCTGGTGTGACGTGCCCGACCGACCTGAGATTGTGTGCATCTGCGGTTCTGCCCGGTTCAGCGAAGAGATGCTCGCGGCCAATCTCGACCTGACCCTCGCCGGCGCCATCGTCGTCGCCCCAAGCGTCTTCTCCCGCCCCGACGATCGCGAACTCAGCGACGAGCAGAAGATCGCACTAGGCGCCCTCCACCTGCGAAAGATCGACCTGGCCGACCGAGTCCTGGTCGTCAACCCCGGTGGCTACCTCGGCGAGTCCACAACCCGCGAGATCGCCTACGCCCACACCACCGGCAAACCAGTCTCATTCACCAACCCCGCCTGACCATCCAACGCAGCGGCTCAGGCGCCGGAGTCGCGGGTCAGCGTGACTTCCTCCGCCAGGTGGGAGAGCTTCGCGGGGTTCCGGACCGAGTACATGCCTGCGATCAGGCCGTTGTCGACGTGGAGGACGGTGACCGTGTCGACCTCGCCGCCGAAGCGGAGGATCAGGGCGGGTTGGCCGTTGATCTGGGTTACCTCCAGTGAGGCGTCGGCCAGGCGGGTGATGGCCAGGGCGAGGATGCGGGCCACCTTGTCGGCGCCGACCACCGGGCGCGGCAGGGCCTGGACCACGCCGCCACCGTCGCCGAGGAAAACCACATCGGGGGCGAGGATGTCGACCAGGCCCTGAAGGTCGCCGGTGTTCACGGCGCGCTGGAACGCGGCCAGGGCGTCGCGGGTCTGGTCGGCCGAGACGACGCCGCGTGGGCGCCGGGCGGCTACGTGGGAGCGGGCTCGGTGGGCGATCTGGCGGACGGCGTCGGGCTTCTTGTCGACGGCCTCGGCGATCTCGTCGTACTCGAGGCCGAAGACTTCACGTAGTACGAAGACGGCGCGTTCGGTGGGCTTGAGGGTCTCGAGGACCAGGAGCATCGCCATCGAGACGCTGTCGGCGAGTTCCACGTCCTCGGCCACATCGGGCGCGGTGAGCAGCGGTTCGGGCAGCCACGGGCCGACGTACGACTCCTTGCGGCGACCCAGCGTACGGAGGCGTTGGAGCGCCTGGCGGCTGGCGATGCGCACCAGGTACGCGCGCTGGTCCAGGACCGTGTCCAGGTCGACGCCGACCCAGCGCAACCAGGTCTCCTGGAGGACGTCCTCGGCGTCCGCAGCCGAGCCGAGGAGCTCGTACGCGACCGTGAACAGGAGGTTGCGATGGGCAACGAAAGCCTCGGTGGCCTGGTCGGTACCGGTCATGGCTGGACTCCTTGTGCGCGCGGGTGTCACCCATCAGATGCCGGCCGCCGGAGTTCTGTGACACGACGTCCGGTATGGCGCTCGTCACGTCCTCGGTCCGTCACGGCACACCCGCCGGCGGCATCTCGTGGTCATCCAGTAGATCTCACAAGTAAGGACGACGACGATGGAACCCCGTATCGACGTGATGCAGAACGAGTTCGGCGCCAAGCTGGCCAAGCGGCTGTTCGCAGTACACGGACTGCTGCAGCAGACGGCGCTGCCGCACGCCACGCAGAACCTGGTGATGCTGCGCGCCAGCCAGATCAACGGCTGCGGGCACTGCATCGACATCCACGCCAAGGAGGCCGCGGCCGAGGGCGAGACCACGACCCGCCTGAACCTGGTCGCCGGGTGGCGGCACTCGACGGTCTTCACCGAGGAGGAGCAGGCCGCGTTGGCGCTCACCGAGGAAGCGACCCGGCTGGCCGACGCCTCCGAGGGTGTCTCGGACGAGACCTGGGCCCGGGCCGCGAAGTACTACGACGAGGACCAGCTGATCGCGCTGGTGACGCTGATCGCGATGATCAACGCCACCAACCGGATGGCCGTCACGTTCAACCAGCTCGGCGGCTCGTACGAGCCGGGCCTGATGGCGGCCGCCGTCGGCAACTGAGCTTCAGGCCTTGTCGAGATCCCAGATCCGCTCGGACTCCCAGGCGTACTCCCACGCCTGGATGTCCGGCGGCTCGATGCCGAGGCCGGTGAGGATCGCGCAGACCTGTTCGCGGTGATGGTTGGCGTGGTTGATCGCCTGCGCGATGAAGATGCCGACCCGGGTGCCGCGAGTGTTGTTGTCGACGATGATCACGCGTTCGACGTCGATCGGCTGGGTCAGGAACACCTCCCACAGCGCGCCGGCCTCGGCGTTCCAGCCCTCGATGGTCTCGAGATCGGTCGCGGTGTCGCTGTCCACATAGTCCAGCGGCCGGTCCACGATCCGGCGCAGGTAGCTGCCGTCGCACCGGACGATGTGGTCGAGGGTCGCGAGAATGCCGCCGTACGTGCCGACGCCGGTGATCTCCAGCTGCTCGGACGTGAGTTTCTGGTCCAGGCAGAACCGGGTCAGGCTCCCGGTCGCCCAGTTGTTGTGCCGGATGGGGTCGTACAGCAGGTCGTTGAGTCCCATGCGGGCCAAGCTAGCCGTGCCTGCCCGGCCCGGGGTACTGGATTTCACCCCGGGCGCGGCGCATGCGCAGCGGGATCAGCTCGCGGCGATGTTGACCATCCAGTTGATGCCGAACTTGTCGGTCACCATGCCGAACTCGTCGCCCCACATCTGCTTCTCCAGCGGGACCGTCACCTTGCCGCCGTCGGCGGACAGCTTCTCGTAGTATCCGCGCAGCTCGTCGCCGTCGCCGCTGAGGCTGATCGAGATGTTGTCGCCCGGGTTGTACGGCATGCCCTGCGGGGTGTCGGCCGCCATCAGCGTGAACCCGCTCGGGGTTTCGAGCTGGGCGTGCATCAGCAGGTCGTCGTCCTCCGGGCCGTGGCCCGAGCCGAACTCCTTGAAGGTGTTCTTGGCCACCTCGCCGCCGAAAACCCCCTGGTAGAACTCCATCGCCGGACGTGCTTCGCTCTTGAACTGAATGTACGGATTGAGCCGGGATGCCATCGATTCGTTCCTTCCCCCAACAAGCCGGACCTTCTGGTACGGCGCTTATGCCCGCACAGTAGACCCGGCCGCCGACAGTCCGCGACACTTCGAACCCGGCCGTCCGGTTAAGGTCTCGGGATGATCCTGCGACACATCACCATCGATGCGGCCGACCCCTACGCGCTGGCGCAGTTCTGGAGTACCGTGACCGGCTGGCCGGTCGCCGACGGCGATGTTCCGGGCGACGACGAGGTGCTGGTGGTCGCGCCGGCGCCGGTTCCGGCGCTGCTGTTCATCGCCGTACCCGAAGGCAAGACCGTGAAGAACCGGGTGCACCTCGACTGGGGTCCGACCGAGCGCACCCGCAACGAAGAGGTCGACCGCATCCTCTCCCTCGGCGGCACCGTCCACGAGGACCACCGCATGCCCGACGGCCGCGGCTGGGTCACCATGAAGGACCCCGAAGGCAACGAATTCTGCGTAGAACGCAGCGAAGCCGAACGCACCGGCTGATCACGCCGGCTCGTGGGTCCACCCGTCGTGGTCGAATGCCCACGCTCCGTCGGCCCGCCATTCCGGCATAGCCGAAAACCAGGTCTTCGGGGATGCTTGGGGGGTGAAGTGGTGGAGGCGGAGGAAGAAGAAGGCTGCTGAGGAGGGGGAACCTCGGCGGCGGGGGGTGCGGCGGGACGAGGTCAAGGACCTTCGGGCTCGTCTGACGGGTGAGGGGTACACGCTGAAGCACTGACCGCTCGATGCAACCAAACGGGCGGGCTGGGGCGTTTAGTAGGTGGGGGCCGGGGGATGCACCAGGTTCGGGGCGCGCCACGTCATGTCGCGGCGCGGAGACGGCGACTCAGGCTGGGGGGTGTTCGCACGCTGAAGCAGGCCCACATCCACCCGCACCACGAGCGCGTTTCGCTCCTGCGCGCCTTCCTGGGATCGGTCGCCTCGATCTTCGTCTCCCTGGTCGTACTTGCGGTGCTGGCCGGCGCACTCGTCGTACTCGAGCCGCGGGCCATCGACGCAGACACCACCGCCGAGGGCACCGGCTCGTACAGCGTGCCGACGAAAGGCCCCGGCATGTACGGATCGGGCACGCTCGGCCCGTGGCAGGACCTGATCCGGCGGATCTCGCCCGAGGACCAGATCCGCGACGCACTCATGTTCGACGGCATCTTCCTGTTCGGCGACAGCATCGCCGTACAGGACAGCGCGGCCCTCGAACGCCGGCTGGCCGACAGCACAGGCGACTCGATCGCCTTCCACGACTGGTCGGGGCAACCCACTTCGGCCGCGGTCGACGCCCTCGAAGAGTGGTCGCGGGACTACGGACTGCCCCGGCGGATCGTGATGGCCGTCGGTACGAACGACATCTTCGACCCGCCCGCGTTCGCCGCCCAGGTCGAGCGCGCGATGAAGATCGCCGGCCCGGACCGGACGGTGTACTGGGTGAACGTGTACGTCAGCCGCACCAAGCAGCCGTCCGCCATCCGGGATGCGGATCTCGCGAACAGCGCCTGGGTCAACGACGAGCTGTACGACGCCTCCCTCGACCACCCGAACCTGCGGATCATCGACTGGTCCACGTTCCTCACCTCGCGGCCGGACGGGCCCACGCCGTACCTGCGCGACGGCGTACACACCAGCGAGCCGCTCGGCGGCAGCGCCCGCAACCAACTGATCGCCGACGCGATCAAGAGCGGCCGATAGGACAACCGCCTGGCCTTCCTCCGCGTCCGCAGTACGGGAGGGACGAGCCATGTCACACATCCGGAGTTGGTCGGCGTCGGCCGCGATCATCGTGGTTCTGACGGCGTTCCTCCTTGGGCTCCTGCACTTCGACGCGCCGGCCGCGCATGCGAAGACGACCACGCCCGCCGTCACCACAGGCAGCTACGGATCAGGCACGCTCGGTTCCTGGCAGCGGAACAACCGGGTCATCGCCAGCGGCGCCCATGTCCGTCACGTCGTCGCGACGAACGGCGTGGTGCTGTTCGGCGACAGCATCGCCGTACAGGACGGCGAGGCGCTGGGCCGGCTGCTCGGGCAACAGCTGGGTATGACGTTCGCGGAGTACAGCTGGTCCGGCCAGCCGACCTCGGCCGCGGTCGACGCGATGGCCTCGTGGGCTCGCGCGTACGGCCTGCCGAAGCGGATCGTGATGGCGGTCGGGTCGAACGACATCTTCGATCCGCCCGCGTTCGCCGCACAGGTCGAGCGAGCGCTCCGGATCGCCGGACCGGGCCGGACCGTGTACTGGGTGAACGTACAGGTCTCGCGCACCGACGAGCCGGCGTCGGTCCAGGTGGCCGATCAACGCAACAGCGAATGGATCGATCTCCAACTGGAGCAGGCGCTCTCACATCACCCGAACCTGCGGATCGTGCCGTGGGCCGAGTTCCTCGCCGCACGCCCCGACCGGATCCATAGCGACCTGCGCGACGGCCGGCACACCACCGTGCCCGCCGGTCAGAACGCGCGGAATGCCCTGATTCTGCAGGCGATCCGGCGCGGCTGACACTGCCCTTCCGGGCAACGCCGAACCGGAGTGGGCTATCCGATGCAACTTTTTACCCCCCTCGAAACATCTATATGACAGAGGAACCAATCTGAACCTCGGGGGGAACCGATGGCGACGTATCTGACCGGAGTATGACCGGCAGCACATCCGATGCCGATAGCAACCTTTGACGGTCCGGCCAACGTTTCCTGAAGACAACCGCGACGTAGCAACAAACACCATCCTGACCATTTTCCCGGGGAGCGCCCTACCCGAATTCAGGTCTAGGCCAGAAGAGGCATGCGCGAAGCATGTGGGGAGGACCAACGATGCCCGCGAGACATCTGCGCACGACCAGAACGACGCTCCGACTCATGATCCCGCTGCTCGTGAGCGCCGCCGTACTGGCCGCCGTACTGGTGATCCCGTGGGGCGGCTCCGAGCCGGAGGCGGCCCCGGACCCGACCGTGAGCCGCACTGCCGAACCGCCGACCGCACCGCCGACCCCGGCGAAGCAGAACACCTACACCTGCCCGGCGTACAGCGGGATCGACCACACGAACCCGCTCGCGAACCTCTACCAGGACAAGTTCACCTGGGGTACGACGCCGCCGACGAAGGTCGGCGACGGCAAGGGGAACATCAACTGGCGGATCAACCCGGACAAGAACCCGAGCTGGTACATGTGGCTGCACTCGCTCCGTTGGCTGGGGCAAGGAATCAACGCCGGCGCGCGCGGCGACAAGCGCGCCCTGCAACGGGTCAGCAACATCGCCCGCGACTGGGTCAACGACAACCCGTACTCGTGGAAGTCCGACGTGGGCGCGTACGAGTCGACCATGCACCGCACCAACGTGCTGATCTGCCTGCGCGAGGCGGTGCTGTCCGGGCTGCATGTCGCGAAGCTGCCGCTGACGTACACCTGGCTGGACGACGCGTTGATGGAACACGCGTGGTTCCTGCAGAAGAACTACAGCGGCGACTGGAACCACGGCACTGATGAGAGCCTCGCGCTGTTCGGGATCGGCTGCACGCTGCAGCGCCCCGACCTGAAGAAGATCGCGACCGATCGGCTGACGAGTGCGATCAAGACCTCCATCGACACGCAGGGGTCCACGAACGAGCAGTCGACGGCGTACGCGCAGTTCAACTACGCGCTCTGGGGACGGGCCATCGACGTACTGCGGAGATGCGGCGTCGATCCCGGTACGACGATCATCGCGCGCCGCCGGGAGCTCGCGAAATGGCTCGCGCTGGCGACCAACTCGCTCGGGAACCTGCCGCAGCTGGGCGACTCGGAGGTCGTGCGGACGGTGCCCGTTCCCGGGACCGTTCTCGAGTACGCCGGCACCCTCGGCAAGCAGGGGATCCGGCCGACGCAGCGGGTCGGGATCTTCGACGCCGGGTACGTCTTCGGGCGGACCGGGTGGGGCGAGACGCGCCCGTTCACGCAGGAATCGACGTACAGCATCCGGTTCGGGCCGTCGCAGAAGCTGCACGGGCACAACGACCACACCTCGATCACCTACACCTCGCACGGACGCGACATCCTGATCGACGGCGGGCACGCCGGGTACAAGATCGACGACTGGCGGTTCTGGGCGAAGAGCCAGTTCGCGCACAACGAGATGACGGTGAAGTCGGCGACCGGGCACCCGGAGACCCGCCTGACGCGGTCGTCGATCGGTACGACGTCGGAGTTCTACGAGCTGCAGGACTCGCCGGGGCCCGGCATCGACCGGACCCGCGACGTACTCGTGCTGAAGGACCCGGACCTGATGGTCGTGCTGGACCGCGGTACGTCCGGATCCGACCAGGACTACTCGACGCTCTGGCACCTGCCGTCGGACCAGAAGGTGGTTGTCAGCGGCAACGACCGCGCGGTGGCCGCCAAGCCGGGTGATCGGGTGAAGACGACGCTGCTGCAGATCCCGTTCCAGCAGCAGACGACGCCGATCGAGGTCGTCTCCGGTGCGCAGGATCCGATCCAGGGATGGCATTACAAGACGATCGACAAGCGGGTGGCAGCGCCGGTGGTGAAGTTCAACCGCTCCGGCGAGGACGCGAGCATCCTGTCGGTGGTCGCCGCGACCCGCAGCAACGCCGTCGTCAGCTACACCACCTCGCAGCAGGGCTCCCGCATGCTGGTGAACCTCAAGGTCGACGGCGTGACCACGGTCATTGCCGTTGCGGCGGACGGGACCTTGCAGCGGATCAAGTAGGGCGGCGGATCTGCAGGCCATCACAATCGAGTCGTTCGGCTCGCGCCGAGCGTGCGCCGTGTCTCGCCGGCTGATTGTGATGGCCCGGGGATCCGCGAGCCACTGCGACGGACCTTCCGGGTTCCGCGTCAGCGGGTCAGCGCGCCGACCGGCTTCCACTCTCGTGGCGGGTCTTCGCCGACCCGTCCGTCGACGGCCTCGCGGATGAGGTCGGCGTGGCCGGTGTGGCGCCCGTACTCCTCGATCAGGTCGCACACGAGCCGGCGCAGGCTCGCGTGCTGCCCGTCCGGCCAGCTGATGTCGGCCGGCTGGTCGAGCCCGCCGTCCGCGATGGCCGCGGCGAGTGTCGCACGGGAACGCTCGACGGCGCCGTCCCACAGGGCGTACAGCTCCTCCGGGGTGTTGTCGACCGCGGAGTTGAACTCCCAGTCGTTGTCGTCCCGCCAGCCGTTCTCCACCCACGGCCCGTCCATCGGCAGCCCGCGGAACTTGACGTTGAACATGTAGTCCTCGTTGGCCGCGAGATGCTTCATCAGCCCGCCGAGCGTGATCGACGACTTCCCGATCCGCGTGTTCAGCCCGTCGGTGTCCAACTCGTCGACCTTCCACCGGAACGTCGTCCGCATCCGGTCCAGCGCCCCGACCAGATGCTCCGCCTCGGTCCCCGCAATCGGCGGCTCCCACCACGGCGAAACCCACTCATTCTCAGCCATACCGGCACCGTAAACCCCATTCCGGACACTCCCCTTCCGGAACCATCAGCCATACTTCTCGGCATGCTGGCCGACACCTGTCCGACCTGTGGTCGCGCTCTGGACGCCCACGATCGCCACGTCCGATTCACCCTGCCGGACCCCGTCCTGGACCTGCCGGAACGGGAGCACACGCCCGACACCTGGCTCAGTCACGGGACGCCTCGCGAGTCCGTGATGATGCAGGTGCCTGGTGCCGGCTCTTTCGTCCGGATTCTCGTGCCGGTTCAGCTCGACGGCGGTTATCGGGTGACGTTCGGCGCTTGGCTCGGCATCCATCCCGCTCAGTTGCAGCCGACGTTCGCGGTGTGGTGGGAGCCGGAGTACGTCGACCTCCGCCTGGAGGGCTTCCTGGCCAACAAGATCGCCCCGTGGGGCTTGCTTGGAGCTCCGGTCATCGCGACCGTCCGCAACCCCGACGAAACGCCGTACCTCACCGCGTCCCCGGACCCAGGGCTGTCCGCCGTACTCACCGAGCCCTGGCCCCACGACGAGATCCTTCCGCACCTGCCCGACTAGGGTTCGGCGGATGGGACGGTATGCGGGTGTGGTTGCGCGGTACGGCGGGCTGGTGGCGCTGGTGCAGGATCAGTACGAGGCGTGGGATGCGCCGTACTGGAATCTGCCGAGTGGTGCCGTCGAGGAGGGCGAGTCGCCTGCGGCCGGTGCGGTGCGGGAGTTGCGGGAGGAGTCGGGGCTGCTGGCGGTCGAGACGGATCTCGCGCTCGTGTGGACGACCCGCGCGGTTGTGGACGGTCGGGTGACATCGGAGTCGTGGAACTACGTGGTGGACGTGCAGGACGCGACGTTCGCGATCGACGACCCGGACGGGACCGTGACGGACGCCCGGTGGTTCTCCGCGGAGGACGCCGTACGACAACTCCGGGAGCTCCCGTATCCACCGATCGCGGTCCCGGCAATCGACTACCTGACCTACGGCGCACGCCCGCAAGACTGGACCTTCACCTCGGACGACGGGAACTGGTCCTGGTGAGGGTTCGTCGTACGACGACGTTGCGCTTGGCTTGGGTGCGATGCTCGGCGTACGGCGTGAATCCGGCGTCGAGGAATGTGCTCAGCACGCCGCGCCCCGGATCGCCCGGCATCGTCTTCACCGGATAGGCCTCGACGACGCGCGCGCCCGCGGTAGCCGCGCTTCACGAACAGGCAGTTGACGGCCCAGATCGTGTCGTCGTCCGGGTCGTCGATGGGCAGCGTGCGTGAGTGGACAATCGCGTAGTACTCCGGCCGCGGCGCCACCGCACACCACGCGGCCGGACGCCCATCGACGTACCCGATGAGGCCGACCGGCATCCCCGCTTGGACGAAGCCCTCGAGCGCGGCGCGGTTCTCATCGCTCCCGCCGAACTCGCGCGGGGGCAGGCGGCGCGCCATGCACCAGCAGCCGCGTGTCGCGCCGCTCGGACCGAAGAGCTCGACCAGGTCGTCCCATCGCGCCTGGTCGACGGGGTGAACGTCCATCTGCGCATTCAACCACCGGTGGAATTGGCTCGCGTCGAGGCGCGGGTCCGTGGAATCGTCGCGTTGTATGAGCGATCTGACCAGTTTCCTCCGTGGGCGCGGCGTCGAACCGGTTGACGTCGTGCCGCTGCTCGGCGGCGAGAAGAACCGCAGCTGGCTGGTCGACGGCGCGTTTGTTGCCCGGAGCTACAGCACCAGCACGGCGGCCGAGGTGGAGTACGAGCTGCACGCGACGGAGTTCCTCGCGCAGCGCGGCTTCCCGACGCCGGCTCCGGTGCGCGCCGACGACGGATCGCTCTGTGGCACGATCGACGACCGGCCGGCAGCGCTCTTCATGTACGCCGCCGGCACGCATCCGACCGACATGATGGACGGCTACTTCTCGACCGACCTGCGCCTCGGCCGGCAGGCCGCCACACTGGCCGCCGAGATGCACGTGCTCACGGCCGACCAGAGCTTCCCCGGCGCACGGACGACGCGGCTCGATCCGCTCCAGCGCATCGAGACCTTCCTGCGATCGCCGTACGCCGACCTCCCCGTACTGCGCGAAGCCAGGCGCCACCTGACCGCCCTGCAGGAGAAGATCGCCGACGTCTACGCCAACCCGACGGGGCTGCGACACGGCCTCGTCCACAACGACATCAGCGCGGTCAACCTCCTGCTCGACGAAACGACCGGCGAGCTCACGGCCCTGATCGACTTCGACGACTGCATGACGTCCTTCCAGCTGTACGACCTCGGCCGCATCGCCGAAACCTGGGGCCGCACCTCCGACCGCCACGCGGACCTCACCCGCATCAAGGAACTGATCGAGGCGTACGACGCAACCCGCCACCTGACCGACCGTGAAGCCGAACTCGCCGTCGACCTGATCGCCACGTACGCCGCCGCGACCGGCGTCGACATCCTGACGGGCATGCTCCGCGCCGGCGCCGCCGTACAAGGCCCCGAAGACAGCTACTCCATGCTCTTCTTCCTGGACCTGGCCGAATGAGACACATCTACCTCGTCACGCATCCCGAGGCACAGCACCACGTCGACGGCCTCGTCGGCGGCTGGTACGACTCGGTCCTGACGGCCCGCGGACACCAGCAGGCCGAACGCATCGCCGACGTACTCGCGAGCCGAATCGGCCCCGAGCCGGTCGAGATCTTCTCCTCCGACCTCCGCCGAGCCAGCCAGGCGGCGGACCGGATCGCCCGGAGGTTCTCCGTCGAGGTCCAACTAGACGCCCGCCTCCGCGAGCGATCCAACGGCGAGGCGGACGGCCACCCGCAAGCCTGGCTCGCCGAACGCCGCATCCCCCTCCCCGAGCACGGCGACCGCCTCGCCCACCACGACGGCCCGGCCGGCGCCGAGACCAGACTCGCCTTGGTCGAACGCCTGTACCCCGCCCTGGACGACATCCTCAACCGCCCGACCCCGACCCAGATCATCGTCTCCCACGGCTCCGCCTCGAGCTACCTGATCGCCGCCTGGATCGGCATGCCGATGACCTCCACAGACCGCGTCTTCTTCCCCCTGACCTCAGGCAGCATCACCACCCTCCGCCGCAACGACACCCACCACAGCCACCAGGTAATCACCCTCAACGAGACCGCCCACCTGGACGAATAGCCCGAGCGGTCAGGCTGGTTTCGGTCGGCGGAGCAGGCGGTACAGGCCACAGCCCAGGCACAGCCCGGTGGATGCGTTGAGGAGTGCCAAGGCGAAGGTCAGAGCAGTGAGGCCGTAGCCGGCCACCTCGATTTCGAGCACGAAGGTGATCAGCGCCGCGGCAGTCAGCACGAAGCCGACGAACTGCGCGAACCTCGGCGGCCGAGCATCCTCCAACGCAGCCGGCGCCGCGATCCGCGGCCAGATGACGCGCGCGAACAACTGCGCCCACACCGACCAGTGGAAACTCACGAACGCCGTGAACCCGAACACCGCAACCTGAGACGCGAGCAGCCCGAGCCCCACCGGCCGAGCAACGTCAACGATGAGCAGTACGACGACCAGCACACCCGCCGTCGCCCCGGCACTGAACCGCAGCAGACGAGGATCGACCTGCCCCCGGAGCGGGCACGCACCAACGCCACCCATGTGCTCCTCCAAGAGTCAGGCGCGGACAGGCGCCTCAGTCAGGTGTGACGATGCCGAAGTTCGGGTCGCCGGGGTCGAGAAGCCGGAAGAGCCGGTCGAGGATCTGTGCGTCGCCGGTGATCTTGATGCCGGCAGTAGCCAGCTGACCAGGATCGGTTGTTTGCTGGGCGAGGACCGGCAACGAGGCGCGAGGCAGGCTCAGGGTCACATCGGCATCTCCGCGTTGTGGCGCTGAACTGTAAACGAGAGCGCCGTTGGACAGACGGAGTCGATAGCGTTCGTCGAGGTCGTCGAAGCTGACGTCGATGGCAAACGTTTCGCCCCAGGCGCGCGGTCCGTCGATCTGGATCGCGAGTGCGTCGAAGAGCATCGCCGGGCTGAGGTTGTCGACGATGTCTCCCGACGCGGTCTGGGTCGGGGTACCGAAGGAGCCGTCGCGCAGTTCGGTGGCACCGGAGAGATAGAAGTTGCGCCAGGTGCCGTTCTCGGAGCCGTAGCCGAGCTGTTCATAGGTGTCGGCGAGCAGTTCGCGGGCAGCGGCGTGGTCAGGCTGGGCGAACACGACGTGGTTGAGGACCTCAGCGACCCAGCGGAAGTCTCCGTCGTCGAAGTACCGCTGCGCCTTGGCGACAACGGCGTCGGCTCCGCCCATGAACTCGACGTACCGGGTGGCGGCCTCGACAGGTGGATGCTGCCAGAGGTGGGCGGGGTTTCCGTCGAACCAGCCCATGTACCGCTGGTAGATGGCCTTCACGTTGTGGCTCACCGAGCCGTAGTAGCCGTGGGTGTGCCACGCGTTCTCGAGGGTCGGCGGCAGTTGGATCAGCTCGGCGATCTCCGGGCCGGTCAGGCCCTTGTTCAACATCCTCAGGGTCTGGTCGTGCAGGTAGGCGTACAGATCTCGCTGGAGGGTGAGGTAGAGGACGACCTGCTCGTTGCCCCAGGTAGGCCAGTGGTGCGAAGCGAAGACAACCTCGACATCCGTGCCGAACAGGTCGAGGGTCTCGGTCAGATAGCGAGCCCAGCTGCGCGGGTCGCGGACCAACGCGCCGCGCAGGGTGAGGAGATTGTGGAGGTTGTGGGTGGCGTCCTCGGCCGCGCAGAGCGCCTTGTGCTCGGGGAAGTAGATCAGCATCTCCGAGGGCGCCTCGGTGTCGGGTGCCATCTGGAACACCATCCGCACCCCGTCGACGGTCTCCTCGTGCCCGGTGGTGGAGATGAAGTCGGTCGGTGCGATGAGCGTGATCGTTCCGGTCGATGTCGTCTGCCCGAGTCCGGCGCCGACCTGGCCGCGCGGGCCTCGGGCCAACGCCGCGCCGTACATGTAGCCCGCCCGTCGGCCCATCGCGGTGCCGGCGTAGACGTTCTCGGAGACGGCGTGCTCGGTGAATCCCTCCGGGGCGAGGATCCGTACCCGGCCGGCGGTGACATCGTCCTGCGAGACCACGCCCTTGACGCCGCCGAAGTGGTCGACGTGCGAGTGGGTGTAGATGACCGCGCGGACCGGCCGGTCGCCGCGGTTCTCGCGGTACAGGGCGAGCGCGGCGGCCGCTGTCTCGGACGAGATCAGCGGATCGATGACCACCAGGCCGGTGGCGCCCTCGACGAATGTGATGTTCGACAGGTCGAAGCCGCGGACCTGGTAGATACCGTCGACCACCTCGAACAGCCCTTGCCGGGCGACCAGTTGGGACTGCCGCCACAGACTCGGGTGTACGGCGTCCGGGGCGTCGTCCCTCAGGAAGGCGTACGAGTCGTTGTCCCACAACGTTTCGCCGCTTGCGGCGCGCACGACCCCCGGGCTGGGCTCAGCCAGCAGACCTCGAGACGTCGCATCGAAGTCAGCGGTATCAGACATCGGCAAGGTCGCGAGAGCGGCTCGGTGCTGCTCGCGGACGGAGGCGCTGGCATCACGTGGAGTCGGCATGGCCCCGAGTCTGACCATCCGGACCATCTCGGGCTTCACCCCTGCAGGATGAGTGCGTCGCTGTCGGCGTCGGTCACGCTCGGGTGATGCGGATGCACCAGCCAGGTCGGAGCCGGCCGTGAACGGGGTCATCGGACAACTGCTGCCGCTGGCGATCGGGGTTGCGATCAGCCCGATCCCCATTATCGCGGCGATTCTGATGCTGCTCGCGCCGAAAGCCGGCCGGACCAGCGTGGGCTTCGTGATCGGGTGGGTCGCGGGCATCGCCGTGGCATCAGGTGTGTTCACCGCGCTCGCCAACGCCGGGTTCGGGGGATCGGGCGAACCGTCGGCCGCGGTGTCGTGGATCAAGATCGGATTGGGCGTGCTTTTGCTATTCGTCGCCTTCCGGCAGTGGCGTGGGCGGCCGAAGCCGGGTACGACCGCGGCGCTTCCCGGGTGGATGTCGGCGATGGACAGCTTCACGCTGCCGAAGGCGGCCGGGCTCGGATTCGTCCTGGCCGCGGTCAATCCGAAAAA
This sequence comes from Kribbella sp. NPDC000426, assembly GCF_040300265.1. NCBI lineage: Bacteria > Bacillati > Actinomycetota > Actinomycetes > Propionibacteriales > Kribbellaceae > Kribbella > Kribbella sp. NPDC000426. The sequence continues at coordinate 6,250 of NZ_JBEPDK010000015.1, read as the reverse complement.
TCTGCTGCTGTGCGCGGCGGCGGGAACGGCGATCGGTTCTGGCGGGCTGTCCACCGGCGGCGATGTCCTGGCGGTGGCCGTGTACACGGTGATCGCCGCGAGCACCGTGGCTGTGCCGGTGCTGGGCTACGCCGTTGCCCGCGACCGGCTCCGCAAGCCGCTCGACGAACTGAAGCAGTGGCTGCAGTTCCACAACGCAGCGGTGATGAGCGTGCTTCTGCTCGTCATCGGCGTCGACCTGATCGGCAAGGGAATCAGCAATCTGTAGTCCGGCGAGGGAGACCGCATGACGCGCAGGGTCCCGTTACTGCTCGGGTCGTTCGCCGGATACAGCTCCCGGTGGGTGTGGCCGGATCTGATCGCAGGTCTGACGGTTTGGGCAGTGTTGGTGCCCGAGTCGCTGGCGTACGCCACGATCGCCGGTGTCCCGCCGGTGGTGGGGCTGTACGCCGCAGTACCCGCGCTGATCCTGTACGCGGTGGTCGGAAGCTCCCGACACCTGGTGGTCGGCCCGATGTCGGCGACCGCAGCCCTGTCGGCAGGAATCGTAGGCACATTCGTCGCGGGCGGCAGCGATCGGTACGTCGCCCTGACCACCGCACTCGCACTGATCACCGGGGTGGTCGGCGTGGCCGCCGGTCTCGCGCGGCTCGGGTTTCTGGCTTCGCTCATCTCCGAGCCGGTGCTGAAGGGATTCATCGTCGGGCTCGCGCTGACGATCGTGGTCGGGCAACTCCCGAAGCTGTTCGGCATCGAAGGCGGCGAGGGCGATTTCTTCGCCAAGCTCTGGCATCTGCTCACATCCTTGGACCAGATCAGCTGGGCAACGCTGGCGGTCGGTCTGCTCAGTCTCGTGGTCGTACTCGCGCTGCGCCGATGGCTGCCGCTCGTACCCGGTTCGCTGGTCGCGGTCCTGCTCGGCATCATCGCCGTTGCCGTGCTCGACCTCGACCAGCACGGTGTGGCGATCGTCGGGCCGATCGAGTCCGGCCTGCCGGCACTAGGTCTTCCCTCCGGGTTGGGGATCGATGACTATCTCGCCTTGGTGGGGCCGGCTGGGGGCGTTCTGCTGATCGGGTTCGCCGAGGGATTGGCGGCGGCCAAGACGTACGCCGCTCAGGCGGGCTACGACATCGACGCCAACCGCGAGCTCGCCGGCCTGGGCGTGGCCAACCTCGGCTCCGGCCTCGCCTCGGGGATGGTCGTCAACGGCAGTCTGTCCAAGACCGCGGTGAACGGTGGAGCCGGAGCCCGCTCTCAGCTCAGCGGCCTGACCGTCGCCGCCCTCACAGTGGTGACGCTGCTGTTCCTGACCAGCCTGTTCGAGCAATTGCCGGAGGCGACCCTGGCCGCCGTCGTCATCGCCGCGGTCGTCGAACTGATCGACATCCCCGCGCTGCGCCGGCTCTACCGCGTCTGGACCGAACGGCTCGCCGGCATCTACGGACCGGCCGCCCGCGCGGACTTCCTCGCCGCGCTCATGGCGATGCTCGGCGTCCTGGTCTTCGACACCCTGCCGGGTCTGGTCATCGGCATCGCCGTGTCGATGACGCTGCTACTGTTCCGGGCCAGTCGGCCGCACCTGACTCGCCTGGTCCGCGTCGCCGACGGGAACGGACTATGGGTGGACGCTGACCGGCACCCCGACCTTCACCCGGAACCGGGGATCGTGGTGGTCCGCGTGGAGTCCGGGCTCTTCTTCGCCAACGCGGACCATATCCGCGATCATGTTCGCGCCCTCGCCGTGGCCGGGGTCAACGCCGTGGTGCTCGACGGCGAGACCACACCCTTCATCGACGTCACCGCGGCCGGCATGCTCGACCAACTCACCCACGATCTCGCCTCACAGGGCGTCCGCCTCTACTTCGCCCGCGACATCGGCCAGGTCCGCGACGTCCTCCACCACACCCAGAACGACCCCGGACTCACGATCTACCGAGACATCGACACCGCACTAACCGCCGCCCGCAACCAATCCCACCGCCCGAACACGTGACGCCCGGCCCGTCCGGAAAGAGAAACCCCAGGCAGAGCGTGGCCTCTGACCTGGGGTTCTACGTGGAGCCGCCTGTCGGAATCGAACCGACGACCTTCTCATTACGAGTGCTTGTGACCATCGTTCGCGTCTGTTCGCTGTGGTTCGAATTGCCTTATTTACAGGGCGATTGGCCTTCCTTGAACGATCGCGAACGGCCGCGTACTGCAACTGCTACTGCAACTGTCGTCGGAGGAAATCAGTCGCTCGGGAGCAGCGAGGCTGCCAAGGTTGGTGGGATGTTGCTGACGCTGACCGGTTCGAGTTGTTCGGGCAAGACGACGCTGGCCCACGCCTTGGGTACCAGACTGCATGGCCTGGTTGTCCATGACCACGACGAGATCGGCGTACCGGAGGATGCGGACACACAGTGGCGACACCGAACAACGGAACTGTGGATCGGCCGAGCTCTGGAGTATCAAAGCCGCGGGCTGGATCTTCTTCTGACCGGACAGTCGCCGCTCGGTGAGATCTTGGCTTCACCATCCGCGCCGCTGCTCGATGGCATCGCGGTGTGTCTGGTGGACGTCGCAGATAACGAGAGGCGTCGGCGTCTCAGTTCACGCGACGGCGACAAGTGGTCCCCTGCAGTCGTTGATGCGTTCGTCGGTTGGAGCACCTGGCACCGTGGACATGCGGAAGATCCTCGCTACCGCCCGGACGTGATCGTCGACGGCGGCTGGCCGGATATGTCCTGGGATCGGTGGTCGGCATGGACCAAGGATGATCCCCGGTGGGAGACTCATTTACTCGACACCACTGGGCGATCAATAGCCCAATCGGTGGACGACTTGGAGCAGTGGGTCACAGAGCAACGCAGTGCTTGTCGGTCTGGGCGACTCGCACTGTCCAACGGCTGGTGGGTCACAGCCCGAGACAGCCCCGGCACCGCTTGACGGTTACGTGTCAACGGATCGGGCAGACCTCCCGCATCGCCCCGATAGCTGCCGACCTTAGGTGCGGTGCGGGTCAAGGGTCGAAGATCGGCGTAGCCGACGCGCGTAGTGTGCGCGCCCTTGACGCGTGCCGTGCCGGACCGTCCCTTCCATGATTGCTAGCGGGGCGATGCGGGAACCCACAGCCAGTCAGAGACGGGCCAACGGGAGACGTGAGTGGCCGGGCGGTACACCGTGAGAACGACCAAACTGCAACTCGAACTGCAACCGGCCGGACTACCCGGTTCCGTGTCGAACCGGGTTTGCGCAGGTCAGCGCGTACTTCTGGTGGAGCCGCCTGTCGGAATCGAACCGACGACCTTCTCATTACGAGTCCCGCGACCGGTGTCCATCGGCACACCTCGGGCCATGGTCGAGCGCTCAGACCAGGGGGCAACGTCTACCTGAGTCCAGCCTGATCCACTGGCTTGTTAGCAGTCGTGTTAGCAAGGCGGACGGTGAGTCGAGAATCAGAACTGTCCTCACTCGTGGCCATACTGATCCGCATGACTGATGATAAGAGCCATCCGGCCGCCAGCAACCACCAAACCACCTCGATCTCGGGACCCACAGAGGTGCGCGAGGGCGCACAGGTGATCATCACCCCCGGCTTCGAAGCCGACTACGTCCCACCGCCCGCAACGCTTGACCCAGTTACAACCGTCGAGACGCAGCCCTCAGCCGATACCGGTTCTGGCGAGTAGTGCTACCGACCGCATTGCCGGCCCTCCTCATTGCTGTTGCGCTGGTCCCTGGCTGGCTCAACCGGCGGCTGCTGAGCCGCTTCCGACCACCGACCTCCGGCGCCGGCGCTCTGAGCGAACTCATCGAGATTGTCGCGATCGGTCTTGCGACCACCGGCGTCTCCCTGCTGGCAGTCGCTCTCGTGCCTCTGCCATTCACACTCGACGTCGGAGAGTGGGCGACATGCGGGAGCGACTACCTAGCGAAGCACGCTCGCGCTGCCATCGGCACCGTCGCGCTCTCACTCGTGCTGGCGACCGCCCTCTCGGTTGGACTTCACTTCGTCCAGCGGCGCCGCAGTCGCCCAGAGTTTCGCCCGGAAGGCAACGTATGGGTCCACGCGCTAGGCACCCGCTCAAGGGGAACACTGCCGTGGGTCGGACTCAAACTCACGGACGGACGCCTAGTTGAGGGGCGTCTTCATTCCTACAGCCTGGACGATCTAGGCGACCAACGCGACGTCGCATTAGCTAAGCCGATCCGAATCACCGATGCAGTTGGGAAGCCGCCTCGCTGGGTGTCGATCGATCGTCTGATCATGCCGTTCCGAAAGATCGACCACATCGTGGTCATCGAAGGGCCAGAAGCTAAACAATAGCGGATTCACGGACGACATCCAGCCGTATGGAACTACGCCGGATCGAGACACCGAGTATCTGACGGTCCTGCGGGCGTGCTCGTCGCGATCGAGAACCCACGTGAGTTTCAGCCACGCGGGCCACGCCGTTCGAGGGCACCGCGCGCGTACAGGCGGATTCCTGGCTAAGCTATCCGGGGGCGGGGGCCCAGTCGTTCGTGCATCGCGAATAGTCGGCGACAGGAGGGTGGGGCGAGGGGGTGGCAGGTGGCTTCTACAAGCCAAGACCGGACCCGTGCTATCTCGACCAGTTGGAGCCTCTGGGTGCGTTCAACGGTGAGAAACGCTGGCGTTCCAAAGATGGGCGGTTGTACACGTGGGATCCACTCCACGGCGAGATTGAGGTTTTCAACTCGCGCGGACACCATATCGGCGCACTGGACGCAAGGACCGGTACCATGATAAAGGAGCCACGCAAAGGGAGGAGGATCGATGTCTGAGACAGCCACGTTCGTTGACGCAGTTCTGCAGGGTCGTGCTTTGCCAGACGACATCGACGACTACATCGAAGCCTGGCACGACACTCCCGGAGCGCCTGACTCAGTGTCACAGTTCCTGGGTCTAACCGCGGCTGAGTACGCGTTGTGGGTTGAGCACCCTCAGTCGCTCCGGTTCGTGTTCGCTGCTCGAAAACATCATCGTTCGGTTGCAGAGATCAGAGATGTGGCGACCGCAGCTGCTGCGGCAGCACGAGCCGAGAACGACGACGAGGCCAAGAAGTTGCTTGCATGGTTGAAGCAAACCGGACGGTATGAGCCCACCGACCGCAGTTGAACGGCTTGCCGACACGCTCGTTGAGCGACTAGACCTCCGCCCGCCAATCGACATCCTGGCTCTCGCGCGAGAGTTCGCCGATGTCGAGGAGATTGAGTGGGCATTCAACTGTGACGGCCTCGCAGTGGAACTGAACTCGAAGCGGCCAAAGATCTTTCTCAGGCAGCAGAGTCCCACCTTTCGCAAGAGATTTACGGCCGCACATGAGTACGGCCACATCCGGATCTCGTGGCACGTCGACATAGTTGAATGCCACCAAGATCCCACTGCGCCATCCTCTGTCGCGCCTGAAGGCAGCGACAGGGACCTTGGCCGCACACTCGCGGAGCGACAAGAATGGGAAGCGAACCGGTTCGCCTCCCGGCTGCTCATCCCACAGAGATTTCTGCACTCCATCACCGATGGATACCGCGAGGTGCCGGAGCTGTTGGAAGAATTGGCGGCCGCCGATGTGTCAGCGTCCGCAGGAATCATCGCCTTGTCCAAGCACCTGCCGCCTGGCTACACGTTCCGCGTTCCCGGCTTACAGCGGCCCTACGTCAGCAGCCGCGGGACCCGAGCGCATGTGGTCGAAGATGAGTTCGGATCTCTGAACCCGACCTATCTGGACAAGACGGCTCTGGCGAAGGGAGTCGTGACGCACCAGGGGCAGATGATCGAGTGGTGGCAAACAGCGCAGATCGCTACCGGCACAACGGCTCCTGACGACTCCAGATCTGTTGCAGAGGTTTTGCGAGACGCACTCGAACCCATCTACCCAGTGGACCAAGTTGCGTCGATGTCCGTGAAGATCAGTGCGAAGACCGCAGGCCTGCTCTCACATGCTCCCGATCTGTTGCGGGCTGATGACATCCTCACACTGCTCCGGTATCGCCTCGCCAATGACTCTCTGTGCGCTGACCTCATCGGTACCGCCGATTTCGACCTCTACTTGGTCATGAGAGCCATCCAATACGCCGAAAAGCGCCGTAGAGACCGATAGCCCTCTCGCCATACCTGACCGATCGCCCTGATAGCTGCCAACCCAGGTCTGGCGTTGACCCGGTTCGACGGACAGGGTTGGTGTGAGGTTGGTTCACGCTACCTGTTGGTGGGTGGCGTGGGTTGATTCGTAGGTGGCAGGGC
>NZ_JBEPDK010000014.1:0-110730 GCF_040300265.1 Kribbella sp. NPDC000426 | reverse complement strand
GCCGCGGCTTCTTCTTGCCCATGGACTCCATGATGAACATCCTCCCGGAGCACAAGCTCCTGATCTCGGATGTCCGTCAAAACGGGGCAGGCCCACCCTGGTCCTGCGTGCGCAAGAGGAAGCAGGTCTGGCCCCCGAGTTCCAGGTGGTCAGCAGTGTCGACGACCAACTGATGCTCACCTATGCGGGCGGTGTGTTCCTGGAGCGAGTCGTCTGGGACGGCGACGTGGCTGCCGGCTGGAAGCCCCACAGCGCCGACTCGCCTGTCGAGATTCGCCCCGACGTGCGATTCGGTCGCCCGGCAGTTGCTGGTATCAGCACAGTCAGCATCTTCGACGAGGCGGACGAGGGCGCATCCGCCGACGAGATCGCTGCGGATTACGGAATCTCGGTCTCCGAGGTGCGGTGGGCGTTGTCGTACGAGGAGCAGCGCCACGCTGCCGCTTGATCCCGATCCGATCTGTCATGCGCGAATCTGTGATCCGCTACTACCTCGATGCCGACATCCTCGGGCTGGCCAAGGTCCTCTGTCCGCTGCGCAACGACGTGACATGCCCCGGCGATCCCGGAGCGGTCGTGCACAAGCGCGAGCGTCCGCCCTGCCTGATAGCCGACACTCGCACGCCTGACACCGCCTGGCTGCCGGTCGCTGCTGCCCAGGGCTGGCTCGTTATCTCTCGCGACCGCAACATCCGTGAGAACCAGGCCGAGCGCCGCGCCGTCCGCGAGAGCGGCGTCAAGATGGTCGCGCTCGCCGGCGACGATGCGAGAACCAGGTGGGGACAGCTCGAGGTCGTGATGACCCGTTGGCGGCGCATCGAAGCACTGGCCGACGAGCGCGGCCCGTTCATCTACCTCGCGAGCCGACACCGGATGACTCGGCTGGACCTCGGCGACTGACCCCACGCCAGTCGCGCGCGGCTTCCGCAGCCACCCCGTACCGGGAGGATCAAGAAGGTGGGGTTCTGGGTGTTAGTTGTGGGGTTTCTGCTTGAAAACAAGGGGTTTGCGATTGGTTGGGGATGGGGCAGACTGGTGTTTCGTGACTGATTATGTGGCGGCCGAAGGCCGGTATGACGACCAGATGAGTTACCGGCGGACCGGGCGGAGCGGGCTGCAGTTGCCGGCGATCTCGTTGGGGTTGTGGCACAACTTCGGCGACGACAAGCCGTTCGTGACGCAGCGCGACATCCTGCGGCGGGCGTTCGACCTCGGCGTCACGCACTTCGACCTGGCGAACAACTACGGCCCGCCGTACGGCTCGGCCGAGACCAACTTCGGGACGCACTTCGCGCGCGACTTCGCGAAGTACCGCGACGAGCTGATCCTCTCGACAAAGGCCGGGTACGACATGTGGCCGGGGCCGTACGGTCAGGGCGGCGGCTCGCGGAAGTACCTGCTCGCCTCGCTGGACCAGTCGCTGAGCCGGATGGGCCTCGACTACGTCGACATCTTCTACTCGCACCGGTTCGACCCCGACACCCCGCTCGAGGAGACGATGGGCGCGCTCGACGCGGCCGTCCGATCGGGCAAGGCGCTGTACGCCGGCATCTCGTCGTACTCCGCTGACCGTACTCGCGAGGCGGCCCGGATCCTGGGCGAAATGGGTACGCCGCTGCTGATCCACCAGCCGTCCTACTCCATGCTCAACCGCTGGATCGAGGAGGACCTGCTCGACGCCGTCGGTGAGCTCGGTGTCGGCGTGATCGCGTTCTCGCCGCTGGCACAGGGTGTGCTGACGAACCGCTACCTGGACGGCATCCCGTCGGACTCCCGCGCGGCGCAGGGCAAGTCGCTGAACCCGGACTCGCTGACCGAGGACACCCTCAAGCACGTCCGCGCCCTGGCCGAGATCGCCAAGGAGCGCGGCCAGTCCGTCGCCCAGCTGGCTCTCGCCTGGACGCTCCGCGACGACCGCGTCACCAGCGCGCTGATCGGCGCCTCCAGCGTCGCCCAGCTCGAGGACAGCCTGGCCACGGTCCGCAACCTCAAGTTCTCCCCGGAGGAGCTCGAGGCCATCGACGCCGACGCTGTCGAAGCCGGCATCAACCTCTGGAAGAAGAGCTCGGACGGCTGACCATCCCGCTGAACCACCCGCACCACCCGGACCGAAGCGCCCGCCGTACCCCTTGCGGCGGGCGCTTCTCCATTGCCGGATGGTTACGGAGCGAGGTGAGGTGGTTGCAGTCCAGCCAGGAAGGGCACACGCTGGAGTAGACCCCCCTCTGGAGGTGGTTGAGATGACCGCTTCGACGCTCGAATTGGCCCTGACCTACGAACACGCGAAGATTCGGGAGCTGGCCGAGCCGGCGCATCACCCGGATGCGGCCCACCCTGAGAACAGGCACCAGACGGACTGGTTCTACGCCATCGCCGCACAGCACCTGGCCGCGGCAGAAGACGTGCTCCTCCCGCACGTCCGGCGTCTCCCCGACGGCGCGGTGATGGTCACCAGGTACGTCGGCAACGCCAAGGAACTGGAGCGCTCGTTGCGCTTCCTCAAAGGACGGCAGTACGGCGACAGCCGCTTCCTGCACCTCCAGCACGACGACCTGTGGCAGCACATCGACCGGCTGCTCGGGCAGCACGAGCACATGGAGGCGACGTACAGCCGCCAGATCTGCGAGCAGCTCGACGGCGCGGATGTGAACACGCTGACCGAGGACCTGCTGGAGGCGGAGGAGGTCGCGCCGACCCGCGCGCACCCGGCCTCGCCCCACACCGGCATGGCCGGACGGCTGGCGCACCGGATGTGGCGGATGGCCGACAACGCGTGGGACAGCGCCGAGGGACGCGTGGTGCCGATCAAGTACCACGCCCACCCCAAGCGCGACTCCGCACTGTCGCACTACCTGTACGGCACACCGATACACGAACAGGAACCCCGCTAGACAAAAGGGTGACCGGGCCCACCCGGCGGATGCCTCCGCTGGATGGACCCGGTCTGCCGGCACTCACTGCGCCTGGTTGTGGGAGCCGGCGTCGGTCCCGCCGCCGCTGCGCCTGGTGTGCGGAGGCGGGCCCTGCGTCCTCCCCCGCTGCGCCTGGTGTGCGAGGGAGGACGGTCTCTGAGCTGGCCACCGGACCGGTCCGGACCCCAGAGGTCCGGTGCCCACCGGCGGTACCAGCAAAACCGTTATTTGAGTCCGTCGATCGCCTTCCTCGCACCGGGGTGCAGGGGCACCGGGTCGGTCTTCTCCGCGTTCTCGAGCGTGATGCCCTTCGCGGCCGCGTTCACCGCGACCAGCGCATCCATGTTGTCGTAGATGACCTTCGTCAACTGCTCGGCGAGCTCGTCCTTCATGTCCTTGCGGACCAGCAGCACGTTCGGCACGACGATCGTCGGTACGTCGGCCGCCTGCTTGTACGTCGCGGCCGGGATCGGTGCCTGGGTGTAGACCGAGCCGTACTTCTCCTGCATTTTCGGCAGCAGATCCGTGATCGGCAAGAGCTTCACACCCTTGCCCATACTCGTGGTCAGATCGGTGATCCCGCCGGTCGGCAGACCGCCGGACCAGACCAGTGCGTCGATCGAGCCCGACTTCATCGCGTCGACCGACTCCGGCAGCCCGAGCCGCTGGGCGGTGACGTCGTGCGCCGGATCCAGCCCGGCCGCCTCCAGCAGCCGGCGCGCGATCACCTCGGTCCCGGAGTTCGGCGAACCGGTCGAGACCCGTTTACCCTTCAGGTCCGCGATCGAGTTGACCCCGGCCGACGTCCGGACGGCGACCTGCGTGTAGTTGTTGTACAGCCGGGTCAGCGCGACCACATCCTGCTTGGACTTGAAGCTGTTCTCGCCCTTCACCGCGTCCGATGCCGAGTCACCCAGCGAGAAGGCGATGTCGTAGTTCCCCGCGACCAGGCCCTGGATGTTCTGCACCGAGGCACCGGTCTCACTGGCGGTCGCGCGGTAGCCCGACACCTTCGAGGAGATCACCGAGGCCAACGCGCCGCCGAGCTGGTAGTACACCCCCGTCGTGTTGCCGGTGGCAATCGTCAGTCGCCCGCCGCCGTCCGAGGACCCGGCAGGTTCACGCTGACCGCCGCAGGCAGCCAGCGAGACGACAACGGCAAGCGCCACGACGGTGGTGCGGAGTCTCATGAGGCAACGGTTCCTTCCGCGGAAGAGGCCTGGCGCTGCCGCCGGACCAGATTGATGACGACGGCAACAAGTAGCAAACAGATTCCGGCCGTGATGGTTACGGGCGCGAGGTACAGCAGCAACGCGGCTGCCGGTACGCAGACCGCCCGCTCGAGCCAGGTCGCCCGGACGAAGACCCAACCGCCGGTCACCACCGCCAGCGCCGCGACCGCGAGCATCGACACCAGCGTGGTCCACACCATCCCGATGAACGATCCCTGACCTAGCAGGTGCGCGCCGTTGTCGGTGAGCACGAACGCGAACGGCACCAGGAACGCCGGCAGCGTGTACTTCCACGCCTGCCACATCGTCGGCATCACCTTGCCGCCGGTGATCGCGGCCGTCGCCACCGCGGCCAGTGCGGTCGGCGGCGAGACCTCGGAGAGGACGGCGTAGTAGAAGATGAACATGTACGCCTCGGGCTGGGTCACGCCCAGGTTCACCAGCGCCGGCGAGATGATCACCGCCGCGATGATGAACGACGCGGTCACCGGCACCGCGAGCCCGAGGATCAGTACGGCGAACCCGGACAGCACCACGGTCAGGATCAGGACCGCGGTGTGGTTCGAGGTCAGCCCCCGCGCCGCGCTGACGATGATCTCGGCCAGGTTCAGCCCGAGCCCGGTCTGCGTGGTGACCGCGACGATCACGCCCGCGGTCGCACAGGTCGCCGCCACCGGCAGCACCGAACGGGTGCCCTGGGCAAGCGCTTTGAACAACGGCCGGCCGGTCAGCCGGTGCTCGCGATCCAGGAACGACAGCCCGAACTGGATGATCACCGCGTAGACGACAGCCTTGAACGGCGGTACGTCGACCGCCATGAACGCGATGATCACGAACAACGACAGGAAGTGGTACCCGAACCGCAGCAACAACCGCCAGGCCGAGTCCGAGGAGGTCTCCGCCGACGTCGTCCCGTGCTTGCGGGCGTCGATCTCGATCGCGAGCAGGATGCCCAGGTAGTACAGGATCGTCGGGATCACCGCGAACCCGAGAACCTTCAGGTACGACACCTGCAGGAACTCCGCGATGATGAACGCGGCCGCGCCCAGCGTCGGCGGTGACAGGATCGCGCCGATCCCGGACGCGGCGAGCATTCCGCCTGCCGGTTCGGGCGGGTAGCCGGCGCGGCGCAGGATCGGCCACGACACGGTCCCGAGCGACACGGCGGTCGCCGTACCGGAGCCGGACACGCTGCCGAGCAGGAAGCCCGCGAGGGTGACCGTTCGGCCCGGCGCCGTACGGCTGCGTTTGAAGGCTGCGAAGGACAGGTCGATGAAGAACTTGCCGGCGCCCGAGTAGTCGAGCACCGCGCCGTAGATCGTGAACAGCACGATGTACGACGCAGCCACACTCAAGGGCGTCCCGTAGAAACCCGCCGTACCCATCGTGAACTGGGCGATGATCGCGTCGAAGTTGAAGCCCTGGTGGGCCAGCGACCACGTGTAGGGCAGGTAGCCGCCGTAGTACGCGTAGGCGATGAACACCAGGCTGAAGACCGGCAACACCCAGCCAGTCGTACGACGGCACGCCTCGAGCAGCAGCAGAAGCAGCACCGCTCCGGCGATCACGTCCAACGCGGTCGGGGCCTGACGCCGCTCGAGGTACGCATCGAAGTCCAGCAGCGGATAGAGGCATACCGCCAGCGCGATGACCGCGAGGATCCAGTCCACGACACCCGGATCGTCATGCGTGCGAGTCCGGCCGGGAAGGCGGAAGCCGCGGTAACACAGCAGCGTGATCGGCAGAACCGCTGCGAGAAAGATCACCAAGTAGAACTGCGTGCCTTGTGGTAATGGGAAGAAGACCTGGGCGAGGACGCCGACGCTGACGATTGCGCACCAGACCGAAACAACCAGGTCCAGGGCAGGCCTGAGCCGCCGAGCGGGGCGTTCCTGCTCATACTCGGCCAGGTCTTCGTCGGAGGGCGTGGTGACGCTGCCCCCCGGATCAACACCGACAGTCATCGACTGGTTCCCTCCTGTGTCCGGAAGGCTAATGTTGCCGAACACTGGGTGGAGTCACGTGATTACGTCTTTACCAAGATCTGACACATCGGGGCGTGACCTGGCCTACGATCACCGCATGAGTGGCGCGGTCCGGATTCTGCTGGTCGAGGACGATCTCGATATCGCCAATGCCCTGATACCCGCTTTGCGGCGCTACGGCCTGATGGTCACGCACGTCCGCACCGCGGCCGACGCCCTGGCGGCGGACCCCGGCGACCTGGTCCTGCTGGACCTGGGGCTGCCGGACGGGGACGGCATCAACGTCTGCCGGCAGATCCGCACGGTGTCCGACGTGCCGGTGATCGCGGTGACGGCTCGCGGCGAGGCCGCCGACCGGGTCCGCGGCCTGCGCAGCGGCGCCGACGACTACGTGGTCAAACCGTTCGCGATTTCCGAACTGCTGGCCCGCATCGATGCTGTACTACGTCGTACCGGTCTCTTGCAGCCCCGCCCCCGGGTGACCGTCGGCGACCTGACCGTGGATATCGAGGCCCGCACGGTTCAGGTGGCGGACAAGCCCATCAGCCTGACCCGCAAGGAGTTCGACGTGCTAGCAGTGCTGGCCGCTCACCACGGCCGGGTTGTCCCCCGTGAACAGGTAGCTCTGTACGCCTGGCAGTCGGTCTTCGAGGCGTCCTCGCGGACCATGGACGTCCACGTCGCCAGCCTGCGCGCGAAGCTCGGCAGGCCGGAACTCGTGCAAACCATCCGCGGCGTCGGCTACCGCCTGGGTTCGGACTGACCGTTGCGCCGTCGACTATTGCAGTCCCTCGTCCCGATGGTGGTCGCCCTGGCCATCGTCGCCGTCATCCCGCTGGCGAACTTCATCGCCACGAGTACGTCGCGCACGCTGTTCCTGTCCCGGAGCAACGACGCGGACTGGTTCGCCACCATGGCGGAGTCCCCGCTGCAGACCGGTGACATCGCCAACCTGCGTGAGCTCGCGGTCCGGTACCAGGAGCTGTACAACACGCCGGTCTTCGTGGTCGACGTCGACTCACGCGTCATCGCGACCTCCGTGTCAGGTGTGGACGTGAAGGAGCCGGACATCGCGACCGCGCTGCACAGCACGCTGGCCGGCCGGCTGCCACCCGAGCCGCCCGCGCTGTGGCCGTGGCGCTCCGGCGAGATGATCGTGTCCCGTCCGGTCGTCAACAACGGCAGCGTCCTCGGTGCAGCCGTACTGCGGGTGCCGACCGAGAACGCCCGCGACCAGGTCCAGCGCGGGCTGCTGCTTCTCCTCGGCGGCCTGCTGATCAGCATCGGCGCGATCATCGTCGGTATCGTCCGGCCGATCACCCGCTGGGTGCTCCGGCCGCTGCAGGACCTCGACAACGCGACCCACCAGATCACCCGCGGCGCGCTCGACACCCGGGTGTCGACCGACGGCCGTGCACCCGAGCTACGCCGCCTCGGCGACAGCTTCAACTCGATGGCGCTGAGCCTGCACCAGGCCCGTCAGCGTGAGCGGGAGTTCGTCGCGGACGCGTCACACCAGCTGCGTACGCCGCTGACGTCTGCCCGGATCCACATCGAGGGCCTGTCCCGGCTGTCGCCGACCGCCCGGTTCGCGCTCAGCGACATCGACCGGCTCGGCCGGATCGTCCAGCGGCTGTCCCGCCTGGCCGGCTCGGACCGCCCCTCGGCAGCCGATGCCGAGGGCAACGACGAGGCACTGGACCTGGCCCAGGCGGTGAAGGAACGACTCGTCGGCTGGAAGGCCGTGTACGCCGCCGACGATCTGGAGCTGATCGTCGGGGAGATGGTCCCGGGCGGAGTCGCGCCCGAGCTCGAGGTCGACGACATCCTCGACGTACTGCTCGACAACGCGTCCAAGTACGGCGCCCCGCCGGTGGAGGTCTCGGTCACCCGGGACGGCACCGAGGTCGTGATGTCGGTCCGCGACCACGGCCTCGGACTGGGCTCACGCGACCTGAAGAAGGTCGGCGAGCGGTTCTGGCGCAGCGCGCACCACCGGGAGATGCCCGGCACCGGTCTCGGGCTGGCGATCGTCCGCTCCGAGGCGGCCCGGGTCGGCGGCCGGGTGGTCGCCCGCCCGCCGATCGGCGGCGGCCTCGTGATCGAGGTCCGCGTCCCGCTGATCGACGACTACGACATGTAGGCGTCAGATGTGATTCTGCCGGTACCAGCGTTCGGCGGCGGGGTGTAGCGGTACCGGCATGGTGGAGATGGCCGAGCGCGGGTCGAGCGCGCCGGCCTCCGGGTGGTCCTTGATCAGGTCGTTCTGGCGGCGGAACAGCGTGTTGACCGTCCACCACGCCCACGAGTCGGACAGCCCCGGCTTCGCGATCAGGTAGTTCGGGACCGCCAGCGTCTGCACCGAACTCGCCAGCCCGTACTGCGACGGCGGGATCGACGACACGACGAAGCCGCCGAACTCCTTCAACGCGATCGTCTGGGCCACCTTGGTGATGTCCAGCAGCCGGAAGCCGAGCGTGCTCTGCAGCTTCGCGATCGGCACCGTCGGTACGCCGCCGCTCCAGATGAACGCGTCGATCGAGCCCCGGGTGGCGTCGCCTTTCGGGGTCAGCGCCGCGACCGACTGCTCCAGTGTCATGTTGACCCGCGTCACATCGACCTTCGCCTCGTCGAGGATCATGTCGGCGACGATCTGGGTCCCGGAGTTCTTCGGCCCGATGCTGACAACCATCTTCCGCGCGTGCGGGTCGTCCTTGGGCGGGTTGAGGTCCGTCAGCTCCTTGGCCTTCGAGGCCATCGGGACGACGATGTGGACGTAGTTGTCGTACACCCGGGCGAGTGCGCTGAACCGCAGCGGGCCCTTGCTGAACTCATCGGTGCCCTCGTACGCCGCGAGCGCCGAGTCCGACGTACAAAAACCGAGGTCGGCGACGCGGGTCGCGACCTTGACCAAGTTGTCGACCGACCCGTTGCTCGGCAGCGGCTTCAGCTCCATGCCGGTGACTTCGCTCACCAGGCCGCACAGCGCCGCACCGAAGACGTTGTAGACGCCGCCGGGGTTGCCGGTGACGAAGGTCCCGGCCGCGGCGGGCGCAGGCTCGTCCGCCCGGCCGCGGGAGCAGCCGGGCACCAGCAGGGCCGACGCGGCCGCGGCTCCGAAGCCGAGAACACTGCGTCTCGTCATCCCAGTCGGCCGGGCAGGGGTCAGCAGGCGGGGGCGATCCATGCAGACAACCTAGACAACAACCGGGCCTCGGGGGTAGCCGTGCCGGTGGCCGCAACCGAACCGCTACCGACAGGTAAGCCTGGATGCCGTCTGGATACCGTGGCCAAACTGCGTCTGGACGGGCCAGGGGTAGGTGTGACAGCGTTGTCATCCGTGCGGCCGTGGCGGCCGCGTGAGGATCTTCCCCGGAGGCTGATTTCGTGCACGACGACCGTCAACTCATCGAGGAGCGGCTCAGGCGCGCCCTGCGGGAGCGGCTCCGCCCCGCGATCTACGGCGCGGCGGTCCCGCTGGACATCGAGGTGTGGCACGCACCCGGTGAGCCCGTGTCCCCCGCCGAGGCGCTGGCGCAGACCTACGAGAAGGCCGAGATCGGCCTGCCGTGGGGTCCGGCCTGGGGCACCGCGTGGTTCAAGTTCAGCGGCCAGGTCCCGGCCGAATGGGCCGGCAGCGAGATCGAGGCGGTCATCGACCTCGGCTTCAGCGGCGGCCCGGGCTTCTCCGCCGAGGGCCTGGTGCACACCACCTCCGGCAAGCCACTGAAGGGCCTGCACCCGCGGCAGACCTACGCCCCGCTGTCGATCCTCGGCCCGGACGGTACGGCGGCATCCGCCGGCGACCGGGTCGAGTTCTATGTCGAGGGCGCCGCGAACCCGGAGATCCCGCTCGACAACGCCTACGCGAAGGTCGACATCGGCGCCAAGCTCGGCGACCACCCGATCTACCAGCTCGCCCGCGCCGACCTGGCCGTGTTCAACGCCGAGGTGTGGGACCTGATCCTTGACCTCGAGGCACTCGACAGCCTGCAGAAGGAGCTGTCCGCCCAGGAGCCGCGCCGCCGCGAGATCCTGCGCGCCCTCAGCCGTTCGCTCGACGCGCTCGACTACGAGAACGTCGCCGGCACCGCCGCGGACGCGCGCGCCCAACTGACCGACGTACTGAGCCGTCCGGCGCACGCCAGCGCGCACCAGCTGTCCGCGGTCGGGCACGCGCACATCGACTCCGCGTGGCTGTGGCCACTGCGGGAGACCCGGCGCAAGGTCGCCCGTACGGTCTCCAACGTCGCCACCCTCGCCGAGGAGTACCCGGAGCTCGTCTTCGCGTTCTCGCAGGCCCAGCAGCACGCCTGGGTGAAGGACAACTACCCGGAGGTCTGGGAGCGGCTGAAGAAGGCCGTTGCCGAAGGCACCATCGTCCCGGTCGGCGGTATGTGGGTCGAGTCCGACACCAACCTGCCCGGCAGCGAGGCGCTGGCCCGGCAGTTCGTGCACGGCAAGAAGTTCTTCCTGGACGAGTACGGGATCGACACCCAGGAGGTCTGGCTGCCGGACTCGTTCGGCTACACCGCGGCGCTGCCGCAGCTGGTGAAGCTGTCCGGCTCGAAGTGGTTCCTGACCCAGAAGATCTCCTGGAACAAGGAGAACAAGTTCCCGCACCACACCTTCTGGTGGGAGGGCCTGGACGGGACGCGGGTGTTCACCCACTTCCCGCCGATCGACACGTACAACTCCGACCTGTCCGGTCGTGAGCTGGCGCACGCGCAGCGGAACTTCCAGGAGAACGGCGCCGCGACCCGCTCGCTGGTTCCGTTCGGGTACGGCGACGGCGGTGGCGGCCCCACCCGTGAGTTCGTCGCGACCGCTCGCCGGGTCAAGGACCTGGAGTCCTCGCCGAAGGTGACGATCGAGTCCCCGACCGAGTTCTTCACGGCGGCCGAGGAGGAGTACCGCGAGCACGCTCCGGTCTGGTCCGGTGAGCTCTACCTGGAGATCCACCGCGCGACGTACACCTCGCAGGCCAAGACCAAGCAGGGCAACCGGCGGACCGAGCACCTGCTCCGCGAGGCCGAGCTGTGGAGCACAGCGGCTGTTGTCGCGGGCAAGCTCGACACGTACCCGTACGAAGACCTGGACCGGCTGTGGAAGATCGCGCTGCTGCACCAGTTCCACGACATCCTGCCGGGCTCGTCGATCTCCTGGGTGCACCGCGAGGCCGAGCGGACCTACGCGAAGATCGCCGACGAGCTGGACGCGATCATCTCCCGTGCGCAGCAGGCACTGGCCGGCGAGGGTGACGAGCTGATCGTCTTCAACGCCGCGCCGCACGGCCGCCACGGCGTCGCCGGTCTCGGCGCGGGTGTCGCCACCACCGCGGGCCAGGCGGTCACGGTCGAGAACGGCGTGATCGACAACGGTCTGATCCGGGTGACGATCGACGAGCGCGGCCTGATCACCTCGCTGTACGACGTCGAGGCGGACCGCGAGGTCATCGCACCGGGTGCCGTGGGCAACCTTCTCCAGCTGCACGTGGACACGCCGAACCACTGGGACGCGTGGGACGTCGACTCGTTCTACAAGAACAACGTCCGCGACGTCACCGAGGTCGACAGCGTCGACTTCAGCACCGATGACGACGAGGCCGTCGTCGTCGTGACGCGCTCGTTCGGCCGGTCCACGGTCACCCAGACGCTGCGGGTTCGCCCGGGTGCCAAGCGGGTCGACATCGAGACCGAGATGGACTGGCACGAGACGGAGAAGTTCCTCAAGGCGGCGTACCCGGTCGACGTCCACGCGGACCGGTCGGCGTCGGAGACGCAGTTCGGGCACATCTTCCGGCCGACCCACCAGAACACCTCGTGGGACGCGGCGAAGTTCGAGATCGCGGCGCACCGTTGGGTGCACGTCGGCGAACCCGGGTACGGCGTTGCCGTGGTCAACGACTCGACGTACGGCCACGACATCAACCGGACCGCGCGCGAGGACGGCGGTACGACGACCACGATCCGGACGTCGCTGATCCGCGCACCGCGGTTCCCCGACCCGCAGACCGACCAGGGCGTGCACGTGGTGAACCACGCGCTGGTCGTCGGCGCGGGCATCCCGGAGGCGATCGAGGAGGGGTACGCGATCAACCTCCCCGAGCGCGTCGTCAGCGGCACCGACGGCGTCGAGCCGATCGTTGCCCTGGACAACGGCAACGTCATCGTCGAGGCGGTCAAGCTCGCCGACGACCAGTCCGGCGACGTGATCGTCCGCCTGTACGAGTCCACCGGCGGCCGCTCCCGCGCCACCATCACCCCGTCCTTCCAGGCGGCAACGGCCACCGAGGTAGACCTCCTCGAACGCCACCTCGCCGACCGCGACCTGACCAGCAACGGAGTCTCCCTGGACCTCCGCCCCTTCCAAATCCTCACCCTCCGCTTCACCCGCTAACCCCACCCCCGGGAGCCCTCCCTCCCCAACCCGCGCCCGGCCCCGCTCCGCGGAGCCGGGCGCTGGTGGTTGTAAACAAGCAGTCGCCCCGGGTCCAGGCGGGGCGCGAGTGGGGCCGGGCCGGCGCGGGTGGGGCCGGCGCGGGTGGCGCTAGCACCGGCAGCTTTCCCGCGGGCACCGGCGCACCAGGCACCGGGGCACGCCGCCTCTCGTCCCCCCGCCCGGCGCCGCGCAGCGGCGTCGGGCGGGGGGTTTGTGGTTACTGGGCCGCTGCGGTGACCAGTTGGCCGAAGGCTGCCATGCCCTTCGCGCTCGGGTGGAGTGGGGCGGCGGCTGAGGTTGGGATCAAACCCTCGAGCCAGCGGCTGGCAACTGGTGCGCAGGCGTCGTGGCCGATGCTGGGGGTGCGGAGGTCGACGTACATCGCTCCGTGGGCGGCGGCTTGGGTTGCGAGCATGGTGTTGAGGTGGTCGATGGTTGCCTGGAGGTAGTTGGCATCGACCGGCCAGACGGGGATGACGGGGTAGCAGCCGTTCGGGCGGATGTAGGTGCCGTAGCCGGTGACGAGGATGCGGGCGTTCGGGGCCAGTTGGTGAATCCGGTCGAGCGCCTGGCCGAAGGGCGCCGCGGTCGCCGCGATGCGGGCCGCGAGTTGGTCCTGGCCGCCGGCTGTGAAGCGGTCCTTGCACGAGGTCCCGGCGGGTGGTGGGAGCAGGTTGATACAGCTCAGCGCCGCAGCCACCAGCCCGGTGTCGTTCCCCCCGATGGCGACCGTCACCAAGTCGGTCGTCGGCCCGAGAGCGTCGTACTGCGGTGCCTCGAACCCGAACTGTTTCCCGCTGAAGTCAGGGATGACCGCACCCGAGCAGGTCACGTCCTTCAGCTGCGCACCGAGCAACCCGGCCGCGACATGCGGATAGTTCGCCCCGGACCGCAGGCACGGTACGTCGACCTGCGGCGGGATCAGCGGCCCAGCAGCAGACGAGTCGCCGAGCGCGACGTACTCGAGCGGCCCGTCGGCCCGCGCCACCACCGGACCGCTCAGGAGCCCGGCCACCAGCACCCCGACCGCCAACAGACTCGTTCGCCTCATCGCCATCACCCTTCGTCGCCGATCGTTCACTACCCTTGGGTAGTAATGTTCGACCCCAAAGCGCCCGCCGGTCGCTAGGGCGAGACCCAGACTTCGAGGGGTGATCGTTGTGACGGATCACAACGAGCTGCGCTCCGGCGGCGTACCCGTCCACGAGATCCTGCGCACCGACCTCACCCGCCTGGTCGATGACGTACTGCGCCGGCTGGTCGCCGACATCCCGCTCTACGCGCAACTGCCCGACGAGGAACTGCAGGGCGACATCCGCCGCATCACCGAGCGGACGCTGCGCGCGTTCGCCGAGACGTTCCGCACCGGCGTCGTACCGACCGGCGAGGCCCTCGACCCGCTGCGCGAGTCCGCGACCCGGCGCGCCGAGGAGGGCGTGCCGCTGGAGGCCCTGCTCGCGGCGTACCACCTGGGCGGCAGGGTCTGTGCGGATCACGTCGCGAAGAGGTTCCGACCGGACGAACTGCAGGACGCGATCGCGCTCAACCGGCTGATCCTCGACTTCCTCCAGCGGGTGACCGCGGTCGTCTCGGCCAGCTACTTCGAGGAGCGGCAGTCGATCGTCGGCGAGGACCAGGCGAGCCGGCAGTCCGTCTTCGCGGCGCTGCTCGGCGGCCGCGCGGTCGACGAGTCCGCCGGCCCGCGGCTGCCGACGAGGTACGTCGTACTCGGCCTGGCGGCAGGTCCCCACCCGGACGAACGCCGGCCCGGCGTCGACAGCGAGATTGTTGCCCGCCGCAAGCTCCGACGGATCCGCGTCGAACTGGACCGTATCCCGGGCAGCATGTCCGGCTTGAGTCCGGACGGCGGAATCGCCCTCCTCCCGGCGCCGACCGGCCTGGACCCCGATGCGGCGTCGCGGGCAGCCGGCCAGCCGTCGGCGGTCGACTTCACTGGGCTCCGGGAGAGGCTCTGCCGGGCCGCCGGGGTCGACGTCACCCTGGCCGCAACGGCCTGCTCCCCGCGCGACGTTCCCGCGGGAGTCGCGCTCGTACGCGATCTGCTCGACGTCGTCCGCGTCCACGGCAGACCGCCCGGCGTCTACGAGCTCGACGACCTCCTGCTCGAATACCAGCTCGGCCGCCCAGGCCCGGCACGCGATCGCCTGGCGGAGATTCACCCCACTGGCCGACCGAGCCGACCTGATGACAACCCTCAGGTCGTACCTCGGCAACGCGCGCAACCGCCGCCAGACAGCCGCCGACCTGCACGTCCACGCGAACACTGTCGACTACCGTCTCCGCCAGGTCGGCAGGCTGACCGGGCTCGATCCGGTCCAGGACGACCAGCTGCCGCGGATCGTCGCAGCCCTTGTCGCGTTCGATGCCCGGCGTTCACCCGCCTGACGTAGCGTGAAGATATGGCTCCGACACCCTTGCTCGGTTCCCGGACTCTCGACCGGCAGACGGCCCGCACGCTGCCGCCAGGTCCGAAGCTCCCGACGCTCGTGCAGACCGTGTTGTTCGCGAGTCACCGCCGGACGTTCTTCCCGCGGATGCGGGCGAAGTACGGCGACGTGTTCACTATCCGCCTGGTGCCGTCGAGCCGGGTCTGCGTCGTATTGAGCCGGCCGGATCACATCCGCGAGGTGTTCGGCAGCCCGCCCGCAGTGATGCACGCCGGCGAAGGCAACACGGTGCTCGAGCCGATCATGGGCTCGCACTCGTTGCTGCTGCTCGATGACGAGGACCACGTCCGGATGCGCAAGCAGCTGATGCCCGCGTTCTCCGGTGCGGCACTGCGCGGGTACGCCGGGATGGTGCACGAGCTCGCCCAGGCCGAGGTCGCGAAATGGCCGGTGGGCACGCCGTTCAAGGTGCACCAACGGATGCGGAACCTGACGCTCGAGATCATCCTGCAGGTGATCTTCGGCGTGACCGACATCGACCGGCTGAACACCCTGCGCCCGCTGATGGACAAGATCGTCTCGGTGTCGCCGGTGATCATGCTCGGCGGTTTCTACCCGCCGCTGCTCCGGGTCCGGCCGTGGAAGACGTACCTCGACACCCAGCGCAAGGTCGACGAGATCCTCTACGACGAGATCGCCAAACGCCGCGAGACGTTTGCCGGACGCAACGACGTACTCTCGCGACTGCTTGCCGCGGGCAACTGGTCGGACGTCGAGCTGCGGGATCAGCTGGTGACGTTGCTGCTGGCCGGTCACGAGACGACGGCGACCGCGATGGCCTGGGCGTTCCACGAGCTCGCACGGCGGCCGGAGGACCTTGCGTTCGGGCAGCGGGCCGCGGATGCCGGCGCGGACGACGAACTGGAGGCGATGGTCAAGGAGGCGCTGCGGGTGCATCCCGTGGTGTACCAGGTCGGCCGCCGCCTCACCGAGACGACCGACGTCGCCGGCTACCGCCTGCCCCGCGGTACGACGATCATGGCCGCGATCGGCCTGGTCCATCGGGACGCGGAGCATTTCCCGATGCCGCAGGAGTTCCGCCCGCAGCGGTTCCTGTCCGACGACCCGCCTGCGCCGGGGACCTGGATGCCCTTCGGCGGCGGCGCCCGGCGCTGCATCGGCGCCGGCTTCTCGCTGATGGAAGGCACCGAGATTCTCCGGGCAGCCCTCAGCGCCTACAACTTCCAAGCCCCGCACCCCGAGCCCGAACGGCCCCAGGCGAAGAACGTCACCCTGGTCCCTCGCCACGGCTCGGTGGTCAGCGTCACCCGCCGCTAGCTCGCCGGCTGGTTATGTGGTCGATGGCGCCCTCTACGACGTCACCGGTTGAACAACCGGCCAGCGAGCGGCAGCTCAGTCCTCGGGGTCGGTGACGTCGCCCAGGTCGACGTCGTCGTAGCTCTCGAGGTCTTCCTCGTCGTCGTCCTCGAGCTCGAAGTTGTCCTCGTCGTCGACGAGGTGGACCGCGGCCTCCTCGGCTCCGGCGGCGCCGCCGTCGATGCCGACGTCCTCGGCGAAGAGCTCGTCGTCATCGTCGGAGTGCGCACCCTCGTCGGAGGAGACCAGGCGGCCGGAGCGGACCACGCCGACCTCCGGCCCGCCGACGTCCTCGCCGTCCTCGGCGTACGGGTCGGTGTCCGGGACCTCCTGGCTGAGCCGCTGGTCCAGCGACTCGCCCTGCAGCGCCTCGTCGGCGGTCGTACCGAAACCTTCGCCCGCGGACCACTTCTCCGGCGGCGAGTACCCCTCGTCGAGCAGATCGTCGACGCCCCGGTCGTTCAGGGTGTCCTCTGCCTGCAGCTGATCCTCGTCATCGACGCTGTAGCTGCCGTAGTCCTCACGGTTGTTGTCACTCATGGGGCAACCTTGGCGCGTCGCAAGCCATGGAATCAAGCTCGACGCAGAATGGGGCAGGTGGATCCGGTCAGGCTGACGTTGGACCAGCTGCGGGAGCTGCGCGACGACATCGCGCCGCAGGCCGCCCGGAGGTCGCGCGCGTCGGTCCGGCGCCGGATCGAACGCTGGCAGAGCCGGTCCTTCTTCATCGCCCAGTGCGCGCTCGCCGCCGGGGTCGCGTGGACGCTGGGCCGATACGTCCTCGGCCACAAGGCGCCGTTCTTCGCGCCGGTCGCGGCGATGGTGTGCCTCGGCTTCAGCTTCGGTCAGCGGCTGCGGCGGGTGGCCGAGGTGATGGTCGGCGTGGCGGTCGGGGTCGGGGTCGGCGACCTGTTCGTGCGCGTGTTCGGCACTGGTGTGGTGCAGATCGTGTTCGTGATCGCGCTCGCGATGACCGTCGCCGTACTGCTCGGCGCCGGGACGCTGATGACCACACAGGCCGGTGTCCAGGCCGCGATCGTCACCACCCTGCTGCCGAACCCGGGCGCCGGTTTCAGTCGCTGGCTCGACGCGGTCCTCGGCGGCCTGGTCGCGCTGGCGGCCGCCACGATCGCACCGGCTGCCGCGATCAGGCGTCCGCGGCAGCAAGCCTCCGGCGTACTGAGCGAGCTGGCCGAGATCCTGATCGAGACCGCCGACGGTCTCCGCTCGCGCGACGAGGAGGCGGTCACCGACGCGCTCCGCCGTGCCCGGGCGAGCGAGTCCCGGCTCGACGACCTGCGCAGCGCCGCCGACGAGGGTGTCGCGGTCGTCCGGCTGTCGCCGTTCCGCCGCCGGCATCGCGGGCGGGTCCAGGAGATCGCCGACCTCGTCGTACCGCTCGATCGCGCGATCCGGAACATCCGGGTCCTGGTACGGCGCTGCGCCGTGTCGGTCTGGCGGGACGAGGCGATGCCCGCGGAGTACCCGATGCTGCTCGAGCGTCTCGCCGACGGCACCCGGCTGATCGGCGAGTCACTGTTCGAGCCGGCCGCCGATGTCGCCGCCCACCGCGTGCTGGGCGAGCTCGGCCGCCGTACCGCGGTGATGCCGCTGCCGGTCGGCCTGTCCGCGGTCGTCGTCCTGGGTCAGCTGCGGTCCACGATCATCGACCTGCTCGAGCTGACCGGCACGTCGTACGACGACGCCCGCAAACTCGTCCCGCTACGCCTGGACGGGCTCGACGAGAAGTAGCTGACCCCGCACGTGGTCCAGGTCACATCCGGAATTCCCGTCATACCTGCGCACCGCACGCGTCTCACTGGCATGACGATCCACCGACTGATGACCACGATGGCCAACGAGCAGGTCCGTGAGCTCGAGGACCTGCTGGCGGTCGACAACCAGACCACAGACGACCGGAGCGACGCCGCCGCCGAGCAGTAAGGCGCGAACCGGACGAACGGGTCCCGGCGGCGCGCCGGACGGTCCTGCCCACCGAGCTGGACCGCACGGAAGTCGCACCAACGCAGAGGCGCCCAGTGCGAGGCGCCGCCGGATCCGTTACCGGTGCACCGCCACAGAGGTGCACCCAAAACCACCCGCCGACCATCCTGACGCCGCTTGCGCGAGGCTCAGGCCGGTCCGGCGGGTGGTTTTTGTCTGCTGTCCAGAGACCTCAGATGGCCACGGTGATCTCGGTGGTTACCGAGTTGGCGATGAAGCATTCCTGGTGGGAGAGGTGGTGGATCTTCTTGATCGTCTCGGCGTCGGGCTCGTCGCCGGCCCAGACGATCTTCGGGTGGAGTGTCACCTGGGTGATCGCCAGCCGGCCTTCGGCGTTCGGCGCCATCACGCCGACCGCGTGGTCGTCGTACGCGTCGACAACCAGCCGCTTGCGGGCCGCGATCGACAGGAAGGTCAGCATGTGACAGGACGACAGCGCCGCCACGAACGCCTCCTCCGGGTCGACCGGGCCCGGGTTGCCCAGGTACTTCGGGTTCGCCGAACCGGG
Source organism: Kribbella sp. NPDC000426 (assembly GCF_040300265.1). Lineage (NCBI taxonomy): Bacteria > Bacillati > Actinomycetota > Actinomycetes > Propionibacteriales > Kribbellaceae > Kribbella > Kribbella sp. NPDC000426. The sequence continues at coordinate 91,863 of NZ_JBEPDK010000014.1, read as the reverse complement.
CACCGTGATGCCGCCGTCGAAGCGCCACTCATGGTCGCGGTTGTAGCTGTCGTAGGCGAAGTCGTACTCGCCAAGGCTCCAGCTCACATCGACCACGTGCTCCGACATGTTCATCCCTCCGAAACAGCCGCTTTCGCGGACGTCGTCACAGGGTTGCATCGTACGGGAGTGTGCCCCGGCAGCTTCGCGACGAAGTCGCTGTCGTAGCGGGCCGCCATACCGGCCACCGGGAAGTCCGTGGTCACCCACTGCGCGCCGCTGTCGAGCGCGATCCCGAGCCGGGTGTAGTCCTTGTCGCGGATCGTCGCCATCGGCTCGTCGGACCGGGTCCGGACCAGGTACCCCTTGCGGACCAGCCGCTGGATCTCGGCCTGGCCCGTACCGCGCGGGTCGTTGACCTCGGTGACCGCGGCGTCCGGCGCACCCTCCGGTCCACGCGTGAAGACCGCCCGGCCCTCCAGGTTCGGCTTGCCGGCGGTGTAGGTGTCGCGGATCGCCCCCGGTCCGCCGTTGTCGAAGTAGAACATCACCTGGCCGCGGACGTCCTTCAGCTTCGGCCAGCCCTTGGTCAGCACCGACTGCTCGAGCGTCAGGCCGGGCTTGCGTACGTCGTCCGGCGTGAGGATCTCGTTCTCCTTGAAGACCGAGCGGATCTCGGTGTCGACGCTGTCCAGGTTGGCCGCGTCCCACGGCGGCGCGACGACGCCGCCGGCTGCGACCACCTGCGGGTCGGACTGCTTCAGCTCGAGGTTGATCGCGATCGGCACGTGGCTCGGGTGCGCGTCGGACCAGGTCTTCACCTGCTGCAGGCACAGCACGAACGTGTCGCAGTTGGTGTTGTAGTCGAAGTCCGGGATGTGCATGACCTTGATCCCGGGCTTGGCCATCGCCGGGTCGGTCAGCGGTCCCTGGCCGGTCAGCTTCCGGATCAGCGGGTACGTGTAGAGACCGCCGGCAGGGTCCGGGAACAGGTCCAGCTCGAGCGAGCGGACGTTCTGGTCCTCCAGTTGCTGGGAGATCGGGGCGTGTGAGTACCAGAGGTCGACCGAGCCGGCGTTCTGCTGCTGCTGGACCTTCTGCTCGTTCGGGCTGAGCTCCCGGTGGTACGAGTTGTGCGACCCGACCACCTGCATCTGGTTCAGCCGCAGGCTGTCGCCGCCGTGCGAGTCGTGCTTGGCGACCGTCGTACCGGCGACCCCGGACGCGGCAAGTGCCACCGAGGCCAGGCCGGCCACCGCGGTTCTGCTGATGCGCATGCGAAAACGTCCCCTCCGTCGACTGCGATTGAGGGCAATCTGTCACAGGAAGGTGGCAACGTTGTCCCCCCGGAAGATGGACAATGAGCGACATGGTGACTTCGGGGGCGTATCCGCTCCGCCGTACGCCGACCCAGGACCGCGCCAGCCGGCAGGTCGAGCGGATCCTGGACGCGGCCTGCGCCGAGGTGGTCGAGCGCGGGTACGACGCGGCGTCGACGAGCGGGATCGCGAAACGGGCCGAGATCGCGGTCGGCAGCGTGTACCGGTACTTCCCGGACAAGCGCAGCCTGATCCAGGCGATCGAGCGGCGGAACCAGGCGCGCTACACCGAAGCGGTCAGCGAGCGGCTGGCCGACGTGACCAGCTGGCGGGCGGCGGTCGACGTCACGCTGGACACGTTCCGGGAGATGCACCGGACCGATCCGGGGTTCAGGGCGGTCGTGCTCAGCGGGCTCGGCGATCCGGAACTGGAGTCGAAGCCGGGTGAGTTCGACGATCAGCACGCCGGTGAGTTCGCGGAGCTGCTCGCGGCGCGGTTCGGCGCGCGGGACTCGCGGGACTTCCGCCTGGCCGTCACGCTCAGCATCGCGATGGGCGAGTCGCTGGCTCATCTGGCGGACCGGTTGTCCGCGGACGAGGCGGAGTACGTGCTGGATCGGGGCCGGCCGGTGCTGTACGACCTGCTCGCCCCTCATCTGCCTGCTTGAGCCGGGGGGTGGCTCAAGCAGGACGAACGGTCAGGCCGCCCGGGCCGCGGTGGGCAACCCCAGCGCCGGCCAGTGGCTGACCCGGCCGGCCAGACGGGCCCGGCGCGGAGTCCGGACGTCGTACGCGACGATCACCCGGTCATCCTTGGCGTAAGTAATCCTGCTCCCGACCGGGAACTTGCGGGCGACCTCGTACGGTCCCTCACCCCGGCGGGTGTAGTACTCGACGATGACCTCGGTGTAGACGGCCGGGGCACCGCTCTCCAGTTGGCCGCGGACCGGGCCACGCACCCGGATCACTCGTCCCGCGGTCTTCTCTTCGGTACTGCTGGGTTCGTTCCGCCGGATTCCGGCCAGAACGTCGGTCACGATGAAGGCTGCAACCACCAGCACCAGGCCGAACCCACCTAGTACAACGATCGTCAACATGGCACTCACCCCCGACGCGCCGCCCGCGAGCGACGCGGTCGTTGTTGTCGTTCCTGCCTCGCGCGGCCCTTGCCGCACACCGGTGAGACGCCACCGGATTCCACTTGGTTCCAGGTAAGTACAAATTCTTTTCTACAGCATCATGGTAGAGCCCGGTGGAGCGGTGTTGCTAGAGGTAGAGTTGACCTGAAGTTGTCAGATTCCGCCCATTCCGAACTGGTACTGCGGCGGTACGGGCCGCGCTGTGCCGAGTGCCTGTTCGGCCGCGACCCAGTAGTCGGTGAGCGGATTCGCCCCTTCACGGACCGTTGCGAGCTGGATACCCGCGGCCAGTAGGTCGTGTGCTGCGGCCGGATCGCCGGTCTCCAGGGCATGCCGGACGCGCAGGAGCTGGATCCGGGGGTCGTCCGGTGCGTGCTCGAGCAGCCGCTCCGCCCGTACGACGTCGGAGTCGAGGGCGGCCGCTACCGCCTCAACCACCAACGGAACCAAGCCAGGCAGCAATTCAACGGCTTGTTCGTAGTACGACAGATCGCCCGTCACCAGCCCGAGGTTGCGCAGCGCCCAGGCGTTCTCGCCGGACCGCTTCCAGGCCTCGATCGCGCCGTCGACGTCACCGTAGTAGTGCCGCGCGACTCCTCTGTGGTACCAGACGAGCCAGTTCTCCCTGGCCGCCTCCAGCAGTTCCCGCCACGCCACCAACGTCCCATCCGGTACGGCGCCGACCGCCGGCATGCGCCCTTCGAGCAGGGGCAACCACGCCCGTTCCCGGGCGGTCATCGTGTCGTCGTCGAACGGTGTACCTGGCGACACCGCCCATCCGGTCCGGGCCAGCTCCAACGCGCCCCACCCCGATCCAACTGCGAGCCGTTCTACCGGAACACCGTCCACAACACCCAGCCACGCGGCCTCGCGGTCCCCCAGCCCATCCAGCAGATCCGTCAAGGCAGCAGCGCCCGCTGACCGGGCTGCCTGCCATTCCTCGGAGTGCGCAGCACCGGCGTCCATCGCGAGACGCCCGTACGCCTCCATCCAGTGCCACTCGGTCCGCGCGGGCAGCTTCAAGTGCTCCATCTGGGTCCGCGCGAGCCCCGCCTGAATCTCGGCGTACCCGTCGCCCTCGAGACCGGGCGACAGCCATTCCTGCCACCGCCGCCCGCCATCGCCTTGTCCCCAGACGAACAGCTTCCGTCCCTGCAGCCGCTCGGTCGACGCCTGCACGAGGCCGGCACCCGAGCCGTCGACCGACGCGATCCACGAGCGTTCCTCGGCCATCGGCTCGAAGAAGTAGTCAACCGCCCGCGGATGCCGCATCGGATAGGTGAGGTCGGTCTCGACGTCGATCAGGTCGAGCCGGCTTCCGTACCCGAACCGCCACGCCTGGTCGGCCGGCACCAGCACCCGGCTGTCCGGGGTCTGCGCGACCGCGATATTCGACCACCAGTACGCCGGGACCTCGACGTCGGACGGGTTCTGCAACCGGACGCCGACGTACAGGAACTCGGAGTCGGCCGGCAGCCAGAAGTCGAGCTGGGTGACGAGGTTGCGGGTCCGCTCGAGCTCCCAGAGGCGGAGGATCGGCGTACCGTCCGGGCCTTCGACGCGGGCGGCGTGCATCGGCGCGCAGGTGCCGGTCCAGTGGCCGGTGCTGCCGACGTTCCACTCGACGCCGCCGGCGAACCAGGCGTTGCGCAGCGCAAGGTTCGCGGGCTGGAACACCGGGTTGCGGTAGAGCAGCTCCTGATCGGTGGCCTTGTGGACGATCGAGTGCAGCCGTCCGCCGAGGCTCGGGAGGACCGTCGCGCGCAGGTGGCCGTTCTCGAGCACGAGCGCCGGGAGCGAGGTCTCGACCAGAGTCCGGTCGTATCCGTCCTGGTTCAGGCACGGGAGCGGGCTGTGCAGCCGCCCGTACTCGATGTTCTCCCGCAGCTCGTCCGGCAGGTCGGCGATGTTCTCCACCTGGTGCGGTTCGCGCTGCGTCCGGAGCGGCGCCAGCGGGTTCTCCGAACCGAGCGAAGCTGCAGGAAGTACGAGGTTTTGCGCAGAAAGGATCGTCACTGCCACATCTTCGCAAGTGCGCTATACATGGTCGACATGGACGCTGATGTGATCGTGGTCGGAGCGGGGTTGGCGGGGCTGGCTGCGACTGCGGAGCTGGCCGATGCGGGGCGGAAAGTGTTGCTGCTCGACCAGGAGCCCGAGGCTTCGCTGGGTGGGCAGGCGTTCTGGTCGTTCGGCGGTCTGCTGTTCGTCGACTCCCCGGAGCAGCGGCGGATGGGCATCAAGGACTCCCGCGACCTCGCGATGCAGGACTGGCTCGGCTCGGCCGGGTTCGACCGGCTGGACGACGAGGACAAGTGGGCGCGGCAGTGGGCCGAGGCGTACGTCGACTGGGCCGCCGGCGAGAAGCGTCCATGGCTGCACGGGCAAGGCGTGCGGTTCTTCCCCGTCGTCGGGTGGGCCGAGCGCGGCGGGTACAACGCGGACGGCCACGGGAACTCGGTGCCGCGTTTCCACATCACGTGGGGTACGGGTCCCGGGCTGGTCGCGCCGTTCGAGCGGCGGGTGCGGGAAGCGGTCGCGAAGGGGCTGGTCGAGTTCCGGTTCCGGCATCGGGTGGACGAGCTGATTGTCACCGCCGGGGTCGTCGACGGTGTCGCGGGCAAGCTGCTCGAGCCCAGCGACGTACCGCGTGGGGTGTCGAGCTCGCGGGTCGAGGTCGGCGACTTCCAGCTGTCGGCGCAGGCGGTGATCGTGACGTCCGGCGGCATCGGCGGCAACCACGACCTGGTTCGCTCACAGTGGCCGAAGCGGATGGGCGAGCCGCCGAAGCGGATGATCAGCGGAGTGCCGGCGCACGTCGACGGGCGGATGCTCGGCATCACCGAGAAGGCCGGCGGCCGGTACGTGAACCGCGACCGGATGTGGCACTACACCGAAGGCATCCAGAACTGGGACCCGATCTGGCCGCAGCACGGCATCCGGATCCTGCCGGGGCCGTCGTCGCTCTGGTTCGATGCCACCGGCAAGCGACTGCCGGTGCCGCTGTTCCCCGGCTTCGACACCCTCGGCACGCTCGAACACATCATGACGACCGGGTACGACTACACCTGGTTCGTGCTCACGCAGAAGATCATCGAGAAGGAGTTCGCCCTCTCCGGCCAGGAGCAGAACCCGGACCTGACCGGCAAGGACATCAAGGGCGTCCTCGGCCGGGCCCGTGGCGGGGCGACCGCGCCGGTGCAGGCGTTCATGGACAACGGCGCCGATTTCGTTGTCCGTAGCAACCTTCCCGACCTGGTCCGCGGGATGAACGACCTGACCGGCGAGAACCTGATCAACCTCGACGACCTCGAGCGGCAGATCGTCGCCCGGGACCGCGAGCTGACCAACACGTTCACCAAGGACCTGCAGGTGACCGCGCTGCGCGGCGCCCGCAACTACCGCGGCGACAAACTGATCCGGGTCGCGTCACCGCACCGGATCCTCGATCCCAAGGCCGGCCCGCTGATCGCCGTACGGCTGAACATCCTGACCCGCAAGTCCCTCGGCGGCCTGCAGACCGACCTGGATTCGCGCGTACTGCGCGACGACGGCACGCCACTCCCCGGTGTCTATGCCGCCGGGGAGGTCGCGGGCTTCGGCGGCGGCGGCATCCACGGCTACCGCTCGCTCGAAGGCACCTTCGTCGGCGGCTGCCTCTTCACCGGCCGCACGGCCGGACGAGCCGCCGCCAAAGCGGTCTCGTAAAGGTCGTCTCCTGTGCGGGTGTTGGATACATGCGGAACCGCGCCATGCCGTATACCCAATCAGAGAGGACCGACATCCCCGGCCCTACAGAAGAATGTGCCTCTAAAACACCATCGTGAGCAGGTCGGCGAACAGCTCCTGGTCGTCGATCTCCAGCCCGCGGTTGGTGAACCATGTCGCCATGTTGTGGCAGTCGCGCAGCAGGAAGTCCATACCCTTGGGGTTGCCGACGATGTCGACCACCTGCGGCAGGTCGATCATCACGATCCGCTCCCCCTGGGCGAGGACGTTGTACGGCGAGAGGTCGCCGTGGGCCAGCCCGGCCCGGGCCAGCTCACGCATCCCGTCGCGGAGCTGCTCGAAGTACTGACCGAGCAGTTGTTTCGACGGCCGGACCTGGGCGAGCCGTGGCGCGGCCCCGCCCTCACCGTCGTCGATGAACTCCATCAGCAGCTCGATGCCGTCGATCTGGACCGGGTACGGCACCGGGACGCCGGCCTTCCACAACCGGTTCAGCGCGTCCCACTCGGCGTACGCCCAGTGGCCGGCCGCGACGCTGCGGCCGTGCGCGGTCTTCTTCTGCATGGCGCGACTGTCACGGCTGTTGCGGGTCCGCCGGCCCTCGACGTACGACGTGCTGCGGTGGAAGGACCGGTGCTCCTCGGTGCGGTACCGCTTCGCGGCCAGCAGCGAGGAGCGCGCCGGGTTGTCGCCGATGGCTTCGACGGCCCGTTCGATCAGGAAGACGTCTGCTTCCTTGCCGGTTTTGAGGACGCCGAGCTCGGTGTCGATCGCAGCCTGTTCCGTCACAACCCACGAGGGGCGTGGTTCCGGGCCGCGAGAACCGCGCTCGACGTCCAGCCAGGTGGACCACCGCTGATCCGGACCGAGCTGCTCGTCGACCGAGTGGAACTTGAAGACGAAAGCGTCAGCCGGATCTGGTTCGGACTCGTCGCCGGTGAGTTCGGACCAGCGGGAGTCGAAGTCGGGAAAATCAGAGGTGAGTTCGTACTCTGCAGACAACTGGGGTGCTCCTGAACCTAGAAGTGGAACTGATGCGGACATGCCGCAGCACAGTGATGGCCATCCGTCAGCCCTCCTTAGGTCCAGGCAGCGTTCGCCGCCGATCGGTCAAACCAGGATGCCCGGGCGTTCCGGGTCCCGCAACGTATTTACCGCAGGTGAGAACGTGCGGTCGGACGCAGCCGGAGTTCCTGGGCCGGCTTGGCGCTCCGGCAGACCAACTCCGGCAGCACCCGCTCCTGCCAGACCCGCGATCCCGCGAGCGCCCGCCGATGCTCGTCGTACGCCGCGTCGTCGTCGAACCGCGCGAACCAGGCGAGCACCACCTCGTCCCGCAGCGGCAGCGCAGGGAAGTTGTTCTCGGCAACCAGACTCTCGAACACGGCGACCGGTTCGGCCCCGGTCGCAACCAGCACCGGAAGGACGTGGTCGGTGAAGAACTCGGCGAACCCATCGTCCTCCGAGCCACGGTGATAGACAGCCCCGGCGACGACCGACGTCGCCGGGATGGTGCTGCCGATCGGCGGCCGCGGCGCGTCCGAGGCCGGATAGCCGACGTCGAGCCGGAGCGGCCGCAGCAGCAGCGCGTTGTCCGAGTCGATCATCGTCGCGTTCGCGACCGCGGCATGTTCGCGCCAGACCGGGCCGTAGTAGAAGGCCTTCAACGCGTCCGCCCGGGCCGGCAGATCCGGGAACCCGCGGATCCAGACGAACCGGTCGGGGTCGTCCAGATCGCGGAACTGGCCGGCGATATGCATCCCGGTCGCTTCCTGACCTTCGACGAAGTACGTGTCGAAGGTCTCGATCAAGGTGTCACGCTGCCCGGGGTGCAGCGTGTACTGGCGCAGGTCCACGACGGCGCAGCACTCGTTCATAGCTGCAAACCAACCACCGAAACCTGACAGTTACTGTCAGGCGACACTCGTTTGAAACACCCGTAACAGGCGGGTACTTGAAAGCTCCGGCGGAGTTTGATCTGGTGGAGGTAGTGGTTCAGCCCCTCGCCACCGGTCACATGTACGACGACACGACGAGGTCTCTCCCGTGACGATCGCAGCTGCCGAAGATTCCAAGCAAACCATTGCCGATGCCACACACGAGCTGCTGCTCGAGGCGGACGCTGTTCCTGACCCGCGGCATCAGGCCTGCCTCGACGAGGTCATCCTGCTGAACGCTCCGGTGGCGAGGTCGATCGCCTCGCGCTACCGCAGCAAGGGCGTCGACTCCGACGACCTCGAGCAGGTCGCGTACCTCGGTCTGGTCAAGGCCGCCAACGGATACCGCGTGGACGCCTCGACCGCCTTCCTGTCGTACGCCGTACCCACGATCCGCGGCGAACTCAAGCGGTACTTCCGCGACTGCGCCTGGACGATCCGGCCGCCGCGCCGCGTCCAGGAGATGCAGGGAAACATCGCCGCGGCCGAGCCGGAGCTGATCCAGCGCCTCGGTCACGTGCCGAGCGACGAAGAGACCGCGGCGGCGCTGGGCACGGATCCGGCCGAGGTGGCCGAGGCCGCGTCGGTCCGAGGTTGTTTCAGCACACTCTCGCTCGATGCGCCGGGTGCGCCAGAGGGCGGGACCAGCCTGATGGAGACGGTCGCCGACGCCGAGGACGGCTACGACCTGGTCGAGGACGTGCACACCCTCACGCCGGCCGTCGCGGGCCTGGGCGATCGGGACAAGCGGATCCTCCAGCTGCGGTTCTGCAACGGGTTCACGCAGGAGGAGATCGGCCACGAGCTCGGGGTCAGCCAGATGCAGGTGTCCCGACTGCTCCGGGGAATCCTGGAGACGTTGCGCGGCGAGCTGGTGAGCGGCGTACCGAAGAACGGGTAGAGGTCGCTCGCGACCGGATCGGGTGAGCGGGCAGAGGAGGCCGGGCACGGCGGCTCGACCGACCTCTACCCGTTCGTCGGTACGGTAGCGTCGTTTCCGTGGACTTCGAGGAGGCGGCGGACGCGCTGTACGCGGCGTCGGCGGCGGACTTCATTGCTACTCGCAACGAGCTCGCCAAGCAGCTGAAAGCCGACGGCGACCCGGTCGGGTCGACGCGGCTGAAGGCGATGCGCAAGCCGACCGTCGCGGCCTGGGTGACGAACCTGGTCGCCCGCAAGGCGCCGGACGAGCTGGACGACCTGCTCGCCCTCGGTGACGAGTTCCGCGAGGCGACCGCCGATCTCGACGGCGACCGGCTGCGGGAGCTGACGCCGAAGCGTCATGAACTGCTGGACAAGCTGGCCAAGGAGGCTGTCCGGCTGGCGGGCGAGGACGGCCAGAAGATCAGCGCGGACGTCGGCCAGAAGCTGCGCGAGACGCTCGACGCCGCGCTGGTCGACCCGGCCGCGGGCGACGCCGTACGCGAGGGTCGGCTGAGCAGCGCACTCCGGCATGTCGGCTTCGGCGTCGTCGACGAGAACGGCGAACCGTCCAACGTCACCCCGCTGACCGACGAACGCCGCCAGGCCGCGCGCGACCGCCGGAAGACCCAGCAGGCCGAGACAGACGCCGCGCAAGAAGCCGCTGATGAGAAGGCCGCGGCCGCTCGCGAGGAGAAGGAACGCGAGGAGGCCGAGCGGGCCAAGGCCCGGCAGGCATTCGAGGAGGCGGTCGCGGCCGCACAGGAGGCCGAGGCGAAGGTCGAGGACCTCGACACCCAACTCGACAACGCCCGCGAAGCCCTCGCCGAGGCCCAGGCCCTCGTCCACCGCCTAGGCGCCGACCTCGACGAAGCCCGCCGCACCGCCCGCGACGCCCAGAAAGAAAGCCGCGAGGCCCGGAAACGCTACAACCGACTCTGACTAGCTGCCGAGGAGGTAGCGGCTTGGGTTGGCGGGGGCGCCGGCGTTTAGCCAGCGGTGGAAGCCTTCGGGGTTGCGGCGTTCGAACTCGTCGAGGCAGATACGGCGTACTTCGGCGACGGCCTGGCGGTCGCGGAGGCCGGCTCCACGGGAGAGCTGTGTCGCGGTGTCGGACCAGACGCCGCAGAGCTCCTCGATGCTGAGTGGGCATTGCAGCGACTCGATCAGCCGCTCGTCCTCGGCGAACTGGGCCTCGGTCAGGCGCTCCAGCCTGCGTTGCTTCCGGGACCGCCGCGCACGCGGCGTCCGCTCAGGCGTGACCAGGTCGATCACGATGAAAAGGCCGGCAAGTAGCAACGCCGCCGCAATCCCGAGCGCGCCCCAGGCGAGCAGCCGCACCAGCCCGGGCAAGCACAGCACTGCCGCCGAGCACGCGGCCGCGATCACCGCCGAGGAGCCGTACGGCGCTTCGTCGGCCACATGCCGAACCACCGCAGCAAGCGGCCAGACCAGCAGGAACACGACCACCAGCAGGATCGACGCGGCCAGCGGACCCAGCAGCAGCACACCGCTGAGCGCCCCGGCTGTCCCGACTCCGAGACCGGCCGCGACCCCCATCCGACGTACCAGTGCAGACCGACGCATCACCACGACTCACTCACCGTCACCACAGCACAGATCCCCCTCCCCCGACGAACGAACGGGCCACCGCCACCGTTCCCCGTCCAGCGTGGCCCCAACCAGGCGAGCTGTTCAAGGAGTGGGCCGGGCTGTGGCACGGTCCGTCATCACGGATCATGTATCAGATGAGGACCTTCGCCGAACGCGTCCGCGGCCTCGCCCCGGCCCCGTGGGAGCACGACGCAGAGCTGCTCCGCAGTCTGTACGACGCTCAGCTCGGCAGCCGGCACGCGGACCTCGCCGCCCGCTGGATGCAGGCCCAGGGCACCGGCTTCTACACGATCGGCTCGGCCGGTCACGAGGGCAACGCGGCCGTCGCCGCCGCTCTGGAGCCGACCGACCCGGCGCTGCTGCACTACCGCTCCGGCGCCTTCTACCTGACCCGCGCCGGCCAGTGCGGCTCGAAGGAGGGGCTGCGCGACATCCTGCTCGGTGTCGCCGCGGCGACCACCGAGCCGATCGCGGGCGGGCGGCACAAGGTGTTCGGGCGGCACGAGCTCTCGATCATCCCGCAGACGTCGACGATCGCCTCCCACCTGCCCCGCGCGATGGGCGTCGCGTTCTCGCTGAACCGGTCGGCGAAGCTCGGCGTACCGTCGCCGTGGCCGGCCGACTCGATCGTGGTGACCAGCTTCGGCGACGCGTCCGCCAACCACTCGACCGCGACCGGCGCGATCAACGCTGCGCTGCACGCGTCGTACCAAGGTCTGCCGATGCCGTTGCTGCTCGTCTGCGAGGACAATGGGATCGGGATCAGCGTGCGTACGCCGGACGGCTGGATCCGGCAGGCGTACGGCTCCCGCCCCGGCCTGCGGTACTTCGACGCGGACGGCACCGACCTGGACGCGGCCCTGTCGATGGCGACCGAGGCGGCGACCTTCGTACGGCGCAACCGCCGCCCGGCCTTCCTCCGCCTGCGCACCGTCCGCCTGCTCGGCCACGCCGGCTCCGACGTCGAGACCGCGTACCGCTCTCCGGCCGAGCTGGCCGCGGACGAGGACCGCGACCCGCTCCTCGGCACGGCGCGTTACCTGCTCGGCGCCGGCTACACCGCCGACGAAATCATCGAGTTGTACGAGGACAAGCACGCCGAGGCGCTCCGGATCGCCGCCGAGGTCGCCGGTCTCCCGCAGCTGTCGTCGGCCGAGACCGTCGCGGCCCCGCTCCGTTTCCCCGAACCTGCCGCCGTCGCCGACGCGCTCCCTGAGCTCACGCCCTCCACCGAGCGGCTCACGCTGAGCCAGTCGATCAATCGCGCCCTGAGCGACGTGCTCGCGTCGCACCCGGAGGCGATGGTCTTCGGCGAGGACGTCGGCCGCAAGGGCGGGGTGTACGGCGTCACCCGCGGACTGCAGAAGGTCTTCGGCCCCGCGCGGGTCTTCGACACGCTGCTCGACGAGCAGTCGATCCTCGGGTTGGCGCTCGGCGCGGGCGTGTCCGGGCTGCTGCCGATCCCCGAGATCCAGTACCTCGCCTACCTGCACAACGCCGAGGACCAGCTCCGTGGCGAGGCGGCGTCGCTGAAGTTCTTCTCCCAGGAGCAGTACGCGAACCCGATGGTGCTGCGGATCGCCGGGTACGGCTACCAGAAGGGCTTCGGCGGCCACTTCCACAACGACGACGCCATCGGCGTACTGCGGGACATCCCGGGCATCGTCATCGCGTCGCCGTCGAGGCCTGACGACGCGGCCGCGATGCTGCACGCGTGTACGGCGGCCGCGCGGTCGTCCGGCACCGTCAGCGTGTTCCTCGAGCCGATCGCGCTCTACCACCGGCGCGATCTCTACGACGACGGCGACGAGCAGTGGCTGGCGCCGTACCCGGACGAACCCGTGCCGATCGGGCGCGGGCGGACGTACGGCGACGGGACCGAGCTGACCGTCGTCACGTTCGGGAACGGCGTGCCGATGAGCCTACGGGTGGCCGCCCGGGTGCCGGGCATCCGCGTCCTCGACCTGCGCTGGCTGGCGCCGTTGCCGGTCGAGGATCTGTTGCTGCAGGCAAACATCACCGGCCGGGTGCTGGTCGCCGACGAGACCCGGCGGTCCGGCGGCGTGTCCGAGGGCATCCTGGCCACGCTGATCGACCACGGCTACACCGGCCGGCTGGCCCGGGTCACCAGCTACGACTCGTACGTCCCGCTCGGCGCGGCGGCGCACGACGTACTGCTGAGTGAGCAGACCATCGAGGCCGCGGCCCGCTCGCTGCTCAGCTGAACAGCCGCTGCCAGACCGACTTCTTCTTGGCGGGCCGGTGCTCCTCGACCGTGGACCGTGGCTCGGTCGCAGGCCGATCCATCCGCCACTGGGCGATGATCGCGTCCTCGTTCACCGGGCCCGTCGGGACCACCGGTCCGGTGGTGTCGCGGATGCTGAGCCGGATCCGCTTGTTCAGATCGGCCAGGTACTCGCGGACCTCGGACTCGCGGCGCATCCCGCGGATCTTCTCGTGCACCTGCTGCTTCTCCTTGCGGAGCAGCATCGCCGGCGGCAGCAGCGCCTCGGTCTCGACGTCCTCGCGGTGCAGGAATTCCTTGACCCACCAGTCCGGATCGTGCTGGTCGGCCAGCTTGAGTGGTTTGCCGGCGCCGGGCAGGTTGTCGAACTCGCCCTGGTTCTGAGCCAGCTTGATCTGCGACTCGACCCACTCCTGGTTACTCATACCCGGTGGTCTGCGCTTGGTCATGGCCACACCTCGCTGTCATCGTCGACAGTTGCGTTCCGGTACAGATTACTAGCTTGTGAATGCAATCACAAGGCATACTCGGAATGTGCATCTGACCGACGAAGAGATCGCGGCGATGACGCCGGCCGAGCGGCGGGACCTGATCCTGCGACTGGCGCCCCGTCCGGGCGGGCTGCCGTCCCGGCGAACCATGGACCGGCTCCGCAAGTGGCGGACGGTGCTGATGCTGGTCTGCGCGGCCGCCCTGATCCCGTGGACGGTGTATCTGGCGATCACGCTGCCGAGCCACTACGTCGCGCGCAACTGGGTCGCGACCTGGGTCGGCTTCGACATCCTGCTGCTCACGATGCTGGTGCTGACCGCGCTGGCCGGCTGGAAGCGCAAGCAGTTCGTCTTCCCGACCGCGTTCGCGACCGGGGTCCTGCTGATCTGCGACGCCTGGTTCGACACCATGACCAGCCACCGCGGCGGCGACCTCACCCAGGCGCTGCTCAGCGCTCTGCTGGTCGAGCTGCCGCTGGCGTTCATCCTGATCGCCGGCCCGCTCCGCCTGCTCCGGTACGTCGCCATCCGGCACGGCATGATCCACCCCGACTCGCACCTGTGGCGGATGCCGATCCCGATTCCGGATCTCTACCAGGACAACAAGGTGCCGCTTAGGGTGGATCCTCACGACTGAGGAGAGGATGCCGCATGGCTGTTGAGGTGCTGTCCGTTGTCGGTGGCGAGCGGGTGGCGGAAGCGGTACGGCGCACTCCGTCGACCAACCCCGCCCGGTTGAGCGAAGTCGTCGGGACGGTCGGCAGCGCCGGGCCGGAGGTGTTTGTCCGGGCTTGTTCGGTGGCGCACGAAGCGCAGGCCGCGTGGGCCGCGACGCCGGCGCCGCAACGCGGGCAGGTGATCTCGAACGTCGGCCGGCTGATGACGCTGAACAAGGAGCGGCTCGCCGCGCTCGTCACGGCCGAGATCGGGAAGCCGCTCGCGGAAGCTCTCGGCGAGGTGCAGGAGATCATCGACACTTGCGACTTCTTCCTCGGCGAAGGCCGGCGGCTGTACGGGCAGACAGTGCCGTCGGAGATGCCGGACAAGCAGCTGTTCACGTTCCGCCGTCCGGTCGGGACAGTCGCGGTGATCACGGCCGGCAACTTCCCGGTCGCGGTCCCGTCCTGGTACATCGTGCCGGCGTTGCTGTGCGGCAACACCGTCGTCTGGAAGCCGGCGGAGTACTCCGGGGTGGTCTCGGACGCGTTCTACGAGATCTTCGCGCACTCCGGCGTACCGGCCGGGGTCTTCAACGTCGTGTACGCCGACGGGTCGGACACGTTCACGGGTCTCGAGCAGGCGCTGCAGGCGGGGCTGATCAACAAGGTCGGCTTCACCGGGTCGAGCGTCGTCGGTGAGCGGATCGGCGAGCTGTGCGGGCGGCATCTGCAGACACCGTGTCTCGAGCTCGGTGGCAAGAACCCGATGGTGATCACCGAGGACGCGGACCTCGACCTGGCCGTCGAGGGTGCGCTGTTCTCCGGCTTCGGTACGGCGGGACAGCGGTGCACGTCCCTCGGTACGGCGATCGTTCATCGGTCGGTCCACGAGGAGTTCCTCGACCGTTTCGCGTCCGCGGTTGCCGGGGCGGCGATGGGCGATCCGGCGCAGGACGTGCTGTTCGGGCCGTTGCTGGACGAGAAGTTCGCGGCCGGGTTCGAGAAGTCGCTGGGCTGGATCGAGCCGCATCACCGGGTGCTTGGGCGGACCGGCCGGGTCACCGCGGACAATCCGCGGACCGGGTTCGTCGGCGATCCGTCGGACGGGCTGTTCTACCACCCGGTCATCGTCGCGGGGGTGCAGCCGGACGACGAGCTGTTCCTGAACGAGACGTTCGGGCCGATCGTCGGGGTCACGCCGTACTCCGAGCTGGACGAGGCGATTGCTCTGGGCAACAAGTCTGGGTACGGGTTGTCGAGCTCGATCTACACGACCGACCCGAACAAGGCGTTCCGGTTCGCGCAGGGGATCTCGGCCGGGATGGTGAGTGTGAACAACTCGACTTCCGGGGCGGAAGCGCACCTGCCGTTCGGCGGGAACGGGAAGTCGGGCAACGGATCGCGGCAGAGCGGGATCTGGGTGCTCGACCAGTTCACCCGCTGGCAGTCGATGAACTGGGACTACTCCGGCAAGCTCCAGAAGGCCCAGATGGATACGGAGACGGTGGAGGCCGACCTGTCCTTCGAACTCCCGTGACCGCGGTGCCCGAGTCCGCCGACGTGGTGATCGTCGGCGGCGGGGTGATGGGGACGAGTATCGCGTTCCATCTGGCCGAGGCCGGCGTGGAGCGAATCCTGTTGCTGGAGAGGGATCAGCTCGGGTCCGGGTCGACGTGCAAGGCGGCGGGCGGAGTACGGGCCAACTTCTCCGACTCGGTGAACATCGCGCTCGGGGCGCGCAGTCTGGAGGCGTTCGCGGCCTTCGGCGAACGGCCAGGGCAGGAGATCGACCTGCATCGGGTCGGATATCTGTTCCTGCTGGAGACCGACGAGCAGGTCGAGCAGTTCCGCGAGAGCACGCAGCTGCAGAACTCGCTCGGCCAGCCGACCCGGATGATCTCGGTCGAGGAAGCCGTGTCGCTCGCGCCGATCGTCGCGGCCGACGGGTTGGTCGGGGCCTGCTTCTCACCGACGGGCGGGCACTGTACGCCGGAGTCCGTCGTACTCGGGTATGCGACCGCAGCTCGTCGGCTCGGCGCGACGTTGCTGACTGGTTGCGAGGTCGTCGGGATCGATGCTGTTGGCAACCGTCTGACCGCGGTGCGGACCAATCTGGGTACTGTCCGGACGGGCACGGTGATCTGCGCGGCGGGTGCCTGGTCAGAGAGTCTTGCCGCGTCAGTCGGGGTCGAGTTGCCGGTCACGCCGCTACGCCGGCAGATCGTGGTGACCGAGGCGATCCCCGACCTTCCGGTCGACCTGCCGATGACGATCGACTTCGGGAGCACGTTCTACTTCCATCGCGAGGGTCCTGGTCTGCTGGTCGGCATGTCCGATCCGGACGAGCAGCCCGGGTTCTCGGTGCAGCGCACGGACACCTGGATACCTCGTCTGACCGACGTGATGGCTCGCCGCGCGCCGTCGCTCCTGGACGTCGGCCTCACCGGCGGTTGGGCCGGCCTGTACGAGATCACCCCCGACCACAACGCGCTGATCGGCGAGGCCGACCACGTCTCCCGCTTCCTCTACGCCACCGGCTTCTCCGGCCACGGCTTCCTCCAAGGACCCGCTGTCGGTGAGGTCATCCGAGACCTGTACCTCGGCCGGAAGCCCTTCGTCGACATCAGCCCTCTCGACGCGCGCCGCTTCGCCCATTCCGCAAACCGCGCCGAACGAAACATCGTCTGATGACACTTCTCCTCACCCGCTCCGACATCCTCGCGTCCCTCAACATCCCGGACGTACTGGACGCCCTCCGCGCCGGCTTCGCCCACTCCGCCGCCGTAGAACCCCTACGAATCCGGACCGACCTCCCCGGTCCGGGCACCGCAACAGCCCTCCTTCCGGGCCTGATTCCCGGCATCCCCGCCTACACCGTGAAGGTCAACGCCAAGTTCCCCGCCGCGTCCCCCGCCCTCCGCGGCATCGTCTGCCTCCACGACCTAACCGACGGCACCCTCCTAGCCATCCTCGACTCCACCACCATCACAAGCTGGCGAACCGGCCTAGCCGCAGCCCTCGCCACCGATCTCCTCGCCCGGCCGGAAGTGCTCGAAGGCGGAGTGGTTGGGGTGGTCGGGGCCGGGGTGCAGGCCGGGATGGTGGTTGCGGGGCTGGGTGCTTTGCGGGGTGTCAGGCGCCTTCTCGTCCACGACGTCGAGGCCGAGCGTGCGACCCGGTTTCTCGCCCGGCAAGGGATTCCGGGGAGTATGGCGAGCTCGCCGCGGGCGGTTGCTGCGGAGGCGGATGTTGTTGTTTTGGCGACGTGGTCCCGGGAAGTGCTGCTGACTGCGGCGGATGTTCGGCCAGGGATGCACCTCACCACGCTCGGAGCCGACGAACCAGGCAAGGTGGAACTGGCCGCGGACCTGCTGGCCGCCGCGCGGGTGGTCGTGGACGACCGGGAGCTCGCCGTACGAATGGGCGCCCTGGGCAACGTTGGGCTGTCCCACGACGCAGTGGGCGCGACGATGACCGACGTGCTGACGGGCGTCGCGCCCGGGCGTCGTACGGCGGACGAGGTGACCGTGTATGCGCCGGTCGGCCTGCCCTGGCAGGATCTCGCGATCGCCTGGCCCGTCTTCCAAGCAGCACGGGGCCGCGGGCAGATCATCGACTTCCTGAGCTAGTCGACGACCGCGCCGGCGGTGAGGTTGGGAGCGACGGCGGACAATAGGTGCACATGCTGCCGCACCTCCGGCAGCAGGTACTCAGTCCTGCTAAGAGCCCTCAGCCGAGCGACGACCCCCGGAGCCGGCTGGCCGGGAAACTGCCGGCGTCGATCGGGCAACTGCCGAGCCTGTGCGACTCCGCGGACGTAATCTGCATCTGGACAGGATGTGTGGCTCCGATGGCTGCCATCTGAGGGGTCAACCCTCGAGATGGACCTTCGGCCCCCGGCATGCAGGGCAGCAAACCCACCAACTCAGGGGTTAACGACTCAGACGATTCACCGCAACCGTTGGATCGGCACAAACATCTACATCTACATGACCCAGTCCAGCGGGTGGTCCACGCATTCCGGAAACATGTTTGCGCTCAATGGCAGCTGAGTTCCGGAAAGCTGGTCCGGGACGGGTCAGCTCGGGCCTACCTCAGCACGCGCACGACCCGCCGGTGCAGACCCGCCCCGATCGAACCTGGTCCGCACCACCCGCGGCGTGCAGGTGAACCTCCGATCGAGCGCCGGAGCCAGCCATGACTCTAAATTCCTCTTTCTCTGTCCTTCTTCAGATCTCTTCCTTGCAGGCTCACCCGGGACTTCTGAATAGCCCTCTCTCTTCTTGTTCTTGTTCTTGTTCTTCAGACCTTCTGAGTTAGTTGACGACGGCGCCGGCCGTGAGATTGAGCGCGGTGCCGGTGATGGAGCGGGCTCGGTCGGAGGCGGCGAACGCGGCGAGGGCGGCGACGTCGGACAGGGTCGCGGCGCGTTTGAGCATCGTGCTGTCGGCGGTGTGTTTGGCGATCGCCTCGGCCGCCTTCACCGGGAAGTCGGCCGGCACCGCCTCCGGGATCCCGTTCGTCTGCAAGGTCACCACGCGAATCCCGTGCTGACCGAGCTCCAGCGCCAGACTCCGGCGCAACGCCTCGACCGCGCCGAAGCCGACCTGGAACCCGCCGAGGTTCGCGGCCGGGTCGCCGTACCCGCCGAAGGTCAGGATCACGCCCGAGCCCTGCGGGATCATCCGGCGCGCGGCGGCCCGCGAGGTCAGGTAGAACGTGCGGACCATCGTCGTGACCGGCTGTTCGAAGTCTGCGAGCGGCATGTCGACCAGCGGAGTACCGAAGAACTGCTGGTGGCCGATCAGATTGAACGAGATGTCGATCCGCCCGACCGAATCGGCGTGTGCGTCCACGGACTTCTCGTCGAGCGCGTCGACCACAGCCACGTCCGCGGTCCCGCCCGCGGCACGGATCTCGTCGGCGACGCGTTCGAGCCGTTCCGCCGTACGCCCGGCCAGGTGCACGGTCGCGCCCTCGGCCGCGAATGCACGCGCGACCGCGCTGCCGATCGGTCCGGCCGCGCCGTACACGATTGCGTGTTTGTCGGTGAGCATCATGAAGGGGCCTCCTCGGCCAGTTCGGTGACGAGGTCGTCGAGTTGCTGCATCGATGCGCGGATCCCGCGCTCCATCCCGCCGGCGACGTACAGGTCGCGATCCTCGACCGCGAAGAACACCGTGTTCTGGGTCAGCGTGGTGACCCCGTCGGCCTCGTCGAAGGTGATCAGGTTCAGGTAGACGGTGCCGGGCGCCTGGTCGAACTCGTACGTCTGCACGATCCGCTCCGGCGTCGGCTCCCCGTGGTACAGCCCGTGGAACGCATAGCCCTTGCCGTCCCTGTCGTAGTGCGTCCACCGCCAGCGGCCGCCGTGCCGTGGATCGAGCTGGTTCACGACCAGGTCGAGGTCGGCCGGTCCGAGCCAGCGTTTCACCAGCTCCGGCTCGGTGTACGCACGGAACAGCAGCTCCCGCGGTGCGTTGAACTCCCGCACGATCACGACCTGCGGTACACCGGGCTCCGCGACGATCTTCACGACTGCTCCTTGAGGTCGTCGAGCAGATCGTCCAGGCGGTCGAAACTCTCCGCCCAGTAGGCGCGGTAGTCCATCAACCAGCCGACCGCCTCGCGGAGCGGCCCGGCCTCGAGATGACTCAGCCGCGCGGTCGCCCGCTGCGAGCGGCTGATCAGTCCGGCCTGCTCGAGCACCTTCAGGTGCTTCGAGACGGCCGGCTGCGACATGCTGAACGGCGCCGCGAGCTCCGCGACGGTCGCGTCACCGTCCTTGAGCCGGGTCAGGATCGCCCGGCGGGTCGGGTCGGCGAGCGCGGCGAAGACGCCGGTCAGCACGACTTCAGAACCAGATGGTTTCAGAACCATGTAGTTAAGGATGCGTCCGGCGGACGCCGGTCGTCAAGCCCGATCAGGGGTGCTGCGGCGTTTCCCAGCGGCTCGGGTCGCACAGGGACGGGTCCCAGCCGTGGTCGATGCAGTACTGCCGGAGGATCTCCTCGCGGGTCGACGGCCGGCTGGTCGGGCGCGTCGGAGTCGGCGTCGGCGTCTTCGTGCTGGTCGTCGTGCGCGTCGGCTTCGGCGTCGGCGTGCGCTCGGTGGTCTTGGTGCTGCTCGGGCGCCGGGTCGGCCGTTGGGTCGGCCGCTGCGTGGGCGTGCGGGTCGGCACGGAAGTCGTCGGGACGCGCGGCGGCGTGACCGTCGACCGCGGTACTGCGGGAGTCGCGGTGGATGACGCTGTGGGCGACGGGGACTGCCGGCCGAGGATCTTGACGGCCGCGTCGTCCGAGTCACCGCCGAACAGGCCGAGCGCGGACACGGCCCAGAGGTTCACCGCGAGGAACAGGACGAGGGCTCCACCGCCGGCGTACACGACGCGGCGCGACGGACCGCCGTACTGACCGATCGGGCCGCGGACCGGGTTGCCCTTGCCGTCGACCCAGAAATGCCAGCCCTCGGGCGCGGGTGGCCACGATGGATCTGGGCGCCACGTCTTCGGTGGAACCCAGCTGCGACGGGGTGGGGACGGCCAGTTCGGCGGTACCACGAACCGCTTCACTCGAAAAATCCTCCAGCTCTTCGTGCAGGCGCGCGCACCCAAGCCAACGACTCAGACCCGATGCAGGCTACTTGCGACTCGGCGTCACCTGCGTGTCGGCCCAGGTTGGGGAGGATCTTGCCCCCAAATCGGTACAAAATCCTCCCCAACCCTCACCACCGGGGTTGGAGGACGGTGGTTAGGAGGCGGGTGAGGTCCTCGCCGAACGGGCGGTCGGCGTCTATCGGGGGTACGGCGGCGTCGACCTCTTTCAGCAGATGCTGCAGGCCGGGTGGGATCGGGCGGGCGGAGAGCGCGAAGGCCTGGCGTACGGCGAGGAGCTCGCAGGCTGTTGTCTCGCGGGTGAGGCGGATCGCCTCGGCGAGGTTGCCGACGGCTTCCCACGAGAAGGTTTGCACGTCCTCCTGGCCGTTGGACGTCTCCGCCGTACTGATTGCCGTGGGCAACGTTAGGCGGCGGAGCTGGTGGGTGGTGGCGACGGCGCGTTTGTGGACGGCGACAAGGCCGGCCTGCGGACCTGGCTCGCGGGCGAGCTGGGCGGTCAGACCGGTGACCTTTGGGTCGAGGAGGCGGTGCAGTCGGGCGGTTGAGACCTCGGCGACGTGGGCGAGTGCGGTGGTCAGGTGATCGCAGTACGCGGCGAGATCCAGCCCGTGGAATCCTGCCGTGCCGACGAACTCGCCGTCCAGGTACGCCGGTGAGTCGGTCACGCCCTTGAACGCGCGGTCTACTGCATCGTCCAACTGCTGCAGGGTGCGCCGTACGTGTGCGTTCACGTGACCGGCGACGCGGAACGAGACCGGCGCCTGCAGGCTGCGCGGCTCAGGCTCGGGACCTGCGAGCCGACGAAGCCGCGCGAACTCAGCCGCCAGTACGTCGTCCCCGCGCGCCGCGGCCGGCTCGTACGGGTCCCGGTTGGCCCCCACGACAGCAATAGCCCCAGCCGCCACCTCGCTCAGCCGATCCACCAACTGCCGCACCTTCGCCGCCGCCAGCGCCGCCCGCCCAGCCGCCCCAGGCGTACCCGCGAGCAACGCAATCCCTTCCTTCGGCCCCAGCTCGAACGCAGGCAACAGACCATCGGCGGCCGTCAACCCGCCCGGGCCGCCTGCACCTCCCGCGCTCGGCACGCTCCTCCTACCTGCCGCGCTCGGCACGCTCCCCGCGCTCGCCGGGCTGTCGGCGCCGCCCGAACCGCGCATGCTGCCGGCAGCGCCCGAGTCAGCGCCGCTGGTCGGGGGGAGGAACCAGCCGATGCCCACCAAGGGGCCGGCTGCGTGGGCCAGGGGGATGATTTCGCCGGCGGAGCCGGCTCCTTCGGCGGGGATGGCAGGGGTGTAGCTGCTGTTGATCAGGGCAACCAATTGCTGGATGAGGCCAACGGAGACGGCGGAATCGCCGGTCAGGAAGGTTTTCAGGCGGCCAATGAGGACGGCACGGGACTCGTCCGGCGGCAACCACGGCGGCCCGCCGACGGCCCGGCCCAGCAGCAGGTTGCGTTGGTGAACGCGCTGCTCGGCCTCGCTCAGACGGACCTTGCTGAGGTTGCCCATCCCGGTGTTGACGCCGTACACGGGCTCCCCCGACTCAAGCGTCTGCAAAGCCGCAGCACGTACTGCGCTCATCCGCTCGAGCAGCGCGGGCGCCAACTCGATGGGGTCAGAGCCGGCGGGGTCGAGTTCTTCGGGTTCGTCGATCATCAGTGGAAGCGGAGCATCGTGCCGACGTCGGCGGACTCGGCCCGGCGGAGGATGAGATGGGCGATCGCGACATCGAGCAACGACAACCCGCGATGCCAGAAAAGGTTGCGCTCGGCATCGTTCTCACGGCCGGGTTTGCGCCCCGCGACGATCTCGCCGATCTCGGCGTACAGCGTCTCCGGTGACAGCCGCCCGGTGTCCACGTGCCGCCGCAACGCCCCGAACCGCCCGGACTGCGCCTCGCGCCAGTCGTCGACGACGACCTTGTCCATCACCTCGAGCAGATCCAGCTCGACCGCGGATACCGTACCGTATGGTACGGCGAAGGAGCCGGGCCGGATCGCGGCGGTCCGCAGCAGCGGCTCGGGCTCGGTCAGGCGGGTGGCCTCGACGAGAACGTCGGCGCCGTCGAAGGCTTCCTCGGCGGTGGCACACACGCGGATCGGCGTCCGCAGCTCGGCGGAGAGCTCCGCGGCGAACCTCTCCCGGGACTCCGGCCGGCGCGACGTCACCCGGATCTCGTCCAGGTCGAAGAGATCGTCGAGCATCGTCACGTTCCACCACGCCGTACCCCGAGCCCCGACGTGGGCGAGGATCTTGCTGTCCCGCCGCGCCAGGTGCCGGGCACCGACCGTGGTCATCGCGCCGGTCCTGGCCGCGGTGATCATCGTCGCGTCCAGGACCGCGAGCGGCATCCCGGTCGTCGGGTCGAAGAGCGTCGCCATCGCGAGCTCGCTGGGCAGGCCCTTCTGGTAGTTCGGGACGAAGTCGCCGATCACCTTCACGCCGCTGATCCCGCTCTCACCGAGTCGGTCGAGGTGGCCGCGGAGGACGTTGAAGTGGCCGATGCCGCCGTTGTCCGGCGTCAGGTGCACGCGCGGCTCGAACGCCGTACGTCCCTCGCCGTGCTCGCGGACCGCCTCCTCGACCGCATCGACGATCTCCAGCCGGGTCAGCCCCAGCGAGTCGATGTCCGGGCCGCTGATGAACCTCAACCAGATGCCGTCCGCCACTTGGCTCCTTCGGTTGTCGTCGGTTGATACTTAAGTTTCTCTTCGTCACGCTACGTTCGGCTCATGGGGTCGACGACTGGGACACCGCAGCGCACCGTGATCGGGCATTCGACCGGTGACAAGGTCGTGCTGTTCGGCGGGCTGCCGCTGCTCGGGCTGGTGCTCGGGTTCTTCCTGCCGCGGATCGCGGACTGGGCCGCCGGGCGGCCGTGGGTGCCGTTCCAGGGTGTGCTGAAGATGATCGCCGGGTGGGACGGCTGGTGGGTCGTCGTGATCTGCCTCGTCGTCGGGCTGATCGCCGGGGCCCTGCTGGCAGCGGTAGCGCTCGACGACATCTTGAAGGTGACGATCACCCACCGGTCGGTCGAGTTCCTGAAGAACCAGAAGACCGTGACGGTCCCGCGGGAGAAGGTCGCGGTGGCGTTCCTGGATGGCAAGGAGATCGTCCTGCAGGATTCGTCGTCGCGGGAGCTGGCCCGCGAGAAGCACGACCAGCTCAAGTCCGAGGCCAAGCAGATCCCGGTCGCCTTCCGCGCTCACGGCTACCCGTGGTCCGATGCCGGCGACCCGCACGAGTCCGAGTTCCACCGCTGGATCGAGGACGACCCCGACCTCCCGCCCGCGGTCAACGCGATCCTCAAGGTCCGCTCCAAGGCCTTCGACCAGGGCGACAAGGGCAAAGCCGACCTGCGCGAACTCCGCGGCGAGGTCGCGAACCTCGGCTACACCGTGAAAGACCGCGACAAGTTGCAGTACTGGCGCCCGACCGCCTGATCTCCCCAAGCACCACACCCCCGCAGTACGATCCGTCGGGAGCAGGGGGTGGGTCATGAACGCTCCGATCAGGATGCCGTCGCTCGCCGGAGCCGAGTGGTTGGACTCGGCGCCGCTCGGTCCCGATGAGTTGCGCGGTCGCGTCGTACTGGTGAACTTCTGGACGTTCACCTGTATCAACTGGCTGCGCCAACTGCCGTACGTCCGGGCCTGGTCGCAGGCCTACCGGGACGACGGCCTCGTCGTGATCGGCGTACACACCCCGGAGTTCACGCTCGAGCACGACCTCGCTCGCGTACGCCGGGCAGCCGGGCAGTACCGGATCGACTACCCCATCGTGATCGACAACGACTACGAGGTCTGGCAGGCGTTCGCCAATCACTACTGGCCTGCGCTGTACTTCGTCGACCGGAACGGCTCGATCCGCGACACCCACTTCGGCGAGGGCCGGTACGAGCAGTCGGAGCGAGTGATCCAGCGACTGCTCGGCATCGACCGCGAACCGGTCGACGTCACCGGCACGGGCGTGGAGGCGGCCGCCGACTGGGCCACCCTGCGGACGCCCGAGACGTACGTCGGCGCGGGACGCAGCGACGGATTCGCGTCTCCCGGCGGCGGCTTCGGGCCGCGGACCTATCAGCTCCCCGAGCGTCTACGCCTCAACCACTGGGCGCTGGCCGGTGATTGGGACGTCGAGGCGGAGCGGGCCGTGCTGACGAAAACCGGCGGTCAGCTCGCCTTCACCTTCCAGGCCCGCGACGCGAACCTCGTCCTCGCCCGCGGAGCCGAGCCTGTGCCGTTCCGGCTCCTGATCGACGGCCGGCCGCCCGGAGAATCCCACGGAGTCGACGTGTCCGCCGACGGCCAAGGTCTCATCGACGACGGGCGGCTCTACCAACTCTTCCGCCAGCAAGGCGAAGTCGGCGAGCGAACGCTGGAGCTCACGTTCCTCGCACCCGGTGCGGAGGCCTACGTCTTCACCTTCGGCTAAGCGCCGAGCAAGTGGATGACCGCCTTGGCGTAGGCCTGCTCGGCGTCATCCGCGGTGTGGGTGCTTTCGCTCAGACTCACCCGGTAGCCGCCGGGCACCGACTCCAGAGACTGGAAGTGGTCGCCCAGCAGAGCGCGGAGCTGTTCCTCGCGTGGCAGCCAGATCACCTCGCGTTGCTCGATGCTGTCCAGGGCCCACTCGGTGGTGCCGTTGAAGCCGATCACCTTGCTGCCCTGGTAGTCGTGCACCTCGACGGTCATGTCGCTCACCACGAACACGTCGTCGTCCATATCCCGGTCCGGTACGACGAAACGATCCCCTGCCGTCGGCGCCCACAGCACCCCGGCCTTGCGCAGTCGTCCGGCCTGCTCGATCGTGATCACCCTTCCATCCTCCCCACGGCACGCAAACAGCGCAGGTTCGCGGCGAGCCGCGGGGAGCTGGGGGCGAGCGGGGTCACCGTCCGAGTGCGCTGCGCAACTCCTCGGCACGGTGCGCGATCCGGTCCCGGCACTCGGTCGTGAGCGGCAGGTCGAGCAGGGCGGTCGCCTGCAGGTGGCTGAGTCCGAACTGCGCGCGGAGCCGTCGTACGGCGCTGTCGCGGTCGGCGGACGCCCGCAGTACCTCGGCCACCTCGTCGCGGCGCTCGAACGCGGCCAGTACGCCGTCGTAGATCTCCAGTTGCGTGTACGCGGACCGGTCCGGCTCCGGCACGGCGGTCACGTCTCCCTTCTCGCTGGAGCGGACCACCTGCCGCCACAGAGCGGGCACGGCGAGGCGGGCGCGGGTGTAGCGCCGGGTCAGGGGCTGCGCGTAGGTCATGGTCATGATGAGTTCCCCCTTGGGTTCAGTCAGCCTTGGCGACCGCGTGCGGTTCGCGCGGCGGACACTTGGTACCGGGCGCGGTCAGCGCCTCGAAGTGCCACGGTTCGTTGTCGTACCGGCGGCACACGCCGTACCGCCAGCCGTTCTTGTTCAGCCAGGTCATCGCGGCCGCCGGCCCGATGTCGACGGCCTTGCCCTGCACGTGCGCGGAGTACTTCGGCGGCAGCACCCAGCGCGTCGCCGCCTTGTACGAGCCGTACTTCTTGATCGCCGCGTTCAGCAACCGCTGCTGCTTGCTCGCGCTGCGCCGGGCGGAGGTGATGCTGATCGTGATGCCGTCGGCCTTCGCGGCCGCCATCGCCTTCTTCAGGCGCGCCTTCAGCTTCGGCGAGAGCCCGTTGATGCTCTCCTCCCGCACCACCGGCTCCGTCGTCTTCTTCTTCGTCGGAGTCGAAGTCGTCCGCGTCGTGGACGGGGTCGTCGACGGAGTGGACGGCGGGTCCGTCGGCCGGCGGGTCGGCGTCGGAGTACTGGCCGCCGGGGTCGTCGCGGGCGGCGCACCGACCGCCGGCGCGCTCACGGTCGACACCACCGGCTCCTTGTCCGCGGCGAGACCGAGGAAGTCCCCGACCTGCGCGTGCCACAGCACCAGCGAACCGGCGACCACGCCCACGATGCCGACCCCGACCACACCGATCACGGACAGCAACCGCGTCCGCACCGCGCCGGGACGGCGTGGCGGCAGGTCGTTCCTCATGGGTACAGCCTTTCGGATCAGCGCGGTCGACACATCGGTCCCAGGGACCGTCCTCGCGCCCCACCTGTAGCCCCTGAGTATCAGTTCGGACGCTGAGCCTCCTCCAAAAGTTGGAGAGAGTGCCCCTCCGGGCAGATGAAGCTTCGGCAAACACCGGCTGACTACGCTGGGCGACATGAAGGGGATCTGGCGGAAGATGTCGCAGGGGCAGCAGGATCTGCTGCTCGCTGCGGTCATCGGCCTGGTCTGGTTCGCCGCGCTGAACCTCATCAACGGCACCGGCCTCCGCCCGCACAACCCGGCCGTCTCCGTGGTCACCGGCGGTTTCCTGGTCGCCACGGTCGCCTTCGTACGGCGGATCCCGCGCACGATGCTCGTGATCGTCTCGGTCCTCTACCCCTTCCTGTACGCCGCGGCCGGCACCGGGCTGGCCGCGCAGCTCGGGCTGACGATCTTCGGCCAGCCCGAGATCAGCGACGCCGCCCTTCAATCGGAGATCCACCTGGTCCCGCTGCTCGTCGTCGGCTACCTGGCGGCGTCGGCCGGCGTACGGCGTTTCACCTGCCTGTTCTTCACGATGGGCAGCCTGGCCGGGCTGATGATCGGGCTGCCGACCGTGGTGGCGTTCGTCCTCAGCCACGTGAACCGCGACGTCCTGCTGGGCGACCGCTACCGCAGCCTCCCGCGGGACGTGCCGAGCCTGTACAGCTATATAGACGTGTCGCTGTTCGTGTTCGCGGAGGCGCTGATCTGCGGGATGGTGCTGCTCGGCGCCGACGCCCGGCGGCGCCGGAAGAGTGTCGCCCTCCTCGAGCAGCGGAACGCCGAACTGGTCCGGCTCCGCGCGGTCGAGGCCGAGCGGGCGGCGGTGGCGGAGCGGACCAGGATCGCCCGGGACCTCCACGACGTGATCTCCCACCACGTCAGCGCGGTCGTGATCCGCGCGCAGGCGGCCGATCGAGTCGCCGACCAGCGCCCCGAAGTACTGCGGGAAGCGATCCGCTGGATCATTGCCAGCGGCAAGGAAGCACTGACCGCGATGCGGGAGACGGTCCGGGTGCTGAACACCGCCTCGCCCCAGATCGCCGGCGACACCGGGTCCGGCGGCGGGACCGCGCCGGTGCCGGATCTGGCCGACGTGGCGCGGATGGGCGAGCGGCTGAAGGCGGTCGGGATCGACGTGACGATGGACCTGCCGCCGCGGCAGCGCCAGCTCACGTCCGCGACGGACCTCACCGCGGTACGGATCATCCAGGAGGCGCTGACCAACGTGATGGTGCATGCAAAGGCGAGCGCGGCGCGGGTGACCTGGCAGAGTGGGCCGCAGGGTGAGCTGCTCACCATCGACGACAACGGGAACGGCGGACCGCCGCCGGTGAACGTGCTGGAGACCGCGCGGCGCAGCGAGAGCGGCCGCGGTAACGGGCTGATCGGGATGCGGGAACGGGCCACAGCGGTCGGCGGGACCCTCGCCGTCGCGGCCGGCCCCCTGGGTGGATGGAGAGTGCAGGCATGGCTGCCGCCGCAGAACTGAACGAGCCGATCCGGATCCTGGTCGCCGACGACCAGGGCGTGATCCGGATGGGACTGGCGATGATCCTCGATCACGAGCCGGACCTGACCACGGTCGCCCAGGCCGAGAACGGCGAGGAGGCGCTCCGGCTGATCGAGCAGTACGACCCGGATGTCGTACTGATGGACATCCGGATGCCGGTGATGGACGGGCTGGTCGCGACCGAGCGGATCACGACGGCCAACCGGGAGGCCGGGCGCGCCCGTCCCGCCGTACTCGTGCTGACCACGTTCGACGACGAGGCCTACGTGCTGGCCGCCGTACGCGCCGGAGCGTCCGGGTTCCTGCTGAAGGACACCGATCCGGATCTGCTGGTGTCGGCCGTCCGCGCCGTGTATCGCGGCGACTCGCTGGTCGACCCGGCCTCGACCCGGGTCCTGCTGGAGCGCTGCATGGAGCTTGAGCGCCAGGTCGACGGCGGTACGCCGAACGCCGCGCCGGCCCGGCCCGATCCGCGCTGGGTCGGGCTGCTCGCCCAGCTCAGCGAACGGGAGCGCGAGATCCTGGTCTGGATGGCCCGCGGCCTGTCCAACCGCGACCTCGCCACGAAGCTGTTCGTCAGCGAGACCACGGTCAAGACCCATGTCAGCTCAGTGCTGTCGAAGCTCGGGCTGTCCAGCCGGGTTCAGGCGGTCGTCGTCGCCTACGAGGCCGGTGTGGTCCGTCCGGGTGAAGCCGACGTGCGCTGGGATTCCTAGAGATACAGCCAGAGCGCAACCGCCCCCACGGCGAGCAGGATCACAACGGTCAGAGCTTGGCTCAGCACCGACGCCTTCTGGCGCCGGGGTAGGAAATCCCCAGTCATGTTTCAAGAGTTGCTCGGGGAACGGCGCCGCCCATCGGTCGTCAGGATGGTTCCGCTCTACTACCTCAGGATGACTGGTCGTTGCCAGGGGCATCCGAACGGGCCGCCCGGCGTAGCCGATCGGCCAGTGCGGTCAGCGCGGCGGAGAGCTCCGGTGCGTCGATGACCTCGAAGTCGACTCCCAGCATCCCGAGGTAGAGCGCGAGCATCTCCGCGGTGTCCGACCCGAGCGTGATCCGGCAGCGGTCCGCGCCGAGCTCCTCGATCTCGACCGGCACCGGGAGCCTGCTGCGGACGTGGGCCGCGGATGCATGGACCAGGATGCGGGCGAAGTACCGCCAGGTCGCCGTACCGACCCCGCGCTGCAGGCGGGCGGTCACCTCGGCTTCCGGCAGGTCCCGGGGAGTGAAGCGCGGGCCGCCGGGGATTTTCGGTGTGATCCGATCGGCGCGGAACGTCCGCCAGTCGTCACGATCCGGATCCCACGCGATCAGGTACCAGCGGCGGCCCATGCTGACCAGGCGATGCGGCTCGACCTCACGGCTGCTCGGCCGCCCGTCGTGGCCGGCGTAGTCGAAGCGCAGGCGGTGTTCGTCGCGGATCGCGGCGGCGATCGCGATCATCACGTCGGCGTCGACCTGCGGCCCGGCGCCCGGTACGGCGAGCGTCGCGGACTGCATCGCGTTGACCCGATGTCGAAGGCGCGGCGGCAGCACCTGTTCGAGTTTCGCCAGCGCCCGGATCGAGGTCTCGCCGATACCCTCCACGCCTCCGTTGGCGGCGGTGCGCAATCCGATCGCGACCGCGACCGCTTCGTCGTCGTCCAGCAGCAAGGGCGGCAGCGCGGCGCCGGCCCCCAACCGGTATCCGCCGGTGAGGCCGGTCGCGGCTTCCACCGGATAGCCGAGCTGCCGTAGACGGTCGACATCGGTCCGGATGGTCCGCGTGGTCACGCCCAGCCGCTCGGCCAGCTCCGGGCCGGTCCACAGCGCGCGGGCCTGGAGCAGCGACAGCAACCGGAGCAGCCGGGCGGAGGTGTTCAACATTCGTCCAGGATGCCGGTTATTGCGGAAGAAAGTCTTCCGCAAGGGCTCCTAGGGTCGAAACATGACCGATGCAGAAGAGATTCGCCCGTTCCTGATCGAGATCGACGAGGCCGACCTCGCCGACCTGAAGCTCCGGCTCGAGCACACCAGGTGGCCGCACCCGGTGCCGGGAGACGCCGACGACTGGAGTCGCGGGATCCCCGGCGGCTACCTGCGTGAGCTGGCCGAGTACTGGCAGACGTCGTACGACTGGCGCAAGGCGGAGCAGGAGCTCAACAGCTTCCCGCAGTACACGACCGAGATCGACGGTCAGACCATCCACTTCTTCCACGTCCGCTCCCCCGAGCCCGACGCGACGCCGCTGCTGATCACCCACGGGTATCCCGGCTCGCCCGTCGAGTTCCTCCGGCTGCTCGGGCCGTTGTCGGACCCGGTTGCGCACGGCGGACAGGCCGAGGACGCGTTCCATGTGGTGGTGCCGTCGTTGCCCGGGTTCGGGTTCTCGACCCCGTTGTCCAGCGGCGGCTGGGAGCTGGGGCGGACCACCGCCGCGTTCGCCGAACTGATGACCCGACTCGGGTACGAGCGCTTCGCCGCGCAAGGTGGCGACATCGGCGCGGGCATCACCGGCCACCTCGGCGCGACCGTGCCGGACCGGGTGATCGGCACGCATGTGAACAGTGACCGTGGCGCGCTGGCGCTGGCCGGCGAGTTCACGCCGCTGCCCGACGGTCTCGACGCCGACGACCTGGCCGTCATCGAGGAGGCCAAGTCGTCCTGGAAGGCGGGCCGCGGCTATCTGGATCTGCAGAGCCACACGCCGGAATCGATCGCGCCCGCGCTGACCGACTCGCCGGTGGCGCAGCTGGCCTGGATCGCCGAGAAGTTCCAGCTGTGGACCGACCAGTCGAAGTCCCCCGAGGAGTCCGTGGATCGCGACCAGTTGCTGACCCTGATCAGCATCTACTGGTTCCGCAGCGCGGGCGCGAGCGCGGCCCGCTTCCTGTACGAGGCGGCGCACTCCAACCTCGGCTGGGGCGCCAAGTCCTCGGTGCCGGCCGGCTGGGCGGTCTTCAACAGCAGCCCGGTCGTTCGCCGCGTCACCGATCCGGCGAACGAGGTCGCGCACTGGTCGGACTTCAGCGAAGGCGGTCACTTCCCGGCGATGGAGTGCGGCGATTTGCTGGTCGAGGACATTCGCGCCTTCTTCCGTACGCTGGCCCGATGAACCAGCGCGTCCTCAACCGTCGTGAGCTCAATCGGGCGCTCCTGCAGCGGCAGCAGTTGCTGCAGCGGGAGACCGGTACGGTCGCCGAGTTGGTCGAGCGCCTGGTGGGACTCCAGGCGCAGGCCCCGTTGGCGGCGTACGTCGCGCTGTGGTCGAGGCTCGAGGGCTTCGACCCGGCCGAGTTGTCCGAGCTGATGACCAGCCGCCGGGCCGTTCGCACCTCGCTGATGCGGGCCACGATCCATCTCGTCACCGCCGAAGACTGCCTGCGGTTGTGGCGGCTGACGCATCCGGTCGCGGAGCGTGGGCTGCGCGGCGCGTTCGGCAAACGGCTGGCCGGGACCGACCTCGACGCGATCGTTGCCTTCGGCACCGAACTGCTGAGCCGGGAGCCGTACAGCCGCAGCCGGATCGGGGAGGTGCTCGGCGAGCGCTGGCCGGATTGGGATGCGACGGCAATGGCGTACGCCGTCAGCTACCTCATCGGCACCGTCCAGGTGACGCCGCGCGGGGTCTGGGGCCGGACCGGTCCGGCCGCGCTCCAGACGATCGAGAGCTGGCTCGGCCGGTCGCCGGATGCGGATCCGTCGATCGACGACGTCGTACTGCGTTATCTGGCGGCGTTCGGACCGGCGAGTGTGGCCGACGTACAGCAGTGGTCGGGGTTGACCAAGCTGCGCGAAGTCGTGGACCGGCTCCGGCCCGGGCTGCGCGTGTACGCCGACGAGGACGGGCGCGAGCTGTTCGACGTACCGGAGGGGCCGTTGCCTGATGGCGATACGCCGGCACCGGTGCGGTTCCTGCCCGAGTTCGACAACCTGCTGCTCTCGCACGCGGACCGGCGGCGGGTCAATCCGGCGGCCCGGCCGGTTCCGCTGCCGCCGGGCAACGGTGCCGCGATGGGCACGGTCCTGCTCGACGGCGACTACGCGGCCGACTGGCGTCACCATCGCGGCACGGACGCGAGTTTGAAGGTCGTCACCCACGGACCGGTGACCGCCGGCCTGCGGGATGCGATCGAGGCCGAGGCCGTCGAGCTCCTCGGCCTGATCGGCAGCAAGGACACACCGGTCGTCGTGACGGATCGCTAGGCTTCGCCGAAGTACTCGCGGCGGACCTTCTTCGGGACGCACAGGGACCAGGCGTCGAGGATCAGCTCGCGGAGTTCGTCGTAGTCGACGGCCGCGAGGTTGAGCTCGATCCACTGGAAGCGTTCGTCGGACGGGCGCGGCGGGAGGAACTTGTCCGGTTCGGCGGCCAGCGCGGCGGCGCGTTCCTCGCGTGGGAAGCCGAGGCCGATGGTCTGCTCGTCGGCCGCGACCGCGAGGTACACGATCTGGCCGACGCGGAACTTGATCCGGTCCCGGACCAGTACCTCGTAGCTGCGCGGGAGGTCCGCGGTGATTTCGCGGATATCGGTGAGATCGACCACGCTTCCACGATAGAACCTCATCACTGACACCAAGTGTCAGTGTTTTCGCCGGTACCTTGATGGGATGCCCAGTTTCGTGAGCGCTGTCGAGGGGGCCGAGGTGGTGTTCCGCCTCGGTGACGCTCCGCATGCGTTCACCGGTGTCCGGCTGTGGCAGGAGCTCGGGCTTCCGGCCGAACAGCTCGAGTTCAAACCGGTCGACTACGGCTGGGAGCTGCGGCTGCCGCGTCCGTCGGTGCACCGGATGGAGTACCTGTTCGACATCGCCGACCTCGGGATGCGGACCGATCCGACCAACCCGCGGGTCGTCGGCGGCGCGTTCGGCGACCATTCCTGGCTGCCGCTGCCCGGGTACGTCGAGCCGTCGTGGATCTCGACCGAGCCGATCGCGTCGACCCTGGCCCCGCTCGTGGTCGACGCCCCGGTCGGGCCGATCGACGTGCAGGTCTGGGCCCCGGAGGGCATCGCGCCGACGTTCGAGCTGCCGCTGCTGCTGTCCCACGACGGCCCCGAATTCGCGGCGTACGCCGGTCTGACCCACTACGCGGGCGCTCTCGTCTCGGAAGGCACCCTGCCGCCGTTCCGGCTCGCCCTGATCCGCCCCACCTCACGGAACCTCTGGTACGCCGCGAACCCGCAGTACGCCGTGTCTCTGACGCAACACGTCGTCCCGGCCGTGCAAACGCAGTACCGGAGCCGGCGACCCGTGATGATGGGCGCGAGCCTGGGCGCGCTGGCGGCGCTGCATGCGGAGTGGAACTACCCGGGCACGTTCGACGGGCTGTTCCTGCAGTCGGGGTCGTTCTTCACGCCCGAGACCGATCCGCAGGAGTCGCGGTTCGAGTTCTACGGCAACGTGACGGCGTTCGTCGAGCAGGTGCTGACGGCAACCACGGCGCCCCGTCGCTCGGATGCAGGGACGCCGCTGGTGGGGATGACCGCCGGGACGACCGAGGAGAACGTGCACAACAACCGGGTGATGGCCGCGCGGCTGGCCGAGCTCGGCCTCGAGGTCACGCTCGACGAAACACCCGACATGCACAACTTCACAGCCTGGCGGGATGTGCTTCATCCTGATCTGACGGATCTTCTGCGGCAGACCTGGGGTGGGGCTGATGGAACGGGAGCAGGCCGAGTTGGAGGCACCGGGGCTTGACCGCCCCGGAACAGTGATCCGCTACGGGCATTTCGGCCGGCCGATGCTGGTCTTCCCGAGCGAGCAGGGGCGGGCCTGGGACTACGAGAACAACGGCATGGTCGACGCCGTCGCGGACCTGATCGAGGCCGGCCGGGTGAAGTTGTACTGCGTGGACTCCTACGACCATGTCAGCTGGTCCGACCGGAGCATCCAGCTCGAGGATCGGGCCCGCCGGCACGAGCTGTACGAGTCCTGGATCGTGAACCAGGTCGTCCCGGCGATCGGGGCCGACTCGCCCGGGGTCAGCGACATCATCACGACCGGCTGCAGCCTGGGGGCCTTCCACGCGTTGAACTTCGCGTTCAAGCGGGCCGACCTGTTCCCGGTCGCGATCTGTCAGAGCGGGAACTACGACGCGAGCAGCTGGCACGCGTGGGGCCAGCGCGGCGACGCGACGTACTTCAACAACCCGGCCGACTACCTGCCGAACCTGACCGGCGAGCATCTCGACTGGCTGCGGAAGCGCCTGTTCATCCTGCTGACCGTCGGCCAGGGCGACTGGGAGACCAACCCCACCGGCTCGTTGCCGTCCGCTCGCGCGACCGACAAGGTGCTGACCGAGAAGGGCATCCCGCATGAGCTGGACCTGTGGGGGTACGACGTAGCTCACGACTGGCCGTGGTGGCGACAGCAGCTCGCCCATCATCTGCCCCGATTCTGCTGAGGAGATTTCACCGTGGCGGACCGTTCGCGTCATCTGATCGGGTTGTTGCTCGGGGCCGAGGAGGACTGGCCGCAGGCGTTCGAGGCGTTGCTGCAGCGGGTCGGGCCGGTCTCCCTGGACGGGCACGAGCACGAGTTCGGGTCCCGGCGACTGACGATCGAGCCGTTCGACCTCAACGATCCGGTCCGGGTCGGACTGGTGATCGACCGGCTCGCGTACTGGTACTACCACCCGCGCGAGTGGCTGAAGAAGGCCGCACTGATGAACGGCACGTACCTGCTGAACTCCCCGTTCACGTTCCAGTCGATGGAGAAGCACTCGGCGTACTGCGCGATGCTCCGACTCGGGCTGAAGATCCCGCGGACCGTACTGGTGCCGTACAAGAACCCGGTCGACAACGTGCGCTGGGCGTACACGTCGGCGAAGTACAACCGGCCGTTCGACCTGGACGCGATCGCCGACGACCTGGGCTACCCGCTGTACATGAAGCCGTTCGACGGCGGCGGGTGGCGCGGGGTGTCGCGGATCAACAACCGCGACGACCTGCATCGTGCGTACGACGCGTCCGACGAGATGCTGATGCACCTGCAGGCCACGGTCGAGTACGACAAGTTCGCCCGCGCACTGTCGATCGGCGCCGAGACGATGGTGATGGACTTCCGCCCCGACGAGCCGATGCACAACCGGTACGCCGTCTCGCACGGCTTTCTCTCGCCGTCGGCCGGCCACCAGACAGTGGCGATCAGCCGCATCGTGAACGCGTTCTTCGGCTGGGAGTTCAACTCCTGCGAGATGCTCGTCGCGGGCGACGACGTGTACCCGATCGACTACGCCAACGCCTGCCCGGACGTCGCGGTCACCTCGCTGCACTACTACTTCCCGTGGGCGATCAGCGCGCTGGTCAAGTGGTCGGTGTTCTCGCTCGCCACCGGCCGCCGCAGCAAGGTCGACCTGCACACCGCGCGGTACTTCGAGATCGCGGACGACGAGTCCATGGACTACGACGCGAAGCTGGAGGCCTACCTGGCCCTCGCGGACGAGCACTTCGAGACCACGAAGTACCACGAGTGGTGTGCGGCTCATCTGGGCGACTTCGACCTCCGCGTCCGCGACTGGGTCGCCGGCCCCGACTTCGACCGGCTACTGCGCGAGACGGTCCTCGCGACGTATCCCGAGCACGAGCAGGAAAAGTTCCACGCCCACTTCAAGGGCCTGACCGACCTCTGGCTGGCCGATCAGGCAGGCTAGAGGGCGTGCGTGACGCAGAAGTACCGGCGTGGTGGCGGCGGCTCGGGCTGGACGGGTTGGTGGATGTGCATGTGCACTTCCTGCCGGACCGGGTGATGAATGCGGTCTGGGCGTACTTCGACCAGGCGTCGGAGCATTACGGGACCGCCTGGCCGATCACCTACCGGACGTCGGTCGAGGAGCGGTTGAAGACGCTGGATGCGTTGGGGGTTCGGGCGTTTCCGGCGTTGGTGTATCCGCACAAGCCGGGGATGGCCGCCTCGTTGAACGAGTGGGCCCGGGACTTCGCGGCGGTGACGCCCGGATGCGTGACGAGCGGGACGTTCTTTCCGGAGCCTTCGGCGGCCGGGTACGTCCGTGAGGCGTTGGAATTGGGGACGCGGATCTTCAAGGTCCACGTGCAGGTCGGCGACTACGATCCGCGGTCCGGTGAGTTGGACGACGTGTGGGGCCAGCTCGCCGAGGCCGGTACGCCGGTGGTCGTGCACTGCGGCTCGGGCCCGATCCCTGGCCGGCACACCGGTCCCGGGCCGATGGGTGAAGTGCTGCGGCGGCATCCCCGGTTGACTGCGGTGATCGCTCATCTCGGGATGCCGGAGTACGCCGAGCATCTCGCGCTCACGTCGTACCCGAACGTGCATCTGGACACGACGATGGCGCTGACGCCGTTCGTCGAGGCGATGATGCCGTTCCCTCGCTCGTTGGTCCCGCGGTTGGGCGACCTCCGGGACCGGATCGTGCTGGGGACCGACTTCCCGAACATTCCTTATGAGTACGCCGTGCAGCTCGGGGTTCTCGAGGGTTTGGACCTCGGTGACGACTGGCTGCGGGCGGTCTGCTGGGAGAACGGTGCGCGGCTACTCGGCCTTGCAGGGGCCGCCGAGGGGTGAGCAGCAGCCCTCGCCCCGCCAGGCCTCGACGCCTTCGCGGACTGCTACGCCGGCGATGATCAGGCCGGCGATCGGGTCCGCCCAGGACCAGCCGAGGGTGGCGTTGAGGAGCAGGCCGACCAGGAGGACCGCCGAGAGGTAGGTGCAGAGGAGAGTCTGGGTCGAGTCGGCGACGACGGCGTTCGATCCCAGGGCCTTTCCGGTTCGGCGCTGGGCCCAGGAGAGGAACGGCATCACGATCAGGGACGCGATCGCGAGGCCGATGCCTACCGGCGATGTGTGCGGGTCGGCGCCGGTGATCAGGGTGCGGACGGATTCGAAGCCGACGTACGCGGCCAGGGCGAAGAATGAGAAGGCGAGGAGGCGGAGGGCTCGGCGTTCGCGGGACTCCGGCAGGGGGTGGCGGAACTGCCAGAGGATGATCAGGCCGCTGGAGACCTCGACGACCGAGTCCAGGCCGAATCCGACCAGGGCGACCGAGCCGGCGACCAGGCCGGAGGTGATCGCGACGACGGCCTCGATGACGTTGTAGGTGACGGAGGCGCCGGCCAGCAGCTGTGCGCGACGGCCGAGGCGGCGGCGTTCGGCGGGGTCGACGGCCCAGGCTCGCCCCAGCTGAAGGGGTTCAGACATGGCTCGGCTCCGCGGTTTCAGTGTCGCTGACGGCGGTCAGGCCGTAGTTCGGGCAGAGGGCGACGGCGTCGCCGGTGAGGCCGAGGAGGCGTTCGGCCGCGGCGAGCAGGTCCATCGTCGCCTCGGGGTGCGACAGGCTGAACATCGATGCCCGCCCTTGGGGACGCGACTCGACCAGACCGCAGTCCCGCAGACAGGCGAGATGTTTGGACACCGTCGACTGCGCCAGCCCGAGGTGCTCGGTCAACTCGACAACGCGATGCTCGCCCAACGCCAGATGCCGCACGATCGCCAGCCGCGACCCGTCACTGAACCCATGGAACAAACAGGCCGCGACCGCCAGGTCCTCACTCA
This sequence comes from Kribbella sp. NPDC000426, assembly GCF_040300265.1. Taxonomy (NCBI): domain Bacteria; kingdom Bacillati; phylum Actinomycetota; class Actinomycetes; order Propionibacteriales; family Kribbellaceae; genus Kribbella; species Kribbella sp. NPDC000426. Next base: position 54,128 of record NZ_JBEPDK010000014.1, on the reverse strand, counting down.
CAGCACTCATCGTCATTTGGCGATGTTATCGCGAGTTGGCTGATGATGGCTACCTCGTGCGGGTCAGGATGTAGGCCGTCGGGGTAGCGCCGTTGTACTTGAGCAGGCGTTGGCGAACCACCTTGAGACCCCGCTGCCGGTGGATCGCGTTCTCGAGCAGGCGTTTGTCCTCGGTCAGCAGAACGGCGCGGCCGTCTGCGGTGAGGACTCGATCGAGCTCGCGCAGGACCGCTGGGTAGAGCGTGCGGTTGAGCTCATGACTGCCGACCTGCTTGCCGAACGGGAGATTCGTGACGACTCGATCCACGCTCCTGTCTTCCAGCGGAAGCGCCTCCGCCTCGGCTCGGGCGAGCCGGCGGCACCCGTTCGTGGCTGCGATCCCGAGCGCGTGCCGGTCGTGATCCGTTCCGACGACGTGCGCGGCCGGCGTACGACGGCGTACCGCCAGAAGGATCGTTCCCGTACCGCAGAACGGGTCGAGGACCTGATGACCAGGCTGGATCTTCGCCAGCCGGACGATGACCTCGGCAACGACCGGATTTGTTGACCAGGGCAACCGTTCCAGCGGACCGAAGCGCCGCATCCAGGTGTGTGGACCGGCCGAGAAATAGAGGCCGCAGGCAAGGAGTTCGTCGAGTGGACCGTCGACCGTACAGGCGACGGTGTCGGCGGACAGGCGGCGGATCGAACAGACGGACGGCATACCGCGCAGCTCCTCGACGAGGAGGTCTCCGGCGCCGTCGATGGTACGCAGGACAAGGTCGGGCACAGCAGTGCTCCTGAAGGTCGCGATCGACAGAACAGTCGAAGCGCGGCGTACGCACGACCCAGCCGCCGACCCCACTCCGGGATCGGCTCGGCGGGCGCGCCTACGCCTTCAGGAACACGACATCGACGGCAGGGTATTCGGTCGCGCCACGGACCCTCATCTGATTTTGTTGCGGGATGGCAGACGTGGAGGAACGATCACCGGAAGACGCCGAGCTGGCCGTCCTGTTGAAGGCGGCGTTCGACGAACTCGTCACGCGGAACGGCGCCGAGGGCCGGACCCAGGTGAAGGACGGCGCGCGGTACTTCGTGGCGCTCGACGACGATGGACAGGCTGTCGGGTGCGGCGCCCTGCAGGTGTTCGGGCCGGGCACCGCTCATCCGGGTGATGCGGAGATCAAGCGTGTCTACGTGATGCCGGGCGCCCGCGGTCGTGGGTATGCGCGCAAGTTGCTGGCTGCGCTGGAGGAGGCGGCCCGATCGGCCGGGCATCCTGCTATCCGGCTGACCACTGCGGAGCAGCAGCCGGAGGCGATCGCGCTGTACGAGTCGAGCGGCTACGCGCGGACGGCTCCGTGGGGCAAGTACGTCAACGAGCCACTTGCCCGCTGCTACGGAAAGGTTCTCTGAGCATGGCGCGCCTCCACACGGTCGATCAATTGCTCGACGTCCTTGATCAGGTGGTGGGGGCGAGCGGTCGGGGTGATCGATCGCACGCGTCCGCCGCGGAGTACTGGACCGGGTTGCTCACGACTCCCGGGCATCCGCTGACGAGCCCGCTGCCGGACGAGCCGATGGTCGATTGGAACGAGCGCGGCCTGCTGGGCGACCTCGCCGGCGCCCGCGTGCTCGACGTCGGGTGCGGCGGCGGCCGCAACACCCGGTGGTTCGCCGAGCAGGGCGCAATCGTCGAAGGCGTCGATCTCGCAGCCGAGCTCCTCGACACGATCCGTCCGACCATGCCTGCATCGGTGTCGTTGACGGCTCTCGACGTACTCCGCGATCCGCTGCCCGCAGGCCCGTTCGACCTGGTCTACGACTCGGGCTGCTTCCACCACATCGCGCCACACCGCCGCATCACCTACCTCGAGCGCGTCCTCCCACACGTCCGCCCCGGCGGCCACTTCGCAATCGTCACCTTCGCCGCGGAACGCATGGACGCCCCGACCGACCTCGACGTCGTCATGACGGGCGACACCTACGGCGGAATGACGTTCTCCCTACAAGACCTCCGCAGGATCTTCAGCACCCTCACCCCGGTCGACCTCCGCGCCGTGAACCCCGACCGCGCCGACACGTTCGGTCCCGACTTCCTCAATGCCGCGCTGTTCACGAAGGTGGACCCTTCGGCCCTTTAGCGTGGTAGCCCGTGTCCGGACGATCCACGGCGCTGCCGATCGGCGCGCTGGCGTTGGCCGGGGCAGTCATCGCCTACTGGATCCGGTACCACGAGCGCCAGAACTGGCTACACACCGTAGTCGCCACAAAGTGCCAGCACGTGCCGCCCCTTCCACACGTCGGCGCGGTGACCGTTGCCGGGCTGGTCCTCTGCGTGATCGCAGCCGCCTACTTCGTCGCCGCCACGCCGCGATCCCGTCCGGCCTTCCAAGCGCTCGCAGCTCTCCTACTGGTCACCGCCGTCCTCGGCGCGGCCGGCGGCGCGTTGGTTCTGTTCGACACCCCCACCAAAACCAGCGACGGCCTCGACGGCTCCGGCTTCCCCTGCCCCAGCGGCTGACCGGAGCCGTCCGATCAGCAGGTGCCGCCCGAGCACTAGTACGCGCAGTCCGTGTAGTACCCGTACTTGCCGTTCTTCCCCAGCGAGACGCAGAAGTTCGTGTAGTACCCCTCCTCGAGGTCATGACCAGCGGTCACAGCGCCGCAGAAACTGACCGTTGCCCGGGCTATTTCAACGTTGTAAAGTGCTCGTGTCCTGCCACCAGATCAGCTTCACGGGAGAGTTCATGTCGCAGCCTCGTGCGGAGTATCCGCGTCCGCAGTTCGTTCGTCCGGAGTGGGTGAATCTCAACGGTGACTGGCAGTTCGAGATCGACCGGTCGGACTCCGGGTTGGAGCGCGGGCTGCGGGAGCGGGAGCTGACGCAGCGGATCGTCGTACCGTTCGCGCCGGAGTCCGAGTTGTCCGGGGTCGAGGACGTCGACTTCCTGGAAGCGGTCTGGTACCGCACCACGGTCACGATCCCCGCCGACTGGGCCGGCAAGGAGGCGGTGCTGCACTTCCAGGCGGTCGACCACGATGCGACCGTCTGGGTGAACGACGTCGAGGTCGTCCGGCACCGCGGCGGGTTCACACCGTTCAGCGCCAACCTCCGCCACGTCGCCGCCCCCGGCGAGGAGGCGACCATCGTCGTCCGCGCGCGCGACAGCCACCGCGGTCCGCAGGCGCGCGGCAAGCAGAGCCAGCTGTACTTCAACCACAGCTGCCTCTACACCCGCACCACCGGCATCTGGCAGACCGTCTGGCTCGAAGCAGTGCCGACGGTGCACCTGAAGCGCCCGCGCATCACCCCGGACGTCGCCGGCTCCAGCTTCCACCTCGAAGTACCGGTCTCCGCGAACAAGCCCGGCCACAAGATCCGCGCCACCCTCAAGGACACCGACGGCGAAGTCACGACTGCCGAGGTCCGCGCCGACCTCGACCTCGCCCCGCGCCTGACCCTGCAGGTCCCGGCCGACCGGGTCCGCCTCTGGGACACCACCGACCCGCACCTGTACGACGTACACCTCGAGCTGATCGATGCCGACGGCAACATCATCGACCAGGCCGACTCGTACGCCGGTCTGCGCTCGGTGAGCATCAACGGCAAGGCGATCCTGATCAACGGCAAGCACGTGTACCAGCGGCTCGTGCTGGACCAGGGGTACTGGCCGGAGAGCCTGATGACGGCGCCGTCCGAGGAGGCGCTGGTCCGCGACATCGAGCTCAGCCTGGCGGCCGGGTTCAACGGCGCACGCCTGCACCAGAAAGTGTTCGAGGAGCGCTTCCTGTACCACGCGGACCGGCTGGGCTACCTGGTCTGGGGCGAGTTCGGCGACTGGGGCTCGGGCGTCGGCCACACCGACACCGACAACCAGCAGCCGACGGCGTCGTACGTCGCGCAGTGGCTCGAGGCGGTCGAGCGCGACTACAGCCACCCGAGCATCGTCGGCTGGTGCCCGCTGAACGAGACCCACCAGCTCCTGCACGACCGGATCACCCAGCTCGACGACGTCACCCGGGCGATGTTCCTGGCCACCAAGGCCGCGGACACGAGCCGTCCGGTGCTGGACGCGTCCGGCTACAGCCACCGCGTGCCGGAGACCGACGTCTGGGACTCGCACAACTACGAGCAGGACCCGGCCAAGTTCGCCGAGCAGATGGCGGACCTGGTGAACAACAAGCCGTACGGCAACACCGGCGGCCCCGAGGGCAAGCCGATCTCGCTCGCGTACGACGGCCAGCCGTACTTCTGCAGCGAGTTCGGCGGCATCTGGTGGAACGCCGAGAAGGCCGCCGCCGGGAAGAGCGGGAACTCCGCCGACTCGTGGGGCTACGGCCAGCGGGTCGCGGACGAGGAAGAGTTCTACACCCGCTTCGCCGGCCTGGTCGACGCCCTGCTCGACAACGAGCTGATGTTCGGCTACTGCTACACGCAGCTGACCGACGTCTTCCAGGAAGAGAACGGCATCTACAACTTCGACCGCTCCAACAAGCTCGACGTACCGCGCATCAAGGCAGTCCAGGACCGCCAGGCAGCCTACGAGAAAGACTGAAGCCCGAGGCTTCCGACCGCGACCAGGACCCACAGGATCGCTCCGAGCAGGAGCGGTCTGGGTCCTGCGTCGCGGAGTTCGCGCGGTCGCAGTGATAGTCCGATTGCAACTAGTGCGGATGTGATTAGTGTGCTGCCGATGATCGTGAGGGTCGGCAGCCAGGACTCGGGTACGACGCCGGCCGAGCGAAGCCCCGCGGCGGCGATGAACCCGATCAGGAACAGCGGGACGAGCTTGCGCCACGGCAGCGGCTTGCGAATCGAGGTCGTGGCGCCGTCGTACGAACCCTCCCCGGCAGCGTCGAGCGCACGCGCCGCGCGGTTCTCGCGCCGGATCTTCAGCGCGACCAGCGTCAGCACGATCGGGATCAGAGTCAGCGAACGGGTCAGCTTGACCACGATCGCCTGGTCCCCGGCAGCCTGGCTGTACGCGTACCCGGCCGCGACGACGGACGACGTGTCGTTGACCGCCGTACCGGCCCACAGCCCGAAGGATTCCGAGCTCATGCCGAGCAGGTGGCCGAGCGGCGGGAACGTCAGGACCGCGACGATGTTGAACGTGAAGATCGTCGCCATCGCATAGGCGACCGACGAACGCCGAGCCCCGATCGCGGCGGTCGCGGCGGCGATCGCCGAGCCACCGCAGATCGCCGTACCGACACCGATCAGAGTCTGGGTATCCCCGCGTACGCCGAGCAGCCGCCCGAAGAACCACGCTCCGCCGAGAGCCAGCGCGAGCGTGCCGAGCATGACCGGCAGCGACGAGACTCCGACACGGGCGACCTGCTGGAGAGACAGCCCGGTTCCCAGTACGACGATCGACAGCTGGAGCAGTGTCTTCGACGCGAAGTCGTACCCCGGGCGGCAGGCCTCGCTGCGGAGCGGCCGGATGAACAGACCGGCGATCACACCGAGCACGATCCCGAAGACAGGTCCGCCCACGACAGGCACCAGCCGCCCGAGCGGGACCGCCACTGCGGTGATCACCAGGACAGCAGCCAGGCCGGGTATCCGGGACGGCGGTTTCGGGGCAGTAGTAGAGGTGTGCCGTGGCCTAACCTCAAGGTGCACCACTGAGCCCGGTCCTTCCCGCCGAAATGTACGCACATTTACGGTAGGAGATGACCGGACATTTGGCAACCCGGAAGGAACGGATGAGCGTGGGCAGGCTGGACCGTGCTGGCGGGGGTCCGCTGTGGAAGCAGCTGCAGGAGGATCTGGTCCGGCGGCTGCGCTCCGGCGAGTTCGACGACGCCTTCCCCGGGGAGCTCGCACTGGTCGACGAGTACGAGGTCAGCCGGCACACCGTTCGCCAGGCGCTGGTTCAACTCCGCACCGACGGGCTGATCATCGCCGAGCGCGGACGCCAGCCGCGGGTCGCGACGGTGCCGGAGATCCGGCAGCCGATGGGCGCGCTCTACAGCCTGTTCTCGTCGGTCGAGGAGTCCGGCCTCCCCCAGCGCAGCGCCGTACGCGCGCTCGACGTCCGCGCCGACGGCGTGATCGCGGCCCGACTCAACCTCGACGGCTCCACCCCACTGCTCTACCTCGAGCGCCTTCGGTACGCCGGTGACGAGCCGCTCGCGCTCGACCGCGTCTGGCTCCCCGCGACCCTCGCCGAACCGTTGCTGGACGCCGACTTCACCCACACCAGCCTCTACAACGAGCTCTCCACCCGCACCGGCATCAGCCTGGACCACGGCCGCGAAGACATCCGCGCCGTGAACCCGAGCCCGTCCGAGCGTGTGCTCCTGCATTGCCCGGCCGACGCCGCGGTCTTCTCGATCGTCCGCCAAGGCACCGCGCAGAACCGCCTGGTCGAGTGGCGCCACACGCTGGTGCGCGGTGACCGATTCGCTTTGTCAGCAGAGTTCTCGGCCAACGCCGGCTACCGCCTGACACCGAGCACGACAGCCCTGTCTCAGGCCTGGTGAAACGGATCGTCCGCAGGTAGCCAGGATGTCGCCGGGTCGAAGTCGACCTTCACGTCCCGGGTCAGGGCGTCGACAGCCGCCAGTACGGCGGGACGCGACTCGTCCTGCCGTGCCACCAGCGCCCACGTCCAGACCGGAACCGGCTCGATCACCGGCCTGCGGACGAAACCGCGCGGCAACGGTGTCGCATCCCGTTTCGGCGAACTGACGATCGGCCGGCCCAACCGCCGTACGTGATCGAAGAAGGCCGGGCCGGTGATCCCGTGGTCCTCGATCCGCTCGACCGCGGCACCGGTCGCGCGGGCGAACTCGACGGCGTAGATGTTCCACGAGGCCCACGCCTCGGTGTCCGCGTCGACCAGCACGACCGTGTCCCGCGCCCGGACCGGCGCCTCGACGCCGGCCGAGACCGCGAACAAGCGGTCCGCCCCGAGCAGCCGGCCGGACAGTTCCTGCTCGGCCAGGTCGGTCGCACGAACCCAGCAGATCGCGAGGTCGATGCTCCCGTCCGCCACCCGCGCCGCCTGTGTGTGCGACGGCATCACCCAGGCGTCGACCAGCAGTTGCGCAACCCCGGACACCCGCTCGGCCAGATCCGGCGGCCGCCAACTCACGTACCCCAACCGCACCGGCTCGCTCGCCGCGAAGCCCCGCGCCGTGCGCCGCAGCGCGTCCGCCTGCTCGAGCAACGCCCGCGTCTGCGGCAGCAAGGTCTCGCCGTGGGCGGTCAACGTGACCGTACGGCGGTCGCGCTCGAACAACAGCACGCCGAGGTCCCGCTCGAGCGACTTGATCTGCTGCGACAACGACGGGCCGGCGATATGCAACCGGGCTGCGGCCCGGCCGAAGTTCAGCTCCTCGGCGACCGCCACGAAGTACCGCAACTGCCGCAGCTCCACCTGCCACAGCGTAGTAGGCCGAGCCTCCCAGCTGGGAGCAAAGCGGTCGTGGAAAAGCTCGCATGGTTCGACCACCATCGAACTAACAACCACGAGAAGGGGAACCATGAACCACCAGAAAGTCGCCGTGATCACCGGAGCGTCCCAGGGCATCGGGGCCGGCCTGGTCACGGCGTACCGCAAGCTCGGCTACGCCGTCGTCGCGAACTCGCGCACCATCACGCGCTCCGACGACCCGCTGGTACTGACCGTGCCGGGCGACATCGCCGAGCCGGGCGCCGGTGCGCGGGTGATCCAGCAGGGCCTCGACACGTTCGGCCGGATCGACACGCTGGTCAACAACGCGGGCATCTTCGTCGCGAAGCCGTTCACCGAGTACACCGACGAGGACTTCGACCGGATCTCCGGGATCAACCTGCGCGGCTTCTTCGACACCACCCGCGCCGCGATCGCCGCGATGCTGGAGAACGAGGACGGCGGGCATGTCGTCAACATCACCACCAGCTTCGCCGAGCACGCCTTCAGCACGGTCCCGTCCGCGCTCGCGTCGCTCACCAAGGGCGGGTTGAACTCGGCCACCAAGGCGCTCGCGATCGAGTACGCCGCGCGCGGGATCAGGTTCAACGCGGTGGCGCCCGGCGTCATCCGTACGCCGATGCACCCGGAGGAGACGCACGAGTTCCTGGCGGCGCTGCACCCGGTCGGCCGGCTCGGCGAGATCGAGGAGATCGTCGACGCGATCACCTACCTGGAGACCGCGAAGTTCGTCACCGGCGAGGTCCTGCACGTAGACGGCGGCCAGCAGGCCGGCCACTGACATGTCGACGACTGCCGCGGTCACAGAGAGGTTGACGGTCGGTCGACCCGCTTGGCAGTTGGCCGGGCGAGGGGCCGCGGCGTTGGCCGGCGGGATGGGGATCGGCCGGTTCGCGTACACGCCGATCCTGCCGATGATGCACGCCCAGGCCGGCCTGTCGCCGCGCCTCGGTGCGGCGCTCGCGACGGCCAACTACGCCGGCTACCTGGCCGGCGCGTTGGCCGCGATCGCCGTACCGCGGTTGGTCCACTCACGCTGGACACTCCGGCTGTCGATGCTCGTCCTCGCCGCGACGCTGGCTCTGATGCCGCTCGGTCGGAGCGGATCGCTCTGGATCGGACTGCGTTTGGTCGCGGGGATCGCGAGTGCGTTGGTCTTCGTGATCGCGGTCAGCGCCGTACTCCCCCGGCTGCACAGTCACCACGTCGGCTGGACCTTCGGTGGAGTCGGCGCCGGCATCGCGCTCTCCGGCGCAGTACTTGCCGGAGGCAACTGGCGTACGGCGTGGTGGCTCTCGGCCGCACTCACCATCGCCTGCACGATTCCGGCGTGGCACCTGACCGGATCCGGCGGCTCGGCAACTGTTGCGCACGGCACCAGATCGCGACACTTCAACGCCCTGCTGGCCAGCTATACATTGGAAGGCATCGGCTACATCATCGCCGGCACGTTCCTGGTTGCCGCGATCAACGAGACTGCAACAGGAGCCGTCGGCAACGGCGCGTGGATCGTCGTCGGCCTGGCCGCCCTGCCGTCGACCGCCCTGTGGGCCTGGTTGAGCCGCTCCTGGTCGCGATCGACGCTCCTCCTGGTCGCGCTGCTGCTCCAGGCAGTCGGCATCGCGCTACCGACCTTCGTCCACGGAGTCGCGGCGGCCCTGATCTCCGCGGCACTGTTCGGTGCGACGTTCCTGGGCGTCGCCAACCTCGCGATCGCGATCGGCGCCGAACTCGACGTACCGCACGCGGTCGCCGTCCTCACCACCGGCTACAGCCTCGGCCAGATCATCGGGCCGCTGGCCGTAGGCCCCCTGCTTCACAACGGATATCACCAGGCGCTCCTGGTCAGCGCCGGCGTCGTGGCACTCGCCGCGACCGCCGCACTCCTGGTCCGCCGCCAACCGAAGGAACTCACATGAACGACATCCTGTACGACGTCCTCGCCCAGTGGAAGTCAGGCATCGACGACCACGATCCGCACCGCGTGGCAGCGCTCTTCACCAAGGACGCGATCTTCCAAGGCCTGCATCCGTACGGCGTGGGCCGCGACGCCGTGGCGGAGTACTACGATTCGCAGCCGATCGGCCTCTCTGCGCAGTACAAACTGCTGGAGACCCGCCAACTCGCGGACGACATCGTCCTCGGCTACCTGGCCGTCGACTTCACGTTCACCGACCGGCCGACACTTCCGGTCAACCTGTTCGTCATTCTTCGGCGGACCGATGACGGCTGGCTCATCTCGCACTACCAGGTCTCGCGGTTGTAGATACTGATTGCATGACGGTCAAGGAACTGCGGTTGGTGGTCACGGCGGACGACTACGACGAGGCGGTCGCGTTCTATCGGGATGTGCTCGGGCTGCCGGAGCGGGCGTCGTACTCGTCGGACGACGGGCGGGTGACGATCCTCGATGTCGAGCGGGCCACGCTGGAGATCGCCGATCCCGGACAGGCGGACTTCATCGATGCGGTCGAGGTCGGGCGCCGGGTTGCGGGAAAGTACCGGGTCGCGTTCGAGGTGGAGGACTCCGCGGCGACGACGCAGAAGCTCGCCGACGCCGGCGCGACGGTGATCGCCGAGCCGACCCGGACGCCGTGGAACTCGCTCAACGCGCGGCTCGAAACGCCTGGCGGCATTCAGCTCACGCTCTTCACCGAACTTGACCTTAAGTAGACTTGAAGTGTTGGGCTAGGGGCCATGTGGAACATCGAGAGCCTTGACCTGGACGCCTACCTCGCGCGGATCGGGCACGCGCGGGTGGCGCCGTCGGCGGATGCGTTACGGAGCCTGCATCGGGCGCATGTGCTGGCGATCCCGTTCGAGAACATCGACGTGATCCTCGGGACACATCCCGGGATCGGACTCGATGCGATCCAGGCGAAACTGGTCGGTCGGCAGCGTGGTGGGTACTGCTACGAGCACGCGTTGCTGTTCGGTGCGGCGCTCGAGCAGCTCGGGTTCGACGTCGTACGGCGGGTCGGCCGAGTGCAACCGCACAAAGCCGGCCCGCGTACGCACGCCCTGCTCAAGGTCGGGGTTGATGGGTCGTGGTTCCTCGCCGACGTCGGGTTCGGGGCTGGTCAGCTGTATCCGACTCCGTTGAAGGACGGGGTCGTCGTCGACCAGGCCGGGTGGGACCATCGGCTGACGCTCGACGGTGATGTGTGGACGCTGTCGAAGAAGACCGCCGACGGGTGGGAGCCGCAGCACGCATCCAACGACGAGCCGGTGCGACCGATCGACTACGAGGTCTACCACCACTACGTCTCCACCCACCCGAAGTCCCCGTTCACCGGGCGCCCGGTGGTGATGCGAGTGGCGGACGGCGTCGTACGACGCCTGGTCGGCGACACCCTCACCACGGAGCACGCCGACGGCCGCACGACGCAACGCACCGTGCCACCGCAGGACCTCCCCGACGTCCTCACATCCCTCGACGTCCACCTGAACAACGAAGAGACCGACCGCCTCCGGCTGGTCTAGCCGGCCTTCTTAGGCGTTTCCGTTCGGAAGGATTCGCCGAGTTCTTCGGCCAGGCCGAAGTAGTGGCGGAAGTTGTAGATGAGCGGGGACCAGGCCGCCGGATCCACATGGGAGGTCCCCGGCACCACCACCGCCTCCTCCGCGTGGACGCGCAGAACTTCTGCCTGGGCGATGAGGAAGTTGCCCTTGGCATCTAGCTCGGCGTGGGTGACGGTTGCCTCGAACTGGATCGGGCATTCCGCCGCGCGGGGCGGGGCGACGAGCTCTGCCGCGACCGGAGTCAGCCCGGCAGCGGCGAACTTCTCGCGTTCGAAGCGGAAGCGCGCCTGCTTGTGTTCGGGCACCGGATTGCGGCCGGTCAGCCCGGCGATTCGCTCGACGGCCTCCCACTGCGCAGGCGACGGGAAGTTGATCACCACGTCCGGGCGGGAGCGCAGGTTGATCGCGGTCTGACCGGTCATGCCGATCCCCAGCACCACGACGTCCCCGAGCGCCCACGCGGACGACATCGGCGCGAGGTTCACGGTCCCGTCCTCGTTCACCGTGCTGAGCAGGGCAACGGGCGTTCCGACGTACAGGATGGAAGGTTCGATGGTCAGATGGGTCATGTGAATCGACGGTAGGCACCGGACGATTCGGCGGCCGCCTAACTGTTGCCGAGGCATGATGGACGGTATGAGTGCCGAAGGTGAGGAGCTGGCCGGTTGGGCGCGGATGCTTGCCGACGGGACGCGGGCGACGGTCTGCCTGGCCTTGCTCGACGGGCGGGCCTGGACGGCGACCGAGCTGGCGAAGCTGGCCAAGGTGTCGCGGCCGACGATCAGCGAGCATCTCAACCTGCTGGTCGGCGGCGGTCTGCTGACCGAGGTACGGCAGGGGCGGCACCGGTACGTGAAGCTCGCCGGACCGGACACGGCCGAGTTGCTCGAGGGACTCGCGGCGCTGGCGCCACGACGTACCGAGGTTGCCAACAGCCTGTCGGCGGTCAGCAAGCGGGACGCGTTCGCGCGAGCTAGGACGTGCTACGACCACCTGGCCGGCAAACTCGGCGTCGCCCTGGCCGATGCGATGACCGAGCGCGGCCTGATCGACTGGTCGGACGGGATCGCGCTGACGCCGGAAGGCGAAGCCTGGTTGGAGAATCTCGGCGTCGAGGTCGAGGTACGACGCGGGCGCCCGGCGTTGAGATCCTGCCTGGACGTGACCGAACGCCGGCCGCATCTGGCCGGCGCGGTGGGCGCGGCGTTGTGTTCACACGCGTTGCAGCAGGGTTGGGTTCGTCACATCCCGGGCGGGCGTGCGCTGAAGGTGAACGGCGCCGTACAAGCGTTTGGACTGTCGTCCGGAGTCTGAGAAGTGTATGAGGGAACACGCTTTCAGGAAGCGCTCAGCGTCGATAGCACTTAGCCTTCGGCCATGACTGAGTTCGAGCCCGGCACCGAGCTGGTGTCCCGTCTCCCTCTGCCCAGCCATGTGGTCGTGCGTGTTGACGACCAGTGGCATCGCGGCTGGCTGATCGGCCGCGACCATGAGGAGTCGGGATGGACCGCCCTGGTGCAGTACGAGGGCGACGACGGTAACGAGCGGACGGAACGCCTGCCGGCGGACCGGATCGCGTTGCCGGAGTCGGAAGGCACGCAGACAGTGTCCTAGGGAGGGAACACACACGTTGGCCCCCGGGTGAGCATCACCGGGGGCCAACGTGTGCATAACGCCGCCGTGGCGCCTCAGACGAACGAGAGGATCCCGCCCCAGGCCCTTCGGGCGGTTGACCTGGGACGGGAACCTCAGTGGCGTTACACAGGGTGTATCGCCGATAACGGGGTGAGTGTTACAGGTTCCGCGGAACTTTCTTCCAACCAGGTCACACCGGGCGCGGCCATGCCGCGACCCCGGTGCACGTCCCTGAACACCGGGGTCTGGATCGGCAGCCTCTCGAGCGACAACCGTTCGTGACCTTCAGGTGCCCCGACAGCGCGTGATCATTCGTGTCCGGAACCGACTCAGAAGTGCACGGCCAGCAGAATCCGGCCGGTTTCCGAGCTGCGGATGTCCAGCGCCTTGATCTCACCGCGCTGCAGCTTGGTCGTGGCGGCCGGTTTCACCGTCGTACCGGGCGACGACGTCCAGCTCGCGATCAGCGACGCCTTGCCGGTCGCGTCGGTGACGTACAGCTCGTACCCGCGGGCGCGTTCGCTCGGCGTCGCGAGTTCGTCGTACCGGCAGCTGATCTCGATCGTCGTACCCCAGCGCTCCGGCACGAGCCGGGCGTCCGCGGACAGCTTGCTGCTCACGGTCTGCGCGAGTACGACGTAGTCGCCCTGCGGCTCGTCGTTGGTCAGCGGGATCGCGACGACTGCACCGATCGCGGCGGCCGCGACCCCGACACCGGCGATCAACGCGCCGAGCCGGATGCGTTGCTTGCGCCGATCGCGCTGGACGTTGCGGACCAGACCCGGCAACAAGTTCGGCGGCTCGGCCGTGACTGTGGCCAGCGCCCGCTCGGCCGGAAGAGCCGCGAGTACGCCGGGGACGCCGGCCAGCGATGCCACCTCCGCCGAGCACTCGGCACAGGTCCGCAGGTGTTCCTCGTACGCGCGGCGGTCCTTCGCCGACAACGCCCCGAGCAGGTACGCCGAGTCCCACTCCCGGTACGGGTCGCTCACTGACTGGTCACCCCCTTCTCCTGCAGCGCGAGCTTGAGCGCGCGCAGCCCGTAGTGCAGCCGCGACTTCACCGTGCCCGACGGGATGTCCAGCTCTTCGGCGATGTCGGTGACCGTACGGCGGCCGTAGTACGCGCGGACGATGACCTGCCGATGCTCTTCGGACAACTGTGCCAGCGATTCCGCCACCAGCCATGCGTCGAGTACTGCGTTGGCGTGGTCGGCGCTCGGCTTCTCCGGAAGGTCGTCGCTGGCAACCTCGCGGCTGACCCGCGCGCTGCGCCGGTCGTCGATGACGAGGTTGCGCGCCACCGTGAACAGCCAGGCCCGGGCCCCCGCCTCGTCCTCGGCCAGGATGTTCGGCCGGCGCCACGCCCGGAGCAGAGTCTCCTGGACGACGTCCTCGGCCAGCCGGTCGTCCCCGGTCAGCCGGACGACGAACCGCCACAGCGCGGGAGCATGCACGTCGTGCAGCTCACGCAGCAGCGCCGCCCGGTCGTCGGCCATCGGCGCTCCTGCTCTGTCGGACATCACTCACTCGCCACCATTCTGCACAACCTGGCCAGGCCCGCACCTGGTTGGAACGATTGCGCGGGCCATCCGGTTCAACCGTGGGTGATTTGAAGATCACGCTTCGGATCGGTTGTCTTCGCGGTCGCGAACTGGTACCCGCGGGCGGCGAGGGTGAGGCCGACGCCCCAGACGACGTACGCCGGCACCGCCACCCAGAAGAACGCCTCCGGCAACCCGACATCGTCGTACGCCGGTCTGCCCTGGACGACGTTGACGATCATCTGGAGCAGACCGACCCCGAAGTACGCCGTCATGCCGACGCCGAGTGCGTATCCGGGTGTCAGCAGCATCCAGCGCGGGAAGCGGCGGCCGAGCGGATGGACCAGCAGGAACGGGAGGAGCGTGCCGACGAGCAGGAAGCCGCCTTCGAAGAGGACCAGCGAGAGGTTGCCGCCGTACGGCGTTGTGCCGAAGCCGACTGCTGCCTGCGCCGCGAGTCTCGTCAGGCAGCCTGTTGTCGCGAGGCAGGCGCCTGTGGTCGCGATCCAGGGCGGCAGCGGTTTCCGGCTTGTTTGATGGGCTCTCGCCGTGAGCGCCAGTAGTGCGGCGCCCAGGATTGCTCCGAGGCGGCAGAGCATGCCGAGTGGGTCGAACGGGATGCCGAGGCCCGGCAGGACGGCAGCGACGACGTCGAGCAGGATGAAGGCCGCCGCGGCAACCCAGCCGGCGGCCAGGACCCAGAACAAGCGCCCTGGACGGATGGTGACAGCAACCAGGGCTGTGACGACGCAGCCGGCGACGGCGACCCAATGCGGGATGAGCAGATCGTTGCCGGGCAGCTTCCAGGTCGGTGCGTGGCCGGTCGCGAACCAGACCCGCAGACCGCCGTACGCCACCGCCCACGCGACCACCGCTCGTCTCATGCAGCCAGTCTGTTGAGCCACGGCCGCTCGCGGATCACCCGGGCGAGGGAACCGCCTCCATCGTCAGCGTGAGGCGTGAAGTTGCTGCAGGATGCGGATGAAGGCCTTGCGGTCGGGAACCAGGAGGGTGTCGAGCACCTGTGTCTCCTTGGCCTGGATACCCCGGCGGACGGCCCGGCGGACGCGGCGGCCCTCGGCGGTGATGGACAGCAGGCGGACTCGGCGGTCGTCGGGGTCCGGAGTGCGCTCGATCAGGCCGGCCTTCTGCAGCTCGTCGAGTGTGCCGATGATGCGGGACTTGTCCGCACCGATCGCCTCGGCCAGGGCGGCCTGGGTACGGACCGGAGTGTCGTCGAGAGCTGTGAGGACCGAATAGCCCCACATGGAGACGTCGTGTGCGGCGAGCACCGGCAGCTCGAGCGCGATCAGTTCCCGCACCAGCGGGTACAGCATCGCAGCCAGATCGGGGCGCTCGGTTGCCATAGCTGAAAAGGTAGCACTGGCGCAATCATATGCGCGGGCTTACGATATGCGCATGCCTATCGTTGACTACGTCGCATTAGATGCCGAAGCCGTCCGGACCAGCATCGAGCTGGTTGCCACCGTCACCGACGCCGATCTGTCCAAGCCGACCCCGTGCCGCGCCTGGACGCTGTACGGTCTGCTCGCCCATATGGCCACCCAGCACTACGGTTTCGCCGCCGCCTCCCGGGGCGAGTCCGAGCCGTCGACCTGGAAGCTCCGCGACCTCGGCGACGACCCGGTCAAGGCGTACGTCGAGTCCGCTGAACACGTGCTCGACGCGTTCGCCCAGCCCGGCGTCCCCGAGCGCACGTTCCCGCTGGCCGAGTTCGGACCGGACGCAGCGTTTCCGGGAGCGCAGGCCGTCAGCTTCCACTTCATCGACTACATCGTCCACAGCTGGGACGTCGCAAAATCCATCGGCAAGACGGTGACATTCGAGCCCGCGACGCTGGAAGCCGCGGCCACAGTCGCGCAGATCGTCCCCACCGGCGACGTCCGTCGCGCCCCCGGCACGCCGTTCGCCGCCGACATCCCCTGGACCGGCGACAACACCCTGGACCGCATCGTCGCCTACCTCGGCCGTAACCCCAGCTGGCCGAATTGAGCGGTCAGTTGATGTCGAACTCGTTGCCTTCCGGGTCCTTCATCCCGACCGCGTAGTGGTCGAGCCCTTCCTCGAACGCCCCGGTGATGGTCGCACCCAGCTCCGCCAGCCTGGCCACCTCGGCATCAACACGCTGAATCCGCGCCTCGATGGGGTCCGACCACTCACCGCTGGCGTGGATGTCGAGGTGCCACCGGTTCTTGACCACTTTCCCCTCCGGCACGACGTGGAACCAGATATCCGGCCCCTTTCCGTCCGGGTCGCTGATCCGATCCGCCCCGTCACCGAGCTCCTCCTCCGGCACTCCCAACCGCCGATAGAAGTCGTTCCAGGTAGCGAAACCGGCCGGCGCCGGCGCAAACTCGTACCGCAACGCCCGGGCCCAGAACCTCGCCATCAGATCGGCGTCGGCACAGTCGACCACCAACTGAAACTCCGCACCCATCACTCCTCCTCCGCACCGGCGACTCGTCAGATCCAGCCTCCCTGAGCCCACCGACAACCCGCGTTGGTGTCCTCGCGAGCCGCGCGATACATTGGACCATATGGTCCATACGTGGACACGAGCGGCACGAGGACGTAGTGATGAGTGATCAGGTTGTTCGGCCCGATGGAACGGGTTTCTCTCTCGCCGACGGCGAGCTGACGGTGTCCGGCGGGGATGGCGGGGGCGGCGCGGGGATCAGCGTCAGCGTCACCGCGCGGCTGCTGAACGGATTCGACGTGACGCTGGCGAGCCGGAGTACGACAGATCCCGGCGACACCCTGCCGGAGGGCGGGTCCGGCGTACCAGGGCGCACGGTTTTGCCGTTGGAGACGCGTCCGCTGACGCTCAACTCGCTTCCGAGCAGCGTGCGAGTGGAGGTACACGCAGACCCCACCGAGGGCGACTGGCGTCTGGTCCTTCACTTCCGCAATCAGGCCGGCTCAGGCCTCACCTGGCAGGCCGAGCTTCCCGCTGAGGCGTTCGGCGCAGGCTGGGAAGCGCCTTTGGCGGACCTCCTGACCATCGACCGGGCCGCCGACGACGCGCCGCCGCAGGAGCCATCGATCACCGTGGTTCACCACGCGGACGACGAGTACTACGAGCTCCTCGTCGACGGCCGGCAGGCGGGGCTCCTCGTGTACCACGTGATCGGCTCGAAGCTGTCGATCACGCACACAGTGATCGAGCCGACATACCGCGGACGGGGACTCTCGTGGGCGCTCGTCGGCGGTGCGCTCGACGACATCCGCACGAAGTACTCGAAGGTGATGAACTACTGCCCGGTCGTCACCCGGTTCGTCGAGAAGAACCCGTCGTACGGCGATCTCCTCGCGCAGCCGCGGCGGGTGTGATGACCGCGATCCACGGTGTGATCGAGGCCCAGTCGCAGCTGGTGCTCACCAGGGAGGAGGGCCTGCTGGCAAGTGTGACGACTCTCGGCGGGTTGCGGCGCTGGCGCGACGCGCTCGTCCAGGCGAACACGCGGCCGGACGGCTCGTACGGATGCGCGCTCGGCGCGCTGTGCGCGCAGCTACCCGACGACGACGAGCGATCCCGCACAGCACTGGCAGCCGCGTTCGAGAGGTGGCATCAGCTGCTGATCGAGACGCTCGAACGCCTGCGCGATCTCGGCGTACTCACCGTCGACGCCGACCCGCACAAGCTCGGAACCGGGCTACTGGCCGCTCTTCAAGGCGGATACATGCTCGCTCAGAACGCGCACGACCCGCAGCCCATGGCCGACGCGTTGGACATGGCCCTGGACCGCATCGACACCTTCGCCAGCCGCTGAGTTCACGTGGTGAGGAACGACCGGATGTGGTCGAGCGCCATGTCGAGCGCGGTCTCCATCGGCGTGATGTCGTGCTGGGTCTCGGCGAGAAGATAGCCGCCCTGCAACGCCGCCATCAGGCCCACGGCGAGCCTCTCGGGGTCCGCTGCGCTACTCAGCGAGCCGGCGTCCTGCATCCGCCGAAGGCCGGCAGCGATCAAGCCGGTCCACTCCGCGAATGCCTCTGCCAGCGTCTGGCGGGCCTCGTCGTCCTGATCCGACAGCTCGCTTGCCATCGAGCCGAGCGCGCACCCGTACGCGCCGTTCTGGAGCGCGTTACGTTGGACCAAAGCGTCCCGCCAGCGCTGCAGGCCGCGGAACGACCGCAGCCGCTCCAGGTATCCCTGCTCGCGCTCGAGGACCTGGCCGGCGCGGCGCGAGACGACCGCCCGGACCAATTCGTCCTTGTCGGCGAAGTGCTGGTAGAGCTGCGACTTGCTCGTGCTGCTCGCCGCCCGGACATCGTCGAGCGTCGTGGCATTCACGCCTTTCACGTACATCAGGTCCGCCGCCGCGTCGACGATTCGCGCCCGGGTCGCCAGGCCGCGCGCCGTCAACTGGCGAGGCGGAGCTACGGTCGCGCTTCCCGGTCGAGTCACGATCCCACGGTACCTTTTCGGACCGCGCCGGTCTCTCCGAATGGCGCAGCGTCAGCTTGTGTTGGACTATATAGTCCATTACGGACCATCGACGCAGGGAAGGCACGGCACGTTGAACACAGCGCTGCAGATCAGGAACAACACCACCGACGGCGCCTTCGAGGCCGTCCTCGACGACGAGGTCGTCGGCCGGGTCGGATACCGGCTCCGCCAGGACCGCGTCGTACTGACGCACACCGAGGTCGACGAGGCCCACCGCGGCGAGGGCATTGCGAACCAGCTGGTCCAGACCGCGCTCGACGACATCGTTGCCACCGGACGGCGGCTGACGAACTTCTGCCCGTTCATCGCCGACTACATCGCCGACCACCCGTCGTACAAGACCATCGTCGACCCCGACCATCCGGGCGGCGCGGCGGTCCCGGAGCGGGCTCCCCGCGAGAACTGATCCGGCCGGCTGTTTGTCGCCACAGCCATCCAGTACTACTGTGGACGAATTGGTCCAATAACTACCCGGAGGTGCGTGATGAGGGCGATCGTTGTGACGGATGAGGCCGCGGGGACAGCCGGGATGACGCTGACCGAGCGTCCGGAGCCGCCGGCGGCGATCAACGACGTCGTCGTCGAGATTCACGCGTCGGGCTACGTACCGACCGAGGCGACGTGGCCGTCGACCTGGACCGATCGCGCCGACCGCGACCGCAGGCCGTCGATCGTCGGGCACGAGCTGGCCGGCGTCGTCCACTCCCTCGGTTACGGTACGACGGGTCTGTCCGTCGGGCAGCGGGTCTTCGGCCTCGCGGACTGGCATCGCGACGGCACGATGGCGGAGTACGTCGCGATCGAGGCCCGCAACCTCGCCCCGCTACCGGGCGACGTCGACTTCACGGTCGGAGCGAGCCTGCCGATCTCGGGGCTGACGGCGTGGCAGGGGCTGTTCCAGCACGGCCGGCTCGAGTCGGGTCAGAGCGTGCTCGTCCACGGCGCGGCCGGCGCGGTCGGGTCGATCGTGACGCAGCTCGCGCGCGAGTTCGGCGCGTACGTGATCGGCACCGGGCGCGCCGCGGACCGCAACGCCGCGCTGGACTTCGGCGTACAGGAGTTTGTTGACCTCGGCAACGACTCGCTCGCGGACGTCGGCGGGGTCGACCTGGTGTTCGACGTCATCGGCGGCGACATCCAGAAGCAGTCCGCGGCGCTGGTCCGCCCCGGCGGAACCTTGGTGACCGTCGTCGGGCCACCCGAGTCGCGGCCCGATGACGGTCTGGCGATCGACTTCGTGGTCGAGGCCGACCGCGCCCAGCTGATCGAGATCGTCCAGCGCGTGCGCGACGGACGCCTGAAGACGAACATCGGCACCGTCGCCACCCTCGACGACGCCGTCGCCGCCTTCAACCCGACCGAACGAACCAGGGGCAAGACGATCATCCGGGTCCGCCCGTGAGCATGGACATCAAGGCAACCGCGGACGGAACTCTGCTGGCAGAGGCCCCTGCCAACGAGGTCGTCGTCATCGAGGGCAACCACTACTTCCCCCAGGCCGCACTCACCATCGGCGTACTCCGCCCCTCCACCAAGCCCTACGTCTGCCCCTGGAAGGGCCACGCCGAGTACTTCGACGTCACAACCCCAGGCCGCACCCTCTCCGACGCGGCCTGGACCTACCCCGCCCCGAAGCACTCCGCCATCGAACGCGTAGGCGGCGACTTCACCGGCTACATAGCCTTCGACCCCGTCCAGGTCAGCGTGGCAATTCAAGGAGAGCGATGAGGAACAGGATGAAGGCTGACCACGTCGTCACCAGCTGAATCCAGTTGATGGTGAAGTAGCGCTGCCTGTCCGCCTTCCAGCTGGCAGGCAGCGCGTCGGGGTCCCACGCCAGGATCACCTTGTACTGCGGGGTTTTCCAGACGTTCGAGACGACGAAACTCACGGCCGCCCATCTCGGCCTGCACCGGGCGCAAGATCAAACACAACCCGCCTAGGAACCCCGCCGCGAGCCCCGCGAAGAACGAGGCCGCGGCCAACACCCACTGCACTGCCATCTCGGCCCCTACGTCAGCTTGATCGGGATCGTCACCACCTGGTTCGGGGCTCCGGGGTAGGTGATCGTGATGCTGATGGTCACCGTGCCCAGGTTGCGTTTGGCGGTCTTCCACGGCAGCAGGAACGTGCTGTCGAGCGGGTTGTAGACCGGGACGGTTCGCGGGAACGACTGCGCGCCGGCGGCCGACACCGTGATTCTTCCGCTGACCAGCAGCTGCAGCGCGGTCAGGAGCGGGATCGGCCGCCCGGCCGCGTCGACGAGCTGGAACCGGATCGGGACGATCGTGCCGGCCTTCACGCTGCCACCGGAGGTCGGCGACAGCACGCGTACGCCGTACTGCACGAGCTGGCTGAGGGACCCGCTGCTCGCCAGGTAGGAATCTGTACCGGAGAAGCTCGCGGTGACCGCGTGCGCGCCGAGCCCAAGCGTGCTGGTCGGGGCGCTGGTCGCGACCCCGTTCACGACCGCGACCGGGGATCCGAGCGCGACACCGTCCACCTTGAACTGCACCGTGCCACCCGTCGGCGCCCCGGAAACCGTTGCTGTGAACCGGATCGCCGCGCCGATCGTGGCCGGGTTGGCCGACGACGTGACGGTCGTCGTGGTCGCGGCCGCTGCCACGGTGATGGTGGCGGCGAGGTCGGCCGACGTACCGAATTCATTGGTGGCCCGGACGCTGAACGCGAACGTGCCGGCCTGCGTCGGCGTACCGCTGATCTGACCGTCCGAAGCCAGGGCCAGGCCGGGTGGCAGCGAACCGGACGCCAGGCTCACGGCGCCGGTGGCGGTGAACGCGAAGGAGTACGGCGAGCCGACCGTGCCCGCAGGCGGGGTGCCGCTGATCGTCGCGGGCGTACCGAGGTTCAGCCCGACGAGAACCGGGTCGTGATCGCTGGTGCGGAAGCGATCCGGAGCGTAGAGCGACTGGACTTGACCTGCCGTCTTGAAGTCCGTGTTGTAGTCCAGCACCGACGGCTCGTCGGCGTTGTGGTGCGCGTCGCCGGCACCGGTCACCTGGCCGACGAGCGACGGTGACGCGAGCGCGTAGTCGAGGTAGCCCCATTGCCCGTCGAACGCGTAGGAATACGCCTCCTGGCCCTGGAACGCCTTGACCTCGTTGACATAGCCGGCCGCCTCGAGCGCGGCGATCGGGTCCTCACCGGCGTACGAGTTGAGGTCGCCGACGATCAGTACGTCGGGGTCGCCCGCACCGGGCACGACCGTGCTGCCGATCCAGGACGCCAGTTCCTGGGCCTGCAGTGTGCGGTGCGCATTCCAGCAGCTCTGCCCGTCACCCTGGTCGGTGTCCGGACCCGAGGTGGGGCAGGAACCCTTGGACTTGAAGTGGTTGGCGACGACCGTGAACCTCGAACCGTTCGAGGTCTGGAAGGTCTGCGCCACGGGATTCCGCTCGAACAACGGATTGTTGTCGACGAACGTGGCACCGGCGACGGGTTGCACTGCTGCCGTCCGGTACAGCAGCCCGGCCTTGATCGCGTCGCTGCCGGCCACATCGACGACTCCGGTCGCCGCGTCCGGGTTGACGAACGCCCACTGGCCCGGGCCGTCAGCGGCGTTGAGCGCGTCGACCAGCGCCTGTACTGCGCTGTCCGTCCCGTAGCCGTCGTTCTCCATCTCCATGTAACCGACGACCTCGGCGCCGAGGAAACGGATCGACGCGACCTCCTTGGCCAACTGCCGCTGGTACTCGGTGTTGTCCTGGGCGCCCCGGCAGTCGGTCGTCCCACCCTGCGTGCCGAGGTGGCAGCCGGTGAACGTGTTGAAGAAGTTCAGCAGGTTCGCGCTGGCCACCTGGATCCCACCGGAGACCGCGGGCGGCGCCGTTGGCCGCTCGTTCACGGCGTTGAACACCGCCGTACCGGACAGGGAGCCGATCGGGCGCAGCCGGTAGGCGTTGCCGCTGGCAGCGTTGCCGGCCCAGGTGTAGGTCAGCACGCCGACCGGGTCGGTGACCGTGTCCCCACCGCGCAACGTGTTGGCTGCCGACAGCGGCTGCCCACCCCGTCCGAAGACGATGGGATCGGGGTTCTGCGCCTGGGTGGCGTCATCGATGATCAACTGGTTGAGGTTGTTGGCGTTCTGCGCGGCCTGCACGGCGGCCTGGTCGGTGGCGCGGATGTCGGCAGTCGGCTGACGCAGCCGCCCACCGGACGACACCACGACCTGACCGAACCGGCCGAGCTGGAAGTGCTCGGTGACGGTCAGCGTCTGGTGGAAGCGCACCAGCATGCCTTCGTACGGCTCGAGATCGGTTGCGCTTGCCCTGGGCAGCGTCACATCGGTCGGCGTCACGGTGCCGCTCGTCCCGCACTCTTCGACGCCGGTCGCCGCAGCAGTGACCTGTGTCTGGCCCTGGAACTCCGAAACCGGACCGGTCACCTGCACGGTGTCCCCGTTGGCCACCAGGTTGGAGCCGTTGTCGAAGACGAAGATCCCGTCCGAGGTGGACGCGTTGTTGTCACCGGCGTCCTGGAGGTAGAAGCCCCGCAGTGCTGGTGAGGCACCTTCGTAGTCGGCGACCACGGTGCCGCGGATCGTCACGGTCGCCCCTGCGACCGGGCTGATATCCGTCGTGCCCTGCACCGACCCGATAGTCACCGCACTAGCCGAGCAGGCCGCACCTACCGTCACCGTTGCGGTTCTGCTGTCCACCTGTCCACCCGGTCCGCTGACGCGCACCCAGTACTGCGTGGTCGTGGCGAGTGCCGGGGTGGTGAACGACGCGCCGGTCCCTACCGGGTTGGCGGTGTCCGGCGCGACGCCCTGGAACCACTGGTACGAAAGAGGTCCTGTCCCGGAGGCGGCGACAGTCAGGGTCGCCGTACCGCCGGTGGTCACCGTCGTGTCCTGCGGCTGGGTTGTGATCGCCGGTGCCGTCGTACCCGAGCCGGCGGGCGCGAACGCTACTCCACGCAACGCGGTGTTCGTGGCCGCCGTGACCAGCGTCGTCGCGGTGGCACTGATCGTCGCGGTGTAGGCAGCCGTGTCGTCCACCTTGACCAGCGCGTTGGTGGTGGTCGTCGCGAACAGGGTCACGCCAGTAGAAGTCCGTGAGCCAGTGAGGCCGCGCACTCCGCTGCCGGCCGGCCGGAACGAGCCTTCCGCGGTCCAGGCGGTGCCATCGAAGGAGAACTTGAGGACTCCGCCTCCTGGACTGGCCGAGTCGTCGGCGACGTACAGCGTGTCCACTCCGGGCACACCTGGGTCCCTGTCGAGCGCGACGAACCCGTACGGGCTCGGTGCAGCCGTGGTAATCGTCGGGGTCTGGCCGCCGGTCACCGGCAATCCGCTGCCGACCGCGTACACCCCTGTGGTTCCGCTGCCCGTGGATACCAGCAGTTGGCCGCCGGCGATCCCGGCCACGCGCAGGTTAACCGGAGCGGCACTGTTGATCTGGGTCGTAGCTCCCGAACTACCCAGCGGGGCCAGCCGCACCCCGCCGTTCGACCCGACCACCCAGAAGCGACTGCCGTCGTCACTCACCGCCCCGCGCACATTGGCGCCGCTGAAGGTGTCGGTGATCGCGGTCGTGGTGTCCACCGCGCCATCGCCTGCCACCCTCCCCACGACCCGGCTGACTGTGGTCGTCGGCGTGCCCACCACACTCGCCGTACCCGGATCGGCGTCATAACCGCCCAACGTGAGGTACTTCCCGTCGGCCGACAGCGCCAGCGCGCCCTCAGAAGTCGCCGACCCGCTCATCGTGAGCCGATGGTTGGCACCACTCGATCCGGTCGGCATCGGAATCGTCTGCACCAGCGTGCCCGCCGGCGTGTACTCGTCCAAGAACACCGGAGCAGCCGCGCTGGACAACGCACCGCTCCCGTCCCCGACCCGAGTTACGACGATGTTCCCCGCAGCGAACCCCGCAGCCTGGGCACTCGGCACCACCCCCAGCAGCGAAGCCACCAACGAACCAACAGTCGCACCAACCAGCAACCGACCGAGACGTCGAGTCATCTCTCCCCACCCCCGGACCTATCCTCAGGTCCCAAGCCCCGTTACGCCAGAACCTGACCAAGAAGACTCGAACCGTCTACGAGCGATACACGCCGCCGCAGCACGATGTTGGCTTGGCGTGTGCGGGTGTTTGGTTTGGAGGTCACAGTTGGGTGCCGACGGGTGGCGGAGTGGGGCGGATGGCGGCGTACGGGGGCTGTAATGATGGCGTGAGTTGGCCAGCGCCTCCGGACCCACGGGTGTTTCATGGCTTCTCCGATGCGCCCGCTCACACGATCCTCATCACGGTTGGCTGGTGTGTATCCGGCGTCTTCGGACTGCTCGGATTCTTTGGCGTGATGATGCTGGGGGTTCCGTCTGATCCCTGCGTTCCGGACGCGGTCGACTGTGGGCCCGAACCCACAACCCTTTGCCGCAGGCGGCGCGGTGCTCCTGGTGCTGGCTGTGGCCTCGGCCGGCTGGTCAGTGTTCTGGCAGCTTCGAGACAAGCGATACCGCTTCCAACCTCCGCCGAACTGGCCACCCGCTCCACCAGGATGGCGACCGCTCCCGGGCTGGAGCCCGCCGCCCGACCTCCCCAAGGCCCCTGACGGCTGGAACTTCTGGCGCTAGCTAGTCGGGCTTTCGCGGGGGTGGGAGCTCCTGCGGCGGATCGCCGTACAGGATCGAGGTCCAGGCGGTGGTGAGGATGTCGATGAGAACTTTCTCGTCGTCGAACGGCGGGACGCCGGCTGCGGCGAGGTAGTAGAGGCGTTCGCCCATCCAGGTCAGGGATGCGGCGACGGCGCGCGTACGCGAGGCGCCGAGTCGCGGGCCTGCATGAGGGTCGGATTCGATGCGTGCGGTGGCGGCCTCGGTGAACAGGTTCATCTGCTCGAGCCATAGCTCGCGGAGCTGTTCGTCGGATCCCCAACTCTCGACGATCGCCATCAGAACGCCGGCGTTGTCGCGCCAGAGCCGGGCGCCATCGGTCACACCGGCCCGAAGCGCAGATACCGGATCTTGCTCCCGGTCGGTCCAGGGGCGAGCGGCCTGCTGTCCCTGCGCCACCGCCTCGCGCACCAGGTCGGCGAGCACCGCCTGTTTGCTCGGGAAGTAGAAGTAGAAGCTGGCCCGGGACACGCTGGCGGCGTCGAGGATGTCGGCCACGCTGAGGCTGTCGAAGCGCGACTCCCGCAGCAGCTCGCGCGTCGCGGACAAGATCCGCTCCTGCAGCTCCGCCGAGGCCGGAGCTGCAGCGGATCGACGGGCAGAGCGCACGGTGCGTCCGGAAGCCATGCCACCCATCATAGTGTCCGGACACTATGTATGGACGCTTTGACCATACACATTGTATGGTCAAAGCGTGACTCAGTTAGCGATTCATTTGGTCGTCAATGACCCGGACCAGGCCGCCTCCTGGTACGCCGACGCCTTGGGCGCACAAGAGACGAGCCGCCTCACCCTCCCCGACGGCCGGACGCTGACCGTGGAACTCGTCCTCGGCAACACCGTCCTCGCAGTGGCGGGAGAAATGCCCGACCGGGGCCAGCGCACGCCGGGAGCGCTCGGCGGTACGCCGGCCGCACTGCACGTACAGGTCCCCGACGTCGACTCCGCGTGGGCCCGTGCGCTGCAGGCGGGAGCCACAGTCGTCGAGCCGGTCCACGACGCCTTCTGGGGAGACCGAACCGGCCAGTTCCTGGACCCGTCCGGGCACCGCTGGGCGTTGGATCAACACATCGAGGACGTGTCGCCGGCGGAGATCGCGGCCCGCGCCGCCGAACTGTTCAGTGGATCGGCGAGCTCATGAGATATCGCACCTTCGGTACCAGCGGGCTCCGGGTCTCCGAACTGATCCTGGGCGCGATGACATTCGGAGAACAGGGCGGCGTTGGTGCACCGATCACGGAGTGCAGACGGATGCTGGATCTGTACGCCGAAGCCGGCGGCAACATGGTCGACACCGCCATCAACTACCGCGACGGAGCCAGCGAGGAGTTCCTCGGCGAACTGCTGTCCGGCCGTCGTGAGTCGTTCGTGCTCGGAACGAAGTACACGGTCTCCCGCGATCGCACCGATCCCAATGCCGCCGGCAACCATCGCAAGAACCTCCGTGCCTCGCTGGAAACCAGCCTGCGCCGGCTGCGCACCGATTACCTAGACGTGTACTGGGTGCACATGTGGGACCAGCACACGCCGCTCGAGGAGACCATGCGAGCGCTCGACGACGCAGTACAGGCCGGGAAGGTCCTGTACGTCGGAATCTCCGATGCACCGGCCTGGGTCGTGGCCCGCGCCAATACCTTGGCCGAGTGGCGCGGCTGGAGCCCGTTCGTCGGGCTGCAGGTCCCGTACAGCCTGCTCCAGCGCGACATCGAACGAGAGCTCCTGCCGATGGCCGAGTCGCTCGGGCTTGGCATCACCGCGTGGAGTCCGCTCGCAGGCGGCGTACTGTCCGGCAAATACACCCTCTCGACCCCGGCCTCCGGGGGCCGGCTGGCCGCAGAATCCCCGTCAACCAAGGACCACGCCGTCGCCCGAGTCGTCCAAGAGGTCGCCAACGAACTCGACACAACGCCTTCCCAGGTAGCGATCTCGTGGACGATGAGCCGCTCCCAATCAATCCACCCCATCATCGGAGCCCGCACCACCGACCAACTCCGCGACAACCTCACCGCCGCCGACCTCGTTCTCCCACCCGAGGCCATCGCCCGACTGAACGAGACCTCCGCAGCACCCCTCGGATTCCCGAACGACTTCATCACCCAGACCTCCTCCTGGGTCTTCGGCGCCGCTCTGGTCGACTCAGTTCGGTAGCCACGACTCGTCCGCAGGAGGTGAGGCTGGCGGGCGGTGGCCGCCCTACCGTTGCCTCGATCGGCCTGGTCGGGAACGGGAGGAAGCGCATGGGCGACGCCGCACGAGTCAGTAGGCGGGCCGGCGGGGTACTCGCGGCGACGTGCATCTCGACGCTTGTGGTCAACGCGAACACGTCGGCGGTCAGCATTCTTCTTCCCGCCATCTCGGAGGACACCGGCACTTCGGTCCAGACGCTGCAGTGGGCGGTCACCGGCTATTCGCTGGTAGGTGCCGCCGTGATCGTCACCTCGGGCTCGTTGGGTGACGTCTTCGGCCGCAGGCGGATCTTCCAGTTGGGCCTGCTGCTGTTCGTGGCGTCGTGCGTGATGATCGCGCTCGCCGGGTCCGGCGGGATGGTGATCGCAGGACGCGTCATCCAGGGCGCTGCCGGGGCGACCATTCTCGCGTGCGGCCTGAGCCTGCTCACGGTAGCCAACGAAGGCGCTGCGCAACTGCGGGCGGTGTCGCTGTGGGGCGCCGCGGCGGCCGTCGGCGCGGCCGCCGGTCCGTTGGCCGGCGGCGTACTCGTCGAGGTCAGCGGGTGGCAGGGGTTGTTCTGGATCGATGCCGGTGTGGCAGTTCTCTGCATGGTGCTGACCGCGGCGACGGTGAGCGAGTCGAGGGACCACGATCGACCGAGGACCATCGACTACGCGGGCACCGTGCTGATCGCGCTGACGCTGACACCGCTGATCCTCGGCGTCACCAAGAGCAGCGACTGGGGATGGTTGTCCTGGGCAACAATGGGCTGCTTCGCGATCTCGATCGCCGCCGGATACGCGTTCGTCGCAGTCGAGGGACGGGTCGCCGTACCGATGCTGGACCTGTCACTGCTGCGCAACCGCGTCCTGGTGGGCTCGACGATTGCGATTCTGATCGGTGCGGGCACGATCAACGGGCTGATGTACCTGCTCAGCCTGTACTTCCAGGATCCCGCCGCCCTGGACTTCAGCCCGCTCCAGGCCGGGCTGGCGACGCTGCCGGCAACGGTCGGTCTCGTCGCCGTGGCGCCGTTCGTACCACGACTGGCGGCGAAGTTCGGCGGCCGGCAGACGATCGGCGCCGGGTTCGCCCTCACCACGCTCGGATTCGTGATCGTGGGTTTCGTCGGCGCTTCGTGGAGGTACTCCGCGTTCCTGCTGCCGCTGATCGCCATCGCAGTGGGCATGGGAATGTCCAACGGTCCCGCCTCGGCGGCGGCAACGGCATCGGTGCCGGAGAAAGAGGTAGGCGGAGCCTCCGGTGTTTCCAACATGGCCCGGTACGTCGGAGCCGCGGTGGCGACCGCGCTGGCCGCCACCATCTACAGCACGGTGATCGGCAACCAGACCGCCGACGGCAAGCCGCACGGTGATGCGCTGGCCTCGGGCCTGGCCGCGGCCGCCTGGATGATGGCGATCTTCAGTTTCCTCGGCGTACTGATGGCGTTCGTGATCGGACGGCACCGCGCGGCGACCGGAACGTTGTACGACGCCGCCGCAGCAGCGGCCGCCCACACCCACACCCTGCCGACCTCGGCATCAGCTGGACGCCTCAACCCAGAGCAGACCTGAAGGCATCGCAGGAGGAACAGATGACAACAGCACCGGTTCCGTTCACGGCCGAGGACTACTCGGCCCGGATGCGACGCGTCACGGCCGACGCCGATGCCGCGGGGCTGGACGGGCTCCTCATCACGCCCGGGCCCGACTTGGTTTGGCTCACCGGATACCAGCCCACCGCCATCACCGAGCGGCTGACGATTCTCTTCCTGACCCCGGGCCAGGAGCCGACGCTGCTGGTCCCGACCCTCGAGCGGCCGGACGCCGAAGGGGCTGTCGGCGCGCCAGGCCTCACGATCGTGGACTGGGCCGACGGAGAGGACCCGTTCGCGAGGGCCGCCCGCTACCTCGGCAAGACCGGCATCATGGGCATCGCCGACTCTGCATGGGCGATGCACCTGCTCGGGTTGCAGGAGGCGGTGCCGGGCTGCTCGTACCGCTCGCTCACGCGGAGCCTGCCGATGCTCCGGGCGGTCAAGGACGCCGACGAACTCGCCCGGCTGGACGCGGCGGGTGCCGCGGCGGATGCGACGTACGAGCAGATCGTCGGAGTCCGGTTCAGCGGCCGGAAGGAGACCGACGTCGCGGCCGATCTGGCGCGGCTGCTGCGGGAGTTCGGGCACGAGCAGGTCGACTTCACCGTGGTCGGCTCGGGCCCCAACGGCGCCAACCCTCACCACGAAGCCGGTGACCGCGTCATCGAGGCCGGAGACATGGTGGTCCTCGACTTCGGCGGGCTGATGTACGGCTACGGGTCGGACACCAGCCGCACGGTCTGTGTGGGCGAGCCGTCCGCCGAGGCCCGTGAGGTGCACGAGATCGTGCGATCGGCCCAGCAGGCAGGCGTGGAGGCAGTCCGGCCCGGCGTCGCCTGTCAGGAGATCGACCGGGCCGCGCGGAAGGTGATCACCGACGCGGGCTACGGCGAGCGGTTCATCCATCGCACCGGACACGGCATCGGTACGACGACCCACGAACCGCCGTACATGATCGAGGGTGAGGAGCAGCCGCTGGTGCCCGGGATGTGCTTCTCGGTCGAGCCCGGTATCTACCTGGCCGGCGAGTTCGGGGTCCGGATCGAGGACATCGTGACCGTCACCGGGACCGGCGGCCGTCGGCTCAACAACACCGAGCGCGACCTTCGAATCGTTCAGTAGAGGCCTGCTCGAACGACTGATGCGAAGCCCCCCGGCAGTTCATCCCGCATGGATGAGGCTCGGGCAAACCGGCCGGTTCCAGACTGTCGTCAGATGCCAACTGACTGAGGCCCGAGCCGGAGGCTCTCTTATGGACACACGAGCACGACCTCGAGGAATGTCATGAGCGCAGCGGACGTACCTGCCGACGGTGCCGAAACCGTTGCCGCCGGACGCACACGCGCTGCCAGTACGCAGTGGATCTCGTGGGTCGCACTGGGGATGATGACGACGAGCTCGGTGGCCAGCCTTCGGGCGGCACCGACGATGGCGGTTTACGGCCTGGCGTGCGTCTTCCTTTATCTGCTGCCGGCGATCGTGTTCCTGTTGCCCACCTCGCTGGTGTCGGCGGAACTGGCGTCCGGCTGGAACGGCGGCGTTTACCACTGGGTCTCGGAAGGCGTCTCGAAGCCGATGGGCTTCCTGGCTGTGTGGTGCCAGTTCGCGATGACGATCTTCTACTATCCGAGCCTGCTCGGATTCGTTGCCAGCACCCTCGCATACGTGTTCAATCCCGACCTCGCCAGCAGTGGCGTCTGGACCGCGGCGGTCATCATCGTCGTCTACTGGTCCGGCGTCTGGGTCTCCTCGCGCGGTACCAAGGGCGTCGCCGGTCTGGCCAGCGGCGGTCTGATCATCGGGACCTTGATCCCGGGCGTTGTCCTGGTCACGCTCGGCATTGTCTTCCTCGGCCAGGGAAACCCGTCGGCCGCACCGATGACGTCGGACAACATCTTCCCAGCCTGGGCCGGTCTGTCGAGTCTCGTGCTGATCGTCAACAACTTCCTGTCGTACTCCGGTATGGAGATGAACGCGGTCCACGTGTCCTCGCTGAAGAACCCGCCGAAGGAGTTCCCGAAGGCGATCTTCCTGGCCATGGGCCTGGTCCTCGCGATCTTCATCCTCCCCGCGCTGGCGATCAGCTGGATCGTCCCCGCCAAGGAGCTCTCCCTCACCGCCGGCGTCATGCAGGCCTTCGACGCGGTGTTTGCCAACTTCGGCTGGCAATGGCTGACCCCGATCGTCGGGATCATGCTGGTCACCGCGTCCCTCGGCGGCATGCTGACCTGGCTGGCCGGACCCTCCAAGGGCCTGCTGATGATCTCCCGCCAGGAGGGATACCTCCCGCCGTACCTCCAGCGACTCAACAAGAACGGCGTCCAGCAGAACATCCTGGTCGTCCAGGGCCTGATCACCACCGTGATCGGCCTCGCGTATGCGCTCATCCCGAATGTGTCGAGCGCGTACTGGGTCTTCTCGGTGATCACCACGCAGGTGTATCTGATCATGTACCTGCTGATGTTCGTGGCCGCGGTCCAGCTGCGACGCAAGGACCCCGACCATGCCCGTGGCTACCGTGCGCCGATGCTCGTCGGGTTGTGCGGCATCGGGTTCGCGGCCTCGCTCGCCGCGCTGCTGGTCGGGTTCATCCCGCCCTCGCAGTTCGAGTCCGGCAACACCTGGCTGTACCTGCTGATCGTCGCCGGCGGCGCCCTCGGTCTGGGCCTGCTCGTTCCTTTCCTGTTCTACCGGTTCCGCAAGCCTTCCTGGAGACAGCCTGAGCCTGAGGCGGTGCCGCCGTCATGACCACACCTGTTGAGAATCAGCCCCGACGCGAACGGACGTGGATCTACGTCACGGCCTGTATCGTCCTTGGCGTCCTGCTGATCGTGGGGCTGCTCACCTTCCACTCCCAGAAGCAGACCAACGAGGCCACCCAGAAGGCCGACCAGCTGATCGCCGCGCTCGCGGCCGCCGGCGCCCGCACCCCCGATCGGGACCAGATCGTCCGCGTGCTCGGGAACGACGGCGGAGCAACCTGCGCCAACCCGAACGAGGCGCTCAGCAAGGGAACCTTCCTGTCCTTGCTGACGAACGGCGCCGCCGGGCCGGGGATCCGGCCGGTGATCGCGGACAGCGCCATCGTTCGCGGTCAGTTGCTGATCATCAAGATCTACTGTCCCGACGAGCTGAACGACTTCCAGCAGTTCGTCGACGACCTCAAGACCGACGACGTGGCAGGCACCTGAGATGGCGGACCTCCGGCAGCGCATCGCGGAGCTGATGCCGATGGCACGCGACGAACTCGCCGAGCTCGTCGCGATCCGATCAGTGGCCGACCCCCGCCAGTATCCCGCTTCTGAATGCGAGCGCGCCGCGCAGTGGGTCCTGGAGAAGTTCGCGGGCATCGGGTTCGCCGACGCCCATCTCGAAGAGACCGCGGACGGCAGCATGGCCGTCGTCGGTTCCAGGAAGTGCTCTTCTTCGGGGGCCCGGACCGTGTTGCTGTACGCCCATTACGACGTACAGCCTCCGCTCGACGACGCTGCCTGGCGCACGCCCCCGTTCGAACTGACCGAGGTCGATGGCCGCTGGTACGGCCGTGGCGCAGCAGACTGCAAGGGCAACATCGTGATGCACCTGGCAGCGTTGCGGGCTCTCGGCGACGACCTCCCGGTCGACTTGAAGTTGGTGGTCGAGGGTTCCGAGGAGCAGGGGACCGGCGGCCTCGAGGCGTTCGTTCCGGAACACGCAGACCTCCTCCGTGCCGACGCGATCCTGGTCTGCGACACCGGCAACGCCGCGGTCGGCCACCCGGCCGCCACCGTGAGCCTTCGCGGAATGGTCAACGTCGTCGTCACCGTCGAGGCGCTCGCCTCCGAGATCCACTCCGGGATGTTCGGCGGTCCCGCGCCCGATGCCCTTGCCGCCCTGGTGTCGATGCTGTCCTCACTGCGCGACGCGAAGGGGAACACCACGATCACCGGGCTGGACAACACCCGCGCCTGGTCGGGCGCGCCGTACCCGACAGACCAGTTCACCGCGGACGCCGGGGTCCTGGACGGAGTCTCGCTGCTCGGAGACGGCAGTGTGTCCGACATGCTGTGGGCCCGGCCGGCGGTAACCATCCTGGGCATCGACTGCCCACCAGTGGTCGGCTCGGCCGCCGCCGTCGTACCCAAGGCCGCCGCACGCTTGAACCTGCGAATCCCGCCCGGCTTGCCGCCTGAGGTCGCCCAGCGCGCCCTCGTCGACCACCTGACCACCGCCGCCCCCTGGGGCGTGCACGTCACCGTGGACATCGAAGCCGCCGGCGCCCCGTTCGAGGCCGCCACGGACGGCCCGGCGTACCGCGCAATGGCCACCGCCATGCAGGAGGCCTACGGCCGCCCGATGACAAGCCTCGGCCAGGGCGGCTCAATCCCCCTCTGCAACGTCTTCCAGGAAACCTACCCTCAAGCCGAACTAATCCTGATCGGCGTCGAAGAACCCCAAGCCCTAATCCACGCCCCCAACGAAAGCCTCTCCCCCACCGAACTAGAATCCATGTCCCTAACCGAAGCCCTGTTCCTCCAGCACTACGCCTCGCTCAGCAGGGCGCATCCATCACTGACCTGACGGCGCGGGCCGGTAGGAGTGGAACAGGTTCGCGAGGGCCGGTGGTTAGTCGTCGCGTCGCATGTGAAGCAGCCGGATGCCCGCCGGGCACTCTGCGTTGGCGAAGATGTCTTGGTCGTTCAGCCAGGCGGTAATCACGTACGCGAGTTCGCTGGAGTGACTGAAGTTGACGGCATGCGCTGCTTGGTCGATCTGGACCACCGTGACATGACCGGCTGCGGCCTGGCCAACCTCTCGTACTCGATGTGCGGGTGGCATGAGGGGGTCTCGTCCGCCCAGTACAGCAAGGGTCGGAACCGGTGTGTGGAGCAGCCGTTCCAAGGATGGGAAGCGAGTGAGCTGATGAAACAGCCGGAGGCCATTGATCGGTCCGAACCGCAGATAGTCAGGCAGCGCGACCGGGATCATCCTCGGGCTCTCCCGCACTACGTCGAGACAGAGTTGGCCGATGGCACGCGTGA
The DNA here is from genome assembly GCF_040300265.1 of Kribbella sp. NPDC000426. Classification (NCBI taxonomy): domain Bacteria; kingdom Bacillati; phylum Actinomycetota; class Actinomycetes; order Propionibacteriales; family Kribbellaceae; genus Kribbella; species Kribbella sp. NPDC000426. The sequence goes on along the minus strand of NZ_JBEPDK010000014.1, from coordinate 20,124 downwards.
GCGGCTGATTCTGCAGGCCGCCCGCAGGAGAGACCAGGATCAGGCTGTGCACCCTGTCCGGCGCCGCGTGTGCGACCTCCAGGCCGATCGGACAGCCCATCGAATTACCCACCAGCACGGCTTGATCGACACGCAGCCGGTCGAGGATGGCGATCAGCGCACGGGCCAGGTCCGGGATGTCGAGCACATGATCATGCCGCTCGCTGCGCCCGTAGCCAGGCAGATCGGGCACCACGTTGACCCACTGGTCTACAAGCAGGCGGGCTGTCGGCATGAGATAGCTGCCCGAAATGCCGAAGCCATGGATATGCACGATCGGCAGTCCACCCGCCTCCAGGCTGCGGCGGCAGCGGACCGTGCGGCCCTGCACGGACAAGTACTCGTCCACCCAGCAATCCCTGCTCGACGAGTCCGACATCCTCCCGCGCATCGGCCTACTCCTCCGATATGCCTGATCCCTACTTGAATCCCAGCATCGGTGACCGCTGTCCATCCTCGCCCTGGCGGCGTAGAGCGGACGCGGCCGAGTAGATCATTTTAACCGAGGGCAGGAATCATGACGGAGCGCTGGGCGACGACGGCCGGCTGTACGAGACCTCCGGCGAGGAGCGGTACACCATCGGGTTGCCCGGCAAGGGCGGCATCGACGGCGGAATCGTCATGGTGTCGCCCGGCAAGAGTGGGCTGGGGGGATCTTCGCGGCCCGGCTCGATGCGGCCGGCAACAGTGTGAAGAGTCAGCCTGCCGCGGCCTGCCTCCCACACCGACTCGGCCCTCACCTGTTCGTGTCGGATTGACAGTTACTGAATCCCAAGCGCTCTTGACCCTCTCGCCGGAAGACCTAGGAATGCGAGCTGCCGATTACGTCGTCATGCAGCTGGCGAGGAGCAAGACCCCAGCGGGATGGGGGCTACGTGTCGCTGGCACCGCGACCTCGGAACGGGCCAACCATGCGTGGCCCCGCGAGCCGGGTCTCGAGTCGACGCGCCTCACTCTTGAGCGGCCGCGCAAGGTACTGACCGAGAATCACCCCAGCCGCCAGAGCGAGCGCGATGGCTAACGCGGAGGCCAACTCAAGGACACCGTCCTTGCCCTCCGCAAGGAGGGCGAGCCCCCGGTAGATGTCGAGTCCTGGCAGGAGCGGCACGATCGCTGGAACCACCACAACGAGCGGCGGGACCCGGAAGCGACCTGCAACGAGGTAGCAGACCGCGCCGACCGTGACAGCAGCGACCGCCGAACCCCAGGTCCGCCCGGCCCCGGAGCTGTCGACGGCCAGCAGAGTTCCCTGTCCGAGGGCCGCGACCATTGCCACCGCTACCAGGGAGCGCAGCGGTGCATACGACGCGAAGGCGAAGGCCGCGGCAGCCAAAGCCGCGCCGAACAAGGTGACCCCGTCCTCCGCCAGGCCAGCCGCACCGGGCGTGAAGGTGGTCAGGCCTACTCCGAGCATGTCGCCGACGGTAAGCCCAGCACCCACCCCGGCGATGATGCCCGCCGTGTTCAGCACGGCGTCGATCAACCGGGCGCTGGCCGTGACCGGGAAGCCGGTCAAGGCGTCCTGGGTGGCACCCATGATGCCGACTCCTGCCAGCAGCATGACGATCCCGGTGGTGACGACGCGAGACGGGTTCACGTCCAGCACACTGGTCGAGGCGATGACCGCGATGAGCGTCGCCAGGAAGCCACCCGCCGCATGCTGGTAGAACGACGGGATCCGGTGCAAGGGCAGCAGCAACTGGGTTCCATCGATCGCACAGGCTGTCAGGAACGCGAGTAGGCACACCACGGGGCTGCTGCCCAGGGTCAGTGCGACGCCGGTTCCCATCACGCCCCAGGCGATGGTCACAGCACCGCGACGCCGACGGTGGCCTGTGGAGAGGATCCGTGCGACCTGGTCGCGAGCTTCGCTTCGGGTGACATCGCCGGCCACGAGACGGTTCACCGTCTCGTCGACCTGCGTGAGGTGCCCGTAGTCGATCGGCCGCTGGGTCACCCGACGGACCTGATCCGCGGCAGGCTCCCTACTGCTCGGTTGGTGGCGGAGGCTGAGCTCCACGAACGTCACGTCCGCAATCACGTGCCGCACACCGCAGGCCTCTGTCACCGCCAGCATGGCAGCCGTCACATCTGCTGCCCCGGCCCCGGACGATAGGAGGACCTCGCCGACCCGCAACGCCAGATCGAGCGTTTCGTAGACCTCGCGCCGCTCAGTCATGCCCCTGTCCGATCACGACACCCAGTCGCGCCACACGCGCTCGACGCAGGACCGACGACACTCTGTCAGGTGCCTATCGTCAGGGCGTCAGCCCCCTTCGTCATCGTCCGCCATGGGTGACCGGCTCGTCCCCGCACGACTCTGGACCATTCAGCCTGAGCCCGCACCGAGTCAAACGGCGCTGGCAGAGCGCTTAGATCGGGTCGCGATACGAACTCCCAGAGCCTGAACTCGGCCCCTGCGATAACGGCCGTCGACTCACAGTCCCAGAGCTGCGGCTTCAAGCCCACCCAACATTACGGGACCTGGATCGCCCCGACCGATTGACGTACGGACAACACCCCGAAATCGGCATCCCAACGGCTCTGTGAACATCGGCCATAGGCTCGGCGTACGTTCCGGAAGAACCACCTGCTTCCAGCATCCCGCCCCGGACCAGAGCCCGCTGAATCCCCGACCACCAGGCACCACCACACCAGCCGAACCGTCCGCGCCGGCGATCCCCAGTCGTGTTGCAAGTCGTACAGAATCCGACGCAAGCCCCAGCCGGAACCCACCCAGCGCAACTCCAAGACCTTCACCTCGACGACTCCGCCGAACTGATGCGCACAGACCGACAGCCGCCGCACCCGCGCCACCAAACCCGCGAGTCCTTCGTCTCCCTACCGCCGCAGCCAGCCATTCACCGACTGACGCGACACACCCCACTCCTCGGCAACCTCGCCCACCGACCAGCCATCGGACAACACCACAACCGCTGCCTGGCACCGCTGCTCCCGCACGCTCACCTCGATCAACCTGAGTCACTGCCAAGAACAACCGAAGCCCCATCAAGCATCTACCGCAGCCACGTAAACCAAGAACCCGAGCCAACCCGTCAAGGAAGACCCGGACTCATCAGAAAACTTGTAGGCCCCGTGGGACTCGAACCCACAACCCGCGGACTCTGACAAAAATGCGCTCATCGTTTGTCATCAATTGCCAAACCTACCCGTTACCTGCGGACTCACCCGACCAGGCTGCGCATCAGTGACGCTCCTCCACCAGTGTCTCCCGTGGATTCTGCCTAGTAAGCGCGGAGAACCACGACTGAACAGATCGTTGGTCTAATCCATCGCCGTCCCCGACCTGAAGTCGGGTCAGGCCGGGATTTGCCGAGCTCCGAGTGTGGCGGTCAGAGTCTGAACCCGAGAGGCATCCCCGTGTGGTCGGGAAACACCTGTTCACACCGGCGCGTCGCGGCGTGAGCGTCACAGAGGGGCGGGTCCGCTGCCGAAGTTCGAACCGCTGTGCGATTGCCGAGTCAAAACCCCGGAGCAGGCCCTGCCACGCAGGATAGGACGGCATGCTTCGCAGTCCCTCCAGGACGGCACGGAGCCCCCAGACCGACATTCGCAGGTACGACCGCGAACACCGTCTGTACGACGACCGAGCTTGATCTGTAACGTTGCGCTACCTAGTACCGATGAGGCCTGACGGGAGGGAACAAAATGACACAGGGTGCCGTCCAGCAGAGCGGTGCGCGGCTGGCGTTAGCTAGGGTGCCACATGTGGGAGCAAGCAAGGCGAAGCACGCATGACGGGGACGATCGATAACCCGATACTCAATTCGCCCTACGAGCAGCCCGATCGCCACTATGTCATCGGCCCTCAGGGGCCGACCGGCCAGGTCAAGAATGGTAGGCGTCCGAGTGAGTCCTTCGTCCCGATCGCGGTCAGCAAGAAGGGTAAGAAGGGCGGCGACGGGTCGCAGCAGGAGGGGTTCGACTTTGACGCCACGCATGAGCGTCGTGAGAAGAACAGCCTGATCAACGACGTCCGTCGAGACGTCGAGAAATGGCGCCGTGACGGGCAGTATGCCGGGGTCACCCCGATCAGCCGGAAGTTGCTCCAGCACTGGGCTGATCCGACTCGCGACAACCGCGTCATCTTCGCCCAGCGTGAGGCGGCCGAAACAGCCATCTTCCTGACCGAGGTCGCGGGCCGACGCGCGCCTTACGCTGACTGGCGCAAGCGGCTCGAGCCGGAGAACGAGGCGCACAACGGAGGCCTGCCGCGGGCCGCGCTCAAGATGGCCACCGGCTCGGGAAAAACCATCGTCATGGCGATGCTCATCGCCTGGCAGACGCTTAATAAGCAGTACGCCCCGCGAGACGCGCGGTTCACCAACCGGTTCCTTATCGTCGCCCCGGGGATTACCATTCGCGACCGTCTCCGGGTTCTACTGCCTGAGGACACGGAGAACTACTACGATCTGCGCGACCTGGTACCTGCGGACCTCAAGGGCGGCCTCGACAGCGCGCGGATCGTGATCACGAACTACCACTCGTTCCTTCTCAAAGATGCCAAGGAGATCAAGGGCGTCGCCAAGAACACACGCTTGCTGCTCAAGGGCGATCGCGCCGACGACCCGTTCAAGGAGACGCGGCAGGCAATGGTGAGCCGAGTGCTCCGCGACCTCGGTGCAGACAAGCAGCAGATCATGGTCCTCAATGACGAGGCGCATCATTGCTACCTCGCGCGCCCCATCCAGGCGGGCGAGAAGCGGGCCAAGGAGCAGAACGACGAGAACGAGGAGGCTGGTGTCTGGTTCTCCGGCCTCCAGGCGATCGCCAAGCACGTCGGCATCAAGCAGATCTGGGACCTGTCCGCGACGCCGTTCTATCTCTCTGGCAGTGGCTACAACGAGGGCTACATTTTCCCATGGACCGTCAGCGACTTCTCGCTCATGGACGCGATCGAGGCCGGCATCGTCAAGGTCCCGCGGACCCCGGTTGACGACGATGCGGACGAGGACCTCGTCACGTATCTGCGGCTGTGGGAATACGTCTGGCAGGGGCTGCCCAAACGTGCCGCAAAGGACAAAGTCAAGGACTGGCTGCCGCCCAAGGAACTCGAAGGCGCTCTGCGCAGCCTCTACCGCAGCTACGTGAAGGCGTACGAGCACTGGGAGACGGTTCTCAAGCCGTACGGTGAGACGCCCCCGGTCTTCATCGTCGTCTGCCCGAACACGGTGGTGAGCAAACTGGTCTACGACTGGATCGCCGGCGAGGCGATCGTCGAGGACGGCGAGGTCATCGCCCACAAACCAGGAAAGCTCGCCCTGTTCAGCAATATTGTCGACGGCCAGCCGATCGCGCGGCCGTTTAGCATCCTGGTCGACTCGGCTCAGCTGGAGTCAGGCGAGGCGCTCAGGGACGATTTCAAGAATGCGGCCGGACTCGAGATCGCCAAGTTCAAGGCCGAGTATCGCCAGCGCAACCCAGGCGCAGATACTGACAAGCTCACGGACCAGGACCTGCTTCGGGAAGTCATGAACACCGTCGGCAAGAAGGGCAAGCTCGGGGCCGACGTCCGCTGCGTCGTCAGCGTGTCGATGCTCACCGAGGGCTGGGACGCCAACACGGTCACCCACATCCTCGGTGTTCGAGCCTTCGGCAGCCAGCTGCTCTGCGAACAGGTCGTCGGCCGCGGACTGCGCCGCCGAAACTACGCGACCAACGACGTCGGCTACTTCGAGCCAGAGTATGCCAACGTCTACGGCATTCCGTTTCAATTCATCTCCAGCGACAAGCCGATCGTCGACCCGACTCCGCCCAAGCCGTCGATCGAGGTGCGAGCCCTCGGAGGTCGAGAGGAGCTGCGTATTACGTTCCCGAAGCTCGACGGCTACCGCGTGGAGCTTCCCGACGAGGACATCTGGCTCGATCTGGACAACGCACCGTTGTTCGAGATCGGTCCGAACACCGTCCCGACGTGGGTCGAAATGGGCGGTGTCGTCGGCAAGCGTGAGCTCGAGGAAGGTGATCCGACTGCATACCGGCCGCAGCAGGTCGCGTTCGAACTCGCCAAGCGCATCCTCGACGAGCAGTTCACTACAGCTGGCGACAAACGTCCGTGGCTCTTCCCGAAGCTGGTCAATATTTGCCAGGATTGGATCGAGCAGCGCGTGGAGATCAAAGGCGACTACAGCCTGGGCTACCTCATGACGATCACCGAGGCGCGGGTTCTCGCGGCTGAGCAGGTCTGGAATGCCATCACCCGGCACGTCGGGAACCGGCGAGAGCGACTGCGCCCGATGATCAATCGGTTCGACCCACAGGGTTCAACGGGCGACGTTGACTTCGTCACCCGGAAGCGCGTGGTCACGGCCGAGAAGTCGGAGGTATCGCACGTCACCCTCGACGGCAAGGACGGCAACACCTGGGAGCAGCTTCTGGCGAGCGAACTCGAGCTGAACAAGAACGTGCGCTCCTACGTCAAGAACGACCACCTCGGCTTCAACATCCCGTATGTGCACAAGGGGCGAAGCCACTCCTACCTCCCAGACTTCCTCGTTCGGTTGATCAAGCACGATGAATCCGATCTCGAGCGGACGCTGATCATCGAGGTGTCCGGAAGCCAGAAGAGCCCCGGGCCGACCCAGCAGAAGGCGACCACGGCCCGGGACTCCTGGTGCACGTCGGTCAACAACCACGGCGGGTTCGGTCGCTGGGGCTACATCGAGATGACTGACCCCAACAGCTTCAAGGTCCGTATCGCTGAGTCGATCCAGGCCCTGTACGACGACGCGCCGATCATCGGCGACCCCGACCTTCTCGACTTCAACGAGACCGGCAGTGATGGGAGCGCTCGTGGCGCGTAACACCTCCAAGGGCCCGACCCCGGTCAACTCGATCACTCACGACGAGAAGCGGGCCAACATCCCGACCGCCGACACGGTCGATTTCCACGAGAGTGCCGTCCTCGAAGAGGTCCGGCAGGTGCGCTACGCACGTGACGAGTCGCTCGACCCGCAGCTGGTGTGGCGGGGCAAGTATCCACCTGCTGAGGATGTGGCCGGATACGACGACGAACTCGTCACCGACGCGCCCCCGATCTACATCCAGGAGAAGATCGACCCCCGGGTCCTGATCGAGAACCTCCGTCGGACCGCCGAACGCGTCGAGGACGAGCCAGAGCTCACGCTCTTCGACATGTTCGATGGGCTGGACGACCTCCAGCAGATCGAGTTCTACGAGCACGACGCGAATTGGTCCAACCGCATGATCCTCGGCGACAGCCTCCAAGTGATGGCATCTCTCGCCGAACGCGAGAAGCTCCGCGGCAAGGTCCAGATGATCTACATCGATCCGCCCTATGGCATAAAGTTTGGTTCCAACTGGCAGGTCTCAGCACGCAAGCGCGACGTGCGTGACGGGAATCTTGTTGACGCAGCTCGCGAGGCGGAGCAGATAAAGGCATTCCGCGACACATGGGAATTGGGCATTCATTCCTATTTGTCCTACCTGCGAGAGCGGTTGATTGTTGCCCGAGACTTGCTGACGCAATCGGGATCGTGTTTCGTGCAGATCGGCGACGAGAATGTTCACCTCGTCCGCGCGCTAATGGACGAGGTATTCGGCTCCGCAAACTTTGTGAGCCAGGTTGTTTTTCGAAAGACCACGGGCAAGGGTGGTCAGCTTCTGGACAACACGTATGACGTGATCCTGTGGTTTGCCCGCAGCAAGGACGAGATCAAGTATCGGGTGCAGTACACGACGCGCACCGTGGCCGATGACCAGAACCTCCGCTACGTGGAGTTGGCTGATGGCACCCGTCGTTCAATGACCAAGGCAGAGGCGTCTGAGTTGGAGCCCCTACCTCCCGGCGCTCGGGCGTATCGCCCGAACCCGTTGACAAACCAGCGTCCCGCCCAGGGTGCCGACCTCCGAGCTTATGAATACCAGGGGAAGACCTACACGCCTCGCGGGGGTACGTTCCGAACTGACTTGACGGGCATGAACCGACTCGCAGTTGCCGGCAGGCTGCTAGGCGTGGGTAACAGCCTAACGTTCCTGCGCTATCTCGATGACTTTCCTTACAAGCCGATCAGTGATATCTGGGACGACACCCGTCAGAGTGGCTTTGGAGATCCAAAGATCTATGTCGTTCAAACGGGAACCAGGGCGATCGAGCGCTGCATCCAGCTGTGCACTGATCCGGGTGATCTGGTGCTCGATCCGACCTGTGGCAGCGGAACCACGGCATATGTTGCCGAGCAATGGGGAAGGCGCTGGATCACGATCGACACGTCTCGCGTGGCGCTGGCGCTTGCGCGCCAACGAATCATGGCGGCTCGCTACCCGTGGTACCTGCTGGCCGATTCGATTGAGGGCGCCAGAAAGGAGCAGGAACTCTCGGTGCATGCGCTTCCCTGCGCGTCATACAGCGGCGATATTCGACACGGGTTCGTTTGTGATCGTATCCAGCGTGTGACGCTAAAAGCCATCGCGAATAATCCCGATATCAGTGACGGGATGACACGGGAGGAGATCACGGCGGCGATCAAGCGCTATGCCGACTTCGAACTGCTATATGACAAGCCGTTCGAGGATTCCAAGAAGGTGCGGGTAGCTGGGCCGTTCACGGTGGAGTCGCTCAGCCCGCACAGGGCGCTCACCTTCAAGGACTGGGGAGAGCCGACGTCGGAGACCGAAGCGGCCAAGGACGCAGACTCTCCGAACTTCGAGCAGTCGATCCTGGATAACCTGGCGAAGGCCGGTATCCAGAACGGCACCAAGGCGGAGCGGATCAAGTTCGCGGCGTTCGAGACCTATGCCGGCTCGTACGTTCAGGCCATCGGTGAACAGGTTCCGACGGGCGAGCACGCCAAGCCGTCCAGGATCGGCATCGCCGTCGGCCCGCAGTACGGAACCGTGAGTGCGACGTACGTGAAGAACGCGGCCAAGGAGGCGATCCAGGCCGACAACGTCGACTTGCTCTGCATCCTCGGCTTTGCCTTTGATCCCAACGTCACGAACGTCACTGAGACCGACGGCGTGACTGTTGAGGCGACCGACGAGGGCTTCGCCCAGGTCCAAGGCGCACGCCTGCTCGGCAAGCTTCCAGTCTTGATGGTGCGGATGAACGCCGACCTGCTCATGGGTGAGGAGCTCAAGAAGACCGGGGCCGGCAACCTCTTCACAGTCTTCGGTGAGCCCGACATCGACATCTCGAAGACTGCCGGCGGCTACGTCGTCGACCTGAAGGGCGTAGACATCTACGATCCAACGACTGGTGAGGTACGGAGCAACGACACCAGCCAGATCGCGCTGTGGATGATCGACACCGATTACAACGGCGAGTCGTTCTTCGTCCGGCACTGTTACTTCACTGGCGGGAACGACCCGTACAAGCGGCTGAAGACGGCGCTGAAGTCGGACATCGATCCAGACGCCTGGGAGTCGATGTACCAGACTGTCTCGCGCCCGTTCCCGGCCCCGGCTGACGGCAACAAGATCGCGGTGAAGGTCATCAACGACTACGGCGACGAGGTCATGAAGGTCTTCGAAGTATGAAGCTGACACATGTCCGGATCAAGGACTTTCGCAGCTTCTTTGGTGAGCACGAGTTCGACCTGACCTCCGGCGTGAACTACCTGGTCGGTCCGAACAACAGCGGCAAGTCGAATCTGATCAGGGCGATTGAGTTGGTGCTTGACCCCGATGCCGAGTATGTAGCCGACCGCGATCGGCCCGCGTCGACCGTGGGCGTCGGCCAACCGCGCGTCACGCGAATCACCCTCACGTTCCATGTCGGCACCACTGCGACGGAGTCCACCTTGCTCCGACGGGCGAAGAAGTATGAGCTTGCCGTCAAGAAGGGGAAGGCCGGCAAGACCTACGCCGACAATCGTGAGGTCCGGATTGTCGCGTCGTTTGCCGGGGGAGTTCGTCAGACAACATTCGGCGCAAGAGGCGCCGGAGCGGCATCACTTCCCGCGGACAGCGAGGAACACAAGAAGCTCGAAGAGCAGTTGCGAAGCGTCGTTCGCTTCGCCGTAATCCACAGCGGTGAGGATCTGGAGTCTCTGCTTCGGGGCAAGTTCCGCGAAATCTTGCAGCTGGTAATTGGCGATCACCTCGGCGACGCGCTGGCCGCGGCGGAGGAGGCACGGAGCAAGTACCTGGAACACCTACAGACGAAGCTGTTGGAGCCGCTGCGCACGCAGGTGCGCGAACGAGTGTCAGTGATCTTCCCCGAAGTGACTCTCGCCGAACTCGTGCCCGATGTCCCCACCGTGGAACGAACGCTCTCCTCCGTGGAGGTTCGCCTGGGCGACGTGATCACGACAGGGCTCTCCGACAAGGGAACCGGTCTGCGCGGCGGGGTTCTCGTCGCAATGCTCCAGTACCTTGCAGAGCAGAGTAGGCGCTCGCTGGTGCTCGCGGTCGAGGAGCCGGAGGCGTTCCTCCATCCCGGAGCGCAGGAGGCCATTCGTGACGAGTTGGGGACGTTGGCCAAGCGGATCGACGTCACATTGCTCGTCACGACCCACTCGCCGTACGTGATCTCACGCGACCGGGAGGCACTGGTCACTGAGGTGGGCAAGAACGCGGACGGTGCTACAAGACGCATCCGAAGCGCCGTCGGTGATAGCAGCCATGCCCACGTCCTTGGGTCCCTGTACCGAGACGCGGGTATGGCCACTGTGCTCGACCGCTCACTCGCTATCCCTGGGGACTGCAGGGGAGTGATCATCACCGAGGGCTATACAGACGCTGAGTTCATCCGCGCAGCCTGCGCTGCAGCGGGCCGCTCCGAGCTGATGGAGGGCATTCATGTCATCGAGGCAGGGGGCGCCAAAAGGATCATCGTCCAGGCGGTCCTTGCCCGCTCGGCAACTGAACTGCCGGTTGTCGCGATGCTCGACTTTGACGAAAACGGCAAACGCGCCCAGAGCCAGCTCGAAGACTTCGGCTGGTCGAAGACTCGGGAGATCCTGAGCCTCGGCACTTGGACAGGGAAGTGCGCCCACGGTCACGCTGTGGAGATCGAGGATCTGATTCCCCAGAGCGTCTCAGAGAAGATCGTTGGGATGCTCGGGGAACCGGAGGCTGTGACGGCAAAGCGGCGCTGTGCTGGTTCATGGCACTACGAGTTCAGCGACGCCTGGAAACAGCGCGCGCTCGAGGAGCTACCGAAGATCATGAAGGCGGGGGAAGCCGATGACCTCGTGTGGCTCGCCGAGCAGCTGAACGAGCGCGTGGACAAGGTTCAGGCGGCGAAGGAGTCCGCTGCTGCCCATCTCGCTGCCAAGGGGGCAACGTGACGGCCTACACCAGTGCTCAGGCAGCGGCTATCGCATGTCTGGACGAGCCCCTGCAGATCATCGCGTGCGCGGGTTCGGGCAAAACGCAAGTCATCTCGCAGCGCGTCGCCGAGATCCTCAAGCAGTCGGGAGTCGAGCCGCGGAACGTCATCGCGTTCACGTTCACTGAAAAGGCGGCGGCAGAGCTCAAGGAGCGCATTCACACGGTGCTCGAAGCCGAAGGTGTGAGCACCCAGGGTATCGCCGAGATGTACGTCGGCACGATGCATGGCTACGCGCTCGATCTGGTCCAACGCCTCGTGCCGGAGACCTTCAAGTTCTCTGTGCTGACTGACATAACGACCCGGTTGTTCATCGACCGCAACAGCAGGAAGTCCGGACTGACGGAGTGCCCCACCCTGTCGCCGGGGACACCTCACCTCCGACGATTCCTCCACTCGAAGCTCTACATGCAAGCAACGAGCGTGCTGCGGGAAGACACCATCGACGAGGGGCAGGTCCCGGCCGGCGTGCTGAGGTCCCACTGGGACTACATGAAGTTGCTGTACGACAACGCGTACTTCGACTTCACCGAGATGATCAATCTCGCAGTGCAGCTGCTTGAGGGCGATCCCGATGAAGATGCCGAGGCTGAGCTCGTCCGGCGTCACATCCGTGACGAGATCCGCTACGTCGTCGTCGACGAGTACCAGGACGTCAACCCGCTCCAGGAACGTCTCATCCGCGGGCTCGTGCAGTTCGACGCCAATCTATGTGTCGTCGGGGATGACGATCAGACCATCTATCAGTGGCGCGGAAGTGAGGTCAGCAACATCCTGACCTTCAAGGATCGCTACTCCGGCGTCCAGCAGGTCACCCTCGACGACAACTTCCGGTCAAGCGAGGGCGTCGTGGAGGTCGGTCGCTCGGTGGCCGAGCTCATCCCGTTCGGGGAAAGGCTCTCGAAGGCGATGGTTGCTTCCGGCCATCAGAAGTTCGCTCGCGGCGACCTCCTGGCTCTCGAGTTCGCCGACCCAGATGCGGAGGCATCGTGGATCTGTGACCGGATCCAGGCGATGCGTGGTGTTGCGTTCGCCGATGGGCCGAGCGGGGATCCGCGCGGCCTGTCGTGGTCGGACTGCGCGGTGCTGTTCCGTTCGGTGGCCCGTGACGCAGGACCGCTGGTGGACGAGATGCGCCGCCGGGCCATTCCGTTCGTGATCAAAGGCCTCAACCGGTTGTTCGACAGCCCCGAGATCCAGGCGATCGTCGGCGTCTTCCGCTACATCGTGAGCGAGATCGACGGAGCGGCGCTCCGGACCCTGTTCGACGACGCCTCGTTGCTCCCGACCGGTGGAGACTGGGCGGCCGCGATGCGCGTGCTCGACGAGGGTCGCGACTTCGACCGCGGCGAGAGGTGGGGCGTATATAACATCCAACGCTTGTACCTGGAATTCCTCGAAGCGCTGACGCTCCGCGAAGACACCGTCCCCGGGGATCCCGCCCGCGCCGAGCTGGTCTTCTATCAGCTCGGCAAGTTCAGCCAGGCGATCTCGGACTTCGAAGTGATCTACTTCAACACCGACCCGGCACACAAGTACAGGTCGTTCGCCGACTGGCTGGAGCACCAGGCACCCGACTATTACGCCGACGCCGACGCAGATGTCGGCTACGCGGCGCCCGATGCGGTGATCATCTCGACGGTCCACCAAGCCAAGGGCATGCAGTGGCCGGTGGTGTTCGTACCATGCCTTCGGAACAATCGCTTTCCAGCGAAGCGGCAAGGCGGGCTCGGTCTCTTTCATGTCATCCCGGAAACCGCGGTCGCGAGCCCTGATCGCTACCGGGGAACTGTCGAGGACGAGACACGCCTGTTCTATGTCGCGGTGACACGCGCTCAGAAGTACCTTTTCGTGTCCTACTCCCCGGTGCCGGGAAATCGGCTGTATGGCAGGCGGTCGCAGTTCTTCGACCACTGCGCCCGGCAGTCCTGGTTCCTGACCCGCGAGCCTGGAGTTCCGACGCCGACGCTCGCGCCACACGCTAAGCAGGAGCTGCCCAACGTCACCCTCTCGTTCTCCGAACTCAAGTATCTCTTCGAATGCCCGTATCAATTCAAGCTGCGCTTCCTCTACGGCTTCAATCCGCCGCTCCATGAGGCACTCGGCTACGGAAAGGGTCTGCACGACGCGCTGGCCGAAGCGCATAAACGCGCCCTGGACGGGGATGTCGTCGGGCCGACCGCGGCCGAGGACCTCGTCGATCGACACCTTCATGCTCCGTACGCGTATCCAGCGCTGAAGGCAACGCTACGCGCCGCGGCCATCAAGTCGGTCGAGCGCTACCTGACGGAGCACGCCGCCGACCTGGAGCGAACGATCCACAGCGAGAAGCAGATCCAGGTCCACGTCGCGCCGGGCATCACCGTCGATGGCCGCATCGACCTCGTCCGTCGCCTCGACAGTGACGAGGTGGCGATCGTCGACTTCAAGTCCACTGCACGGGCTCAGGACGAGGATGTCACCCGGGATCAGCTCCACGTGTACGCCGTCGGCTACCAGGAGCTGACAGGCGAGCGTGCCGATCTCATCGAGGTCCTGAACCTGGACGAGCAGGGCAAAACCATCCGCGAACTGGTTGAGGACCCATTGCTCACTGCCGTCCGCAGTCGTATCAAGGCGGCTGGCGACGCGCTTCGCGAGAACGATCTCCCTCGCCTCCCAGTCTGGGAGGAGAAGTGTTCTAAGTGCGACCTTGCGGAGCTCTGCCGGGACGTGCCGGCAGAGGATCGTCGGGCGCGACGATCGGCGTCAGGTCGGTAGCCGGAAAATGTCGGAGGTCATCAGTAGCCTCTGTTCGATGTTGGGTTGGGTCAGCGCCACAGAAAGTGCGGTCAAGAATGAGTCTGAGTTCAGCGATCATCCAGTCGTCACGTGCGGCGACCCCACTTGCGTCCCTCATCAACGACGGCTGCCCGGCTGTTGGAGGCATTTTTCGCCTCGACTACAGCAGAGCGATCGTCCTTACGGATGACTGGCGCAAGACTCAGGCTGGTGGAGTGCCGCACGGAGCGTTCTTGTTAGCAGCCGCAGGCAAGCAGACCACCGAAGGTTTTGCGTTGGATGATGAAGAGCTCATCTTGCTACGGGTGCGGGGGACCGAAGCGTTGCCAAATGAGTCCGACCTCGTGCAGACCCGGCTTGCGGTCGTGCGTGATGCAGGAGATTCGGGGAAGGACTTCGATGACGTCACTGACGAGCTGACCCGAAACGAGCTGCAGCAGTCGGCGTTCGACTGCGAGGTCATCGGCACGTTCTACACCGAGCCCAACGCGACCGACATCGAGTTCGGCTCAGACATCGACAATGTGGTGTCGTCTGCTCGTTACCAGGTGTTCCTTCCTTCGCAGAGGGTCCTCTCCTGGCTGGCGTCATATCCGGAGCCGAAGGGCGATGACCTACTAACTCTCGGCGTCGTCCGCTTCGCCTCGACGCGGCGGAGAGCGCGAGCCGCAGGTGTGGACGCAGCTGATGTGCAGGTTCATATCGACGACTTCGTGGCGAGAAAGACTGCCGTATTCGGCATGACCCGAACCGGCAAATCAAACACGATCAAGACACTGGTGACAGCCATTGCGACGCACGCGGCGGCTACTAGAACCAAGATCGGACAGCTCATCTTCGATCCCCAAGGCGAGTACGCGAACGTCAACAAGCAGGACAAGACCGGATTGCGCCTGCTCGGTGACCAGCAGCACGTGCGGATCTATCGGATGGGCGCCAGCGGAACAGATCCCCAGATTCGCCCCCTCGCCATGAACTTCTACGACCGTGCGAACTTCGATGCGGTTGTGGACTTCGTCAATACTGCGGTCAATGACGAGTACGGCAGTTACGCCTATGTGAAGGCGTTCACCTCGATCAACTGGTCCGAGCCAGACAAGGTCGCCGACCCCGGGGATTGGGTCACCTGGACCAAGGCTGTCGTGAGCCTATATGGGCTGATCGCCGAGTGCGGTATCACTGCCGCTTCGTTCGCGCCAACCGGCGTTGAGTTCGGATGGACCAAGCCTCTTTTCGACTCCTTCGAAGCCGCGCATCCCGGTCTGGTGAAGACGAAGGGATCCAACTACGTTGCCACCACGCCGGAGGCTGCTCGGCGCGTCATGCTCATGATGGCGAACAACGGAAGTTGGAACCAGCGGTCGAACGGTGGGGACACGCCATTCAAGTTCATTGCCGACTTCAACAACCGCGCCAGTGGAAAGGCCGTGATCCGGCAGCTGAGAGACTTCCACACGCCGACCTCGATCGAGCGGGTCGAGAAGCAGATCTGGGACGACATGCAGGAGGGTCGTGTCGCCATCATCGACTTGGCACACGGTTCTGGCGACGTTGCCAAGATCATCTCGGAGAACATCGTCAACTTCCTGCTCTCGCGTGCGAACGAGCGCTTCCGTTCCGATCATGACCCTGTTCCGTTCCAGATCATCGTGGAGGAGGCACACAACCTGTTCGAGCGGGGTGCCAAGGATGTCGCCGGAAACCCCTGGGTTCGACTGTCCAAGGAGGCTGCGAAGTACCAGATCGGTCTGGTGTATGCGACTCAGGAAGTCTCGAGCGTCGACCAGCGCATCCTCTCTAACACCTCGAACTGGCTGGTGGCACACCTCAACTCGGACCTCGAGACGAGGGAGCTGTCGCACTACTACGACTTCAAGACGTGGGCCGAGAGCATCCGGCGAGTCGAGGACCAGGGCTTCGTACGGATGAAGACGTACTCGGGGAAGTACATCGTTCCCGTCCAGGTGGCCATGTTCGATCACGGGATGATCAACAAGGCGCGGGAGGCCGCGGGACTCCCGCGAATCTCCGCCGAGGAGATCTAGTAGTCGTGCCGTATCCATCAGAACGGGCATCACGTCTCGGTCACGTTCCCGTTGTCAACAGCCAAGCCGTCCACGACGCGTTCGCCAGGTGGGAGGTGACGCAGGCATCTCCGGAGGACGAGAATCTCGTCACCTCGTTGTGCACTCCGATGGCGGACCTGACAAACGGAGATCTCTCCCGTGACGTTCGTTTCGCCATCACGGTCGATGGATCAGACGCAGAGGTGGAGGCCACACGCGAGCACCCCACGATCAAGGTCGGCTATGTTCGCGTCGCCGCGTCGTTCATCGACCTCGACAAACTCCACGAGGCTGGAGCTGGCGACTTCGTCAACCCGCGTGCACTGCGCGCAGCCCACCAACACGCTGCCTTCGACGGAGCTTTGCCGGGCTCTGGTCTGGCCATCGCCGGCATGAGCGGAGTCGACACATGGCGGCAGGAGCTCGATCGCCTGTTAGCGGTAACCAAGTTCGACGAGGATTCCCAACTCACGCTCGCCGACATGCTGCTAGCCCTCCATGGCAGTCCGGACGCGGCGGCATCGACCGCACCTTTGCGACGGTGCCCGACGTGCGACGCCAAGGACGAGCAGCTCCCCGGCGGCGCGATCCAAGTGCCCAAGCGGGGCACGTCGTGCCCGGTCTGTGGCGCTCACGTCTACTTAGGGGACGTTCTGCGAACCCATGAAGAATACACACCCGAGGGCTCCAATCAGTCTCCCTTAACCCGCTTGATGCTCGTTGCCGAACGGTTGACATCCCTCGGTTACATGCAGGTCCTATTCAACGAGAAACAGCACGGACTTGATGCGTTGGCACGAACGATGTTCATCACGGACGGCCCACTCGGTCTCCATGGCGTGGTGGCGCCGCTCAAGCGAAGATTCCAAGACTATCTCGCCGACTTTGCCACACATTGTGATGAGCACGAGCGCGCTCCGTTTCCGCTCGTGGTCGGGGTGGAGAAGAGCGGGCGATTCGTCGAACACGCCCACCTGATCTCACACCTTATCCCGCCAGGGAACGTAATGTTCCTGTCGCGCGCGTACATCAACCGCATCACCGGTCGTCCGCCCCAACACCAGTACGGGACTGACGAGTTCTACGGGCGACGCTTCATCTATCGAACGACCAACGGCAATCCGCTGGTAATCACCGTCCCGCCCAAGCCTGGCGTGGCGCCCTACGGTGACGCCGCTGGCGAGAACATCGCTAACTATCCGACGCTCCGTGTCGTCTGCGAGGTCTTGGATCACGTGCAGACCCGGCTCTACGAGAACGCCGTGATCCCCGTGGCACTGGCGCACTCCGCAGCCTCGCTGCCTCTCGGGGTGGGTCAGTCAGTGTTGCGAGCGCTGGGACAACGCCTGCTCGGCTTGCCGCCGCGCAGCCAGATCATCCAGCGCGGCCCGTTCCCAGGCGCCAGGTGAGACTGCGACTTCAGGCGTAGCCGAGCGCACGCACAGCGCACGCGTGGCGAACTCTCACTGCTGACCCAGGGCCCTGGCTACGGCATTCGAGACGACCATGAACTCACTCGCCACCTCGCGCCGGTGCGCCGAGTAATGGAGGTTGAAGTCGAGTGACGTCCTGTCGCTGTACAGAGCCTTGATGAAGTTGGCCCTGTCGTAGGTGAGCACCCAGTTGGCGTCGGCCAGGGCGTTGAGCCACGATGCCAGGTCGCGGTGTTGATCATCGTTGAACGAGTTGAGATAGAGCGCACTGCCCTTCTCGTAGTACGGCGGATCGACGTAGGCGAAGACGTTCTCCTTCGCCAACCAGTGACGTAAGCGGACAGCCCCGTCTTGATGGGTCACCGAGATCTTCGAGCGATGCTTCCCGACCGCCGTGATCCTATGCCTCAGCGTGTCCTTGTTGAAGCGTGCGTCCAGCTTGTACACACCTTCCTGCTCAAGGCCGCCAATGATCCCTCCGCGAAGGACGCCCGAGCGATTCGTCCGATTCAGATAGAAGGTTGCAAATCCAAGGTCGAGCTTGTCGAGTCCGGGCTCGTCGCGGCGCCGAAAAATCTCGCGCTGCCGCTTCCACTCAGCGACCGTCAACGGCACAGAGTCGAAGCGGTCCAGGAACTCCTCGTGCCGGTTGAGCATGGAATCCCACAGCGAGTAGACGGCGTAGTCCAAGTCGTTGATCACCAGATGCCCAACGACGCCCCGGTACAACAGCTCAAGGCCGGCTCCGGCGCCGCCCGCATAGGGCTCGATGTATGTGGGCTTGTTCAGCGCAAGCGCACGTATCACCTCCTCGAAGAAGCCTGCCAGAGAGGCCTTGCCGCCCGGGTATCGGAGGGGACTCGGGTTCGAACGTCGTCGCGTCGCGACGTTGATCACGGCGCACCACCTCTGCTCGAGCCTCAATCTAGATCGGCTAAGACTACTGGTGATACTCCGACAGTTTGCCCCGGGTCCCGGGGCGCCAGCCAAATGCAGGGCGGCGATCCCCATTGGCATCACCTCGCCTCCCAGCCGCGACGTCCGCCCACACCAAACCGGATGGGTTGTCAACCTTCACCCGAACAGCTGGGTCAAGGTTCGACCGGAGTTGACACGTCAGCAAGTGCTGTCGTTCGCCCCGCCGTCGACAGGGCTGGAGGATTCGTCATGCTCGTGGCCGCGCATCGCGTGTCGTAGTTTTGGCTCATGAGTCGTCTCGACGACGCGCCGATTCGCTTCACTCTGAACGGGCGGCGCTACGAGCTCTCTCGAGCCCAGGTAGAGGCTCGGCTGGCCGACGCCGCGCCCGAGGCCATCCACAAACACGCTGTTCGCGTCAAGAACATCTGGTTCCCGGCAGTCCAGGCCTTCGAAGCGGCTGTGGGCGTGCCACGGTCCGAGTTCATCTCCCATACAGCGCGGCGACATCTGGCTGCCTTGGGGTTCGAGCTCCGGGGCGAGATCGAGCCGCGCGGATCGGCCACCGACGCTATCTCCAACCAAGACGTCGGAACGCCTGGCCCAGAGGAGCCAACGACGGTTGCCAGCCCCGATGAAGAGTGGCACACCGAGGCCAACGTTCAGGCCGCAGTCGTCACCGCGTTGGCCCATAGAGGCTGGCGCATCCTCTCGGTCGCTAACACCGCCGCGCGGGAACATGGCATCGACGTAATCGCGAGGGGGGACGGTGGAACTGTCGGGATCGAGGTGAAGGGCTTTCCCAGTCGCAGCTACGCCGACTCCAGGCGCGCCCATGAGATCAAGCGCACGAGTCCAAGCACGCAGGCCGGTCATTGGTTCGCAGCAGCAGTCCTGGCCGCTATGCGACTCCGCGGCAAGGAGCCCGACTGGCAGAGCGCCATCGCGCTCCCCGAGTTTCAACGCTATCGAGACCTATATGGCGAAGTTGCCGCGTCACTCAGCGCCGCGCAGATCGACGTCTGGTGGGTCCACCCGGACGGCACCGTCGAGCTGTCATGAACTAGCCTCGACGAGCAGTTCAGACAGCGTTTGAAGGCAACACGGCCTGCACAGATGCCAGCGGGTGTCAGTTGACGTCTTCGATCCGTTCAAAGATGTCTGCGTCAGTCTCCCGCTGCCAGGCTGGCAGGTCGTCCCAGTCAGCTACGTAGCTGGCTTTGGGGTCGGGGATGTGACGGTGGATCTGCGCGATCCAGCACAGCGCCACGAACCGGCCCTTCTGCTCTCGCGTGAGCTTGCTTGTGTTTCCTTCAGAGACCTCGACGAACGCCCGCACCTGCTCGTACACGGCTGCCGCGCTCTCCCGCTCCCAGTCGGGTGTCTCTTCCCACGGTGCGACGTACCCGGGCTTGGGCTCGCCGGGGTAGTGCTTCGTCACTCCGGCAATCCATGCGTCACGGAAGATGCGGCCCTGTTGGCGTTGACCCGGTTCGACGGACAGGGTTGGTGTGAGGTTGGTTCACGCTACCTGTTGGTGGGTGGCGTGGGTTGATTCGTAGGTGGCAGGGCT
>NZ_JBEPDK010000013.1:0-132101 GCF_040300265.1 Kribbella sp. NPDC000426 | reverse complement strand
GCGACCATCGGCGAGATGCCGAGCACGACACCGAACTCGGCGATCGCGAACTCCGCGAGCTCCGGGCAACCGTCACCGCCGAGCACCACGGCCCGTTCGCGGCCGTCGGCTGACCGGTGGCCGGGGCGGATCGGGCGGGTGCTGCAGGTGGAGGGGTGGTGGCGGTCGGCGTAGATCTGGGCGTGCTGCAGCAGTCGCGTGTCGGCCTGGTTGGCCGTGGCGCGGTGTTCGGCGGCGGACTCGAGTAGGTCGGCCGTCGACAGCTGCTCCAGATCCGTGTCGAACATGTGTTCGATTCTACCTGCTCAAGATCGGTCCGCCAAATCGGCGAGTCGCCGGAATCCCTTATTTACAAGCCGAACCGGCATGCCAATTAGTTGTCGCGGTCGGGTTGCGTGGTCGAGGCCGTCTGCGCGAGGAACGGATGGTCGCGGCATGAGTGGCGGCTTCGCCTGGGCACGGCGCATTGCCGTGCAGCGTCCGGGAACTGCAGCCCTTCACGAACTGGCGATGGAGCAGGTCGCTGTGCTGGCAGGGATCGTGCTTACGCCCCCCAGCAGGCACAAGCCGAGGGCCGGCGGGCGCGCGGGTTGCAACTTGGATTCCTCGAGCATAGAGGGCGATGCCTGGCCTGAGGCTCTAAGCAGAACAGCAAACTGACAGGTGGCCGCTGGTAGCTCCAGCTTCCCCATGACGGTGAGTCGATCTGCTGAGGCCACGCGACGAACCTCCGGCTGCGCACGAAGCCTGCCACCAATCTCAATTCCTCTTTCCTTCTATTCCTTCGGCGCCGAGACTGGCCGTGGCCTTAAGCGGTGCGGCGTTTGAGGGTGGCGGCTCCTAGGGCCAGGGCTACCAGGACGAAGGCGAGGACGATGAGGGCGTCGCCGCCTGCTCCGCTGGTTAGGCCGTTGCCTTGGGTGACGCTGATGACGGCGTCGACGGCGTAGGAGAGTGGGAGTACGTCGCTGATGGCGTGCAGGACCGTGGGCAATTGGTCGCGCGGGACGAGCAGGCCGCACAGCAGGATCTGCGGGATCATCACGGCCGGCATCATCTGGACAGCTTGGAACTCGGTGGCCGCGAACGCACTGGCAAACAGGCCGAGCGCCGCACCGAGGACGCCGTCCAGGACTGCGACCACGCCGAGCTGCCACGCGTCGCCCTGGATGTTCAGATCCAAGAGATACAAGGCGATCGAGACGACGACGAGGGCTTGAACGACGGCGATCAATGCAAATGCGAGCGCGTACCCGAGCAGGAAGTCGAGTTTCGCCATCGGCATCGTGAAGAGCCGCGACAGCGTCCCGCTCGACCGTTCGCGCAGCGTCGCGACCGACGTGACGACGAACATGATGATCGACGGGAACACCGCGAGCAGCGGCCCGCCGATCCGGTCGAACGTGCCCGGCGAGTCATGGAACATCCACCACATCAGACTGACCAGCAGGGCCGGCAGCACGATGAGCATCGCCACCGTGCGGTGGTCTCGCCGCAACTGGGCGAGCACCCGAGCCGCAACCGCAAACGTCACCCGCGGACTCATCGCGCACCTGCTTTCCGGTCGATCAGGGTGAGGAACGCCTGCTCGATGTCATCGGTGCCGACCGAGTCGAGCAGTGCCTGAGGAGTGTCGTCGGCGAGCAGGTCGCCGTCGCGCATCAGCAGGAGCCGGTCGCAGCGCGAGGCCTCGTCCATCACGTGGCTCGAGACCAGCAACGTGGCACCGTCGTCGGCGAGCTTGTGGAACAGCTGCCAGAGGTCGCGGCGTAGCACGGGGTCCAGACCGACCGTTGGTTCGTCCAACACCAGCAGCTCCGGACTGCCGAGCAGCGCAGCGGCCAGGGACGCACGGGAGCGTTGACCGCCGGACAGCCGGTCCACGCGGGCATCGGCATGACTCGTCAGGTCGACGGCCTCGATCACGCGCGCCACGTCGGACGACGCGACACCGAGGACAGCGGCGAAGAAGCGGAGGTTCTCCGTGACGGTGAGATCGCCGTACACACTCGGTTCCTGGGTCACGTACCCGATCCGGCCGCGCAGCTTGGACGCGCCGGCGGGCATCCCGAGCACGGACACATCGCCGGTCACCCGCGCCTGCAGGCCGACGATCGCCCGGATCAGCGTCGTCTTGCCGCAGCCAGAAGGCCCGAGCAGTCCGGTCACGGTTCCGGCCCGGAGGTCGAAACCGACCCCGTGCAGCACCTCACGGTCGCCGCGGACGACGACGACCTCACGGCAACTCACCGCGTTTTTCATCATATGATGAATTTAGCGCGGACGACGTCCCTTGGCAACAACAACCTCGTCAGATGACGGCGTACCCAGTGGTGGCGCTCAGCGCGCTCAGCTCGGGGTCGCCGTACGTCGAGCGCAGCGCCGCGAAGCGCAGCACCTTGTCCGGCCCGAACCGCGCGACGTCCGCGGCGTACGTGTCGCCGGACATGAACACCGGCGGCGTTCGCTTGCTGTGGAACTTGTCCGCGTACAGGACCAGCTCCTCCTCCGGCGTCCGCGGCAGGTAGTCGTCGACCGGGATCGGCAGCGCCTGGCGTACGACGTCGTCCCGTGTGATCCCGACTCCGGTGTGACACGAAGCGAATCGGCAGATCTCGACCGGAAAACCCAACGAGGCAAGGAGTTCGTGCCCGAGTACGCCGTGCCGGACGTAAGCCGACGACCCGAGCCGATAGACCCCGATGTCATGCAGCAGCGCGCCGGCCCGCACCAGATCGGTGTCCACATCGAGCGCGGCGAAGAACTGCGAGGCGATCGAACACACCAGTTGACAGTGCTCGAACACGATCTCGAAAGCGTCCACACCAGGCGCGTACTCGCGATGCAGCGCACGGATCTCGGCGTCGGTCGGGATCTGCATCAGCCGCTGATGTACTGCTGGATCGCCGGAGCCATCCGGTCGACGAGCGTACTCAGGTCCGCGCTCGCCACCGGTTCGAGCTCGACGACGTAGCGGGTGAGCGCCATCCCGATCAGGTGGCCGGCGATCAGACCGACGCGGAGCAGGGCATCGGGGGCGTCGAGCAGCTGCGAGACCGGCTGCAGGATCATGCTCGTCATACCCTCGCGCATCAGCCGGGCGACATCGTCGCTGGTGACGACGCTGCGGAGCATCGCCTTCATCCGCTGCTGGCCTTCGTCGGACTCCCAGACGCCGAGGAAGATCGTCACGATCCGCCGGCCGAGCTCGTCGCGCGGACCGTCGAGGATCCGGGCGGCCACCTGCCGCGGGTCGAGCGGCAGCGCCATCGCCTGGACGAACAGCTCTTCCTTGCTGTCGAAGTAGTGGTGTACCAGGGCCGCGTCGACCTCGGCCTGCCGCGCGACCGCACGGATCGAGGTGGCCCCGAATCCCTTGTCCGCAAAGGATTCCCGGGCGGCTTGCAGGATCTCTCCCCGGGTGTCCGGTCCGCCGGGGCGGCGTCCCGGCGTACGTCGGGGAGCGGTCACGGCGTCAGCTCCGAGATCTCACCTTCCGGGGTGACCGCGAACGACGTACGGCGCGAGGTGGACCGGACGAAGTGCTTGCGGGTGAACTCGAGAGACTCGACCAGGTCGACCTCCCGCTCGGAGCGGCTGGTCGCACGGCGGGTGTTGATCTCGATGATGATGTGCCCGCGGAAGTCCTGGTTCGCGAGCGTGCCGAGCAGGTCCGCCGCGCGCTGCGTCCCGCGGCCCGGGACCAGATGCTCGTCCTTCGCGGAGCCCGTCCCGTCGGTCAGGTGGACGTGGGTGAGGCTCTGGCCCATCGTCGCGGCCAGCTCGACGCAGTCCTGCTCGGCCGTCGACGCGTGCGACAGGTCGAGGGTGGTGTGCGCGTAGGTCTGCTCGGTCGGGTCCCAACTCGGCGCGTACGCCTGCAGGTCCCGGCCGGGCGCACGCCACGGGTACATGTTCTCGACCGCCAGCGTCACCCCGGTCTCGGCCTCCAGCCGGGCGATCCCCTCGACGAACCCGCGCGCGTAGTCCCGCTGCCAGCGGAACGGCGGATGTACGACGACCACGTCCGCGCCGAGCTCCTTCGCGGCCTCGGCGCTGCGCTCGAGCTTGCTCCACGGGTCGGTCCCCCAGACCCGTTGCATGATCAGCAGCGTCGGCGCGTGCAGCGCGAGCACGGGGAGCTGGTGGTAGTCGACGAGTCGCTTGATCGCGTCGATCTGGGTGCTGAGCGGGTCGATCCCGATCATCACCTCGACGCCGTCGTACCCGAGCCGGGCGGCGAGCTCGAAACCGCTCGCCGTCGACTCCGGGTAGACGGAGGCTGTGGACAGACCGATCTTCGCGGTTGTGCGGGGGTTCATTGGTTCACCGGGGTTGCAGCTGGTCGAGCCGGGACAAGATGACGCCCTCGCGGAGGGCCCACGGGCAGACCTCGAGTGCGGGCAGGTCGAACAGATCCATCACGGCGTCCGCGACCAGTGCGCCGGCAACCAGCTGCGACGAGCGGCTGGCCGATACACCGGGCAACGCGGCTCGCTCGGCGGCGGTCATCTTGGTCAGCTTCGGGATCCAGTCGCTCAGGTCGTCCCGGTTCAGCGTCCGGGCCACGTAGGGGCCGTCGGCGGACGGCGCAGCCCCGGCGATCCGGGCCAGCGAGCGGAAGGTCTTGCTCGTGGCCACCGACCGCTGCGGCCGGCCGGCCCGCAGTACGGGACCTGCGACAGCCGCCATCTCCAGCCGGACCCGCCGCCGCAGCGCACGGACCTGCTCCTTGTCCGGCGGGTCCGCGGTCAGGGCCTCGCGGGTCAGTCGGCCGGCGCCGAGCTGGACCGATACCGCCACGGTCGGCTGCTCGTCGGATCCGGCCGCGATCTCCAGCGACCCGCCGCCGATGTCGAACACCGCCAGCCGGCCGGAGGACCAGCCGAACCAACGCCGTACGGCGAGGAACGTCAGCCGCGCCTCGTCGTCGCCGGTCAGGACCTCGAGGTCCACGCCGGTCTCGGACCGGACCCGGTCCAGCACCTTCTCGCCGTTCGGGGCTTCACGCAGCGCGGAGGTCGCGAACGCGAGCAGCGACTCGCAGCCCTTGTCCTCGGCCAGCTCGACCGCTTCCTTGGTGAACGCGACCAGCCCGTCGGCACCGGACTCGGCGATCTTGCCGTCCTTGTCCAGGTGCTCGGCCAGCCGCAGCTCGGTCTTGTGCGAGTACGCCGGAAGCGGCGCGGCACCGCGATGTGCGTCCACCACGAGCAGGTGGACGGTGTTTGATCCCACGTCTAGAACGCCGAGCCGCATTCCCCCACGCTACTGGACGGGCGGAGTAACGGCGGGTCGGGAGTCGGGGTTCACGCTTGGGGACCGAAGGCGCGTACGCTTTCTGAGTGCCTGAGGTTTCTCTCGATTTCCCCCGTGCCTGGGTCGAGTTCATCGACCCCGACGACTCCGACCAGGTCTTCCGCTGCGACCTGACCTGGTTGACGTCCAACTGGACCTGCATCTTCGGCGGCGGCTGCCAGGGGATCTACAAGGGCCGGCCGAACGACGGCTGTTGCACGCTCGGCGCGCACTTCTCCGACTCCGACGACGAGAAGCGGGTGAAGAAGTGGGTCAAGGAGCTCGGCAAGGAGGACTGGCAGTTCCGTAAGGAGGGCCGGGCCAACGGCTGGGTGGAGACCGACGACGAAGGTGAGCGCAAGACCCGGGTCTGGGACGGCGCCTGCATCTTCCTGAACCGTCCGGGCTTCGAGGGCGGCGCGGGCTGCGCGCTGCACGGGCTGGCGCTCAAGCGCGACATCCACTTCGTCGAGACCAAGCCCGACGTCTGCTGGCAGTTGCCGATCCGGCGCACCTTCCGCGAGGTCGAGCGCCCCGACGGCACGACGTACACCGAGGTCGGCATCGGTGAGTACGACCGGCGCGGCTGGGGCCCGGGCGGGCACGACCTCGACTGGTACTGCACCGGCAACACCGAGGCGCACATCGGCGTCGAGGCGGTCTTCGAGTCGAGCAAGGTCGAGCTGCAGACCCTGATGGGTCCCAAGGCGTACGACGTCCTCGCGGAGATGTGCCGTCAGCACCTGGAGGCAGCGCGTCCGCTGCTGCCCCACCCGGCGTCTAAGTGATCTTGCCGTTCTCGACCAGCCAGTCGATGCCGGCCATCGCGGCCTCGACGGCGGAGTAGCGCGGCCGGAAGCCGAGCATGCGTTCGGCCTTCGCCATCGAGCAGTTGGGACTGTGCAGGACGTGGTCCCACGTCGCCTGGCCGTCCTGCTCCGACAGCTGCTCGCGGAGCCGGTCGATCGGCACGAAGTCGAGCTGCGCGTCGTAGCCGAACCGGTCGGCCACGGCCTCGGCGTACCCGCGGAGGGTGACGGCGTCGCTCGCCACCGCGTGGAAGCTCTCGCCGATCGCGGTCGCCCGGCTGGCGATCGCGGCCAGGAAGACGCCGGCCACGTCGTCGGCGTGGACGGGGTTCAGGGTTTCGAGCCCGAGATTCGGGATCTGTACGTCGGCGCCCTTGGCGAAGCGCTGGTAGACGTCAAGGTTGAAGTTGCCGGCCGGGTTGACCGGGGTCCAGCCGGGACCGCAGATGTGGCCGGGGTGGACGATCGTGACCGGGAACTGGTCGCGGCGCGCCTTGGTGAGCAAGTACTCCTCGATCGCGGCCTTCTGGATGCCATAGTCGCCGAACGGTCGCCTCGGCACGTCCTCGCGGGTCGGGACGACCATGCTCGGACCGTGCACCCAGACCGTGCCGCAGTGCAGCAGGTGCTGGACCTTGCCCTCGAGCGCCTCGACCAGCTGGCGCGCGCTGTCCTCGGTGAAGCAGATCAGGTCGACGACGATGTCCGGCTCGAGCCCGACGATGCGGCTGCCGAACGTGCCGTCCGCGTCTTCCGCGGCCCGGTCGACCTGCAGGAAGGTGACGTTCCGCCAGGTGCCGTCCGAGTGGTACGGCGTACGTTCGCCGCGACTGAGCACCGTGACCTGATGACCGAGGCGAACCAGCGCCGGGACCAGGTAGGTGCCGATATGACCAGTTCCTCCGATGACCACGGTGCGCATGACGTAGAGCCTAACGACACACCCCTGTACGGCGATTGTCGGTGGGGGACGCAACAATGACTGGCATGCGTCTGGATCATCTGTCGTACGCGTGCGGGCCCGAGGGGTGCCGTGCGACCGTCGAGCGGTTGTCCGCGCTGCTCGGAGCGGAGTTCGTCGACGGCGGGGTGCACCCGCGCTTCGGCACGGTGAACCACATCCTCCCGCTGGAGAACGACCGCTACATCGAGGTCGTCGACGTCCTGGACCATCCGGCGTCCGACAAGGCTCCGTTCGGTCAGGCGGTGCGCGCCCGCAAGGAGCTCGGCGGTGGCTGGCTGGGCTGGGTGGTCGCCGTCCGCGACATGGAGCGGATGGAGCAGCGCCTCGGCCGGCAGTCGGTTCCAGGCAACCGGCACCGGCCCGACGGGGTCAACCTGACCTGGCGGCAGATCGGCGTGAAGGGTCTGATCGCGGACCCACAGCTGCCGTTCTTCATCCACTGGGACGACCTCGGTGAGCACCCGTCGGTCGGCGGCAAGGGCATCAAACTGACCGCCCTCGAGATCGCGGGCGACCCGGTCCGCGTCACCGACTGGATCGGTCACCCGGCCGACCACCTGCTGAACGACCTCGACGTCGCCTGGGTCGGCCCCAACGGCCAGCCCGGCCTCAACGCCGCCATCTTCGACACCCCGAACGGGATCGTTCGCCTTTAGCTCAAACCCCCGGTCGCTCTTGACCGGGGGTTTTCTCCGGCCTAACGTACAACCAAATGGTTGTAGATGAGGTTCTGACAGATCGGTTGCTGCACGCGTTGGCGGATGCGACGCGGCGCGACATCGTGCGGCGGTGCCTGGGTGAGGCGGCATCGGTGTCCCGGTTGGCCGACGTGTATCCGATGAGCTTCGCCGCGGTGCAGAAGCACGTCGCCGTCCTGGAGCGGGCCGGCCTGGTGAGCAAGGAACGACGCGGGAGGGAGCAGCTCGTGCGCAGCGAGATCGACGCCGTACGGCGGGCCCGGGAGGCGCTGGACCAGCTCGAGGCGACCTGGCGCGGACGGATCGAGCGGATGTCCGATCTGTTGGCCGAAGACGAAGGAGATGGAACCCATGGGCGTGACCAGCATTGACAAGGATTTCGAGGCGTTGACCCTGACCCTGGTGGCGGACTTCGACGCGTCCACCGACAAGGTCTGGGAGCTGTGGGCCGACCCGCGCAAGCTCGAGCGATGGTGGGGGCCGCCGACGCATCCGGCGACGATGGTCGATCACGACCTGACGCCGGGCGGCCGGGTGTTCTACTACATGACCGGCCCGGAGGGCGAGAAGTTCCACGGCCTGTGGCAGTTCCTCGCGGTGGATCCGCCGAAGTCGCTCGAGTTCGTCGACTCGTTCGCGAATGCTGACGGGGAGATCGACGACGTCCTCCCGCCGTACATCGCGCATGTGGAGCTGACGGCGTCCGACGGCGGCACCCGGATGGAACTACGCGCTTCGTTCGACACCCGCGAACAGATGGATCAGCTGCTCGGCATTCAGATGGACGTCGGCATGCAGCAGGCCATGTCGCAGATCGACGCCCTGCTCGCCGGCTAGTGGATGTTCTCGAGGTCTGCCAGTGAGTCTTCGAGGTGGCCGAGCATGCGTTGCAGGTGCGGGACGGTGCGGCGGTCGCCGATCAGGCCGAAGTGGAGCTGGTGGTCGTAGCTGGTGACGCTGATGTTCAGCGCCTGACCGTTGAGCACGATGCTCGCCGGGTACATCCCGAGCAGCCGCGACCGGTTCCAGTACAGCGGGCTCTCGGTGGGGCCCGGCACGTTCGAGATCACGACGTTGTACGGCGGCCTCGTACGGCCTGCCACGCCCGGGAGTACTGCGGCCGGGCCGGCGACGCCGAAGCCGAGGGCGCCGACGATCAGGCTCTGCAGCGGGCTGAGCCCGGACAGCACGCTCTTGCCGTGGGCGGTCGAGGACATGATGCGTCGGATCCGGCGTTCGGGGTCGGGCAGGTCGGTGGCGAGGTCGGCGATGAGTGTGGCCAGCGAGTTGCCGCCGCCGGGTGCGCCGTCGCGGTCGCGCAGGGAGACCGGGATCATCGCCGTCAGCGCCCTGTCGGGAAGGGCGTCCTGCTCGATCAGGTAGTTGCGTAGGGCGCCTGAACACATCGCCAGCAGTACGTCGTTCAGCGTCGCGCCGGTGATCGCGCGGACCTTCTCCAACCGCTCGAGCGGCCATGACTGCGCCGCGAACCGCCGCGCGCCCGTCACGGGCTGGTTGAAGATCGTCTTCGGCGCCTGGAACGGCATCGTCGCCTGCAGCAGCCCCTTCAACCCGACCGGAGTCAGTCCGGCGAGTTCCGCCAGCAGTCGGCCGGCGCCCAGTGTCCGAACGGGCAGGCGTCCAACGGCCGCAAACAGCTCCGCCGCGGTCGGCATCCCGGGGGCAGTTCCCGCCCCGACGAAGCCTTGGCCTGCTAGGGCGTAGGTCGCGGGCATGTCTGTTCTGTTCGGGTCTGTGGTGAGCGTGTCCTGCATCCAGCGGAGTGCGGTGACGCCGTCGATCATCGAGTGGTGGATCTTGCTGTAGATCGCGAACCGGCGGCCCTCGACGCCTTCGATCAGGTGCATCTCCCACAGCGGGCGGTGACGGTCCAGGAGCGTTCCGTGCAGCCGGCTGGTGAGTTCGAACAGCTCCCGGTAGCGCCCCGGGCGGGGTAGCGCGGACAGCCGGACGTGGTACTCGAGGTCGATGTCCGGATCCCGTTCCCAGGACCAGTAGCCGAGGTCCTGCGGCCGGTTGCGCACCCGCCGTTCGAACAAGGGATTGACCGACGGCGCCGCGAGCATGTCGTGGTACAGCCGGGAGACGAAGTCCCGCGAGCTCTCCGGGAACACGTTGTCCCGCCCGGCGCCCTCCGGCAGCTCGAACAACATCAACCCGCCGACGTGCATCGGCTGCTCCCGAGTCTCGCCACCCAGGAACATCGCGTCCAGCGGCCCCACGACGGTCATGAACCTCTCCGCTTCCCGACCCGGCCTCCTGTCGGTTCATCGTTTGCCAGATAAGGCCGGGTCGTCTACCCCTGCTAACAGGGATTACGGAGATTTAGTTATCCCCTCAGCTATCGAGTGGGCGGTAGTTCACGCCGAGCTTCTCGATCCGGGCCAGGTGCGGGCGCAGCCGGCCGAGGAACTCGTCGTACGAGACCTTCTCCGAGCCCCAGGCGCGCTCGGCGAACGCGGACAGCCGCGGTAGCAGCATGTAACCGACCTGCTCCGGGCCTTCCATGTACTCGGTCCAGATCTGGCACTGGGTGCCGACGATCAGCGCCTTCTGCTCGTCGGTCAGCGACTCCGGGATCACCTCGAAGTCGTACACCTTCTCCAGCGGAATGAAGTTGCCGATGGCAAGCGGTTCGGTGGCCGGGTCGCCCTGGTAGTAGTCGAAGTACACCGACTCGCACGGCGCCATCACGGTCTCGTGACCGGCCTTGACCGAGATCTCGCCGCGCTCCGCGCTCCGCCACGCCATGATCACGGCGTCGTCCGGGCAGTCGGTGTCGACCATCTCGTCCCAGCCGACCAGCCGCCGGTTCTGCTCGGCCAGCACCTCCGCGACCTGCGCGGTGAACCAGCCCTGCAGCTGACCCGGCTCGGTCAGCCCCAGCTCGGCCTGGCGCTTCTGCGCCGCCTCGGACTCGGCCCACTGCACCGACGGGCACTCGTCGCCGCCGAGGTGGATGTACGGCGACGGGAAGATGTCCAGCACCTCCCGCAGCACGGTCTTCACGAACTCGACCGTCGCGTCGTTGACGTTCAGCACGTCCTCGCTGATGCCCCAGTACTGACGGACCGTCAACTGCTGGTCCGGGTGGTTCCCCAGCTCCGGGTACGCCGTGATCGCGGCCTGCATGTGCCCCGGCAGGTCGATCTCCGGTACGACGGTGATCCCGCGATCGGCGGCGTACGCGACGATCTCGCGGAGGTCGTCCTTGGTGTAGAACCCGCCGTGCCGGACGCCGTCGTACTCGAACTCCTTCTGGCCGCGGGTCATCTTGCCGACCATCGTCTCGGCCCGCCACCCGCCGATCTCGGTGAGCTTCGGGTACGCCTCGATCTCGACCCGCCAGCCCTGGTCGTCGGTGAGGTGGAAGTGCAGCACGTTCAGCCGGTGCAGGGCGAGTACGTCGATGATCCTGAGGACGAACTCCTTCGGCATGAAGTGCCGGGCGACATCGAGCATCATCCCGCGCCAGGCGAACCTGGGCGCGTCCGCGATCCGCGCCAGCGGGACCGCGACCTTGCCGGTCTCGTCGGTCGGCTCGGCCGCCTCGATCAGCTGCGCGTACGTCGTCTCCGCGTGCCGGAGCGCGTCCTCGGAGCCGGCCGTGAGGCGGGCGCCGTCGGGGCTGACGTCGATGCGGTACTCGTTCGGTTCGAGATTCTCGACCACGTCGCGAACCGCCTCGCCGACCGGATCGGCGGTGATCCACCGGCCCTCGTCGACGGTGAGTTCTCGCGGGGCAGGGACGATCGCGATGTCGGACATCCGGACTCCAAGGAAGCGCGGCTCGAATTATGTCGGGACGATCCTATAATCACCTTCCCCGTCAGGTTTCATGAGAGGGTTTGCCCGTGACCAGCGAGCAGCAGCGGACGACCCTACGCGTGCTGGTCGCCAGCAACGCCCTCGGCGGAGTCGCGACCGCCAGCGGCTTCGCAGTTGCCGCTCTCCTGGCCGAGAACGTCTCGGGTTCGACGTCCCTGGCCGGACTGGTAGCCACCTCGACCACGCTGGGCGCCGCCGCTCTCGCCGTACCGCTGGCAGGCCTCGCTCGCTCACACGGCCGTCGGGTCTCGCTGAGCCTCGGATACCTGATCGCGTTCGTGGGAGCGGCGCTGACGATCGTGGCGGCACAGATCGGCTCGCTCGCACTGCTGCTTGCTGCCGGCTGCCTCTTCGGCAGCGGCTCGGCCTCCAACCTGCAGTCGCGGTACGCCGCTACCGACGCCGCCGAGCCCAGCCGCGTCGCCCGCTCGCTCGGGCTGGTCGTCTGGGCCACCACGATCGGCGTCATCGTCGGACCGAACCTGACCGGTGTCGGCGGTTCGGTCGGCACGTCGCTCGGCATCCTGGCGTTGGCCGGGCCGTACGTCTTCTCGGTCGTCGCCTTCGGCCTCAGCGCAGCCACTGTCTGGGTGGGCATGCGGAGCCAGGTGAGACCGATGCGGGTGGAGCGTCAGCCGCTGGCCGAGACGTTCCGGCAGGTCATGGCCATTCCGCATGCACGCCTGGGGCTGCTGGCGATCGCGACTGCGCACGCGGTGATGGTCGGGGTCATGTCGATGACGTCAGTGCACCTGCGGCACCACGGCGCATCTCTCACCATCGTGGGCTTCGTCATCAGCGGACATGTCGCCGGCATGTACGCGCTGTCCCCGGTGACCGGCTGGCTGGCCGACCGGCTCGGCCGCATCCCCACGATCGGCATCGGCCTCGGCATCCTGGCGATCGCGATGACACTGGCCGCTGTCGCGCCGGACGATGCGCATGCGTTGACCGGACTCGCGCTTTTCACGCTGGGCCTGGGCTGGTCCGCCTGTCTGGTCGCCGGGTCGACTCTGCTGTCCCGGTCCGTGCCGGACGGCATCCGCACGTCGGCCCAGGGCCTGTCCGACCTGACCATGGGCGTCCTGGCTTCCCTTTCGGGCACAGCTGCCGGTCCGGTCCTCGCCCACCTCGGCTTCCACTGGCTGGCGGTCTTCTGCGGGCTGCTCCTGATCCCGGCCGCCCTGGCAGCTGCACTAACCAAGCAGCAGATGCAGAGTGCGTGAACCCGGCCGAAAGCCGATGCTCTGGTACAGCGCCCGCGCCTGCGGGTACCCGTCATCACCTCGCGGACAGACGACCGCCCTGGTCCCACCTGCCTCCCGCAGCGCATGCAGTGCAGCCAGGTTGACTGCTGCACCGAGCCCGCGCCGCCGGTACTCCGGACTGCAGCCGACAGGCTCGACCAATCCGACCTGGTGCTGCTCGTCCAGCCAGATCAGTGCTGAGGCGACGAACTCTCCGGCCTCGTTCTCCACCACCCAATCCAGCTCGGGCCGGTAGGGCCAGGTCGTCATCACTGCGGACATGTCCTCGTCGGTCACCTTTGACGGTCCCAGGTCGGACCACGCCGCCCGGTGCGCAGCAGCCCGCTTCGCCACCTCGTCCTGCTGAACGTGTCGCAACGTCAGGCCCTCGGGCACGACAGGTTCGGCCAGCGCGTCCAGCGAGATCCAGTGATGAGTGAAGTACGGTGCATTGTCGTCACGCTCGAAGCCGGCCGACTCCAGCGCAGCCAGCAGGTGCTTCTCGGTCTCCAGTACTCCGGCCGCCAACTGCGGACCGTCTGCTGTCGCCTGGAACCACTCGACGACCGTAGCGGCGACTTCGGGCTGGTCCGGATCGACGGTCATCAGCAGGTGGCTCGGCTGCTCCAGCCATCCCCAGGCCACGACCTCGTCGCCGTCACGCCATACCGCCGTACGCCAACTGTCCGCGGACCTGCGGGCATTCACGCTGCGCTCCCAGGCGACGTCGCCGAGGTGCAGCCGGGATGCCGGACTCCAGGTCCGCTGGATGAGTTCCTGCATGTCGCTGAGGCCGTCGGGGCCGGCGTACTCGGTCATCTGCACGGAGCGCAGCATCGCAGTGGAGGGTGGCCGGCTCAACTGCATTAGGCTCGAACGTCGTGAGCATCGCGGAGGGCGGGATCCCCAGTCCCAACATCTGGCACCACCCGAAGGTGTACGAGATCGAGAACCGGGCCGTCGATCCGGACGGCGTGATCGAGCCGGCGATGCGGGCGATCCGGGACTGGGCCGGCGCGACAGTGCTCGACATCGGTTGCGGTACCGGGTTCCACCTGCCGAAGTTCGCCGCGACTGCCGGGCGGGTCATCGGCGTGGAGCCGCACGGCGCGCTGGCGGACGCGGCCCGTCGACGTACGCAGGCGTTGCCGAACGTCGAAGTACGGCAGGGTACGGCGCAGCGCCTGCCGGTGCCGGACTCGTCGGTCGACGTGATGCACGCGCGCTGGGCGTATTTCTTCGGACCGGGCTGTGAACCCGGGCTGGCCGAGCTGGACCGGGTGATGCGCCATGGCGGGACGGCGTTCGTGATCGACAACGACGGCAGCCGGTCGACGTTCGGCAGCTGGTTCAGCGCGTCGTACCCGATGATCAAGCCGGCCGAGGTGGAGCGCTTCTGGACCGACCGCGGCTGGCACCGGACGCCGCTGGACATGGGCTGGCGGTTCGAATCGCGGCAGGACTTCGAGGCCGTGGTGAAGATCGAGTTCACGCCGAAGGACGCCAAGCGGATCATCGCCTCGCATGTCGGCTCCGAGGTCGACTACGCCGTCAACCTGTGGAGCAAGAGCTTCTAGCGACACTCTCTGTGGTCTGCAGAGCGACCTTCAGTACTCATAGGGTTGACAGGGATGGACGGTCTGCTGCTCGAACGCGTACCGGGGCTGCCGGAGCGGCTCCGGATCGACGTAGGTGAGCAGCGCGCGGTCGTCGTACCGCATGCCGCCGACCGTCGCCTGGTAGCCGACGTACTGACCGGGCTGGAGGACCCGCCGCCCGGTGCGGTCGTGCTGAAGGGCGGACCGGTCCGGCTGGTACCGGCCGAAGGCGGACTGCTCCCCCACCTGACCGTCCTCGGCAATGTGATGCACGGCCATCGCACCACGCACCAGGTCACCAAACAGGCCGCCCGGGACGAGAGCCTGGTCAAGGTCATCGGCTGCGGCCTTGAGGATGTCCAGGACCGCTACCCGCACGAGATCACCCCGGGTCGTCGCCGGCTGGCCGGAGTGGCCCGGGCACTCGGCGCATATCCGCGGGCGATCGTGCTGGAGGACGCGACCGGCCTGCCTACGTGGGGATCGCTCCTGTCGATCCGTCCCAACCCTGACCTCGCCTCGGTCGCACTGCTGCTGATCACGACCAGCGCGACACGCATCACCGGGTTCGACGATGCCGAGTAGCCGCAGAGCGTTCCTCGGCGCTGCAGGAGCGCTGTTGCTCACCGGGTGTTCGAGTGACGTGCTGGGACTGCGGCGGGCCGTCCGGGTGGCCGTCAGCTGGAGTGGGCAGGAGCTACGCGCGTTCCACAAGGTCCTCGACGGTCTGGGAACACTCGGCTACCCGGTCGAAGTCGTACCGCTCGGCGACGACATCTCCACCGCGTTCGGTGCACGCTCCACCCGACGCCCGGACATCGTCATGCTCCCGCAGCCCGGACTCGTCCCACGTCATCTCGACGACCTCGAGCCGATGCCCGACGACCTGGCCCCACTCGGGCGGGCCCGGCTGTGGAACGAGCTCCTGACACACGACGGGACGACGTACGGCGTGCCGTTCAAGACTGCGCACAAGTCAGCGGTCTGGTACCGGCCCTCGGTGTTCGAGCAGGTCGGCGTCCAACCGCCACGGCTGTGGTCGGAGTGGCTGACGCTGAACCGGACGCTGACCCAGGCGGGCATCACACCGTTGTCGCTGGCGGCAGGTGACGGCTGGGTGCTCACCGACTTCCTGGAGAACGTGCTGCTCGGTATCGCGCCCAGCGTCTACGTAGGACTCGCGACCGCCGCTGACCCGCGCCCATCGCAGCAGCCGCAGTTCGCCGCGGCACTGCGGTTGCTGGGGAGCATGTGGTCGGCGCCTGGCGTGCTGGCGGGCGGAGTGAAGGAGTCGCTGGTCCAGCAGTTCCCGGATGCGCTGATCGAGGTGTTCGGCCATCGCAGAGCGGCCATGGTGCTGGCGTCGGACTTCGCCGAGCCGGTTGTGCGCTCGTTTGCCGCGGACCCCAATGACATCGGTCTGTTCACCTTCCCGCCGATGGGTCCGGGAACTGCCGCACCTGTGGTCGTCGGTGGCGACGTCATGGTGCTGCCGAAGCCGACCAGGGACGACGCCCTAGACCTGGTACGCCGTCTGTCCCGGCCGAGCGCTGCTGACCCGTGGATCAAGGAGGGCGGGTTCCTGGTCGACGGACGGGTCTCCGGGTACACCCCTGAGCTCACCCGCCTTGCCGTCCAGCTGACCAAGCCCGGTGAGCAACTCCAGTTCGACCTGTCCGACCAGCTCGGCCGGCTCGGCGACATCAACGGGCTATGGCGCGTACTGACCGACTTCCTGATCCAGATCGGCGGTCGCGAGGCGGCCGTACCAGGGGCTGTGGACGACGCGATCGACGAGATGCGCACGGTGGAGGAGAGCTGATGGGGCTGCACACCAACGGCTTGTCCCTCGAGATCGTCGGCCGTGAGATCACCGGTCGCCCGGTCCCCGGCAAACCGCGCCGCCCGGCCGGACCGTATCTGCTGGGGCTGCCGGCGTTACTGCTCAGCTGTCTGCTGCTGGTGCCGATCGGAGTGACCGTAGTCGCGGCGTTCCGGACGCCGGACGGGTTCGGGTTCGGCAACTTCGCAGTGATGACCGACCAGGGCGCATTGCGGGCCGTTGGCAACAGTCTGCTCTGGGTGCTGGTTGCGTTCGGGATCGTCGTGGTCGGGTTCTTCCTTGCTCTGTTGAGTTATCGGCTGCCCGCGGTGACGACGTTCCTGCAGCCGGCACTGGTCATTCCGTTCGCAGTGTCGGTGCTGGTGTCCGGAGCGACGTTCCGGTTGCTCTTCGACCCGACACCGGAGCGTGGAACAGTCACGGCGGTCTGGACCCGACTGTTCGGTTCAAGTCCGGTGTGGCTCGGCCCTGGTCTGTTCTGGCTCGTGCTGGTGTCCGCGTTCGGCTGGACCTGGCTGGGGTACGTCGTGTCGCTGTTCCGCGCCGGTCTGGACGCGATACCCGACGACGTGGCCAGAACCCTTACTGCAGAAGGCGTTCGGGGCTGGCGGCGTCTGCGTGCGCTGGAGATTCCGTTGCTCCGGCCGATCGCCGGCGTGGTCACGCTGACCGTGGTCATCGCTGCAGTGCGGGTCTTCGACCTCATCTTGATCGTCGTACCGGGGTCGATGCAGCGGTCCGCCGACGTACTCGGGCTGAACTGGTGGCGGGCGACGACCAGTGGTGACGACACGGGACGTACGGCGGCGCTCGGCGTCGTGCTGTTCGCAATCGTCGCCGCAGTGGGGCTGATCGGCGTACGGGGCTTGCGTCGGCGGCGGTGGGCGATGCCGGTGACCGTAGTACGGCCGGAGCCGTCACTGGGGCGTCCGAAGCCTCGCCGGTCCGTACGGCGGTTCGGGTGGCTCATCGGGCTCGCAGTGGCGCTGGTGTGGATCTTCCCAGCCGTAGTACTCGTCCTCACCGCGCTGCACTCCCCTGCGGAGGCCGGTGTGCGTGGCTGGTGGTCAGCGTCGGGACTCGGTTTCTCCTCCTTCGCTGCAGCGGCGAATGTGGGGTTGCTCCGGGCTCTGCTGTCCACGCTGATCATCGCCAGCGCCGCTACCGCCGTACTGCTCGTGATCGCCGTACCGACGGCCTATCTGGTCGCGTGGGGCGGTCTGCCGGTGCGCGTCGGCCGGACTGTCATGGCGGTGTTCGTAGTACTCGCAGTGACACCAGTGCAGATGTACGCCGCTCCGCTGCGCGACGCGATCGACGCAGCCGGACTGGCCGGCTCCCGGATCGCACTAGCACTCGTGCACGCGGCAGCAGGTCTCCCGTTCGCAGTGCTGCTGCTGCGGTCCGCATTCGCGTCTGCCCCACCCGCGTTGGTGTCCGAGGCTTTGCAAGGCCCAGTGCGGCAGAGCGCCGTACTGGCGACTGTGCAGCGAACGTACCGACCCGCACTGATCGCTGTCGCGGTGCTGGAGTTCGCGCTGGTGTGGAACGACTTCATCGTCGGGTTCCTGATCAGCGGCCCCGGTACGACGCCGTTGTCGCTCGTGCTGTGGGGTGAAGCGCGGCAGTTCTCCGCGTCGAGCGGGCCGGTCGCAGCCGCGGCCGTCGTCGCGTCGATCGTTCCAGTGGTCCTGATGCTGTCGTTCTGGCGGACCGTCGTGCGCGGGCTGACGACGGGAAGCCGGCCATGAGCGATGACGTGGAGAAGGAGCAGGAGTCGCGGCAGACGCCTGGCTTCGGTTTCGTCATCGGCACTGTGGCGTCCGCACTGCTGACAGGGCTCGCGTCGGAGATGCTCAACCAGAGCCTCGACAGCGGCGGCTGGGTGCAGTGGATCGGCCTTGGCGTGACCGTGCTGCTCGGAGCGATCACGATCATCCAGTACGGCCCGGCGATCCGGCGTTCCTGGCGGCACAGCGGCGAGAGCGCTCCAGAGCTGCATGCGACCGCCGAGGAGGCCGAGCAGTGGATGATCGCGCTCGGATCCCACGCCGGCGGCATGGCGGCCGCGGAGTGGTACGCCTTGCACGAGGAGTGGCTCCGCGAACTGCTGATGGCCGAGAAGCCGCACGTCGACACCATCGACGACTTCGCCCGCATCTGCGACGCCCTCGAGGCCTGGTACGTACGACGTGCCGATCCGGATGCGCTGCTCCAGCTCAGCGACCTGCTGAGTGCCGCAGCCGAGGTGTGCGGCCGCCGTGATCTGGCCGAGCTCGCTGCGGCACGCGCGGCAACGGCGTACCGGATGCTGGGTGACCTGGACACGGCCAGCACCCGGCTGGGCATCTCCGACAACATCGCGACTCACAACCGCACTGCAGCCGCGATGACGACGCGTCGGCAGGTCGAGCGAGCCCTGTTGTCCCTGGCCCGCGCGGACCGGTCACCGGCAGGGAACGACCGCGAAGAGGCAGTGCTCAACGCGCGCGACCGGCTGGATGAGGCACGACTCAGACGACCCGGTCCGGACCTCGCGGCCGATGTGGCGATCGCCGTCAATCTCGCCGTCGTACACCTGTACCAGCAGGACGCCGAGGGTGCGCTGGACCACCTGCGACCCGCCGTCGCCCGGGCCACCGCAGCAGGCGATCTGAGCGGTCAGGCGCACGCGCTCGAGCTGATGGGCGTCGCCGCGTGGATGCAACGCAATCCGCACGAGGCCGTCAGCCGCTGGGATCACGCCGCCCACCTGTACGCCGAGATCGACGAACGCGAAGGCCACGCCCGCTGCCTGCAACACCTCGGCTCCGCTGAGGTCACCGCCGGCCGCCTGAGCGCCGGACTAGAACTGCTCGAACAGAGCGCACTGCTCCGGACGTCGGAGAGCGAGATCCTGACGAAGTACCTCGAAGCCGCCCGACAGACCACGCAGTTGCCGGTCGTCGCCGACGACGTCCCACGCCGTACAACCGGCTGGATGAAGCGGGTCCTCCGGTCGTTGAAGGGATTTGTCGGACGCTCCGTCTAGGTTGGTCCTTATGGCGAAGGCGGCGACGCAGGCGAAGGGGAAGCCCGCATACGCGTGCTCGGAGTGCGGGTGGACCTCGGCGCGCTGGATCGGGCGGTGCGGCGAGTGCCAGGCCTGGGGGACGGTCGCCGAGGTCGGTGCGCCGAAGGCCGCGCGGATCACGGCGGGTCCGGTGTCGTCGCCGGCGATGCCGATCGCGAAGGTGTCCGCGATCGAGGCCGAGTCGCGCCCGACCGGCATCGGCGAGCTCGACCGCGTGCTCGGCGGCGGCGTCGTGCCGGGCGCGGTGATCCTGCTCGCGGGTGAGCCGGGGGTCGGCAAGTCCACCCTGCTGCTGGAGGTCGCGGCGCAGTCCGCACGCGGCGGCCAGCGGACCCTCTACGTTTCCGGCGAGGAGTCGGCTGCTCAGGTGCGGCTGCGCGCCGGCCGCACGGATGCCCTCGTCGACGAGCTGTTCCTTGCCGCCGAGACCGATCTGTCCGCAGTGGTCGGGCAGATCGACGCCGTGGAGCCGGCATTCCTGGTGATCGACTCGGTGCAGACGATGGCGCATCCCGAGGTCGACGGCGCACCGGGTGGCGTGACGCAGGTCCGCGAGGTGACCGGCGCGTTGGTCCGGCTCGCGAAGGAGCGGCACATCGCGGTCGTGCTGGTCGGCCATGTGACCAAGGACGGCGCGATCGCCGGTCCGCGGATGCTCGAGCACCTCGTCGACGTCGTGCTCGCGTTCGACGGCGACCGGCATTCGGGGTTCCGGATGGTGCGCGCGACCAAGAACCGGTTCGGCCCGTCCGACGAGGTCGGCTGCTTCGACATGGTCGACACCGGGATCGTCGAGGTGACCGACCCGACCGGCCTGTTCGTCTCCGAGCACGCCGAGCCCGTCGCCGGGACATGCGTGACGGTGATGATGGAGGGCCGGCGGCCGCTGCTGGCCGAAGTACAGGCGCTGGTCGGGCCGTCCGCGGCACCGCAGCCGCGCCGGACCACGTCCGGGCTGGAGTCCTCGCGGGTCGCGATGGTGCTCGCCGTCCTCGGGAACCGGGCCGGTCTGAAGCTGACCGACAAGGAGGTGTACGTCGCGACCGTCGGCGGCGTCAAGATCACCGAGCCGGTCGCGGACCTGTCCGTCGCGATCGCGGTCGCGTCCTCGGTGATGGACAAGCCGATCCACCCTGGACTGATCGCGATCGGCGAGGTCGGCCTGGCCGGCGAGGTCCGGCGGGTCGGTGGTCTGGAGAAGCGGCTCGCGGAGGCGGCCCGGCTCGGGTTCACCAAGGCGATCGTGCCGGCCGACATCCCGAACCGCAGCAAGGACCTCAAGCCGATGGACATCCAGAAGAAGTACGGCCTGCGTACCTTCGCCGCGCCGGACCTGCCGTCGGCACTGATGGCCGCCGGTCTCGCCTGAGGCTGTGTTCCCCGCCACGTTCGCCGCCACAGGACGGACGGGGGATCAACAGACGCGCGGTCGGGAACGTACTCTGGGGGCGCCCCCACGCCGGGTTCATCGTCGAACCTGGGTATCCCCCGGATGACTGCAGGAGCATCTGATGACCGGATCAAGAGTTGTCGCGCTCGGCCACTACCAGCCGGAACGGGTGCTCACCAACGACGAGCTCGCCACCATGGTCGAGACCAACGACGAGTGGATCCAGAGCCGGGTCGGCATCCGCGAGCGCCGGATCGCGGCCCCGGACGAGTCCGTCGACGAGATGGCCTGGCGGGCCGCCGACAAGGCGATCGCGAACGCCGGCCTGGACGTCGCCGAGATCGACTACGTGGTCGTCGCCACCTGTACGGCGATCGACCGCTCGCCGAACATCGCTGCCCGCGTCGCCGCCCGGCTCGGCCTCGGCAACCCG
The DNA here is from genome assembly GCF_040300265.1 of Kribbella sp. NPDC000426. Lineage (NCBI taxonomy): Bacteria > Bacillati > Actinomycetota > Actinomycetes > Propionibacteriales > Kribbellaceae > Kribbella > Kribbella sp. NPDC000426. The sequence goes on along the minus strand of NZ_JBEPDK010000013.1, from coordinate 110,899 downwards.
GCGGCGATCGATCTGAACACCGCCTGCTCCGGGTTCGCGTATGCGCTGGCGACCGCCGACCAGGCGATCCGGGCCGGCGCCGCGACGAAGGCCGTCGTGATCGGCGTCGAGAAGCTCAGCGACTGGACCGACTGGACCGACCGCACCACCTGCGTGCTGATCGGCGACGGCGCCGGCGCGGCGGTAGTGGTCGCCGACGAGGACCCCGGGATCAGCCCGGTCGTTTGGGGTTCGGTGCCGGAGATGTCCGACGCGGTCCGGATCGAGGGGCGCGAGGGCCCGTTCCAGCAGGAGGGCCTGAGCGTCTTCCGCTGGGCCACCACGCAGCTGCCCGAGATCGCCCAGCAGGTCTGCGAGAAGGCCGGGCTGAAGCCCGACGAGCTCGGCGGCGTCGTCCTGCACCAGGCCAACCTGCGCATCATCGAGCCGCTCGCGAAGCGGCTCGGCGCGACCAACGCGGTCGTCGCGAAGGACGTGGTGGAGTCCGGCAACACCTCGGCCGCGAGCATCCCGATCGCGCTGTCGAAACTGGTCGAGAAGCGCGAGATCCCGTCCGGCGCGCCGGTGCTGCTGTTCGGATTCGGCGGCGGCCTGTCGTACGCCGGTCAGGTCATCCGCTGCCCCTGACGCGACAACCGTCGGACCGCGGTCCCGCGTGATCACGCGGGAATCCAGTACTGCACGGTCCGGATGCACGGGCGGGTGCACGCGCAACCGCAACTGCGGACCTCGCGGCAGCGGGTGTGTCCGGCCGGGCGGCAGATATCCGCACAACTGCGTCCGCGTAACCGCATAGACTCAGGTTCCGTGGCACCGAACACGGACAAGAACAGCACCGGCGCCCGCCTGCGTTCGACACTCGCGGCGGTCGCGCCCGGCACCGAACTGCGCGAAGGCCTGGAACGGATCCTGCGCGGCCGGACCGGCGCACTGATCGTGCTCGGTCACGACAAGGCCGTCGACGCGATCTCCACCGGCGGCTTCGAGATCGACGTCGAGTTCACCGCGACCGGACTGCGCGAGCTGAGCAAGATGGACGGCGCGATCGTCCTCGACCGCGACGCGACCCGGCTGATCCAGGCCGCCGTACACCTGATGCCGGACCCGGCGATCGTCACCCAGGAGACCGGCACCCGGCACCGGACCGCCGACCGGGTCGCGCGGCAGACCGGGTTCCCGGTGATCTCGGTCTCGCAGTCGATGCACATCATCGCGCTGTACGTCGACGACCAGCGGTACGTGCTCGAGGACTCCGGCGCGATCCTGTCCCGCGCGAACCAAGCCCTGGCCACCCTCGAGCGCTACAAGCTGCGGCTGGACGAGGTGTCCGGCACGCTGTCCGCGCTCGAGATCGAGGACCTGGTCACGGTCCGCGACGTGGCCGCGGTCGCACAGCGGCTGGAGATGGTCCGCCGGATCGCCACCGAGATCGACGGATACGTCGTCGAGCTCGGCACCGACGGCCGGCTGCTCACGCTGCAGCTCAACGAGCTCGTCGCCGGCGTCGCCGGCGAACGCGAACTGGTCGTCCGGGACTACCTCCCGCCGGCCACGGGGCGCAAGCCCAAGACGGCCGACGACGTACTGCTCGAGCTGGACGCGGTCAGCCCGACGGACCTGCTCGACATCGGCCAGGTCGCCCGCGCGTTGCAGCTCGGCGGCGCCGAGCAGCTCGACGCCGCGGTCACCCCGCGCGGCTACCGGCTGCTGGCCAAGGTGCCGCGCCTGCCGGGTGCGGTCATCGACCGGCTGATCGACCACTTCGGCCACCTACAAAAGTTGCTCGCGGCAAGCATCGACGACCTGCAGACGGTCGAGGGCGTCGGCGAGAACCGGGCCCGCACGGTCCGCGAGGGCCTGTCCCGGCTGGCCGAGTCCAGCATCCTGGAACGCTACGTCTAGCAACTGAACGTCACCAGACGCCTCCGGTTCGTGAAAGAACCGGAGGCGTCTTGCATTTCGGCGCGGATCGACTAATACTCCACATGGAACATTTGGCGCGGAACAATCCACCTGGAGGATCATGGCCGACCTCACCCCGCTGGCGATCTCGGTGCTGGCGTTGCTCGAGGAGAAGCCGATGCACGCCTACGAGATGTACCAACTGCTCGTCAGCCGCCACAACCACCGGATCGTGAAGGTCCGGCCGGGTTCGCTCTACCACACGGTCGAGCGGCTGGCCGGTCAGGAATACGTCCGGGCGATCGGCACCGACCGGGCCGGGAACCGGCCCGAGCGGACCACGTACGAGATCACCCCGGCCGGCCGGGAGGCGATGATCCGCCGGGTCGAGAGCGGGATCGAGACCTTCGTCTACGAGTACCCGGTCTTCCCGGTGTTCCTCGCCGAGGCGCACAACCTCGACGCCGAGGACGCCGTACTGCGGTTCCGCCGCCGGATCGAGGAGATGGACTTCTGGCTGGCCGACGTGGACAAGGCGATGGACAGCGCCAAGGCCCGCGCCGTTCCGGAGCCGTACTGGCTGGCCGGCACCTATGTCCGGGCCCAGGTCGCGGCCGAACGCGACTACCTCACCAACATCATCGAACGTATCGAGAGCAAGGACCTGGAATGGCAACCGGACAAGACGCAGTGAGGCCCGAGGTGCGGCCCTGGCCCGCACTGTGGGCGTTGGTGCTCGGCTTCTTCATGATCCTGGTCGACTCGACCATCGTGTCGGTCGCGACCCCCGCGATCCTCGAGGACCTCGGGTCGGACGTCGGCACCGTGGTCTGGGTGACGAGCGCCTACCTCCTGGCGTACGCCGTACCGCTGCTGATCACCGGACGCCTCGGCGACCGGATCGGCCCGAAGAAGCTCTACCTGGCCGGACTGGCGTTGTTCACGCTCGCGTCGGTCTGGTGCGGGCTGACGAACACGATCGAGATGCTGATCGTGGCCCGGGTCTTCCAGGGCCTCGGCGCCTCGATGATGACGCCGCAGACGATGGCCGTCATCACCCGGATCTTCCCGCCGGACCAGCGCGGCCGGGCGATGAGCCTGTGGGGCGCGACTGCCGGTGTGGCGACGCTGGTCGGCCCGATCCTCGGCGGCGTGCTCGTCGACGGGCTCGGCTGGCAGTGGATCTTCTTCATCAACGCGCCGGTCGGCGTGGTCGGCTTCTTCCTGGCGCTGCGACTGGTGCCGGACCTGCCGACGCACAAGCACAAGTTCGACCTGATCGGCGTCGCGCTGAGCGCGATCGGTCTGTTCCTGCTGGTGTTCGGCATCCAGGAGGGGCAGAAGTACGACTGGGGTCAGATCAAGGGTCCGATCACGGTCTGGTCGCTGATCATCTCCGGCCTGGTCGTGCTGGCGATCTTCGTCTTCTGGCAGTCCCGCAACCGCGGTGAGCCGCTGCTGCCGCTGGGGCTGTTCAAGGACCGCAACTTCTCGCTGGCGAACGTCGCGATCACCACGGTCGGGTTCGCGATCACCGCGATGGCGTTCCCGCTGATGCTGTACGCACAGGCGGTCCGCGGGCTGTCGCCGACCAGGGCGGCACTGCTGCTGGTGCCGATGGCGGTCATCTCGGGCGCGCTCGCGCCGTTCGTCGGCCGGCTGGTCGACCGGACGCCGCCGCGGTTCATCGCCGGGTTCGGACTGCTGTGCTGCTCGGTGTCGATGTTCTGGATGAGCCAGGTGATCGAGCCCGACGTCGCGATCTGGAAACTGCTGCTGCCGATCGCATTGCTTGGTGTGGCCAACGGATTCATGTGGGCGCCGCTCGGCACGACCGCGACGCGGAACCTGCCGATGCACCAGGCCGGTGCCGGCGCCGGCGTTTACAACACGACTCGTCAGGTCGGCGCAGTACTGGGCAGCGCGAGCATCGCCGTACTGATGGAGTCGCGGCTGGCGCACAACCTGCCGGGAATGAGTGGCGGTGCGTCCGAAGGCTTCACCGGAAAGCTGCCGGAGGCCGTGCGGCAAGGGTTCAGTGACTCGATGGCGCAGTCGCTGCTGCTGCCGGCCGCCGTGCTGCTGATCGGATTGGTCGCGGCCCTGTTCTTCGTGGCGCCGTCGTACCTGCAGAAGAAGCCCGACACGGCGACCCAGCCGGTCGAGGCCTAGACGACCTGGAAGGCCTGTGCACTCGACAGGTGGCCGTCGTACTCGGCCTTGACGACGTACGTTCCGGGCTTGGCGACCGGTTGCGCCGGTAGACAGCCAGGCCCGGAACGGTGCCCGTTCCACGGCACCGTGACGGCCGCCTGCTTGCCCTTGGCAACGACCAGGGTGGCGGTCTGGATCACCTTGCCGCATTGGCTGGTGCTCCAGATCAGGTCCTTGCCCGACGTGACGGTGACGGTCAGCTTGTCGTTGTCGATCGTTGCCTTGCACTCGTCGTCGACCGGGCTCAGCTGGACGACGAAGTTCAGCATCGAGCCGGAGACGATCTTCCGGTTGCCCGGCAGCGCGTCGATGCGTACGTCGGAACCCTTGCAGGCCAGGTCCGCGGGCGGCGTGGTCTTCGTCGGCTTCGGAGTCGGCGTCCGCGTCGTACTCGGGGAGGTGCTCGGTGCCGAGGCCGGCGGGGCGCCGGACGGGTTCGGCTGCGGATCGGTCGCGGCGGTGTTCTGCGCGTCGCCGCCGCCGGAGAAGAGCCGGGAGACCAGGAAGACCAGCACAACTACGACCGCGAGCACCAGTCCCCGGCGGAACCAGTACACGCTGGCGGGCAGGTGCCCGACCGGACGGAGCAGGCTGCTCATGAAGCGCACTCTAATATCGGCACTGTGCTGGACCACTCAGGCTCGCCGCTAGCCCTCCACGACCCGGTACTGCGCTGGTACGACGCCAACGCCCGCGTGCTCCCGTGGCGGGAGCCGGACGCGGGAGCGTGGGCGGTGATGGTCAGCGAGTTCATGCTGCAACAGACACCGGTGAACCGGGTGCTGCCGGCGTACCGGAGCTGGCTGGAGCGGTGGCCGAAGCCGGTGGACCTGGCCGCAGCGGCCCCTGGTGAGGCTGTGAGGGCCTGGGACCGGCTCGGGTACCCCAGGCGCGCCCTGCGGCTGCACGCGGCGGCTCAGGCGATTGTGGAGCGTCACGGCGGCGAAGTACCGGACGACCACGCCGCACTGCTCGCGCTGCCGGGCGTGGGGACCTATACGGCCGCTGCGATCGCGTCGTTCGCCTTCGGCCAACGTCATGCCGTCGTCGACACGAACGTCCGCCGGGTCCTCGCCCGAGCCCTGACCGGCGTCGCCCAGCCGACCATCTCCCCCACCGCCGCGGATCAGCGGCTGGCAACCAGTGCGCTTCCGGCCGACGAGCCGACAGCCGCACGTTGGGCCGTCGCCTCGATGGAGCTCGGCGCCCTCATCTGCACCGCCCGTACGCCGAACTGCTCCGACTGCCCGATCCGCTCGCAGTGCGCCTGGGTCCGCGCCGGCAGCCCGCCGTACGACGGCCCGCCGCGTCGGGGCCAGACATACGAAGGCACCGACCGCCAGGCCCGCGGCCGGCTCCTCGCCGTACTGCGGGCCGCATCGGCGCCGGTCTCCAAGGACAAGCTGGACGCGACCTGGCCGGACGCCGTACAACGCGAACGCGCGCTGGACGGATTAGTTGCCGACGGCCTCGTCGAGCCGCTCGCCCGCAAACGCTACCGACTCCCGGCATAGCAAGGGGCCGGCTCGACGACTCGAGCCGGCCCCTTAGGTGCTGCTTCAGTTCTTCTTGCTGCCGGCGGCTTCTTCTTCGTCGTCGGCCAGCAGGTCGAGCGGCATCGCCGGGCTGCCGGACAGCGTCGCCAGCATCTGGCGGACGTTGGTCAGCTGCGCGTTGATGCTGTCCCGGCGCTGCGTCGCGGCGGCGAGCTCACGCTCGGACTCGGCGCGGATCCGCTCGGACTTGTCCTTCGCGGCGGCGACGATCTCCTGGGCCTGCCGGTTGGCGTCGGCCAGCTGCTGCTGCGACAACCGCTCGGCCTCGGAACGCGACCGGTCGGCCTCCCGCTGCACCTGGGCGGCGCGGTCGGTGACGGCGGCCAGCTGCTGCTCGGCCAGCGCGGTGCGGGCAGCGAACTCCTGCTCGACCTTGCCCCGGCGCTCGGCCAGGGTGGTCTCGAAGGCGGCCGCGGCCTGAGCGGACTTGGCCCGCTCCTGCTCGTACAGCGCCTGGGCCTCGCTGCGGCGCGCGGTGGCGTCGCGCTCGGCCTCGTCGCGCATGTCGTCGGCCTGGGTCCGGGCCTCTTCGAGGATCCGGGCGGCCTCGGCGTCGACCTCGCTCTTCCAGTCCAGGGAGTACTGCTCGGCCTCCTTGCGGACCTTCTTCGCGTGCGCCTCACCGTCGGCGACGATCGCCTCCGCATCGGTGCGGGCGCGGGTCACCAGGTCACGGGCCTCGTCGTCGGCCAGCGACAGGATCTTCGCGACGCGCTCACCGAACTCGGTGAACGTCGGCGTCCGGTCCTTGGAGTCCTCCTGGGCGGAGATGACGGCCGCTTCCGCTGCGTCCGTGCGGGACTGCAGCTCCTGCACATGACGCTGCAGCTGCTCGGACTGCTGCTGCAGCGCAGTCAGAGAGGTGGTCAGCTCACGGATGTGCTGGTCCACCTGGGCAGGCTCGTAGCCACGCAGAACGGTACGGAACGGGGTTGGGCTTTCACTGCTCATGTTTTCCGATGCTCACTTCGATGGGTGGGTGGATCACACATTGTCACTGACAAGGATCTGACTGTCACGTCCTCATCCTGATTCCCCCGTGGAACCCTCACTGGAGGACATTCCACCACCTGGGCGGAACCCCGGTACAGCGAGTGCCTCGATCACACCCGAAAGCTGGGTGAGCTCCTTGGTGATCTCATCACGGCGCTGGTTCAACGCCGCGACCCTCGCCTCGGCTTCGGCGAGAAGTTTTCGTGCCTGTGCGCGCAGACTATCGGCGTGGTCGCGCGCCTGGGCCTCCAACTGCTGGGCTTCGCCCCGCGATTTGCGGATCAGCTCGTGCGACTGACGCTGCGCCTCGGCCAGGTCGTTGGCCGCGCGCTCGCGCAGATGCTGGGTCGCGGCCTCCGCCTCGGCCTCCCGGCGGTTGGCCCGCTCGATGATCTCGCGGGCGTCGTTGGCGGCCGCGCCCTTCAGCCGGTCGGCCCGGGACTGCGCCTGGGCGGTGACCTTCTCGGCCTCCCGCTTGGCGGCGGCCAGGGTCGCCTCGGCCTGCTCGCCGGCGGAGTACAGCGTCGTCTCGGCCAGCGCGGTCAGCTCCGCGTTCTCCTTGGCGATCGCTTCCTGGGTCTGCTTCAGGCGGCTGGTCGAGCGGCCGACGACGCGACGCAGGTGCGCACGCTTCTGACGCATCAGCTCGGTGGCTTCCGCAGCGGCCGCGTCGCGGATCGACTGGGCCTCCTTCTCGGCGGCGCCGATCAGGTCGTCGACGGTCTTCTTGCTCCACAGCGTCTGCTTCTCGGCCTCGGCCATCGCCGCCTCGGCCGCCCTGTTGGCGTCCTCGACGATCCGCTGCGCCTCGGCGGACGCGGTCCGCCGGTCCGCCTCGATCGAGTCGACGACCAGCTTGGCCTGGGCCCGCGCGTCGGCCATCAGCCGCTCGTTGCCGGCTTCGGTCTCGGCCTTGCGTTCGGCGATCTCGGCGACGGCCTCGGCCCGCAGCTTGTCGATCTCCAGCGAGATCGCGGCCAGCTTGGCCCGCTCGGTCTCCTCCAGCTCCGCAGTACGACGCTCGAGCTCGGTGCGGTTCTCGCCGCGCAGCCGCTCGATCTCCGCATGCGCCTCGCCGATCTCGCGCCGGGACTTCTCCCGGGCCACCTCGACCTCGCGCTCGACCGCGGCCCGCAGGTCGGCGGCCTCGGACTCGGCCCGGGCGATCAGGGCAGCTTCGTTGCGCGCGGCGGCCTGCGACACCAGGCCAGCCTGCTCACCGGCGTCCGAGACCAGCTGCTGCGCCTCCTTGCCGGCCCGCTCGACGGTGGCCTGTGCGGACTCGCGGGCCAGCTGGGCCTCTTCGAGGAGCTCGTCGGCCTCTTCCTTCACGCGAGCCGCTTCGCTCTCGGCCGCTGCGATCCGTCGCTGCGCCGCCGCTTGCGACTCGGCCCGCAATTGGTCGGCGGCCGCTTGGCTCTCCAGCTGCAACTTCTCGGCCGCTGCCTCCGACTCCGCCCGGCGCTTCGCGACCTCGTCGGCGACGGTGGCGCGCAACTGCTCGGCGGCAGACTCCGACTCGGTCTTCAGCCGCTCCGCGATCGCGGTGGCTTCGGACCGGACCCGCTCGGCCTCCGCGTTCGCGTCGGCTGTCAGTTTCTCGGCCGCGGCGGCAGCATCGCGGCGGACCCGATCGGCTTCGGCGGTGGACTCGGCACGCAGCCGGTCGGCGGCGTCCTCGGCCTCGGAACGGACCCGCTCGGCCTCGGCCTCGGAGCCGGTGCGGAGTTGTTCGGCGGCCCGCTCCGCGTCGTTCAGGACGCGCTGGGCGGCCGCCATCGCGTCGGTCCGGAGCTTGCGGGCGGCTGCCTCGGCCTCAGCCTTCAGGCGCTCGTTCTCGGCGCGGATCCGGTCGGCCTCGTCGCGGGCCAGGTCGTTCTCGTGCTCGGCCTGCTCGCGCAACGTGTCCGCGATCCGCTGGGCCCGCTCGAGCACACCGCCGGCCTGCCGCACGCCAAAGGAACCGGTGTCAGCGACCGGTTCCTGGGTCAGGGGCAGACGCGGAGCGTCCATGCGACGAGATGATTCCATCCCCGGCCCCCTTTCCGACAGTCCGGGTCCGAACAGCGTGCTCACAGGGTTAACAACGCGGTAGACAGGCGGTAGGTAACTGCTTCATCAGCAGTTGCGCGATCTTCCCATCGATACGTTGGCGGACGCGACCCACTCCCGTATCGAAGTGGTTACGCTCCGCAGGACGATACGACCAGTCAGTAGCCTTCGCGCAAATCAGGCGTGTCGCAGCGGTACGCAGAGCCGAGGCGCAGTACTCCGGCCTGGACCACTGCGGGCCTGCGGACATGCAGAAGGCCCCGCCGGAGCGGGGCCTTCTGGGGTGGCGCTTGTTACGAGTCCTGGACGCCGGAAGCCGGACCGGTGCCGCCGCCGGCGGTCAGGTCGGTCAGCTCCAGGTCGGACGCCGAGGACTTCTCGTTGCCCTTGAAGGTGAAGAACTCGGTCACGCCGTCGTCGTTGACCTTGCCCTCGGGGATCGCGTCGACCAGGACGATCTGGCCCGGACGCAGCTCCCCGAACAGGATCTTCTCGGCCAGCACGTCCTCGATGTCACGCTGCAGTGCGCGGCGCAACGGACGGGCACCCAGCACCGGGTCGAAGCCACGCTCGGCGGCCAGCTTCTTCGCCGCCGGGGTGAGCTCGATCCCCATGTCCTTGTCCTTCAGCCGCTGCTCGATCTGGGCGACCATCAGGTCCACGATCCGGACGATGTCGTCCATCGTGTGCTGGTGGAAGACCACGATCTCGTCGACGCGGTTCAGGAACTCGGGCCGGAAGTGCTGCTTGAGCTCCTCGGTGACCTTCGCCTTCATCTTCTCGTACGAACCGCCGACATCGTTGGCCTGGGCGAAGCCGAGGCTCACCGACTTGGCGATGTCCTTGGTGCCGAGGTTCGTGGTCATGATGATGACGGTGTTCTTGAAGTCGACCACGCGGCCCTGGGCGTCGGTCAGACGACCCTCGTCCAGGATCTGCAGCAGCGAGTTGAAGATGTCCGGGTGGGCCTTCTCGACCTCGTCGAACAGCACCACGGAGAACGGCTTGCGGCGGACCTTCTCGGTCAGCTGGCCACCCTCTTCGTAGCCGACGTACCCCGGCGGGGAGCCGAACAGCCGCGAGGCCGTGTGCTTCTCGGAGTACTCCGACATGTCGAGGCTGATCAGCGCGTTCTCGTCGCCGAACAGGAACTCGGTCAGCGCCTTCGACAGCTCGGTCTTACCGACACCGGACGGGCCGGCGAAGATGAACGAGCCGCTCGGGCGACGCGGGTCCTTCAGCCCGGCGCGGGTCCGCCGGATCGAGCGGGACAGCGCCTTGACCGCGTCCTCCTGGCCGATGTAGCGCTTGTGGAGCTCCTTCTCCATGTCCAGCAGCCGGGAGGACTCCTCCTCGGTCAGCTTGAACACGGGGATGCCGGTCGCGGTGCTGAGCACCTCGGCGATCAGCTCCTCGTCGACCTCGGCGACGACGTCCATGTCGCCGGCCTTCCACTGCTTCTCCCGCTCGGACTTCGCGTTGATGAGCTTCTTCTCGTCGTCACGCAGCCGCGCGGCGCGCTCGAAGTCCTGCGCGTCGATCGCCGACTCCTTCTCCCGGCGAACGGTCGCGATCTTCTCGTCGAACTCGCGCAGGTCCGGCGGAGCCGTCATCCGGCGGATCCGCAACCGGGCCCCGGCCTCGTCGATCAGGTCGATCGCCTTGTCCGGCAGGAACCGGTCCGAGATGTACCGGTCGGCCATCTGCGCGGCGTTCACCAGCGCGGCATCGGTAATCGTCACCCGGTGGTGCGCCTCGTACCGGTCGCGGAGGCCCTTGAGGATCTCGATCGTGTGCGCGATCGAGGGCTCGGCCACCTGGATCGGCTGGAACCGGCGCTCGAGCGCGGCGTCCTTCTCGACGTACTTGCGGTACTCGTCGAGGGTGGTCGCGCCGATCGTCTGCAGCTCACCACGGGCCAGCATCGGCTTCAGGATGCTCGCGGCGTCGATCGCGCCCTCGGCCGCACCGGCCCCGACGAGGGTGTGGATCTCGTCGATGAACAGCACGATGTCACCGCGGGTGCGGATCTCCTTGAGCACCTTCTTCAGGCGTTCCTCGAAGTCACCGCGGTAGCGCGAACCGGCTACCAGGGCGCCCAGGTCGAGGGAGTAGATCTGCTTGTCCTTCAGCGTCTCCGGGACGTCACCACGGACGATCTGCTGGGCCAGACCTTCCACGATGGCGGTCTTGCCGACACCCGGCTCACCGATCAGGACAGGGTTGTTCTTGGTCCGCCGGGACAGCACCTGCATGACCCGCTCGATCTCGGTCTCGCGCCCGATCACCGGGTCGAGCTTCGCCTCACGAGCGGACTGGGTGTAGTTCCGGCCGAACTGGTCGAGCACCAGGGAGCTGCTGGGTGCGCCCTCCGTGGGCGCGCCGGCAGTCGAGGCCTCCTTGCCCTGGTAACCGCTCAGCAGCTGGATGACCTGCTGCCGGACCTTGTTCAGGTCCGCACCGAGCTTGACCAGGACCTGCGCGGCGACACCCTCACCCTCGCGGATGAGGCCGAGCAGGATGTGCTCGGTGCCGATGTAGTTGTGGCCCAGCTGCAGGGCCTCGCGCAGGGAGAGCTCCAGCACCTTCTTGGCGCGGGGGGTGAACGGGATGTGCCCGCTCGGGGCCTGCTGCCCCTGGCCGATGATCTCCTCGACCTGGGAACGAACGGCCTCGAGCGAGATACCCAGGCTCTCGAGAGCCTTGGCGGCGACCCCTTCACCCTCGTGGATCAGGCCGAGCAGGATGTGCTCGGTCCCGATGTAGTTGTGGCTGAGCATCCTGGCCTCTTCCTGAGCCAGGACGACTACCCGACGGGCGCGGTCCGTAAATCGTTCAAACATCGCCAAAGCGCTCCTTGCCTCAGAGGAGTCGGACGTGCCGTGGTGGCCGACCCCCGTACATGCATGCTAGTCCCCGGCGCCGACAGGCTCGCTCTCGGCGAACATCCGATCACGCTTCCGTCGACGGCCCGGGCGGCATCACAAGGGGACAACCGCACTGATCACCAGCGTGTTCCCGCGTGGACCCGATCAGACAGCATGTTCGCCACCAGCGAATTTCCCCGACTACCTGTCCGGTCAGTCATCAGATCCGACACGCCGTGTCCCACTCTGTGAAACAACCGGAATGCGGACGGTCCCGGCACCCCGTTAAGGGGGCCGGGACCGGGGTGAAGAAAAAGTTACTTGGCTTCGTTGTACGCCGCGCGCACCTCGGCGGAGATCCGGCCCCGCTCGCTGACCTCGTAGCCGTTGTCCTTGGCCCAGGCCCGGATGTCGGCGGAGTCCGAGGCCGAGCGGCCGCGGCCACGCGTCCGGCCCGCACCGCCGCGGCGGCCGGAGACCCGGCGCCCGGAGCCGACATAAGCGGCCAGTGCGTCACGCAGTTTTGCGGCGTTCTTCTTGGACAGGTCGATCTCGTACGTCGTTCCGTCCAGCCCGAAGGTGACGGTCTCGTCGGCCTTACCGCCGTCGAGATCGTCCTCGAGAACCACCTGAACCCTTTGCGCCATCGATGACAACCTTTCCGCGCCCGCCATCGGGCACAATCCCCCTGCCGAATTGTTAGCACCTGATTTGTACCGCACAAACCGGGTTCGTGTCATTCATCGACGCCGCGCAGCCGTCGTAACTTTGAGTATTCATCCGGTCCGAAACCGGCTGGACCGGAATGAATTGACCCCAAATTTGCCGAACGAGTCCGTTGTGCTATGCAACGATCTGCGGAGGGATTCGGAGCATCATTCCGGCCGGAGCAACGGGAAGAGAATCGTCTCCCGGATACCGGTTCCGGTGAGAAGCATCACCAACCGGTCCAGGCCCATCCCCATGCCGCCGGCCGGCGGCATCCCGAATTCCATCGCCCGGAGGAAGTCCTCGTCCAGCTCCATCGCTTCCGGATCGCCGGCCGCGGCCAGCAACGACTGCGACACCAGGCGATCGCGCTGGATCACCGGGTCGTTCAGCTCCGAGTACGCGACCCCGAGCTCGACGCCGTTGAAGAACAGGTCCCAGGCCTCGACCAGGCCCGGAATTTCGCGGTGCGGCTTGGCCAACGGCCGCGCCGACTCCGGATAGTCGCGGACAAAGGTCGGCTGGATCAGCGTGTGCTCACAGAGCTTCTCGAACAAGTCGACCGCGATCTCACCGGCATTCCGGCCCGGCTGCAGCTCGACGTCGTGCTGCTCGGCCAACTTGGTCAGCGCGGCCAGGTCGGTGGTCACGTCGACACTCTCGCCGACGGCCTCGGAGAGCAGCCCGAAAAGCGTCGCGTGCTGGAACGGCTGCTCGATGTCGATGATCGAACCGTCGCGCCCGGTGATCGTCGTACGACCGATCGCACGGCCCGCGTTCCGGATCAGCTCCTGGATGAGTTCGGCCATCGAGTCGTAATCGCCGTAGGCCTGATAGGCCTCGATCATCGAGAATTCCGCCGAGTGGGTGGAGTCCAGCCCCTCGTTACGGAACGTGCGGCCGATCTCGTAGACCCGGTCGACGCCGCCGATCATCGCGCGCTTGAGGTCGAGCTCGAGCGCGATCCGCAGCTTCATCTCCTGGTCGAAGGCGTTCAGGTGCGTGCTGAACGGGCGGGCCGCGGCGCCGCCGTTGGTCAGCTGCAGCACCGGCGTCTCGACCTCGACGAAACCGTGCCCGTCGTAGGTCGCGCGCAGTGACTTCAGCACGGCGGCCTTCGCGCGGACCATTTCGCGGGCCTCGGGCCGGACGATCAGGTCGACGTACCGCATCCGGACGCGGGCCTCTTCGCTGAGCGGCTTGTGCTCGTTCGGCAGCGGACGCAGCGTCTTGGCGGCCATCTGCCACCCGGTCACCTGCACCGACAGCTCACCGCGCCGGCTGGTGATCACCTCGCCCTGAACGGCGAGCAGGTCACCGATGTCGACGAGCTGCTTGAACCGGGCCAGCTCCTCCTCGCCGAGATCGGCGAGCGACAGCATCACCTGGAGCTCGGTCCCGTCGCCCTCCCGGAGCCGGACGAAACACAGCTTGCCGGTGTTGCGCAGGAAGATCACCCGGCCGACCACCGAGACCTGCTCGCCGGTCCGGGTGTCGGGCTCCAGATCCTGGCTGTCGTACTTCGCCCGCAGGTCCTTCAGCAGGTGGGTCCGCGGCACCGAGATCGGGTACGGCTCGACACCTTCGGCCAGCAAACGGTCACGCTTCTCCCGGCGAACCCGCATCTGCTCGGGCAGGTCGTCCTGCCCGTTGTCGGGGTTCACCGGGTCCACGTGCGTATCAGTCATGGCTCAAGGCTAGTGACTGACCGCCTCCAGCTCCGAATCCTTTGTTCCGTCCTTCACCCGGGCGAGGAGAGCGCCGACCGCCGCGGCGGCCACCGCGCAGGCCACGCCACAGGTCACGAACGTCCCGCGGGGACCGAGCAGCGCGCCCGCCAGACCGCCCAGCAGCATCGCCAGGATGCTGAAGGACCGGACCGTCCCGTTCAGCGCCGCGATCACCGAGCCACGGACCGCCTCGGCCGACCGCATCACGAGCAGGGCGCTGGTCGCCGCGTTCAGCAGCCCGCTGCCGACGCCGATCGTCGTGGCCCCGATCATCAGCGTCACGAAGTTCCCGGCCAGGCCCATCAGCACGCTGGATCCGCCGATCGCCGCCATCCCGGCCACGACCGCCATGGACCGTGCCCGGTCACTACGCAGCCGGCCGCTGTACCAGGCGCCGAGGATCGCGCCGGCGCCGGTCGCCGCACCCGCCGCGCCGTACAGGCTCGGTCCGAGGCCGAGTTCGCCGGTGATCAGGAAGACCTCGACGACGTTCACCGCTTCACCGGCGACGACGAACAACCAGAGCGCCGGCACCAGGACCCGCAGTACGTCGTCCCCGAAGATGGCCCGCAGCCCGGCCGACACCCCGCCGCGCTGGTCCGCGGTAGCCGGCTCCGGCCTGCGGCGGGTCTGAACCAGGCGGGCGACGATGACGAGAACCAGGAAGGTCCCGGCGTCGACGAGCAGCGCCCCGCGGGTCCCGGCCGCTCCGACCAGCACGCCACCGGCAGCCGAACCCGCGAGCGTCGCAACCCCGATCAAGGCCTGGCTGGTCCCGGTGGTCCGGCCGACGAGTTCCTCGCCGACGATCCGTGGGATCAGCGCTCCCCAGGCGGGGCCCGCGACGGCCTGCCCAACTTGGAGGACGCAGACCAGGAGCAGCGTGTTGACCAGGTCGTGGACGAAGGCGAGGCCGACGCCGGCCGCGACCTGCAGCAAACCCGACCAGACCAGGACCGTGCGGGAGTCGAACCCGTCCACGATCCGCCCGGCGAACGGGATCATCGCGACGGTCGGTACCGCGAACGCGAGCAGCAGGGCGGTGATCGCGGCCGGACCGTGGCCGTCGGAGACACGCAGCATCAACGCGATCAGCGCGATCGAGTCACCTGCATAGGAGAGCGCACGGGCGGGCAGCACCAGGCGGATGTCGCGGTGCGACCAGATCGAAGTCTGAAGGGTTTGCTTCATAGATGTGAAGTTAATGCTTCATATTCCGATCCGTCAAGGGTTTCGCTACGCTGACGTCGTGGCCAAGCAGAAGCCCGTTGTGGTGATCTCCGATCCGCAGGCGATCCGCGCCCTGGCCCACCCGGCCCGGCAGCGGGTGATCGACGAGCTCTACAACGGCAAGGTGCTGACCGCGACCGAGTGCGCGGAGATCGCCGGCCTCACGCCGTCGGCGATGAGCTATCACCTGCGGGCGCTGGAGAAGTGGGGCATCATCGAGCGCGCCGAGGAGTCCGCGGACGGCCGGGAGCGACCGTGGCGGGCGCGGGCCGCGAGCCTGCGGATCGACTCGACCACCGGCGGGGCCGGGCGGCTGGCCGGTCACGCGATCATGCGGACCGCGATGACCGGGGTGCTCGAGCAATTCCAGGAGTTACCCGAGGACGACCCGTGGGACGACGTCAGCACGATGAGCCGGTCCAGGTTGTGGCTGAGCCACGACGAAGCCGTCCGGTTCGGCCAGGAGCTGAACGACCTGGTCGACCGGTTCAAGAAGAAGCGCACGCAGAGCGACCACCCGGCCGGCGCCCGCCAGATCAGCTCACTGTTCGCCGTCGTACCGATCGGGAAGGTGCCGGAAGACAGCTGAACCGTTAGCTACGGAACGACGTATCCAGGAGTACCTTCGGAGTAGAGGTACTTGTCATGCAGTCCTGGGTGCTCTGGGTGATCGTCGCCGCCGTCCTCGGCACGGCTGAGTTGATGGCAGCGACCTTCGACCTGCTCCTGCTCGCCATCGCGGCGCTCTCCGCCGGGGCGATCGCCGGGCTCGGACTCGGTATCGGCTTCCAAGTGCTCACCTTCGCGGTCACCGCCGCCACGCTGGCCGTCCTGGTCCGGCCCGTCGCTCGCCGGCACCTGACCGGGCATCCGCGTTTGCGCACCGGGGTGGCTGCCCTGATCGGGCGAGAGGCCGTGGTGCTCGCTGCGTGTGACCGGGACACCGGTCGCGTCCGGATCGGCGGCGAGGAATGGAGCGCCCGGTCGTACGACCCGCACCTGCACATCCCGGCAGGCACCCGGGTCGATGTTTTCGCCATCGAGGGGGCCACCGCCCTCGTCCACCCTCAGGAGGAGCCATGGCCGAACTGATCATCGGAATCGTCGTCGCACTGCTCGCGGTCGTGCTGGTACTGCGGACCGTCCGCATCGTCCCGCAGGCACGGGCGAGCAACGTCGAGCGCCTCGGCCGGTACCTGCGCACGCTGGAGCCCGGACTGAACATCGTGATCCCGTTCGTCGACCGGCCCCGGCAACTGATCGACCTGCGCGAGCAGGTGGTCTCGTTCCAGCCGAACTCCGTCATCACCGAGGACAACCTGGTCGTCCACATCGACACGGTGCTGTATTTCCAGGTCACCGATCCGCGCGCGGCGGCGTACGAGATCCAGAACTACATCCAGGCCATCGAGCAGCTGACCGTGACCACGCTGCGGAACGTCATCGGCGCGCTGGACCTGGAGAAGACGCTGACCTCGCGCGAGCACATCAACTCGATCCTGCGCGGCGTCCTCGACGAGGCGTCCGGCAAATGGGGGATCCGGGTGAACCGGGTCGAACTGAAGGCGATCGAGCCGCCGGCGTCGATCAAGGAGTCGATGGAGAAGCAGATGCGGGCCGAGCGGGAGAAGCGGGCCGCGATCCTGAACGCCGAGGGCCAGCGGCAGTCGCGGATCCTGACCGCGGAGGGCGACCGGCAGGCCGCGATCCTGCGGGCCGAGGGCCAGGCGAAGGCGATCGACACGGTGTTCGACGCGATCCACCGCAACGACCCGGACCCGAAACTGCTCGCCTACCAGTACCTGCAGATGCTGCCCGAACTGGCGAAAGGCCCCGGCAACACGTTCTGGGTCATCCCGTCCGAGGTCACCAGCGCCTTGCAGAACGTCACCAAGGCGTTCACCGGCGAGACACCCGCTCCGGTGGCGATCCCGTCGGAGAACGGCCACAACCCTGAAATCCCCCGGACTTAGTTGCCCTGTCACCAAATCGGTTGTCCCTCGATGTCACTATGGGTGCATGGGGGAACCTTTGTTGCTCGCGCAGGCGATCGCCATCCCGACCGGAGTGGCGGTGCTCGCGTACCTGGTGGTCGGACTCGTCATCGGCGTCGAGAGCATGGGCGTCCCGCTGCCGGGTGAGACCACCCTGGTCGCGGCCGCGCTGCTCGCCTCGCAGCACCATCTGAAGATCGAGTTCGTGATCCTGGCGGCTGCCGCCGGCGCGATCATCGGCGACTCGATCGGGTACTTCGTCGGCCGCAAGGCGGGCCGCCGGTTGTTCGAGCGGCTCGGCCGGCGGTTCCACCACTTCTCCGAGGACCGGATCGTCCGCGCCGAGCGGTACTTCCACAAGTACGGCGTCTGGACGGTGTTCTTCGGCCGGTTCGTCGCGCTGCTGCGGATCTTCGCGGGCCCGATGGCCGGCATGCTGCGGATGCACTACCCGCGCTTCCTGGCCGCCAACGCCGCCGGCGGTATCGCCTGGTCGGCCACGATCGGCATCGTCGCCTACAAGATCGGCGACAACGCCGACAAGATCTTCGGCCGGGTGTCGCTGTGGGCGCTGGTCGGCATCGCGGCCGTCGCGGTCGCGCTGTACGTCGTCCACAAGGTGCGCAAGCGGCACAAGCACACCGACGTACCGGCGCCGAAGCCGGCCGCGTCAGCGGACGTGTAGCTGCAGACCGGCCGTGGTGATGCCCTGCATCGGACGGCCGAACATCATCGCGCCCGGGATCACGAACCGGTAGACGAAGTCGCCCGGCTGGCCGGCCTTGAACGCCAGCGCGGTCTGGCCCTGCCGCATCGCCATCGCCTTGAGGTTCGCCCAGGTGCGGGTCTGCCGGTTCCAGGCCTGCAGCATCACAATCGTGTTCATGGCGGGTTTGACCGTCGCCGAGATCGTCACCATCGAGCCGGCCTTCTTCGCCGTGTCCCCACCGGCGAATCCTGCCGACGCGACCCGGACGACGCTCTTCGTGTACCCCGGTTTGCTGGTCGAGGTCCCGGTGATCATGCCGGCCTTCGAGTACACCGGCACGGTGATCTTGTACGGCCTGCTCCCCGCGGTCGGTACGCCGATGTCGTAGTACCCGCCCGCCGTCGTCGTGCCGCGCGCCGCCGGGGTCCATCGCGAGCCCGGCGTGACCTGTGTGAGGACCACGACCGGCACGCCGGCCGGAGTCGCCCGCTGGCTCGTGCACGGGCTCTCCAGGTCGCAGCCGACCTGGTGCAGGATGACCCGCCCGCGGACCCGGATCGGCACGCTGTACTGCGCCAGCGGCGGCACCGCGCCGCTGATCGAGCTGGTCAGACCGAGGACCTGCCCGCCGATCTGCGTGCTCCACTCGTTCGTCGTCCGGAGCTGGAAGGCGTACGGCGGCTTGATGCTCTTGATCACCTGCCGGTTCGACGTCGTGGCCGGGCCGATCGCCTTCAGCCGCTCGCCGGGCCGTCCGATCATCGGCACGTACCGCTGGGTCTTCTTGCCCTTGATGTCCAGCGGGTCGTTCGGGGTGAAGTCCTGCGGCGCGACCGGCACCGACCACCTGATCAGCACCCCGCGCCCCTGCGGTGCCACGGCGGCCGCGCTCGGGCGCACCGGTCCGTCGGTGTCGAACACCGGCGACTTGGTGAGCTTGCTGGTCACGCCGCCCTGCGACGTCCCGGTCGCCACCGCGACCTTGTAGTTCCCGTCCGGCGGGAACGCCGAGGTCGGGATCTCCCAGCGGTTCGGGTCACCGGCCGGGATGTACTTCACGTACGACGGGCTCTCGCTGAGCACACCCTCGATCGTGATCCGGTTCGGCTGGTTGGCGTCCTTCCAGGTCACCAGCACCGCGGCCCGGCCCTTGGGCGCCCAGGCCACGGCCACGTCGCTCGGCGCCGGATCCGAGGCGCACGCGGTCAGCAAGGTCGCACCCGCGACCACTGCCAGCGCCACGGCGAGCATCCGCCGCACTCGAACCACCTCGTCTCAGCTGCCTCACAACCAAACCTCGTGAACCATACCCAGTCGGGAGTACCCGATCCCCATCACCGTTGCCGGATCGGTATCACGCTCCTACCGTGAGAGGAGCCACAGAGGGGGAAACCACGATGGCGTTCATCGACACACCCAGTGACCCGGCGTTCTTCGACGCGAACCGGGCACCGGCCGGGCACGTGCCCAACTTCGTCCAGACCTTCGCCGCACGGCAGGCCGTGTACGACGCCTGGAAACAGCTCAACGGCGCGATCAAGGAGTCCATGGACCTGCGCCGCTACGAGCTGGCCACGCTGGCGGCCGCGACCGCGCTCAGATCCAGCTACTGCAGCCTCGCGCACGGACAGGTACTGGCCGACAAGTTCTACACAGCCGAGGAGGTGGCCGCGCTCGTCGACGAGCCGCCGAACAACCCGGTCGACGAGGCCGTGATGGCCTTCGCCCGGAAGGTCGCACTGGGGGCCGACAAGGTCACCCAGGAAGACGTCGACGGGCTGAAAGCACTCGGCCTGAGCGACGCCGACGTACTCGATGTCGTGCTGGCCGCCGCGGCGCGCGCGTTCTTCTCCAAGACGCTGGACGCGACCGGCACGCAGCCCGACTCGGTCTTCAACAACCTTCCCGACACCCTCCGTACGGCGTTGACCGTCGGCCGCCCGATCTACTCGGGGTGATTGCCCGGCCCGCCGCCGAGGTGGAACTTCGTGCTGACGCCGTTGTACATCAGGTGCGTGATCAGGCCCTGTGCCGCGTGCGGCAGGTTGTGGCAGTGGTCCATCCAGATACCCGGGTTGTCCGCGACGAAGGCCACCTCGTAGCTCTCCTTGTCCTCGACGTTGAGAGAGTCTGTCCACCACGGGCTCCCGGTGGCCTGCACGCCGTTCCGGCTGAGGACGACGAGGTGGTGGCCGTGCAGGTGCATCGGATGGACCTGGCCCGAGGTGTTCTTGATCGTCATCCGGACGATGTCGCCCTCGCTCACCACGAACATCGGCACGTCCGGGTACGTGTGCCCGTTGATCGTCCACCACCGCAGCCCGGGCTTCCCGTCGAAGAAGCCGATCCGCCGACCGATGTCGTACCGGAACACCCGCGTCGCCTTGGCCGGATCGAACCCGATCGCCTTCGGTGACCCGTACGTCAGCAGATCGACCCGGTCCCTCGGCTCGGTCCCCGTCGGGGCGTCACCGTCCCCGATCACCAGCGTCGTCGGTCCGCCACCGAGCCCGATCCGCACTGGTTTGTCCGTGCGTACTTCGAGATCGATCCGCCCGCCGGCCGTGACCAGCACGGACTTGCCACTCACCTCGGTCGGCGCGTTCAGGTCGGTCCCGTCGACCGCGACCACCTTGTACGGCGCGCCGTCGACCCAGGCCGGCATCGGTCCGTTGTCGGTGTTGATCAAGCGCACGCGGGCCGTCGGACCAGGTGCCTTCACGTGGCGTTCGCCGTACTCGCCGTTGACCGTGCGGACCTTGTCGTAGGTGTGGACGGCGGCGATCACGTCGTCAGGAGACGGCTGCACGATCAGTACGCCGTACAGACCCTTCTGCACCTGCTCGTGCGATACCTGGTGCGAGTGATACCAGTATGTGCCGGCATCCTTGGCCATGAAGCGGTACACGAACGACTGCCCCGGCTTGACTGCGTCCTGGGTGACGCCCGCAACACCGTCCTCGGCATTCGGTACGTCGACACCGTGCCAGTGCAGCGTGATCCCGTCGGCCACGTTCTCGTTGTGCAGGGTGACCTGCACCAGATCGCCTTGTTTTGCGACGATCCGCGGCCCGGGCGAGGTGTGGTTCAGTGTGAAGCCGTCCATCGAACCGCGGCCCGGAATGTCGAAGCGCTCCTTGCGGGCGACCAGATCCACCGCCACGTCGGGCTTCTGGGTCGGCGGACCGGTCAGCTGGCTGACGTCCTCGCCGTGATGGAGATGCTCCGACACCGGACCGCCGCCGTAGTCGGGGTAGCCCATCGACATCGGCGAAAGATCGTTCGGGACCAGGCTGCGCGTCCACAAGAACACGATCGGCGCCAGCACGACGATCGTCGCGGCGATCGCGATCAGCGTGCGACGAGACGGCGGTCGCACACTCACGACCGCCACCTGTCAGTTGCCAAGGGCATCTAGGTGGTCGCCTCGGTGGTCGCCGCCGGGGAAGCCCCGGCCGCCACCGCCGGACCGGCCGCCCGGCGCGAGGCCGTCACGGCGACCGCGAGCAGGGCGAACGCGTTCAGGCCGTGCAGCGCGCCGACCGCAGGTAGACCGAAGGACAGCGCGGCCAGCCCGAACTGCAGGACGACCATGCCGAACACGAACAGCGCCCACTTGACGCCGCCCTCGACCTTGGCGAAGAACGAGACGACCAGCAGCAGGATCGCAAGGAGCGGAATGACGCCGCTCCCGACGATCGTGTGGATCATGTGTCCGACATTGGCGTCGGTGTCCTTGCTGAACACCGAGCCGTCGTCGACGTCCTTGAGAACCGTGAACCAGGCGAGCGCGATCGCTCCCGCCTGGACCAGCACCCCGATGGCAATGAGACCGGCCAGTACCCGATAAGTAGCTCTCATGGCTTCCCCCCAAAGTAGCTGCCCTCATGGTGATGCAGATCACCTCAAGGGCACAAGAGGTTAAAGCTCAGCCGTGGTTGCGCGCGTAGGCCTGGTACAGACCGTGCAATGTCAGCAACGGTTCGTCGCGGACCGGCGTGGTCAGCTGGCCGGTCAGCAGCGGCGCCAGGGCGCCAGTGATGACGACGGGACTCTCCGCGTTCAAGGACTGCTCGGTCCGGATGCGTGCGACCAGACCGTCGACCAGCGCGGCGAAGCCGTGGATCGCGCCGGACTGCAGCGCTTCGACCGTGTTCTTCGCGACCACGGACCGCGGCCGAACCAGCTCGACGCGACGCAGCTGCGCGGCGGCGTACCCGAGCGCGTCGGTCGCGGTTTCGATGCCTGGGGCAATCACTCCGCCGATGAACGCGCCGGCCGGGTTGACCACGTCGATCGTGATCGCCGTGCCGACGTCGACGATCAGGCAGGGAGCGCCGTACTTGTGCACCGCGGCCAGCGCGTTCGCGATCCGGTCCGTGCCGACCTCTCGCGGGTTGTCGACGAGCACCGGCAGTCCGGTCTTCACACCCGGCTCGACGACGACGCTCGGCACGTCCTGGTAGTAGCGCGAGACCACGTCCCGCAGCTCGTGCAGCACATGCGGCACGGCGGAACAGACGGCGATCCCGGACACCGGCGACTCACCGGCGAGCAGCCCCTGCAGCAGCACGGCCCACTCGTCCGCCGTACGCCGTGGGTCCGTGCCGACCCACCAATGCCGCTTGACCGTGCCTTCGAACACCAGGCCGACCAGCGTCCTGGTGTTCTCGACGGCGACGGCCAGCAACATCAGACGTCCTTCAGGTCCAGGGCGATGTCCAGCACCGGCGCCGAGTGGGTCAGCGCGCCGACCGCGAGGAAGTCGACCCCGGTCTCGGCCACCGCCCGGGCCTTGTCCAGCGTCAGTCCGCCGGAGGCCTCGAGCCGCGCCCGGCCGCCGACCTTCTCGACCGCTTCGCGCAGCAGCGGAACGTCCATGTTGTCGAGCAGGATCAGCTCGGCGCCGGACTCGACCGCGATCAGCGCGTCCTCGACCGAGTCGACCTCGACCTCGATCGAGATGTCGGGGTAAGCCTTGCGCACCAGCCGGTACGCCTCGGCGACGCCGCCGGCCGCGATGACGTGGTTGTCCTTGATCAGGGCGGCGTCGGACAGCCCCATCCGGTGGTTCTTGCCGCCGCCGCAGCGGACGGCGTACTTCTCGAGGGTCCGCAGCAGCGGCATCGTCTTGCGGGTGTCGCGGATGACCGCGCCGGTGCCGGCGACCGCGTCGACCCAGCGCCGGGTCAGGGTGGCGACACCGCTCAGGTGGCACAGCAGGTTCAGCGTGGTGCGCTCGGCGGTGAGCAGCTGACGGGTCTTGCCGCGGACCGTCATCAGGATCGCGCCGGCCTGCACGGATGCGCCGTCACGAACGGAGTGCTCGATCTCGAGCTCGTCCGGGGCGGCGACCAGCCGCAGTACGAGCTCGGCGATCTCCAGCCCGGCCACCACACCGTCGGCGCGCGCGACCAGCTCGGCGACCGAGATCTGGTCCGGGTCGACGGTGGCCGTGGTGGTGACGTCGACGCCGCCGGCCAGATCCTCCTCGATCGTGGCCCCCACGAGGTCAACGACCCATTGCCGGTCGACTGTCTCATCCATGCCGGTGACCGTATCAACCGGATTCAGCGCAGGGTAATGGAGATGTTGTCGATGAGACGGGTCAGGCCGACCCGGGCCGCGATCAGCATGCGGGCCTCACCAGGGCCGATCACCGGCCCCAGATCGGGCGCGCGGAGGGCCAGGTAGTCGATCTTCACCGACGGAACTGCCTCCAGCTCGGCCTGGGCAGCCGTCATCACCGCGTCCGGGCCGTTCATCCCTGCCTTCGCGCCGGCGCTGAGCGCGCGGTACAGCACCAGGGCCTCGTCACGCTCGGTCTCGCTCAGGTAGCGGTTGCGTGAGGACATCGCGAGCCCGTCCGGCTCGCGCACGGTCGGCACCGGCACGATGTCGACGTCCATGTCCAGGTCGCACACCATCTCGCGGATCAGCGTCAGCTGCTGGTAGTCCTTCTCGCCGAACAGCGCCAGATCGGGCGCGGTCAGGTGCAGCAGCTTCGACACCACGGTCAGTACGCCGGAGAAGTGCCCGGGCCGGAACACGCCTTCCAGCTCGTCGGCCAGCGGCCCCGGATGCACGGTGATCGACGGCTCGTTCGGGTACAGCTCGTCTCGCGACGGGTTGAAGACCAGGTCGACACCCTCGTTCTTCGCGATCGCCAGGTCGCTGGCCAGCGTCCGCGGGTAGCGGTCGAAGTCCTCGGACGGCCCGAACTGCAACGGGTTCACGAAGATCGTCAGCACCACGCTGCCGTCCGGTCCGACCCGTTCGCGGGCCTCGGCCAGCAACGCCGCGTGGCCCTCGTGCAGGGCGCCCATCGTCATCACGACCGCCCGGGGCCGGATCGCGGCCGCCGCTCGCAGTTCGGCCTTGGTCTGGGTGAGTCTCATCGCGGTGTCTCCCCTGTCCGATCCTGCCCTGGGACCCCTGCCCGGTGCCCGTCCAGCACCTCGATGAACCGGCGGGCCGTCTCGGCGTCCAGCCGCCCGTCCGCCGCCACCATCTCCACCGTCGCGCGGGCCAGCTCGGCGTACGTCGTGGCCGTGCGGTCCCGCAGTACCTGTAGTGCTGTCAGATGTGCTGCCACCGTGTCGACATCGCCGCGGGCGATCGGCCCGGTGAGCGCATGATGACCGGATCGCAGCGTGTTGTCGAGGGTTGCGGTGACCAGTGGCCGCAGTGTCGCCACCGGATCTGCCACGCCGGCCTCCCGCAGTACGCCGATCGCCTGGGACACCAACGTGGTCAGGTGGTTCGCACCGTGCGCGAGACCGGCGTGGTACCGCGCTCGCTGCTCGTCGGCCACCCACTGCACCTGTGCGCCGAGGGACTTCACCAGTCGCTCTACAACCGGCCTGGCGGCGTCGGGAGCGGTCGCGGTAAACATGACGTCATCCAGCCGCACCAGACCGCCCGGGAAGGTCATCGAGGGGTGCAACGCGACCGGAGTCGCTGCCAGACCCTCGAGCGGGCCTAGCCCATGTGCGCCGGACAGGTGGATGACGTACTGCGCGCTGGTCAACGGCAACGTCTGCGCCACGTCATGGATCAAGTCGTCCGGTACGGCGACCAGTACGACGTCGGCGTGCTGGGTGACCTCGTCGGCTGTCAGCACGGGCACAGCGGGCAGTAGCTGCGCGACGCGGTCCCGGGACGCGTCCGAACGCGCCGTCACTCCGACCAACCGATGCCCGGCTGCCGCCAAGGCTGCTCCCACGGCGGTCCCGGCCCGGCCGGCTCCGATCAAGCCGATCCGTTCCATCACTCACTCTCTTCTCGTTCCAGTCCCACGGCGGGGTACCAGACGATCTATCTGCCAGGGTAGGTGATGAGAGCATGTGCGGGTGAGTGATGCGTGGGCGGCACAGAGCGGATTGACCGCGATTCTGATCACAGTGCCCGAGCTGGCGGCGTACACCGACCGTTGGCGTTCGGTGTCACGGTCGACGGCTCGACCACAGGCTCCGTTGACCGAGCTGATCCCACCGCATGTGACTGTGCTGGTCCCCTGGGTTGCCGAGCCCACTGACGCGGACATTGCTCGACTGCGGTCCGCCGTCTCGTCAGTTCAGCCGTTTGAGCTCAGATTCCAGACAGCGGGTCAGTTCCCCAACGGCACGGCCTGGCTGAAGCCAGAGCCGTTCGAGACTGTGCGGTCACTGCTCCACAGCGTGTTCGCGGCCTTCCCGGAGTGCCCGCCGTACGGCGGTGAGTTCCCGGACGCACATCCGCACCTGACCATCTCGTCGTCCACCCAGGGCGGTCCGGCCGTCGTAGCCGAGGCCCAGGCTGCCCTGGCCGCGACGCCTGCCCCGACAGTCCAGCTGACCGAGCTGGGCCTGTGGCGCGAGGACGCGGCCGGTGTGTGGCATCAGTTCGGCGCCGTACCGCTCGGATGACCTTCCGCGCGGCCTGGCAGGAGGCTCTCTACGGGCCTGACGGCTTCTACCGGCGGGAGCGGCCCGCCGCCCACTTCCGTACGTCGGTGCACGCGTCGATGCTCTTCGGGCAGGCCATCGCGCAGCTCGCCCGGCTGCTTGAGCTCGACGAGGTCGTGGACATCGGCGCCGGCTCCGGCGAACTGGGCAAAGTACTCCGCGCCGAAGGCCTTACTGTGCTCGACATCGAGCTCGACGACGAACTCCCCGAGCGCCTGTCCGGCTTGGTGATCGCCAACGAGTGGCTCGACAACATCCCGTGCGAGGTCGTCGAGTGGGACGACGACGGCACTCCGCAGTACCTGCTCGCCGATTCATCCCCGGGACCCGTTGTCGAAGGCAACGACCTTGCGTGGCTCGACCGCTGGTGGGCTGGTGCGCCGGGCGATCGCGCTGAGGTCGGGACCACTCGTGACGAGGCCTGGGCCGGCGTGCTCGACCGCCTTGAGCCGGGGAGTCTTGCCGTTGCGATCGACTACGGTCACGTGAAAGCAGGCAGGCCGCCGTACGGGACGCTGACCGGCTTCCGCAACGGTCGTGAGTGCGATCCCCTGCCCGACGGCACCTGCGACATCACCGCCCACGTGGCCCTGGACTCTCTCGGCGGCACCGTCGTGAGCCAGCGCGACGCACTGAAAGTCCTCGGGGTCAGCGCGACCAGGCCATCGCTCGACCTGGCGCAGACCGACCCGATGCGCTACCTGTCCGAGCTGTCCTCAGCCGGTGAAGCGGCCGAGCTACTGGACCCTTCCGGCCTGGGCGGGTTCGGCTGGGTCTGGACCGCGAGCGGCGCCGACACCGTACGCCGTGCCTCGCGCGCCCTGTCCGCCTGAGCCTGCACCAGCGCCGCAGCCTCCACCTGGTCGCGGTGCAGCGCAGTGGCGTCCGTCGGGCCGAGCGGGGTGTCCACATGCACGTTGGCCAGTCCCAGCCGCCGCTGCAGTGGTCCCTGCTCCATCCGCACGGACTGCGTCTTGTGGTGCAGCACGATCGACGTACGGCGGCTCACCCAGCCTCGCGTCGTCACCATGACCTGGTCGTCCACGCCGTACGTCAGGTAGCGCCAGCCGATCGGACGCAGCCACTTGCCCCGCTCCGGCGCCGGGTGCATCTGGATAGCAGCCAGGTCGAACCCGGGCAGGACGCGGGACAGCACGTACGCCACCTCGGTACGCTCACCGACCGGAAGCAGCTGTGCGCCCTCGAGAGCGTCGTCGCCGTCCTCCTTCTGACCGGCCACGCCCGCGATGTCCAGCTCGACCCGCGACCAGCCGATCAGCCGCCAGATGAGCGGCTCGGTGATCAGGAGCCCCTGCACCCGGCCAGGCGGGACAGTCTGCCGTTGTACGTCGAACAGCCCGCGCTTCGTCCTCAGGCCGTGGCTGGTGTCGGACAGGGTGAATCCGTGGTTGCCGACGACCTGCTTCCAGATCGGCTGCACCACACCGAGCAGCAGCGGCAGACCGGCGAACAGACCGATGTGGAAGTTCAGCACCATGGTCGCGACGATCAACCAGATCAGTGCGCCGGCGCTACCGACGACGGTGGACGACAGCATGGTCGCACCGAGCAGACGGGTGGTCGGGACAGTCAGCAGGGCCTCGACCTCAGCCTCTTGCTCGCTCTCCTGCTGATCGGCGGCCTGCTGGCCCTTGGCGCGGACCAGCAGCGTCGTGCGGAGCTCCCGCGCCTCGTCGTACCTGAAGTAGCTCAGCTTGCCGTCGCTCTTGCCGCCGCCGGCCACGTCCATCCGCAGCTCGGCCATGCCGAACAGGCGCGCCACGAACGGCTGTGCGACGTCGATCGCCTGGATCCGGTCGAACCGGATGATCCTGGTACGCCGGAACAGGAAGCCGCTGTCCACCCGGATCGCATCGCCGGTCAGCTGCCACTTGGTGAACCACCAGGACAGTGCGCCGAGCAGGATGCCGCCGACCAGCACCGCAGCCAGGCCGATACCGGCGAACGTGAGGTTCTGCCGCAGGCCCTCGTTGTTGACCAGGGCGACAGCCGCGACGACGAAGTACCCCCAGCCCTTCACGAACGGGGTTAGTGGGTGCAGCCGCTGGCCGACCACCTCGGCCGTCTGTTGGGTCACAGGCCCCACGCCTGCGCCTGACCGAGAGCGGACAGCCGGTCACGCAGCCGGCCGGCCTCGTCCGGGTGCAGCCCGGGGATCTTGGCGTCGGTCGCCGGGGTGGCCGTGTGCAGCTCCACGGTGGCCATCCCGTACGCACGCTCCAGCGGCCCGGCGGTCACGTCGACGAACTGCATCCGGCCGTACGGTACGACGACCAGCTCGCGGAACATGATCCCGTGGCTGACCAGCAGCTCGTCCTCGCGCTCGGCGTACTTCCAGGACCGCTGGTTGCGCCCGATCAGGATCCAGGACCAGCCGAGGGCGAGCCCGATCACGACCACCGCGAGTACGCCGTACAGCCAGTCCAGCGTCAGTCCGAGCACGAGCAGCGCCGCGATCGCAGCCAGCCCCGCCACGATCGACGCGTTCAGCCGGCGCAGCGTCGCCAGCTTGGGCGAGACCGGCGTCCAACTGACATCCGAGGGTGCGAAGAGGTCATCCACACACCCAGCCTGT
This sequence comes from Kribbella sp. NPDC000426, assembly GCF_040300265.1. Lineage (NCBI taxonomy): Bacteria > Bacillati > Actinomycetota > Actinomycetes > Propionibacteriales > Kribbellaceae > Kribbella > Kribbella sp. NPDC000426. The sequence goes on along the minus strand of NZ_JBEPDK010000013.1, from coordinate 82,402 downwards.
CACGATAGGGGGCATGAGCACGGAAAGAGTCGTCGGAGTCGGGGCCGGAGCTGCCGGATTCGACCCTGCTTATGAGCGTGGCGGAGCCGGCTCGGACCTGCCGACCACCGACATGGTGCTCAACATCGGTCCACAGCACCCGGCGACCCACGGCGTACTGCGGCTGCGGCTCACGCTCGACGGCGAGCGGATCGTCAGCTGCGAGCCGATCATCGGCTACATGCATCGCGGCGCCGAGAAGCTGTTCGAGGTCCGCGACTACCGGCAGATCATCGTGCTGGCCAACCGGCACGACTGGCTGTCGGCGTTCGCCAACGAACTCGGCGTCGTCATCGCGGTCGAGCGGATGATGGGACTCGAAGTACCCGACCGGGCCGTCTGGCTGCGGACGCTGCTGGCCGAGCTGAACCGGGTGCTGAACCACCTGATGTTCCTCGGCTCGTACCCGCTCGAGCTCGGCGCGATCACGCCGGTGTTCTACGCGTTCCGCGAGCGCGAGACCATCCAGGCGGTGATGGAGGAGCTGTCCGGCGGGCGGATGCACTACATGTTCAACCGGGTCGGCGGGCTCAAGGAGGACCTCCCGTACGGCTGGCTCGGGCGCGCGGCCGCCGCCTCCGCCGCGGTTCGCAAGCGCCTGCCCGACATCGAGGAGATCATCCTCGGCAACGAGATCTTCCGCGCCCGCACGATCGGCGTCGGCAAGCTCGCCCCCGAGCTGGTCGCGCAGCACGGCGTCTCCGGCCCGATCGCCCGTGCCTCCGGTGTGGACGCCGACCTCCGCCGCGACGAGCCCTACCTCGCGTACGGCGACCTGCAGGACGTCCTCCGCGTGGTCACCCGCCCCGAAGGTGACTGCTACGCCCGCTTCTCCGTGCTGCTCGAGCAGGTGAAGGTCTCGCTCGACCTGGTCGACGCCTGTCTCGACAAGCTGTCCACGCTGCCGGCCGGACCGGTGAACGTGCGGCTGCCGAAGATCCTGAAGGTGCCGGAGGGCCAGACGTACGCCTGGACCGAGAGCCCGCTCGGCATCAACGGCTACTACCTGGTCTCGCGCGGCGACAAGACTCCCTGGCGGCTGAAGCTCCGCTCGGCCAGCTTCAACAACATCTCCGCACTCCCGGCGCTGCTGCCCGGCACGATGATCCCCGACATGATCGCGATTCTCGGCAGCATGTTCTTCGTCGTCGGCGACATCGACAAGTAGCGCGTCAGAACTCGCGCCCGGCCACCGGCGGGCGGTGCGCGGCCGCGATCAGCTGCACCAGGCCGGCCACCGGGAGCGGCTTGCCTGGATCGGCGTGCCCGGCGGCGCGCTGCTTCGCCGTACTCGCCTTCGACAGGTACGGCGTGACGTACGCCGCCGTCTCCGGCTCGAACCGCCAGCTCTCGCTCAGCGGACCGACGTCGACCACGTCGAAGCCCAGTGTCTGGATCAGCGCCGTGGCCGCGGCCTTCGCGTCCGCGTCGTCACCGGCGATCGGCAGCGCGCTGCGATCAGTCGCGTCGGCGGGCCTGGCGAGGGTGATGATGTTCCGGGCGCTGATGTTGTTGAACGCCTTCACGGTGTGCGCCTCGGGCAAGTGTTCCTGCAGCAGCTGCGCCGTTGTCACCTCCTCGCGGTCGAGCCGGTCGATCCGGCCGTCGCGATGCGGGTAGTAGTTCATCGTGTCCAGCACGACCTTGCCCGCGAACGGTTCGACCGGCAGGTCGGCGTACCGGCCGAGCGGGATGGTCACCAGGACCCAGTCGCCGGCGCGCACGGCCTCGTCGACGGTGCCGGCGCGGACGCCGAGGTCGCGGACCTTGTCGGCGAGGCTCTCCGGGCCGCGCGAGTTCGCCATCACCACGTCGAGGCCGGCGTCGACCGCTAGCCACGCGACCACCGAGCCGATGTTGCCGCTGCCGATGATTCCGAGCGTCGCCATCTACAGTCCCTGGCCGAGCAGTTCCTGCAGCGGTTCGCGGATGCCGTCGGCGACGGCGAAGACGCCGCGGGACTCGGGAGCGTGGTCGGTGCCGTCGAGATCGAGGACGGTGACGCCGGCCTCGCGGCAGATCGCCACACCCGCCATCGTGTCCCACGGCTTGTTGGAGAACATGATCAGCGCGTCGAAGTACCCGTTCGCGGTCCAGGTGAGCGCGGTCGCCGCCGTACCGATCATCCGCAGGCGCTGGACGCGCGGGTACAGGCGCTGGGTCAGGGCGAGCCGCTCGGCGTTCACCGCCTCGGCGTTCGCGCCGACGGCATAGTCGCCCACGGCAACCAATGCGTCGGTCAGGTCGGTGCACTCGCTACCGCGGATCGGCTTGCCGTTGCAGGTGGCGCCGAGACCTTCGGCGGCGGCGTACGTCGTGTTCAGCGCCGGGTGGTCGATCACGCCGGCGACGGCGCGGCCCTCGTGGATCAGGCCGAGCGAGATCGCCCACAGCGGTACGCCGTGGATGAAGTTGACGGTCCCGTCGACCGGGTCGAGCACCCAGCGCGTCCCGTCGGTCGCACCGCCCTCTTCCTCGCCGAGCACCCCGATCTCCGGCGTCTCCCGCTCGAGAAACGCCCGCACCTCCCGCTCCACCGCAAAGTCCACCTCGGAGGCCATGTCCCGATCCCCCTTGGCGGTCAACTCCCCCACCGCCCGCGTCTGCGTAACCACCCGCCCCCGAGCAACCGCAGCCTCAGCAACCTTCAGCAACTTGGCAAAGTCCACACCTAGAACCTACGTCGAACCGCCCTCAGCCGGGCGGTGCGGGTCCATCAGGCGGTCCCCAACGCGCGCTTGCGGCGCCAGGCGGCGGCTGCGGCTACTCCGCCGATGGCCAACGCGCCGACGGCTGCTGCTTGGCCGATCTTGATGGGGCAGCCGGAGGCGCAGTCCGGGATGGGGTACGGCTGGCCGGGGTTGAGTTCGTGGGTTTCTTCGGCGGAGACGTACGCCTCTTCGGCCGGGAACGGGAAGCCCTCCGGGTTCAGTAGGCGGTACCAGTACAGGTCTTCCCACGCCTTGCGCCGGCAGGTGACGTTCACCGACGGTGACTCGTACGGCGTCGGCCCCAGCTGCCCGATCGGCAGATGATCCTCGTTGTAGACCGTGACATGGCCGTTCGGATCGTTCATCGTCACAGCCGGGTAGTTCGCATCCAGCCCCATGACCGCAGTATGGGGCCAGGCTCAGGAGGCGGCCAGACCTCGGAGCTTCAGGTCCACGACGGTGGGCGCGTCGGCCTGCGAGTGCTTGTCGCCGGCGGCAACGACCGTGGCGACCTCTTCGTCGATCTTGTCGAGGCGCTGGTCGATCTTGTCCAGCCGGCGCTGCATCAGGTCGACGAACTCCGCGTTCTCGACCACGCGGGCGCTGGTGATCCGCGAGTACTCCTGCGCGACCTGCGCACGCTCGTCGGAATGGGCCAGCCGCTCGACCAGTAACTGGTGCCGGAACAGGACAGCGCCGGCGATCGCGACCAGAGCTGCACCGACCGCGGCCGCCCGGAGGATCCAGGCATTCTGCGAGAAGAGCGCGATACTCACGCCCAGGCAGACAACGATCAGAGATGCGTTGGCAACGGTGAGAACGGTGGTCCTGGTTCGACGGCGGCTACCCCTTGACCCCATGGACCGACATGTTAGGGGGTCTCGTCGGGGTCCTCGGGAATGCGACACGCGCGTTCGAGCAACAATCCGGCCGTGACGACCAGCACAGAGATCACCGCCGCCGCACCGGCCATGATCACACGGTTACGAGGGCCCGAGGAGCCCATCGCCTGCAGGAAGCTTAACGCGAACCCTGCGTAAACACCGGTACACAACGCGCCGACGAACGCGCTGGCCTTCCCGATCATCAACAGGAACACCGCACGGGACGGCTCCATCCGCTCCCGGCGGACCTGGATCCGCTGGTGGGTGTTGCGGGCGGCGGCGAACAGCAACGCGGCCAGGAACGCCCAGGCGACCAGCGTCAGCCACGACACCGCCGGCGCGACCCCGCCGCCGGACTCGATCGCCTTCACCATCGTGACGCCGATCGCGACCCCGAGGACGGCGATCGCGATCAGCAGCCGGCGCGACGTCGGCCGCACCGAGCCCGGACGCGGCGGCTCCTGCTTGTCCCGGGGTGCCTGCCCCGGCTCGGGACCGCCGGACACCACTACTGCAGCTCGATGTCGAGCTTGGTCACGCCGTCGGTCCCGACCTTGGCCAGCAGCTCGGAGACCGGGCCGTGGCCCGGCAGTACGGCGTCCCGCTCGATGTCGAGCCAGGGCGCGAGCACGAACGCACGCTCGTGCGCCCGCGGGTGCGGGATCGTCAGCTCCTCGGTCTCGATCGTCTTCTGCCCGTAGGTGATCAGGTCGACGTCGAGGGTCCGCGGCGCGCCCGGCACACTGCGTTCCCGGCCGAACGCCTGCTCGATCGCCTGCGCGCGCTCGAGCAGCAGGTCGACACCCAGCGTGGTGTCGGCGAGCAGGACGATGTTCAGGTACGGGCCGGACTCCTCCGGGCCGCCGATCGGCTGGGTCTCGTACACCGGCGAGACATCGACCACCACGACGTCCGGGGTGTCCCGCAGCGCATCGACCGCGCCCTGCAGGTTCGCCTCACGGTCGCCGAGGTTGCTGCCGAGCGACAGGATCAGCTGGCGGATCGGCTTCAGACCACCGCTCAGGGTGTCCGCGTCGATGACGTGGGGACTAGGGGTCTCAGTCACGAGGATTCTCCGGCTCTGCGCTGCACGGTCAGGACAACGTCGTCGAACGGCACCGAGATCGGCGCCGAGGGTTTGTGGATGGTGACCGCCGTCGCTGTCACCCGCTTGTCGGCGAGGCAGAGATCGGCGATGCGCTGGGCGAGGGTCTCGATCAGGTCCACCGGGTCGGTCTCGATCGCGGTGTGCACCTGCTCGGCCACCACCCCGTAGTTCACGGTGTCGGCCAGGTCGTCGGAGGCCGCGGCGGTCCGGGTGTCCAGCTCCAGCCGGACGTCCACGACGAACTCCTGCCCGTCGGCCCGCTCGTGGTCGAACACCCCGTGACGCCCGAAACCGCGGATGCCCCGGATCTCGATCACGTCAGAAGGGGGTACGGGACCGCTCATTCCGCCTCCTCCTGTCGGCCCCCAGACGACGACAGTACCGGGGAGGCATGGTGGATCCACAACCGCCAGCCGCCAGAAGTTCGACGGAAAACGTTCGTCGCGAGCGCTTTTCCGCCCGCGAACCCGTCCTCGGGCGCACCCTCACCCGACGACAGGACATTCTCCGTACACGTGACGTACGCCACGTCTTCATCCACCCGGACCTGCACATCGGTCAGGAAGAACTGGATGTACGGCGTGTTCGCGAAGATCATCGCCCAGGCCCGCATCATCTCGGCGTACCCGGAGATCGCCGCGTTGCCGGGGTGGATGCAGACCGGATCGGGCTCCGGCAGCCAGACGGCCGCCATCAGGTCCAGGTCGCCGGCCTCGAACGCGTTGTAGAACGCGGTGTTCGCATTCAGTACGACGTCCTCGACCGTGGCACCGCGTGCACCATCGCCGCCGGTGCCCTGCCGCGGTCCGTCCGTCATACCGTTCCCCATCTCTTCGCCACTCTGACCGCGTCCGCGTTCGGTGCCACCGCGTGCGCCCGCACACACCAGGCACCCGCTGCGGCGGCCAGGGCGGTCACGGCCACGCTCGCGTCGTCTCGTCGTACGGCCGGTCTGGGTTCGCCGGTCTGCTCGTCGGCGAGCAGCCTACCGAGGAACGTCTTGCGGGACGCACCGATCAGCAACGGTCTTTCCAGTACGGCGAATTCCCGCAACCGGCGCAGGATCTCCCAGTTGTGGTGCGCGTTCTTCGCGAAACCCAGTCCGGGGTCGAGCGCCACCCGGTTCAGGTCGATACCGGCCTGCCGCAGTACGTCGAGCCGCTCGCCCAGTTCGGCGATGACCTCGGCGACGACGTCGTCGTACTCGGCCCGGTTCTGCATGTCGATCGAGTGCCCGCGCCAGTGCATGCACAGGTACGGCGTACCCCGCTCGGAGACCAGCGGGAGCATGTCCGGATCGGCCTGCCCGCCGGACACGTCGTTGATCATCGTGGCGCCGGCGTCGAGCATCAGCTCGGCGACACCGGCCCGCATCGTGTCGACGGAGATGATCGCGCCTTCGGCCGCGAGGGTCTCGATCACCGGAAGGACGCGGCGGATCTCTTCCTCCGTCGTCGGCCGTACTGCGCCCGGCCGCGTCGACTCCCCGCCGACGTCCAGCAGGTCCGCGCCTTCGGCCAGCAACTCCCGCCCGTGCTTGATCGCAGCGGCAGGCTCGAACCACTCACCGCCGTCCGAGAACGAGTCCGGCGTCACGTTCACAACGCCCATGACCAGACACCGGTCGACCACCGGCAGCCCGTCCACGTGAACCCGCTCGACATCCTTCACCACACCACCGTAGTGGCCAGCACCCCCAGACTGTCGTCTGGGCTCAGTTGGCGAGGATCAGCCGGGATTCGGTGGACTGCAGAACCTCGGCGATCGGCTGCGAATACGACTCGTTGGTCTGGCCGGACTTCTCCAGGCACTGGCCGTTGATCAGCGCCGCGCCGCTGGTGATCCCCTGCGCGTAGTTGCCGGTCATGTTGGCGCCGCCGGAGTCGCCGGCCTCCACGCACGCGGTGTGCTGGAACAGGCCGCGGACGATCCGGTTGTTGCCGTAGTTCACCGTGACGTTCCGGGCGACGATCCGGCCGCAGGTCCAGCCGGTGCTCTTCCCGGACTTGCACAGCGTCGATCCGACCGTGGCATCCGCGAGCCCCTTGACCGCGACGTTGCCGGCGCCCCAGCCCTCGACGTACCCCTGCTGGTCCCAGCCCTCGATCACTCCGACCGAGCCGAAGTCGTTGCCGGGGAAGCTCGAGGTGTACGTGTTGCCGAGGACGTAGCCGTTGCGGGAGAACGACGGCTTGCCCGCCGTACAGTGCCCGGCGGTCAGGAAGATCCGGGTCCCCTTGCGGGTCCGGGCGTTGAAGCCGAGCGAGCAGACATACCCGGTGTTCTTGTCGACCTGGACGCCGCCGCGCAGGCTGAAGTCGTCCGCGGTCGGGCGGACGGTCCCCACCACCTGGCGGATCGTCACCCGCTCGCCGTTCGCCACGGCGCGGGACAGGAACCGGTTGGTGATCGAGTCGTGCACACCCTTCGGCACCGACACGACCACGGTCCCCGAGACAGGATCGACGTACCACGACCGCACCTTGCCGGCGCTCGACGTCATCGCCAGCTTGTTCAGCTCACCCTGGACGGCGTTCAGCTGGCGGGCGGTGAAGCGGACCAGGCGCGGGATCGCGCCGATCTGGCGGACCAGCTCGGCCGTGGCCAGATCCGATACAGAGACGATCAGCTTGCCGGAGTTGTCGTAGTAGCTGCCCACCACACCCGAGTCGGACCCGAGCTGCGACTCCAGGGTCTCCGCCACCAGCGGATCCTCGGTCTGCTTCTGGGAGCTCTTGGGTGTGGTCTTGCTCCGCGTGTCCGCGGTGGCCCAGTTCGCTGCGACCAACCCGCCGGCCGTCAGGACGACGACCCCGGCTAGTGCGGCGCCGACCCGGAAACGCCCCGACATCCTGTCCTCCTCACACCGGCACTCTGGTCCCCGTTGGCCGAGTGCCACTACGGAAAGTAAACGCTCAGCGACAGAATGTCCATAGCCACGGATTCTCAAACGTCAACGAGGGCAGGGGGCCGGGAGCTACGGCTCAGCCGACAATCAGGCTCATCGCCTCCGCGCGGGTGACCGGGTTGCGCAGCTGGCCGCGGACCGCGGAGGTGATCGTCTTGGCGCCCGGTTTCCGGACACCGCGCATGGTCATGCACAGGTGTTCGCACTCGATCACCACGATCACGCCGCGCGGCTCGAGGATCTCGACCAGCGATTCGGCGACCTGAGTGGTCAGCCGTTCCTGGATCTGCGGCCGTTTCGCGTACACGTCGACCAGTCGGGCCAGCTTCGACAGCCCGGTGATGCGTCCGTCCCGGCTCGGGATGTACCCGACGTGCGCGACGCCGGTGAACGGGACCAGGTGGTGCTCACACAGGCTCCAGACCTCGATGTCCTTCACCAGGACCATCTCGTCGTGCTCGAGCGCGAACGTGGTCGTCAGGACGTCCTCGGCGGTCTGGCCAAGCCCGGCGGTGATCTCGGCGTACGAACGGGCCACCCGGTCCGGGGTGTCCCGCAGGCCCTCGCGGTCCGGGTCCTCCCCGATCGCGAACAGCAGCTCCCGTATCGCCCGTGCCGCCCGCGCGTGGTCGAAATTCGGTGAGGTCATTCGGCCACTGTAAACAGCGACGCCGCCACCCGAGGGGTGGCGGCGTCGCAGTTGTCACTGCTTGTTCGGCGGGGTCGGCCCGCTGCCGTAGTCCGTCGGCCGGATGGCCTCGTCCGGACCGACGGAGCCGCCCGGCAGCACGTCGTGGAGCGAGCCGTTCTGCTCGGCCCGGCCGTTGCTGCCGGTCGGCATCACCGGCGGCTGGTCCGACGGCACCCGGGTGGACGAGCCGGTCCAGGCCGGCCGCCGCTCCCGCATGATCACCGGCTCGAAGATCCGGGCGATCTGGTGCTTGTCCAGCGTCTCCTTCTCGAGCAGCTCCTCGACCAGGTGGTCCAGCACCGCGCGGTTGTCGACCAGGATGTCGAAGGCCTCCTGGTGCGCGTTCAGGATCAGCTTGCCGACCTCCTCGTCGACCGCCGCGGCGACCTCCTCGGAGTAGTTCCGCTGGCTGCCGAAGTCGCGGCCCAGGAACGGCTCGCTGCCGTCCTGGCCGAACTTGATCGCGCCCAGCCGCTCGGTCATGCCGTACTGCGTGACCATGGCCCGGGCCAGCGCCGACGCCTTCTCGATGTCGTTGCTCGCACCGGTGGTCGGGTCGTGGAAGACCATCTCCTCGGCCGCACGGCCGCCGAGCATGTAGGCCAGCTTGTCGAGCATCTCCGACCGGGTGGTCGAGTACTTGTCCTCGTCCGGCATCACCATCGTGTAGCCGAGCGCGCGGCCACGCGGCAGGATCGTCACCTTCTGCACCGGGTCGGAGTGCGGCAGGGCCGCGGCAACCAGCGCGTGTCCACCTTCGTGGTACGCCGTGAGCACCTTCTCCTTGTCCGACATCAGCCGGGTCCGGCGCTGCGGGCCGGCGATGACGCGGTCGATGGCCTCGTCCAGCGCGCGGTTGTCGACCATCTGCGCGTTCGAGCGGGCGGTCAGCAGGGCCGCCTCGTTCAGCACGTTGGCCAGGTCGGCGCCGGTCATACCCGGCGTCCGGCGGGCCACCGCGGTCAGGTCGACGTCCTGGGCCATCGGCTTGCCGCGGGCGTGCACCTTCAGGATCTTCTCGCGGCCGGGCAGGTCGGGCGCGTCGACCGCGATCTGCCGGTCGAAGCGGCCGGGCCGCAGCAGGGCCGGGTCGAGCACGTCGGGCCGGTTGGTGGCCGCGATCAGGATCACGCCGCCGCGGACGTCGAAGCCGTCCATCTCGACCAGCAGCTGGTTCAGCGTCTGCTCGCGCTCGTCGTGGCCGCCGCCGAGACCCGCGCCACGGTGCCGGCCGACGGCGTCGATCTCGTCGATGAACACAATCGCCGGGGCGTTCGTCTTGGCCTGCTCGAACAGGTCCCGGACGCGGGAGGCGCCGACACCGACGAACATCTCGACGAAGTCCGAACCGGAGATCGAGTAGAACGGCACGCCGGCCTCACCGGCGACCGCGCGGGCCAGCAGGGTCTTACCGGTACCGGGCGGGCCGTAGAGCAGGACGCCCTTCGGGATCTTCGCGCCGACCGCCTGGAACTTGCCGGGCTCCTGCAGGAACTCCTTGATCTCGCCGAGCTCCTCGACCGCCTCGTCGACGCCGGCCACATCGGCGAACGTCGTCTTCGGGGTGTCCTTGGTGATCAGCTTGGCCTTCGACTTGGCGAAGCTCATCACCCGGGAGCCGCCGCCCTGCATCGAGTTCATCAGGAAGATGAACACGACCGCGATCAGCAGGAACGGGATCAGCGTGGAGAACACCTGGCCGATGAAGCTCGGCTTCGGGTTCTCGACGTCGTACCGCTCGATCTTGCCGTCCTGGAACAGGGACTGCAGGTCGGTGCCGAGGGTCTCGCCCTGGCCGTCGACCCAGTGCGCCCGGAGCTTGGTGCCGTCGGTCTTCTCGACCCGGATCTCCTGGTCCGGATCGATCAGCGTCACCGACTTGATCGTCTTGTCGCTCGACGACTTGGCCTGCTGGATCAGCTGCACGACCTGGCCGGTGGCCTCGGTCTTGTACCCGGTCGAGCCGGTCAGGAGCTGCCCGATCACCAGTACGCCCAGGAAGGCGACGACGATCCAGAACAGGGGTCCGCGGAAGATGCGCTTCACGTCCATGATCGAGGCCTAAGCCCCGTCCCTCCTAGCTCGGCAGGCCCGGGTATGGCGGGCTTGTGACGGTAATACCAGTCCAAGTGTCTCGTGTCGCACAAGACAACACAGCACGAGGGTCACCAAAGGACAGTACGACCCGTTGTACAGGCCGTCACCAAGTCTGCCTTGTCGGAGCCGGTCAGGAGTAGACGTGCGGGGCCAGCGTGGCCACACAGCGCAGGTTCCGGTACTTCTCCGCGTAGTCCAGCCCGTAGCCGACGACGAACTCGTCCGGCAGTTCCAGGCCGACGTACTTGACCGGGACCCGCATCTTGGCGGCGTCCGGCTTCACGAACGCGGTGCACAGCTCCAGCGAGGCCGGCTTGCGTGACTCCAGGTTGCTGACCAGCCAGCTCAGCGTGAGCCCGGTGTCGATGATGTCCTCGACGATCAGCACGTGCCGGTTGGTGATATCGGTGTCCAGGTCCTTCTGGATCCGAACCACGCCCGACGACTTGGTCCCCGAGCCGTACGACGAGATGGCCATCCAGTCCATCTCCACGTGCCGGCTGAACGACCTGGCCAGGTCGGCCATCACCATCACCGCGCCGCGCAGGACACCGACCAGCAGCAGGTCCTTGCCCTCGTAGTCGGCCTCGATCCGGGCTGCCAGCTCGCGCAGCTTCGCGAGGATCTGGTCCTCGGTGTAATGGATCTTGGTCAGGTCCTTCTCGATGTCCGCCGCATCCACGGCCATCAGCCTGTCACATCCGGACCCAGGATGATGAATCCGGCCTTGCGGATCGCGCGAACGCCCTGTGGTAGGTCGATCCAGCGCTGTCCGCGCCAGTCGGTCACGAGCGCGTCGACCGCGGCCACGTGTCCCGCGGTCAGGTCCGTGGCCCGGCAACCGGCTTCCAGCGCGGCCTGGCGCAGTACCCGCGTGCGGATCGCAGCGGGCTCGTCGGTCAGTACGCCGACCTCTGCGCGCACCTCCCCCTCGGCGCGACTCAGCGCGGTCTCGGCAGCGTCCGCAGCGAGCAGGTCGAGCGCATCGGCGTCGGCCCGCAGCAGTCCCGCCGTACGAGCCAGCGCCTCGACCACACCGGGTCCCAGCGCCTCCTCCAGCACCGGCAGCACCTCATGTCGCACCCGCACCCGCGTGTACTGCGGGTCGTCGTTGTGCGGGTCGTGCCACGGCCGGAGCCCTGAGGCGATGCACGCCGCCGCCGTAGTGGCTCGCGGTACCTCCAGAAACGGCCGCCGGAGCAGTCCGACCGCCGGAGCCATCCCGGCGAGCGACCGCGCCCCTGATCCACGCCCGAGCCCGAGCAGGACGGTCTCCGCTTGGTCGTCACGGGTGTGAGCCAGCAGTACGACGTCCGCTGCCAGCTCGTCCGCCGCGTCCCGCAGCGCGTCGTACCGCGCAGCGCGGGCCGCAGCCTCCGGACCGCCGTCGCTGCCGACCTCCACCGCACGCACCAGGACAGGCTCGAGCCCGAGCGTCCTGCACTGCTCAGCTGCGGTCGCGGCCACGTGTGCGGAGTCCGGCTGCAGACCATGGTCGACGATGACCGCTCCGGCCCGCAGACCGAGCTTCGGCGCCTCGAAGGCGGTCACGGCCGCAAGAGCGAGTGAATCCGTGCCGCCGGAGCAGGCGACCAGCACAGTGGTCCCCTGCGGCAGCTCGGCGAGTGTCGCCCGGACTGCCTCGCGGGCTCGAGCTATGGCCGGGTGCAGCTTCCCGCGTCTGCGCTCGACCAGCTCCTCCACGGCCGACCCGCCCGTGGCAGCCGGCTCAGCCGTGGAGTCGGGCGACCCAGGCATCGGGGTTCGCGATCTCGGTCTTGGTCGGCAGAGTGTTCGGTCCGGTCCAGACGCGGTTGAAGCCCTCCATACCGACCTGGTCGACCACGCGGCGTACGAAGGCCGCACCGTCCTTGTACTGCCGCAGCTTCGCGTCCAGCCCGAGCAGCCGCTTCAGCAGCTGGTCCACCGGGTTGCCGCTCTGCCGGCGCGACGTGAACTTGGACCGGATGTTCTCGACGGTCGGAATGACCGACGGACCGACCCCGTCCATCACAAAGTCCGCGTGGCCCTCCAGCAACGACATGACCGCGGTCAGCCGGTCCAGAACCGCACGCTGCTCCGGCGACTGCATCAGGTCCACCAGGCTCAGCTCAGCCTCACCACGCACCGACCGCCCCAACCGCTGCACGGCCTCCCGGAACATCGCGGCGTACGCCGACGCGTCCAGCTCAGCCTGGTCGAGGAACAGGGCGATCTCCGACCGCAGGTGATCCCGCAGCCAGGGCACGGCCGTGAACTGCACCCGGTGCGTCTCCTCGTGCAGACACACCCACAGCCGGAAGTCCCGCGGTACGACGCCGAGCTCTGACTCCACGTGCATGACGTTCGGAGCCACGAGCAGCAGCCGACCGGTCAGGTGCGGCCGGTCCGGGTCGGGCTCCGCCGGGTAGAACGGGTCGAACTGACCAAGCACCCGGGACGACAGGAAGGCCAGCAGTGCGCCGGCCTCGATGCCCGTCACCCGTGAGCCGACCGCGGACGAGAGACCGGCCGTCCGCTCCGCCTTCTCGCGCAGCTTGTCCGCCAGCGGCTGCAGCACGGTCCGGAAGCCGTCCGCGTTCGCCTGGACCCAGCCGGGCCGGTCCACGATCACCACGGGCGCCGTCGCCGACGTGGCCTGCAGTCCGGTGAACTCGCGGACATGGCCCTCGGACTCGGCCGCGAACTGGCGCAGCTCGGCGACCACCTGGTCCGCCTCCGCGCGGCTGACCGCCGGGCCGGGGCGCAGGAGCTTCCGCGCCACACCGGTCGCCAGCTGCCAGTCGACCATCTCGGTCGTGGTCTCGCCTTCAGCCGTACTCATACAACGACCCTAGTGCTATGTCCCAACATGCGCCCGTAGTCAGCAGCCGCAGTTGGCCAATGCTGCCGTGGTCCGGTCGAGGGCGGCGCGGGCGTCCAGCGTCTTCGGGACCGGCACGCTGTCACTGGCGACTGCGAACACCAGCAGCGTGCCCGAGCGGTCCCTGGCGTACCCAGCCAGACTGTGGACACCGGTCAGCGTCCCGGTCTTCGCATGGACCAGTCCGGTCCCCGTTCCGGTGCCGGCGGTGGTGAATCGCTCCCTGAGGCTCCCGTTGAAGCCGGCGATCGGCAGTCCGGTCAGGAGATGCCGCAGCTCCGGGTGGTCCTTGGAGACCGCCACCCGGACCGCACCGGCCAGCAGGTCGAGCGGGACCTTGTTGGCCCGGGTCAGGCCGCTGCCGTCGTAGATGCGGGCTTTGCTGACGTCCAGACCGAGCTTGGTGAGCGTGGCGCGCACGCCCTTGACCCCGCCGACGTACGAGCCGCCGTTGCCGGTCACGATGCCGACCTGCCGCAGCAGCACCTCGGCACCGTCGTTGTCGCTGTGCTGGTTGATGTACTCGACGATCTGACCGAGCGTCGGCGACTTCACCAGCGCCAGCGGGGCGACCTGTGACTGTGCCTTCGCAGCCTTGACGGTCGGGGCCACAGTGATCCCGTACGTGCCCAGCAGCTTCGAGAACGAGGTCGCGGCGGCCTGGGCCGGCAAGGGTGCCCGCTTCGCCATCCCGGGCGACAGCCGGCCCTCGTTCACCCAGAGTGCCGTCGTCGGAGCGGCGATCCCCTCCGGGACGTAGTTGGCTTCCCAGTTCGCGTTGACCGCCGGACCGGTGAACAGCGAGGCGTCGTACCCGAGGGTGACCCTGGTGACGCCCTGCGCCTTCAGGGCCTTCGCAGTACTCGCAGCGAGCGTCTGAAGGGTTGCGCGAGCCGGGTAGTCCGGCGCCTGCTTCACAGCGAGCAGCGGGTCGCCGCCGCCGACCAGGACGATCGAGCCCTTGCCGGCACTCACGACCTTGGTGGTGAACGTGTGGTCCGGCCCGAGCGTCGCCAGCGCCGACACGGTGGTCAGGAGCTTCAGAGTCGAGGCAGGTGTGTACGGCGTGGCCGCGCCGACCGAGAACACCGGCTTGCCGCGGGAGGCGTCGTACACGTAGACGCCGTGGTGCGAGCCGAGCGACGGGTCCTTGAGGACGGCGGCGAGCGCCTTGCCGACACCGGCGGCCGTCGGGGCCACGCCTTCGGTCGTCGCCGGTGCCAGGACGGGCGGTGCCTGCTCGGTGGTCTGGACTGATCCGGGTACGGCGCCTGCGCTGCTCACCAGGCCGGCGCCCATGCTCGCGCACAGCGCCGTGGTCAGCAGCGTGACGAATGCCGCACGGGCAGGTCGTGCCACCTGGCTGCTCCTGTCATTCGGTCGGTCGGAACCGTGACAGTATCTGCCGTATGGAGTTCGACGTCTTCATCGAGATCCCCAAGGGCACCCGTAACAAGTACGAGCTGGACCACAAGACCGGGCGGCTCCGGCTGGACCGGACCCTGTTCACGGCCACCCAGTATCCGTCCGACTACGGGTTCATCGAGGACACCCTCGGTCAGGACGGCGACCCGCTGGACGCGCTGGTCCTGCTGACCGAGCCGACCTTCCCCGGCTGCCTGATCAAGGCCCGGGCGATCGGCATGTTCCGGATGACCGACGAGAAGGGCCCGGACGACAAGGTCCTCTGCGTCCCGGCCGGTGACCCGCGCCAGGAACACCTGCGCGACATCCACCACGTGCCGGAGTTCGACCGGCTCGAGATCCAGCACTTCTTCGAGGTCTACAAGGACCTCGAGCCCGGCAAGTCCGTCGAAGGCGCCACCTGGGTAGGCCGCACCGACGCCGAGGCCGAGATCACCGCGTCCTTCGAGCGCCTGAAGACCGAAGGCCACTAATCGGCTGACAGCCGGAGCAGCAGCGCCAGGAGGGTCTTGCGCTCGGCCGCCGTCAGGGGCTCGAGCAGGTCGGCCTCGGCGGCGTAGATCAGCTTGTCCATAGCGTCCAGCTGCTGCTCGCCGGCCGGGGTGATCGCGACGATCTTGCGGCGCCGGTCGGCCGGGTCGACCCGCCGGGCCAGCATCTTCAGGTCCTCGAGCTCGTCGAGCAGCGTGACCAGATCGCTGCGGTCGAAGCCGATGCGGTCGGCAAGCGTCGCCTGCGCAGCCTCGCCGTCGTCGGCCAGGCTGGCGAGCACGTGATAGTGCTGCGTCCGGACGCCGGCCTCCGTCATGTGCTGCCGGACCAGCCGCTGCGCATGCTGGCTCGACCGTCCGAGTGCCCACAGCACCCGGTCGGCCAGCCGATGCGTCGGCGCCTTCTTCACCCCCCAACTCTATTGGCATCGGTCAGCCATAGCGTTATCGTGGGCATCTCCCATTATTTATAGATCCCACGATATGGAGATCCCACAATGCGCGCAGTGCGCTTCCACCGCCACGGCGGTCCCGAAGTCCTCCAGCTCGAGGAGGTCGCCGTACCCGAACCCGCCGCCGGTCAGGTCCTGATCGAAGCCGAGGCGATCGGCGCGAACGCGATCGACGCCGTGCTCCGTCGCGGCGGCTCACCCTGGGACCGCCCGCTCCCCGGCACGCTCACCGGCGACGTCGTCGGCCGGATCGTCAAGCTCGGCCCGGACACCCCGCCCGGTGTCGCCGTCGGTCAGCGCGTCTCGGCGCTCACCGTGGACGCCTTCGCCGACTACGCCGTCGCCGACGCCGCGTTCCTCGCCACGATCCCCGAGGGCGCCGACGCGGGCGAAGCCTCGATGATGTCGCTGACCGCCCCGCTCGCTCTTCGCGTGCTCGAGTCGGGCCAGATTCCGGCCGGTGGCACGGTCCTGATCCAGTCCGCGGCCGGCACGATCGGCCACCTGGCCACTCAGCTGGCCCGCCGCTACGACCCGAAGACGATCATCGGTACGGCGTCCAGCGCGAAGAAGCTCGACTTCATCCGCGACCTCGGCGCCGAGCCGGTCGACCTCAGCGACCCCGACTGGCCGGCCAGGGTCCGCGCCCTCGCGCCGGACGGCGTCGACGCGGTCCTCGACGCGGTCGGCGGCACCGTCTTCGACCAGGGCCTCGAGCTCGTGAAGCCGCTCGGCCGAATGGTCTCGTACGGCGCCATCACGACCGAGGTCCCGGCCGTCCCGGTGCTCGGACTCCAGCTCCGGATCCTCACCGGCGTCTCGCTGTACGGCTGGCAGCAGGCCCGCCCCGACGAGGCCCGCGCCGACATCGCCGAGGTCGTCCGCCGCTGGCAGTCCGGCGAGCTCCGCCCGATCATCCACGCCACGTACCCGCTGACAGACGTCGCCCGCATTCACGAATCCCTCGACGCCCGCGAGAACCTCGGACGCCTGATCGCCATCCCGTGAAACCATGACCGGGTGGAGCTTCGGCAGATGCGGTACTTCGTGGGCGTCGCCGAGGAACTGCATTTCGGCAAGGCCGCGGAGCGGCTCTACATCTCCACCCCGACACTGAGCCAACAGATCAAGCAGCTCGAACGCGAGGTCGGCACCACGCTACTGATCCGACACAGTCGCGGCGTCGAGCTCACCCCAGCTGGCCAGGTGTTCCTGGCCCGCGCCCGCGAAACCCTCCAGGCGGCCGGCCTGGCGCTGAAGGACACGCGCCGGGCCGCCGGCCTGGACGAACCGGTCCTGCGGCTCGGCCTGCTGAACGGCATCCCCGGCTCGCTCCCCGCCGCCCTCGAACAGCTCGCCACCGAACGCTTTCCGAACAGCACGGTCACCCTCGAGGCCGGCACGACGACCGACCAGCTCCGGATGCTGACCGCCGGCGAGATAGATCTCGGCCTGGTCCGGACACCGCTAACGTTGCCTCCAGCAATTACTTCCGAACACCTCGCCGCCGAGGAGCTCGGCGTACTGCTGACCGCGACCCATCCGCTCGCCTCGCATCCGATGCTCACTCTCGACGACCTGAGCGGGCTCGAGCTGATCTGGATCCCACGGGCGGCCGCCCCGGAGTTCTACGACGACGCGATCCGCCGGCTCGGTCCCGGCGTACGGGTCAGCGATATCAGCATGAGCCACTCGCAGCTCCGCTCGGCGTTGCTCGTCCGCAGGTCGGCGATCAGTCTCGGCTCCCGGCGTGCCGCGACCCCGGACGTCGTCTGGCGACCCATCGAGGGCCGGCCGCTGATGGCTCGGTACGCCGCGGTCTGGCGCATCGATTCACGCAATCCGGTACTGCAGGCAATGACCGTTAGCCCCGGCCTAACGGTCGTTAGTCAGCACGTCGTGGTCGACTGACTCGTCCGGTGGTTGGCTCGAAACGTCAACCACCGAAGGAGTTTCAGTGCAGGAACACGTAGTGATCGTCGGCGGCAGCTCCGGTATGGGCCGCGCTCTCGCCGCCGAGCTCGTTGCCCAGGGCAGCGAAGTCACGATCGCCGGCCGCTCGGCCGGCAAGCTCGACGCGGTACGCCGGGAGCTCGGCGTACACACCGTTGCCATGGACCTCGGAATCGAGGCCGACATCGAGCGGCTCTTTGCCGCCACCGGCAAGGTGAACCACATCGTCACCACCGCCGCGGACGTCGGCGGCGCCTACCAGCCGATCAGCGAGTACGACGTGGACGCGGCCCGGTCCGCGGTCGACTCCAAGCTGCTCGGCCCGTTGCTGCTCGCCAAGCACGGCGCGTCCGCACTCGAACCCGGCGGCTCGATCGTGTTCACCTCGGGTATCGCGGCGTACCGCCCCGGACCGCGCGCATCGTTGCTCGCGGCACTCAACGGCGCGCTGGCGTCACTGGCCGCGGCGCTCGCCGTCGAGCTCGCGCCGATCCGGGTCAACGTGGTGTCCCCCGGCTGGGTCGACACCCCGATCTGGCAGGACGTCGCCGGCGACGCGGCGCCCGCCACCTTGGCCGCGATGGCCGACCGCCTCCCGGTCGGCCGCATCGGCCGGACCCAGGACATCGCGGCCGCCATCATCGCCCTGCTGCGCAATGGTTTCATCACCGGCACCGTTCTCCACGCCGACGGCGGACACCGGCTGATCTAGACGGACATAGGGTCAGGGGCGGCCGAAGAAGTTCGGCGGGATCCAGTAGTAGACGCTGTCAATCTGCACCGGCTTCCCGGTCCGCGGCGCGTGGATCATCTCCCCGTTGCCGAGATACATGGCAACGTGGTGGATGGTCCCCGGGTCGCTCGGGTTCGTGGCCCAGAAGATCAGGTCGCCCGGCCGCAGCTCGTCCTCGTCGATGTGCTGGATCTGCTCGTACTGCGCGACGCTGTAGTGCGGGAGCTGGACACCCGCCCGCTCCCAGGCGCCCTGGGTCAGACCCGAGCAGTCCCAGCGCGACGGACCGGTCGCACCCCACAGGTACATGTCGCCGAGCTGCCTCAACGCGAAGTTGATCGCGTCCCGCGCGCTGCCGCCGGAACTGTGCCCGCCGCCCTCGTTGCCGCCGTTGTTGCCGCCGTTGTCGTCGTTGCGCCCCGGCGAGGACGGCTTGTGCTTCGGCTTCTTGCCGTGGTTCTTCTTCGCCTCTTCCCGCGCTTCCTGCTCCTCGCGGGCCCGCTCGGCCGCCTCCGCCCGGCGTTCCGCGGCCTCGCGGGCGGCGATCCGCCGCTTCAGCTCGGCGGCCTTCTTCGCGGCGAGAGCGGCGGCTCGTTGTCGCGCAAGCTCCTCGAGCCCCCGCTGCCGCTGGGCGGCCACCTGCACCGAGGTGTTCTGCAGTACGGCGAGCTGCGCGATCGACTTCGTGCGCTGCACCCCGATCGCGGTCACCGCGGCCGACTGCGCGTCCTCCGCGTCCTCGGCCGCCTTCTTCGCGGCAGCCGCCTCGTCGGTCGCCTTCTTCACCTTCACGACCGCCTGGTCGGCCTGCACCTTGAACAGGTTCGTCATCACCTGGGTGGCCGAGAACCGCAGGTACGACCCCTGCATCGCGGCCGACACCGAGCGGGCCGCGCCGGCGGAGTCGAGCAGGTCCTGCGGGCCGTTCGCGGTGAACAACGGCGCGATCTTCGCCACGTCGCCGCCACCCTGGTACGACGCGGCGGCGAACCGGCCGATCTGCGCCCGCTGGACGGCAAGCGTCTTCTCCGCCTCGGTCGCCCGGGCCGCGGCGGCGGCCGCGTCGGCCTTGGCCTGCTGCAACCGGTAGACGGCGCCGTTGTACGCCTCGTCGGCAATACCGGACTGGATGCCGAGCTGCTCGAGCCGCGCGTTCGCCGCGGCCAGCTGGCGCTCGATGGTCGCGACCTGCGCGGCCTTCGAGGCGGCGGCCTGCTTGGCGCGCTCGACCGCGGCCTTGGACGGGATCACCGGCGGCTTCGGCTTGGCAGCCTCGGCCGCAAGGGGCTGGATGACCATCGTGCCGGCCAAGCAGATCGCGAGCACCCCGGAGAGCAGCGCCCTACCGGTCTTCCCAGTGCTCCCGACCCGCTCGCCGGACGTGGCCCTGAGGGGCGTCCGCATCGGGATCGTTCCTTCCGCCGGTCACGAACCCCTTCCCCAGGGTTCGTGAACTTTTGGTCCTCCTGGACCACATACGTGACACTAGTTGCCTACAGCCCCAATGGGAACAGCTTTCACACAAGTAACTTTGTTTCACCCGTGTGTCGACTTGACAAACTACAAGCTTGTAATTCCGCGAAGCCCCAGGTCGGCGCGCAAAAACGCCCTCCGGCCGGAGCCGGAGGGCGTTCAGGTGACGCGTCAGGTGTTCAGCGGAGGGCGAACGAGGCGACCACGGGGAGGTGGTCCGAAGCCGGCGTCACCGGTACGGCGGCCTTCACCGCGCGCAGGCCGGCGCTGTGCAGCTGGAAGTCGATCCGCTTGGTCGGATTGCCTGCCTCGATCGTGTAGCCCGGGCCGACACCGACCTCGGTCCACGTGTCGTCGTACACGGCGGTCAGGGTCTTGATCTCCGGCGCCTCCGGCGTCGCGTTCAGGTCGCCGACGAGCAGCGTCGGGGTCTTCGACTTGCCGAGCAGCTCGACCACCTTCTGCGCCTGCTCGAGCCGTTCGGCGTTGTTGTTGCTGGTCAGGTGCGTGTTCGCGAACCGTAGGTCGGCCCCACGAACCTTGATCTTCGCCACCGCGAGCCCGCGCTGCTCGCCGGTCGGGTACAGCGGCAGCAGCGTGTTCTGGAAGTCCTTGATCGGATACTTCGACAGGATCGCGGTCCCGTACTGGCGCCGCGGCTCGCCCGGGTTCACCGGCGGCAGGTCGAGGTTGGCGGCGTACGCGTAGTGCATCTTGAGCCGCTGGGCGAGCCAGGCCGGCTGGTCGACCCAGTTGCTCCGCACGTCCCAGTGCCGGTCGACCTCCTGGAGCCCGATCACGTCGGCCCCGGACTGCTCGATCAGTACGGCGATCCGCTCGAGATCGAGCACACCGTCGATCCCCGCACCGTGATGGATGTTGTACGTCATCACCGTCAACGGCCGCTCCGGCCGTGCCGCGGCCGGCTGCGCGGCGGCAACGGTCGGTACCGCGATCAGGAACCCCACCAGAACCGTCAGTAATTTACGCATACATCCATCCTTCCGGAAAGCCGGCGACACCCGCACGACAAGCGAGTGTCGCCGGCCTGAACGGTCAGTGCACGAGGCGGCCTACCGAACCCTTCGCGCCGGAGGCCCAGCAGCCGGCCTGGGAGCCGTGCCCGGCGCATTCGACACTGTCGAAGCTGCCGTCGTAGAACTGCTTCCAGCTGCGCCCGCCGTCGAAGCTCACGTCGCTGCCGGACGGGCCGACCGCGACGACGGTCGACGGCGCCCACGGCACGAAGTGCGAGCCGCTGCGGTACCCCTTCGGCGCCTTGTCCGCGGGAACGAGCTTCCAGGTGCGGCCGCCGTCGTACGTGATCGAGGCCGCCTTCACCGCCTCGGTCGGCTTCTCGAAGTCACCGCCGACCGCGACGCCGAACAGCGGGTTGCGGAAGGCGAGGCTGAAGATGCCGGCCGCCGGCCCGCTGGCCATCGGCGAGTCCGAGACCCGCCAGTGCCGGCCGCCGTCGTTCGTCCGGAACACCCGCGGCCGATCGCCGCCGCCGGTCGCGAACCAGGCGGTCCGGCCGGGTCCGGCGACCAGGCAGGTCCCGCTCGCCGCGAACGCGAACTCGCCGGTCAGCGCGGCCGGCATCCCGGCGTTCGACTGCACCTTCCACGACTTCCCACCGTCCGACGTCGCGGCGATCCGGAACTTCCCGTCGACCGGGTCGCTCATCGCCAGCCCGTGCTTGTCGTCGTTGAAGGCGAAGCAGTCGTAGAACGCGTTCTCGTCGGTGTTCCGGAACGTCTCGGTCCAGCTCTTGCCGCCGTCGGCGGTCCGGTAGACGCGGGAGTCCTCGCCGGTGCCGATCGACAGCGCGACCGCGCGCTTCGCGTCGAACGCCTCGACATCGCGGAACTGCAGCGCCTCCGCACCCTTCGGACTGACGTTCTGCCAGTGTCTCCCGCCATCGACGGTACGCAGTACCGTCCCCTCGGTCCCACCCACCCAGGCGACGTCTTTACTGACCGCCGCGAGCCCGCGGAACTGCGCCGTACTTCCGGTCGGCGTCAGCTCCCAGCGGTACGACGGGCCACCGTGCGCCTGGGCGGGGATGACCTGGGACGACATCAACAACAGACCTCCTGCCGCGAGAGCGGCCACACGCAGGATTCTCATGCGCCGCAATCTAACCTCAGGTCATGTCAGCTTGAAGGACTGCGCCGCACTGGAGTTGCAGGTGAGTTGGACCAGTTGGGTGCTGTCGGCGGTGGAACCGTTCGGAACGGTCAGGCATTTGTTGCTGAAGCGGCTGACGAAGTGGAAGTAGCCGCTGCCTTCGGAGACGGCCTGCCATTGCTGGTTGGTCCCGTTGCTGTACGTCCACAGCTGCAGGCCGGCGTTGTCGGCGGCCGATACCCCGGTCACGTCGATCACCTTCGTGGCGTCGTTGCGGTTGTTGACCCGGGTGAATCCATCTGACGTCGGCTGGAACTGGAACTGCTGTGCCTGCGTGCCGTTGCAGGTGTACTGCTGGATCACGGTCCCGTTGGCGACTCCGGCCGCGCGGGCGTCGACGCACTTCCCGTTGCCCTTGTTGGCGAGCTGGTACCACGCGGACGGCGACGGCTGGTCGACCGGCGGCGTCGTACCGCCGCCGCCGAGCCACTTCAGCGCGTCCATCATGAACTGGTTCTGCGCCGGACTGTCGAACGTCGACGAGAGCCGGGTGTTGGTCTCGTAGTTCATCGCGTTGTGGCCGAAGTTCGCGTAGATCAGCTTGTAGTTCTTGTTGGTCCAGATGATCGGGTAGTAGCCCGAGGTCCAGATGTTGCCCTGCTGGTTGCCGACCGGGAAGCTCGACGGGTCAATCGAGGCGAGGACCTGGATGTCGGGGTTGTTCCGCAGGTCGTTCTGCCAGCTGTACCACTCACTCACCGACGAGCGGAACGTCGCGCCCGTGTTCACCAGCGACGGGTGCGAGCGGTTCTCGGTCCGGAGCGTGACCGCGCTCGGTCCCCAGGTGTTCGACTCGAACCGGCCGGTGCCGAGCAGCGTGTTGTTGAACCACGGCCAGCCGCCGCTCGCGTCGTTGTACGCCGACACGTGGAAGCCGAAGAACGCACCGCCGTGGTCCATGTAGTTCTTGAACCCGTTGCGCTGGGCATCGGTATGCGGCGAGTCGTCGAGGAACATCACGACCTGGTACTGCGAGGCGCTCAGGTTGTTGAGCTGGTCCCAGTTGGTCGTCGACGTGTACGAGAACCCGTTCTGCGCACCGAACTGCGGGAAGCGCTGGTTGGCTTCCTTCTCGAAGTCGATGTGGGCGGCATCGTACGTCCCGCTGTAGAACGCGAGCACGTTGAACGTCGCTTGAGCTTTGGCGACCGCGGTGGAGGTGAGCCCGCTGACCAGTAGTACGACGGCGAGCAGGAGGGCGGGCAGGCGAAATCGATCGGAAAGCATGGGGGCGGACCTTTCCGTCAGAACCTTATGAAATTTCAGGACTTAAATTAACTCCCGATCAAAGCCCTGTCCAGAGCTCATCGCCTGACTGCCCAGAACGCCGAGCAACTGCAACTTCTCCGCGCTCTCGCTGCCGGGCTCCGCGGTGAACACGATCAGCGTCTGCTGCCCGTCCCGGTTGTCGATCAGCTCGCAGTACAGCTCCAGGTCGCCGACCACCGGATGCTTGAACCGCTTGGTCTGGCTGTGCCCGACGACCACCTCGTGCGCGTCCCAGATCTGGACGAACTCCGGGCTCAGCTTCTGCAGCGCCTTCACCAGCGACGCGGAGTACGACTTCGGGCCGTCGATGGTCGCGGTCGTGCGCAACATCGAGACCAGCAGCTTGCTGTGGGTGGTCAGCTCGGGTTCGGCGTACAGCGTCCGGGTCTCCGGGTGCACGAACCAGCGGTAGACCTCGCTGCGCTCCATGCCCTGGAAGTTGGTCAGCTCGCCGGCGAAGGCGACATGCGCCGGGGTCTGCGCGAGCACCTCGCCGCAGCGGTTGAGCAGCATCGCCGGGGTGTCGTGCAGGCGGTCGAGGATCCGCAGCATGCCGGGATCGACGTGGCAGGCCCGGGTCGTGCGCGGCGGCGTACCGTGGCCGGCCAGCAGGAACAGGTGGTCGCGCTCCTCGAGTGTCAGCCGGAGCGCCCGGGCGATCGCGCCGAGCATGTCGACCGACGGCTGCGGGCCACGGCCGCCCTCGAGCCGGCTGTAGTAGTCGGCCGACATCGACGCCAGCGCGGCGACCTCCTCGCGACGCAGACCGGGGGTACGGCGCCTGCGGCCGCGGGGCATGCCCACGTCCTCGGGTTGCAGGGCTTCGCGGCGTTTGCGCAGGAAGTCGGACAGTTCGGCGTACTCCATGACTCCAGTGTCCACGGCGTTTCATCGTTATCCACTGCTTGCCGAGCAGTGGCTGAGTGCAGCCTGGTTGCTGCGGGCATCCGACCGCAGGCTGGAGACATGAAAACAACCGGGAACACGATCTTCATGACCGGCGGTACGTCGGGTATCGGCCTCGAGCTCGCCCGCCGGTTCCGCGACCTCGGTAACACCGTGATCATCAGCGGGCGCCGGCAGGAACTGCTCGACAGCATCGCTCTCGAGGACGGGATCGAGGGGATCTACCTCGACGTCGCCGACCCGGCCTCGATCACGGCCGCCTTCGAGAAGGTGACCGCCGCCCACGACGTCAACGTGCTGGTCACGATGGCCGGCATCATGCAGATCGAGGACCTGCGCGACCCCGGTCACCTCCCGACCGCGGAGCAGACGATCGACATCAACCTGCTTGGCACGATCCGCGCGATCGCCACCTTCACGCCGTACCTGCTGAACCAGCGCGACGCCGCCATCCTGACCGTGTCGTCCGGTCTCGCGTCGGTGCCGCTGACGATCACCCCGACATACAGCGCCACCAAGGCCGCGATCCACAGCTATACCCAGAGCCTGCGCATCCAGCTCGCCGACACCGGCATCCAGGTCATCGAGGTCGTCCCGCCGGCGGTCCAGACCACCCTGATGAACCAGGAGAACGACGACCACGCCATGCCCCTCGACGACTACATCAACGAGACCATGGCCCTCCTCCAGCAAAACCCCGACGCCGACGAAATCCTGGTCAACCGAGTCCACTTCCTCCGCCACGCCGAACGCGAAAACCGCTACGAAGCCGTCGTCGCCGCCCTCAACCCAACCCACAGGGTCCAGAAGGATTGACAGCCCTCAAGAATAAGCCGAAGGACCCGCCCGCTCGCCGAGTCGTGGCAACAGGCTCCGGAGCCTGTTCGTCGAGTCGTGGAAAGTGGTTAAGAAAATCTGCCGCGATCCACGACTCGGCGTTCGGGGTCGGAACCATTCGCCACGACTCGGCGGGTTGTGAATGACGCGGGCCGACGGGTGTGCACGTCGCACAGCCAAACCGCCGGCTGACCGCCGAAGGCAGCCACCAGTCTGAATCTCTCTCTTTCCTTTATCTTTCCTTCAATTGCTTTCTGGGAGAGATCGCCGGATGGTGCTTAGTCCGCCAGTGCCTGTTCGATGCGTTCGACCTTGGCGGTTAGTTGGTTGGTGTAGCCGGGGCGGATGTCGGCTTTGAGGACGAGGCTTACGCGGGGGGAGGCCGCGGCTACTGCGTCGACGGCCTGTTTGACGACCGCCATCACCTCGTCCCACTCGCCCTCGATGTTGGTGAACATGGCGTTGGTCTCGTTGGGAAGACCGGAGGCGCGGACGACCCGGATGGCCTCGGCCACCGCCTCGCTCACACCCCCGGTCTCGTCACCGGCCGACGGGCTGATGCTGAATGCGACGATCATGCATCCAGGATGTCAGGCTCCTCGGCGGCGCGACGCTCGGCGCCCGACGTGGTCAGCAGCGCCTTCTCCTTGATGAAGACCACGGCGACCAGCGCGAGGATCGCGAACGGCACCGACATCATGAACAGGTCGGCCGTCGCGTCGCCGTACGCGTTCTCGACGACCGTCCGCACCTGCTCCGGCAGGTCCTTGATGTTCGGTACGGCGCTACCCCCGCCGGACGAGCCACCACCCGGGTTCAGCGTCTCAGTGACCTTGTTGGCCAGGATCGCGCCCAGCACGCTGACGCCGATAGTGCCGCCCATGCTGCGGAAGAAGCTCACCGCCGACGTGGCCGCACCCAGCTCCCGCGCCGGTACGTCGTTCTGCGCGGCCAGCACCAGGTTCTGCATGACCAGACCGATGCCGACACCGAGCACGAGCATGAAGCCCCACAGCATGTACTTCGACGTCCGGGCGTCGATCGTGCCGAACAGCGCCAGCCCGATCGGCAGCAGCACGCTGCCCACGACCAGGTAGATCTTCCACCGACCGTACTTCGTGATCAGCCCGCCGGCGATCGTCGACGCGACCATCATGCCGATGATCAGCGGCAGGCTCATCAGACCGGCCTTGGTCGGCGAGTAGCCCTGCGCGATCTGGAAGTACTGCGCGAGGAACACCGAGCCGCCGAACATCGACACACCGACCAGCGCGCTGGCGATGATCGACAGCGTCACCGTGCGGTTGCGGAACAGGTCCATCGGGATGATCGGCTCGGGGTGCCGGCGCTCGACCAGCACCGCGGCGACCAGCACGACCAGCGCCGCCCCGACCAGCCCGAAGCTCCAGCCGGAGACCCAGTCGAACTTGTTGCCGGCGAACGAGGACCAGACCAGCAACGTACTCACGCCGCCCATGATCAGGACCGCGCCCCACCAGTCGATCTTCACTTCTCGGCGTACGGTCGGCAGCTTCAACGTCCGCTGCAGCAACACGATCGCGGCGAGCACGAACGGGACGCCGACCAGGAAGCAGGCCCGCCAGCCGAGCGGCGAGTCGACCAGGAAGCCGCCGAGCAGCGGACCGCCGACGGTCGCCGACGCGAAGATCGCGCCGAAGATTCCGGAATACCGGCCGAGCTCACGCGGCGGGATGATCGCCGCCATCACGATCTGCACCAGCGCGGTCAGACCGCCGCCGCCCAGACCCTGCAGGACCCGGCTGCCGAGCAGTACTTCGATGTTCGGCGCGAAGCCCGCGACCAGCGAACCGACCACGAAGAAGCTCAGCGACAACTGGACGAGCAGCTTGTTGTTGTAGAGGTCGGCGAGCTTGCCCCACAACGGCACGGTCGCCGTCATCGTCAGCAGCTCGAGCGTGACGACCCAGGTGTACGACGACTGGCTCGCGCCCAGATCGTGGATGATCCGCGGCAGCGCGGTCGACACGATGGTGCCGGCCAGGATGGCCACGAACAGCCCCATCATCAGACCGGACATCGCCTGCACGGTCTGCCGCGGGGTGAGTGCAACGGTGGCGGTGGCCTCACCCGTCGCCGGTTCCGGCGTAGGTGAAGACGTCGTCGTCATGAGATACCTCTCTGGTCAAAGGCAGGATCGATGCCGTGGGCAAGTAGTTGGAAGCCTTCGCGGACGAGCTCGACGACCGGCCGGTCCGGCGCGTTCTTGTGCAGGTCCATCGCCACCCGGCAGGCGGCGCCGGCGGCACTGACGATCAGCGCCGTCCGGACCGAGCCGGCCGGCTCACCCATCCGGATCGCGAGCGCGGCGGTGAGCTGCCGCTCGTCGTCGAAGCTCGACATCATCAGCTGGTACAGCAGAGTCGGGGAGCTCATGATCAGCTCGCCCCGGCGGGACAGCTGGCCGTCGCTCTCCAGGTCGCGCAGTACGTCCTGGACGACGAACCACATCGTGGTCAGCGGCGACTCCTCGGCGGGCGCGGTCCGCATCCGGTCCAGCGCCCGCTCGAGGTGCTCGGGATTGCGCCCGAGGATCGCGTGCTCCTTGTGCGGGAAATAGTTGAAGAAGGTCCGCACCGAGACGTCGGCCGCCTCGGCGATCTCCTCGACCGTGACGTTGTCCGGCCCCTTCTCCAGCGCGAGCCGCAGCGCGGCGTCGGCCAGCGCCGCCCGCGTCTGCAGCTTCTTGCGCTCCCGCAGCCCACCCTCAGCCCCCATGTCATCGAGGGTAGGAAAAACTTGCAGTCAGTGCAAACTATTAATCCTGCAACTTTGCAGAACTGCAGCTATCAGCTCGTCCGGCGCACGAACTGAGGCAGCATCAGGATGTTGTGCGGGTACGGGAGCGGCCGGTCGGCAGCCTCGGTCAGCCGGTCCATCTGCTCGTCGGTGAGGCTCCAGCCGGTCGCGCCGAGGTTGTCGGCGAGCTGGTCCGGAGTGCGGGCGCCGATGATCGGCGCGGTGAGGCCGGGCCGCTGCACGACCCAGCGCAGCGCCACCTGAGCCGGAGTACGGCGTACTTCGTCGGCAACGGCGCGTACCGCGTCGAGGACGCGCCAGGTCCGGTCGTTGTCGTGGGCGTCCCACTCGGCTTGACCACTGCGGCTGCCGGGAGGCGGCCCACCGGCGTCCTTGCTGTACTTCCCGGACAGCCAGCCGCCCGCCAGCGGACTCCAGGCGATCACGCCGGCACCTTCGGCGAGGCAGACCGGAATGAGATCGAGCTCGACGTCACGGTCGAGGAGGTTGTAGAGCGGTTGCAGGCAGACGTACGGCTCCCAGCCGTGCTGGCGGGACAGATCGATCGCCTTCTGCAGCTGCCACCCGGTCAGGTTGCTCGCCCCGATGAAGCGGACCTTGCCGCTGGTCACCAGCGCGTCGAGCGTGCTCAGCGTCTCCTCGAGCGGGGTCGCATCGTCGAAGACGTGGATCTGGTACAGGTCGATGAAGTCGGTCTGCAGCCTCCTGAGGCTGTCCTCGACCCCGGCCAGGATGTGCTTCCGCCCGGCGCCGCGGACCGGCAACCCAGGCCCGGCTTCGCCGTACACCTTGGTGGCGATCACCAGGTCGTCGCGGTTCTGCTTCTTGAGCCAGCTGCCGATGATCTCCTCCGACGAGCCCGCGGAGTACGTGTCGGCGGTGTCGATCATCGTGCCGCCGGCGGCGACGTACTCGTCCAGGATCCGGTGAGCGGTGGGCTCGTCCGTCTCGCTGCCGAACGTCATGGTCCCGAGGCACAGCTCGGTGACCTGGAGGCCGGTCCGGCCGAGGAAGCGCTTGTCCATGCGGTTCAACGTATCCGCAACCGCGGGATCCACGCCGGTACTTTTTCGCGGTACTCGTCGTACTGCTTCCCGTAGCGCTCCTGCAGGACCGGCTCCTCGTAGCCCGTCACGAACGCGGCCATCACGGCCCACGCGACCACGCCGTACAGCAGGACCCGCCAGTCGAGGAAGAGGAGTGCCTGGCCGAGGATCGCGGCGACCACACCGACGTACATCGGGTTGCGGACGAAGCGGTAGTCGCCGCCGACCACGAGCTCCTCGGTCGGCGCGACCGGCGCCGGCGTACCGCGGCCTTCCCGGACGAAGCGGACGAAGGCCCGCAGTACGACGAAAGCGCCCGCCGCCACGATCACGAGACCGGGCCAGAACCTCGGCGCCGCCCAGCCGCTGATCCACCACGGCAGCACGCCGCCGACCACGCACGGCGCCGCGAAGAAGAACACCGTGCTGCCGAGGATGGCTTTTACCATCGGGAATCCTCTATAATTAATAGGAAGCCTCCGACACGGTTCCCGTGTGCGGAGGATTTTTCGTATGACGACTTTTCTCTACAAGGCCGCCGGCGAAATCCGCGGTGACGACATCCTGCCCCTCAACGACCTGCGCGTGCACTACCCCGACCTGTACGAACGCCATTTCGCGAAGTACGCCCACCGCCCGCACCGCGTGCAGGCCCCGGTCTATCCGCTCGACTGCACCTGGGCCGACGTCGTGTTCCTGTCACCGGTTCACCCCGCGCCGATCTTCGAAGCACTCCAGCAGTCCGGCCGGATCGGCCCCTCCGTGATCACGTACTGGACCCTCGACGCCGAGCTCCTCGACCCGGCCAGGACGTGCATCCTGCTCAAACGCCACGACCCCGAGCAGCGCCCGCAACCGCCCGAGGATTTCGTCCCGTACTCCGCCGAGGCCGCCGCCGCGCTCGCCACGCCGTCCGAGAAGGCCCTCCACCGCCTGCGCAACCTCAACGCGACCGAGCCGCTGTACCCCTGGGCCGACATCCCGCACATCCTGCACCGCGGCCCGATCCCCAAGCGGCTGTTCCGTACCAGTACCGGAGCCCCCGTGGTGAGTTGATCGCCGGACAGAGTTCGAGTCTGGTAAGAAATTGACCTAGGGTCGACACACCCCGATACCAAGGAGGCCCCTCGTGTACAAGGTCAGCCGCACCGGCAGTCGCGCGCTCAGTGCCGGCGCCGCGGTTGCCGCCGCCGCCCTGCTGGTCGCAGGGTGCTCAGGCAACGCGTCCCAGGGCTCCGGGTCGGGCGGCGCCGACTCCACGCTGGTCTTCGGTATCACCGCGGATCCGACGCAGATGGTCCCGTGGACCAGCACGTCCGAGCAGTCGATCCAGGTGCTCTCGCAGGTCTACTCGACCCTGCTGGACACCGACGCGGACCACAACCCGATCGCCGGCCTGGCGGAGCTCCCGAAGGTCTCCGCCGACGGCATGACCTACACCTTCGCCCTGAAGAAGGGCCTGAAGTTCACCAACGGCTCGGCGCTCGACGCCGCCGACGTGAAGTACACCTTCGACAAGATCATGGACCCTGATTCCAAGGCCAGCTCGAAGTCGTACTTCGCCTCGGTGGCCGGCGTCGAGGCGCCGGACCCGAACACGGTCGTGGTCAAGCTGAAGAAGCCGGACGCGTCGTTCCCGGTCGGGCTGACCGGCGTGAACACCGGGATCGTCCCGTCGGACGTCGCGGTCGACAGCCTCGAGACCAAGCCGGTCGGCTCCGGGCCGTACGAGTTCGTCAAGCGGACGCCGAACGAGTCGATCAGCCTGCAGCGCAACCCGGACTTCGCCGAGGGCAAGCCGGGGGCGGCCAAGCTGGAGTTCCGCATCATCCCCGACGACCAGTCGATGGTCGCGGCGCTGAAGACCGGATCGGTCGACGTCGCGGTCTTCGACAACCCGGTGACGGCCAAGACCGCGACGTCGGACAAGGTCAAGGTCGACACCGTCTCCTCGCTGCAGTACCACGTGCTGCAGCTCCGGGCAGCCGCTCCGGTGCTGGCCAACGTCAACGCCCGGCTGGCGATCCAGTGCGCGATCGCCCGCAAGGAGGTGGTCGACTCGGCCGCGCTCGGTGCGGGCGACATCACCGGTCCGATCACCTCCCCCGAGTTCAAGTCCGACCCGAACGCCCAGCCGTGCGCGACGCAGGATCTCGCGAAGGCGAAGGACTACCTGGCCAAGGCCGGCAAGCCAGGCGGGTTCGCACTGAACCTGATCACCTCGCAAGGCCTGTACTCGACCGCGGTGAACGAGGCCCAGAACGTCCAGGCCCAGCTCGGCAAGGTCGGCATCAAGGTCAACGTACAGACGCTGGACTCGAACACCTACGTCCAGAAGTGGCTCGCGGGAGACTTCGAGGCCGCGATCGCGCAGAACGGCGGCAGCGCCGACCCGAACACCATGTACGCCCGGTACTTCACGACTACCGGCAGCTACAACAAGGTGGCCGGCTACAGCTCGCCGGAGCTCGACAAGTTGTTTGCCCAAGGCATCGCCACGACCGACACCGCCAAGCGGCAGGCGATCTACAAGCAGCTGTCCGATCAGCTCGTGAACAACGCGGCCTGGGTCTGGTTGTTCACGCCGAAGGAGTTCATCGCGGTGAACACGAAGGTCAAGGACTTCGAGGCGCGCAGCGACGCGAGCCTGTCGACGCTGTGGAAAGCCTCGCTGTCCTGATGAAGTACCTCCGTCACCCCGTTACCCGGCGGATCGGTGAGGCCGTCGTGACGCTGGTGGGTGTCTCCGTACTGACGTTCGTGCTGCTGCGGGTTGTCCCCGGCAACCAAATCACGGCGTCGTACGGAACAGCCGCCGGTGACCTGTCGCCGGAGCAGGTCCGGTCGCTCGAGGCGTACTACGGCCTCGACAAGTCGCTGCCGGTCCAGTACTTCAGCTGGCTTCGCGGGGTCCTGACCGGCAACCTGGGCGTCTCCGCCACCTCGCATGTCAGCGTGGCGCAGCTGACCGCGCAAGCGTTGCCGAACACCCTCGAGCTGGCCGTGCTGGCGATCCTGGTCGGTCTTCTCCTGGGTGTGCCGCTGGGTGTGCTGGCTGCCAGCCGGCCCGGCAAGTCGCGGGACAACCTCACCCAGCTCGGCAGTCTGCTGGCGTTGTCGGTTCCGTCGTTCCTGCTGGCCACGCTGCTGGCGAGCTGGCTGGCGAACACCTTCGGCTGGTACCCCAACGGCGAAGGGTTCAAGACGCTCGCGCAGTCCCCCGGCCTCAACCTGGAGCAGATGATCCTGCCCGTGCTCGTGCTCGGGATCAGCATCGCTCCGCCCGTCCTGCAGACCACGCGGACGGCGATCCTGGCGATCCGCGCCGAGGACTACGTCCGGACGGCCCGGGCCAAGGGCGTGCCCGAGCGTCGCCTGCAGACCAGGCACATCCTGCGCAACGCCCTGATCCCGGTGGTGACGATGACCGGCCTGCAGTTCGGCTTCCTGCTGGGCGGCGCGCTGGTGGCCGAGCAGATCTTCGCGATCCCGGGGATCGGCCGGCAGGTCCTGCTCGGCCTCACCCAGAAGGAGTACGCCGTCGTGCAGAGCACCGTGCTGATCATCGCCACGATGTTCGTGCTGGTGAACCTGCTCACCGACCTCGTCTACCGCATCGTCGACCCGAAGGCGCGGGTCCGATGAGCGCCGCGACCGAGCTGAACAACGTCCCTGACGTCCCGATCGACGCGACCCGGCGCAAGCGCGCCTGGCTGGCGGCCTTCCGGACTCCGGCTGGGATCGTCGGCGTGGTCCTGATGCTGCTCGTGATAGTCGTCGCGCTGCTGTCGCTGTTCGGCCTCACGCCGTACGACCCCGCGCACCAGAACGTCGCGGACTCGCTCAAGTCTCCCGGCTCGGGACACCTGTTCGGGACCGACCAGTTCGGTCGGGACATCTTCTCGCGGGTCTCGTCCGGGCTGGCGAACTCGTTGCGGATAGCAATCGTCTCGGTAGCCGCGGCCGCGATCGCCGGGACCGTGCTCGGTGTTCTCGGCGGCTACTACCAAGGCGTCGTCGACCGGATCGTCGGCGTCGTCACCAATGTCCTGTTCGCGTTCCCGTCGCTGCTGCTGGCGCTGGCCCTGGCCGCGACGCTGAAGCGCAACTGGCTGACGGTCAGCATCTCGATCGCCATCGTCTACCTGCCGATCTTCGCCCGTGTCGCGCGCGGACCCGTACTGACCCTGCGCACCGCGGACTACGTGTTGGCCTCGACCGCGATCGGCCGCAGCCGGTTCTCGACCTTGTTCGAGCACGTCCTCCCGAACATGCGCGGCATCCTGGTCGTCCAGGTCACCCTGTCCCTGTCGTGGGCGATCCTGACCGAGGCCTCGCTGAGCTTCCTCGGCTTCGGTACGCCGCCGCCGGCCGCATCACTCGGCGGCATGGTGTACGACGCGCAGACGCTGACCAGCGTCGCCCCGTGGATGCTGCTGTTCCCGGGCCTCGCGCTGATCGGGGCAGTCATCGGTCTCAACCTTCTCGGCGACAGCCTCCGCGCCGCACTCGACCCCAGGACCGGGGGCCGTCGATGACCGTCCTCGGCGGCGTCGTCGATCGGCTGCTCGGTCTGGGCGACGAGCACCACCGGCCTGCGAGCGCGGTCGCCGGAGTACGGATCGGCTCGAACTCCCAGGTCGAGGCCGGCGGATGGGCGGTGCTTCCTGGCAGTGTCCCCATGACTCGCTCGTTGGCCCTTGACCTTGCCTCGGTCACAAAGGTTGCTTCGACGACCACACTCGCCATGTCTTTGGTCTCTGAAGGCCAACTCGACCTGGAATCACCCGCCCGCCGCTACCTGCCCGATTTCATTGGCGACGCCAACGTCGAACAGCTGCTGACCCACACAGCTGGACTCCAACCCTGGTGGCCGCTGTACTGCGAACCGGGCGACCGCGACACCGCGCTCCACCGCGCGCAGACGATCCCCCTCGCCACCGCGCCAGGCACCACGTGGAAGTACTCCGACCTCGGTCTGATCCTGGCCGGGCTCATCATCGAGCGCATCACCACACTCGACCTGGCCGAAGCCTTCCAGAAGCTGATCGCCGAACCGCTCTCGCTCACCGCGTCGTACGGACCGGTCCCCGCCGATCAAGCCGTCACCAGCGCGGACAGCGACGCCTACGAGTTCCAGATGATCGCGACCGGCCAACCGTACGCCGTCCCCTTCACCACTGAATCGTTTGACGGTTGGCGCCATCGAGCCCTCCGCGGTGAGGTCAACGACGGCAACGCCGCCCATGCGCTGGGTGGCGTGGCCGGTCACGCCGGTCTCTTCAGCACGGTTGACGATCTCCTGCGTCTGGGTGCAGCTCTGCAGAGTGGAGAGCTGTTCGGTCGTGAAGTGTTGGAGCGCTTCGCACGACCGACGACTATTCAGCCTGATCAGGCGGTCGGATTCCGCCGGACTACTCAAGGGCCGTTGACGCTGCTCCACCACGGCGGGTTCACCGGCACGTACTTCGCCGTCGGACTCGAGCGTCCCGTCGTGATCGCCGGCGGTGCCATGCGCCTGTACGGCACGCTCGGCCCGCTCGGGTCGGCAATCCCCACGGACCGCCTCGTCACCGGCGCCGAGATCAGCGCCTGTCTCCTGGACGGCGCTGTTCAGTTGATGGAGGAACGATGACCACCAACCCCGCGCCGGCTCGCGAGCTGGTGCTGAAGGTTCGCGACCTGTCGGTCGCCTTCTCCACCTCGCGCGGCGAGGTGGAGGCCGTCCGCAACGTCAGCCTCGACGTCGCCGCCGGCGAGACTCTCGCGATCGTCGGCGAGTCCGGCTCCGGCAAATCCACGCTGGTTTCCTGCGTGAACCGGTTGCTCGCCGACAACGGCCGGATCTCCGGCGGCACGATCATGCTCGGCGACCTGGACGTCACCGCCGCGAGCGAGAAGCATATGACCACCATCCGCGGCAACCGCATCGGCCTGGTTCCCCAGGACCCGATGACGAACCTGAACCCGGTGATGAAGATCGGGGCGCAGATCGTCGAGGCCCTCGAAGTCCACGACCTGGCCAAGGGACAGGCCGCGCGCGCCGAAGCCATCCGGCTGCTCGGTGAGGCGGGCATCAGCGACGCCGAGGCTCGGTTCAACCAGTATCCGCACGAGTTCTCCGGCGGCATGCGTCA
Organism: Kribbella sp. NPDC000426; assembly: GCF_040300265.1. Taxonomy (NCBI): domain Bacteria; kingdom Bacillati; phylum Actinomycetota; class Actinomycetes; order Propionibacteriales; family Kribbellaceae; genus Kribbella; species Kribbella sp. NPDC000426. The sequence continues at coordinate 47,390 of NZ_JBEPDK010000013.1, read as the reverse complement.
GCGGGTGCTGATCGCGATGGCCCTCGCCTGTCGCCCCGAAGTACTGCTGGCCGACGAGCCGACGTCCGCGCTCGACGTGACCGTGCAGCGCCTTGTCCTGGACCAGATGGGACAGCTCGCTTCCGAGCTCGGCGCCGCCGTACTGCTGATCACGCACGACCTCGCGCTGGCCGCGGAGCGCGCCGACCGGGTCGCGGTGATGTACCGCGGGGAGATCGTCGAGACCGGTCCGGCCGCCGAGCTCATCGCGGATCCGCAGCACGAGTACACCCGCCGGTTGCTGGCTGCGGCGCCTGGAATGGCGAGCGCGAAAGTGGCACCGGTCAGTGCGACAGAGCCGGAGAACTTGTTGGAGATGACCGGTGCCGTCAAGCGGTACCGGATCCGTGGCCGCAGCGATCCGTTCCTGGCCGTCGACAACGTCGACCTGGTGATTCCGCGCGGCCGGACCGTCGCGATCGTCGGCGAGTCCGGCTCCGGCAAGTCGACGACGGCCCGGCTCGCGCTGCGGCTCGAGGACGCCGACGGCGGCACGATCCGCTACCGCGGGACCGACGTCTCCACGCTGCGGGGCAAGGATCTGATGGCGTTCCGGCGTTCCGTGCAACCGGTGTTCCAGAACCCGTACGGCTCGCTGGACCCGCGGTACACGATCGCGCAGGTCGTCGCCGAGCCCTTGCGGGTCCACAAGATCGGCGACGCCGCCGCCCGCCGCAAAGCGGTCACCGGCCTGCTCGACCAGGTCGCGCTACCGTCCGCCTTCGCCGACCGCTACCCGCACGAACTCTCGGGCGGTCAGCGGCAACGCGTCGCGATCGCGCGCGCCCTCGCCTTGAACCCGGAGCTCGTGGTCATGGACGAGGCGGTCAGCGCACTGGATGTGCTCGTCCAGGAACAGATCCTCGACCTGATGGTCTCCCTGCAGGAGGAGCTCGGCCTGTCGTACCTGTTCATCAGCCACGACCTGGCCGTCGTACGACTCGTGGCTCACCAGGTCTATGTGATGAACGCGGGCCAGATCGTCGAGTCAGGAGACCCAGATGCGATCTTCCGCTCGCCGCGCGAGGAGTACACCAAACAACTGATCGCCGCCATCCCCGGCCACACCCTCACGGCGGCCTGACCGGTCGTCAGACCTTGCTGCCGCGCCAGATGCCCTGCTCGGGTTGACCTCGGACGTACTCCGTACCGGTCGGACAGTGCTTGAACGCACCGAGCCAGTACGTCGCATGCGTGCCCTTCGTCGGATCCGGAAGGCGAGGCGGGTCGAGCAGCACCTGGAACTCCGGCACCGCCGATGCTGGGAGCGTTCCGCGCCCGAGGTGGTGCCGGGCCAACCGGCGTACGATCTCGCGCGCGAGTTCCGCGCTGTCGTCGTGACGGTCGAGCAGGAGCCGGAGCGTGCAGTCGGTGGGCATCTCCCGGCCCTCCTGCAGCTGCTCCATCCCGAGGACCAGCTCGCAGTCGTACAGAATGCCCTGCCGCGGCCGGTACCCGACGGAGTGCAGCCACGGATAGCGCAGATGGCCGACCCACTTGGTCCTGGCATCGATCGGCTTGTCGACCACGATGACGATGCGCGCGTCGGTCACATACAGGCTGACGTCGAAATAGCGCCAGTCCGTCGCCTGGCTGACGCGGAGGTTCAAGCTGTCCAGCGACATCAGCTCCCGGCTCCAGGTGGCGCCCCGGATCGCGATCGGCCCGGCTACCGCACCGTCGTACGAGCTGAAGTGCACCGAGCCGTCCGCCTCGAGCCCGGGATAGAGCTGGTCGTACCTGGTGGCGATGCTGCCGTGCACCTGCTGGGTGATCATGCCGAAGAGATCGGACATGGCGGAACTCCTTTCGAGCTGTCAGGCCGCCGCCTGGCCGATGCCCACGTAGGCGTAGGCGAGGAACACGAGCGGCATCGAGCCGCGCCCGTCGAACCAGCGCTCGAGCTCGGCGCGCTGGATCGCCCGGAGGGCCCGGGCGGGCTCGACCCGGAACCGCATCGAGTCGACCAGCGCGCGGTCGATCCTGCTGGTGTGCCGCGTGTCCGGTACGTCGTACAAGGTGCAGAACACGTGCCGCGCACCGCCGTACACCATCGCCGCACCGAGCCCCAGCCACTCGGGGGCGTCGACAGGTCCGGCCCACGCGTCGCCATACAGACCGAGGCTCGAGCAACCGGCCAGGACCACCTGCTCTGGGATCGGGTACAGCGCCTGGCCGGCGTCGGTGGTCCGGTAGAGGTCGTGGAGTCCCAGTAGTCCGTCGGCGAACTCGAAGCCCGAGCTGCCGGGATCGCCGATGTCCGGCGCCGAGACATGACCTGCCAGATAGAGCACGGAGTCCGGGTCGCCCGGGGCCGCCAGTGCATCGGCCAGGGCCCGCTTCTCCAGCGGCCCGGTGAGAACGCGTTCAGCCATTGGCGGATCGGAAACAGCGAAGGTCAGGTCGGAGTCTTCAGGAGCCGCGTGCGGCGCAAGTACTGCGAGAACCTCGGCCGGCTCGGCGGCCGGAGGAGTGCGACCGGTCACGGCGGCGCGCCGGTGCGCGAGGAGGGCCACCGACGGGAGATGTGCGACATAGCCGACGTCGAGAAGATGCCGTCCGTCGCCGAACGTCAGGGCCGCGACTGGGACGAGGGTCAGCGACGCGGTGGGTGCGACGACCAACTGCAGAAGTTCGTCGGTGACCTCCGCGGCGGCGTTGCGCAGCGGCAGTGGGATGAGTGCCCGGCCAAGTTCCTCGAAGAGCGTCGACCACAGCTCACCGATCGAGCCACCGGCAGCGGGATCGGTCGCGTGCTCCGCCGCCAGCGCCGGGTCCAGGTTGGAGTTGTCCGGTCGCTCAACCGGGAGATGCCGCAGCAAGGCCGCCAACGGCTGCTCGAGCTCGTCGAACGGGCGGCGCTCGGAGAACCAAGACCCGGTCGGCGATCGCATCGCGTGGTAGATCCACTGATCGGCCTTCGCGAAGCTCCAGTACCAGCCGCCCGGGAACATCGCCGCGAGTTCCCGGTCGAGATCGATCGTCGCCCGGTCGTCCCCGCCGACCCACGAGGCGCCGGACACCAGGACGGTCCGGTCGGTCTGCAACGGGTCCGTCCGGACCGGCTCCGCGTCCGCCGCCAACTCCGCGGTCAGTGGCAGACCTGTTGTCGATAGCAACGAATCGAACGCGGCCCGGAGGATGGCGCCGGGACGGCCGGTCTCCAGCGGGATCGCCTGTGCGCGAACGGTCTCCAGCAACTCGGCCACCAGCGCGGCGTCGCCTTCGGACGACAGCTCGAGGGCCAGCGAATAGGTATGGGCGTGGATGGCGAGCCACTGCGAGCGCCACTGCGCAGTGGGCAACTGGTAGCGCACCCGCTGGACCACGTTCAGACTCTCGAGCGCGTTGCCGAGCGCGTCCTCACGCCGACCGGTCGCCGCCTGGATGCGGGCGAGAATCGCGTACGCCTGGGCCTCGAGCACAGGTTCGGTCGAAACGCTCAGCTGCCGCAGAGCCGTGTCCACCAGCTTCGCCGCATAGTCGTAGTTCTCCTGGTCCGACGTACTGACCTCCCGGTGCTGCTCGTACTGCTCAGGAAGATCGACGAAGTCCAGGTAGAGCGAGGCCAGCAGGAGCGTCTCGGCGGCACGGTCCGCCAGGATGTCGCCGATCTCGAGCTTGCCCTTGGTGATCTCGTGTTCCTCGAAGAGGTGCAGCACGACACCGTCGAGGTTCCCGGCCAGATGCATCAGTCGCAGCAGGTAGTTCTCTGTCCTTCGCAGCAGCGCGAGATCGCCGCGGCGGACCGCCTGCTGCCGGACGTCGTACAGCGTCTGCAGTCCCAGCAGGCAGCGCTCCGGATCATCCAGGTCGGCGGTCTGCGCTTCGATCAGCCGCAGCTCCGCCCGCACGAGCCAGAAGGCTCCGCGACGACTGCTGCCGAGCAGGTCGACGGCTTCGCGCCAACGGCGCTCCGCGGCTGCCAGTTGTCCCGCCGCGAGGAGGACGTCCCCGGCCTGCAGCGCACACCAACCCCGGATCGCCTCCGGCGCTCCGGCCGCCGCCTCTCTGGCCAGCTCGGACAACCGCAGCGCCTCGGAGAACTCGAGGTCCCCCAGCGCCACCAGGGATTGGCACTGGATGACGACCGGCCGGAGTACTGCGGGCGCACGGTCGAGGCAGTCGTCGATGAAGAACCGCGCACGGGCCCGCTCCTCATGGGTGGCCTTCGCGACGGCGAGCATGATCGAGGCCGCCGTACGGTCCCACAACGCCCGCGTCAGGAATGCCCGACCGAGGAAACGGACCGGGCTGTCGAGGACGTGGATCGAGATGTAGCGGAGCCGTACGAACCACAGCACCAATCGGGCGAGTCCGCAGATCATTGCCGCGAGTCCGAAGTACGGCAGGTCGGATGTGTCGTGCCAGGCCACCACGGCGAACACGGCCGCCGTCAACGGGAAGGCGAACCGGCCCCGCCAGACGGTCAGCACCCAAGTCATCGCCAGCACAAGCCAGACGACGCCGCCCAGGCCGGCGGCGAGGCCTCCCGCGCCGAGGGCGAGGAGGAGGACCAGCCGGATCACCAGCGAGTTCCAGAGCGTCGCGTTGTCGAGGGCGACCGCCACGTCGCACGCCCAGAGCCCGATGTGATTGCGCCGGGTCCGGTACGCCTGACGCATGCGGATCAGCGGTCGCAGGCCGAGGAGCAGTTCGAGGCGATCGTCGAGACCAACCTGGGCCTGCGGGTTGGCGAACACCGCGAACGGCACGACCTCGCCGGCGTCCAGGTCGTCGTCCTCGACGTTGCGCCGGCTGAGCCAGCTGGTCAGCTCCGCCGCGTCCGCGGTGAACGGATCGAAGATCGAAGCGGTCATTCCGTCGCCAGGTTTCCCTTGAGCTTCAGCTCGCCGTACCACCCGGCCGCCGAGTTGTTGAGCCGTGCGTCCCGGCGGAGGTCGCGCAGCCGGACGCCTGGATCGGCGACGTCGGCCTTGACCTCCAGCAACGCGAACCGGCCCTCGATCGTGATCAGCACGAAGATCAGCAGGTTGCCGATCACCGGCCACCACGGCACACCGAGGAACGGCGCGACGGCCGTCAGTCCGCAGGCAACCAGCAGCCGGCCCCACGTCGGCACCATGAATCTCGTCGTCGAACCGACCAGCCAGACAGCCGCCCACAGAGTCGCCGTGAACGTCGCGACGACGACAGCCGTCAACTGCGCCACCGCCGCCATCGCCAGTACGACGTGCCACCACACGTGGATGCGGAACAGGTACAGCCGTGCCGGTGACCCGACTTCGGCGGCGCTCGGATGCTGTGAACGATGCCGGATCGAGGACATCTTCCGCGGACCGCGGAACATGCTCTGCACGTTCTCGAACAGGTACGCTGACGGCCGGTCGGGCCGCGCCGCCGACAGGATCGGTCCGCGGTGCCGTGACTGCCGGTCGGCCGGAGAGATGTGGAACCGAACCGTCATCGCCTCCCGGACCACGTCGCGGTGCGAGATACCGAACATGTCGATTACGCCCGCGAAGTCGTCGTCCTTGGCGCCTTCCTCGATGCAGGCGAGCAGCAGGTGAACGGTGTCCGCGGTGTCGTCGCCCGTCCGGCCCGCCCAGTAGGCGATCCGGTCGAAGACGGCGGCGGCCTCCATCGTTCGCGTCATCGTGCGCGGCGTGGCGTCGATCCCGGCCACCCCGGCTTTGAACATCGCCTCGGCTTCGTCGGTCATGAAGTGGTGGACACCGAGTGCGCGCAACGTCAGGCGCGAGCGGGCGAACCGGTCGTCGGTGCACATCGCGGCCAGCAGCAGGTGCCCGACATCGACGTCCTCCTGGTCGGCCCACGCCATCGCCCGCGCCACGGCGACACAGCGATCGAAGGCCGCGGTGGTGTGGTCACTCGCCGGCATCGACGTCGTCCCAGCCCAGTTCGGCCAGCTCGACGCCGCCGGTGCGGTAGGTGAGTGTTCGGTTCCGCCCGCGGAACTGTGCCGCGCCGAACAACGGCGTCGTACCCTCCGGTGCGACGACCCGGACCCCCACACCGTGCATCGAGCCGAACTCGATCCCGGCAGCCGCGGCGGCCAGCGGGATCGAAGGGCCGAGGGTGTCCGCGCTGACGCTGAACTCGACCTTCGCGTCCCGCCGGTCGGAGACGAGGATGATCGTCGGGCCGGTCCGCTGCACACTCGTCACGACGGCCCACTCCGGCCTCCAGATCTTGCGCGCCAGCAGCGGCCGTAGCTCCCGCTCCAGCTTCGGGAGGTTGGTGATCGACTGCTTGACGGCGCCTGCGGCCTGGAAGAACGTGGCACCTCCGCGGGCGAAGCTGATCGAGATCTTGGCCTCGAGCGGTGGCAGCACAGCGGCGGCCCGTGCTTCGCCGTCGATCACCAGGCGCACCTCGTCGGCCGACGAGTACTCCAGCAGGGTCGGCGTACCTGTCTCGTCCGGGAGCGAGCGGATCCCGAGATCCGCGAGCGTCGTGGCCTTGTCGAAGCGGTCACGGCGCAGTACGCCGACATCTCCCAGCGCCAGCGGGGTGTTCGGCGGCCAGCAGGCGAACTGCCCGAACCGTCGATGCATCTCCCGGACGTATCGGCTGTGGATCCCGGCCACGTGGTCGCTCCCGTCGGTGGCGTGTACGCAGACACCGACTGTCCCAATCGGACTCCCCGGTGCCTATTGCCCGGGGAACCACTCCGGCCGGCTGCTCACGTCGTCCGAAGAATTACCTCGCGAGATACCGCCGTACGTCGTCCGCCACCTGCGCGCGGCTGTCCAGCTCGTACTTGCGCAGGATCGTGCTGAGGTGGGACTTGACCGTGTTGAGGCTGATCCCGAGCTCCGTGGCGAGCTGGTCGTTGTCGTAGCCCTCCACCAGCAGCACGGCGACGCCCTGCTGTGCCGGGGTCAGACTCGCGAACCGCCGCTCCGGGCCCTCATCGACATCCAGCATCATCTCGATCAGTTCGGACTGGGTCTGCTCCGCGGTCCGGATCAGTCCGGCCAGCCGCTCACGGACCTCCGCGGCCATCTCTCCGGCGTCCAGCGCGTCGGCCGCCATCGTGCGCAACGAGGCGATCCGGTTCGACAGGTACTCCATCACGTGGTCGGACGTGAGCACGCTCGGAACGTCGTCGCCGGCCGGCAAGAGGCGCAGCGCGTTGCGGTCCTCGGCCTCGCGGGTGAGCACTCTCGAGACCATCCCGGCCAGCCACTCGAACGCCCGTACGGCGTTGTCGTCGTAGCAGCCGGATTCGTAGCTCTGCATCGACACCATGCCGAACAACTGCTCACCGCTCTTGCGGAACAGCGGCACCGTGACGGCGTCCCTCGACCGTTTGCTGACGTCACCGCACGGCACGCCCGCGTTCAGGATGTCGCCGTTGTCGTAGGCGAAGCGATAGGTCTGGCGATGCTTGAGCAGCCACGCCGTCTGACCGTTCGGCCCGTACGTGTGCGTCGCCGGATCGTCGAACTTGCCGCTGTCGTACCCGTACGGGTAGCGCACACGGTTCGACCCGTGCAGAAAGCCGATGTAGAAGGTGTCGACGCGGGCCAGCTTGCAGGCCACCGCGCGAACGTAGTCGTACAACCCGTGATGGTCGGTCCGGTACAGCGCCTCGATCTTGTGGAACGCCTCGCGCAGGATGATCGCCGTCTCCGCGTCGACGCGCAGTGCCCCCTCGGATTTTCCGATCGGCATGTCCTCCCCCTCCAGCCAGCCGGAGCTTGCACTATCCCCCGGTTACGCGGCGTTGCCAAGTGATCTCGTTCACTTCGATAGAGATGCATAGCATTCCTATGTATATTTGTCAGTGTGATTGCTACGGATCTGACTCGGCTCGGCGAAGAGGTCGTCGTCGCGTCGTCGCGGTTGACCAGGATGGCGACCCGCGACGTGAACACGCTGCCGCACGCGGCGATGCGGGTGCTCGGTCGGCTGGACGAGCTCGGGGAGGCCAGGATCAGTGAGCTGGCCAAGGCCGATCGGTGCTCCCAGCCGACGATGTCCAATCTCGTCCAGCGCCTGGAGGAGCAGGGGTGGGTACGCCGCGCCGCGGACCCGGCCGACTCCCGCGCCAGCCTGATCAGCCTCACCGATGCCGGCCTCGCCGAACTGAACAGCGCCCGGCGGCAAGCCGGTGTCGCACTGGCCTCCCGGCTTCATCAACTCTCCGCGACGGACCTCACCACCCTGGAGGCCGCGGTCGCCGTCATCCACAAACTCCTCACCCTCGAACCTCTGGAGGACACGCCCCGGTGAGCAACTCATCGTTTCTGAAGCAGCCCAAGTCCGTCTGGGCGGTCGCGTTCGCCTGCGTGATCGCGTTCATGGGCATCGGCCTGGTGGACCCGATCCTCAAGCCGATCGCCGAGCAGCTGCACGCGAGCCCGTCCCAGGTCTCGCTGCTGTTCACCAGCTATATGGCGGTCATCGGCGTCGCGATGCTGATCACCGGCGCGGTCTCCAGCCGGATCGGCGCCAAGCGCACCCTGCTCATCGGCCTGGCGATCATCGTCGTCTTCAGCGCCCTGGCCGGCGCGTCCAACAGCATCGGCATGATCGTCGCGTTCCGCGCCGGCTGGGGTCTCGGTAACGCGCTCTTCATCGCGACCGCCCTGGCCACGATCGTGAACTCGGCCGCCGGTTCGGTCGCCGAGGCGATCATCCTCTACGAGGCCGCCCTCGGTGTCGGCATCGCGGCCGGCCCGCTCGTCGGCGGTGAGCTCGGCACGATCTCGTGGCGCGGCCCGTTCTTCGGCGTCGCCGTACTGATGACGATCGCGCTCGCCGCGACCGCGTTCCTACTGCCCGCCTCGCCGCCCGAAGCCCGTCGTACGTCGATCGTCGAGCCGTTGAAGGCACTAAGGCACCGGTCGCTGGCCACCGTCGCGATCACCGCGCTGCTGTACAACTTCGGCTTCTTCACGCTGCTCGCGTTCACCCCGTTCCCGCTGGCAATGTCGGCGCGTGAGATCGGGCTGATCTTCTTCGGCTGGGGTCTGTGCCTCGCGTTCACCTCGGTGTTCGTGGCGCCGCGGCTGCAGCGCCGGTTCGGCACGCTGCCGGTCGCGATGACTGTGCTGCTGCTGTTCAGCGCGGACCTCGCAGTCATGGGCCTCTTCGCCCACCACAAGGCGGTCCTGGCGATCGGCGTCGTCGTCGCCGGTCTGTTCCTGGGCATCAACAACACGCTGATCACCGAGGCCGTGATGTCGGCCGCTCCGGTCGAGCGCGGCACGGCCTCCGCGGCGTACTCCTTCGTCCGCTTCTCCGGCGGTGCGGTCGCACCGTGGCTGGCGGGCAAGCTCGGCGAGGAGTTCAACATCCAGCTGCCGTTCTACGTCGGCGCCATCGCCGTGCTGCTGGCGGTCGGAGTACTGGCCACCGGCTGGAAGCCGCTGTCACACTTGCGGGTCCCCGCCAACCACTCCGAGGTCGAGGCCGAGGCCCTCACCGCCGCCGACGCCTGACCAGACTGCACACCGGCAGGAGACCATACCAAACCGTATGGTATGTTTTCAGCGTGGTTACACGGATTGAGTGGTTGGATGCGGGGCTGGAGCTGTTGGCGACCGAGGGGGCGCCGGCGATCACGATCGAGCGGTTGACCGATCAGCTCGGGGTGACGAAGGGGTCGTATTACCACCACTTCGGCAGCGCCGGCGGGTTCAAGGCGGCGCTGATGGAGTACTTCGAGGCGCAGTTCACGACCCGGCTGATCGACACCATCGACGCCGAGAACGCGAAGCCGCGGGCGAAGCTGGAGCACCTGTTGCGGCTGGTGCTGGCCGATCCCGACAACGCGGCGTTGGAGATTGCTGTCCGGGCGTGGGCCTTGCAGGATCCCGACGTGCGGGCGACGCAGGAGCGGGTGGACGCGGCGAGAACGGCGTACCTGAAGGAGCTGTGTCGTGGAGTCGGGGCGGACGTCGATCCGGACCGGTACGCGCAGTTGCTGTATCTGATCCTGATCGGGGCCGAGCAGGTGTTGCCGCCGATCGGACGCGCGGAACTGCGCGAGATCTACAACCTCACTCTCCGCCTGATCGATTAGAGGAGCGACCGGTGCCGACCGCCCTGCACGAACTCGACGACCTGATCCCGGACATGGACGAGATCGACGTGAAGACGGCGCACGGCGACGTGACGCTGCGGGAGTTCGTCGCGGGTGCGCTCGGCCACAGCCCGTTGTGGGTGAAGGGATTGTTCGCGATCCGGATCGCGGTCGCGACCGTACTGCGCCTCGAAACCGCAACCGTGCCGGACTCGCGGAAGATGAGTCCGGAGACGGTGAGCTTCACCCCGGGTGAGAAGGACGCGTTCTTCACCGTCATGCGCGGCGAAGAGGATCACTACCTGCTGCTGAAGATCTCCGACAACCACCTGATCGGCTATCTGGCGTTCATCACCGACAACGAGCGGCCGGCCAAGTTCCAGGTCGTCACCCTCGTGCAATACCTGCGACCGGCCGGGCGGTTCTACTACAACCTGATCCGCCCGTTCCACCACCTCGTCATGCTCAGTATGTGCCGAGCCGGCGAGACGTCGCACGCCAAGCAGTGAGCGCGGCCGCCGCCCCGACGACCACCAACGCCGACGCGAAGATCAACCCGAGCAGCCGCCACGGAATCGCCAACGCCGCAAGGCCGTAAGGCCCCGCAGCAATCCCGGCCAGCGCAGCCCCGGCAACCAGTGCTCCGAGCAGTACGCCGACCACCGCGACCGTCGCGGACTCCACCACGGCAACCGCAACGACCTGCCCGCGCGTCAGTCCGGCCATCCGCCCGAGCGTGAACTCGCGCCGCCGATCAGCAGTCGACATCACGACAGCGTTGACCACCGCGACGGCCGTGAAGATCCCCGCCAACTCCATCAGCGCGGCGAACAACCCCGAGTTGCTGCGCTGTTGCGCTTCACCTCGCGCTTCCGCCCACTCCTCGACGGTCTGCCCCTCCATCGTCGTACCGGGCGCGAGCTTGACCAGCGTCTCGGTCCGCCCACCGGCCGGCAGCAGGCTCCGCGGGATGAAGAAGTTCTCGCTGACATCGAGCGTCTCCGGCATGATCGCCACGACCTTCACTGCGATCTTTCTGTTGCCGAGAGCAACCTTGAGCACCGACCCGAGCTTGTAACCCGCCACCGCCATCCCCGGCCCGATCGCGATCGTCCGCCCGGTCAACCGATCCAGCGAGCCCTTCCGCGGCCGCAGCTTGTGCGTCTGCTGGTACGCCGCCGCATCGATCCCGATCGCCTCGGAGTACACGGTGTTCCTCCCCCGAGTGACAACGATCGGTACAGCGGTCTGGGCCGACGCCGCCACGATCCCCGACCCCGGCGCGACCGCGTGATCGACGACGACGTCCGCCGTGATCAACCGTTCCTGCTCCACCCCGACCGCCTTCGCCAGCGAGCCGAACGTCCCCCACAGCCCGACCACCAGTCCGACGAGCACGATCAACGGCGCCGCTGTGGCCGCACTCCGCCGTACGGCGTGCAACACGCCGGCCCGCGCGAGATCCGCGATCAAGTTGCCGCGGACAACGATTGCGGGCACGCGACCGACCAGCGGTACGACGACCGGGCTCAGCTGGCTCAACGCGACGGACCCGCTGATCATCACGACCAGCCCGATCATCAACCCCGCAACGAGATCCCGTGCCGCCTGCGCGGCGATCACCAGCACCACCGTGCCGAATGCCGCCGACAGCCCCCAGAACCATCGCCAGCCCGTCATCACCCGCCGTGCGGCCGATCCCTCCACGACCGCATCGAGCGCGTTGATCCGCGACGCCCGCCAGGCCGCCGCGAGGACGCCGGCCAGCGCCGTACTGACTCCGACGATCATCGCCGCCCACACCGCACCCTGGTCCCACGGCGCTTCGAACCAGCTCGGCAGCATCCCCAGCTGCACGAGCAACCACGACTGAGCCCACGTAGCCAGCGCTCCGAGCGGCAGACCGACCACGCTGCCCACCAGCCCGAGCAGTCCGGCTTCGGTGACCACCATGAGGCACAGATAGCCCCGCTGCGCGCCCACCAGCCGCAGCAGCCCGAACTCCCGCCGCCGCTGCACAGTCATGAAGCCGAACGTCGTACTGACGATGAACACACTCAGGAACACGGCCAGCATCACCGACATCCCCAGCAACGTCGAAGCGCCGACGTACCCCTCCCTCACCTGAGCCCGCCGGTACGCCGACAGCCCAGCCGGCAGCACGGGCCGGTCCGTCGCAGCCAGCATCTGCAGCCCGGACTGCACCAGTCCAACCCCGAGAGCGACAGCAACCACCGCACCGGCGAACAACTGCCACCTGGTCCGCAGCGCTCCGACAGACAACCTCAACATGTGGCTAGCCAACCTGCTCCGACCGCACCAATGCTCTGGCCCGAACACCCGACCACAGGTAGCCCGTGCGCTACCTCAGCACCTGCACCAGCGCCGCGACATCCTGCTGGTCAATCTCACGCGCACCGATCAGCGCCTGCATCAGCAACCCGTCCAGGGCGGCGACTAGCAGCGTCGCCTTCTGCGGGTCCGCCGTGAACGTACGTGCGATCTCCGTCAACGGCTCCAACCACGCCCCGGCCGTTTCACGGAGCTCGGGCCGGCGAGCGGCGTACAGGTAGAGCTCGTAGAGCGCCAGCGTCCGGCCACGGCGCCGTACGACGCTGTGCTCGATCAGCCGCGCCAGCTCATCGGCCGGGCGCGCGCCGAGCTCGCTGCCGCGACCGTGCAGCTCGACGGCGAGATCCTCCGCGGCCGAGCGGAGCGCAGCGACGAGGAGATCGTCGAGGGTCGGGAAGTGGTAGGTGATCGAAGCGACCGAGACATCGGCCGCGGCGGCTACGGCGCGATGGCTCACACCTGCGACTCCGTCGCGTTCAATGACGGTCAAGGTCGCGCGCAGCAGCTCGTTCCGCCGCTGCTCACCGCGCACCCGACGACCGTCCGCAACCCTCCTGACCTGCACGAACAGCAAACTATCAGGACGTCTGTACGGATTGTTTTTAGTGCCCGGAATCGGGAGATCGACCGGTTTTCCCGACTTAAGCTCGGATTTCGTGGCCAACGATCTGAGTACTGCGATGCGGCGCGCGTTGAAGCGTGCGGACGACGGCAAGACCCTCGACCCGGTGGAGGCGGAGGTGCTGCTCGGCGCGAGCGGCGACGCGCTGACCGCCCTGATGGCGACCGCGGCCCGCGTCCGCGACCAGGGCCTGGTCGACGCCGGCCGGGCGGGCATCGTCACGTACTCGAAGAAGGTCTTCATCCCGCTGACCCGCCTGTGTCGCGACCGCTGTCATTACTGCACGTTCGCGACGACACCGGGTCGGGTGCACGCGCCGTACCTCTCGCCCGACGAGGTGCTGGAGATCGCGCGGCAGGGCGCAGCTCTGGGGTGCAAGGAGGCGCTGTTCACGCTGGGCGATGCGCCCGAGGACCGGTGGGACGCGGCGAAGCAGTGGCTGGAGGAGGCCGGGTACGACAGCACGCTCGACTACGTGCGGGCGATGGCGATCCGGGTCCTCGAGGAGACCGGCCTGCTGCCGCACCTGAACCCGGGCGTGATGTCGTGGCAGGACCTGCAGCGGTTGAAGCCGGTCGCGCCGAGCATGGGGATGATGCTCGAGACCACCTCGCGGCGGCTGTTCGAGGAGAAGGGCCAGCCGCACTTCGGGTCGCCGGACAAGGATCCCGCGATTCGGCTGCGGGTGCTGGAGGACGCCGGGCGGTCGAACGTGCCGTTCACGACCGGGCTGCTGATCGGGATCGGCGAGACGCTCCCGGAGCGGGCCGACTCGATCTTCGCGCTGCGCAAGGTCGCACGGCAGTACAACGGGATCCAGGAAGTCATCATCCAGGGGTTCCGGGTGAAGCCGGACACGGCGATGCGCAACGACGCCGACGTACCGCTGGACGAGTGGCTGGCCGCGATCGCGGTCACGCGGATCGTGCTCGGTCCGCGGGCACGGGTGCAGGCGCCGCCGAACCTCGTCGACCTGGCCGAATGCCGTGCGCTGCTGGACGCCGGCGTGGACGACTTCGGCGGGGTGTCGCCGTTGACGCCCGACCATGTGAACCCGGAGCGCCCGTGGCCGCAGATCGACGACCTCGCGAAGGTGACGGCGGACGCCGGGTTCGTACTGCGTGAGCGGCTGACGGCACACCCCGAGTACCTGCGCGAACCCTGGCTGGACCCGCGGCTGATCTCGCACGTCGAGGCCTTGCTCGATCCCGCGACCGGTCTGGCGCGGGAAGACGCCAAGCCCGTCGGCCTGCCGTGGCAGGAGCCGGACGGCGGCGGGGACAGCGTCGGCCGAACCGACCTCCACACCGCGATCGACACCGAGGGCCGCCGTACCGAGACCCGCTCGGACTTCGACGCCGCGTACGGCGACTGGGACGTGGTCCGCGAGGACGTCGCGGCCCGCCGGGCGGCTGGCACATCTCTTCCGGTCGACGCGGCAGCTCGTGCCGCGTCCGCTCCGGCACGGGTCGACTCCGAGGTGAAGGCAGCCTTGGCTGCCGCCGAGCGGGACCCGGCCGGGCTGTCGGATGACCAGGCGCTCACGTTGATGACCGTCACCGGTCCGGCGCTCGACGAACTCGCGCGGATCGCGGACGAGCTGCGCAAACAGGTGGTCGGCGACGACGTCACCTACGTGGTGAACCGGAACATCAACTTCACCAACGTCTGCTACACCGGCTGCCGGTTCTGCGCGTTCGCCCAGCGCCGGACCGACGCCGACGCCTACTCGCTGTCGATGGACGAGGTCGGTCAGCGCGCCGAGGAAGCCTGGGTGATCGGCGCGACCGAGGTCTGCATGCAGGGCGGTATCCACCCCGACCTCCCCGGTACGGCGTACGCCGACCTGGTCCGGGCGGTCAAGGACCGGGTCCCGGAGATGCACGTCCACGCCTACTCCCCGATGGAGATCGTGAACGGCTCGGTCCGCACCGGACTGTCGATCGAGGAGTTCCTGATCTCGGTGAAGGAGGCCGGCCTGGACAGCATCCCCGGCACCGCGGCCGAGATCCTCGACGACGACGTCCGCTGGATCCTCACCAAGGGAAAGTTGCCCACGGCAAGCTGGATCGAGGTGATCAGCACCGCGCACAAGGTCGGCCTGCCGTCGAGCTCGACGATGATGTACGGCCACGTGGACGCGCCGCACCACTGGGTCCAGCACCTGCGCACGATCGCCGCCGTCCAGGACCGGACCGGCGGGTTCACCGAGTTCGTGCTGCTGCCGTTCATCCACCAGAACTCGCCGATCTACCTGGCCGGCGTCGCACGCCCGGGTCCGACGTACGACGAGAACCGGGCCGTGCACGCGATGGCGCGGATCATGCTGCACGGGCGCATCGACAACATCCAGTGCTCGTGGGTCAAGCTCGGCGTCGACGGCTGCGTCGCGGTCCTGAACGGCGGCGTCAACGACATCGGCGGCACGCTGATGGAGGAGACCATCAGCCGGATGGCCGGCTCCAAACACGGCAGCCGCAAGTCGATCGCCGAACTCACCGCGATGGCGACCGCCGCCGGCCGCCCGGCCCGGCAGCGCACCACGACGTACGGCGAAGTTCCGGCCCGCCCGTCGCTGGAACTCGCGTGACCGTTCCCCTGCAGGAGTCTTGACGACTGGTTAGTTGTTGCAGAAGGCAACATCTGCACGGAAAGTGAGGAAAGTTTTACTGAGCGTTGCCTACTTCAAAGGCAATGCAAATGTTTGAAGCGGATGATTCCCGGTAGTAGCGGCCCCGTGACAACGTTCTCTTGTCGGCGGCGGACGGGTCGCCGGCAAACGGGTCCAGGTGGTTGCCCGACGAGCTCCCGTCCGCGACCGGACTGTACCTCCCCTGCCGGCCTCGGAATGAGCTTCGGGCCCACCCTCCTTCGGGCCACTTGCCCTCTCGGGGCAACAGCAGGACGTCGGCCGTGCCGGTCGGGCGTTGGTCGCCAGTGAGGTGGCGACCAACGTCCGGCGCGGTCGGCGTTTCTATGCGGAGACTTCCTCGCCGTACTGGTGCTGCTGGGGACCAGTACGGCGGGGAAGTTCTGTTTCCAGGGGTCAGTAGGGGTAGGTGTCGTCGCGCCGGGTCGGGTCGAGGTCCCAGAGGGAGAACTCGACCACCTTGTGGGACTCCTCGCCGCCGCCCGGGATCAGCCCGAACGACTCGTACTCCTTCGAGCCGAGGCCATCGAGGTAGCAGAGCAGCTCGAACGCCGACTGCGCGTCCTCGATGTCGTCGATCACTTCGTCGTTCTGCGCCTCGTCCGCGCGGCTCCGCACGTACTGCACGAAAGCCTCGGGGTCGGTCACCACGTAGTCGTAGCGCGCCTGGTAGCTGAGCCGGACGCCGTCCTCGGGCAGCAGCGGCTCCCCGAGCTCCTCGAGGTCGTCCAGACCGCCGCCCTCGACGATCTCGCGGTAGTCCGCCGGGTCGTCGAAGTCGTCCGGTCCCAGCGGCAGGTCGTCCAGCTCGTCGGGGTCGTACGAGTCGATCCCGAGGAAGATGTCGCCCCAGCCGCGTTCGTGGACCGCGTCCGCGAGCGCCCGGGCCTGGACCCGGACGTTCTCGATCGCGCCGGTGGCCCGCAGGTCGTGCAGGTCCAGGGCGTCGGCCTGCTCGAGCAGGACCCGGGCGAGTTCGCGGGCGGCTTCGGCAGCCGACGCGGGTTCGATCGACTCACTCATGCTGCGACGGTACAACCATCGGCACCTCCACTGCTGAGCCCGGTACTCCGAACGCGTCGACCAGCTCCACCGCAGCGGGCCGGACGGCCGCGCACAACTCGTTGACCAGCGCCGTGATCGCCTTCGACCGACCGCCCGACAGCCGCCCGTGCTCGAGGTACCACGCGCGCTCGGCCTCGATCGTCGCCAGCGCATGCAGGTCGTACAGATCCTGCAGCCGCTGCCTGATCTCTTCCGGCGCATCCTGCACCGCGGCCTGGAATGCCTCCAGGACGACCCGGTCGACGTGCGCCCGCCCGGCCGCGATCACGTGGTCCTGGCACCGGTTGAACACCTCGAACGGCTCGTCGCCGGCATCGATCCCGGCCTTCAACCGCCGCGCGACGCCCGACAACATGTGCTCCTCGCGGAACCGCAGCAGGCCCGAGTGGTACGCATCGTCGCGCAACCCCGCATCCGGATCCGCCGCATCACTCCGATTCGGTACGGCGTCCCGCAGCCGCTCGATCACCGGTCGCAGCGCGGCCTTCTCGACCGCGATCTCCACGGCCTGCGCTGCCACGAACCGCGCCGTGCTGAGCGGGTCGAGCTTGCCGAACGACTCCCGATAGTCGGTCAGCAGACCCTTGGCCACCAACTGCAGGAGAACGGTGTTGTCGCCCTCGAACGTCGTGAACACATCGGTGTCCGCCTTCAACGTGGCCAGCCGGTTCTCCGCCAGGTAACCGGCGCCGCCGCACGCCTCGCGGCACATCTGGATCGTCTCGGTCGCGTGCCACGTCCCCAGCGCCTTCGTGCCGGCGGCCTGCGCCTCCAACGCCCGCCGGTCGTGCTCGTCGCGATCGTCGTTGAACACCCGCGCGAACTCCTCGACCAGCTCGGCCTGCGCGAAGTGCAACGCATACGTCCGCGCGAGCAACGGCAGCAGTCGCCGCTGATGCATCCGGTAGTCGAGGAGCACGGTCTCCTCGGCACTCCCGGGAGCGCCGAACTGACGCCGCTGGTCGCCGTACCTGATCGCGATCGCCAGCGCGACCTTGCTCGCGTTGATCGCCGCGCCGCCGACGGACACACGTCCTTGTACGAGTGTCCCGAGCATCGTGAAGAACCGCCGGTCCGGGTTCTCGATCCCGCTGGTGTAGTTGCCATCGGCATCGACTTGGGCATAGCGATCCAGCAGGGCGTCGCGCGGCACCCGGACCTGGTCGAACACGATGCGCCCGTTGTCGACGCCGTTCAGCCCGAGCTTCGGCCCGCAGTCCGACAGCGTCACGCCGGGCAGCGGCGTCCCGTCGTCGGCCCGGATCGGCACCAGCAGGCAGTGCACGCCGTGACTCTCACCGCCGACGACTAGCTGCGCGAACACCGCCGCCATCCGCCCGTGCCGCGCTGCGTTACCGATGTAGTCCTTCCGCGCCTCCTGTGTCGGTGTGTGTACGACGAACTCTCCCGTCGCCTCGTCGTACGTCGCTGTCGTGCCGAGCGCCTGCACATTCGACCCGTGACCGGTCTCGGTCATCGCGAAGCAGCCGAGCAACCGCCCGCTGACCGCCTCCGCCAGGTAACGCTCGTGATGCTTCTCCGTCCCCAGATGCAGGATCGCGCCGGCGAACAGCCCGAACTGCACACCCGCCTTCACCATCAGCGAAAGGTCACCGAAGGCCAGCGTCTCGAACCCCGCGATGAACCCGCCCAGATCACCTTCCCCTCCGTATTCCTTCGGATATCCACGCGCCGGCAGCCCGTCCGCAGCCGACTCCAGCAACAGCTCGAGCACCTTGTCCCGATACTCGTCCCGCGGCAACCGCACCGCCAGATCCGCCAACTCACCGTGCGCACCCAACCGGGCTCGCACAACGTCCCGCGCCGCCTTGTGCGGCCCGTCCAGGTAGTCCCGCATCCCCGATGTGCTCATGTCCTTAACTTATGCGGATTGGCACCCGCGATCCGTCATCGGTTCGTAACTGTGGACAACCTGGCACCAATCCGCAGATGCGGCGGTAAGCTGACCTCCGTGCCGAACTTGCGGGTTAGTGAGGCAGCCGCACTGCTGGGGGTCAGCGACGACACGGTTCGGCGCTGGATCGATCAGGGGCGGTTGCCGTCGAAGCAGGAGAACGGCCGGATGGCCGTCGACGGGCAAGCGCTCGCCGCGTTCGCCCAGGAGCTGGCCGACTCCCCGGAGCCCGGCCACACCGCCGCCGCCTCGGCCCGCAACCGGATGCGGGGGATCGTCACCCGGGTGCTGAAGGACGGCGTGATGGCCCAGGTCGAGATGCAGGCGGGGCCGTTCCGCGTCGTGTCGCTGATGAGTCGTGAGGCCGCGGACGAGCTCGGGCTCGAGCCCGGGGTGGTGGCCGTCGCTTCGATCAAGTCCACCCATGTCGTCGTCGAAATCCCGGAGGCCTGATGTTCCGTCGTACCGCGTTCGCCGCCCTCGCCACAGTCGCCGCGCTCGCCTTGGCCGGTTGCGGCGACGACAGCCCGGCCGCGTCGTCCTCGCCTTCGAGCACGTCCAGCAGCTCCAGCAGCGCACCGGCTGTGTCCGGCACCATCAACGTGTTCGCGGCCGCGTCGCTGACCGGGACGTTCACCCAGCTGGGCAAGGACTTCGAGGCCGCGAACCCGGGCACGAAGGTGACCTTCAACTTCGCCGGCAGCTCGGCGCTCGCCAAGCAGATCAACGAGGGCGCGCCGGCGGACGTGTTCGCCTCGGCGGCGCCGAAGAACATGGACGACGTGAAGGACAAGGGCACGCCGACGAACTTCGTCAGCAACACGCTCGAGATCGCCGTACCGAAGGGGAACCCGGGCAAGATCACCGGCCTCAAGGACTTCGCCGACAAGAACAAGAAGATCGCGCTGTGCGCCGTGCAGGTTCCGTGTGGCGCGGCGGCCGACAAGGTGTTCAAGGCAAGCGGGATCACCGCGCAGCCGGACAGCCTCGAGCAGGACGTGAAGGCCGCGCTGACCAAGGTCGGTCTCGGTGAGGTCGACGCCGCACTGGTCTACAAGACCGACGTGCTGTCCGCCAAGGACAAGGTCGAGGGCATCGAGTTCCCTGAAGCCAGCAAGGCCGTCAACGAGTATCCGATCGCCACGCTGACCAAGGCTCCGAATGCTGCCGGCGCCCAGGCGTTCGTCGACTACGTCCTGTCCGACAAGGGCAAGGCGGTCCTGAGCGCGGCCGGATTCTCCGCGCCGTGAGTCGTCGTGGCAGGAGTACGAGCGGGCGGCTGCCCCTCGTGCTCCTGCTGCCTGCACTCATCGGACTGGCGTTCCTGGTCGTCCCTCTGATCGGACTGCTCGTCAAAGCGCCTTGGTCGACCCTGCCTGCGAAGCTGCACAGTGCTGACGTCTGGCAGGCGCTGAAGCTATCGCTGGTCTGCGCTACGTCCGCGACAGCACTATGTCTGGTGCTGGGCGTTCCGTTGGCGTGGTTGCTGGCCCGGGGTGGTCTGCCGGGGCGCAGCTTGATCCGTGCCTTCGTGACGGTTCCTCTGGTGCTGCCGCCGGTGGTTGGCGGCGTGGCACTGCTGCTGGTGCTCGGGCGACGCGGACTGGTCGGCCAGTACCTCGACTCGTGGTTCGGGATCTCCTTGCCGTTTACAACTGCCGGCGTGATCGTGGCGGAGGCGTTCGTAGCTATGCCGTTCCTGGTGATCTCGGTGGAGGGTGCATTGCGTGCAGCCGACCCGCGGTACGAGGAGGCCGCTGCGACGCTCGGTGCTGGTCGCTGGACGACGTTCCGCCGAGTGACTCTGCCGTCCATTGCGCCAGGGATCGTTGCCGGGACTGTGCTGTGTTGGGCACGTGCCCTGGGTGAGTTCGGCGCGACCATCACCTTTGCCGGCAACTTCCCCGGCCGTACGACGACTATGCCGCTGGCTGTCTACCTGGCGTTGGAGACCGATCCGGATGTGGCCGTCGTACTGAGTCTCGTGCTGCTGCTCGTCTCCGTCGTCGTACTAGCGTCTCTGCGCGAGCGCTGGATCAGCGGGCTGCAATGACTCTGTACGCCGACCTCCAGGTGAGACGTGGTTCGTTCGCGTTGTCCGTGGACCTGACCGTCGAGCCAGGTGAGGTAGTCGCACTCCTGGGTCCCAACGGTGCAGGCAAGACCACTGCGCTCCGTGCGATCGCCGGACTGCTCGCGCTGGACGGCGGACGCGTCGCACTGGACACCTCTGTCTGGGACGAGCCGCCGCGCACCTTCCGTACGCCAGACCGCCGACCGATCGGCGTGGTCTTCCAGGACTACCTTCTCTTCAACCACCTGAGCTGCCTGGAGAACGTTGCCTTCGGCCTCCGAGCCCGTGGCGCCGAGAAGCAGACCGCCCGCGCAGAGGCTGCCCGTTGGCTGGAGACCGTGGGGCTGTCGGAGTACGCCCGTACTCGCCCTCGCGCTCTGTCCGGCGGCCAAGCCCAACGCGTGGCCCTGGCCCGCGCCCTGGCCACCGACCCCGAGCTACTGCTGTTGGACGAACCGCTCGCCGCGCTGGACGCCAGCACCACACTCCACGTCCGAGCCGAACTAGGCCAACACCTCCGCCGCTTCGAAGGCCGCACCTTGCTGGTCACCCACGACCCGCTCGACGCGATGGTCCTGGCCGACCGCCTGATCATCATCGAGAACGGCCAGGTAGTCCAAGAAGGCAAGCCGACCGAAGTAGCCCACCGCCCCCGCACCGACTACGTGGCCCAACTGGTAGGCCTGAACCTCTACCGAGGTACGGCGACCAACACCACCGTCCACCTGTCCGACGGCGGCACCATCACCCTCGCCGAACCAGCCACCGGCCCGGTCCACGTAGCCTTCCCACCCACCGCCGTCAGCCTCTACCCCACCGCCCCCGCCGGCAGCCCCCGCAACACCTGGCCCGCAGTAGTAACCGGCATAGAACAACACGCCCACACAGTCAGAGTCCGCCTCACCGCCTCCCCCACCGGCCCAGCCGACCTCCTCGCCGACATCACCCCCGCAGCCGTAGCCGACCTCCACCTAACCCCCAACCAAACCCTCCAAGCCACCCTCAAAGCCACCGAGGTCCACACCTACCCGGTGTAGGTAGACGTCGCCAGGTGATGCGCAAGCATGTGGGCCGTTCGGCAACGTCTTGAGCGGAAAGCCGTAAGGCGTCGTCGCCGGGGCGATTGACCAACGGGTCTCGGCGCCATGTATCACGACCCACTGGTCGTGCCTCTCCTCAGGACACTGGAAGAGAGGCGGGGAGCGGTGGAAGTCAAGGGCCACAACGGGACCGTTGTTTGGGACGGAACGTTCATTACGATCCGGCGGAAGGGATTCCTGGCACGGGCCACGATCGGGAAGGGCGAGAAGCGAATTCCGGTCGGGTCTGTTACTGCCGTGCAGTGGAAGCCTGCAGGCGCGCTCGTCAACGGGTTCATTCAGTTCACCCTCGGCGGTGGGAACGAGGCGCGCTCGCGATTCGGGGCACAGACGATGGACGCGGTACATGATGAGAACAGCGTGATCTTCGTCAAGAACCAGATGCGTGCGTTCGATGCTCTGCGTTCCGAGATCGAGCAGGCGATCGCTGCCCGGTACGCTCCGCCGGTCCAGGCAGCGGCACCAGCGTCCGATCCGCTCGCTCACCTGCGGCAGTTGGCTGAGCTCCACGCAGCCGGTGTTCTGTCCGACGAAGAGTTCAACGCGAAGAAGGTCGAGATTCTCGGACGACTCTAGGCTGGGTTCTCTCTCCAGCTGCCGATGCGCTCGGAGGCCGCTCACGACAATCGGCGATGTCGCCGTCGGGCGTGGTTCCGTCCCCGTGACCACGCCTGCCCCTGAGGACAGGCTTCGGTCAAGCAGTCGCCACGAGCGGCAGCTCGCAAGTCGCCGGCGGCAGCCGGCAGGGATGCACCGGCGATGAGCCGGGGTGGGTGGGAGCGCACGGAGTGGCCGCGCTGAGGAGCGGAGCGACGAGGGAAGCGGCCGCGTAGTGCGCGCGGGCAGACGCCGTACGAGGCACAAGGTGTGGGGTTACGGGTTGTGATGGGTTCGGGACGGATTGACATGTTGTAACGGGCGGATTCGCGCTCAGGTTGTGCAGTACGGTAACGAAGAGTGTTTAGTTACTCACTCGTAGTGTGTGGGTTCTTCACACGAGAGTGATGACATCGTGCACTACGCCGAGCCCTGTGGTGGCGCCCAAGATGTGGCGGGGCACCACGAAAGGGGGGTCGGACAGTCATGCATGAGAGTTACGAGTTCTACTGCCTTGCGGATCGGCGGTTCTACGAGACGCCGGCCAATCGCGGTGCTCAGCATCCGGATTTCGCCATCGCCGAGCGGGCGGTGCCGGACGGGTGGCGGCATGTGCCGGGTGAGCAGTGGATGCACTACGCGCCCGACGATCTCCGGCTGCCCGCGCAGGGGTGGAAGATCCACGTGTCGGCACGGTTGCAGGACGTGGAGCGGACGCTCGAGGCGGTGTGGGAGTACTGCGTCCCGCGCGGCATCGCGTTCAAGTTCCTGCGCAACGAAGCCGTTCTGGTGATGGTCAACTCCAAGGCTGCTCCCCGCGGGTCGAGCGGCAAGCTGGTGACGATCTACCCGACCGACGACGCGCAGTGCGAGCTGGTCCTGAAGGAGCTCGACGAGATCCTCCGCGGCGTCGAAGGCCCTTATATCCTGAGCGATCTGCGCTACGCCGAAGGTCCGCTCTTCGTCCGGTACGGCGCCTTCGTCAGCCGGCACTGCCTGTCGGCGACCGGCGAACGCGTGCTCGCGATCGAAGATGCCCAGGGCAACCTTGTCCCGGACCACCGCGGCCCGACCTTCGTCACGCCGCCGTGGATCACGCTGCCGGACTTCCTGCAGCCGCACCTCGAGGCCCGCAACGCGGTCACCACCAACGACCTCGCGTACACGATCGACGGCGTCATCCAGTTCTCCAACGGCGGCGGCGTGTACGTCGGCCACCACAACGAGACCGGCGACCGCGTCGTCCTCAAGGAAGGCCGGCCGTACGCCGGTCTCGACATGGCCGGCCGGGACGCGGTCGCGCGGATCGCCCACGAGCGCGACATCCTCGAGCAGCTCGACGGCCTCGACGCCGTACCGAAGACGCACGACTACCTGCAGCTGGGCGAGCATCACTTCCTCGTGCAGGAGCACATCGACTCGGTGTCGCTGCAACGCGAGCTGGTACGCCGCTATCCGCTGACCCACCCGGACGCGACCGAGGCCGACAAAGCGGAGTACGCCGAATGGGCGACCGCGATGATCGCCAAGGTCGGCGAGGCCGTGGGCCAGCTGCACCAGCGCGGTGTCGTGTTCTGCGACCTGCATCCGGACAACCTGCTGCTCGACGCGGACGGCAAGCTCACACTCATCGACTTCGAGGTCGCGACCAAGGCCGAGGACCAGGCCCGCTCGACGCTCGCCCACCCCGGGTACGCCGCTCCGCAGGACCGGCAAGGCGTCGACGTCGACCGGTACGCGCTCGCCTGTATCGCGCTCGGCGTCTACGCGCCGCAGGCAACCATCTTGCTCAACCTCCATCCCGGCAAGGCGTTCCAGCTCGCCGACATGATCGCCGACACCTTCCCGGTGCCGCGGGCCACGCTCGACGAGGCGGTCAGGACGATCGTCGGCCCGGGCAAGACGCACGACCCGGCGATGGTCGACCTGGCGCTGCCGGGCGAGGCCGAGTGGACCGACGTACGCGACGCCCTCACCAGGGCCATCGTCGCCAGCGCGACCCCCGAACGCACCGACCGCCTGTTCCCCGGCGACATCGCGCAGTTCCGCGACGGCGGCGGCATCGACCTCGCCACCGGTGCAGCCGGCGTGCTCTACGCGCTGAGCAAGACCGGCTCGCGGCTCCCGCAGTACGACGAATGGCTGCGCAAGCGGGCCCTCGACACCGAGACCGGACCGGGTCTGTACGACGGCCTCCACGGCGTCGCACACGTCCTTGGAGAGCTCGGCTACCGGCAGGACGCGCTCGACCTGGTCGACCGCACGCTCACTGACGACTGGAGCTCCCGCGAGCTCGGGCTGCACTCCGGCCTCGCCGGCATCGGCCTGAACCTCCTGTACTTCGACACCGAGCCGGCGCTCCGTGCCAAGGCCGTCCGCGTGCTCGACCTGGTCGCCGATCGGCTGCAGGTCGACGTACCGGAGATCAGCGGCGGCCAGCACGCGCGCGCCGGGCTGATGTACGGATCGTCCGGGCCGGCGCTGCTGTTCCTCACCGCGTTCGAGCAGCTCGGCGACACCGGGCTGCTCGACCTGGCCGAGATTGCGATCCGGCAGGACCTCAAGCGGACAGTGCTCACCGACGACGGGATGCGCCAGGTCAACCAGGGCTGGCGGACCCTGCCGTACCTCGAAGAGGGTTCGGCCGGCGTCGCACTGGTCCTCGAGCGCTACCTGCGCCACCGCCCGTCCGAGGAGCTCGCAAACACGCTCCAGGAGCTCAAGCGAGTCACGCACTGCGATTACTACGTCCAGCCCGGCCTGTTCATGGGTCGCGCCGGCCTGCTCCTCTCCGCCGCTGCACTCGGCGAGGATCAGGCAACGGTCGACGACCTCGTGCACGGTCTCGGCTGGCACGCGATGCCGTTCGAGGGCGGCCTCGCGTACCCGGGCAACCAGCTGCTCCGTCTCTCGATGGACCTGGCGACCGGATCGGCCGGCGTACTGCTGGCCCTGGGTGCGGCGCTGCACGACGCGCCGGTCGCCCTCCCGTTCCTCGGACCTCCCCAGTGGTCCGAGTCCATATCCCGACGACTTGCACCGAAGGAGGTGTAAACACATGGCACTTCTCGACCTTCAGGGTCTGGAGACCCCGGGCTACGGCCACGGTGGCCACCACCACGGCGGCTCCACGCTGACCGTGCTGGGCTGCGCTTCGCAGACCC
This sequence comes from Kribbella sp. NPDC000426, assembly GCF_040300265.1. Taxonomy (NCBI): domain Bacteria; kingdom Bacillati; phylum Actinomycetota; class Actinomycetes; order Propionibacteriales; family Kribbellaceae; genus Kribbella; species Kribbella sp. NPDC000426. The sequence goes on along the minus strand of NZ_JBEPDK010000013.1, from coordinate 21,794 downwards.
CGAGCAACCTGAGCCTGCTGCTCTGCCACTGATACGGCACCTGTTAATGCCAGGTAGTGAGGCCCTGGGTGGGCGTTGTCCCACCCAGGGCCGACCTGCATTCAGGGCCGGAGCAAGACCCCCGGTGGCCGACTCGCCTCGGTCGCCGGGCCGCTTCTTGTAGCTCAGCGACCCAGCGCTCGTTGTGTTGGTGGGGGACGGAAGAAGAGAGTGAGGTGATCGATTCCGTGCAGTCTTATCCATGCGCCGAGCGCTTGCCGCTCGTGGAGCAGGTGCACGGTCGGAGCGTCGCGGACCCGTACCGCTGGCTCGAGGACTCCTCGGCCGCGGAGACCGAACAGTGGTCAAGGGCTCAGGACGATCTGTGGCTGACGTACGCCGGCACGCTGACCAGCCGATTCGCCTGGAAGAACCGGGTGCGACAGCTGTCCGAGGTCGGCAGCGTGTCCACACCCGTCTGGCGAGGCGGCCGCTGCTTCACGCTGCGCCGCGAGCCAGGCCGCCAGCCCGTACTGTTCGTCGACGAGACCCCGCTGATCGATCCGAAGCAGCTCGACCCGACGGGGCCGACCACGCTCGACGCCTGGCAGCCGTCACCGGACGGCACCAAGCTCGCGTACCAGCTCTCCCGCGGCGGCGACGAGCGCTCGACCCTCAGCATCCTCGACATCACAACGGGCCAGCTCATCGACGGCCCACTAGACGGCTGCCGGTACTCCCCTGTCGCCTGGCTCCCCGACGGCAGCGCGTTCTACTACGTCCGATTCCGCCAGGTGCGACGCCATCGCCTGGGCGACCCCGACGACACCACGATCCTCGACCGCGAGGCGTCGTACGGCCTGGAGCTCAGCGCCGACGGGCGCTGGCTGACCATCTGTACGACGGACGACCTGTGGTTCGCGGACCTGTCGAAGGACGAGCCACCGGCGCACCTCCCGCAAGACACCACCACGATCATGTCGGTCGGCCCCGACAACCGCCTGTACGTCGTGACGGCCGACGGGATCCGCATCGGCGACCCGGCCGAGCCGACCGTCTGGCGTGACTACATCCAGCTCACCGCACCGCTGACCGGCCTCGCGATCCTCGACGAAGTCGTCCTCACAAGCACAACCAGCACGATCACTGTCCACGACCGCGAGACCGGTCGCCGGCAGGGCACCATCGACCTCCCGGGCGTCGGATCGGTCGGATCACTGAGCGCCCACGAGAACCGTGCCTGGTTCACCTACACGGACAGCGTCACGCCACCGACGGTCTACTGCTACGACGCGAGCACCGGCCAGACAACAGGCGCCGGCAGCGCCCGGGAAGCAGAGACACAGACACTGAGCTACACCTCGCGCGACGGCACCGAGCTCGAGCTCCAGGTGATTGGCAAGCCTGGTGGACCGGCGATCCTCTACGGGTACGGCGGTTTCGGGCAGGCGCTCACCCCGACGTACTCCGCCTTCGCGCTCGCCTGGGTCGAGGCCGGCGGCGCGTTCGTGACCGCCACCGTTCGCGGCGATGCTGCACACCGCGACGCAACCAAGCAGCAGACGATCGACGACTTCATCGCCGCGGCCGAGTACCTGATCGGCGAAGGCTGGACCACGGCCGACGAGCTCGCCATCTGCGGTGAGTCCAACGGCGGTCTGCTCGTCACGGCTGCCCTGACCCAACGCCCAGAGCTCTTCGCAGCAGCCGTCGCATCGGCCCCGCTCACCGACATGCTCCGCTACGAGCTCTCAGGTCTCGGCGACCGCTGGACCGCGGAGTACGGCTCGGTCAAGGACGCGGACGACTTCGAGACGCTGGCGAGCTACTCGCCGTACCACCGGGTCCAGAGCGGCGTGAAGTATCCGGCCGTCCTGCTGACCGCCTTCGGGAACGACACCCGCGTGGATCCCTTGCACGCAAGGAAGATGTGCGCAGCGCTCCAGCACGCAACCGCGAGCCAACGGCCGGTGCTGCTCAGATTCGAGCCGGACGCAGGCCACACGACCGGTGGCATCAACCTGGCCGCCGACATGCTGGCCTTCCTCGCCACCGAGACGGGCCTGGACCGATGATCACCTTCCAAGAGGTGGCGAAACGTGGTCGCGGTTGGCTTCCGCTGATCGGACTCAACGCGCTCATCGGTAGCGGCGTGACACTCGCGCTCCCAACCATCCTCGGTCGTTCGGTCGATGCGATCGTCTCGGGCAACGGCTACACCCGCTGGCTGATCGCCGCCGCCGCGCTGATCGGTCTGGGCATCGCCGCAAGCATCGTCGACGCGTTCGCCGGCGCAGCCTGTGTCGCTGAAACCACCGCCTGGCTGCGCCATCGCCTCGTCCGGCACGTCGTCCGCGGCGGCCCGGCCGGCACGCGCGACTTCGAGACCGGCGACCTCGTCACCCGCGTCTCCGCCAACGCGACCGACGCCGCCCAGGCCGGGCCGGCCGCCGTGACAGCCATCGCAGCGATCGCGCCGCCACTCGGCAGTCTGGTCCTCCTGGCGCTGATCGACCCGTGGCTCGCTGCCGCCTTCTTCGGCGGCGTACTGCTGGTGATCCTCGTCCTGTGGACGTTCGCCAAGCGGACCGCCGACGTCAGCCTCAACTACCAGGAGACCCAGGGCCGCATCGCCGCTTTGCTGTCCGAGTCGCTCACCGGCATCCGCACGATCACCGCCGCCGGTACGACGGAACGCGAGGAGCAGCGCATCCTCGGCCTCCTCCCCGAGCTCCACCGCAACGGCGTCGTCACCTGGCGGATCCTCTCCCGCTCCGGCGCACAGGCCGCAGTCGTCGGCCCGCTCGTGCTCGTCGCCGTACTCGCGGTCGGCGGCCTGCAGCTCGTCGCCGGCCACATCACCGCGGGCGAGCTGTTCGCCGCCTCGCAGTACGCCGTCCTCGGCGCGGGCCTCGGCAACCTGACCGGTGTCCTCGGCGAACTCGCCCGCGCGAAAGCCGGGGTACACAGGTCCGCCGAGGTGATCGCGATCGACACGATCGCCCACGGCACGCTGCCGGTCCCGGCCGGACCGGGCCAGCTCAGCTTCGACGGTGTCAGCGTGGTCGCCGACGGGACTGTCCTGCTGGACAACGTGAACCTCGACCTTCCTGGCGGCGTCACGGTCGCTGTGGTCGGTCCGAGCGGTGCCGGCAAGTCCGTCCTCGCGGCGGTCGCGGCCCGACTGCGGGATCCGTCGACCGGCCAGGTCTCGCTGGACGGCGTACCGCTGCAGGCCATCAGCCGGCATGAGCTGCGGAGCGCGGTCGGCTGCGCGTTCGAGCGTCCGCAGCTGGTCGGCCGGACGGTGGGCGAGGCGATCGATCCGCACGCGGTCAGCCCGATCCGGGCACTGGCCGCCGCCCGTGCGACCCACGCCCACGACTTCGTCAGCCGGCTGCCCAACGGGTACCTCACTTCGTTGCGCAAGGCACCGATGTCCGGCGGCGAACGGCAACGGCTCGGCCTCGCCCGGGCCTGGTCCGCCAGTCGGCTCCTGGTTCTCGACGACGCCACGTCGAGCCTCGACACGGCCACCGAGCGCCAGATCAGCCGCACATTGACCGAGGACCGGCACCACCGCACCCGCCTGATCGTCACGCACCGTCCCGGGACCGCGGCCCGCGCCGACCTGGTCATCTGGCTCGACCACGGCCAGATCCGCGCCATCGCCCCCCACGCCGACCTCTGGCACAACACGTCGTACCGAGAACTTTTCGGATGAAGCGGGAGCTGTCGTACGGCGCTGCGGCGCTGCGGAGGCGGGCCACGGTCAAGCTGGTCGCGTGGTCGGTTCCGGAGATCCTGCCGACGGCGGTGTACGGCATCGCGGTGGCGCGCGCGACCGACAGTTTTCTCGCCGGGCACGCGTGGCAAGGCATCGCCTGGCTCGCCGGGCTGGTCGCCACAGCAGGGCTCGGCGCGGCCGGGGCGCGACAGGTCTATGCACGGCTCGGCGATCTCGTCGAGCCGCTCCGCGACGACCTGGTACGCCGGGTCGTCGGCGGCGCGCTGCGAGGTGGGGACGACGGCGCCGTCGCACGATTGAATCGGCAGGTGGAGATCGTCCGCGACACGTTCGCTGGACTGGTCCTGGTACTGCGCAGTTTCGCGGTCACGCTGTTCGGCGTGCTGGCCGGATTGTTGTCGCTCGCTCCGCTCGTCGCGGCGTTCGTCGTACCGCCGTTCCTCGTCGGGTTCGCCTTGTCGCTGGCGGTGCTGGGGATGGCGGCGGATCGGGTGCGCGCGTCGTTGACGGCCGATGAGGATCTGGCAGCGTCGGCGGGCATGGTGTTCGGCGGCGTACGCGATATCACCGCGGCCGGCACCGAGGAGTACGCCGAATGGCTGGTCGGCCAACCGATCGAGGCACACGCGGCGGCCGAGCGCGCACTGGCGAAGGTCGCGGCCCTCCGGACGCTGTGCTTCGCCGTCGGAGGTTGGCTGCCGCTGCTGATCCTGCTCGCGACCGGGCCGTGGCTGGTCGACCGCGGTGTCAGCACAGGCACGCTGCTCGGTGGACTCACCTACGTGCTGATCGGCTTGCAGCCCGCATTGAACACGGTGATGAACGCCCTCGGCGACAGCGGCCTGCGGTATGTGATCACGCTCGGCCGGATCCTCGACACCTCAACTCCCACGGACCAGCCGCGGCCGGTCGAGGACGTCAAGGGCTACCAGGTCCGGCTCCAAGGCCTCACGTTCGCCTATGGCCCGAAGGCCGAGCCCGTGCTCGACAAACTCGAGCTGACCATCCCCGAGGGCGAGCACCTCGCGGTGGTCGGACCTAGCGGCATCGGCAAGTCGACACTCGCCGGCCTGGTCTGCGGCATGCTCACCCCGACGAACGGCCGTCTGCTGCTCGGCGGAGCACCGCCGACCGAGGTGGCCACCGAGGAGCTCGCAAAGACACGAGTGCTGATCCCACAGGAGGCCTACGTCTTCAGCGGGAGCGTGCACGACAACCTCACCTATTTGTTGCCCGATGCAACGACAGCGCAGGTCAGGCACGCTGTCGAAGCGGTCGGTGCCACGCAGCTGATCGATCGACTGGACGACATCAAACCCGGCGAGCTGTCGGCCGGCGAGAAGCAGCTGATCGCGCTGGTCCGGGCCTATCTCTCCCCCGCACCGCTGGTCGTGCTCGACGAGGCGACCTGCTTCCTCGACCCGGAGGCCGAGCGTCAGGCCGAAGAGGCGTTTGCCAAGCGCAACGGGACGCTGATCGTCATCGCGCACCGGATCAGCTCGGCCCTGCGCGCCCGCCGCATCCTCGTCCTCGACGGCAACAAGGCCGCGATCGGCACTCACGCGAGCCTGATGCGCACGTCCCGCCTCTACCGGGACCTCCACGGCAGCTGGGCGCCCAGCCCTCAGATCCAGCCCGCGTCCTGAGCCTTGCGGATCGCCTCGATCCGGCTCCGCGAACCGGTCTTGGCGAGGATCCGGGACAGATAGTTCCGCACGGTCCCCGCGCTCAGGCTGAGCGTCCGCGCGACCTCCTGCGCGGTAGCTCCGGTCGTGACCTGGCGCAGCACTTCGCACTCGCGATCGGTCAGCGGATTGTCACCCGCCTTCAAAGCAGCCACAGCGAGCCGTACGTCGACGACCGGCAGCCCCTTCGCCACGTCGCGGACAGCCTGCACCAGCTGATCGGTCGTCGCGTCGGTCGCGATCAGCCCGATGCGCGGCGCCTGTTTCACCAGCGCCAGCGAGGTGGCTGCGATCGCCTCGTGGTCGATCAGCACCAGGACGCCGCGGCCGGCGAGCTTGCGGCAGAGCTCCTCGATCCGGATCCGGCCGGGCAGCTGTGGATCGAGCAGGAAGACATCGGGGCGCCGCCCGGCCACCTGGAGGACATCCTCCGAGCGGTCCAGCTCGGCCACCACGTCCAGGTCGTTCTCTCTTGCCAGCACCGCGGCCAGTGCACCACGCACCAACGTGCCGCGATGGCCGAGAGCCACTCGGATCACGCCTACTGCCCCCATCACATCCGTCGCCTCATCCGCCGGCTACCGCGACCCCCGACGGTAAATCCAGCTGCCGGACGGCGGTGCCCGTGCTTCGATCAACGAGTGAACTCGCCCGATGGCACGCACGAATCAACGGTTTGTCCTGGCTGCCGCGCCGTACTTCCATCGTCGGAGTGGCCGGACACCCCGAAGTACAACGCCTCGCCGGAGTGCGCGGAGGTCGCCGGTGAGCTGCTCGGGTTCGAGGTCCGGAACGCGGCCCGCCTCGGGTACCTGCACCAGCTCCGGATCGACGCGTACGGCGGGCAGCACGTCAACCCGGACGCCCCGCGGATCGGCCCGGTGTTCGCGCTGAACGGCCTCTACATGTACTTCGAACGCGGCTCGGGCAACCTCGACGTACGCACCGCCCACGGCATCATGGCGAACTCGTACGACGACTGGCCGCGGCTCGTCCCGCCGGACCGTGTCGGCGAGCTCACGGCGTACGACGTGCTGATGTCCGGCGGGGTCGACGAGGTTGAGTCGGCCCTGCTCAAGTGGGCCCGGCAGGTCTGGGAAGCCTGGCCCGAGGACGCGCGGGAGACGATCCGGGAATTGACCGTGGAACTGGTCCCGGAACGCTATTTCCACCGGTGATAAACCGATCGGTTCCAGGCTGTCGCCGATCGGCGTGTCGGCCCGGAAACCGTTCTGTTGTTGGGGTTTCGGTACGTCAGAGGGTGGAAAAAGTTCGGGGCAGATCCGGATCTGGTCTTGCGTTTCGCAGAAACCTCACCGAGGATGACTCAGGTCGCGTCGTTACCGTGGCGTGATCATTCGGACGCTGTCCTGTGACCTGCTGTGGGATGTGTCCGGATTGCCCCTCCCCCTGCACGAGGGCCTGGTGTGCCCCACCATGCCCGAGCTCACAAGGAGCGCTTCCTGATGTCCAAGGCCCGACATGCGCGCGCCCGGCGAAGTACTCGCCGGGTGGCCCGAACCCTCTCCATCGCCGGTCTGGGAGCCGGTATCACCGCCGCCGGAGCCGGCGCGGCGTTCGCGACCGATTACCAGGTCAAAGCCGGTGACACCCTCTCCGAGATCGCCCAGGCCAACGGCGCCGACTGGCACGAGCTGGCCCGGATCAATCACCTGAAGGACCCGAACCTCATCCTGATCGGGCAGACCCTGACCCTGGACGGCGCGAAGAAGTCCACCTCGACGCCTCGGGTCGTGAAGAAGTCCGAGACCCGCAAGACCACGAAGAAGGTCAACCGCGACGCCAAGCCGAGCCGGTCCGAGGACCGCCCGAAGGCGAGCAGCGGCAAGGCGAACCTGAGCGGCGCCTGGGCCAAGGTCGCCAACTGCGAGTCCAGCGGAAACCCGCGAGCCGTGAATGCGGCCGGCTACTACGGGTTGTTCCAGTTCGACCTGCAGACCTGGCGCAGCGTCGGCGGCTCCGGCAACCCGGCGAAGGCCTCCGCGGCCGAGCAGCTGATGCGCGCGAAGAAGCTGTACGCGCAGCGCGGCGCCTCCCCGTGGCCCGTCTGCGGCAAGTACCTGCGCTGACCCGGCGGCCGGGCGGGTCGGCGGCAGACCGTCCTCCCGCCACCTGCCCGGCATCCCTGGACCGCTTCCCGCTCATCGTGGCGGGTAGGCGCAAACTCATCCGTGATCGCGATGAGCGGGAAGCACCAGAGATTGAGGGCGTCTGAGGACCCTGCGCCGTCGCGAGCAGGTGCTCGGCGGAGTGCCTCGGCGTGCTGGAGGGGAGGCCTCGATGTGGTTTCATCGTGGCCTTTCCTCCAGCGCGCCGAGGTGCCCGCCGAGTGCCGCGCAGTAGGCGCAGGGTCCTCAGACGCCCTCCTAGCTGCGGGTGATGACCAGCATCTCGTTGGCACCGAGCTGGAACTCGTAGGGGACCTTCCGGATCTCGGTGGTCACGCCCTCGAGCGAGGCGAGCAGCTCCGGCAGCCACGGGATCGGTTCGCCCGCACCCTGTTGCACCAGCGGGAAGATCCGGACCTCGGAGTTGCTGACCCGGATCAGCTCGCGCAGTGCGGCCTCGTGCCAGTCGCGGTCGTACTTGTCCGACCAGGTGAAGAGCAGGTGCGAGCAGAGCACCAGTTCGAAACGGCGATCGCCGAAAGGCAGCTCCGGCAGGCCCGCGGCGACGTACCGCTCCGGCGCCGCCATCACGTCCTGCAGGAACCGGTCGGCCGCCTCGATCCGGTACTGGTCCTTCCGCTCCGGCGATCCGTACCAGTGCCAGACGAAACTTCCCTGATGCTCGTCGACGATTCCCGACGTGGCCGGCAGGCTCCGTCGCACGCTGTCCACGAGCTCGGGCGTCTCCAGCTCGTACGCCGGATCGGCGGCGATCGCGTCGACACCGCGCTCGGCGGCCTCGGCGGTGAAGCTCGCGCCGCCGGCGCAGCAGTCGAGGATGGAGTCGGGGAGTTCCTTCAGGTCGAACATCGCTTCGTACTCGGCGTACGAGCGCGAGGTCACCAGCACGGGTCTACCTTTCGACGGTTGTCTAGAGGGTGTCTTGGAACTCTGCGCCGTCGCGAGCAGGTGCTCGGCGGAGTGCAGCGCAAGGCGGAGGGCGAGGCTCGGAGTGGGGTTCTCCGTGCCTCGCCCTCCAACGCAGCGATGCGCCCGCCGAGCGCCGCGCAGTAGGCGCAGAGTTTCAAGACACCCTCTCATGACGCAACCGGCGGTCGAGAGTGGTCGCCCCGGCCGCCAGAGCCAGGAACAGTACCGCCACCAGCAGACAGTTGAGCAACACCCGTCCGTACCCGTGCTCGTCGACATTCACGAACGGATACGGGTAGAACCCGACGAACGCGCCGCGGACCAGCGTGAACACCAGCCACAGCAGCGGGTAGACGATCGACCAGCCGGTGACCCGCCAGTCGGTGAGACCGCGCGGTCCGAAGAGTAGCCAGCCCAGTACACCGATCACGGGCGCCGCCGTGTGCAGCAGGAAGTTCGCCACCTCGGCCCACCCGCGGAAGTCGGCGTCGCGCGCGAGCACCGCGTGGTAGACGATGCCGGTCACCGCGATACACAGCACGCCGTTCAGCCGCAGCGTCTGGAACAGCGCGCCGCCCGACCGGTCCGGTTGGAGCGCCAGCAGCAGTGCCGTACCGCCGAGCAGCAGGTTCGACTGGATCGTGAAGTACGCGAACACGTTGAACACCCGCTCCGGGTTGTCTGGGAAGAACCCTTCGTGCCCGCTCGCCGTCACGAAGAGCTGGATGACGATCCCGCACACCACCACGGCCGCGGTCACCGCAGCCCAGATCCGCCCAAGCGTCGTCATGCAGGAAATGTACGACGAGTAACTGCCCAGACCCGGGAGGTCAGACCGACTGCTTCTCGCGGTCCCGCTCGAACGAGTAGCTGAACGACACGATCGCGTCGATCACCAGCACGAGCGTCCAGGTCCCGGCCGGCGCGAGCACCGCGTCGTACCCACGACCCGACAGCAGGCCGAGGCCGATCATGATGCCGACGCCGACAACATACGAGATCAGGTGCCGGAACCAGCCGGCGCGCTCGCGGCGCGCACGCTCGGGGCCTCGCTTCGGCGGCTTCACCGGACGCGGCGCACCGCTGAGGTAGTGCGCGGCCCACGCGTCGGCCCAGCGAAGCGTCTGATGACCGAAGCCGACGCTGACGCCGATGAAGATCGCGGCCAGTGAGTGCTTGAACGCCGGCTCGGCACCGCGATGGATGTCGATCACGCTCGCGACCAGCAGCACGACGTCGACGAGCGGCACGCCGGCCAGCAGCACCATCCCGGCCCTCGGCAGCTTCAGCAGGTACCGCGTGACCAGGCCTGCGGCGAGCAGCACCCAGAACCCGATCTCACACGCGGCGATCACAGCGACGAGCACGTCGTTCACCCTCCCGAGTTTTTCAGCACGACTGTGTTGTAAAACGACACTAACACAACTGTGCTAAAAAGGACGCGTGCCGAAGATCGTCGACCACGCCGCTCGCCGCGAGGAGATCGCCGAGGCGCTGTGGCGCGTGGTCCGCCGGGACGGGATCCGGGCCGCCTCCGTCCGGACGATCGCCGCCGAGGCGGGCTGGTCGGCCGGCGCGGTCCGCTACTACTTTCCGGACCAGGACGGTCTGCTGAGCTTCGCGATGGACCTCGTCTCCCGTCGGGTGACCGAGCGGGTCGGCGCGATCGAGCCCAAAGGCAGTAGCGAGACCATCGTGTTGCGCTACCTCGAGGAGGTGCTTCCGCTCGATGCGGAGCGTCGCGCCGAGTTCGACGTGTGGCTCGCGTTCATGGCCCAGGCCCGGGCCGAATCCGGGGCCGGCACCCTGCAACAGCACCTCGACAAGGTGCACAACGAACTGCGTCAGCTGTGCGAGACGCTGCTCCGTTCGCTCGCCGAGGCCGGCGTCTTGAAGGATGGTCTCGACCTGCCCCGCGAGGTCGAAGTACTCCATGCCCTGCTCGACGGCCTCGCACTGCACGCGGCGATCCAGCCGGAGCGCACCACTCCGGCCCGGCTACGCCAGCTGATGCGTCACCACCTGGAGTCGCTGATCTCCTAGAACCCCTGAGAAACCTAGGGTTTTCGGAGAAGAATCGCCGCGACCGGTTCAAAACCTTGCGCCACGTGGCACGATCACCGCATGGAGTCCGAGGGGGTGATCGTCGTCAGTGGAATCATGGCGGCGGGGAAGTCGTCGGTGTCCCAGATGCTGGCCGAAAGATTCCAGTACGGGGTGCATCTTCGGGGGGATGTTTTCCGGCGGATGATCGTCAGCGGACAAGCCTCGATGGCCGACGACGTGCTCGAAGCGCAGCGTCAGCTCCAGCTCCGCTACCGGCTCGCGTGCCTGGCCGCCGACGAGTATGCGAAGGCGGGTTTCACCGTCGTCCTGCAGGACGTCGTGATCGGTGAACTGCTGCGCGAATTCCTCGACGGCATCCGGACCCGCCCGCGGTACCTCGTCGTCCTGACACCGCGGCCTGAGGTCATCTCCAACCGGCTCGGCGGCGCGCATCATCTGGTCGACGAGCTCGACTACGAGCTGCACGCGTTCAGCCCACGGCGTGGGTTGTGGCTGGACAACTCCGACCTGTCGGTCGGCGAGACGGTCGACGCGATCCTCGGGCGACTCGACGAGGCCGTCTTCGACTGATGGCGACTGTCCCTACCCGAGGGTAGTTTGAGTGGATGACCGTACGGCGGACCTCGTGCAACCTGTGTGAAGCGATCTGCGGCGTGCTCGTGACCGTCGAGAACGGCCGCGTCACCGACATCCGCGGCGACGAGTCGGACCCGCTGTCCCACGGTCACATCTGCCCGAAGGCGGTCGCGCTACGTGACCTCCAGGAGGACCCCGACCGCTTGGTCACGCCGGTACGGCGGACGTCCGACGGCTGGGAGGAGATCGGCTGGGACGCGGCGTACGAGCTCGTCGTCGACAAGCTGACCGGGATCCAGAAGGAGCACGGCCGGAACTCGATCGGCGTGTACCTCGGCAACCCGAATGTGCACAGTCTCGGCGCGCTCACGCATATGCCGACGATGGTCAGGCAGCTGCGGACCCGGAACAAGTTCAGCGCGACGTCGATCGACCAGCTGCCGCACATGTTGTCGTCGTACCTGCTGTACGGGCACCAACTGATGGTCGCGGTGCCGGACATCGACCGGACGTCGTACCTGCTGATGCTCGGTGCGAATCCGCTGGCGTCGAACGGGAGCATGATGACCGCGCCCGGCTTCGGACGACGGCTGAAGGAGGTGCGTAAGCGCGGTGGGAAGGTCGTCGTCATCGATCCGCGGCGGACCGAGACCGCGGCGGTCGCGGACGAGCATCACTTCGTCCGGCCGGGGACGGACGCCGCGTTCCTGCTCGCGTTGATCCATGAGGTGATCTCGTCGGGCGCCGCGCGTCCGGCGGAGTACGTCGACGGGCTGGCGACGGTCGAGGCCGTGGTGGAGCCGTGGACGCCGGAGCGGGCGGCAGGAATCACCGGCATCCCGGCAGACGTGATCCGGAGGATCGCCCGCGAGTTCGCCGCGGCGGACCGGGCGGCCTGCTACGGGCGGGTCGGGGTGTCGACGCAGCAGTTCGGCGCGATCTGCCAGTGGGCGATCCAGGTGCTCAACATCATCACCGGGAACCTCGATCGACCGGGCGGGACGATGTTCCCGCGGCCGGCGGTGAACGCGCTGCTCGGTCTCGGTCGCGGGCACATCGGGGTCTGGAAGAGCCGGGTGCGCGGGCTGCCCGAGTTCGGCGGCGAGCTGCCGGTGTCGACGATGGCCGAGGAGATCCTGACGCCGGGCGACGGCCAGATCCGGGCGATGGTGACGGTGGCCGGCAACCCGGTGCTGTCGACGCCGAACGGCCGCAAGCTCGACGAGGCGCTCGGGTCGCTGGAGTTCATGGTCGCGATCGATCCGTACATCAACGAGACGACCCGGCACGCGGACGTGATCCTGCCGCCGGCGCCGCCGCTCGAGCGCGACCACTACGACGTGATCTTCCACCAGCTCGCCGTACGCAACACCGCGCGCTGGAACGACGCCGTCCTGCCCAAGCCCGCAGAGGCCCGGCACGACTGGGAGATCTTCCGGGATCTCGGGCTCGCGCTGGTACGGCGTACTCCGTGGAGCCGCCAGCGCGTCCAGGTGACGGCCCGGCTGCGGGTCTCGCCGCGCCGGGTCGTGGACGCCGGGCTGCGGATCGGGCCGTACCGGCTGTCGGTGGGCAAGCTCCGGAAGTCGCCGGGCGGGATCGATCTCGGACCGCTGCAGCCCGCGCTGCCCGCAGCGCTGCATCACAAGTCGAAGCGGATCGATCTGGCGCAGCGGATGATCCTGGACGACCTGCCGCGACTGGATTCGCTCAACGAGCTGGACGGCCGGCTCCTGCTGATCGGCCGGCGCCACCTCCGCAACAACAACTCCTGGATGCACAACTCGGCGCGGCTGGTGAAAGGCCGGCCCCGGCATCAGCTGCTGATGAATCCCGACGACCTGGCCGAGCGTGCCCTGACCGACGGCCAGTTCGTCACGGTCACCTCCGCGGCCGGCTCGATCTCCGTAGAAGTTGCCTCCAGCAACGACATCATGCCTGGGGTCGTCAGCCTGCCGCACGGCTTCGGCCACAATCGGCCGGGCGCCCGCCTGACGATCGCGAATCAGGTGGCGGGCCAGAGCGTGAACGACGTGACCGACGCCGGCTACACCGACGCCGTGGCCGGCACCGCCGCGGTCAACGGGGTGCCGGTCACGGTGACGGCGTCCTAACCCGGGGGCGCCGAGCTGTCGCGAATGATGAGTAATGGCGTCGAGTAGAGGTGGGCCTGGGGCTGGGCGCCGGAGATCAGGCCAAGCAGCCGCTGGGTCACTTCCGCGCCGTACCCGACGATGTTGTGACTGAGCGCTGTGAGCGTGGGATGGGTGATCCGGCACAGCGCCGAATCGTCCCAGGCCACCAGCGTGAGGTCGTCGGGGACTTTCAGGCCGAGGCCTTGGATAACGGCCAGGCCGGCGACTGCCATCAGGTCGTTGTCGTAGATGATCGCGGTCGGGCGCGGCGACGCGGTGACCACGTCCCGCGTCGCGGCAGCGCCCTGCGCCGCGGAGTAGTCGGTGTGATGGATGCCTGTCTCGACCGACAACCGGCGGGTGGCCAGCTCGAACGCCTGGTCGCGGATCCAGACATCGCCGAACTCCGGCGGCCCCGCGACGCGCGCGATCACCCGATGGCCGAGCGACGCGACGTGGTCCAGGGCCGCGTTCATCGCCGCCGTACCGTCCGTCCAGACGCACGGCATCCCGTCCGCGAGCGCCGGATCCCCGACCAGAACGGCCGGCAGCCCGAGCTTCCGCAGTACCGGGAGCCGCGGATCGGCGACCCGGAGGTCGACGACGATCACGCCGTCGACCCGGCGCTCGGCGGCCCATTTCCGGTACGTCGCCAGCTCCTCGTCGAGATCGGCCACGACCTGCAGGGCCAGCGCGTACGACTTCTCCGCGAGGACCGACTCGACGCCGCCGACGAAGCCCATGAAGTACGGCTCCTCGATCAGAGTCTGTGCCGATCTCGCCAGCACCAGCCCGAACGTCTCACTGCGCGCGGCGGACAGCTGACGAGCGGCCCGGTTGGGCGCCCACTCCAGCTCCGCGGCGACCTGCAGCACCCGGGCACGGGTGGCCTCCGACACCCCGGGCTGGTTGTTCAGGGCGTACGAGACGGCGCCTTGGGAGACACCACAGCGACGGGCGATCTCCTTGATGGTCACACGGGACACAACGGTTCACTCCTCACGGGCGGCCGGACCGCTGACGGTCGGTCCGGAATCCTCCAGTGTGCGCCTGACTTGAACACCCTGTCATCACTTGAGCACACAAAGTGACCGTTTGATCAAACTCGGGAACCCGAGAGAAGTGCCGGCGGCCGCCTTAGTGACCGCCCAGTCGTTGGGCGGAGGGTGGTGCCGCCAGGGCTCGGTGGGATACCGTTGGCGCCGTTACTTAACCGGTTCGGCTTATCAGTCGGCGCAAACCCCAGGGCAGCGGGTGACGCGCCGCCGACAAGGAGAAACCAATGGTCGCAGTGGACCACCTGTCCCTCCAGTTGTACACGGTCCGGGGCAAGCTCGAAGAAGACTTCGACGGCACCCTGGCGCGGATCGCGGAGATCGGCTACACCAAGGTCGAGCCCTTCGGTGTGACCGCCTACGCGGACCGCCTGGCCGACGCGCTGCCCAAGCACGGACTCTCGGCCCCCACCACGCACGCCGGCCTGCTGCGCGACGAGGCCGGCCCGATCTACGCGGCGGCGAAGCGGCTCGGCATCACCACGGTGATCGACCCGCACACCGACCCGGCTCGCTGGCAGAACGCCGACGACATCAAGGTCATCGCCGACGGGCTGAACAAGGCCGCGATCGAGGCCGCCGACCACGGCATTACGGTCGGCTACCACAACCACCAGTTCGAGCTCGAGTCGAAGATCGGCGGCGCGCACGGCCTGGAGATCCTGGTCGACAACCTGTCCGACGACGTGATCCTCGAGGTGGACACGTACTGGGCGGCCGTCGGCGGCGCCGACGTACCGGCGCTGCTGGGCAAGTTCGGCGACCGGGTCAAGGCGATCCATGTCAAGGACGGCGACGGCACGCTGAACAACAAGGCCCAGGTCGCGGTCGGCGACGGCGTCATCGCGGTCCGGGACATCCTGGCCGCCGCGCCGAACGCGCTCCGCGTGGTCGAGCTGGACGACTTCACCGGCGAGATCATGGACGCGGTCGAGGGCAGCTACGCCTTCCTCACCGGAGAGGGTGCACCTGCATGACGGCAGTTGGCGTGGGTGTGATCGGCGCCGGAGTCATCTCCGACGCCTACATCAAGAGCATGCAGAGCTTCCCGGACCTGAAGGTCGTCGCGATCGGCGACCTCCGGCCGGAAGCCGCCGAGGAGAAGGCCAAGCAGTACGGCATCGAGGCCCACGGCGGCCCCGAGGTCGTGCTGAACAACCCCGATGTCGAGATCGTGGTCAACCTGACCATCCCGATCGCGCACGTCGAGGTGGCCCTGGCAGCGGTTGCCGCAGGCAAGCATGTGTGGAGCGAGAAGCCGTTCTCGCTGGACCAGGACAGCGGGCTCAAGCTGCTGGCCACGGCACAGGACGCCGGCGTGCGGCTGGGTTGCGCGCCCGACACCATCCTGGGCCCGGGTCTGCAGGAGTCCCGTCGCATCATCGAGCGCGGCGACATCGGTACGCCGCTGACCGCGCTCACCCTGATGCAGTCCCCCGGCCCGGAGTCCTGGCACCCGAACCCGGCGTTCCTCTTCCAGGAGGGTGCGGGCCCGCTGTGGGACATCGGCCCGTACTACCTGACCACGCTGGTGCAGCTGTTCGGTCCGGTCGCCGCGGTCGCGGGGATCGGGTCGAAGTCGAAGGAGAAGCGCACGATCGGCTCCGGTCCGCTGGCGGGGACCGACTTCGACGTGACCGTGCCGACGCATGTCAGCGCGATCGCGAAGTTCGAGTCGGGTCAGTCGTCGCAGAGCATCTTCAGCTTCGACTCGCCGCTGTCGCGGGCCGGGTTCGTCGAGATCACCGGCTCGGACGCGACGCTGGCCGTTCCGGACCCGAACGGGTTCGACGGTGAGATCAAGATCCGTCGCCGCGGCGCGGACGACTGGGAGACCGTCGCCGACACCAAGGCGGTCGCTCAGCGCGGCACTGGCGTACTGGAGATGGCCCGGGCGATCCGGGCCGGCCGGCCGCACCGGGCGACCGGGGCGCTGGCGTTCCACATCGTCGACGTGATGGCCTCCATCACCGACTCGATCGACACCGGCGCATTCGTCGACGTGAACAGCACGGTCGAGGTCGCGCCGATCCTGCCGGACGACTGGGACGTGACCGCAGCAACGCTATGACGAGCATCTTCCTCGATCCCCGGCGGACCGTCGTGTTCGCCGGGGACTCGGTCACCGACTGCGGCCGCCGTACCGACCCTTCCGGGCTCGGGGACGGCTATGTCCGCGATCTGTCCGACGACTTGGGCGAACGCCGGCCGAAGATCGTCAATGCCGGCATCAGCGGCAACCGGGCGGCCGATCTGGCCGCCCGGTGGTCCGCCGATGTGCTGGCCCACGACCCCGCGCTGGTGTCGATCCTGATCGGGATCAACGACACCTGGCGGCGGTACGACGAGAACGACCCGACGACGGCGGAGTCCTTCGAGGCGTCGTACCGGGCGCTGCTCGACCCGCTGGACTGTCCGGTGGTCCTGATGGAGCCGTTCCTGCTGCCGGTGAAGGACGGGCAGGAGGCGTGGCGTGAGGACCTGGACCCGAAGCTCGAGGTGGTCCGGAAGCTGGCCGTCGAGTATGGCGCGATCCTGGTACCGACCGACGTCGAGCTGACGAAGCAGGCCGTGTCCGTCGGCCGCGAAACGCTCGCCGGCGACGGCGTGCACCCGAGCCCGGCCGGACACCGTGCCCTCGCCGATCTGTGGCGACGGTACGTGCTGGACAACTGACCTCCACCGATCCGCCAACGCTTCCGGCACGGCTTTACTAAACCGGTTCATCCCCTGGAGTCCGACTGTGACATCGCTGAAGACCTTTGACCTCACCACCGCCGGCGGCGCCGCCTGGACCGTCCGCGCCGTCGACGGTCCGGTGCCTGACGGCCTGATCGACCGGCCGGTGGCCGCGACCGTCCCGGGCGAGGTGCACACCGACCTGCTCGCGGCCGGCGAGATCCCGGACCCGTTCGACGGCGGCAACGAGTCGAAGCTGCACTGGATCGGGCGGACCCGGTGGAGCTACCGGACGACGTTCAGCTGGACCGCCGACGGCAACGACCGGCAGGAGCTGGTCGCCGACGGGCTCGACACGGTCGCCACCGTCACGCTGAACGGTCAGGAGGTCGGCCGCACCGCGAACCAGCATCGTTCGTACCGGTTCGACGTCACGGCCGCACTGGTTGCCGGCGACAACGAGCTGGTGATCGAGTTCGAGGGTCCGGTGACGGCGGCCGAGGCGGAGCGGGCGAAGGTCGGTAGCTGGCCGCATACCAACCTGCACCCGTACAACGAACTGCGGAAGATGGCCTCGAACTTCGGCTGGGACTGGGGACCGGATGTCGCGACCGCGGGTATCTGGCGGCCGATCCGTCTGGAGTCGTGGTCGGGCGTGCGCATCGACTCGGTCCGCCCGCTGGCCGGGGCCGATGGCGTACTGAACACCTTCGTGTCGCTGGCCTGGACGGACACCGCCTCGGAGTACGCCACCGTCACCGTTGAGGTCGGCGGGACGACGCAGACCGCGAGCGTCAAGCCCGGGTGGGACACCGTCGTACTCACCAACACGGTCCCCGAGGTGGACCTCTGGTGGCCGCGCGGGCACGGCGAGCAGCCGTTGTACGACGTCGTGGTGACGCTGACCGACGAGACGTGGAACGGGCGGGTCGGCTTCCGCGACATCACCGTGAACGTTGCCCCGGACAACGAGGGCACGCCGTTCGTGCTGTCGGTGAACGGCAAACCGATCTACGTGCGCGGGGCGAACTGGATCCCGGACGACGCGTTCGTCACGCGGTTGAATGCCGAGACGTACCGGACCAGCATCCAGGACGCCGTCGACGCCGGGATGAACCTGCTGCGGGTATGGGGTGGCGGGATCTACGAGAGCGAAGACTTCTACGACGTCTGCGACCAGCTGGGAATCCTTGTCTGGCAGGACTTCCTGTTCGCGTGCGCGGCGTACTCCGAGGAGGAGCCGCTGCGGAGCGAGGTCGAGGCCGAGGCGCGGCAGGCGGTCACGCGACTGAGCAAGCACGCCAGCCTCGCGGTGTGGAACGGCAACAACGAGAACATCTGGGGGTACGTCGAGTGGAGCTGGCGGGTCCCGCTGGCCGGGCGGCCGTGGGGCGCCGGGTACTACCTCGATCTGCTGCCGAAGATCGTCGCCGAGCTCGACCCGCGGACGCCGTACTCGGCCGGTAGCCCGTACTCGTTCGACCAGTTCATCCACCCGAACGACGAGCGGCACGGGACCATGCACATCTGGGACGTGTGGAACCAGGTGGACTACACGACGTACCGCAAATACAAGCCGCGGTTCGTGTCGGAGTTCGGCTTCCAGGGTCCGCCGGCGTGGTCCACGCTGACGTCGGTGGTGCACGACGCGCCACTGGATCCGTACGGCTCGCAGATGCTGGTGCACCAGAAGGCTTACGAGGGCAACCTCAAGCTGGAGCGTGGGCTGGGTGAGCACCTGCCGGCGTGGAAGGACATCGACGACTGGCACTGGACCACGCAGCTGAACCAGGCGCGAGCCGTTGCCTACGGCATCGAGCACTTCCGCTCGCTGTTCCCGCTCAACACGGGTGCTGTGGTTTGGCAGCTGAACGACAACTGGCCGGTCGTCTCCTGGGCCGCCGTCGACGGGCACGGGATCCGCAAGCCGTTGTGGTTCGCGCTGAAGCGGGTGTACGCCGACCGGCTGCTGACCGTGCAGCCGCGGGAGGACGGGCTGGTCGTTGCCGCGCACAACGACACCGACGAGGCCTGGAAGACCGAGGTGACGGTGACCCGGCGGTCGACCGCTCGCGACGGTGAGGTGCTGGCCCGCGAAACGTTCGCGCTCGAGGTGCCGGCTCGGTCTGCGGTGCTCAACGGTCTGCCTGAGTCGGTTGCGGTCGCTGCCGACCCGGCGGCGGAGTACCTCGAGGTCCGCGGCGACACCACGGCGTACTGGTACTTCGTCGAGGACACCGCGCTGACGCTGGCGGCCGACGCCTACTCGTCCGCCGTCACGAAGACCGACGACGGGTACGACGTGGTCGTGACGGCGACCGCACTCGCGAAGGATCTGGCCCTCTTCCCGGATCGGCTGGACCCGGCGGCGCGGGTCGACTCGTGCCTGATCACGTTGTCGGCCGGCGAGACCCACACGTTCCATGTCACCGGCGCGACCGCCCCGTCCGAGGTCGGCGTACCCGTGCTTCGCTCGGCCAACGATCTGGTGAGCTGATTTACGTCGAGACCTTGACTAAAGGTGTGGCGGGACCGCTACTTAACAGTGAAACTCCCTGGTCCCGCCCCACCTTGGAGGTCTTGCCGTCATGCGTTCACTCGCCGTTGTCCTGCTGAGTTTCGCTTCTCTGCTGGTAGCTCCGGCCACCGCATCGGCCGCGTTGCCGGCCTGCCAGCACTTCTACACCGGCCCGATCCCCGACCGGCCGATCTCCGGCGGTCACGGCAACGGGACCACCGCACCGCCGTACGACGTCAGCGGCCGGCTGCCTGCGCCGAGTGGTGTCAGCGGGGGTCTGGGTGCGGACGGGAAGGTGACGTTCACGTTCAACCGGGTGGCCGGCGCGAAGGCATACCGGGCGTTCCGGAACGGGCAGGCGCTGCAGTGGATCAGCGACTGGGGACAGCCGACGCTGCAGGTGACTGACGCGAGCCCGTGCGCCGGTGCGCACTACCAGGTGTACGCGATGTCGGCCGAGGACACGGCGGCGTCGTCGATCGGCCAGATCAGTACGTCGTACCGGCTCGACTCGTCCAACCACTTGGCGTCGTACCGGATGCCTGTCGGGACCACGCTGAACTACCGGGTGTCGGCGTACAACGACGTGGCGCAGACGGCGCTCGGCTACAACGCCGGCACCGGGATCTGCGCGGTCGACGCCCGCATCATCCCGTGGGGCACTCGCCTCTACGTCCCCGGCTACGGCCACTGCTACGCGGCCGACATCGGCAGCTGGATCAAGGACGACATCGTCGACGTGTGGTTCCCACCAGGCCCCGACGCGGACAACTGGGGCATTCAGCGGCTGACGCTGACCGTAGAGTGAGCGGGTGCGCTTTGCTGTTCCGTTGACGGAGTCGGCCGAGTTGCGGCCGCTCGAGCCGTGGCAGGCTGCTGAGTTCCTGGCGCATGTGGACAAGGCGCGTGATGCGCTGGCGCCGTACGCGCCGTGGGTCGAGGTGGTCACCGATCTCGAACGGGCCCGGAACTACCTGGGCCGGTACGCGCGCCGGCAGGCGGCTGACGAGGGCCGGATGTACGGCATCTGGCTCGACGGCGAGCTGGTCGGCGGCATGCAGTTCCGCGGCTTCGACACCGACCTGGGGATCACCGAGCTCGGCGCGTGGGTCGCTCCGGAGGCTGAGGGCCGCGGACTGGTCACGCGGGCGGCGCAGCGGATGATCGACTGGGCATTCGGCGTACGCGAGCTCAACCGGGTCGAATGGCGCTGTACTGCGGACAACGCCCGCAGCGCTGCGACCGCGAAGCGGCTGGGGATGGTGCACGAGGGCACGCTGCGGCAGGCGTTCGTGCATCACGGCGTACACGACGTACAGGTGTGGGCCATGACCCGGACCGACTGGGAGCACCGACCCTGGCGGTAGGCATACTGGGACCTTGTGACCTGGGGGAAGCACGTACTAGCCGGTGCCCTGCTATTGACGCTTGTTGCTTGCAGCAACACCAGGACGGTCGAAACGCCGCAGACCCGCGCGCCTTCGGTGCCTGTGCGTACTGCGAAGCCGATCCGGCCGACGATCGCTCCGGTGCAGGCCAAGCCCGGTGCGTCCAGCAACGTGAAGCTGATGCCGGTGCTCGATCACGGGCCGCGGGACAAGAAGCGGATCGCGTTGACGTTCGACGCGGATCTGACCGCGTTGATGCGTCGGCGGTTGTTGTCCGGCAAGGTCAAGTCGTACTACAACAAGGCGCTGATCGACGAGCTGCACGCGCTGCACGTACCGGCGACCATGTTCCTGACCGGGATGTGGATGGAGCAGTACCCGGACATCACCCGCCAGCTGGCCAACGACCCGCTGTTCGAGCTGGGGACGCACACCTACGACCACCGCGGCTTCACCAAGCACTGCTACACGCTGGGGACCGTGCCACGCGACCAGATGCTGGCCGACGTACGGCGAGCGATCGTCGAACTGGATCGCGTAGATCCCCACGCCACCAGGTGGTTCCGCTTTCCCGGCGGCTGCTACGACACCACCGCCCTCCGCGAGTTGGCCCCCGCCGGCGTCACCGCCGTAGGCCTGGACGTCCCCGGCGCCGACGGCTTCGCCAAGTCCCCGAAGCCGATCATCAAGCAGGTCCTCGACCACGTCCAGAACGGCTCAATAGTCGTCCTCCACATGCACGGCGGCGACAACGCCCCCTACACCGCCCAAGCCGTAGGCCCCATAGTCCAAGCCCTCCGCACCCGCGGCTACCAACTAGTCACGGTAACCCAACTGGTCAGCTAAAAAGAGGGCTATTCAGAAGGTGTGAGAGGAAAGACCAAGGAAGGACAGGGAAACAAAGA
>NZ_JBEPDK010000012.1:0-177033 GCF_040300265.1 Kribbella sp. NPDC000426 | reverse complement strand
GGTCCTCGACCTGGTGATGGAGGGGAGTGCGGTGTGATGAGTGAGGACATCACAAGATCTGACCCAGCAGCGGAGACTCGACCGGACACGACGGCATGATGAACGAGGTACGTGTCGGACCCGACGACCGCTCGCTCACCCTGCTGGCTGCCTTGTCAGGGAATGGGCTCAGCCGAGGTAGTCGCGCCACGGGCCGGTGATGGCCAGCGTGATCCCCGGCGTCTGGATGTTCACGAACAGCACCTTGCCGTCCGCGGAGAACGTCGGCCCGGTGAACTCCGAGTCGTTCAGCATGTTGCGGGCGATCGCGTACGTCGGGCCGCCCGGCGTCGCGCTCAGCACGTGGCTGCTGGCCTGACCGTCCTCGGCCAGGATCAGCGAGCCCCACGGCGTCACGGTGACGTTGTCCGGGCTGTCGAAGTTCAGGTCGTCGTACTTCGCCTCGGCGCCCTTGTTCGCGGCGGCGTTCTCGGGGAAGTACGTGACCAGCTGGATCGTCTTCGCGTCGTAGTTGTAGAACCACACCATGCCGTCGTGCGGTACGGCGTCGGCGGGCAGGTCGGCGGTGCCGGACTCGGCGTACGAGTTCACGACGTACACGCCCTGCTTGGTGCCGTAGACGCCCTCGAACTTCTTGCCGCGGGTGATCTGACCGTCGGTGAACTGCTTGCGGACCGAGGTCGTCGCGCCGTCGCGGTCGGGCACCGGGACCCACGTGGTGCGGAACGGACGGAGCAGCTGGGCCGAGGTCAGGTACGCGACATCAGGGATCGGCTTGCCGTCGTCACCGAGGATCGCGAGCGCCTCGAGCGTGCCGAAGTCCTTGTTCTGCAGGTCCTGCCAGCTGCGCGAGCTGAGCCGGTAGCCGCGCGGCGCCGACCAGCGGTAGAAGGTGCCGTTGGGGCCGGATGCGTCCTCGGACAGGTAGATGTGCGTGCGGTCCTCGTCGATCGCGAGCGCCTCGTGCGCGTAGCGACCGAGGGCCTTCAGCGGCACCGGGTGGGCGGTCTTGCCGTCGGTCCAGACCTCGAAGACGTACCCGTGGTCCTTCAGCCGGGTGGTGCCGTTGGCCTTGTTCTCGGTCTCCTCGCACGTCATCCAGGTGCCCCACGGCGTCGGGCCGCCGGCGCAGTTGGTGATGGTGCCGGAGATGCCGACCCACTCGCCGAGGTTCTTGCCGTCACGGTCGACGGAGATGACCGTGCAGCCGCCGGCCGCACCGACACCGCTGTCGTAGACGGTGCCCTCGATCGGCGGTACGCCGAGCGGGTCGGCGGCGCCGATCTCGTGGTTCTGGATCAGCGTGTAGGTGCCGTGCCGGCTGCCGTCGAAGACCGCGGTGCCGTCGTGCAGGGCCGGGGTCGGCTGGCCGCTCTTCAGCTTGGTCTCGCCGGCCTGGGTGACGACCCGGTACTTGAACCCGGCCGGCAGCGCGAGCAGGCCCTTCGGGTCGTCGAGCAGCGGCGGGAAGGGCCGGTGCTGGGGGAACGGCGTGTGGCCGTCGCGCGAAGCCGGCGCGGCCTCGGCCAGCGACGGTACGGCGCCGACAGCGGTGAAACCGACTCCGGCGGCACCGACGGCGGCGCCGCGGAGGACGGAACGACGATCGACAGACATGCAATGCTCCTTGACAGGCGGTTCCCGAGTTGCACCGATCCAACAGGTCGCCGACTGACAGGCGGCAAACGGAATCTGAACAACATTCGTGCGATACATCTGCAACGAATGCAGCTGTTCCGCCGTCTACTGTGGGAGGTGATGGTGATGCGGACAGTGAGCGTCGTACTCGCGACAGCCTGCCTTTTGGTTGCTTGCGGCAATGACACCGGAACGGGAGGGACTCCTTCGATGACACCCAGCCCTACGAGCAGCAGCAGTACTCCGCCGGCCGGCGGTGCGGTCGAGCAGGCCAGGGCCGATCTCGCCAAGCGGCTGAGCATCGATGCGGCCCGGGTGACCGTGGTGAGTTCGGAGGAGGTCACCTGGTCCGACGGCAGCCTCGGCTGTCCGGAGCCGGGGATGATGTACACCCAGGCGCTGGTGCCGGGTGCGCGCATCATCCTCGAGGTCGACGGTACGCAGTACAACTACCACTCGGGCGCCAACCGGGCGCCGTTCCTCTGTGAGCATCCGAAGTAGCAGTCACGTTGGAAACTTTCCTGATGACCGGGTGTATCAACCGGCACCGAGGGTGACTCCGCACAAATGGGGGGATGCCCTCGAGTTGTTGCAGGGGGGAGGACAACGAGAGGGGCGCAGAGGGGGAGGCTGATGTGGTGCGGGAGGTCCGGCGGTCAGGTCGGTTGATCCCGCACCGCATCAGCGCGTCAGGTTCTAGCTGATCGATGGGATCGCGTCGCCGGCTCGCAGGACCGGACCGACACCCGGCTCCGGCTGGGTGAGCGCGAAGGCGAGCAGCGCGTCGGCCGCCTGCTTGGCGTTCTCGCCGGTGAGCGACATCCGCCCGGCGATCAGCCCCGCCACCAGCGGCGTCGCGAACGACGTACCGCTCCAGCGCGCCATCCCGGCGAACGAGCGCAGCTGGCCGGTGTTCGGCGGCTCGGTGCACTCGTAGTCGCCGGTGAGGAACGCGTTGACCAGGTTCTCGCCCGGCGCGTAGACGTCGACCCAGCCGCCGAAGTTGCTGAACGATGCCCGGTCCCGCCCGTTCTCCGCGAGCGCTCCGACGCCGACGGTCTCCGGGAACGCGGCCGGCCAGAAGTAGTCCCGGCTCGCTTCGTTGCCGGCCGCGGCGACCAGCGTGAGGCCGTTGACCCGGTTCAGCCGGGTCTGGATGAACACGTCCAGACCGAGCGCCGGCAGGTCGAACCGCGTCCGGGTGCCTGCCGACAGGCTGATGATGTCCGGCGCGAGATCGAGTACCTCGTCCAGCGCCGCGGCGAGGTCGAACTCCCACATCGCGCCGGCCGAGGTGAAGTAGCTCTTCACGACGATCTCGACGTTGCGGGCGATCGCGCGCATGACACCGGCGATGAAGGTGCCGTGCCCGGCGTACGGCCGGATCCGCCCCGAGCCGTCGAACGCGTTCTCCGGGTCGCCGGTCACACCGTTCAGCCAGTACGCCGCCGGCGCGTCCGACCAGCCGACGTCCAGTACGACGACCTTCACGCCCCGCCCGTCCGGGTCGCCCGCGGACGGGAACGGCGCCGGCAGCAGGGGCTCCGGCGGGATCCCGGGCGGAACCTCCTCCGGCTCGGTCGCCGGACAGGGGCTGACGCTGGGCGTCACATAGAACAAGTGCTCGGGCGTGACCACGCCGCGGCCGAGCCGTAGGTCGGCGTACATCAGGAACCGCTGGGTGACCGAGCGGTCCTCCGGCGCGCCGTCCGGAACCTTGTCCGGCAGCAGCAACCGGGTCACGCCGCCGATCCCGCCCTCGTCCGGGCGGCCGCCCTGGAAGAGCTCGATCACCCGGGTGACGTCCTCGTCGCGCACCAGCACGACGCCGGTGCGGTACAGATAGTCGGCGCCCTCGGGCCGCTTCTGCCAGTCCTCGGGATGGACCTCGACCTCGCGCCCGAACGCTTCCAGAATCAGTTCGATCTGAGCGATGTATTTGCGGTCGCTCGTTTGATCCGCCATTTACTTCCTTCCCCCCTCGAATGAATGCAACGGCCGTTATCATTTCAGAATGCCGACGGCCGGGGGGAGTGCCGAGGCAGCAGAAAATCTGCTGCCGCTCGCGTTGTCGCGTCCGCATGACGCGATCGCGTCCGCGCGCAGCCTGCTGGCGACTGACCCGCTCGCGATCGAGGCTTCGTTCGCGCATCAGGCGTGGGGCATCAGTCTGCGGCAGCTCGGCGACATCCCGGCGGCGGTCCGCGAGTTGCGTACTGCGCTGCGGCTCGCGGAGCAGTCCGGACGGTCGGAGCGGGAGGCGGATGTCCTTGCCACGTTGGGCGCAACGCTCGGTCGGGCGGGCCGGAGTCGCGAGGGTCTGGCGCGGCTCGATCGTGCGGTCGAGCTGAGTCGCGGAGCGTTGACGGGACGCGTGCTGTTGCGGCGTGCCGACGTACTGCTGGTGCTCGGGCGGCATCGTGAAGCGCTGGACGACCTGCGGCTGGCGATCGAGCGGCTGCGGCGGTCGGGCGATCAGGTGTGGGAGGCGCGATCGCGGAACTATCGCGGTTTCATCCAGCTCGCGTTGGGCGGCACGAAGCGGGCGGACGCGGATTTCGCCGTCGCCGAGAAGTTGTACGCCGCCACCGGTCAGGAGTTCGAGTACGCCGAAGCGCGACAGAATCGCGGCCTGGTCGCGTACTCGCGCGGCGATCTGCCGTCGGCGCTGCGCTACCTCGACGAAGCGGGACGACGGTTCGCGGCGGTCGGTGTCGTCTGGCCGGACCTCGCGATCGACCGCTGCGGCGTACTGCTCGCGGCGGGGCTCAGCGCCGAGGCGCTGGCCGAGATGGATCAGGCGATCGCCCGGATGGAAGCCGAGGGCGGTACGGCGACCAAGCGGGGCGAGCTGTGGTTCGCGGCGGCGACTGCGGCGCTCGCGGCCGGCGATCCGCAGGCTGCGCAGGACCGGGCGGATCGGGCGCGGCGGTTGTTCTCCGCGCAGCGCCGGGAGTGGTGGTCGGTGCGGTCGTCGATGGTGCAGCTGGACGCTCGTTATCAGGCCGGCGAGCGGGGTGGGCAGCTGCTCCGGCGGGTGAGTGCGACGGCGCAGCGGCTGGACGCGTTGGGTGCGTCGGAAGCGTCGGCGGCGCATCTGCTGGCCGGTCGGCTTGCGTTGTCCGCCGGGCGGTCGCGTACTGCGGATCGTGAGCTGGAGCTGGCCGGTCAGCACAGCAAGGACGCGCCGCCGATGGCCCGGAGTGCTGCGTGGTTGGGGAAGGCGTTGCGGGCCGAGGCTCGGGACGACGTGCGCGGGATGTTGTCGGCGTGTGGTCGTGGGCTCGATGCGTTGGACGAGCATCGGCTGACGATGGGGGCGACCGAGTTGCGCGCGCTGGCGACCGGGCAGGGTGCTGAGCTGGCGGAGTTGGCGTTGCGGGACGCGTTGCGACGAGATGATCCGCGGCGGTTGCTGGTCTGGGGTGAGCGGTGGCGGGCGACCGCGTTGGGGGTCCCACCGGTTCGGCCGTCGGACGACGAGCAGTTGGGCGCTGATCTTGCTGCGCTGCGGGACGTCGTACGGCGGTTGGATGCGTCGCCGGATCCTTCGTCGGAGAAGGAACGCCGGCGGTTGGAGAAGGCCGTTCGGGATCGGGCGTTGCGGGCGCAGGGCGGCGCGCTTGGTGGTGCGGCGTCGCGGTTCGACGTTGATGCTCTGGTGGATGCGTTGGGCGAGACCGTGCTCGTCGAGCTGATCGAGGTCGACGGCGTACTGCACGCGGTGGTGGTGCGCGACGGACGCATCACCCGGCACGAGGTCGGCCCGCTCACTGCTGCCGCAGTCGAGGTCGAACGCTCCCGCTTCCGCCTACGCTGGCTCGCCCATGCCCGCCCGTCAGCGCGCCCGCAGGGCCGGCCGCGGACGGGAGCCGCAAGCGGTGCTGTCGGTGGGGCGGCAGGCGGCGCGCCGGGGCGGGACTACCGCGGGCCTTCCCTCGACGTGCTCGGGCAGAGGCTGGGGGATGCGATTCTTGGGTCTGCGCAGGAGTTGCTGGGGGATCGGGCGGTGGTGATGGTGCCGCCTAGCCGGTTGCAGGCGCTGCCTTGGGGGCTGGTGCCGGCGTTGGGCGACCGGGCGGTGAACGTGGTGCCGTCGGCGGCTACCTGGCTGCGGGCGCGACGGTTGCGACCGCCGGCCGATCGGCGTGTTGTGCTGGTGCTCGGTCCGGGGCTGTCTGCGGGCCGGACCGAGGTGATGCGGTTGGCCGAGAAGTACCCGGATGCGACCGTGCTGGCGAACGGTGACGCGACCGCGGAGAAGGTACTGCGGGAGCTCGACGGCGCATGGATCGCGCACATCGCGGCGCACGGGACGTTCCGCGCGGACAGTCCGCTGTTCTCGTCGTTGCGGCTCGACGACGGACCGCTGACCGTGTACGACTTCGAGCGGCTGCGCAGAGCGCCGTACCGGATGGTGTTGTCGAGTTGCGACTCCGGGCTGGCGAAGCCGGTCGGTGCGGACGAGCTGTTGGGATTGAGCAGCAGCCTGATCCCGTTGGGTGCGGCGGGGATCCTCGCGAGCGTCGTGCCGGTGAACGATCCGGCGACCGCGCCGTTGATGCTCGCGTTGCACGACAACCTGCGGGCCGGCCAGTCGCTGGCGACCGCGTTCGCCGGCGCCCGGACCGAGGCGCGCGGTGATCCGGTCACGATCGCCGCGGCGCGATCCTTCGTCGCGCTCGGCGCCTAGTGTCCTGGATGTATCAGCGCTGGTCCGGACCGACTCTGTACTAGTGAAGCGGTCCGGTGAGAGAAGGGGGCGGCATGCGGGACGACCCGACAGTCGTCGACCTGGTCACCCGGGCCAGGGACGGCGAGAAGAGCGCCTGGGACGAACTGGTGGAGCGGTACGCGCCATTGGTCTTCTCGGTCTGCCGCCGGTACCGGTTGGCGCAGCCCGATATCGACGATGTCGGGCAGAGCGTCTGGTTGCGGTTGGTCGAGCATCTGCCCGGCCTGCGTGAACCGGCCGCGTTGCCGGGCTGGATCGCGACCACGACGCAGCGGGAGTGCTTTCGGCTGATCCGTTCGACCAGCCGGGTCGAGCCGGTCGACCTGGCGGAGTCGCCCGACGTGCCCGAGCAGGCGATCGCCGAGGAGGAAGTGCTGCGGCACGAACGCCGGACGATCCTGCGGACCGCGTTCGCCGAGTTGTCGCGGCGGTGCCAGCTCTTGCTGGCGTTGCTGATCCAGGATCCGCCTGCGCCGTACGACGAGATCAGCCGGCAGCTGGAGGTTCCGATCGGCAGCATCGGGCCGAACCGGGCCCGCTGCCTGACCAAGTTGCGGCAGACGCCCGCGCTGGCGTTGCTGGCCGCGGACGGACCCGATTTTGATCAAGGGACGAGGGGGTGAGAACCGTGATTCATCCGGACTGGAACGACGACGAGAAGTTGATCGACGCCCTGCGTGACGCGCTGGCGTCTTCCGACGAGGTGCCGGCCGCGTTCGTCGACGCGGGTAAGGCCGCGTTCGCGTGGCGGACCATCGACGCCGAACTGGCGGCACTCACCTACGACTCGGCCTGGGATTCACTGGACGCGCTGGCGATCCGGTCCGAGAGCGCGATCCTGCGGTCGCTCACCTTCGCCTCGGACGGCTGGACCGTCGAGCTCGAGCTGACCCCCGACGCGGTCCTCGGTCAGCTGGATCCGCCCGAAGCCGGGGCGGTCAGCGCCCGCGGTGAAAGCGGCAAGCTGGCCACCACGGACATCGACGACCTCGGCTTCTTCGTCCTCCACCCGCCGCCGAACGTACCATACCGTTTGGTATGCACGACCACGTCGGGCACCACGATCCTGACCGGGTGGATCACGCCGTAAAGACCTGCGAGTCGTCGGCGAAGGCCTTGAATTCAAGGGCATTGCCGGCCGGGTCGAGGAAGAACATCGTCCACTGTTCGCCGGTCTGGCCCTGGAACCGCACGTACGGCTCGATCACGAACTCGATGCCGGCCGCCTTCAGCCGCTCGGCGAAGGTCTGGAACCCCTCGACGGTCAGGATCAGGCCGAAGTGCGGCACGGGTACGTCGTGGCCGTCGACCGGATTGTGGATCCGCTGCTGCCGCACGGTGGCGGGATCGGCGGCGACGTGGGTGACGAACTGGTGGCCGCGCAGGTTCCAGTCGATCCAGGTCTCGGAGCTGCGGCCCTGCTCGAGGCCGAGGACCTCGCCGTAGAAGTGCCGCGCCGCGTCGAGGTCGTCGACCGGCATCGCGAGATGGAAACGGGGGATGGGCGAGTCGAGAACGGTCATGCTGCTATTCAAACAGTCCTTCAAGCCGTCGTCTCGTGACGCTGCTCGATCTCCACATGCGGACGGGATTGCCACAGGGCCCACTCGGCACTGACGTCGCCGGCCGTCCGCAGCAGCTGTGGCAGGTGGTCGTGCAGCAGCGTGTCGACCGTGGTCTCGGCGGCATGGACGGTCACGTTCATCGCCGCCCGGACCGTGCCGGTGCCGTCGCGGACCGGTGCCGCGACCGAGCGGACGCCCGGCGCGAGCTCCTCGTCGGCGAGCGCCCATCCGCGCGCGCGGATCTCGGTGAGCTCGTCGCGCAGCTGGCCGGCCGTCCGGCCGATGTACGGCGGGAGCCCGGCGCGACTCGGCAACGCGAGCACGTCGGCGAGCTCGTCCGGAGAAAGCGCGGAGAGCAGGACCTTGCCTTGTGAGGTCTGCGCGGCGGGGAACCTCGTGCCGATGTCGACGCGCAGCGCGATCAGCTTCGGCACCGACACGCGGGCCACGTAGACGATGTCCGAGCCGTCCAGTTGTGCCATCGACGACGACTCGCCGGTCCGGGCGACGAGTGATTCGAGGTGCGGTTTCGCGATGTCCCACAGCCCGAGCGAACCGACGTACGCCATCCCGAGAGTGAGGACCTTCGGGGTGAGCTGGAACGCGCCGTCGCTGGTACGGACGAAGCCGAGCTCCTCGAGGGTGAGCAGGAGGCGGCGCGCGGTCGGCCGGGCCAGACCGGCCGCGGTCGCCACCTCGCTGAGGGACATGGTCCGGTGGGCGGCGTCGAAGCAGGCAAGCACATCCAGCCCGCGAGCCAGCGACTCGACGAAATCCGGACCTGCGCCGCGCCCTGCCATCAGATCGTCCTCCAGTTGATCAGCTCGTGATCGAGCTGCTGCTCGACCTACTTGTCACCGAAGATGGTGCCACGTGCCTCGCGGGTCGAGTCGGACTTGTAGTCGGTGTACTGGTACGGGTTGTCGAGCACCTCGCCCTTCGGCAGCTCCGGGTTCATCCCGCTCCGCCAAGCCTCCTCGCCCAGCGTCGAACGCAGGTAGTCGACGGTCGACTCGACTTCCCGGCGTACGGCGGTCAGGTCGCAGCCGACCAGTTGACCGTCGTGCTTCACGACGCGGCCGTCGACGATCACGGTGTGGACGTCGCCGCGCTGGGACTGGAACGCCACCTGGCCGTACGGGTTGATCAGCGGGAACGAGACCGGCGACGCGTCGTTCTTGATCAGGATCACGTCGGCCTTCTTGCCCGGTTCCACGCTGCCTAGGTCGTCGCGGCCGAGTGCCTTCGCGCCGCCGCGAGTCGCCCAGTCGACGACATGCTCGGCGCGCAGATGGCTGTGGGTCACCGTCGCGCCCTTCATGTGCGCCTCGAGATGTTCGCGCGCGCGGTCGGCGCCGAGTGTGGTTCGCATCGAGCTGAACAGGTCGCCGCTCCACCAGACGCTGGTGTCCATCGACAACGACACCGGGATGTTGTGCCGGCGTACCTGCCAGGTGGGTGGGTAGCCTTGCCCGGCGCTCTGCTCGGACTCGGTCGACACCGAGATCGAGCCGCCGGTCGCGGCGATCCGCTGGTACGAGTCG
Source organism: Kribbella sp. NPDC000426 (assembly GCF_040300265.1). Lineage (NCBI taxonomy): Bacteria > Bacillati > Actinomycetota > Actinomycetes > Propionibacteriales > Kribbellaceae > Kribbella > Kribbella sp. NPDC000426. Next base: position 167,551 of record NZ_JBEPDK010000012.1, on the reverse strand, counting down.
GTGGTGAGGGTGGCCGCGTGGACGTAGATGTTCTGCGGCGTCATGAAGTCGTTCTCGTGCATCAGCTTGATGCCGTTGTCGTTGGTCGCACCCCACACGCCCGCATGCGTGGTCACGCCGAGCCCGAGCTCCCGCGCCACCTCGAAGGCGGCCTTCTCCGGGAAGGCGGGGTCGCCGGTCACGTCGAAGGCCAGTTGCAGTCCGAGCTTCGAGTCGTCCCGCATCCGCTCCAGGAACGAACGCACCGCCGGGTCCGCGGTCCACTCCCACGGTCCGGCCTGGATGTTGCCGTAGGCAAGAACAAACCGCCCGGGTACGGCGCGGAGTGCGTCCGCGGCCGCCTCGGCGTGGTCGACGCTCTGCAGGCCGTGCGACCAGTCGACGGTCGTGGTGACACCGGCCTCGAGCGACTCCCAGGCCGAGGTCAGGTTGCCGGCGTGGATATCCTCCGGGCGGAAGGTCTTGCCGTGCTCGAGGTAGTACCAGACGAAGTACTGCGTCAGCGTCCAGTCGGCGCCGTACGCGCGCATCGCGGTCTGCCACATGTGCCGATGGGTGTCGATCATGCCGGGCATCACGATGCCGCCGGTCGCGTCGATCACCTGGGTGTTCTCCGGGACTTCGAGCGCCTGGCCGACGGCAACGATCTGATCGTCGACAATCAGCACATCACCGTTGTCGACAATCGTGTGCCGGTCGTCCATGGTCAGCACGGTCCCGCCGCGCAGCAGGATCGGCCGGCCCGCCAGCGGCGTCTCGGCAGTGGTCATGATTCCCCTCCAGCAAAGTGTCCGGACATGCGTCCGTATGGCGGTCATCGGGGCGATGAGACTCACTATCTGAGCGTCGGTACGGGAGTGTCAAGGGCTCGAACCGGTGGTTGACAGCCGGGCGTCGAGCGGCTGAGACTGAAGCGATCTAGCCGTGCGGACACATGTCCGGAATCTTGCTGGGAGGTCGCGTGACGGGTCCGCTCTCGGGACTGCTGGTGGCCGACTTCTCCCGGATCCTGGCCGGCCCGTACGCGACCATGCTGCTGGCCGACCTGGGCGCCGACGTGGTCAAGGTCGAGGCGCCGGGCGGTGACGACACCCGGTCCTGGCAGCCGCCGGTCCGCGACGGCATCTCGACGTACTACCTCGCGGTGAACCGGAACAAGCGGTCGATCGCGCTCGACCTGAAGGACGCCGACGACCTCGTGGCGGCGCAGGAGCTGGCGCGGCGCGCGGACGTGCTGGTGGAGAACTTCCGGCCCGGTGGACTCGCCCGGTTCGGGCTGGACTACGAGACCGTTGCCAAGGGCAACCCGAAGCTGATCTACGCCTCGATCAGCGGGTTCGGGTCGGGACCGAAGGGCGCCAAGTTGCCCGGGTACGACCTGATCGTGCAGGCGATCTCCGGATTGATGAGCCTGACCGGCGACCCGAAGGGGGAGCCGTTCCGGGCCGGCATCTCGGTCTTCGACGTGATGGCCGGACTACACGCGACGATCGGCGTCCTGTCCGCGCTCAACGCGCGGCACGAGACCGGCCGCGGCCGGCATGTCGAGGTCAACCTGATGTCGTCGGCGCTGTCCGGCCTGGTCAACCAGTCCAGCGCGTACGTCGCGGGCGGCGTCGTACCCCTGCGGATGGGGAACAGCCATCCGAGCCTGTTCCCGTACGAGCCGCTGCCGTGCGCGGACGGGGAGCTGATCATCACGGCCGGGAACAACGGGCAGTTCCGCAAGCTGGTCGAGGTTCTCGGCGTACCGGAGCTGGCCGACGATCCGCGGTTCGACCGGAACGAGAAGCGGACCGCGAACCGCGAGGAACTGCGGCCGCTGCTGATCGAACGATTGTCGACAAGAACCAAGCTCGAGTGGTTCCAGGACATCATCGCGGCCGGGGTGCCGTGCGGCCCGATCAACACCGTCGACGGCGGCGTCGCGTTCGCGGAGGACCTCGGGCTGGATCCGGTGGTCACGATCGGCGGTATCCCCGGCGTGCGCAACCCGATCACATTCACGGGTGACACAGCGGGCAACGGAGGAGACGCCGCGTCGTACCGGCTGCCGCCGCCGGCGCTGGACGAGCACGGCGCCGAGCTGAGGAAGTGGCTGGAGGCCGAGGGATGAGCGACGAACAGGTGGCACCGCCGGCGTTCCCGACCTCACTCGGTACGTCGACCGCCGACGAGATCCGTCTGCTCGGGCAGGACCTGACCGCGGACCTGATGGGCAAGGTCGGGTTCGGCGAGCTGGCGTTCTGGCTGGTCGCGCTGCGCCGGCCGACACCGTCGGAGACTCGCGTGTTCGAGGCGGTCCTGGTCGCGCTGGCCGACCACGGCTTCACGCCGACCGCGATTGCCGCGCGGGTCACGTACCTGTCGGCTCCGGATTCCCTGCAGGGGGCGCTCGCCGCCGGCCTGCTCGGTGGTGGATCCCGCTTCCTCGGCGTGACCGAGGACTGCGGGATGTTCCTCCACCAAGCGCTGGAAGGCGGCGAGCCGCCGGCAGACGATGCCGGCTGGGACGCACTCGCACTGGAACTCGTCAAGCAGTCGCGGGCCAACGGAACCTTCATCCCCGGCCTCGGACATCCGGTCCACAAGGTCCAGGACCCTCGGACGCCGGTGCTCATCAATCTCGCCCGCGAAGAGGGCCTCGAAGGTCCGCACCTCAAACTCTTCCAGGCGATCGGCCGCGTGCACGAGCAGGTGCTCGGCCGCAAGCTGCCCTTGAACGGAGCCGGAGTCTGCGGCGCCGCGCTCGCCGACCTCGGTCTGCCGGTCGAGCTGCTGCGCGGATTCGCCCTGCTGGCAAGAGCCGCCGGGCTGCTCGGCCAGCTCGCCGAGGAACGTCGCCGGCCGATCGGGATGGACATCTACGCAGCAGTCGACCGCAACGCCGTGTACGTCGATCCGGAATCCTGAAGGAGCTCGTATGGCCACTGTCGCCGCCGTGATCGCTTCCACGCATCATCCGTTCTACTACCGGGCCAGCACCGCGACCGGCGCGGACCGGCCGCCGTTCGCGGACGAGTGGGTGGCGAAGATCGAGGCGTTCCGCGAGACGCTGACGAAGGCCCGGCCGGACATCCTGGTGATGGTCGGCAGCGATCACTTCCACCAGCTGTGGCTGGACAACATGCCGCAGTTCCTGGTCGGCAAGGCGCCGTACTTCGACGCGAACTGGTACAACGAGGAACGCGAGTTCGGGCTGCCGCGGATGCGGCTGGCCGGGGACGAGCAGCTGGCGTCGCACATCCTGCGCAACGGGCTGGACGCCGGCTTCGACCTTGCCTTCAGCAACGAACTGCGGATCGACCACAGCATCACCTGCCCGATCATCACGCTGCGTCCGGACGCGGACCTGCCGATCGTGCCGATCTACACGAACATCTTCGCGCCGCCGCTGCCCCGTCCGGGCCGGTTCGTCGAGCTGGGACGGACGATCCGGCAGCTGGTCGAGTCGTGGCCGATCGACAAGCGGGTGGCGATCATCGGCACCGGGCACCTGTCGCTGGAGCTCGGCGGACCGCGGCAGTTCGGCGAGCACGGGCCCGATCCGGAGTTCGACCGCAAGGCGGTGGACTGGATCGCGAGCGGTGACCTCGACGGGTGCCTGTCCGAGGTGACGCTGGACAGCTTGCATCAGCCGGGCAACGCGACGCACGGGTTCATGGACTTCATGCTGATGATGGGCGTCGCGGGTGCGGGCGCGAAGGCGGATCACGTCGACTCGCTCGACCTGTTCCACACCATGGAGGCCTACTTCACCTGGTACCCGAACGGAGTGCCGGCATGAGCAAGTACCTGCTGAACAAGTTCCTCTACACCGTCGATCGGGATCCTGAGCTGGTCGAGCGGTACCGCGAGGACGCCGCCGGGACGGTCAGCTGGTGGGAGCAGGAGATGGCGAACCAGTTGCTGAACTGCGCGGTGGCGGAGCAGTCGACCTGGCTCGAGTTCACCGACGAGGAGCGGCGTGCGCTGCGCGAGCACGATCATGTGGCACTGTTCGGGCTGGGCGCGCATCCGTTCCTGACGCTGACGTTGTTCATCGCGATGTTCGAGCGGGACCACGGACCGCTCGAGTACCAGAAGGCGTACGGGCGGGCCTTGCAGCAACATTCGTTGCCGTACCCGGACATATCTACCTGAGGAGGACCCCGTGCGAGCCGCAGTACTGCACACTCACGGCGAAGCCCCGAAGCACGTCGAGCATCCGGATCCCGTTGCCGGGGATGGCGTGTCGATCGTGCGTGTGACGGCCGCTCCGGTCGTCCCGCTGGACCTGTTGTGCGCGTCCGGTACGTCGTACTTCGGTCCGCCGGCGTTGCCGTACGTGCCGGGTGTGCAGGGTGTCGGCGTGGTCGAGCAGTCCGAGGTGATGGCGCCGGGGACGAGGGTGTTCTTCGCGACGTCCGCCGGAATGGCCGCGGGTGACGGGAGTTTCGCGGAGCGGGCCGCCGTTCCCGATGCGGACCTGATTGCGTTGGATACGCCGGTGTCGGACGCTGCGGTGGCGGCCATCGGGCTGTCGGGGGTGGCCGGGTGGATGACGTTGACCTGGCGGGCGCAGTTGCAGCCGGGGGAGCAGGTCCTCGTGCTCGGCGGTGGCGGTGCTGTGGGTCAGGTCGCGATCGGCGCGGCCCGGGTGCTCGGAGCCTCGCGGGTCGTGGCCGTGGCTCGCTCGGAGGCGTCGAAGGAGCGGGCGCGTGCCGCGGGTGCGGACGAGGTGATTGCCGCGAGCACCGATGTCGACGAGCTGACGAGCCGGCTCGGCTCCCCGTCGTACGACGTGGTGATCGACTCGGTCTTCGGGACGGCCGCGACGGCCGCGGCGCGGGTGCTCGCTCCGGGCGGCCGGCTCGTGAACCTCGGCGGATCTTCGGGCGACGAGGCGGTGTTCTCGTCCGCCGTACTGCGGGGCCGGACGGCGAGCGTGCTCGGGTACACGAACAACGCGCTGACGGCGGACCAGCGGCGCGAGGCGCTGACCGCCGTACTCCACCACGCGGCGTTCGGAGCCATCGCGGTGGCTCACGAGACTGTCACGCTCGACGAGGTCGCGAGCGCGTGGAAACGTCAGGCGGCCGGCGAAACCGACGGCCGCCTCGTGCTGACGATCAGCGCAGCTGGGTGATCAGGCCGTAGTCCTTGGCTTCCTGGGCATTCAGGATCCGACCTGAGTCCAGGTCGTGCGCCACCTCGTCGGCCGACCGGCCGGTCGCGCGCGCGAGCAGGTCCCTGAGTCGCGCCAACTGCCGCTCGTGCTGGTCGGCGTAGGCCACGAGTTGGTCGGCCGTGCCGTCCGCCCTGAACTGTGGCGTGGAGAGCACGAACATGGTGTGCCGGTGCGCCTCACGCTGCGCGGCGGCCGCGAGTACGGCGACCGCGGGACCGCGGACGGTGCCCCGGGCAACGACGTGGACCGGTGCGTCGATCAGGTCGATCGCACCGGTCAACGCGAGCACGGCATCGAGCTCGGATTCCGACGAGGACAGCTGCAGTGTGATCGGCTCGTTGCCGCGGGCATCGAGCAGGAGGAGCTGCGCCGCCACATGACTGCCCAACGGGTCGTCCAGCCGCCCGTCGACCAGGATCGTCCGCTGCGCCAACAACCGATCGGCCAGCTCCTGCTCGAGACTGATCGAGGTCGGCTCGTACCAGGACGGCAGGATCGGCTGCGGCGAGACACCAGGCTGCGGAGGCACCGCGGGGTTCGGTGGGATCGCGGGTCCCGGGCTGGGGATCTCCGGACCGGTTGGCCAGGTCGCGGCGGGTTTCTCGACGTACATGCTTCCTCCTGGGTGCGTCGTCCCGTCCACCTTGCGACAGACGTCTTCCAGCGTGAAGGGTCTTCAGCTGACAGCAGACACGGCGGCGACGATCCGGTTCCAGAAGGCGTCCTGGTCGAGGGCGACTGCGATCCGGGCGTTGGGCGGGCGACCGGTGTAGCCGTCGAGGTCCACGACGGTCGCGCCGGCGGTCCACTCGCCTTGGGTCTCGATCACCAGGTTCGCCTCGACGCAGCCGACGATGGCCGGGTCGATCACCCGCGCGACCGCGACCGGGTCGTGCAGGGGCGGTGACTCGAAGCCGAACAGCTCGCGGTACGTCGACGCGAAGAACGTCATCCACTCCGCGCACACCCGCGCCAACGGCGTCCCGAGCTGCTCGAAGCGCGCGAGTACGTCGGCCGTCACCAGCGCTTGGTGCGTCACGTTCAGCCCGCACATCGTGACCGGCACCCCGGACCGTACGACGAGGTCCGCCGCCTCGGGGTCGACGTACGCGTTGGCCTCGGCGAGGGGCGCGATGTTGCCGCGGTCGGTCGATCCGCCCATCCAGACGATCTCGGTGATGTTCGCGGCCAGGCCCGGCTCGTCGGAGAGCAGCCGGGCGATGTTCGTCAGCGCCCCGGTCGCCACGATCGTCGCCGGCGTCGTCCGCAGTACGTCGACCAGCAGCTCGTGCGCGGAGTACGGCGACTCCGGCACCGACGGCTCGTCGTCGAAGAGCGGTCCGTCGAGGCCGGTCTTCCCGTGAACGTCGTCCGCGATGCGCAACCGGCGTACCAGCGGCCGATCGGCGCCGCGCGCGACCGGGATGCCGGACACGCCCGCCAGCGACAGCACCCGGCGCGCGTTGAGCGTGCACTTGTCGACGGTCTGGTTGCCGGCCACGGTCGTCACCGCGAGCAGCTTGACGGCCGGATCGGCCACCGCGAGCAGGATCGCCATCGCGTCGTCGTGGCCGGGATCGCAGTCGAGGATGAGGGGTACGGGAGTAGGCGCAGCCATGCGTCAGGGTACGACGCTGGAGTTGTTGCTGTTTCCGGGACGGTTCAGGTCCTATGTTGGGCACATGAGCGACAAGGATCAGCCGCCGTCCCAGGATCAGTCCACGGCCGACCGCGGGCCGGGCCAGGGCCGGGACTCCGGTCAGAATTCTGGTCAGGGTTCCGGGCAGAGCGATGGCAGCGACGGATCGCAGCGGCCCCCGCACAAGCCGTGGCGGACCGAGGGACTGCCGCCCGGTCACGGCGACGGCGGCAAGCCGCGCCGCCCGAAGTGGTGGAAGTGGGCCGCCTGGATCGTCGGCGGGTACCTGGTGCTGTTCCTGCTCACGACCATGCAGGACCAGATGGCCGGCAGCCAGCAGACGATCGCCTACACCGACTTCACCGCACAGGTGCAGAAGCAGAACGTGGCCGAGATCTTCGCCCGCGGCGACACCATCCAGGGCCGGCTGAAGGCGGCCGCGCCGGTGCCGGGCAAGACCGACCAGAACTACACGAAGTTCACCACCGAGCGGCCGACGTTCGCGAACGACAACCTGTACGGCGACCTGCAGAAGGGCGGCGCCACGGTCCGGGCGACGCCGGTGGTCGCGCAGCGCGGCGTGCTGCTGAACCTGCTGATCTCGCTCGGCCCGTTCATCCTGATCGCGTTGTTCTACTGGTGGCTGTTCCGCCGGCAGCGGGCCGCGGGCGGTCTCGGTGGGGTCGGCGGGTTGTTCGGCGGCGGCCAGCAGAAGAAGCCGGTCGATCCGACCACCGTGCGGGTGACGTTCGCCGACGTCGCGGGGATCGACGAGGTCGAGGCCGAGATCGAGGAGATCGTCGATTTCCTGAAGGATCCGGACAAGTACCGGCGGCTCGGGGCGCGGGCGCCGAAGGGCGTGCTGCTGGCCGGCGCACCCGGTACCGGCAAGACCTTGCTGGCGCGGGCGACCGCGGGCGAGGCCGGCGTACCGTTCTTCTCCGCGAGCGCGTCGGAGTTCATCGAGATGATCGTGGGCGTCGGCGCGAGCCGGGTCCGCGAACTGTTCGGCGAGGCGCGCAAGGTGGCGCCGGCGATCATCTTCATCGACGAGATCGACACCATCGGCCGGGCCCGCGGCGCCGCCCGCTCGATCGGCGGGCACGACGAGGGCGAGCAGACGCTCAACCAGATCCTCACCGAGATGGACGGCTTCTCCGGCGCCGAGGGCGTGGTCACGCTCGCGGCCACGAACCGGGCCGACGTCCTCGACCCGGCGCTGCTGCGGCCCGGGCGGTTCGACCGCACGATCACCGTGAACGCGCCGGACCAGCCGGGCCGTGAGGCGATCCTCAAGGTGCACGCGCGCGGCAAGCCACTCGCGCCGGACGCCGACCTGAACGCGCTGTCCAAGTCCACGCCGGGCATGACCGGCGCGGATCTTGCCAACCTGCTCAACGAGGCGGCGCTCACGGCGGCGCGGCAGGGCGAGTCGCAGATCACCCAGCGCGATCTCACCGACGCGCTCGAGAAGATCCAGCTCGGCGCGGCGCGGAACGTGGTCATGCCCGAGGAGGAGCGCCGGCGTACGGCGTACCACGAAGGTGGGCACGCGCTGCTCGGGATGATCCAGAAGGGCGCGGACCCGGTCCGCAAGGTGTCGATCATCCCGCGCGGCCGCGCGCTCGGCGTCACCTTGTCGACGCCGGACGCCGACCGCTACGGGTACGACGTGGAGTACCTGCGCGGCCGGATCATCGGCGCGCTCGGCGGGATGGCGGCCGAGCAGGAGGTGCTCGGCGTCGTCACCACGGGCGCCGAGAGCGACCTGGAGACAGCGACCAGGATCGCGCGCTCGATGGTCGGCCGCTGGGGTATGTCCGACGCGATCGGCCCGGTGTCCATCCTCCCGTCCGAGGGCGACGCGCGTACGGCGGGTGTGTCGGACGAGCTGCTCAACACCGTCGACGCAGAGGTCCGCAGCCTGATCGAGCAGTGCTACGCCGACGCCCGGCGGTTGCTGCGCGACAATCGTCCGCGGCTCGACTCGATCGCCGAACAACTCCTCCTCCACGAAACTCTCGACGAGGCGGACGCGTACGCCGCGGCGGGTATCCCGCACAACAACCGACCGGAGCTGACCCCGGAGCCGCAGACGTCGGCTCGCGACGACGCGTCCTAGCCGCCGTCCAGCCGGAAGATAGTTTCCGGCTGGATGGTGATGACGGGAACCGTTCACCTGCGCGTCGCCTGAGGACCACCTGAGAGGGGTGGTTCGTTACCTGGGCGTTGACAGAGTCCGGCGCGGTTGCGTGTGGCGCGTGTCTTGGGGGACCGCGAGTGCTCGGAGCGTTGACGCTTGCCCAGGTTCGGACGGCTGTTGCCAGGGATCGCTGTTGCGTTCGTGGCGATGGTAGGCGGAGTGCAGCCGGCGGCGGCGCATCCGTTCGGGGACCCGCAGACTGTTGTGATCGCGGGTGAGGGCGCCGTTGTTCACCTGCGCTGGAAGGTCGGCGGGCTCGACGACCTGACGTTGCTCGGCGTCGCACTCGGGGTGTTGCCGCGGGACCGCGTGATGATGGACGGCGCGGTGATCTACCAGCCGGCCGACGCGGTCGCGATGGGTCCGTCGCCGAAGTTCAGCGGGTACCTGCTCCGGCAGATCACGGTTGCCAGCCGCGGGAAGGATTGCCCCGGCGCCGTGCAGCCGGGTGCCGATCTCGCGAAGGTCGGGGTGTCGATCGACTACACCTGTCCGGCCGCGGTCGGCGAGGTGTCGGTGACCGTGAAGACGCTGACGGATCTCAACCCGGCGTACAAGACACTCGCGACCGGGCCCAACGGTGCGCGTGCGGTGTACGGCGACGGGAATGACCGGCACGACTGGACGCTGGGTGCTGTCGAGGAGTCGCACCTCGGGCGCAGCGCAGCTGTTCAGTTGGGAGCTGTGGCCGGCGCGGTTCTGCTGGTCGTCGCAGGTGTGTTCGGCGTACGGCGGCGGCGCTCATGAGTCTTGGCGATCAGCTCGAGGGGTTCATGCATTCGCCCGGTGTACCGCCGGTCGCGTTCGTGCTGGCATTTGCTGCCGGTGCTGGGCATGCGGTGATGCCTGGGCACGGGAAGAGTCTTGCGGCGGCGTACCTGGTGGGGGAGCGCGGACGGGTGCGGGACGCGGCTTGGCTGGGTGGGTCCGTCGCCGTCATGCACACGTTGTCGGTGCTCGTGATCGGGATTGCGTGGACGTTCCTGTCGCTGTCCGATCTGGTGCAGATGGAGCAGCTGACCACCGGCCTGCAGTTGGTCGGCGGCGTACTGGTGGTTGCTACCGGCATCTGGTTGTTCAGACGGCACAAGCATCAACGGGGACACGGGCACGGGCACGGCCATGGTCATGAGACATCCCGGCCGGGGCTGTTTCTGCTGGGGATTTCCGGTGGGTTGACGCCCTCGCCGTCGGCCTTCCTCGTGCTGGTGGCCGGGCTGTTCCTCGGCCGCGCCGGCTTCGCCCTGCTGCTGGTCATCACGTTCGGAATCGGTATGGCGGTCGTGCTGTTCGGCGTCGGGCTGCTGGCGGTTGCCGGTAGCAACGTCGTCGTCCACGGCGGTCGCTCGCATCACCTCTTGTACGTCGCCACGCGCGTGGCACCCCTCCTCGCCGCCACCGGCATCACGCTGGCCGGCGTCGTCATGACCGCGTACGCCGCAACGCAGCTCGCGGCCCGCCTGTAGAAGGAGACCCTGACATGACCTTCACATTCAGACGGTGGCGAGCCGCCGCGGCGATGCTGGCGGCCGCTCTGGTCGCGGGCTCCGGCGCCGCGATCGTCTCGACCACGTCGGGTGCGCAAGCGGCTGCCGCGGCCGAGTCGACCGGCGCGCCCACCCTCAGCATCCGCGACGGCCAGACCCTCGAGGGTACGACGGCCGTGACCGCCGAGCCGAGCGCGGAGAACGACTCGGTGGTCGCGCTCAAGATCGACGGTCAGCAGGTCGACGCCGACCGGACGGCTGGTACGGCGCACTTCGCGTTCGACATGGGCGGCAACGGCACCGAAGCGCGGTACCACAACTACCTCACGGTCAACGGCCGGACCGACAAGGTGTTCTTCCCGGACATCCCGGGCGGCCAGAGCGGCAAGCTCGACCTGCCAGGCGAGTGGCTGCACACCGGCGTCAACACGGTCACGGTGCACGCCGGCGCCGCCTGGGTGGACACCACGAACACCGCCGCGGTCGGCTACGAGGTCCTGCCGTACGGCGAGGGCGCTCGCTGCCCGAACTACGACGACTTCCCGTTGAGCAGCATCAGCCTGAGCCTGCTCGGGATCGCGATCGACGGCGAGCAGAACGACTTCAGCTACAGCTTCGGCGACGGTACCTGCGGCAGCGGGAAGCACCTGCTCACGCAGGACCTGACCTTCGTCGTCTCCGGCGAGCCCGGCAGTACGGCGGGACTCCGCAAGGACCTCGACACGACGCAGCTGACCAACGGCGAACACACCATCGCCGCGACCACCGCCTCCGGCGCGACCACGGTCGCGAGCGTCCAGGTCAACAACGCTCCGGCCGGCGCCGCGAAGATCACGCCGGCCGACGGCATCGTGGTGAAGGGTGAGCAGCCGGTGATCGCCGCCGTACCGAGCGACGCCCCTTCCGGCGTCGAGTCGCTCGCGATCGACGGCAGCCCGGCGCAGAACGACGAGACGCTGGCCGCCGGTACGGCGACCTTCGGTGTGACCGTCGAGGCGGGCAACTCGGTCGAGGCGCGGTACCAGAACTACTTGCTTGTCAACGGCAACCGTGTCGACCTCGGTGGCGACTACGGTGTGAGCGGCGCGGAGACCGCGGCGGTCAAGTTCCCGCAGCGCTACCTGAAGCTCGGTGACAACACCGTCCAGGTGAAGACCGGCGACTACAACGGCACCGTCAACAGCGCGACCTGCGCCAACCACGACGACTTCAAGCTCAGTGCGCCCAGCCTCTCCGCCGCTGCTTCGGTGACCCGCGGGACGACGTACCTGCTGACGACGACCGGTTCGACCACCACGAAGACCGCGACGACCGACGCGATCCTTGCCCTGGGCGACGGAACGTGCGGTGCGAACAAGGAGGCCGAGTTCCACTTCACGGTCGCGGACGCTCCGGTCACGCGAACGGTCGACACACTCGGCAGCGGCGGCGACGCGCATCTCAAGCTGTTTGTCGGCGGCAACGGTTCGGACAACGGGTACGACAACAAGGTGCTGATCAACGGCATCCCGCTGGACTTCGGCGTGTGGGAGAAGGAGACCGCCGAGCTGGCGTTCCCGAACGAGTGGCTGGTGCCGGGCGTCAACGTGCTCGAGTTCGTCGCCGGCAACGACCGCGGCAGCGCGAAGCCAGGTGGTTGCGACAACTTCGACGACTTCACGATGCGGGACTTCGAGCTCATGCCGGACGGGGCGAAGGCGACCCAGCTGAGCAAGGAGATTGCCGAGAGCAACGTCACGATCGGCTCGGCGACGTACCCGGTCGGTACGCCGGTGACCGTCTACATCGGCGACGGCACGTGCGGCAGCAGCCACAACGCCGAGCTGCGCAAGACGGTCACGTTCGACGTCACCGCACCGGACGGGTCGCCGCTCCCGGCACTCGGCCGGCGCGCGGACGTCGACACCACCGCGATCGCGGACGGCGCGCACACGATCGAGGCGGTCGTCGCGGACAAGACCGCGACCCGCCACTTCACCGTCGACAACTCGGCGCCGACGGTCGACAGCAGCGTCCCGGCGGAGGGTCAGCGGATCACGTCGACGATCGCGCTGATGGTGAACGTCGAGGACGCGACCGGACTGTCGGGTACGCCGCTGATCACACTGGACGGCACCCCGGTGAAGCAGGGCGACCAGATCGGTCACGGCCTGCCCGCCGGTGCGCACACGATCGCGGTGACCGCGGCCGACACACTGGGCAACACGGCGACTCGCGAGATCCACTTCACCAGCGCGAGCATCCCTGACGTACCTACCAACCTCACCGCCGCGGTCACCGGCGTGAACGACCAGACCGCGAGGCTGACCGCGCAGATTCCCGGCGAGACCGGAGTGCAGCTGAACGCCACGTTCACCAAGGCCGACGTGGTCACCCCGGTTCAGGGGTACCAGGGCGAGGCCGCCGATGTGCCGACCTCGCTGGATGTCGCGCACGACAAGACGGTCGACGTGAACTCGCTCAAGCCACTCGACGGCAAGACGGTCGACACGACGTCCAGCCGGGATGTCGTGTTCCAGCGGTACGACCTGAACGTGAGCCAGGACAGCACGCTGCGGTGGGAGGGGACGATCGACCCGAAGCGAGTTGTCGCGCTGCGGGCGTGGGACCCGACCGCGAAGAAGTGGGTCGCTCTGACCAGTGGACGGGGTACGGCGGGGGAGAGCACGGTGCTGACCGCGCCGGTGCCCGCGCAGTACCGCGACGGTGGTGTGGTGCACGTGCTGGTGACGGGGGAGGACCCGTTCGCGGACGACCTGTCGCCGCGGGACGCGTCGGCGCAGGACAACAAGGACCACTTCGAGGACCCGGCGTCGTACGACTTCTCGATCGCGCACTTCACCGACACGCAGTACCTGACCGAGGGCGCGGCCGGCGGGACCTACGACGACTGGGACGGCGTCAAGGAGCCCAGCGACGTGATGACCGCCGAGGAGCAGGCGATCTGGGCCGCGGCGTACCGCAACGAGGTGCAGTGGATCGCCGACAACAGCGCCGGCCGCAAGATCCAGTACGCCGCCCACACCGGCGACGTGATCGAGAACGACTACTACGACCCGCTGGCGAAGAACCCGGACGGCTCGCTGCAGCGACCCGGGCTCAACGAGGAGGTCGAGAAGGAGCTCGCGCTCGCGTCGAGCTACCAGGACATCCTCGACAAGAAGGGCGTCGTCAACCAGGTCATCGCCGGCAACCACGACAACCAGCTCGGCGCCGAGACCGGTCCGGCTTCGCGGTTCAGCAAGACTTTCAGCGCGGAGCGGTACCAGCAGGTCGCGAAGGGCTGGCCGGCGGGCTCGGAGTACCACGCCTGGGACGAGAAGGTGAACCAGGACGGGTCGATCACGCCGGGCAAGGACAACCAGAACAACTACGTGCTGTTCTCGGCGGGCGGGCTCGACTTCGTCGCGGTCGGCCTGTCGTACGGCGTGACGCCGCAGGAAGCCAACTGGGCGGACTCGATCTTCAAGCGATACAAGGACCGTAACGGAATCCTGCTGTCCCACGACTACCTGCGTCCGTCGACGAACCCGGACGGCCGCGACACCGGCTTCTCGTCGCCGGACGGCTCGCCGCTGTACAAACAAGTTGTCGAGAGCAACCCGAACGTCTTCCTGGTGCTGGCCGGTCACGAGCACGGTGTCGGCACCAACCTGAAGACCAAGGTCGGCGTGACGGTTGCGCACGACGTGGTCGAGCTGCTGGCGGACTACCAGTTCTATACGGTGCCCGCGGGTGAGCTCTGGCCGACGCTGGTCGATGCCGCAGGCAACATCGACGTCAACGGCGACGGTACGCCGGACCACAAGGCGACCGACCGGCTGCAGTTCGGGGCGAGCTTCCTCCGGCTGCTGCAGTTCGACGTGAAGCGTGCCGAGATGCACATCGATACGTACTCGCCGTTCCTGAACAACTTCGGGGCAACCGAGTACGACATCCGCCAGGACGGCAGTCAGACGAAGCCGCGGTACAACGGCGCCGAGGACAACCTCACGCTGCCGGTAGACCTGACCACGAGGAAGACGTCGTTCACCACGGACTCGCTGGCGGCGTACGTGCCGAACGGCGTGATCGGCACCGACAATGTGGTCGCCAACGGTACGGCGACGACAACCTGGAGCGGCCTGACTCCGGCGACGTCGTACGGCTGGGTCGTTACCGCGACGAGTGCGGACGACGGGATCGCGGTCGCGCAGCCGGCCGTGTTCCGGACCCGCAAGGGTCAGCCGGCCCTGACCGCTGCTGCTGTTACCGCTCAATGGGGTAACGCGGCCAAGGTCACCGTGAACGTTGCCGCGGGCAAATTGCCGGTGACGGGGACGGTCGAGCTGCGCGAGGGCACGAAGGTGCGCGGTACGGCGCCCGTGACGAACGGCAAGGCGACGTTCACGCTGCCGGTCGGTCTGGCCGCAGGCGTGCACACGCTGACCGCGTCATACCCGGGCAGCGACACCTTCGAGCCGGCGCAGGCCACGGTCGGCGTGACCGTGAACCTGCCGCCGGCGTGGAACGCGAAGACGCTGTACAAGGCCGGCGCGATGGTGTCGTATCAGGGCAAGCCGTACGAGGCGGCCTGGGCGAGCATCCTGCTGCCGCCGGGCGATGCGTACGGCGCGTGGCAGGAGCTCGCGATGACCGAAGACGGGACGACGCTGTGGACGCCGTCCCGCATCTTCGACAAACCTGACGTGGTGCTCTACAAGGACAAGCGCTACCAGGCCAAGTGGTGGACCCGGAACCAGGCTCCGGGCGACCAATACGGGCCGTGGGCACCTATCCGATAGTCACCGTTTGCCCTAGGTCGTTGTAACCAGTGCTCGCCTGCCAGGTTCCGTTGTTGGCCAACTGCACCGCATAGACGGCGTTGTAGGTCTCGGTGGAACCCGGCAGGTGCGCCTGCGACTGCAGCTTCGGGTCCGCGATATTGAGCAGGACCTTGTACTTACCCGCCGGAATCTTGACGCTCCAGTTCAGGCTTACGGTCTGGCCGGCGCCCCAGCGACGCGGATCGGCCGGCACGTTGACGCGGTAGGTGTGCTTGGAGTTCTGGAACACCAACTGCACCTGCCGCGGGTTGTACGGCGCTGCCCAGCCGTCGTTCCGGATCTTCACGCCGACGTCGACCTTGCCGTGCGACTGACTCACAGTGCTCTGGGTCAGCGCGAGCCGGTACCCCAATTTCTGCTTGGCGATCTCGATGTTCGAACCCCAGCTCGCCAGCACGTCCGGGTGGTACTCGATGTTCAGGAACGAGAAGTGCAGCGCGGCCATCTCGGCCGACGCCGACGGCCACTCCGACCGCGGCGCGTCGACACCACAGGTCTCGCCGCCCTCCGGGACGTAGTTGGTGTCCTGGGCAACGAAATCCTTGTCCAGCTGGATCGGGTCGCTCAGGTAGGTCCCGAAGTCGTCCGGGCTGGCCAGGAAGCAGTCGTTGTGCTGCCCGATCCGCGCGACCGCGGACCCGTTGTACGCCTGCTGCGCGGTCAGCCCGCCCGCGGTGCCGGTCGGCACGCCGTACATCCGCTGCTTCATGTACGGCGTCCGCACCTGGACCATCTTGTCCTTCGGCAGCGCTGTCAGCAGCGCGTCGATGACGGCCTTGCGGTCGGCCCAGTTCTGGTCCGAGACCTGGCTCGGGTCGGCCGGGTTCGAGAAGTAGTCCGTGTAGTAGCCCTCGCCCCAGAGCCCGACGAAGCCGGACTGGACGACCGCGATCATGTCGGCGTTCTTCCGCAGGATCGGCGTCAGCTGCTTGATCTGCTTGACGACCCGGGCGACCGGAGCGTCGCCGTACGGCGTCGGCGGCGGCCAGCCGTCACCGGGCAGCGCGTAGGCGAACCGGACGATCATCTTCACGCCGGCCGCTCGCGCGGTGTTGAAGTCGGCCTGCATCAGGTCGAGATAGTGCTTGTCGATCACGTCCTGCTTGGAGAACTTCTCCAGGTAGAACAGGCGCAGGATCTGGGTGATGTGTTCCTGGGTGCGGAAGTTCCGCAGCTTCGTGACGTCGAGCGGGACGTAGCCGGAGTTGTCGGCGTAGTAGTGCGTCTCGGCGTGGTGGTAGAAACCGCGCTCCTGGTTCGAGATCACTGCGTCGGAGGTCGTGTAGCTGACCGTGGTACTCGGGGGAGCGTGGTGTGCCATTGCGGTCTGGGTCGGGAGCAGCAACCCAACCACCGCAAGGCTTGCGGCAAGCCGTCGTCTCATGCGGATGTCTCCTCGGACTAGCTGACGGTGAGCGTGTGCAGGAGCGAGTTCATCCCGGTGCTTGCGTCCCAGGTTCCCTGGTTCGCGAGGCGGATGGAGTACTCGGGGCGGGTGGACAGGAGCGGATCCGGCAGGTTCAGCAGCAGGGAGTACGAACCTGCCGGAAGATTCGTGGGCAGCGTGAGCGTCTGCGACACCGTGGTCGACGTACCTGCCGTCCAGCGGCGCGGGTCGGAGCTCATCGCGAGTTTGTAGGTGGAGCCGGACGACGTGTTCCGCAGTACGAGCTCGAGGTTGCGGGGGTTGAAGGGGGTCGCGTAGCCGTCGTTGTGGACGGTGAAGCTCACGGGCAGACTGCCGCCGTGGACGGCGCTGGCGGCGTAGGTGCCGGACTCGAGGCGGAACCGGTAGCCGAGGTTCTTGCTGATGTCCGCGAGACAGCCACCGGTGTTCCACGAGTTGAGGACGGTCGGCTCGTAGTCGGTGTTGATGAACGACCAGTGGAACTGCGCGAGCTCCCCGGTCGCAGTCGGGCAGCTGGACCGCGGCGGGTTCGAGCCGCAGGTCTCGCCGCCCATCGGGACGTACGTCGTGTCCGCCTGGAGGTACGGGTACTCGACGGACGGGTTCTCGTAGGTGCCGAAGTCGTCGGCGCTGGCGAGGAAGCAGTCGTTGTGGTGGCCGATCCGGGACAAGGCCGAGCCGTTGTAGGCGTTGCCCGGCTGCACGGCGGTGGTCGAGTACATGGTGCGCTTGAACTTGGGAGTACGGAGCTGGATCATCCGGGACGACGGCACGACGCTCAGCAGCTTGTCGGTGACGGCCTTGCGGTTGGCCCAGTCGGTGGACGTGACCGTGCCCGCGTTGCCGAAGTTCTGCGTGTAGTACCACTCGCCCCAGGCACCGATGAGGCCGGCTTGAACAACCGCGAGGACGTCCTTGCCTGAGTTCAGGTACGGCGCCAGCTGGTCGAGGTGAGCGAGGATCCGGTCCTTCGTGGTGTCGTCGCCCGCGGTCGAGGTCGTGTACGCGAAGCGCAGCACCATTTTCAGACCGGCCGCCCGCACGGTGTCGATCTGCTGCTGCAGCTGATCGAGAGCCGCTTGTGCGATCGCGCCGTTCTTGTACTCCGCCAGGTAGAAGACGCACATCACCAGTGAGATGCCCTGGCCGGTCCGGTAGGTCTGCAGGGTGCTCTGGGAGAAGTCGGCTTTGTCGCAGTCGCCGGTGTGGTGATAGAACCCGCGCTCGGGATTGGCGAAGTTCTCGGTCGACGGTGTGTAGGTGACGGAACCGCCGGAGGAGTAGGTCTGGGTGAGCTTGGTCGAGGTCTCCAGCGGGGACTCGACCTGGAAGGTCAGGTCGGCATCGCCCGGAGTCGCGGTCTCGCCGAGGTCCGAGCGGTTGACCGTCCACTGGGCGACTCCGCCCGAGCTGGAGAACGTGACTGTGCCGACCAGCGTCCAGCTCCAGCCGCTGCCGGTGTGCTGGTACAGGATGCCGTTCTCGAGTAGGTAGTCGGCGCCGGTGCCTGCTTGGGCGAAACCGGTCGACGCGTTGCGGTCGGTGTCGACGTACACGCGGAGGAACTGCGGGGTGCCGGTGTAGGCAAAGCGGTAGGTGACGGTGGTGGCGGTGTTGGTCGCGGTGGGGCTGCTGATGGTCGCGTGGGCGGGGGAGACCAGGAGGGCGGCGAGCAGCGTACCGGTGAGGAGTGCGCTGAGCAGGCGGAACGGACGCATCACGATGCTTCCTCTCGCTGGGCGGGGCGATGGGAATAATCATGGAGTCCAGGAAAATTATGTCAAGGTCTCAGGCCGGTCCTGATCGTCGCCTCGACCTCGTCGAGCGCGAGCCGTACGGCGCCGAGCGCGACCCCCTCGTCGGCGAACGCGGAGACGCGGATCTCCGGCGTCCGCAGACACCACCGGTCCAGCTCCCGCCGCAACGGCTCCACCATCACGTCCGCCGACCGCGAGAACCCACCCCCGATCACCACCAACTGAGGGTCCAGAGTCAGCACCAGCGCCGACGCACCGACAGCTAGATCCCGCACATAGTCACGGATGGCCCGGACGGCACCCCGGTCACCCGCGCGAGCCGCGATGAACACGCTCTCGAACTCGACCGGAGCGGAGGCCGAGGCGGAGGCCGCGGTTCCCTCGAGCCAGCTGGTGAGGTGTTCCGGGGCCCGCAGCCAGCCGGCGGCGGGGAGGGCGCCTATTTCGCCGGACCAGTTGGCGAAGCCTCGGTGGAGTTTGCCGTCGATGATCAGGCCGGCGCCGGTGCGGAGACCGGCGAGGAGGAAGACGACGTCCTTTGCGTAGCGGGCGACGCCTCGCCACGTCTCCGCGAGGGCGGCGAGTTTGCAGTCGTTCTCCACCCGGACGGGGCCGGGCACCAACCGGCGCACGTGGGCGGTCAGGTCTACGCCGCTCCACTCGGGCAACGAGTCCGACAGCATGACCTTGCCGGAGGCGTCGACGAGGCCGGTGGTTGCCACGCCGGTCGACCAGATCTGCCCAGCCTCGACGCCCGCGCCGGCCAGTGCCTTCGCCACGCAGCGGTCCAGCACCGCGAGTCGCTCGCGCCGGCCGGCAGCGGGATCGACCGTGATGCGTGTCTGGTTCAGCACCTCGCCGTCGAGGTCGGTGACGACGGCCAGCGCCTTGTGTCCGCCGATGTCTACCCCGAGCAACCGCCCGGCCCCGGCGTTGAACCGGTACCGTCGCGCGGGCCGCCCGACCGACCCCGACGCCGGCGCGACCTCGGCCAGCCAGCCGCGTCCGAGCAGGTCGCGTGCAACATCTTCGGTCGAAGCGCGCGACAGTCCCGTCCGTTTGGACAACTCGGTGAGCGTGAGCGGCTGATCGCCCCGCAACTCCCGCAGTACGGCGGATGCGTTGAGCTGGCGCAACCGCGAGAGATCCCCGCCGATCGGCTCCTCGGTCATCGCAGCTCCTCGCGTTATCCAGGACTCCTGGATAACTATAAGCACTCCGGCTGCGCGCTGGTCTCAGCGTGTGAAAGGGCGTGCCGGACCCCTGTCCAGACCTCCTGACAACGTTGTACCGTGATCTGCCGACGGTCGATCCGAAACGTTTCCGAATGCTTCCGATATGAGGAGACCAGAGTGTCCAACCCACTGAAGATCGCCACCCTCAGCTTCTGGCATGTGCATGCCGGGGACTATTCACGGCAGGCCCAGGCGCACCCGGGAACGGACCTGGTGGCCGTCTGGGACGACGACGCCCAGCGCGGTACGGCCGCCGCCGAACAGTTCGGTGTCGAGTTCACCGGCGACCTCGACGCACTGCTGGCGCGGGAGGACCTGGACGGCGTGGTGATCACGACGCCGACCGACGCCCACCGCGACATCATGGTCAAGGCGGCGCAGGCCGGTAAGCACATCTTCACCGAGAAGGTGCTGGCGCCGACGGTCGCCGAGGCCGAGGAGATCGTGGCCGCGACCGACGAGGCCGGCGTGAAGCTGATCGTGTCGCTGCCGCGGCTGTACCACGGCTACACGCAGGCGATCAGCGAGGTCATCGACGACGGCACGCTGGGCACGATCACGTACGGCCGGGTCCGGCTCTCGCACGACGGCGCCATCCCGCGTGACGGCGTCGAGGGCTGGTTGCCGCAGCGGTTCTTCGAGCCGTCGACCGCGATCGGTGGCGCGCTCACCGACCTCGGCTGCCACCCGGTGTACCTGACCCAGCTGTTCCTCGGCGCGCAGCCCGACACGGTCAGTGCGACGTACCGCTCGATCGCCGAGCGCGGTCTGGAAGACAACGCTGTCGTGGTCGTCGGTTATCCGGACCAGAAGATCGGCGTGATCGAGGCCGGGTTCGCGAGCAACAACCCGTTCACGATCGAGCTGTTCGGCACCGACGGGACGCTCACCTACACCGATGCCGGCAACGTGCTGCTGGTGAACGGTGAGCAGGTCGACGTACCGGAGCACTCGACCGACGCGTTCGCGCAGTGGGTCGATCACATCACCAACGGGACCCGCGCGGACGACAACATCGCGCGCGCAGTCGAGTTGACCCGTTTGGTGGTGGCCGCGAACGAGGCCGCCAGGACCGGTAACGCCATCGCCTACAAGTGAGGAGACGTCCGATGATCAAGGTTGGACTCATCGGTGCCGGCGGGATCGCGTCGGCGCATATCAAGGGTTACCGGCAGCACGCCGACAAGATCGGCGTGACGGCGGTCGCGGACGCGGTCGAGGAGACCGCGGCCAAGCGCGGCGAGGAGCTGGGCGCGACGCCGTACACGGACTATCGGGAGATGCTCGCGAACGAGGAGCTGGACGCGGTCGACATCTGTCTGCCGCACCACCTGCACCGCGACGCGATCGTCGCAGCGGCTGAGGCCGGCAAGCACATCCTGTGCGAGAAGCCGCTGTGCCTGTCGGCCGAGGAAGCAGCCGATGTGCGCAAGGCGGTGGTCAAGAGCGGCGTGACCCTGATGTGTGCGCACAACCAGCTGTTCATGCCGGCGGTCGCCAAGGCGCGCGAGCTGCTGCAGGGCGGCACGATCGGCACCGTATACGAGGTACGGACGACCGACAGCTTCTACAACGACTTCGACCCGAGCTCGATGGGCTGGCGGGCGAGCAGCAAGACAAGTGGCGGCGGCGAGCTCATTGACACCGGGTACCACCCCACCTATCTGATGCTGCACCTGGCCGGCGGGCTGCCGGTCGAGGCGACCGCGATGCTGTCCACGCACCGGTTGAAGTTCATGGAGGGCGAGGACTCCGCGCAGGTCCTGATCAAGTTCGACAACGGAGTCGTCGGGCAGCTCGTGACCAGCTGGGCCTACCAGCCGGCCGCGTCCACCGAACGCTTCTCCGCCGTCGGCGAGCTCGGCTCACTGACCAGTGACGGTACGACGTTGTCCTACCGCCTGCGGTCCGGCGAGACCGAGACGTTCGACTTCGAGCCGGTCGACACGTTCGTCGCCGAGATCGGCCACTTCGCCGACTCCCTGCTCGGCAAGACCCGTCCGCTGCACACCGAGGAGGAAGGGATCGCCGTCCTCGGCATCCTGCTCGCGGCGTACGAGGGCTCGCGCTCCAAGACGATCGCGCCGGTCCTGAAGGTCTAACCCTCGAAGTAGAAACCCTCCGCCAGGTCCTTGAGGAGGCCCGGGTGCGTGGGCTGCCAACTGAGCAGCTCACGTGTCCGGGCCGAGGACACCGGGCTGTTCATCGTGGCGAACCGGGCGAGATAACCGAGGTACTGCGGTGCCTCGTCCGTCGTGATCGACCTGGTGGGCAGGTCCAGGCCCCTGCCGATCGCCTCCGCGATGATGCGGAACTCGATGCCCTCGTCCTGGACTGCGTGCAGGCGGCTGCCTGCCGGAGCCGACTCGAGGGCCAGACGGTAGAGCTGTGCGGCGTCGAGAGTGTGCACGGACGGCCAGTGGTTCGTCCCGTCGCCGATGTATGCCGCGAAGCCGTTCTGGCGGGCGAAGGCGATCAGCGCCGGCGCGAAACCGTGGTGGTCCAACCGGCTGTGGGTGATCGCCGGCAGTCGGAGGACCGACGACCGGACACCCTTGGCGGCCAGTTCGACGACGAAGTTCTCCGCGTCGATGCGGTACCCGCCGGACGGGTCGAAGTCGTCCTCGGTCGCAGTCCGGTCCTTGACGATGCCGGCGAGCATGCCGGTGCCCGACGTACTGACCAGCGGCTTGTCGGTGCCGGCGAGAGCGTCGCCGATCGCTTGCAGAGCAGCGAGATCGGACGCAGCAGCGCCGGCCAGGTCGCCGGCCTGCATGGCGTCGTGGCGGAACGCGAGGTGTACGACGCCGTCCGCTGCCGCAGCCGCGGCCTGCAGGCGGTCCAGGTCGTCGAGGTCACCGCGAACAGCTTCGGCGCCCCAGCTCGTCAGGCGTTTCGCCGACTCGTCCGAGCGGGCCAGGCCGAGAACCGAGTGACCGTTGTGCAGGAGCTCCGGTACGACGGCCGAGCCGACGTGTCCGGATGCTCCGGTGATGAACACGCGCATGGGAGATACCTTTCGGGTGATGTCATTGACTGACATCACAATGCTACAGGTTCTGATGTCAGTCAATGACATCAGCTAGGATCGACCCATGGGACGGTGGGAACCGGACGCGGCCGGGCGACTGCGTGAGGCGGCGATGGCGCTGTACGCCGAGCACGGGTACGACGGCACGACCGTCGCCGACATCGCCGACCGGGCCGGCGTCACCGCCCGGACGTTCTTCCGGCACTTCGCGGACAAGCGCGAGGTGCTGTTCGCGGGATCCGAGCTGCTCGAGCAGCTGATGGTGAAGGCGCTGGCCGATGCGCCGGCGGACGCGACGCCGATGGAGGCGGTCGCGGCCGCCGTCCTGGCGTCCGCGGAGTTCTTCGACGACATCCGCCGGGAGTATTCGCGCCGTCGTCAGGGCGTCATCAACGCGACCCCGGAGCTGCGCGAGCGCGAGCTGATCAAGATGGCTGCGCTCACGTCCGCGCTCACCAACGGCCTGCTCGAGCGCGGGGTCGCACCCGATGTCGCGCCGCTCGCGGCCGAGACCGGGGTCGCCGTGTTCCGGGTGTCGTTCGAGCGCTGGATCTCCGACCCTGACGGTGAGCCGATCGTCGACGTCATTCGGTCGACGCTGAAGACGCTTTCGGGCCTGACTGCTTGACGCTCTCGTCCCAGGACGCCACCGCGACGAGCGCGACACAGGTCGCCGCGATCAGGACCAGATCGGCCACCGAGCCGAGCTGCGGGGTCGCGAGCGGCAGGAGCAGCAGGATCACCACGCCGGCGAACGACGTACCGAGGTGGATGCGGGACGGCTCCGAGATGATCCGGTGCACGGCCCACAACAGGGCGACGAAGCAGGCGGTCGGTACGGCGACGGAGTAGCTCGCGGCGGTCGGCGAGATCTGCAGGTCGTGGCTGGTCTGCTCGACGACGACCTCCAGGCCGGCGCCGAGCGCGGCGAGCGACGCGAAGATGCCGTAGTGGCCGTAACCCCAGCGGTACGAGCGATCCCGGCGCTCCTCGAGCCGCGGACCAGCGGGGCGTAGGAAGTACAGCCACCACAACGCGAACAGGATGACCAGTCCGCACGCCGCGACCGCGATCAGCTCGGCACTCACCTCGGTCTCCTCGACGGCACGCCGTACTGCGTTCGACGAGGCCAGGACGGCCTCGCCGAGCAGGATGATCGTGAACAGCCCGTACCGCTCGGCGATGTGGTGCGGATGCCAGTGCGTCGCCCGCGGCCGCTCCGCCCACAGCGGCACCGACAGCTCGAGGATCGCGAGGACGACGAAGGCGGTGAGCAGCACGGTGTCGGACGCGCCGTTATCGGCCAGATACAGCCGCCCGAACCAGCCCAGCTGCAACACCCCGATACCGAACGCGTAGCGGAACGGAGTACTGCGTGATTCCGGGTCCTCGATGCCCGCGCGCAGCCAGAGCGAGATCAGGCCGAGCCGCATCACGAGGTACCCCGACGTGACCATCAGGTAGTCGCCGTGGTCCGCGGCCGCCGGGACGCCAGCGGCGAGCAGCAGCACGCCGGCCATCTGCACCATGGTGAGGATCCGGTATGTCACGTCGTCGGTGTCGTACGACGAGGCGAACCAGGTGAAGTTCATCCAGGCCCACCAGATCGCGAAGAACACCTGCAGGAACGGCAGCAGGCCGTCGCCGCCGTGACCGTCGGCGATCGTGTGCGCGAACTGCTCGGTGACCGCGGCGATCGCGATCACGAAGGTCAGGTCGAACAGCAGCTCCAGCTGGCTGGAGACCCGGTTCGGCTCGTCGATCGGCCGTGCGGTCATCCGCACGCGGATCCGGACCGTGGCGTTCGGCACGGTGTGTCCCTTCGTCGGACTCGTCATCAGTGAGGTCATCAGTGAGACAGGACACAGGCCCGCAGTGTGACTGTCACAAGCCCGGCGGGTGCCCTGTCTTACCTGATGACAGCGCAAAGACACGGGAAACAACCGAAGGGGATCAGCGATGAAGATCGTCATCATCGGCGGCACCGGCCTGATCGGCACGAAGCTGGTGGCGAAGCTCACCGAGCACGGCCACGAGGCGGTGCCGGCCGCGCCGAGCACCGGTGTCAACACCATCACCGGCGAGGGCCTGGCCGACGTGCTCAAGGGCGCCGACGTCGTGATCGACGTCGCCAACTCGCCGTCGTTCGAGGCCGGGCCGGTGATGGAGTTCTTCAAGACCTCGACCGGCAACGTGCTCCAGGCCGAGGACGCGGCCGGGGTCCGGCACCACGTCGGGATCTCGATCGTCGGCACCGAGCGGATGCCGGAGAACGCCTACTTCGCCGCGAAGATCGCCCAGGAGGAGCTGATCAAGGCTTCCGGCCTGCCGTACTCGCTGGTGCACTCGACGCAGTTCTTCGAGTTCGTCGGGCCGACTGCGGACTCGGGCACCGACGACGAGGGCAAGGTGCACATCGCACCGGTCGCGTGGGCGCCGATCGCCGGTGAGGACGTGGCGAAGAACCTCGCGAAGGTCGCGGTGGGCGAGCCGCTGAACGCCCGGATCGACATCGCCGGACCGGACGAGTACCGGATGGACGAGTTCTTCCGGAAGGCACTGGCTGAGCGCGGCGACACCCGCGAGGTCGTCTCCGACCCGCACGCCCAGTACTTCGGCGCCGAGCTGAAGGAGCGCAGCCTGGTCCCCGTCGGGCCCGCCACCCTCGGCGAGCTGCACTACGACGAGTGGTACGCGGCCCAGGCCGGTCGATGACGATGAGCGAAGCTGATCCGACCCTGCGGGACCTCGAGGTCGAGGTCGAGGCCGACATCCAGCTGGACGCGGCCGGCGCCGTACCGGACGACGACGAGCTCGACTGGGTGCTCGATCCGTACGAGGCGCAGGCCGAGACGGCGGATCTGAACAGCTTGCGCGGCGCGATCCAGGCGCTCGAAGGCGACGAGCCGCCGTACGCTACTGGGAGCTGACAGAAAGGTGCCGATGGAGCTCGACGACGCGGTCGCCGTCTTCAACGAGGTGCGGCCGCGCCTGATGGGGATCGCGTACCGGATGCTGGGGAGCCACGCCGAGGCCGAGGACCTGGTCCAGGAGGTGTGGCTGCGCTGGCAGGCCGCCGACCGGAGCAAGGTCGAGAGTCCGGTCGCGTACCTGTCGACGGCGGTCACCAGGCTCGCGATCAACGCGAGCCAGTCCGCGCGGGCCCGGCGGGAGACCTACATCGGGCCGTGGCTGCCCGAGCCGGTCGACACCAGCGCCGATCCGTACCTCGGCGCCGAGCGCGGGGAGGCCCTGAGTTTCGCGGTCCTCCTCGTGCTCGAGCGGCTGTCACCGACCGAGCGGGCGGCGTACATCCTGCGCGAGGCGTTCGACTATCCGTACGACGAGCTCGCGACGATGCTGCAGTCGACAGAGCCGGCGGTGCGACAGTTGGTCAGTCGAGCGCGGAAGCGGATCCGCGCGGAACGCCGTACCGAGGTCACCGGCAGCCAGCAGAAGAAGCTGTTGACCGCTTTCGTCGAGGCGGCGCGGTCGGGTGATCTCGCCGATCTGGAGCAGTTGCTGGCCAAGGACGCGATCAGCTACTCCGACGGCGGCGGGGCGGCGCGTGCGTCGAAGTTCCCGGTCGTCGGGCGGGACCGGGTGGCGAAGTACCACCGGGCGTTCCAGTCACGGTTCTGGGTCGGTGTCACGGTGGAGTTCGGCCGGGCGAACGGCCAGGCGGTCGCGATGCTCGAGCGCGACGGGGTGATGTTCGCGGTGTGCACGGTGATCGCGTCGGACGACGGCATCGACGAGGTGCTGTGGATGATGAACCCGGCGAAGATCACCGCGGTCGCTTGAGCTGGAGGAGATGTGTTCAAGCGGGGCGATCATGCCGTCGTACACCGGTTCGCCATGGCCTGCCGGACCGGCAGCCCGGGGGCGATCCGGAGTTTGCTGGCGCCTGAGGTGATCGCGGTCAGCGACGGCGGCGGACAGGTGTTCGCCGCGCCGGGCCCGGTGCGGGGGATCGCGCAGGTCGCGGAGTGCGTGTCCACCGTGCTCGAGGTGCATCCGGAGATGTCGCTGACCGTCGAGGCGGTCAACGGCCAGCCGGGCGTCGTACTGCGCGGCGACGGGCGCGTCGTCGCCGTCGTGAGTCTGAAGGTGACCGGCGCCAAGGTCGCCGCGGTCTGGATCGTGCTGAACCCGGACAAGCTGCGGCACTGGGTGTGACCTGTCCTGGGGAATGAACCCCCCTGGTCTGGTGTTGACGTGTCAACCTAGACTTGTTGTGGTGAGCGGACAGGAGAGTGGGAAGCATGCCTGAGTTGGCCTTCGGGCTGGACAGCTTCGGGGACATTCCCGTCGATGACAGCGGTGCGCCGGTGACCGACGCGGCGGCGATCCGGCAGGTGGTCGACGAGGCGGTCCTGGCCGACCAGATCGGCGTGAACGCGATCGCGCTCGGTGAGCACCACCGGCCGGAGTACTCGATCTCCTCGCCGGAGACCGTGCTGGCCGGCATTGCGACGAAGACGTCGAACATCAAGCTCGGCTCCGGTGTCACCGTGCTGAGCTCGGACGACCCGGTGCGGGTCTTCCAGCGGTTCTCGACCGTCGACGCGCTGTCGAGCGGGCGGGCCGAGGTGATCCTCGGGCGCGGGTCGTTCACCGAGTCGTTCCCGCTGTTCGGGTACGACCTGGCCGACTACGACAAGCTGTTCGAGGAGAAGCTGCAGTTGTTCGTGCAGCTGCTCGACGAGAAGCCGGTCACCTGGGAGGGCACGGTTCGGGCCGCGCTCGACAATGCCGACATCTACCCGAAGACCGAGTCCGGCCGGCTGAACACCTGGGTCGGGGTCGGCGGTTCGCCGCAGTCCGTCGTCCGTACGGCGTACTACGGACTGCCGTTGATGCTGGCGATCATCGGCGGGGCGCCGGACCGGTTCGCGCCGTACCTGGATCTGTACAAGCGGGCGGCGGAGCAGTTCGGGACGGTCGCGCATCCGGTCGGCATGCACTCGCCGGGGTTCGTCGCGGAGACCGACGAGCAGGCGAAGGAGATCTTCTACGCTCCGTACAAGGTGATGCGGGACCGGATCGGCGCGTTGCGCGGCTGGCCGCCGTTGAAGCGCGAGGAGTTCGAGTCCGAAGTACTGCACGGATCGATGTACGTCGGGTCGCCGGAGACCGTCGCACGCCGGATCGCGGATGCGGTGGGGACGCTCGGGGTTTCGCGGTTCGATCTGATCTACTCGGGCGGTCCGTTGCCGGTGAGCGCTCGGATGAAGGCCGTTGAGCTGTACGGCACGAAGGTCATCCCGCTGGTGCGCGACATGCTCGCGGAGTCCAAGTGACGACGATCGGGATTCTGGGGGCCGGGAAGGTCGGGACTGTCCTGGCCCGGCTCGCGATCGCGGCCGGGTATCGCGTGCTGATCGCCGGCTCGGGCGACGTTTCCAAGATCGCGTTGATCGTGGAGGTTGTCACGCCGGGTGCCGTGGCCACGACCGCTGCCGAAGCGGCGGCGGAGGCCGATGTGGTGATCCTGGCGCTGCCGCTCGGGAAGTACCGGACGATCCCGGTCGACGAGCTGCGCGGCAAGCTGGTCATCGACGCGATGAACTACTGGTGGGAGGTCGACGGCATCCGCGACGACCTGACCGATCCGCGGACGTCGTCGTCGGAGCTCGTCCAGGACTTCCTGCCCGAGTCGCGCGTGGTCAAGGCCTTCAACCACATGGGCTACCACGACCTCGACGAGGGCTCTCGCCCCTCAGCTGCGGCTGATCGCAAGGCGATCGCCATCGCCGGTGAGCCTGCCGACGCGGCCGAGGTCGCCGCGATTGTCGACGCCCTCGGATTCGATCCGGTCGTCGCCGACTCGCTTGCCGACGGCAAGCGCCTCGAGCCCGGCACCGAACCCTTCGGCGCCAACGTCGCCGCCTCCGAACTCCGCGAGATGCTGACCCGCTATCCCCGGACCGTCCAGGCCCAAGAGGCAGCCGCAGCTCGCGCCGCCACCGAGAACGTCGCCTGACTCGCCCGCGACCCACCCCGCGACCCACCCCGCGGCCCACCCGGGATCCTGCGGCGTTTCCCTGGCAGACCCATCAAACAGGGGGTTCCCCACCCGGAGTACGGGTGGGGAACCCCCAACGTGATGGGTCTGCTAGCCGAATTGGGTCAGGTGCCAAGCCTGCGCGCGGGTTGGCTAGCCGATGGAGATGCGGTCGAGGTCGGGGGCGGAGTCGGCCGGGTTGTAGATGCGGATGGTGTTGGCGCCGGCCGTGAGGTGGATGGGGACGGTCGTGGTGCGGACTGTGTTGTTGCCGATGTCCGTGACCGATACCTCGGCGGGGGCGCCGCTGTTGACGGATACGAAGTACGACTTGGTGCCGTTGACCGTGTAGTCGATGTAGAGCGTGTAGTCGCCTTCGGTAGGCACTGTCACGTCGGGGAAGACGACGTGGGCATCGTCGGCGCCGCCGAGGTTGCGGACCTTCTGGCCTCCGGAGCACGGGCCGCAACTGGTGATGCCGGCGGAGCCGATCTGGTTGAGGGAGCTTTCGGCTTCGCGCATGAAGATGCGGTCCGCCGGGCGGATCTGGATCGGGACGGTCTTCGAGATCTTGTGGGGGAGGCCAACGGTCTCGAAGGTGACGTCGATCGGGACTTGTGCGGCTGTGGAGCCGGTCAGGGTCCAGGTCCCGGAGATGACCTGGCCGAGGCGGAGCCGGGATGCCGTGACCGGCGCGCCGGTGACGGTCCAGCCGGCCGGTGCGGTGGGGGACAGCTTGACGTTGTCCACCGCATCCTCGTCCAGGCGAAGGTTCGCCGAGACGGTCACCGATTGCTGCCCCGGGCCGACCCACACGATGCCCGACGGCTGCACGGTCATCGTGGTTTTCGGCACGTCCGACGCGGGTGGGAGCGGGCCGACCGTGATGCGGTCGAGCGGCGAATCACCCGTGATCTGTACGACGTTGGCACCGGCCTTGAGCTGCACCGGAATCGCGATACTCGTCGGCACCTCGGGGTTGCCGGGGTCCAGGGTCGCGCTCACCGGAGCGGCCCCGTTGACCCGTACCTGGTAAGCGCGGTCCTTGGCCGGCGTTCCGTAGAGCTCCAGTTTGTAGGAGCCATCGGCCGGCGCTTGGAGGTTCCGGTACGTCGCCCCGCCCACGACAGCAGCAGATCCGGAGCAGGCTGCGCACCGCCGTACGTGCGTGCCTCGCACCGACTCGGCCTCCAGCGGGACCGGATCGTGCAGCGCCTGCGGGTACGCGTACCCGACGCGGATCTCGTCGATCTTCAGCTTGCCGAAGTACGTCGGGGACTGCGCTCCCGCCCACGTGTTGAGTACGTCGAGCTTGATATACCGCGCGAGTTGGTTGCCGATGTCAATGAACTGGACTCCGCGCCGGCTGGGCATGGCGGCGGCGCTGACCTGTTTCCAGTGCCGTCCGTCGATGCTGACCGAGACCTTGTAGTCCTTGATCCGGGCCGAATCCTCGGGCCGACCGAAGGATTCGCGAGCGTGGGTGGGGGACCACTCGGTCTGGTTCACCGCGAGGTACGTCGCGGACCGCGGCCGCTTGAGGTCGAGCGTCATCGAGACCGGGAACTTGCCGTCGGCATCCCAGTACGACGGGTAGCTGCCGTCCACCAGCGCGGACGCGGGATGCCCCGCGGCCGAGGACGAAGCTGTTGCCTCGAGCATGCTGTTCGGATACACACCGGTCTGTCCCGAGGTGGTCACCTTGAAGACAGTGTCGTAGGTGTCCCACGAAGTGACGCCGAGGATGCTCAGATAGCCGCCGGACTGGTTGAAGCGGAACTGCTTCCCCGTGCGGACATCCGACACCGCGGTCACCCGATAGCCGTTGTCCCGCAGCCTGATCAGGTCCTGTGACGCCGGCTTCGTCAGCACGTGGACGTACTGCGTGTTGCCGGCGAGCGTGATCACGCCGTGCGCGCCGTCGTTCCAGAAACCGGGCTGCATCCCGCCGTACATGTATCCGCCGCCCTGGGTTTTCGCCAGCGACGACTCGATCGGCGGCAGCCAGTCGGCCATGAAGTTGTTGAAGGCGACCTGCTGCGGCGGGAACTTCCCGTTGACCATCGCGGTCTCGGCCATCAGCGATTTGATCGACGAGCCGGCGTTCGCGACGTACCGGCCGACGCTCAGCCCGTAGTCGACCTTGCTGTCGCTGCCGTCGTACCACCACTGGCCGCTCGTCGGGAGCTTGTAGTCGGCCTCGGTCAGCCGCGGCATCGGCGTGAACGTCGCCTGCGGATAGTCGTACGCCGGGGTCATGCCGGTCTTCTGCTCGTTGCTGACCGTGTCCATGATCGGCGTGTCCTCGTTGTTGTTGCTGAGCAACCACGAGGGCCGTTGCTGCCGGATCTGTTCGTACAGTCCGTGCTGTTCCCAGTATTCGTTGTCGTTGTCGATCCAGAACCCGGACAGGTCGGGGTAGTCGTCCATGACTTCGTGGAACAGGTCATAGCTGTACATCCCGAACCCTTGCCGCGTGGTCAGGTCGACCTGCTGACCCTTGTACGCCGAGTACGCGGCCGAGTCGAGCGTCTCGACCCCGGGCACCTCGTTGTGCCACTGCGGGTCGTCGGTCATGTAGAGCAGCACGTGCACGCCCTTGGCCTTGCCCGCGGCCACGAGTTCGCCGAGGAAGTCCCGTTGCGTGGAGCAACTACCGGGAATCTTCGACGGCCACGGCCGGGCGTACCCGAGGCGGCTGTGGAAGGTCGCGAGCACGATGTACGACGCGTGCAGCTTGAGCGCCTCGTCGACCCAGTAGTCCGCGCTCCAGCCGCCGGCGGTGACGTCCCGCTCCCAGGCGGCACAGTCGGTGTGGCGGGGAGCGGTGAACATGCCCCAGTGCAGGAACAGGCCGGCGGTGGAGTCGCGCAGCCACTGCTGGCGCGGGTTCTCCACCTCGGCCCGGGCGCTGGGGCTGCCGGAGACGAGTGTGGTCAGAAGGGTGGCGAGGAGGGCGAGGACGAGCAGGAGGATGCGGGGGAGTCGCAGGGCCATCGGTGATCTCTCACTTCCAGCTGGGCGGAAGAATCTCTGAAGAATTAGGGCAACCAGATTGCCTATTCAGAGATCCGATCTTTCATCGCCCGACCCGGCCCGGTCAAGACCCCGGCACCGCCAACAGCTCCGCGACCACCGTGTCGAGCGCCATCCGGGCCGCACCGAGCGCGACCGAGTCCGCGCCCATCGTCGAGCTGACCACGTCGATCGGGACCAGCGTGAGCTTCGCCAGCTCGCGCCGGAACGGCTCGGCGATGATCGCCCCGCCGCGCGACATACCGCCGCCGAGCACGATCACCTCGGGATCCACGGCCAGCGCGAGCACAGCCGCCCCGCGCGCCAGCACCTCCGCGAACTCGATCAACACGTCCAGGCTCTCCGGATCCTGCCGAGCCGCCGAAGCAATCACCAGCTCACCCTCCCGCCCGGAGGCCAGGACGGCGGTCTCGGCGGCGAGTTCTCTGCCGCGGGCGTGCAGGCGCTCCATCGCGGGGGCCCAGCCGAGGGCCGGGAAGACGCCGATTTCGCCGGCGGCGCCGTGCCGGCCCTGGTGGACCTGGCCGTCGATCAGCACGCCGGCGCCGGCTCGGTGGCCGGCGAACATGTAGACGATGTCGCGGTAGTCGCGCGCCGCGCCCTTCCAGTGCTCGGCGAGCGCCGCGAGCTTCACGTCGTTGGCCACGGCAACCGGCCTGCCCAGTCCGGCCGACAGCTCGCCGGCCACGTCGATCTCGGTGAATCCAGGCAGCGAGTAAGGCGCCAGCGCCGAGCCGACCGGCCCTTCGCGGACGTCGTGCACCCCTTCGCCGGCCCGCAGGGCGCCGGTAACCCCGCAGGCGACGCCAGTGATGTCGGAGGCGGCGATCCGGGCCTGCGACCAGCTCGCCCGCGCCGCGTCGATCGCGGCGCGGACCCGGTCGGGGGCGGGCAGTGCGGGGTCCAGCGAGACCCGATGGGTCGCGAGGAGGTTGCCGCGCAGGTCGGTCACCACGGCCAGCGCCTTGTGCGCGCCGATGTCCAGGCCGGCGACGTACCCGGACTCGGCGCGGAAGCGGAAGTGCCGGGCCGGGCGCCCGGCGGCCCGCGTGGACGACGGGGTACGTGGGGCGGAGGTCTCCTCGACGCGACCTTCGGTGAGCAGCTCGGCGAGCAGGTCCTCGGCGGTCGGTCTCGAGACGCCGACGACCGCACGGAGCTCGCGCAGCGTCAGCGACTCCGCCGCGAGGAACGCGCCGAGCGCGGCGGACAGGTTGAGCCTGCGCAGCAGCGACGAATCGCCGGTACGCCCGTCGGGGGCTCGATCTTGACTCATCCGATGAATCGTCCTTATGCTCGCGCCGATATTGCTAACTAGATTGCATATTATGCGCCGTCGAGAGGAACCTGATGAGATCACGGTTGACGGTCACCCTGGCGGCCCTTCTGACGGTAGCGCTTGCGGGCTGTACGCAAGGTGGCAAACCCGCCGACGGCGCCAAGAGCGGAGGCGGCACCGTCGAACTGACGATGCTCACGTTCGAGACGCCGAACCTGCCGGCCTCGCTGTGGGATTCGGCGATCGCGCGGGTCGAGCAGAAGGTCCCGGGCGTGAAGATCAAGAAGCTGGTCACGCCGAACGTCGACCGCACGACGTACGCGAAGCAGCTGGCCAGTTCGGGTCAGCTGCCGGACATCATGATCGCGGTGAACCCGCAGGGCTTCGCCGAAGGCGGCCAGCTGGCCGAGTTCACCCAGGACGACCTGAAGGACTTCGCCGACCCGACCTCGGGCGCCATCAAGGGCAAGATCTACCAACTGCCGACGAACGCCCAGCCCCAGTCGCTGCTGTACTACAACAAGGACGACCTCGCGAAGGCGAAGATCACCGCCCCGCCGAAGACCTGGGCCGAGTTCCTCGCCGACTGCGCGAAGCTGAAGGCGGCCGGCATCACGCCGATCGCGGTCGGCGGCGGCGGTCAGGACACGTTCGCGAGCATGTACACGTGGGTCGGCACGGTCGGCACCGACGTCTACCTGTCCGATCCGGACTTCTCGAAGCAGATCACCGACGGCTCGAAGACGTTCGACGACCCGGCGTTC
Source organism: Kribbella sp. NPDC000426 (assembly GCF_040300265.1). Classification (NCBI taxonomy): domain Bacteria; kingdom Bacillati; phylum Actinomycetota; class Actinomycetes; order Propionibacteriales; family Kribbellaceae; genus Kribbella; species Kribbella sp. NPDC000426. Next base: position 133,709 of record NZ_JBEPDK010000012.1, on the reverse strand, counting down.
GTGAAGGCCACCGACAAGGTCGCGCAGCTGGCCAAGCTCGGGTACCTCGACAAGCAGGGCACCAGCCGCTCGTACGCCGACCACGAGAAGGCGTTCCGTGCCGGGTCCGCGGCGATGTACCCGATGGGCTCGTGGTTCGCGACGTCGGCGGACAACGACAAGCCGAAGTTCGGCGTCGGCGTGTTCGCCTGGCCGTCGGACGACGGGAAGGCCGTCGTACCGAATCTGACCGGCGGCGGGCTGAGCGTCAGCGCCAAGGCCGAGAACGTCGACCTGGCGAAGAAGTTCGCGCTGGAGTGGACGAAGGACAAGGAGACGTCGGACGCGTTCACCAAGGCCGACGGGACGTTCAACACGATCAAGGGCTACCAGCCGCCGGCCGACATGGGGCCGTTGTTCAAGGAGACGCTCGCGATCTACAACCAGGCCGTGCAGGACCAGACGGTGACGCCCGCCCTGTCGATCGAGCAGGGCGACAACGGGCTGCCCGCGGACATGACGGTGCCGGTGCAGCAGATCGCGGTCGAGTTGCTGAACGGGAAGTCGGACGCCAAGGCCGCGGTGACGAAACTGAACAAGGAATATGCGTCGCTCAAGTAGCCGGTCGGTCCGTGAGTTCGCCGGCTTCGCCCTGCCCGGGCTGTTCCTGTACGGATTGCTGGTGCTGGTTCCGATCGGCTGGACCGTCGGGCTGGGGTTCACCGACCGGAACCGGTTCGCCGCCGCCACGCACTGGGTCGGGTTCGACCAGTTCCAGCGGTTGTTCGGCGACGACCAGTTCTGGCTGGTGCTGAAGAACACGTTCGTGGTGACGGCGATCGTGGTCGTCGTACCGAATGTCCTCGGGCTGGCGATCGCGTTGCTGCTGAACCGGAACACGCTGCTGTACCGGTTGCTGCGGTCGGTCTTCTTCACGCCGGTGATCCTCAGCGGGATCGTGGTCAGTGTCATCTGGCAGAGCATGCTCCGGCCGGGCGGAGTGCTGGACCAGGTCGGCTGGCTGTCGGATCCGGGCATCGCGCTGTACTCGATCTCGGGGATCATCTGCTGGCAGATGCTCGGCTTCTGCGTCGTCGTCTACCTCGCGGGGCTCAACGGCGTACCGCGGGAGCTGTACGAGGCGGCGATCGTCGACGGGGCCGGCTGGTGGCGGCGGTTCGGGTCGATCACCTGGCCGATGATCGCGTCGGCGGTGACGATCAACACGGTGATGCTGCTGATCAGCGGCTTCAAGGTGTACGAGCACATCCTCGTGCTGACCAACGGCGGACCGGGCCGCAACACCACCGCGTCGATCGCGTTCGACGTCATCGAGAAAGGGGTCCGCGGTGACCGGATCGGGTTCGCCGCGGCGGAGGCGACCGTGATGCTCGCGATCATCGTCGCGCTGAGCGGCGTCGTACTGCGGGTGCTCCGGCGCCGGGAGGTGCACTTGTGAGGGCACTGCGACCGATCGGCGCCGTCGCGTTGGCCGCGCTGTTCTTCTTCCCGGTGTACGTCGTCGTGACCGGCATGCTGAAGCCGGTCAAGGATATCCAGTCGTCGCCGCTCGGACTGCCGGTGCCGCCGACCGCCGCCAACCTCGGTGCGGTCCTCGGCCGTGAGGACGGGCTGTACTGGTCGGCGTTGCTGAACAGCGTGCAGATCACCGTGCTCTCGGTGGTCGCGCTGACGTTGCTCTCGGCAATGTTGGCGCACTACCTGGTCCGCTCGACCGCACGCTGGACGCGGCCGGCGCTGCTGATGCTGCTGTCCGGGTTGATGATTCCGCCGGCGGTGATCCTGCAGCCGATCACGCAGGTGCTCGGCGCGGTCGGGTTGATGAACTCGGTGGTCGGCGTGGTCTGCGCGAACGTGGCGTACTACCTGCCGTTCGGCGTGTTCGTGTTCGCCGGGTTCATCGGCGGCGTACCGGTCGAGATGGAGGAGGCGGCGAGTATCGACGGCGCGAGCCGGTTCCGGCTGTTCTGGCAGGTGGTGTTCCCGACGCTGCGGCCGGCCGCGGCGAGCGTGATGATCTTCCTCGGGGTATGGGTGTGGAACGACTTCCTGACCCCGCTGATCGTCCTCGGTCCCGAGGCCGGGACCACGGTGACGGTCGGCGTCTACCGCTCGGTCGGGGAGTATTCGACCAACTTCGGCACGTTGTACGCGTTCTCGTTCCTCGCGTCGCTGCCGGTCCTGTTGTTCTTCGTCGCGCTGCAGAAGCAGTTCGTCGCCGGTCTCACCGCGGGGGCGGTCAAATGAGCATCCATTTCGCCGATGGGGTCCTGCTGATCAGGACGCCGGGTACGTCGTACTCGGCGTACCTCGGTGATGACGACATCCCGATCCACACGCACTGGGGTGCACCGATCACGGTCGCCGATGCGGAGTACCTCGCGCGTTCGACGGCAGCGCGGCTGGACGCGGAGTGGACGAGCTTCCGGTCGGCGGCGAACGGGCACGAGGAGTATCCGCTCGACGGGGGGCTGCAGTTCGGGCGGGCTGCGTTGTCGCTCGGGGACCAAGGTGTTGCATGGTCCTTCGCAGGGCACGTGATCGGCGAACGTCAGCTGGAGCTGCAGTTCGCGGCCGGCGATGTGCGGGTCGGTCTGCATTACCGCGTGTACGACGACAGCGATGTGATCGATCGGTGGGTGACCGTGCGGAACGAGTCCGCCGCGACGGTCGACGTCCGTCGGCTGGACTCGGCCGCATGGGTGCTGCCGGAGCAGGCGACGTACCGGATGTCGACGTTGACCGGGCGATGGGCGGCGGAGACGCGGCTGAGTCGGCATGCGCTCGGTGAAGGGCGGTTCGTGCTCGAGAGTCGGCGCGGGATCACCAGCCATCACGTGAATCCGTGGTTCGCGATCGACGACGGCACGGCGACCGAGGAGTACGGCGAGGTCTACAGCGCGGCGCTGCACTGGAGCGGGTCGTGGCGGATGCTCGCGCAGTACGAGATCGACGAGCCGGTGCAGGCGTTGTTCGGTTGGGGGCACGAGGACTTCGGGCCGCGGCCGTTGGAGCCGGGTGAGGAGCTCGAGACGCCGGTGTCGTCCGGGCTGTTCAGTGCCGGCGGCTTCGGTACGACGAGTCGCGCGTGGCACACGTACGCGTTGAAGCACGTGCTGCCGGGGGCCGGCGACGTACGGCCGGTGTTGTTCAACTCGTGGGAGGCGACGGGCTTCGACGTGGACGAGGCCGGGCAGGTCGAGTTGGCTACGCGGGCCGCGGATCTCGGGTGCGAGCTGTTCGTGCTCGACGACGGCTGGTTCGGCGGCCGGGTGGACGACCGGACCGGGCTGGGCGACTGGTGGGTGAACCGGGACCGGTTCCCGAACGGGTTGCAGCCGCTGATCGCGAAGGTGCAGGCGCTCGGGATGGGGTTCGGGCTGTGGGTCGAGCCGGAGATGGTGAACCCGGACTCCGATCTCTACCGGGCGCATCCGGACTGGGTCTACCACTTCGAGGGCCGGCCGCCGGCGTTGCGCCGCAACCAGCTGGTGCTGAATCTGGCTCGGCCGGATGTCGCCGCGTGGGCGTTCGAGCAGCTGGACTCGTTGCTGTCGGCAAACGATCTGCAGTTCGTGAAGTGGGACATGAACCGGCCGTTCGCGGACACCGGATGGCCGGCCGAGCCGTCGCGGCAGGGGCGGATCTGGTTCGATCACGTGACCGCGGTGTACGGGATCATCGATGCGTTGCGGGCGAAGCATCCCGGGGTGGCGATCGAGGCGTGTTCGGGTGGGGGCGGGCGGGTCGACCTCGGGATGATGGCGCGGGCGGACCAGTTCTGGACGTCGGACAACACCGATGCGCTGGACCGGCGGTACATCCAGCACGGGTTCAGCCAGGTGTATCCGGCGCGGACGATGTCGTGCTGGGTGACCGACGTACCGACGTTCATCAACAAGCGGACCGTGCCGCTGCGGTACCGGTTCCACGTGGCGATGGCTGGGGTGCTGGGGATCGGCGGCGATCTGACCGAGTGGTCGGCCGACGAGCTGTCGTTGGCGCGGGACCTGATTGCGGAGTACAAGTCGGTCCGGCACGTGATCCAGCACGGCGCGCAGTACCGGCTCGGCGAACCCGGGCGTGGGGTGTCAGCTGTTCAGTACGTGACGGATGATCGGCGGGAGTCGGTCGTGATCGTTTATCAGGAGGCTCAGCAGTTCGACAGTCCGGCGTTGCCGGTCAGGCTTCGCGGGCTGGATCCGGATGCGGCGTATGGCGAGCTGTCCGGTGCGGCGTTGATGTCCAGCGGCGTACACCTGTCATTGACCGGCGACTACGCCAGCGAGCTCCTTCACTTCAGGGCGCGCGGCGCGTTCGGCGCCGATGCCGGCGGTGATTACGCAGGCGATGCCGACGGCCTGGAGGAGACCGGGGGACTGGCTCAGGAAGATCCAGCCGACCAGTAGGGCCAGGGCCGGCTCGAGGCTCATCAACGTGCCGAACACGCCGGCGTCGAGCTTGCGGAGCGCCAGGTACTCGAGGCTGAACGGGATCACCGGAAGCAGCAGCGCCAGCCCGAAACCGATCACGACCAGCTGCCACGTCATGACCGGGATCGTGCTCGGCCCGGCGACCGCGGTGGCGACGACCGCGGCTACTGGCAGTGAGACGCCCATGCCTTGCAGGCCGGTGACGCTCCCGCCGACGCGCTGGGTGAGGACGATGTACGCCGCCCAGCACGCGGCCGCGCCGAGCGCGAACAGGACGCCCAGGCCGTCGACCGAGCCGTGCCACGGCTGGGTCAGCAGCATCACGCCGACGAACGCCAGTGCGGGCCAGATCAGCCGGCCGCGACTCCGCAGTACTGCGACCGAGAGCGGGCCGAGGAACTCGAGAGCGCTCGCTGTACCGAGGGGCAGGCGGGCGGCGGCGGCCATGAACAGCAGCGTCACGCCGGCGGTCGCGATGCCGAGCCCGACCGCGGCCAGGAACGAGTTGCGGTCGAACGAGCTGCGGCGCGGACGGAACAGCACGAGCACGATCAATCCGGCACAGGCCAGCCGCAGCCAGGCGGCGCCCTCCGGGCCGACCTGGTCGAAGAGCCCGACGGAGGCGGCCAGCCCGAGCTGGACCATCGTCATCGACAGGACCGCGAAGGCCACGCCGGTCCGGGTGTCAGGTGTGCTCATGTCCTCCAGTGAAGCTCGCTGATTCCTTCGCGTCCACGTGATAATCCTGGACAGACCGTTCATGATTAGTGAATGGATGTACGACGCCTCGAGCTGCTGCTCGCGCTGTCCCGGCAGGGGTCGATGCATGCGGTCTCGGCGACGCTCGGCGTCACCACGTCGACCGTCTCGCAACAGATCGCGGCGCTCGCCAAGGAGGTCGGGACGCCGCTCCTCGAGCCGGACGGCCGCCGCGTCCGGCTGACTCCGGCGGGTCGGCGGCTCGCCGCTCACGCGGTCGACATCCTCGCGGCACACGAGGCCGCGCGCGCCGACCTCGATCCGTCGGCCGAGCCCGCCGGGACTGTGCGTGTGGCCGCCTTCCATACGGTCATCCGGGACAGCTTGTTGCCGATCGTGGCCCAGCTGCCTCCCGCCGTACGACTGGAAATCCAGGAGCAGGAGCCACCCGAGGCGCTCGCGTTGCTGGAGCGCGACCAGGTCGACCTGGCGCTGAGCTACGACTACAACCTCGCGCCGGCCGCGGTCGACCCGGCCCTCGAATCCACTCCGCTCTGGGAGTCCGCGTGGGGCCTCGCCGTACCTTCCCACTCGCGCCGGTCGAGCGGTACGGCGGCCGACCTGATCGCCGCCTTCGCCGACAGCGACTGGATCGTCAACTCCCGCCACACCGCCGACGAACACGTCATCCGCACCCTGGCCGCCCTCACCGGCTTCGAACCCCGCATCACCCAACGAGCCGACACCCTTCAACTGGTCCAGGAAATGATCACCGCCGGCCTCGGCGTAGCCCTCATGCCCGCCACCTACCCCAAAACCACCGGCATCTCCCTCCGCCGCCTCCGCACCCCCGAACCCCGAATGCGCGCCTACGCCCTAACCCGCCGAGGCCGCACCAACTGGTCCCCCCTCGCCTTCGTCCTCAACCTGCTCTCGCCCACTCGTAAACGACCCTCCGCAAGCCGCTCGTAATCGGCAAGAAGACCCCATCAGAGCGACACGGCGTGCAGGAGCTGGAGTGAAAGCCGGCCGCGGTCGAAGAGGTCGGCGAGGCGGGTGTCCTGGCGACGGGCCAGCGCGTAGGCAGGATGAGTGCGGTAGCGGGCGGAGATCAGCGCGGTCACTTCCTGCGCGCGGCGGGTCCAGGACAGGGGTACTGCGGCCGGCCGCTCGGTCTGCTCGACCAGGTCGAAGCCGCAGGCCCCCAGCAGGTCGACGAGCTCGGACTGGAGCGGGAAGTAGTTGCCGTCGGGCGGATCGGCGATCGGCTCGTCGGCGACCACCACCAGGAGCCCGAGTGACGCATGTGGGGTGAGCACGCGGTGGATCTCGCGCAGTACGGCGGCCTTGTCCTCGACGGTGCAGAGGACGCCCAGGCACCACGCCACGTCGATCGAGCCGGTGCGGAGCGGGATGCGCTGGCCGTCGGCCGTGAGGACCGGGAGGCCGAACAGCCTCGACGCGGCACGACCGGCGGCGGGCATCGGTTCGAGGAGGATCGGGCGTGCGCCGAAGCGCTTGGCGGCCCAGGCCGCCGGACCGCCGCTGCCCGCGCCGACGTCCAGCAGCCGATCGCCGGCCGACAGTTCGCACGCCTCGGCCAGCCAGGCGAGGGCGGCCGGGCTGGCGCTGCCGCGGCAGGCCGCCGGAATCGCGTGCTCGTCACCGAGATCGCCCACAGCCTCCGCGGTCCACGCGGCCACCTCGTCGAACTCGGCGACCATCGCCTGGGACGTCAATTGGTCACCTCGACCAGCCGGTACCCAGTCGGCAAGCCGGCCACCTCACTCGACCAGCTTCCCGTCGCTGGAGACGTGCCGCATCAGCCGCCGGAACTCGTCCGGGATCGGCGGGATCTGCTCGGCCTCGATCTGACCCGGCCCCGACCAGACGAAGTTCACCTGCAGCGAGTCGTCGAGCTCGGGGTAGTCGGACCGGTTGTGGCAGCCGCGGGACTCCCGCCGTAGCAGGGCGGCGTCGAGCGTCGCCCGGGCGGCCATCGCCGAGGCCTTCAGGTCGAAGGCGTGCGCGAGGTCCTGGAAGCCGGCGATGTCGGGATGTACGCCGACCTGCGTGATCCGTTCCTCGAGCTCGGCCAGCTCGGACAGCCCGGCGTTCAGGCCGTGTTCGTCGCGGACGACGCCGGCCCGCGCGGTCATGGTGTCGCGCAGCGACCGTTGCAGGGCGCGGACATTCTCCGGGCCGTCGTTCGCCAGCAGGTCGTCGATCTCGGCCCGGGCCGCGCCGACCGCGTCCGCCGAGCGCAGCTGCGCCTGCCGCCCGATCGAGTACTTCGCGGCCTCCTCGGCCACGATCCGCCCGAACACGAGCAGCTCGATCAACGAGTTGCCGCCGAGCCGGTTCGCGCCGTGCAGACCGCTGGCCGCCTCGCCGATCGCCCACAGCCCGTCGACGCCGGTGCCGTGGTCCTCGGGCCGGACCCAGACGCCGCCCATCGAGTAGTGCGCGGTCGGGGCGATCTCGATCGGCTGCTTGGTGATGTCGAGCATCTGCAGTTCGAGCAGGGTCTGGTAGACGCGCGGGAGCCGGCGCATGATCGTCTCCCGGGAGAGGTGGGACACGTCCAGCCAGACGCCGCCGTTCGGGGTGCCGCGGCCTTCCTTGATCTCGGTGTACTCCGCGAGCGCGACCCGGTCCCGCGTCGACAGCTCCATCCGCTCCGCGTCGTAACGGGCCATGAACCGCTCGCCGAGCGCGTTGCGCAACTGCCCGCCCTCGCCGCGGGCCGCCTCGGAGACGAGGGTGCCGGCGGCGTTCTCGGGCTCGATCAGCCCGGACGGGTGGAACTGGACGAGCTCGGGATCGCGGAGCCGCCCACCGGCGTTGACCGCGAGCCGGAAGGCGTCACCGGTGTTCTCGTCGCGGCGGGACGACGTACGCCGCCAGATCCGGGTGTGGCCGCCGGCCGCCAGGATCACCGCGTCGGCGTGGATGACGTAGCGCCGCCCGGTCGTCAGGTCGAACCCGTACGCCCCGAAGACGGTGTTGTCCTTGACCAGGATCGACGTCACGTAGACCGTGTCCAGGATCGGTACGCCGAGCTGCACCGCGCGGTTGACCAGCGTCCGCTGGATCTCCAGTCCGGTGTAGTCGCCCGCGAACGCAGTACGGCGGTAGGTGTGGGCGCCGAAGAACCGCTGCGAGATCCGGCCGTCCGCCTCGCGGGCGAACGGCATACCCCAGCGCTCGAGGTCCTCGATCCCGCGGGCGGCGCCCCGGGCGACGATCTCGACCGTGATCGGGTTCGCCAGCAGGTAGCTCTCCTGCAGCGTGTCGGCCGCGTGCTGCTGCCAGGTGTCCTCGGGATCCATCGTGGCCAGCGCCGCGTTGATACCGCCGGCCGCCAGCGACGTGTGCGCGTCCGAACGCGGGCGCTTGCCGAGGGCGAGCACCTCGACGCCCTGCTCCGCCAACTCGATCGCGGCACGGAGACCGGCACCACCGGTTCCGATCACCAGGACCGACGTGGCGATCTGCTGTTCGGTGATGCTCATTGGCTCTCCCTGGCGCTCGGTGCTCTCATCAACCAGGACAGCGCAGCGCGCCCGGTTGTGACTGTCTCGCCGGTCACAACCACCGTGTCTGTCCGGTCTCTTCAGTGAGTCCGGCACACAGACACAGAAGGGGAACCCATGAGCGAGAATCCGGTCGTCGTCCTGGTCCACGGCGCGTTCGCCGAATCGGCCAGCTGGAACGGCGTCATCGAGCGTCTGCAGGCGCGGTCGATCGAGGCCGTCGCGGCGCCGAACGCACTGCGCAGCCTCGAGGGCGACGCGCAGTACGTCCGCGACGTGATCGCCGGCATCGGCAAGCCGGTCGTCCTGGTCGGCCACTCGTACGGCGGCATGGTGATCACCGAGGCCGCCGCGAACAACGACGCGGTCAAGGCGCTGGTCTACGTGTGCGCGTTCGCACCCGACCAGGGCGAGAGCGCGTTCGCGTTGTCCGCCAAGTTCCCGGGCAGCACGCTCGGCGACGCCCTGAACGCGTATCCGGTCAGCACCGGCGGCAACGACCTGGCGATCCGGCCGGACGTCTTCCGCCAGCAGTTCTGCGCCGACGTACCGGCGGACCAGGCCGCGCTGATGGCCGCGACGCAGCGCCCCGCCACCGAGGCCGCACTGACCGGCAACCTGGCGACCGACAGCCCGGCGTGGAAGTCGACGCCGTCGTGGTTCGTGTTCAGCGACCTCGACCTCAACATCCCGGTCGCCCTGCACCGCTTCATGGCCGAGCGCGCCGGCGCCAAGAACACCCGCGAGATCGCGGGCGCCTCGCACGCTCTGAGCGTCTCGCAGCCCGAGGCTGTCACGGCCACGATCCTGGAGGCCATGAACGCCTGAGAACGCTGACACTTCCGTTACCCGCGGGTCCTGTACGGGTATCGCTGTTCGCCCGTAGCCTCTGCTGGGGAGACTGCGATGACCACGAGCGGCAGCGAACTGGAGCTTCGAGGGCGCCGGCCGGAGTGCGGGCGCCTCGACCAGGTCGTGGCCGGCGTGCGCTCCGGTTCGGGCCAGGTGCTGGTTGTTCACGGCGAGGCGGGCATGGGCAAGTCCGCGTTGCTCGACTACCTGGTCGGCCGCGCCGAGGGTTGTCGCGTCGTGCGGGCCGCCGGGGTCGAGTCCGAGATGGAGCTGCCGTTCGCCGGACTCCATCAACTGTGCCTGCCGCTCCTGGAGCTCCGTGACCGGCTGCCGGATCCGCAGCGGGACGCGTTGGGGGTCGCGTTCGGGTTGAGCGCCGGCGGGCCGCCGGACCGGTTCCTGATCGGCGCGGCGACGCTCACTCTGTTGTCCGCGGCATCGGATCGGAGTCCGCTGCTGTGCGTGATCGACGATGCGCAGTGGCTGGATCAGGCCTCGGTTCAGACCCTGACTTTCGTCGGACGCCGGTTGTTCGCCGACCGGATCGGACTCGTGTTCTCGCTCCGCGAGCCAGTCACCGGCCCGGAGTGGCGCGGGTTCCCGGAGCTGCCGGTCGGAGGCCTCGCCGACGAGTACGCCGGTTCCCTGCTGGACTCCGTCGTACCCGGGCGGCTCGACGAGCATGTCCGCGGCCGGATAGTTGCCGAGACCCGCGGCAACCCGCTCGCTCTCCTCGAGTTGCCGCGCGGCCTGACCGCGGCCCAGCTGGCGGGCGGGTTCGAGCGGCCCGATGCCCGTCCGATCGCGAATCAGATCGAGCAGAACTTCGCCCGCCGCGTGCAGGACCTGCCGACGGACACCCAACGGCTGCTGCTGACCGCGGCGGCCGAGCCGGTCGGCGACGTACCGCTGCTGGTCCGCGCCCTGACGACCCTCGGCGTTCCGATGCGTACGGCGGAGGCTGCCGAGGCGGCGGGGTTGATCGATATCGCCGCGCGGGTCCGGTTCCGGCATCCGCTCGTCCGGTCGGCGACGTACCGGTCGGCCGACCCGTCGGAGCGACGTACGGTCCATCAGGCGCTCGCCGAGGCGATCGACCCGAACCTCGATCCCGACCGGCGCGCCTGGCACCGGGCGCAGGGGGCGTCGGGGCCGGACGAGGACGTCGCCGCCGAGCTGGTCAGCTCGGCGGCCAGAGCACAACGACGAGGCGGCATGGCCGCCTCGTCCGCGTTCCTCCAGCGGGCGACCGAGCTGACACCGGACCCGGCGACCCGCTCGACTCGCGCCCTCGCTGCGGCCCAGGTCAGCCTGGCGGCCGGCGCGTTCGAGACCGCGCTGCGCCTGCTGAACACCGCGACGCAAGGCCCGGTCAGCGGTTTGCACGAGGCGCGGGTCAAGTTGGTGCGGTCCCAGTTGACGTTCGCGTCCGGTCACAGTGTGGCGGCGCTGCCGTTGCTGCTCGAGGCTGCCCGCCGGCTGGAGCCGCTCGATCTGCGCCTCGCCCGCGACACCTATCTCGAGGCCGTCGCGGCCGCGCAGTTCGCCGGGCGGTTCGGCAGCGAGGCCGGGATCGCCTACATCACCCGGCTCGCGCAGGCGGTGCCGTCGTCCGAACCGCCGCGCAAGCGGGACCTGATCTACCGCGCGGTCACGACGCTGTTCGCGGACGGCTATCCCGACGTGGTCGAGCCGGCCGCTGAGGCGATGCAGGCGTTCTCGGCCGAGAACGGGACCACCGACGCCGACGACCTGACCTGGATGTGGCTCGCGGCTCTCCTCGCCGTCAACCTCTGGGACGACGACAACTGGGACGTGCTCACCGCACGGCACTTGCGGATCGCCCGTGACCTCGGCGACCTGAACCAACTGCCGCTCGTCCTGCACCACCGGGTGATGCTCGACCTGTACGCCGGCGAACTCGGCGCCGCGGCGACGCTGCTGGCCGAGGTCAGGACCATCCGGGAAGCGACCGGCGTCGAGCTGGCGTCGTACGGCGAGGTCGCGCTCGCGGCCTGGCGGGGACGGCCCGACGCCGCGCCGATGATCGCCGGCAGCCTGGAGGACTCGGCAGCCCGCGGCGAGGGCGGTGCGGTGTCCTTCGGCCACATGACAAGCGCGCTGCTGAGCATCGGACAGTCGCAGTACGCCGAGGCCTTGGCGGCAGCGCTTGCCGCCACCGAGTATCCGGAGGAGCTGGGCCCGGCGAACTGGGTGCTGCCCGACCTGGTCGAGGCAGCAGTCCGGGCCGGCCATCCGGAGCAGGCGGCCGAGGGGTACGGGCGTTTGCGTGAGCAGGCGCTGGCATGCCGGACGGACTGGGGGCTCGGGGTGCTGGCGCGGGCGACCGGTCTGCTGTCGACGGGGGCGGCGGCGGAGACGGCGTACCAGGAGTCGATCGAGCGGCTCAGCCGGACCCGGATGCGGATGGACCTGGCCCGGACCCACCTTGTGTACGGCGAATGGCTGCGCCGGGAAGGCCGCCGGCAGGATGCTCGTGGGCAGCTGCGGACGGCGTACAAGCTGTTCTCCGCGGCGGGTGCGGACGCGTTCGCGGAACGGGCCGGGCGGGAGCTGACCGCGACCGGCGAGACGCTGGACGACCACCGGACCGACCGCAGTACCGACCGGGACTCGCTGACCGCTCAGGAGGCTCATATCGCGGAGCTGGCGGGCGCCGGGCTGACGAATGCCGAGATCGGGGCGCAGATGTTCCTGAGTCAGCACACTGTGGAGTGGCATCTGCGGAAGGTCTTCGCCAAGCTGGGGATCAGCTCTCGCAAACAGCTCCGCCCCTGAGCCCGTCACAATCGGCAGGCGCGGGGTGTCTTACATGATGGGGACTCCAAGGACCTCTAGGGACGGAGAAATGGTGCGCAGGATCCTGGTGGTTGGCGGCGGGTATGCCGGGTTCTACACGGCGTGGCGGCTGGAGAAGAAGCTGCGGCAGGACGAGGCCGAGGTGGTCCTGGTCGACCCGCGGCCGTACATGACGTACCAGCCGTTCCTGCCCGAGGTGGTGGCCGGTTCGGTCGAGGCCCGGCACGCGGCGGTGTCGCTGCGGCGCAACCTCGAGCGGACGAAGATCGTGTCCGGGATGGTCGTGAACATCTCGCATGCCGACCGCACGGTGACGATCCGGCCCGCGGACGGCGCCGACTACACGATGACGTACGACGTGATCGCCGTGACCGCGGGTGCGGTGACGCGGACCTTCGACGTACCGGGCGTCGCCGAGCGGGCGATCGGCATGAAGCATGTCGAGGAGGCGGTCGCGATCCGGGACCGGCTGTTCACCGCCTTCGACGAGGCGGCCGGGCTGGCGCCGGGCAAGCTGCGGCGGAAGTTGCTGACGGTCACATTCGTCGGCGGCGGGTTCTCCGGAGTCGAAGGCTTCGCGGAGCTGCTGTCGCTGGCGCGAGCGTTGCTGAAGAAGTACCCCGAGCTGTCCGAGAGCGACCTCGCGTTCCACCTGGTCGAGGCGAGCGGCCGGATCCTGCCCGAGGTGAGTGACAAGCCGGGCGAGTGGGTCGTGAAGATGCTCGAGAAGCGCGGCGCGGTCGTGCACCTCAACACCACGATGCAGTCGGCCGACGACGGGCACGTCGTGCTGTCGGACGGGTCCGAGTTCGACTCGGAGCTGATCGTCTGGACGGCGGGCAACGCCGCGACCCGCCTGCTGCGCAACCACACCGACCTGCCGCACAACGAGCGCGGGATGGTCCAAGTGCGGGCGGACCTGCGGATCGGGACCGACGCCGAGGTGGTCGAGGACGCGTGGGCGGCCGGCGACGACGCGGCGGTTCCCGACCTCGCCTCGTCGACCCCGGGCGCGTACACGGTGCCGAACGCGCAGAACGCCGTACGGCAGGGGAAGCTGCTCGCGAAGAACCTGCTGCGCTCGCTGCGCGGGCGGCCGCCGAAGGACTACGAGCACCACAGCCTCGGCGTGATCGCGACACTCGGTCTCGGGACCGGCATCTTCCAGTACAAGCGGCTCGTCATCAAGGGTGTGCTCGCCTGGCTGATGCACCGCGGGTACCACGTCCTTGCGGTCCCGACCTGGGACCGCAAGATCCGGGTGCTGGCGATCTGGCTGGTGGCGTTCTGCTACGGCCGCGACATCGTGTCGCTGGCCTCGGTCCAGAGTCCGCGCGAGGCGTTCGAGACCGAGGCCAAGGCGCGGGCGCTCAGCGCGAGCCGGCCGGGATAAGCAGGTCGGTCAGGCCGAACGCGTCACCGGCGGCGGGCAGGATCGGCTGCCAGTCCGGCTCGAGGCTGAGGTAGCTCGACGGGTCTGCGCGCAGCAGCCCGATCAGTACCTCGGCCACGATCCGCCCGCCCACCGGACCGAGTCGGTCCCCGTCGCCGAGGTGCTCGGACTCCTTGAGGATGTAGAACCACAGCGGCGTACCGCCGCGCCACATGTCACCGGTGACGGAGGAGTCCAGCGGCGGTACGTCGAGGAGCTTGGCGACCTCCTCGCCGCTCGGCAGACCGGTCGTGTCGCCGCGCAGCAGGTCGCGAACGGCCAGCGACCGGTACGCCGACTCGTCGACCGCACCGGTGATTCGCTCGGGCAACCCGATCAGGCTCGCCGCCAGCCGCCCGTCGAGTCGCTTCGCCCGTTGCGCCCGCGGACGCCCCGGTACGTCGAAGATCTGCGCGAGGTCGAGCCGATGGTCCACCGGCAGCGGGCCGAATCCGACCAGATCGGGGAACAGCGGCAGCTCGGGCCCGCCCTCGACCAGGTGGTACGCGTGCCGGATCTGACCGTGCCCGTAGCGGTACGCGGCATCGGCGTACTCCAGCGGGATGAACGCGTTCAGCGGCTCCGGGTGGAACCACCTCCCGCCGTCCTGGAGCACCTCGTCGACCAACTCCCGGCCGACCAACCGCGGCAGGAAGTCGTGGACGACGATCCACTGGTAGTGCCAGGTCAGCGTGATCCGCGCCTTGTCGAACACGTCCTCCTCGGGCAGCCCGTGCGCCCGCAGGTGGTCGACGATCCGGTTGTGCGCCTGCAGCAACGCCACATGCAGACTCAGCGTGAAGATGTGGACGTCGTTGCGCGGGTCCCCGATCAGCGCGATCCCCTGCGGATTCCGCGGTACGTCGTACCCGTCGGGGCTGAGCAGGAACTTCGCCGGATCGTTCACGTCGAACATGTACGGCGAGCCGATCGGCCCGTCGGCGTACAGCATCTCGAGATTCAGCCGCGGCGATCGCGAGTTGCGCAACGCATCCGTCTCGACGCCGCCCATCAGCGGCGACCGGTCCGCGGTCGTGTCGTGCGCGAGCAGCTGCCCGAAGAACGGCCACCCCGCCGCCTGCTCCGCGTCGTCCCCGCCGGCGCCGAGATCCAGTGCCGCCGCGGCATCACAGACCCCGCCGTCGCTGCCGGCCCGCATCAGCAGATGCGGATCCGTGCCCAACGGCTCGAGTCGCGGAAACATCCGCCCGTACCGCGCCCCGCCAGTCGGCCGATCCACACTGCGCACCAGACTCAGACAGTGGTCCCGCGCCGCCGGATGCATGCTCATTCCCAACCTCCCGAAGATTCCAATCCACAGGAAAGACAGCCCAAGCATGCACCTTGTGACCGGGGCACTCAGCTGATGCGGGTCAGGCGGCCGTCGGGGAGGACTCGGATGGTGGTCTTGCGGGCGCCGACGGTCAGGTCGACGAAGAACATCGTGCCGACCGTCCGGGTCTTGTAGGTGACCGTTTCGGTGGAGTTGGCGGGGACGATGGCGGACAGGATCGTGGCGCTCGTCCCGTTGCGGCCGAACTTCACGACCGGAGCCGACTCCCGGTGGAAGATGTCGGGGTAGTACCAGCCCTGCACCGGGTCCTGCTGGCCCTGAACGACCGTGATGGCGTCCCTGGGCGGCTGCTGCTTGTACGGGATCTGGAGCAGGTAGGTCTTGGACTTGTCGCCCGGCTTGGCCGCAACGGCCGTGGTGGGGGACTGGACCGCGACCTTCTGGCCCGGCGCCAAGTGCCAGAGGGTCTCGTAGCGCTCCGAACCGACGGCTTGGCCGCGGTCCAGAGTGATGATCAGGTCGGGGTCCTTGAGGACGAGTACGTCGCGTTTGCGGGTCACGCCCGGCGCCGGGGAATCGGCCAGCGAGTACGACTCCGCGGTCGGCGTGATCGACGCCTGCACCAATTGCGTCGGCACCGACGCCATGTCCGCCGACGGGATCGTCATCACGTTGTGCGCGGCCGCGCTCTTCGACCATGCCTGCCACTTGTCGAGCTGGTAGCCCGAGTGCCCCGGGTCGATCAGTACGTCGCGGCCGTGCGACGAGTACGTGATCGACATGTGGTCGTCGTGACCGTGGAGCGTGCGCGCCGCGCCGTACCGGATGCTGTACGTCGACTCCTGCGCGAACGGGCGTGTCTCGCCCCACCCGGTCCGGCCGAAGACGTACCCCGCGTCGTACACCGCGACGCGCTTCGGCGGTTTCGTCCCGCGCTTGCCGAGCGAGGCGACGTAGTCGAGCGCCGTCCCCGCCGCCCCGGTCGGCTTCTGCGCTACGGCGTCGCCGACCTGCTGCAGCTCACCGGTCGACTTGGTCGCCAGCGCCAGCCACTCCGAGAGCGCGGCCCGCCGCTGGGAGATCACCGGTCCGGGGTTCGAACCGCATCGCTGCATGGCCGTGGTCGCCCGGCCCCAGAGCAGGTAGTTGAACATCGCGTACCCGACGGACTGCTCGTTCGTCGAGCCTTGCGCGTCGATCGCGGTGGTGATGGCCTCGGTCAGCCGGTTGACGGCGAGCGTCTTCAACTCCGGCCGCTTCAGCGTGCAGCCGACCCCGAACAGCGCGATGCTCTCGTCGGTCCCGTGGTTCGACATACCGCTGAAGTTCACGATCATGAACTGCGCATGGTCGATCAGCGCCTTGTCGAGCCAGGCGTACTGCGCCGGCAGCGTGCGGACATGCATGCCGGTCAGCACGGCTTGGCGCGCGCAGAGCAGCACGTTCGTGCGGTGCATCGTGGCCTCCCACGCGCCGACGTCGCCTTTCCACGAGTACGGGTTGTCCCGCACCCAGTCGTGGATGATCGCCATCGTGTGCGCCAGCACCTCGCGGTCGCCGCGCTGCCCGGCCTCGATGCCGTTACCCAGCCAGCGCAGCGAATGCAGCCACATGTACCAGCTCGGCTTCTTGTACGGGTCCGAGCGCCAGTTGATGTCGCCGTTCCCGTTGCCGACCTTGTACGGCGGATCGTCGCCCCACGAGAACGTGTCGTTCATCAGCATCGACACCGGGACCTGGATGCCGCTGTAGCCGGGGCACTCGTACGTGCCGGTGTTGGCGACCGGTGTCGCCGGCGGGGGAGTGGCCGGCGTGTCGACGCCCGGGAGCGGCTCGTCGGTCGAATCCGGCAGGGTGGGCTTCGGGCTCGGCGTACCGGGCTTCGGCCGGCTCGGCGTCGGCGAGCCGGCGGCGGCAACCGGCGTACTGCGGTCGCGGGTGCCGGGCATCAGCACGAAGACGGCGCCGGCGAACGCCACACCACAGACCAGGACGCAGGCAAGCGTCAGCGCGACGGTCGTGCTCAACCGCCTCGTGCGCTGCGACGCCACTCGCTCCCCCTCCTGGCCCGGCTTTCACCAAGCAAGACGCTCCGACCCACCCGATTCGTTGCATCCGGCCCCATCGATTGCAGCCCGGACGAGCGATTTGTTCAAGCTCCGTCACCGCATCGTGAGGAAGGTTTCCGGCCGGACCGAAATCCCCGGTGGATCCGGCCCCCGCCGTCCTCGTAATTGCCCGGCCGCGGTCACGCCGAAGGGACCGGGACGCGGGTGCGCCGGATGGTGGCGGCGAAGACGGTGACACCGAGGCCGGCGACGCTCGCGGCGGCAGCGACGATCGTGCAGGTGATGAAGCCGGAGCTGAGGTTGTGGGCCGTGCCCAGGAGCGGGCCGAAGGTGGCGACGCCGATGGCGCCGCCGATCTGGCGGGAGGTGTTGAAAGCGGCCGAGGCCGCGCCGTGCAGATCGGGTTCTACGGCGGCGATGGACTGGGCCGTCATGGTCGGGACGAGCAGTCCGGAGCTGAAGCCGATGGGAACGAGGGCGAGGACCATCGGCCAGACGACGGACGAGGTGCTGGCCCAAGCGAGCCCGAGGAGCGCGAGGGTGAGGATGCCTTGGCCGATGGCGAGTACGGCGGGGCGGCCGAGGCGGCGGGCGAGCGGGGCCGAGCAGAGGTTGGCGATCGAGATCAGGCCGGTCAGCGGGAGGAACAGGAGACCGGTGACCAACGGGCTGAGGCCGCGGCCCTGCTGGAGCAGCAGGCTCATCGTGAACAGCACGCCGTAGAACGCGAAGTTGAGCAGCGTGCCCTGCGCAGCGGCCGCCGCGAAGCCACGGTCGCCGTACAGCTTGAGCGGCAGCAGCGGCGCCCCGACAGAACGCTCCACGAAGATGAAGGCGACCAGCCCTGCGACCGTCAGCACGGCCGCGCCCAGCACCGCCGGATCCAGCCACCCGCGCGCTGGCGCCTCGATCAACGCGAACACCAGCCCACCGATGAACGCAGTGGCCGTCCCCATCCCCGCAAGATCCAGCCGACAGGCTCGGCGTACGACGGAAGGCATCGAGCGGACTGCCCAGATCGCGGCCGGGATGCCGATCACGACGTTGACCGCGAAGACCGCTCGCCAGTTCGCAAGCGCGACCAGGCCGCCGCCCAGGAGAGGACCGGCCGCCATCCCGGCGCCACCCGCGGCGGCCCACCAGCTGACGAGACGGTGGCGGCTGTGCTCGTCGGTCGCCGACGCGGTCGCAAGCACGAGCGCACTCGGCAGCAGTAGCGCCGAGCCCGCGCCCTGGACGAGCCGGGCGAGGTTCAGCATCAGCATCGAACCGGCCGCCGCGCACACCGCGGACGACGCGGTGAACACCACCAGCCCGGTCAGGAACGCCCGCTTCGCACCGAGCGTGTCGGCAATCGCCCCGGCCCCGAGCATCAGCGCCGCGAACGAGAGTGTGTAGGCGTTGAGCGACCACTCCAGCTCCGCGCGGGACGCGTTCAGGTGGGTGGCAAGCTGGGCAAGGGTGACGTTCACGATCGTGCCGTCGACGAAGACCATGAACGAGGCGATCAGGGCCAGCGCGACAACCGACCGACGGTGTTCCAGGGGCATGCGCCCCACCCTACGTCGCTGTTCGATGTACGTCGAACAATATTCCGGCGGCCGGACGCGGTAGCGTTCTCCGCGGAAGGGGGTACTGCGGATGGATCTGCAGCTGGGTGGGAAGACGGCGGTGGTGACCGGTGCGGGCCGAGGAATCGGACTGGCGATCACACGCTCGCTGGTCGACGAAGGGGTGAAGGTGGTCGCGGGCTCGCGCACCGTTGGCGCCGAACTCGAAGCGCTGCCGGTCGAGGCGTTCGCCGTCGATCTCGGTACGGCGGACGGCCCTGGCCGGCTCGTCGACGAGGCGATCACCAAGGCCGGCGGATTCGACATCCTGGTCAACAACGTCGGCAGCGTGCACCCGCGCCCCGGCGGGTTCGCCTCGGTCACCGACGACGACTGGCTCGAGACGCTCAACCTCGACCTGATGTCGGCCGTCCGGACGACGCGTGCCGCGTTGCCGACGCTGGTCGAGCGCTCCGGCGTCATCGTCACGGTCTGCTCGGTCAACGCGACCCTGCCCGACCCGCTGGTGATCGACTACAGCGCCGCCAAGGCCGCTTGCCTGAGCTTCTTCAAGTCATTGTCGAAGGAGCTCGGGCCGCAGGGCGTCCGCGTCAACACGGTCAGCCCCGGCCCGGTCGCGACAGATCTGTGGCTGGGCAAGGGCGGCGTCGCGGAGACCGTCGGCGGTGCCGTCGGCGCCGCGCCCAAGGACGTTGCCGCTCAGGCCGCGAAGGGCTCGGTCACGGGCCGCTTCACGCGCCCGGAGGAGGTCGCGGATCTGGTGGTGTTCCTGGCCAGCGACCGCGCCGGGAACCTCACCGGTGCGGACATCATTCTCGACGGCGGCCTGACACCGACGATCTGA
The DNA here is from genome assembly GCF_040300265.1 of Kribbella sp. NPDC000426. Classification (NCBI taxonomy): domain Bacteria; kingdom Bacillati; phylum Actinomycetota; class Actinomycetes; order Propionibacteriales; family Kribbellaceae; genus Kribbella; species Kribbella sp. NPDC000426. The sequence continues at coordinate 114,159 of NZ_JBEPDK010000012.1, read as the reverse complement.
CCGGTCCCGGCGCCGCAGGGGTCGGCGCCGGGACCGGGGCTCTCAGGCCGCGAAGCCCGGGTCGGGCTCGGCTACGTGGCAGGCCGCTTCGTGGTTCTCGCCCAGACGGCGGGGGAGCGGCGTCTCCTCGTGGCACCTGTCGATTGCCAGCGGGCAGCGCCAGCGGAAGCGGCATCCCGGTGTCGGGTCGATGACCTTCGGCGGCTCGCCGGTGTCGCCTTCGATCCCCTCGGCGAGCGGCGCGCGCGGATCCGGCACCGCACCGAGCAGCAGGTCGGTGTACGGGTGCTTCGGGTTCGCGAGCACCGACTCGGTCGGACCGGACTCGACGATGTGCCCGGCGTACATGATCATCAGCCGGTCCGCGACGTACCGCGCGCTGGCGATGTCGTGGGTGATGTAGAGGAACGAGACGCCTTCGGTGCTGCGCAGGTCGGCCATCAGGTTCAGCAGGCCGATCCGGATCGACACGTCGAGCATCGACACCGGCTCGTCGGCCAGGATCAGCTTCGGCTTGTGTGCGAGCGCCTGCGCGAACCCGATTCGTTGCCGCTGGCCACCACTCAGCTCGTACGGGTACCGGTGCATGATGTCACCGGCCGGCGTCAGCCCGACCGCCTCGATCACCCGCGCGGCCTCGTCCTCGCGCTGCGACCGGCTGAACTCGGGCCGGTGCAGCTTGAGGCTGCGCAGGATGCCGTGCGACACCCGGAAGGCCGGGTTCAGCGAGCTGAACGGGTCCTGGAACACCATCGGCACGTCGCCGCGGTAGGACAGTTGGTCCTTGCGGGACTTGAACGTCGACATCGCGCGGCCCTGGTAGAAGATCTCCCCGCCGGTCGGCCGGTAGACGCCCGCGAGCAGCCGCGCGATCGTGCTCTTCCCGCTGCCGCTCTCACCGGCCAGGGCAACGATCTCCTGGTGCCCGATCGAGAAGTTCACGTCGTCGACGGCGTGCAGCATCTGCCGCGAGAATCCGCGCCCGACCCGGAAGTGCCGGGTCAGCTCCCGCGCCTCGATCACCGGCGCCGCGGCCGACTCGGTCACGGCGGGTTCAACATCCAGCGACGTCATGACACCTCCCGGGCCGACGCGATCGACGGTGCGTGCAGCAGGCAACGAGCTTGGACGGCGCCGACCTGGTAGAGGTCCGGCTCGATCTTCGGGCAGTCCTCGAACGCCTTCGGGCAGCGCGGCTGGAACCGGCAGCCCGGCGGCGGATCGGCGAGGTTGGGCGGGCTGCCGGGGATACCGGTCAGCGGCACCTTCGGCCCGCGGATCGACGGGAACGCGTCCAGCAGACCCTCGCTGTACGGGTGCTCGGGGTGATCGAAGACCGCGCGCGTCGCGCCGAACTCGACCACCTGGCCGGCGTACATCACCACGAGCTTGTCGGAGAAGTGACTGACCAGCGACATGTCGTGGGTGACGAAGATGACCGCGAACCCGAGCTTGCGCTGCAGTTCCTTGATCTGCACCATCAGCGACCGCTGCGCGACCACGTCGAGCGCGGACGTCGGCTCGTCCATGATGATCAGGTCCGGCGTGAACAGCAGCGCCATCGCGATCATCGCCCGCTGCCGCATCCCGCCGCTCAGCTGGTGCGGGTAGCTCTTCAGGTGGATCGGGTCGATGCCGACCAGCCGCAGTACCTCGGCCGGCCGGTTGTCGTCGACCACCTCGTCGTGCGCCATGATCGTGTCGTGGAACTGCGCGCCGATGCTCTTCACCGGGTTCAGCGCGTTCATCGCGCTCTGCATCACCACGGAGAAGTCCCGCCACCGCAGCGACGCGAGCTTCTTCTCGTTCATCGTGACCAGGTTCTGCCCGAAGAACTTCACGCTCCCGCCGGTGATCGCGGCCGGTGAGCTCAGCAGGTGCGCGATCGCGAACAGCAGCGTCGACTTCCCGCAGCCTGATTCGCCGACGACACCGACGAACTCACCTGCCTGTACGTCGAGATCCACGTGGTCGACCGCGACGACCGGATGGGCACCGGTGTCGTACTCGACGGTGAGATCACGGACCTCAAGAAGCTGATCGGGCACGTCGCCTCCGAACCGGCCGCAGCGCGGGATTGCTGATCTCGTCGAACGCATAGTTGAGCAGGGCAAAGGAAACACCGAGCAGCGCCACCGCCAGACCCGGCGAGAGCGCCCACGCGGGCAGGCCGTTGACCAGGGCGCCCTGGTTCTGGGCCCAGTAGAGCATCGTGCCCCAGCTCAGCGAGTTGGGGTCGCCGAGGCCGAGGAACTGCAGGCCGGCGGCGGTGAGCACGGAGTACAGCGCGGCGCCGAGGAAGTTCGCCACGATCAGCGAGATCATCGTCGGCAGCACCTCGACCACGATGATGTACGACGACCGCTCGCCGCGGACCCGGGCCGACTCGAGGAAGTCGCGGTTGCGCAGCGACAACGCCTGCGCGCGCATCTGTCTGGCGCCGTACGACCAGCCGGTCAGGATCAGTACGACGATGATCACGGTCAGGTTGCCCTTACCGGCGTACGTCGCGAGCACGATGATCAGCGGGAACGTCGGCAGCACCAGGAAGATGTCGGTCATCATCGACAGGCCGTCGTCGGCGAACCCGCCGAGGTACGCGGCCGAGACGCCGATCAGGACCGACAGGATCGTGGCGCCGGCGCCGGCGACCACCGCGATGACCAGCGATTCGCGGGTGCTGTAGATCAGCTGTGCGTACACGTCCTGACCGAGGCCGGTCGTCCCCAGCCAGTGTTTGCCGGACGGTCCCTGCAGCGGCATGTCGCCGATCGCCTGCGGATCGTGGTGCGCGCCCGGGACGAACAGCCCCGGGAACGCCGCGAGCAGGATGAACAGCACCAGCAGGCCGGCGCCGATCATGGCCTTGCGGTTGCGCATGATCGCGCGCAACAGCCCGCCGCGCGGCCGGCGGGCCGCGGTACTCGTGTCAGGCGCGGCGGCGCCGGTGACGATTGCACTCATCGGCTATCCCTTCGTCCGGGCTCGGGGGTCGAGGAGGAACACCGCGAAGTCACAGAGCAGGACGCAGATCAGCACGGCCAGCGTCACCAGCAGGAAGAGGGCCTGCAGCAACGGATAGTCGGTGCTCACGGTGGCGTTGTAGAACATGTAACCGAGGCCGGGGTAGTTGAACACGTACTCGACCAGGATCGTGCCGGAGATGACGAAGCCGAGCGACATCGCGAACCCGGACAGGTTCGGCAGGAACGCGTTCCGGCCGGCGTAGCCGAACATGATCCGGCGGCCCGGGATGCCCTTGGCCCGCGCCATCCGCACGTAGTCCTCGGCGAGCGTGGTGATCATGTTGTTCCGCATGGTCAGGATCCAGCCGCCGACCGCGGTGATCAGGATCGTCGCGGCCGGCAGGATCCCGTGTTTCAGCACGCTCAGGATGAACTCGCCGTTGAACCCCGGCGTCAGTCCCTGGTCGTAGTTGAAGTCGTTGGGCAGGATCGCGTGGTCGCCGATCGCGAACAGCGAGATGAACAGCAGCGCGACCCAGAAGTACGGCAGCGCCGAGGTGACGATGAAGACCGGCGGTACGACGCCGTCGATCAGCCCGCCGCGGCGCCAGCCGGAGATCGTGCCGATCAGCGTACCGATCGCGAACGCCAGGATGGTCGTGATGCCGACCAGCCCGAGCGTCCACGGCAGCGCGCTGCCGATCAGGGTGGTCACCGGGACACCGAGGCTGCTGCCGATCGACACGCCCCAGTGCCCGGTGACCATTGCTTTCAGATACTCCACGTACTGCAGGACGATGTTCTTGTCCGGCTCGAAGCCGAACTCGGCCAGGACGGTCCGCAACTGCTCCGCGGTGACGACCGAGCCGCCCTTGCTGAGGCGCTCCCGCAGCGCCTCCTCGGGACTGCCGGGCATCATCCGCGGGATGAAGAAGTTGAGGGTCATCGCTGCCCAGAGCGTGAGCACGAAGAACCCGAGTCGACGTAGCAGGTACCTCACAAACAGCTCCTCGTGCTCACGCGTGAATTGACGTCCGGCTTACTTCTGGGCGGCCTTCGAGTACAGGTTGGCCAGTACCTGCCCGGCGTCCGGGATGTTGTACGGCGCCGGCTGGGCGTAGGGGTTGTCCTGCGTCGGCCAGCCCTCGATGTCCTTGGTGTTGTACTGGTACCAGTCGACCGACTCGGTCGTCGGGATCAGCGGGACATCCTTGATCATGTACCCCGAGATCTGCTTGACCAGCTTGACCTGGGTGTCGGGGTCCGCGCTGGCGTACTGGTCGAACAGCTTGTCCACCTCGGGGTTGCTGTACCGCGAGTAGTTGCTGTTGGCCTGCTTGCCGATCGGCGCGGTGTTCTTCGAGTACAGCAGCTGTCGCAGCTCGTAGTACGGCGTCGGTCCGCCGGACAGGCTGGAGTAGGCCAGGTCGTAGTCACCGGTGTACAGCTTCTGGTTGTACGACTGCTGCTGCAGGTCCTGGACGCTCAGCTCGATACCGACGGCCGCGAGGTTCTGCTTGACCACGGCCAGCGACGCGTCCCAGTCGGTGTAGCCGGTGACCGTGATGACGCTGAGCTTGAGCGGGTTGGACGACGAGTAGCCCGCGCTCTGCAGGAGCTGCTTCGCCTTGTCCACGTTCGGTTTGTCGTACCCGGCAGCCGTCAACGCGTCCTTGTCGAAGTACTTGTCGAACGTCGGTGTCACGACACCGGTCTGGTTCGCGGCCGGCTGGTAGCCGCTCTCGCCGATCTTCGAGACCTGCTCGCGGTCGATCGCGTAGGCCAGTGCCTGCCGGACCGCGAGCTTGCTGGTCGCCGGGCGGGACGGGTCGTTGTTCGGGACCAGGGCGACGTTGGCGGTCGGCGGGAACCAGTAGTTGTTCTCCGGCGCCTTCGACTTGTAGAACTTGTCGATGTTCGGGATGTACTGACCGCCCCACTGCGCCTTGCCGCTGGCGAGGTCGAGGTTGGCCGGGTTGTTGTCCAGGTAGGCCGGGTACTGCACCTTCTGGATGTACGGCTTGCCCGGCTGCCAGTAGTTCTGGTTGGCGGCGTACGTGATGTTGTTGGGGCTGCAGGACTCGACCGTGTACGGGCCGGTGCCGACCGGCTTCGGGTCCGCCCAGGTGGCCGGCTTCGAGGCCGCCTCACCGGTCGACCAGATGTGCTTCGGCACGATGTTGACCTGGTTGGCGAAGTTGAAGAAGTACGGCTCGGCCGCACCCTTGAACTTCAGCGTGACCTTGTTGCCGGCCGCGGTGACGCTGGTCAGCCCGGCGCCGGTCCACAGCGCGTAGATGTCCAGGGCGGGCTGCGCCTTCATCAGGTTGAACGTGTAGACCACGTCGTCGGCGCTGAACGGCTGCCCGTCGCTCCACTTCACACCGTCGCGGATCGTGAAGACGATCGAGTCCTTCTTCGGCGACCAGGCGAAGTCGGTGGCCAGCATCGGCGTGGTGGCGCCGGCCTTCAGCACGTTGACGAACGTCAGCGGCTCGTACACGAAACCGCCCGCGACGCCGTTGACCGACGGGTTGAACGGGTTGAACTGACACGGCCAGGTCTGTCCGCCGACGTTGGCGATGGTGACCGTGCCGCCCTTCTTGTACTGCCCGGTGCTGCCGCCGCTGCTCGTCGAGGACGACGGGTTGCCCGACGACGCCCCGCTCCCGATCGGCTTGTCGCCACCGCCGCACCCGGCGGTCAGTGCGCCGACCGCTATCGCGGCGACCGCGATGCGTGTGATGCCCCTCATCGTCTCTGCCTTTCGCTACTGGTAATCCTGCTCATGCGAATGCTTCTGCACCGAGGACAACTCCCGCTGCCTCGACGCCAAGGGCGAGCGCCCCGATCAGCGGAGCGTCCGAAGGAAACCGGGCCACCGACAACTCCGGTGGGAACGGGACGGCGGCGTCGAGGGCGCGACGCAGGCCGGCTTCGATCTGGTCCCAGGAACGAACCAGGCCGCCGCCGACGACGATCCGGACCGGATCGACCGCGATGGCCAGGTTGGCGAGGTGCATCGCCAGTTCCCGGACGAACTCGTCGGTGAGGACGGCGGCGTCCGGCTGGGTCCGCGCCATCGTGAAGACGTCGGCGGCCGTGACCGGCTGCCCGAGCCGGGCGGACCCGGTGGTCTCGAGCGCCTGACCGCTGACGACGTGTTCCAGGATCGTGCGCTCGTCGGTGGCGACGTACACGTCGCCGGCCGAACGCAGGTTGTAGCCGATCTCGCCGGACGCGCCGTGCGCGCCGGTGATCACGGTGCCGCCGGCAACGATCGCGATCGCGAGACCGGTGCCGAGATTGACGTACAGCCCGGGGTCGCAGCCGGCGAGTGCGCCCCAGCGCAGCTCGGCCGCCGCGGCCGCCTTCACATCGGTTGCCAGCCGCACGGGTACGCCGGGGAAGCCGTCCCGCACCAGCCGCCCGAACGGGAGGTCGTCCCAGCCCGGGAAGGTGGGAGCCAGCTCGACGCGGTCGTCGTACGGGATGCCGAGGGTGGCCGCGCCGACGCCGGCGAGCTCCTGGCCGGGGGCGACCTCGGCGAGCAGTTCGCGGGCAGCAGTCAGGCCGCGCGCCATGGCCTCAGCAGCGCCACCCGTTTCGGCGCGGCTGTCGATGGTCCGCGTACCCAGACGGCGTCCGGACAGGTCGCTGACCGCCAGGGCGATCTTCGTCCCGCCGAAGTCGAGTCCGAGGACGACCGGCGTTGGAACCACGGGGGTGGCACCTCCTCGGGCCAACCAATAGAATCGATAGGAAACTAACTTAACAACCAACGGACCACAAGGCTTAACTACGAGTTGGTGGCCGAGTTGTTAGCAGGCAGGGGGTCGACGTGACGGTTGTTGCGCCAGGCGCGTCCGCGGCACGCCCGCAGCTGATCCGCGAGATCAACGAACAGGTGCTGCTCGATCACATCCGGCGATCCGGACCGATCTCGCGGACGGAGCTCGCCGGTCTGACCGGATTGTCGAAACCGACCGTGTCGGCGGCGCTCGGCTCGCTGGAGCGGACGGGGCTGGTGCACGTGACCGGCCAGCGCACCGGCGTACCGGGACCGGCGGCGAACCTGTACGAGGTGCGGCCGGACGCGGGGTACGTGCTCGGGCTGGATGTCGGGCGGGAATTCCTGCGCGGGGCGATCTCGGATCTCGCCGGTACTGTGCGGGCCCGGCTGAGCGTCCGGACCAAGGCCGGCGACGCGATGGCCCGGATCCAGGAGCTCGCCGACCTGAGCACGACGCTGGCTGCCGAATCCGGTATCGACGTCACGCAGCTGACCCAGACCGTGCTCGGATCGCCCGGCGTCTACGACCCTCGACTCGATGCGTTGACCCTGACCGGGCGGCTGTCCGGGTGGGACTCACCGGCGACCCTGGCGGCGCTGCGCGACCGGTTCGGTGCGTCGATGATGATCGAGAACGACGTCGACGCCGCCGCGATCGCCGAGCGGGTGCACGGCCACGGCCGGAACGTCGACAGCTTCGCCTTCGTTTCGGTCGGTACCGGTATCGGTATGGGCCTCGTTCTCGACGGGAAGCTCCGGCACGGATCCCACGGGGTGGCGGGGGAGATCGGGTACCTGCCGTTCACCGAAGGCAGCGGTAGTGACCCACGGGATGCCCGTAAACGCGGCGGTTTCGACGCATCGGCGTCGGCCGCGGCCGTCGTACGAGCGGCTCGCCGGGCCGGCGTCCGCGGTGCGTCGACAGCCGAGAAGGTGTTCGCAGCCGCCGCACGCGGCGACGCCGTCGCGGCCGCCGTCGTCGCCGAGGAGGCCCTGCTGGTCGCCAAGGCGGTGTGCACGGTGATTACGGTCGTAGATCCCGACCTCGTCGTGCTCGGCGGCGGCATCGGCCAAGCCCCCGGCTTCCTCGAAGCCGTCTCCCACCAACTCCACAAACTCGCCCCGGTAATACCCGAGGTAAAAGCCAGCGTCCTCGGCCGCGAGTCAGTCGTCGCCGGCTGCCTGGCCGCAGGCCTGGACCGCTCCTGGCAAACCCTCGTCGGCCGGGTCGGAACGCAGGGCTGACTTTCTCCATCGTTGGGTTCGCATTCCGGGCGTAGAGCGTCCGGAATGGTCAGTATGGTTCGAGCCATGATCGCTATGTATCCGAGTTTCGTGATGGATTGTCCCGATGCTGCGCGGCTGGCCCAGTTCTACGGGGAGGTGCTCGGCTGGAAGGTGGAGGCCCGGGACGACTGGGCCGACATCAAGCCCGAGGACGGGAGCAACTGCATCTCGTTCCAGCAGGTCGCGAACTTCACGGCGCCGGCGTGGCCGGGGCAGGAGAAGCCGCAGCAGATGCATCTCGACGTCATGGTTCGCGACCTCGACGAGGCCGAGTCCGAGGTGCTGGCGATCGGCGCGACGAAGGCCGAGCACCAGCCCGGTACGACGTTCCGCGTCTTCCTCGACCCGGCCGGGCACCCGTTCTGCCTCTGCACCTCCTGACGTCGCCTAGGGTTGGGGCGTGACGAGTTGGCGCGAGGAACGGCGGCAGGCGGCGGTCGAGCATGCGGCTGCGCTCGAACGCCGGAAGGCGTCGGAGACTGCGCAGGCTCGTCAGCTCCTCACCGACTTCATCGCGACGCTGAAGGAACGCGGCGTCGAGCCGGAGCCGCTGCGTGCGCGGGTCGTCGGCACGAACACGAGCTACCGGACCAACCTCACCGGGTGGTACCTGCGCCGCAACCGTTCGCTGGCAGTGGATGTCGAGGGCAACTTCTACATCCTCGGCGTGCCCGCGAGCCTGACGGCCCGGGTCGCCGGAGTCCAGGTCGTGCCGTCCGATCCGCCGCTGATCGTCGGCCAGGGCGCCCGCGACGGTGAGTCGCTGCCGCTCGCCGAACTGCTACGCCTTCGGCTCGAGTCCTGACAGCACGCTCTCGATCAACGCCGTACCGGGCGCTGTCCGCCCGCCCGGTCCGGGCGACGGCCTGACGTCGTCCATCTCCAGCGTCTCGCCGCACTCCGAGCAGCAAACCGTTGCCGTCGTCACCTTGCCGCAGGTCGTATGCGTGAACCGAAGCGGCTGGCCGGCCGGGGGAGTCGCCCACCGGTCGCCCCACGCGGTCAGCGCGATCAGGATCGGCACGAGCTCCCGCCCCGCCTCGGTCAGCTCGTAGCTGTACCGGACCGGGTTCTGCTGGTACGGCGTACGTCGTACCAGGCCGCCGTCGACGAGCGTCGTGAGCCGATCGGTCAGCAGGTTGCGGGAGATGCCCAGGTCGGTGACGAACTGGTCGAAGCGGTCCAGGCCGAGGTACAGATCGCGCAGGACGAGCGGTGTCCACCAGTCGCCGATCAGCTCCAGGGACTGGGCGAGCGAGCAGTGCATCGAGGCGAAGCTGGTGTTCCGCATGGACCCGAGTGTAGTCAGTTGCGTCATTGAACTCACTCGCTCTACGGTGGCGGCATGGGCATTTACCACTGGATCGTGGGCCGGCAGGTGCGGAACGCGTTCGCGCAGATCAGCGCGGGCAACTGGGAGGCGATGGTGGCGGGGATGGCGCCGTCGTTCACGTACCGCTTCTACGGGGATCACGCGCTCGGCGGCGAGCGGCGTACCCACGACGCGCTGCGGAGCTGGTGGGAGCGGTGCTTCCGGCTGCTGCCGGACACGCGCTTCGAGGTGCGAGACGTGCTGGTCAACGGCTGGCCGTGGAACACCCGGGTCGCGACAGCGGTCACCGTCCACGTGGGCGTCGTGGACGGTTCGGCGTACGAGAATGTGGTTCATCAGTTCCTGCGGATCCGGTGGGGGAAGATCACCGAGGTACGGACGCTCGAGGACACCGCCGTACTGGAGCGGACCCTCGACCGGCTGGCCGCTGCGGGGTACGCCGAGGCGCACGCCGCGCAGATCACTGGTTGACGGCCGCCGGCTTGAGGCCCTTGAAGGTCATGTAGATACCGATCGACAGCTCCCAGGCAGCGATCGGAAGGGTGGCGATCGCCGAGAACGCGGACAGCTGGGTGTTGTGGCCGAGCAGCGTCAGGATGTTGGCGGTGAGCAGCAGCGGTGCGCCGATGAGGCCCATGACCGGCATGAACCGCGGGACCCGGCGGGAGCGGTACATCAAGGTGCCGAGCAGGATCGCGCTGATCGCGGGCATGGTTCCGGGACCGAAGAGGAAGGTCCAGTCGCGGACGTCGACCAGCGCCTGCCCGACGGTGGCAAGTGCCCCGGTGTCGGTGCCCTGAGCCCCGGCGAGATCCTGTCGCAGCGTGACGACGGCGAGGAGACTGACGACGCCGATCATGATCACGGCGGCCTCGAGCGTCCGTGAGGTGACGAAGCCGAGGGCCAGGGACTCCTTGTACCGCTTCATCACCGGGAACAGGGCGACCGCGCTGCCGATGCCGGCGACGGCGTTGACGAAGTCGAGCAGGCATCCCCACAGCACGCGGGTGTCCGGCCCGGCGCCGAGGATGTAGTTGTGGTCGTTCAGGACGGGCCCGATCAGGAGCAGCGCGGGGATCGAGGCGGCGAACGTCACCAGGTAGAAGATCCCGGCGGCACGGGCGTGGCCGCGGTCCGGATCGGCGGTGCCGACGGCGGTGCTGGGTGCAGGTGCGGTGATAGTCATGACAGTTTCCTTTGCTTCCTTTGCTTCCTTTGTGCTTGATCGGTCTCGACCCGGTCGACCGAGAGCAACGGCAGACCGAGATCGCGGAGTCGCTGGAGCAGCCCGTGCAGGGCTGCTTGGTCGGCCACCTGGCCGTGGATGACGGTGGTGCCGTCGGCGTGGGTGCTGAGCGTCATACCGTCGAACCACGCGGCCCACCGCGGATCGATGCGCCCCTCGAGGCGGATCTCGTACCAGGCTGGTTCGTGGTTCATGCCTGCAAAGTAGGAGCGGGCCTGGTGACCGCGCATCACATCATGTGGTGATGTTCAGCGGGTGAGGAGACCGAGCTGATGGGCCCGCCGGATCGCCGAGCGGCGGTTGTTCACGCCGAGCTTGGTGTAGATGTGCTTGGTGTGCGTCCGCACGGTGTTGAGCGACACCACGAGCTGCCGTGCGATCGACGGACCGTCGAGTTCGCTGGTGAGCAACCGCAGTACGTCGAGCTCGCGGTCACTGAGCGGATCGAGCAACGGTTGCGGAGCACTCACGCGTGCGGGGCGGCCGGCCGCTTCGAGGAGCATTCGCTGGTACGGCGACCGCGGTCGCCGCTGCAGCATCGTGATCAGCGGTGCGCCCTCGGCGACGAACATCTGGACGTACCCTTCCGGCTCGGCGAGAGTCAGTGCTCGGTCCAGAGAAGCTGGATCACGCCCGGCGACGGCCTGCAGGACGAGAATCTCGATCAAGCTGCCCGTCCGGCCGCCGGCTTCCGCGGCAGACCGTAGCTTGTCGAGCAGCGGCAGGGCGTCGCCACGCTGAGCCATCAGGAGGCGAGCCAACGTCACGTGCTCGTACTCATGCAGATACGACAACTCGGCGGGCACGCTGTCCGCCCACTCCTGTGCCGCAACCAGCTCTCCGCGCGCGATCAGCACCCGTGCCCGGACGGCCGCGAGCGGGCGGACGTTGGGGGAGAAGTCGCCGACGTACACCTTGATGGCCGCGTCGAGGAGCTCGAGCGCGCTGTCGAGATCGCCTTCGGCCTCGCGGATGCGGGCCATCGCGAGTCGCCAGCGGTACGGGTTCTGCGGGAGGTCGGCGGCCGCGCCCAGTTCCTCGGCGCGGCGCAGGTACTCCGTGGCCGCGTCGAGCTCGTTGCGTTCCCAGGCGATCCGGCTCAGGCCGACGTACATGTCGGAGGTGCCGCGCATACCGGGGCCGGCGAGGTCCAGCGCGCGTTCGAGTGTTGCCTCCGCCTGGCGGAGCCGGCCTTGGGTGATCTCGAGGTCGGCCAGTGTGATCGAGCAGCCGAGGACGTCGGCGAGGTGGCCCGCGCGTTCCAGTCCTGCGGCCGCGGCGGCGTACCCGCGGTGGGCGGACTCGATGTCTCCACCGGCCCAGGAGGCCAGAGCCGACAGAGCTGAAGCGGCCGACAGGGTGAGGTCGTCGCCGGGGAGGGCGAGCCGGATCGCGACCGCGGCATGCTCGATGGTGCCGGCCGGATCGCCGGCGACGAGATCGAGGGCGGCCCGGTAGGTCTCGATCGCACTCGGCAGGCGTTCGAGTTCGTCGCGGTCAATTACCACGAAATCGTCGCCGGCGAGCTGCCGCTCGATGTCCTGGAGCCGTTGCTCGATTCCGGCGAACTCGTTGCCGGCCATCAGCGCCCCGACGAATCCGATCGCGAGCACCGGCCTCCGTCGTACGACGTCGTCGGGGATGTCGTCGAGCCAGCGCCGGATCGTCGCCTCGTGCCGTTCGCGTCTGAGTCCGGGGACGGCGAGCTCGACCAGGTCCGCGGCGTGGTCGATGTCTCCGGCCGCGACTGCGTGATGGACGGCTGCGACAGTGTCGCCGGCATCGTCGTACCACTGGGCGGCGCGTCGGTGCAGGTCCGCGACGTCGCTGCGCTCGGCCAGGAGACGCGCCCGCAGTACGTCGGCGAAGAGGTGGTGATAGCGGTACCACTGCCGACGATCGTCCAGCGGTACGACGAACAGGTTCTGCCGCTCGAGCGATTCGAGCATCGCCCGCCCGCCCGGCTGCCCGGTGACCGCATCGCACAACGGGCCGGTCAACCGGTCGACCACACTCGTCTCGAGCAGGAACCGGCGTACCTGCTCCGGCTGACGGTCGAGGACCTCGTCGACGAGATAGTCCACGACGTACCGGTCGTCGCCGGCGAAGTCGTCGATGAATCCACTCGCGTCGCTGCGGTCGCGCAACGACAACGCCGCCAGTCCGAGCGCGGCGATCCAGCCTTCGGTGCGCTCCTCGAGCGTCGCGATCGCGTCGGCGTCGAGCCCTGTCCCGGTGAAGTAACTGCGCACCTCGTCGAGCGTGAAGCGCAGATCGGCAGCGCGTACTTCGACGAGCTCGCCCCGAGTGCGCAGCCGGGCCAGCGGGAGCGCGGGGTCGGCCCTGGTGCTGATGAGCAGGTGGAGTTGCGGCGGGAGATGATCGAGCAGATAGGTCATGCCCCGGGAGATCTCCAGGCCGTCGGCGAGGTGATAGTCGTCGAGCACGAGGTCGATCTCCCCGGGCAGAACACTGAGCTCGTTGAGTACGCCGCCGAGCACGGTCTCGATCGGTGCCGAACCGGACCGGAGCAACGCCAGCGCGTCATCGGCGATACCCGGCGCAGCTCGATCCAGCGCGGTCAGAACGTACGTCCAGAAGGTGATCGGGTCCCGGTCACTCTCCTCCAACGAGACCCAGGCCGCGTCGTCGGCAGCCCACGCCGAGACGAGTGTGGTCTTGCCGAAGCCGGCCGGAGCAGACACCAGCGTGAGCGCGGTGCCGTCCTTGCGCAGCAGGCGTTCGTCGAGCCGCGGCCGCTGCACCAGCCCCTCACGACTCCGCGGCCGATACAACTTGGTCTCGACAAGCAGCCCGGTCATCACACCCCCTCCGCTACGACGCGGTGGGACGAGAATAGGCCCGCGATTGCCTGCGGGCGACGACATCTTCCCCGGCCGCGGAGCGCGCTTTACCGTGTGGGAGCAACGTCCCTGCGAGTCGATCCGGAGCGGGCCATGTCCTCGAAGACCTGGAGTTCGAGTGTTGCCTTGACGTCGGCAGCCGTGCTGACGCTGGTTGCCGGGGTGGCAGCGCCCGCCGCCGACGCGAAGCCGCCGACGGGTACCGGCACCGCGAAGGCGCTGGTCTTCATCCCCAACCCGGTGCAGTCGAGCGGTGACGAAACGCTCACGGACCAGAAGGACTCCGCGACCGCCGTCCCGCGGGGCGACTACTACGAGGTGACGTTGACCGACCTGGACGGCTCGGGGTACCTGCGCGGCACGTGGGCGAATGTCCGCAGCGCCACCGGCACTCCGGCGTACACGACCGACGGCACGTACTTCTACAACCGGCACGACGACCAGTTCGAGCAGGTGATGGCCTACTTCTGGGGGACGCAGGCACAGAAGTACCTGCAATCGCTCGGCTTCGGGCGGGATCTGCCGCCGGTGAACGCCGAAAGCCAGGACTACAAGGTGGATCAGTACGGCCTGGACAACTCGTTCTCACGGGACGACCACGACACCATCACCCTGGGCAAGGGCGGTGTGGACGACGCCGAGGACGGCGAGGTGATCGTGCACGAGACCGGCCACGCCGTGCACGACGCACAGGTCGCCGGCTTCGGGACGACGTTGGAGGCCGGCTCGATCGGTGAGGCGTTCGGCGACTACTTCGCGGTGACCGTCGGCGACTGGGTCGCCAAGCAGTACGGCGTGCCGGTGCAGGCACCGCTGGTGTGCGTGGCCGACTGGGACTCGGTCTCGTACACGTCGGGCCCGACACACTGCCTGCGCCGCCTCGATGCCGGCAAGCACTACCCGCAGGACGTGATCGGCGAGGTGCACGCCGACGGCGAGATCTGGTCCCAGGCGCTGTTCCAGATCCGGACGGCCCTCGGCCCGACGGTGGCTGACCGGATCATCATCGACGCGCAGTTCGGGTTCGCGCCGGGCACGAGCTTCGCGGCGGCGGCCCAGCAGACGGTCGCGACCGCGCGATCGCTGTACGGCGTATCGCGGGCGGCCGTCGTCCAGAAGGCGTTCGCGGACCGCGGCATCCTCTGACCGCCTCCGATTGCGGGTCCGGCTGGTCCGATTGCGGCGTGGTCCGAAACCCGGATGCTTTTGTCGGTGGGGCCGGTTACGGTCGGTCGGGTGCTGACTCTGTTTCGCTACGGCGTTCGTGTTGCACCTGGAAGCACCCTTCTGACGATGGGTCTGGTCGTCCTCGGCTCGTTGCTGGGGATGGCGGTCACGTTGCTGACCGGCGCGGTCGTCGGGGCGGTTCCGGGTGTGATCGACGGACGCCCCGGTGCGATGCCGCTCGGCGAGTTCAGCTGGCTGCTCGGCGGTCTGCTGGCGGTCTTCGTCATCGACAGCCTGATGCCGGCCTTGCGGCAGGTCGCTTCACTGACGATGGATGCCGGCCTGGTCCGCGCGATCGGCACCGGCATCACCGAGCCGCTGCTGCGCCCGCGTCGCGTGCAGCACCTCGAGGACGCCGAGGTCCTGGACGTGCAGGAGCGGGCGAAGGGCAAGGGCGGATTCCACCTTGCCCAGGGCATGAGCCAACTGCCTTATCTGGTGGCCAGCCGGATCACGCTGATCGGGTCCGCGGTGATCGTCGGCGCGATGTTCGCCTGGTGGGTCGCGGCCATGCTGGTCGCGATGACGCTGGTGCTCGAGTGGTACGGCGGCCGCCTGGTCGAGCGGGAGATCGACACCTGGTGGGGCAACACCGAGGAGCAGCGCCGCGCCGGCTACCTGTTCAACCTCGGCATGCGCGACGCCCCGAAGGAACTGCGCGTCTTCGGCCTGCACAACTGGCTCGTCCAGCGGTATGTCCGCGACTGGACGGCCGGCTACCGCCCGGTCTGGGCGCGCCGCCGCAAGAACGTGAAGTTCTCGATCCTGATCGGCGGCGTGCACCTGATCGCGAACGGCATCGCGATCGTCGCCGTCGGCCGCGCCGCGCTGAACGGCTCGCTCCCGCTGACCCAGGTCGCGACGACCCTGCCCGCGATCCTTGCGATCGGCCAGGCCAACAACGGGTACGGCGTCATCCAGGTCCGCCGCGGGCTCTCGGCGTACCGCGCGATGCGGGACCTGCCGCAGACGATCGCCGAGCGGCACCCGGAACCGGTCGCGGACACCAAGCACCGGATCGAGACGATGCCGGCCCGCGAGATCCGCTTCGAGAACGTCAGCTTCCGCTACCCAGGTGCAGAGGTCGACGTACTGCGAGGGCTCGACCTCACGCTGCATGCGCACGAGGCGCTCGCGCTGGTCGGTATCAACGGCGCAGGCAAGTCCACGTTGGTGAAGCTGCTCGGCGGTGCCTACAAGCCGACGAGCGGGCGGATCCTGGTCGACGGCGTCGATCTCGCGGAGCTCGATCTGACCGCCTGGCAGCGCCGGGTCGCGGCGATCGTGCAGGACTTCCTGCGGTTCCCGCTGTCGGTCACGGACAACGTCGTGTTCGGCGCGGTCGAGCGTGCGGGGGACGAGCTGACCTTGGCCAGGGTCGCCCGTGAGTCTGGGATCGACGAGGTCGTGCGGGGTCTGCCGAAAGGCTGGGACACCGTGCTGGACAAGACGTTCGACGGCGGCGTCGACCTGTCCGGCGGCGAGTGGCAACGGGTCGCGCTGGCCCGGGCGTTGTTCGCCGTCCATGCCGGTGCGGGCGTGCTGGTGCTGGACGAGCCGGCCGCCGCGCTCGACGTACGAGCCGAGGCCGAGCTGGTCGAGCGGTATCTCGAGCTGACCTCCGGCGTTGCGTCGTTGATCATCTCGCACCGGTTCTCGGTGGTGCGCAACGCCAACCGGATCTGTGTGCTGTCCGGCGGTCGCATCGTCGAGGACGGCACGCACGAGGAGCTGCTCGCCGCCGACGGGGAGTACGCGACGATGTTCCGCCTGCAGGCAGAGCGCTACGTGACCGGACCGGAGGCCGTCGATGCCTAAGACGTTCCGCATCCTCTGGCTCTGGCTGAGTACGTCGTTCCGCGCGGCGCCCGGGCTGATGACGATCTCGGCCGTCCTCGTCGCCGCCCGCGCCATCACCGCACCGGCCCAGACGTACGGCGTGAGCCGGCTCGTCGACGGGATCGCGTCGGACGACTCGAGCACGATCGCGCTGGGCATCGGGATCATCGTCGGCGGTCTCGCGGTCTCCTTCGTCGCAGACGGGCTGGGCTGGCCGTTGCAGGACACCGCGCAGGAGCGGATGGCCGGTCGCGTGCACGCGGACCTGCTGGACGTGACGACCGGGATTCCCGGGTTGTCGCACCACGAGCGGCCGGACGTCGCGGACCGGTTGGAGCTGGTGCGTGAGCGTGCGTGGCGGATGGGCGTGGGCGCCGAGGTCCTGTTGTGGGCGTTCGCCACGGTGACGAACACCGCGACCGTGCTCACGCTGCTCGGGTCGGTGCATCCGGTCCTGCTCGTTCTGCCGTTGCTCGGTTGCGCGCGCATCTGGTCGGCGTACCTGAGCAGCACGCGGCAGCAGAAGGCCTGGGAGGATTCGCTGCCGCAGGAGCGTCTGGTCGACCGGCTGATCGAGGTCGCGAAGGACCCGCGGACAGGTCTCGAGCTGCGGGTGTTCGGGCTCGGGAAGGTCTTGCTGGACAGGATCTTCGCGTTGCAGACCGAGCGGTTCGCGCGCCGGGTGGCGGCGGCCCGCTGGGGCGGCAAGGTCGACAGCTCGGTGCGGCTCGTGTTCGGTCTCACGTATGCCGCGGCGATCGTCTGGGTGGTCGCCCGCGCACGGAACGGGCAGGCCACCGCGGGCGACGTCGTGCTCGTGCTGCTGCTCGCGCCGCAGGTCGACCAGATGACCGGCGGTATCGCGCAGAACGTCTACTGGGTCGGTGAAGTCGTGCGCAGCTTCAGCCGGTACGACTGGCTCCGCGAGTATGCCAAGCAGAACTCTTGGCGCTCGAGTGAGACTCCGGCGCCGGAGCGACTCACCTCGGGGATCGAGCTGCGGGACGTCGGATTCTCCTACCCTGGTTCGGAATCCGCGGTCCTCAGCGGCATCAGCCTCACGCTGCCGGCCGGTGCGGCGGTTGCGTTGGTGGGGGAGAACGGCGCCGGCAAGACGACCCTGGTCAAGCTGCTCGCGCGGATGTACGACCCGACGACCGGAAGCATTCTGGTCGACGGCGTGGACCTCGCGACGATCCAGCCGGACGAGTGGCGGTCGCAACTGTCGGCCGGGTTCCAGGACTTCGTGAAGTTCGAGCTGACCGCACGCGAGGTCGTCGCGATCGGCGACGTGGCGCGGGCCGGCGACGAGGCCGCCGTACACACCGCGATCGTGCGCGGTGATGCGGAGTCGGTGATCGCCGGTTTGCCGCACGGGCTGGACAGCCAGCTGGGCAAGAAGTTCACCGACGGCGTCGAGCTGTCCGGCGGGCAGTGGCAGCGGCTCGCGCTGGCCCGCGCGTTCATGCGCGAACGTCCGCTGCTGTTACTGCTCGACGAGCCGACGGCAGCCCTCGACCCCGAGGCCGAGCACCGGCTCTACGAGCAGTACGCCGATGCCGCGAAGGTCGCCGCGGCCGAGACCGGCGGGATCACAGTCCTGGTCTCACACCGCTTCTCGACCGTCCGGATGGCCGACCTGATCGTCGTCATGCACAACGGCCGGGTCGAAGAGTTCGGCACTCACCCCGACCTGCTCGCAGCCGGCGGCCGGTACGCCGAACTCTTCGAACTCCAGGCCCGCGCCTACCGCTAGGCCCGCACCCGCCGATCGGCCCGCTCGGCCAGCTCGTCCGCATCGACCAGCGTGACCATCTGGCCGCCCGGCGCACACAGCATCGTCACGGTGAACTTCAGCGGGATGTCGGACCGGTTGTTGCCGTCGTGGTAGTGGATCACGTCGCCACCCGGCTCCCAGAACGCCTCACCTGCCTTGATCACCCGCGGCGCCTCGCCCTCGAGCTCGAACAACATCTCGCCTTCGACGACGTACCCGAACGCGGGCCCGGAGTGGCGATGCGGCGGCGCACCGGGGTCGCCGGCCGGGTAGTCGATCACCAGCGTCATCGCGTGGAACCCGTCCGGTACGAACGGCGGCTCGACCTCCTGCAGCATCGTGAAAGCGTTCTGCCAGGTACCGGATCGCTGTTCGGTCGTGTCGGTCATCAAAACTCACCTTCCAGTCGGTATTCAGGTCTCTCCTCCCAAGACAGGGCAGCGCTCCGCTGTGTGACGGTCACAGGGAGAGGGGCTGGGCTGTCTTAACGGGTATGAGCCAGCGCATCGAGACCCTTGACGGTCTTCACCAGCACCTGCAGTGGGCGATCGAGCTCGAGCACGCCACGATCCCGCCGTACCTGTGTGCGCTCTACTCCCTGGACCCGGCGCAGAACCCGGATGCGGTCGAGCTGGTGAGCAGCGTGTTCGTCGAGGAGATGATCCACCTCGCGCTGGCGGCTAACCTGCTGAACGCCGTTGGCGGCGAACCGCGGCTGGACTATCCCGGCATGCTCCCCGCGTTCCCGCGCACGCTTCCGCACGGTCAGGTCGAGCTGTCGCTGCTGCCGTTCGGGCCGGAGGCGCTGGAGATGTTCCTGCGGCTCGAGAAGCCGGAGGCACCAGGTTCACCGGCCGAAAGCGATCACTACGAGACGATCGGGCAGTTCTACGACGCGATCGAAGAAGGCGTGCGCTACCTGTGCGAGACGCTCGGCGAAGAGAAGGTGTTCTCCGGCGACCCGGCGCGGCAAGTGACAGCGGGACCTTTCCAGCACACCGGCGGCACAGCCCAGCCCGTCACCGATCTTCGATCGGCGCTGGCCGCGCTCGAGGAGATCGTCGAGCAGGGGGAGGGCACGTCGCGCGGCGAGGTCTGGGACGGCGACCACGACATCTTCCACCCGGACCGCGACGAGGTCGCGCACTACTTCCGGTTCATGGAGCTCAAGCTCGGCCGTCGCTACCAGCGCGGCGACACCCCGCAGTCCGGACCGACCGGCGAGCCGGTCGCGCTCGACCTGACCGGGATCGCCCCGATGCAGCCGAACCCGCACCGCTCGGACAACGCTCAGATCCGCGCCGCGCAGGAAGAGTTCGACGACTCCTACTGCACGCTGCTGTACGTTCTCGAGCAGGCGTTCACCGGCGAGCCGGCGCTGATCCGCGACTCCGTCCGCGCGATGTACGGCCTCAGGGCCGGGGCGCTCAAGCTGCTGCAACTCAGCGAGGACGACCGGACGGTGGCCGGCCCGACCTTCCTCTACATCGACCCGGAACAGCGTCGCTGAGAGGGCTGCTGAGAACCCGCTGAGACGTTTGGGAGAAAGAGCCGCTTCCAGTTCGCCATTTGTTAACGTTCGGTCTTCACCTGACCGTACATTCCTTCCTAATGTATTAACCATGGACACCCCGCCCGCTGTCCGTGCTCGCGGAATCACCAAGTACTTCGGTGAGGTCGTGGCACTCGACGGTGTCGACCTCGACGTCGCACCAGGCCAGATCCACGGCATCGTCGGTCCGAACGGCGCCGGCAAGACCACGCTTCTCGGCCTGCTGCTCGGACTCGCCGTCGCCGATCGCGGCACGCTCGAAATCCTCGGTACGCCGGTCGGCCGCGCCCTCGTCGTACCGGCAGGCGTGGCCGGCTTCGTCGACGGCCCCGGCCTGTACCCGTCGATGACCGCCAAGCAGAACCTCGCCGCGCTGGCCGCACTCCGCGGTGACCCGGGACAGACGATGAACATCGACGAGGCGATCGCCCAGGTCGGCCTCACCGATGTCGCCGACGACCGCGTCCGTGGCTTCTCGCTCGGCATGCGCCAGCGCCTCGGCCTGGCCGCCGCCCTTCTCACCAAGCCCAAGTTGCTGATCCTGGACGAGCCGTCCAACGGCCTCGACCCGGCCGGCAAGAAGCACGTGTACGGCGTCCTCGCCCGCCTGGCCGCGGACGGTACGGCGGTGATGCTGTCGAGCCACCGGATGGACGACGTCGAGCAGCTCTGCTCCGAGGTCACGATCCTGTCGACCGGCCGGGTCGCGTTCTCGGGACCGATCAGCAAGCTGGCCTCCGAGGACAGCGAGCTCGACTACCGGGTGCTCACCTCGAACCCGGCGACCGCCCGCCGGATCGCCCGCGAGACCAACGGGATCCGGCTGCGCGACGACGAAACCGTCAAGGACGGCGTGGAGCTGCTCGTCATCTCGGCGCCGATCCCGGCGCTGGACGAGTTCGTGAAGCGGCTCGTCGACTCCGGCGTCGCGGTCCGCGAGCTGGCACCGGTCGTCTCACCCCTCGAAGCCGCGTTCCTCGCCCTCACCGAGCAGCAGGAGAACAATTCATGACGGCCACCGCCGCCGCCCCGGCCACAGCCCCTGTGGCGCGCTCAGTTTCGGTCGCCCGTGGATACCGCTTCGAGCTCGTCAAGCTGCTCTCGCAGTGGCGGGTCCGGGTCCTGATCATCGCCTGCTGGCTGGCCCCCGCGGCCTTCGTCGCCATCATCAGCCAGCAGGCCTCGCTGCCGGTCGACACGCTGTTCGGTCGGATGATGCACGCGACCGGATGGGCCGGACCCCTTGTCCTGCTGGGCTTCTCGGGATCGTGGGCCCTGCCGCTGCTGACGTCGCTGATCGCCGGTGACGTGTTCGCGTCCGAGGACCGGCTCGGCACCTGGCGACACCTGCTGGTCGCGGTCCGCTCGCCGCGCCGCATCTTCGTCTCCAAAGCTCTCTCCAGTCTGACCGTGATCGTCGTGCTGGTGATCGGGCTGGTCGTGTCCAGCACGAGCAGCGGCCTGCTGGTAGTCGGCAACCGCGAGCTGATCGGTCTCGACGGACACCTGCTCTCGCCGGGGCATGCGGCCGGGGCGGTCTTCCTCGCTTGGCTGTGCGCACTGGCACCGACGCTGGCCCTCGCGGCGATCGGTCTCCTCGGCTCGGTCGCGCTCGGCCGCTCGCCCATGGGCCTGCTGCTCCCGGCAGTGGTCGCGCTGGCGATGCAGATCGTCCAGCAACTCCCGGTCCCGGTCGCCTTCCGCCTCGCTCTTCCCGGCTACGCCTTCATCAGCTGGAACGGCTTGTTCACGAGCCCCGCACAGCGCGGGCCGTTGCTGATCGGAGTCGCGGTCAGCCTGGTCTGGGCGATCGTCGCCACCGGCCTGGCCTATTTCCTCTTCGTACGCCGAGATTTCACCAACCCGACGCACGACGGCTCCGGCCGCCGGGCGTTGACCGCCGGTCTGCTGCCGCTGGTCGGCCTGCTCGTCGTCAGCACCGCGGTGATCGCTCCGGTGAGCGGCTTCGGTTCGGGCATCGACCAGGACAAGGTGCAGAAGGCCGTCGCGATCGAGTTCGCACATCTCTACCGCCTGCAGACCAAGCGGCTCAATCGGGCCGATGTCACCGAGGAGCAACTGCAGAGCGCCGCCGAGTGCACCAAGGGCGGCGACCAGGTCGCCGCGCGCGGGCCCGGCAACGACTGGCGGTGCGTCGTGAGCTGGCACATCCCGGGAGTGGCGGTGGCCGGCTCGGCGATCTACCAGCTCGACATCAACCCACTCGGTCGGTACGTGTCCGACGGGGACGGACCGAAAGAAGTGAATGGCTTCTTCCTCGTCCGGACCCCGTCGGGAGACGAACCGAACCCACTGTGGCAGTTCGACGGCAATATCGAACTGCTACCTGCCAAGTAAGACCAACCCGAAGGGACTGCTCCCATGCAGGTAACACGCCGCCGCAGGCGTGACGAAAAGGGCTCGTCGAGTCGCCTCCGGCGCAGAGTACCACTGGTAACAGCGGGCACCACCGCTGTCGCCGTGGCGCTCGCAGGCACCGCTGTCGCCTCGACAACCGGCTTCGGACACGACCAGGTCGGCCAGGTAACCGACAAGGGCCAGGTCATCTCCTCCGACCAGTACATCAAGCCGCTCGGAGACCGGCTCGTCCTCCAGGACGGCAAGATCATGTCGTCGACCACGAGTCCGGACGGCAGCCATCTGGCCGCCGGCGTGACGGACGGCGGGATGGCGCTGGCGATCGTCGACCTGAAGAACTGGAAGGTCCAGCAGTACGTCGGCAACAACGCCGCCGCGGACCTGAAGATCCCGGGCAACGACATCGGCCAGGAAGGCCCGACGTACTCGCCGGACGGCAAGCAGCTGTGGCTCGGTCAGACCGACGGCTACCGCAAGTTCGACGTGAACGCGGACGGTTCGCTCGCGAACCCGACCTTCGTCTCGATCGCCGCCGACGGCGCCAAGCACGCGCTGGCCAGTGAGGCGGTCTTCTCGGCCGACTCCAAGACCGTGTACGCCGCGGTGAACGGCCAGAACCGGGTCGTCGCGATCGACGCCGCCACCGGCACGATCACGCAGAGCTGGGTGACCGGCAACGCGCCGCGCGACATCGTGATGGTCGGCAGCAAGCTCTACGTGAGCAACGAGGGCGGCCGGACCGCGCGGCCCGGCGACACGACGCTCGACTCGTACGGCACGCCGGTCGTCGCGAACCAGAACTCGATCACCACGACCGGTACGGTCAGCGTGATCGACACCAAGAACCCGGCCGCCGCCGTCGGCAGCATCCCGGTCGGTCTGCACCCGACCGCGGTGTACGCCAAGAACGGTGCCGTGTTCGTCGCGAACACCTCCAGCAACACGGTCTCGGTGATCAACACCAAGTGGGACAAGGTCGCCCAGACCATCACCACCCAGCCGTGGGACGAGGCCAAGGTCGGCTACGAGCCGAACGCCATCGCACTGACCGACGACGGCCACCTGCTGGTCTCGCTCGGTCGCGCCAACGCGGTCGCGGTCTACAAGTTCCGCAACCCGCTGGAGCCGGTGAGCTACGTCGGCCTGCTGCCGACCGACTACTTCCCGGCCGAGCTCGCCCAGGTCGGCAAGGACATCGTGGTCTCGAACACCCGGGGCGTCGACGCCCGCCGGACCACGACCGCGGCCGGCCATGGCACGCACGACACGACGTCGAGCCTGACCAAGTTCCAGCTGCCGGACGACCACGCGATCTCGAAGTACACCGCGACGGTCTTCGCGCAGAACGGCTGGACCAAGGGCTCGGCGCAGCTGGCCACCGACAAGGGGCACCGCGCCCCGGTCGCGGTCCCGGCCAAGCTCGGTGACCCGTCGACGATCAAGCACGTCTTCCTGCTGGTCAAGGAGAACCGCACCTACGACCAGGTGTACGGCGACATCCCGACCGGCAACGGTGACCCGGCGCTGACGCAGTACGGCGAGAACGTGACGCCGAACCAGCACGCGCTGGCCAAGCAGTTCGGGCTGTACGACAACACCTACGACGTCGGCACGAACTCGGCCGAGGGCCACAACTGGCTGATGCAGTCCGACAACCCGGAGTACACCGAGTCCTCGGCCGGTGAGTACCTGCGCAGCTACGACACCGAGAACGATGCCCTCGGCCACCAGGCCAGCGGGTTCATCTGGACCGGTGCCCAGGCGGCCGGCAAGACCGTCAAGGACTTCGGCGAGTTCCTCTCGATCGAGAACAAGCCGGCCGGTGCGAGCTGGCAGAACCTGTACTGCGACACCAAGCAGATGCAGACCGGTGCCGACACCAAGTACCCGATCCAGGTCGGCTCGGCGATCCCGTCGCTGAACAAGGTCGCGGTCCAGGGCTTCCCGCAGTTCGACACCACGGTGCCGGACATCTACAAGGAACAGGTCTGGGAGAAGGACTTCAAGAAGAACGGTCCGGCGAACCTGAACATGTTCTGGTACTCCAACGACCACACCGGCGGGACCGCGAACGGCCCGGCGCAGGTGGCCGACAACGACTTGGCCGTCGGCCGGACCGTTGACGCGATCACGCACAGCAAGTACTGGAAGGACTCGGCGATCTTCATCGTCGAGGACGACTCGCAGGCCGGTCTCGACCACGTCGACGGGCACCGGGCGCCGATCCAGATCATCAGCCCGTACGCGCAGCACGGCGTCACGGACAGCCACTACTACACGCAGATCATGATGATGCGGACCATCGAGCAGATCCTCGGGATCCACCCGATGAACCAGAAGGACACCGCGGCCACCCCGATGTTCGGCGCGTTCACCAACAAGCCGAACTACACCCCGTTCACCGCGGTCCCGAACCGGACCTCGCTGACCGGCGGCGTGAACCCGGTGCCGACCTGCGGCGCGGACGTTCCCGCGGCGCAGAACCCGAACGTCGCGGCGGCTCCGACGGCGGCCGTCCCGGCCGGCATGGAGACGATGGCGGCGACCTGGTCGGCGTGGAAGGACCAGCAGCGGACCACCGGCCCGAACGCCAAGGCCGACTTCGCGAACCCGTCCCAGATGAACCACTACGACTGGTACGAGGCGCACAACTGGGCCACGCCGTACCCCGGCGAGACCAAGATCGTCGCGCCGAACGACGTACCCGGCGCGATCATCCCGGCCAACGAGAACGACGGCTGACCGGCTGACCGGCTGACCGGCTGAACGAATGGTGAGGCAGTAATTGGGTGGCAGGCCCGCGACGTCGCTGGTAACGTCGCGGGCCTGTCTTTTTCGGGATCGAATCGAACCGGATGGATCAGCTCCGGGGCGGGACCCATGCTCACGATTCGAGGCACTCTGCCATGGCCGAACTCGAGGCCGAACGGGCCTTCCTGACCACTGCCCAGACCGCTCTCCACCGCATGTACGCCGAAGTGGTGGACCGCGACGTCCAGATCATCGGCGGCGAGGACAACGACGAACGCTTCACCAACGAGGCCAACCAGCGGGCCAAGGAGATGCGCACCCACGCACTCATCGACCTGCCCGACGTACCGCTGTTCTTCGGCCGGCTCGACTACGAGCACGGCACGATTCCCGACCACGACCGGATCTACATCGGCCGCCGGCACGTTCACGACGGCAGCGGCGTACCGCTGGTGATCGACTGGCGGGCGCCGGTGTCGGTGCCGTTCTACCGGGCGACCCAGAGCGACCGGCAGCGGGTGCTGATGCGGCGCCGCTACGGGTTCTCGGATCACGCCGAGCTGACCGGGTTCGAGGACGAGCCGCTGACCGGCGTGGTCGAGACCGATCAGGCCGATGCGTTCCTGCGGGCCGAGATCGAGCGGCCGCGCACCGGCCCGATGCGCGACATCGTGGCCACGATCCAGCCGGAGCAGGACGACCTGGTCCGGGCTCCGCTGCACCCGAGCGTCTGCGTGCAGGGGGCGCCCGGCACCGGCAAGACCGCCGTCGGCCTGCACCGGGTCGCGTACCTGCTCTACACCGAGCGCGAACGACTCGGCCGCGGCGGCGTCGTGATCGTCGGCCCGAACCGTTCGTTCCTGTCGTACATCCGTAAGGTCCTGCCCGCGCTCGGCGAGGTCGACGTCCGGCAGATCACGATCGACGAGCTGCTCACCCGGCCGACCGCGGCGATCGACGACACCGAGGCCGAGCGGCTCAAGGGCGACGCCCGGATGGCCGACGTACTGCGGCGCGCGCTGTGGTCGTACGTCGGTACCCCGACCGAGGGAGTCCTTTACAGCAAGGGATCCCGGCGCTACCGGGTGCACGACTACGAGGTCGTCGACATCGTGTCGGACCTGCGCGAGTCGACCCGGTACGCGCCCGGCCGGAACGCGCTCGCGCAGCGGATCGCCCACGTCGTCCTGGTCCGGATGGAGGAGCGGGCCGAGTCACCGGACGACCGCGTGCAGAACGCAGTGGCCCGCTCGAAGCCGGTGAAGGACGTGCTCGACTCGGTCTGGCCGCGCGTCGCACCTGAGCAGGTCCTGCATCGGCTGTTCTCCGACGCGGACTTCCTGGCCCAGGCCGCTCCGGCGCTGACCGAGGAGGAGCGGAAGGCGCTGCTCTGGAGCAAGCCGGCCCGCGGGTGGAAGTCGGCGAAGTGGTCGTTCGCCGACACCGTCCTGCTCGACGAGCTCGAGGACCTGATCGAACGGCGGACCGGGTCACTCGGGCACCTCGTCCTGGACGAGGCACAGGATCTGTCCGCGATGCAGCTCCGTGCGCTTGGCCGCCGATGCCGGACGGGTTCGGCCACCGTGCTCGGCGATCTGGCGCAGGCGACGACGCCGTGGGCCGCGGGCTCATGGGACCGCGTCCTCGGTCACCTCGACAAGAGCGACGGAGTGGTGGAGGAGCTTGATCGCGGGTTCCGCGTGCCGGAACAGATCATCCGCTTCGCGGCGAAGCTGCTGCCCGAGATCGCTCCGACCCTGAGTACGCCGAGCGGCGTCCGGACCGTGGCGGACGCGCTGAGCGTCGTACCGGCCACCGAGTCGACGCTCGCCGACGAGGTCATCGCCGCGTGCAAGTCCGCCCTGGCCGGCGAAGGTTCGGTCGCCCTGATCGCCGCGGACGACCAGGTGGCGCGGCTGCGCGACGCGATCGCCGCGGCCGGCCTCGAGGTCGCGCTGATCGGCGAGACCGAGGACGAGATCGACACGGTCCGCCTGGTCTGCGTGCCGGCGACGCTTGCCAAGGGCCTCGAGTTCGACGCGGTCGTCGTCGCCGAGCCCGCCCACATCGTCGCGGCCGAGCCCCGCGGCCTGCACCGCCTGTACGTCGTCCTCACCCGGGCCGTCAGCCGCCTCCAGATCATCCACGCCGAGCCGCTCCCGAGCGCCCTCGGCTGATCCCGGCGCTGATCCTGGGCGCCGCTATCGTGGGCGCGATGAAGCTCTTCGTGGTGGTCGTGATCGTGCTGTTCGCGGCCGGACTCACCTGGGGCATCGTCGCGCTCGTCCGCCGGCAGCGCTACATCGACTCGTTGCGGCAGCGCGGCTGGAACTTCGTCAACAGCCCGACGTTCGATGCCGTCGCGCGGCTGAACAATCCGCCGTTCGGCCTCGGTTTCGTCCGCAAGCCCGACGACCAGATCACCGGTCTGACCGCCCGGGGTCGCGCGTTCCAGGTGATCGAGTACAGCACCTCCCACTGGTCGGGCTGGGTCGGCATGGTCACGCTGTCACGCCGGCTCCCCGAGTTGTGGATCACCGGCGGCGACACCCGGCCGCGGTACGGCGTCCTCGCGCACGCCGTGCCCGCCCCGCCGCAGCTCGGGCCGGGCTGGCAGCTCGGTGCGCTCGAACCGGACTTCGCCGCGGAGCTGATGAATCCGCAGGTGTGTTCGCAGCTGAGCGCGATGGCCGCGGGTTTGCCAGGGCTGAACGCCGGTATCGACAGCGATCAGCTCGTGGTGCTGAACCCGCCGCGCGAGAAGCCCGACCTGCTCGCGGCCTGGCTGGAGCAGCTCGGCGCCGTCGCGGACGCGATCGACGCGGCGCCGCTCGACCGCTGGATCCAGCCGGAGCCGCAGCCGCGGCTGACGTTCTATCACCACCCGGACTGGTACTGGATCGGCGTCGACGACAGCCTGCTGGAGTTCACACCGGTGAACCGTGGCGGTCACGGCCACAGCACCAGCGAGGTGATCCGCGGCCGGGACGGCGACGGACCGCCGTTCGTCGCGTTCACGCACCACTGGAAGACGACGCGGACCGAGTCGTACACCGACAGCGAGGGCCGCACGCAGACCCGGACGGTGACCGAGAGCCACAGCGAGGCGATCCTCGGGTTCCAGTTGCCGATCCGGATGCCGCGGCTGGAGGTCGCGCCGAAGGGGTACAGAATCGGACTCAGCGGCGGGATCAGCTTCGAGAGCGAGGCGTTCAACCGGCAGTTCGCGGTGCACTCGCCGGACCTGAAGTTCGCCTACGACGTGATCCATCCGCGCCAGATGCAGTACCTGATGTCCAACCCGCCGGCCGGGTTCTGGATCGAGGAGCAGTGGGCCTGGTTCTCCCCGGGCGAGCACAGCCAGCCCGCGATCGCGCACAGCTCGCTGTTCATCCGCGGCTTCCTGGCCCGGGTCCCGCGGTTCGTCTGGCGGAACCTCGGCCTCCCGGATTCGCCCTACCCAGCCCCTGAGATATCGCGCGTTTCCTGAGGGGAATGCGATTACCCTCGGCGCGGTTGCGTCTTTGGGTGTGGCTCCACGGATGAGCCACGAGTCTTGGGAGGCATCATCACAACGCATGCGGCCCTGCTACCGGTCGAGCGGACCTCGGCCGGTACAGGTCAACACACCGGCCAACGAACCCTGGTCATCTTCGGCGCCAGCGGCGATCTGAGCTCGCGGTTGCTGCTGCCGGGTCTGGGTAGTCTGCTGGCCGGACCGCGGGCGACCAGTGTGCGCATCATCGGGACCGGGCGGTCCCCGCTCGCGCCGGACGAGTGGACGGACCGGGTCAGGTCCGCCTTCGGCGCCGAGCTCAGCTCCGCGGCGGCGGACACGCTGGCCACGACGGAGTACGTCGCCGGTGACCCGACCGACGTCGAGCACCTGCGCGCGCTCCTGGAGCTCGCCGGTCCGGCGCCGGTCCTGTACTTCTCGTTGCCGCCGGCCGTGACGACCGCGATCGTCGAGAAGCTCCGCGGGCTCGAGCTGCCGGAAGGCACCGAGCTCGCGTTCGAGAAGCCCTTCGGCACCGACTCCGAGTCCGCCGCCGAGCTCAACCAGCTTGTCGGCTCGCTCGTGCCCGAGGAGAACGTGCACCGCGTCGACCACTTCCTCGGCCGGACCGCGGTCCTGAACCTGATCGGCCTGCGGTTCGCGAACCGCCTGTTCGAGCCGGTCTGGAACGCCGAGCACATCGAGAGTGTCGAGATCGTGTACGACGAGACGCTCGGCCTCGAGGGACGCGCGCAGTACTACGACAACGCGGGCGCGCTGGTCGACATGATCCAGAGCCACCTGCTGCTCGTCCTCGCCCTGCTCGTGATGGACGCACCGGCGACGATGGACGCCGTCGAGGTGCGCAGCGAGATGGCCCGGGCCCTGCGCAGTACGCATCTCTACCGGGGCTCCGCGATCGAGGCGGGCCGACGGGCGCGGTACGCCGCGGGGATCGCGGACGATCGCGTGGTCCCGTCGTACGCCGATGAGAACGGTGTCGACGCGGAGCGGGGGACCGAGACGCTGGCCGAGGTGACGGTCGAGGTCGACACGAACCGCTGGGCCGGTGTGCCGTTCACGCTGCGCTCGGGCAAGGCGCTCGGGGTCGCCCGCAAGGAGATCGTGGTCAAGTTCAAGCCGCTGCGGCACCTGCCGTCGGGTCTGAACGGCGCGCGCGACGGCGAGACGCTCCGGATCGGGCTGAACCCGGGCGAGCTGTCCCTGTCCGTCCCGGCGCTCGGCGTCGACGGCCCGTACACGATGGGCCAGGTCTTCCTCGACGCGACGCTGCCGTCGTCCTCGGTCCTGCCGTACGGCGAGGTGCTGAGCGGCATCCTCCGTGGCGACCCACTCCTCTCGGTGCGCGGTGACGTGGCCGAACGGTGCTGGGAGATCGTCGAGCCTGTCCTCGCCGCGTGGCGCGCCGGCGAAGTACCGCTCGACGAGTACGACGCGGGCTCTGGCGGACCTGCGATCTGGAAGTAATCCGGGCCCATATCTTGACACGGTTAAGTAACTAGAACCAATATCCTATCCGATTCGGTTCTCTCAGAGAGGTCACCGCCATGACCAGATCCGTTCGGAGCAGGAGGGTGCGGACCGTGTTCACCGGTCTCGTCGCCGCCGTACTGCTGCCGGCAGGTTTGACGGCTACAACGTCCGCAGCAGCACCCCGGAACACGCCTCCGATCGCGCCGAAGACGGCTGCTCCGCAGCAGGCCGTCCAGGCGCCGGAGGCGGTGACCACGAACGTCCAGTCCGGCGGTCCCGCCGGCGATATCGCGCTGCACCCGTACATGGGGTGGAGCAGCTACAGCATGCAGGTGTACGACGGCGCCGGGAACTGGATCTCGGCGGACCAGTTGATCAAGCAGTCCGACGCGATGCACAAGAAGCTCCAGCCGTACGGGTACAAGAACATCAACATCGACGCCGGCTGGAACGACGGGATCGACGCGTACGGCCGGCCGGTGCCGAGCAAGAAGCTGTACCCGAACGGGCTGCAGGTGGTGATCGACCACATCCACGCCAACGGCCAGAAGGTCGGCCTGTACGCGATCCCGGGCATCGGCAAGGAGGTCATCGACGCGAACCTGCCGGTGTACGGCGCTCCCGAGTGCAAGACCGGTGACCTGCCGGTGCAGCCGCTGCAGAAGGCGGACTACTGGGGGATCGGCTACAAGATCGACTTCTCCAAGCCCTGCGCGCAGAAGTACATCGACTCGATCGCCGACCTGTTCGGCTCCTGGGGCCTGGACTTCCTGAAGTTCGACAGCGTCACGCCCGGCTCAGGGATCAGCGACCTGTCGCTGGACGCGCGCGGCGACGTGAAGGCGTGGTCCGCGGCACTGGCTCGGCACAAGATCTGGCTCGAGCTGTCCTGGGCGGTCGACATCAACTACGCCGACACCTGGAAGCAGTACGCGAACGGGTGGCGGATCGAGTGGGACGTCGAGTGCTACTGCCCGGGCGTCGCGCTGACGCAGTGGCAGAACATCAACCGGCTGTTCCCGAAGCTGGCGGACTGGTGGCGCCACGCAGGTCCGGGCGGCTGGAACGACCTCGACTCGCTCGACGTCGGCAACGGTTCGATGGACGGCCTGACCAAGGACGAACGCCGTACGGCGGCCACCCTGTGGGCAGTCTCGGCGGCGCCGATGTACGTCGGCAACGACATGACCCGGCTGGACGACTACGGCCTGAGCCTGCTGACGAACCCCGAGGTGATCGCGGTCAACCAGGCTGGACGGCCGGCGCAGCCGCTGTCGATGAAGACGAACAAGCAGGTCTGGTACTCGCTCAACCCCGACAGCAGCTACACCGTTGCCTTGTTCAACCTCGGGCAGACCGACTCCGACATGACGGTCAACTGGGCCGACCTCGGCCTGACCGGGCCTGCGAAGGTCCGGGACCTGTGGGCGCACAAGGATCTCGGTCAGTTCGCGCAGGGCTTCACCGGGAAGGACATCCCGATCCACGGCGTCCAGCTGCTGAAGGTCACGCCGCAGAAGGGTTCCTCGATCCGCGTCAACGACGACGACCTGCGGGTCGCCTACGACGGCGCTTGGCAGCGCAACCACAACTACGAAGTACCGGCGGTGTCCGAGCCGCTGTCCGTGACGGTCACCGACTCGGCGCAGGCGAAGACCGCGGACGCGGGTTCGCGGACGCTGGAGGTCAACAACGACGACTCGCAGATCACCTACACCGGCACGTGGCACCAGAGCACGGGCCGCGGGCTCGGTGACTACAAGGACGACGTGGCGTGGACCGAGACCGACGGCGACTCGTTCTCGTACAGCTTCGTCGGCACCGGCGTCGACTACGTGACCGAGACCGACCCCGGACAGGGGGACGTCGACATCTACGTGGACGGCCAGTTCAAGCAGACGGTCAGCACGTACATGGATCCGTCCCAGGGTCACAACAAACCGCAGCAGGTCGTCTACAGCGTCTCGGATCTGCCGAACGGCTCGCACACGATCCGCGCGGTGAAGAAGTCCGGTCAGTTCATGCTGCTCGACAAGCTGAACATCCGGCAGGAGAGCCTGCTGAACCCGGACACGGTGACGTTCGACAAGAGCTCCCCGGCCGACGTGAGTGTCGAGCTCGGCCGCGATCCCGATGAGCTGGCAGGCATCTCGAAGGCCGGCCAGGACCTGGTCAAGGGCACCGACTACACGGTGGCCGGCAAGGTCGTGACGATCAAGGCGGCGTACCTCGCGACCTTGGCGGCGGGCAGCGTGCCGCTCGACTTCAGGTTCCGGGGCGACTACCGCGACGACATCCACGCCGCCACGGCGAACGGCGCGGCGGTCAACTTCGCCTTCACCGGTACGAGTGTCGCGTGGAGCACGCAGGTCGCTCCGGACCAGGGGAACGCCGACGTGTTCGTCGACGGCAAGCTGGTCCGCCGGGTCAACCTGCACGGCGACGCCCGCGTGACCAACCAGCAGGTGTTCAGCGCGACCGGCCTGAAGAACGGCCCGCACGCGTTGCGCATCGTGAAGGTCGACGGCGACGTACTGCGCAACGACACGGTCAGCTACACGATCGCCAAGTAGAAGCCAATACCCCTCACCCCCTGAGATGGGTGGTGGCCGCGCTCCTGCGGTCACCACCCATCTGTCGTTGGATGGGCTCCGAACCCTCTGTGCCGGCCCGAAAGGTTGGGGCGGATCACAGGGAATCTGACTGACTGATCAGTCAGGTACTTGTTACCATTCAGTCCGGGGGATCGATCTGGCATCCCTGTCGATCGAGCGAGGTGCCGCCTAATGTCCTTGAGCGATATCCGAAATGTCACCGTCCCGCGCCGGCGAAGCCGCAGGCGCCGGGAAGACTCCAAGCTGGCCGACCACGTCGACCGTCTCGGCGAGGAACACCCGCCGATCCCGCTCGAGAGCGTCGACTACACGATCAAGCGTCCGCGGCTGCTGGCCGAGCGGTTCGGGTCGGTGCTGGCCTACATGACCCGGGTCGAGCTCGAGGTCGAGCGGAACGTCCTGGAGCTGAACATCCTGCTGCCGGATCCGCCCGAGGTCGACCGGCGGTTCTACGCGGACGTGTGGATGCCGCAGGAGACCCGGCACGGTTTGATCCTGGACCAGATGCAGGAGCTGGCCGGGATCGAGGCGCACGAGCCGAACCTGACCGACGTCGACTTCAAGCTCAAGCTGCTCGGTGCGCTCGGCAAGGTGCCGGGCGTGCAGGACATCAGCCGGATGCTGTACTACCTCACCGGACTGGCGACCGAGCGCTCGGCGGTGCTTGCCTACAACAAGCTTCACTCCGGACTGCTCGAGCTGGGCGAGCGAGCGATCGCGGCGACCGTGGTCGCGCCGATCAAGCGGCAGGAGCCGGGACACTTCGCGTACTACCAGATGGCCGCGCAGGAGCTCTGGGGGCAACTGTCCGGTTGGCAGCGGTGGCTGACGCGCGGCCTGCGGAAGCGTACGTTCGATGTTGTGGGTGCCTACAACAAGCTCCAGCGGACCCAGTTCGGTGACGTGATGCACGCCCTCGACATCAGCAAGGGCGGCGAGGACGACCTGCGCGAGTATGCGCTGAAGGTCGGGCGCGCCGAGTACGAGCTGATGTTCGCGCACCGGCGCGGGTTGCGGGTGCCGGACTACGTCTTCAAGGCCCTGCGGCGATCTGCGGAGCTCGCTGCCGAGCGGAAGGGTGAGGCCTGGCCCGCTGCCGAACCAGCCGGCTCATGACTGCTGCTGCCCACGCGCGTCACACCAAGCGGCAGGTCATCATCGAGACCGCTGAGCGGCTGTTCGCCGAGCACGGGTACGACGCGACGTCGACGGCACGGATCGCCCACGAGGCCGGCGTACCGTCCGGTCTGGTGTTCTACCACTTCGCGACCAAGCTCGACCTGCTGCTCGCGATCGTGCAGGAGCGCCCGACGCCGAGCGAGGTACTGCGTTCCGCGGCCCGCGGCCGGACCGTACGGCGGCGGTTGCAGGCGATCGTGGCGACGATGGCCGAGGAGCTGGAGCACGACCGGGCCGCCCGGATCATCGTGTTCCGGGAGGCGCAGGGGAGACCGGAGATCGCCGAGCGGGCGGCCGAGTTGTTCGCCGAGGCGACGGAGACGGTGGCCGACGTGCTGAGCGGCGCCGATGACGTGGTCGCCGGGCGGGACCGGGTGCGGACGGCCGCCGAGCTGGTCGTCAGCCGGGTCTTCCTCGATACGGTGGCGCTCGGTCAGGCGGAGACCGCGGCGAAACGGCACGAGGCGATGATCGACCTCCTGGCCGATTCGCTGGCCGCCCCGGGCGGGCGCGCCCAGCAGGACTGAGCGCGCCCTCGTCAGGTCAGGCCCAGGGATCGAACGGGATCCCGGACGGCTTGGACGCGTTCAGCAGGTTGCGGAACCGGTCGTCCTTGTCGGTGATCTTGATCGTCGCCGAGCCGAAGTCGGCGGTCATCAGGATGTCGCGCAGCGAGGTACTCGGGTAGCCGTTCCAGCCGACCAGCGGCGGGTACCGCCAGTCGTGGTAGTGGTTCTCCGGCGGCTCGTCGTTGCTGTTGGCGAGGCGGAAGAAGTGCGTGCTCGCGCCGTCCTTGTGGTAGACGACCTTCGGGTGCGAGCCGTCGAAACGGACCTGCGAGCGGGGATACGTGACCTGGCTGGAGTGCTGCGTCGTGGTCACGTACTCGACCTGGTTCGACGCCTGGTTGATCCAGGAGATGACGTGCTCCCAGTCGTGCCGGTGGCCGCCGAGACTGCTGCCGGGCAGCGCTTGGTCCTTCTCGAAATAGCTGGCGTAGACGACCGCGCACCAGCCGTTGTTGCACTTCTCGCGGGAGTACGTCTGTGAGTTGTCGAGGTCGGACTGGTCGCGGCAGTTGCCGTTCACCGCGCCGGTCGGGTTGAGGCCGGGGTTGAGCGTGCCGTCGGCTCCGATGGCGGGGGTGGCGTAGCAGCCGTCGGTGTCGTAGTCGTACGCCGGCGAGAACGACTGCTCGTACCCGTCGGCGTTCTGCGGGAGGTTCGGCGGCGGGGCGGCGAACGCCACTGCGGCCGAGGTGACGATCAGGGCGGCGGTTCCGAGGACCACGCCGAGCGTGCGGCGGGCGGACACTTTCATCGAATGCTCCTTCAGAACTTAGTTCAGGGCGGAAAGGAACGCCACGAGGATGCCAGTCGCGGTGCACCAACGCCTATACGTCACGTGCCTACAGGTTGACGGTCCGTGAACACCTGGAATTGGTGGGATGCCAGGTCTCGTATTGGTGGTGCAGAGTGGTGTCTGACACCTGCCGGCTGGGGATGCTGAGGAGCGACGGCAGGTGGTTCCTGGGGAGGAACAGCGTGCCTTTTGAGGAGAAGGCGGCGCCGCCGCCTGCACTGCCAGACGGATCGATCCCGACTTACGGCGGTCACGGGCTGCCAGGGAGCGTCAACGGCGAGCCACCGTTGTCGCCGTTCGGCTGGGGTCCGAGCCTGAACTACTTCGACACCAAGACCATCCGCACCCGAGCACCTGTCGGCAGTGTGCTCCCGTTCATCGCCCTGCTCGTCCTGTACGGCGGCATCGTCGCCTCACTGCTGACCGCACTCGCCGTCCGCGCCTGAGCCTGCGCCGGGCGAGAATGGCAGAGTGCGGTTTCGGGTGCTGGGGGCGGTCGAGGCGTCGGTGGACGACGTCCGTACGGCGATCCCCGGCGAGCGCGTCCGCACACTGCTGGCCGCGCTCCTGCTGCGGCCGGACCAGGTCGTGTCCGACGATCAGCTGCTGTACGACGTGTGGGGCGAGAACCTGCCGTCGAACCCACGGGCCGCGTTGCAGGCAGCGATCTCCCGCCTCCACCGCGCGCTGAGCGAGGCCGAGCTGCGGAACGAGCTCGGCGGCTACCGGCTCGAGCTGACCGGGCACGAGCTGGATCTCGTGCGATTCAGGGACCTGGTCACCGCGGCCGCGTCCGCGGATCCGGAGCCTCGGGTCGAGCTGCTGACGGAGGCGTTGCGGTGGCACGACGGCGACGTACTGCGCGGTGCCTCGACGGGCACGTTGGCCGCGCGGTTCGGGCCCGGGTTGCGTGACGAGTGGCTGGACGCGCGGGAGCAGCGCGCCGAGGCGCTGTTGCTGTCAGGTCAGGCCGACGAGGCGATCGCGGAGCTGACCGCGGTGACCACGGACAGTCCGTTGCGTGAGCACGCATGGTTGTTGCTCCTGCGGGGTTTGCACGAGTCCGGCCGTACGGCGCAAGCACTGGCGGCGTACGACCGGCTGCGTCAGGCGCTCGCGGCGGAGCTGGGCACGGACCCGTCGCCGGAGCTCCGCGAGCTGCATCAGGTGCTGCTCATCGGCGACCGCCCGCGGGCCTGGACCGTGCGGACCCGTTTGCCCTTGCCGGTAACGGGTTTCATCGGCCGCGACGATGAGCTGACCAAGGCCCTCGACCTCCTCGCGAACGACAACGGCGTCCCGGTCCTCGTCCTGTCCGGCCTCCCCGGTGTCGGCAAATCGGCGCTCGCGACCCGCATCGGCCATGCCGCAAGGGAGGCGTTCCCGGACGGCCAGTGGCTGGTCCGGCTGCGTGATCGTCCGGCTGACGACGTACTGGCCGAGCTGCTCGGGTTCTGCGGGGTCGGGCCGGACGCGATCCCGGGTGATCCGCGGGCGCGGGCGGAGATGTTTCGCGAGGCGTTGGCGGACCGGCGGGTGTTGCTGATCCTCGACGATGCGCTCACGGTCGACGACGTCCACGGCCTGCTGCCGAACGTTGCCGGGAGCGCGGTGATCGTTACGAGCCGGCAGTCGCTTCGCGAGCTCGCGGTGACGGTCGGGGCCAGCGGCACGGTGTTGGAGCCGTTGTCGGCGGGGGAGTCGAGGACGTTTCTCCGGCAGGCGATCGACGGTGCCGCGGAGATCGGCGGCGAGGCGATGGATGAGCTGGCCGAGTTGTGTGCAGGGCTCCCGCTGGCGTTGCGGATCGCTGCCGCGGGCGCGCGTACGTTGCCGGCCGGGCGGCTTGCTGCGTACGCCGGGCGGCTGCGTGCGGAGCGTCTCGATCGGCTGTCCCAGGCGGTCGGTGTTCAGGGCGTCCGGGAGTCGTTCACCTTGTCGTACGACGCTCTGCCGGGCGAAACGCGGCGGCTTCTCGGTCTGCTCGGTGGGCATCCCGGTGACGACTTCGGGATCGGTGTGGCCGCTGCGTTGCTCGGCGCGGACCCCGGTACGGCGGCCGCCGGGCTCGACCAGCTGGCCGAGGCGAGCCTGCTGATCCGCACCGATGTGGACCGCTACCGGTTCCACGACCTCGTGCGTGACTACGCGGCGAGTCTCGCCGTCGAGGACCGTCTGCCGGCCGAGCGGCGGATGCTCGACTGGTACCTGTACTCCGGCCTGCACGCGATGGAGCTCCTGTACGCCGGCGACGCCGCGCAGTACCTGGACCCGATCGGACCAGGGGTGGAACCGGCTCGAGTGCCGGGCGAACGAGAAGCGTACGAGTGGTTCGACACCGAGTGGGACAACCTCGTCGCCGCCGTCAGCTGGGCCGGCGCTCACGGACATCCCGGCCGGAGCTGGCAGCTCGCCGGTATCACCTGGCCGTACGTCGGCCATCGGCGTCGTTGGCAGGACCATCGAAACTTGTTCTGCTCGGCTGCCGGGCTGGCGCGTCAGCAGGGCCGGCCGGACGGCGAGGCGTGGATGCTGGGCCGACTCGGCTCCGCGCAGGTGTATGCGAAGGATCTGCCGGGCGCGCAGCAGTCGTTCGCGCAGATGCGAGGACTCGCGCGGCAGGCCGGCGACGACCACGGTGAGGCCGCGGCGGTGCGAGGTGCCGCGCTGGTCTCGCACGTGCAGAACGCCGACGCCGAGGCGCTCGAGCTCTACCGGACTGCCCTCGAGTTGGAGGACGCCGCGATCGGCCGGGCGCACACGTTGAACAACCTCGGCGACTGCCAGTTCCGGCTGGGTGCACTGGACGAGGCCCGGAGCACCGTCGCGGAGGCGGTCCGGATCTATCGGGCCGAGGGCAGCCGTCAGGGAGCTGCACTGGCCGGAGGAACCCTCGCCGAGATCTGCCTGGCGCAGGGCGATCTCGACGGTGCGGAACGTCAGATCGTTGCCAGTCTCGCGGTGTTCCGGGAACTCCGTTCGGTCTTGCTCGAGGCGGAGGCAACCTCGATCCTGGCTCTGATCCACGAGGCCGCGCAGCAACAGGAACTGGCTCGCCGGACCGCCCGGCACGCGGCGGACCTGCTCCGGGACGCCGGTTCCAACGTGTTCGTGGCCCGGATCGCGCATCTGGCCGAGTAGTTGCTGTTGGCATCATGCTGGGAGTAGGAGGTGTGATGCGGCTGGACGGGAAGGTTGTGCTGGTTACCGGTGGGTCGGCCGGGCTCGGGGCGGCGGTGGTCGAGTGGCTCGCGGTGGCGGGGGCCCGGGTGGTGGTGCACGGGCGGGACGCGGAGCGTACGGGTGAGGTGGCCGCGCGGGTCGGCGGCGTACCGGTGCTTGGTGATCTTGCTCTGCCGGGTGTTGCTGCAGAGGTCGCTGATGCTGCGCTGGCTGCTCATGGGCGGATCGACGTGCTGGTGGCGAACGCCGGGCTCGGGTGGTCGGGGCCGTTCGTGCGGATGCGGGCCGAGGAGATCGACCACCTGGTCGCGCTGGATCTGCTGGCGCCGTTGCAGCTGGTCAGGTGTTTGCTTCCGTCAATGATCGAGCGGGGCAGCGGGCATGTCGCGCTGGTCGGCTCGGTCGCGGGGCGTACGGCGGTGGCCGGCGAAGCCGTGTACGCCGCCACCAAGGCCGCGCTGGACATCTTCGCCGAGAGCCTCCGGCTGGAGATTCGTGGTACAGGTGTATCCGTGAGCCTGACCGTCCCGGGCGTCGTCGACACCGGCTTCTTCAGCGCTCGCGGCCGGGAATACGACCGCAAGCGTCCGCGGCCGGTGCCCGCCGACGACGTCGCGCGGGCGATGGTCGATGGCATCACCAACGACCGCGCCGAGATCTGGGTGCCGCGGTGGTTGCGCGTCGCACCCGCCGTACGTGCGTTGGCGCCGGGACTGTATCGGCAGCTGTCGGCCCGGTTCGGGGAGCAGGTGATGCCCCGGTGAAAGGGATCGTCGTGCCGTCGGCCGATGCGTTCTTCCTGCACATCGAGCGGACCGGTGCGCCGCAGCATGTCGGCGGCATCGTCGTGCTCGAGCCGTCCGGACAGCGGCCGACGATCGACGAGGTCCGCAAGATCGTTGCCGACGGGTTCGCGCAGTTGCCGCGGATGCATCAGCGCCTCGGGCCGGCGTCCCGCTGGCGGCGGCCGCGCTGGATCGAGGCCGACGAGGTCGACCTGGACTGGCACGTCGTCGAGCACCGATCCACCGAGGGGTACGCCGGTCTGCTGCGCTACGTCGGCGACCTCGCCGAGCAGCCGATGCCCAGGGACCGTCCGATGTGGCGGATCGCGATCGTTCGCGACATCGGCCCGGGGGGAGCGGACGGGCTGGTTGTGCTGGTCCACCATTCGATTGCCGACGGCATCGGGACGGTGCTGCAGGCCTTCAGCCTGTTCGAGCCGCCGACCAAGATCGAGCTGCCGTCCGGCGCCGCTCCCGGCCGGCTGACGCGGGCCGTGGCCACCGCCGTCGGCCTCGCCCAACTCGCAACGGACGGTACGGCGGCCAAGCTGCCGCCCAGCTCGTTGCGCCGCGAGTTCACCACGGCGGCCGTCGAGCTCGACGTCGTACGCCGGGCCGCGTCCGCCCGCGGCGTACGCGTCACCGACCTGCTCATCGCCCTGCTCGCCGACAGCCTGTACGCCGTCGCGCCGGGACTCGCGCAGGCGGTGAACGGGCAGCTGCGCTTCTCGGTGACGACGATGGTTCGGACGCCGGACAGTGCGGCCGAGGGCAACGCGACGGCCGCGATCATGGTCGAGGTTCCGGTGGACGGCCGTCCGTTCGACGAGTTGCTGACCGAGGTGTCAGCGCGGACCAAACGGCTGCAGCGGCCGACGCGGGCGCTGGCGTCCAGGTTCGTGCTCGCGACCGGGCTGCGGATCGTGCCGGAGCCGCTCGCGCGGTGGTTCGCTCCGACTGTGTACGGGCAACGATTCCTGCACGCGGTGGTCTCGAACATGCCGGGCACGACCGAGCAGATGTCGTTCGCGGGTGTGCCCCACGATCGGGTGTATCCGATCCTGCCGCTGGTGCCGGGGACTCCGCTCGCCGTCGGTGCGCTGAGCTGGACAGGTGTCCTCGGGATCGGTCTCGCGACTGATCCGCAGCTGGTCGACGGTCCGGCGCTGGCCGCCCGGCTCGACCAGGTGTTGGCGCGGTTAGGGGCCGGGCCACTCGAGGGCGAGGAAGAGGCGCGCGCGTGATTCTGGGTCGTCCAGGCGATCGCCGTACAAGGCCCTGAGCCGTGCCATGCGATAGCGGACGGTCTGCGGGTGGATGCTCAACTCGTGGGCGATCGCCTGCCGGTCGCCGAAGTGTTTCAGCCAGCTGGCCAGCGTTTCCGCGAGCCGCTCGCGCGCGGCCGCCGTCTCACCGGCGAGCGGCGCGAGCATCTCCTCCCGCAACGCGGCCACCAATGCCTCGTCCCGCCAGACGATCAGCGCATCGAGATGCTCGTCGGCGAACACCGGGTCATCGGTGAGTACGCCGGTGTTGCGCAACCGGACCGCGATCCGGGCGATCTCCAGGCTGCGTGGAAGCTGGGCCAGGGCAACCGAATTGCCGACCACGGCGCCCATCCCGGCGAGCTCGCGGCTCAACTGCAGGCGGCGTCCCGGACCGGACGGTTCCGGAATGATCGCGCCGACCACGACCGCGTTGCGGCGAATCGGCAGCGCGCCGGGCTCGAGCCGGGCCACCAGCGTCCCGGCCGACTCCTGGTCGCCGTCGCTGTAGATGACGACGGCTGCGGTCTCAGGGATCCGCCAGGCGGCCTGCTGTGCGGCGATCCGGATCGCCTCCGTGCCGGTCCGGCCCGAGAGCAGGAGATTCGCGAGGTCTTCGCGGCGTCGCTCGCGCGCCATCGCGTCCTCGATCTGCTCCTGCAGATAGCCGTTGGCAGCGGAGAAGGACAGTTGGTTGACGAACACAAACACCGAGTCGGCCAAGGCGGCGAGGTTGTCCGGCGCGAAGTCCAGGCGGAGTGCAGTCGCGGCGACATGCCGCCAGGCGACCCGGGCACCGAGCTGAAAGGCTGTCAGCAACCGGGTGAGGTCGTTGCCCTCTTGCAACTGGCGTCGGCCGATCTCCTCGAAGACGCGCCGAACGGTCTCGTCGGCGCGGTCGAGGGTGGTTTGCTCGGGATTGACCAGGTTGGCGATCGACATGTCCAGCAGCCGGTGCACGAACAGCTCGGCGGGTTTGACGACCGCGTCCCGGTCGGTGTCGAGGAAGGCGGCGTAGTCGGGCCAGTGCTCGGCCAGCCGGTCCCGTACTTCGGCCACCAGGGCAGGCAGTCCGTCGAGCAAAGCGTCCTCGAGCCGCGCCCGGTCGAAGGTTGCGATGGTCATGGGAAGACTCCTCGGGGGGAACCCATCGAGCCCAACTGTAATCCCGTGACAAATTCTGTCCCGCCGAATGTTCGTCACCGGGGCAGAGTTGGCATGAAACCGCTTCCCATCATGGAACTGTGCCCCCAGACGGACTCCAGAACGTCGCTTCCGACCGGCAACTCGGCAGAAGGGAACACACCGAGAACTTTCCTGTCGCACTGAAACTCCTGCCCGCCGCACACCGGGAGTCGCTGCACGCCGTCTACGGCTACGCGCGGACCGTCGACGAGCTCGGCGACAGTTACGCGGGTGACCGCAAGGCGGCCCTGCGCGCGTTCGCGCTCGACCTCGACCGCATCTGGACCGACGGTGAGCCGCAGCATCCGGTACTGCGCCGACTGCGGCCGGTCGTCCGGCAGCACGATCTACCGGCCGATCCCTTCCACCGCTTGATCCAGGCCAACCTGCAGGACCAGACGGTCACGCGGTACCGGACCTTCGAGGATCTGATCGGCTACTGCCGGCTTTCCGCCGATCCCGTCGGCCGCATGGTGCTCGGAGTCTTCGACGTCCACGATCCCGAGACCGAGCGCCTGTCCGACCTGGTGTGTACGGCGCTGCAACTGGTCGAGCACTGGCAGGACGTGGCCGAGGACCGCCGCGCCGGCCGGATCTACCTGCCGCAGACCGACCTCATGACGTACGGCGTTGTCGAGGCCGATCTCGACCGGGGCACGGCGACGCCGCAACTCCGCGACTTGATGACTTTCGAGACTGCGAGGGCCGGAAAGATGCTCGACGAGGGTGCGGCGATCGTCGGCCGATTGCGCGGCTGGGCACGGGTTTCGGTGGCCGGGTTCGTGGCCGGCGGGCAGGCGACGGTTCGGGCGTTGCGACGTACCGATGGCGATGTGCTGGCGCAGCAGGCG
Organism: Kribbella sp. NPDC000426; assembly: GCF_040300265.1. Lineage (NCBI taxonomy): Bacteria > Bacillati > Actinomycetota > Actinomycetes > Propionibacteriales > Kribbellaceae > Kribbella > Kribbella sp. NPDC000426. The sequence goes on along the minus strand of NZ_JBEPDK010000012.1, from coordinate 71,730 downwards.
CGGCCGTCCAGGCTCGTGACCGTCCGGTTGCTGGTCAAGGCGGTGGTTGGATGACGCCGACGGTTGCGGAGGCGTACGCCGCCTGCCTGGACATCACCCGGACCGAGGCACGCAACTTCTACTACGGCATCCGCCTGCTGCCACCGCCGAAACGCAACGCGCTGTCGGCGCTGTATGCGCTGGCGCGGCAGATCGACGACATCGGCGACGGAGACCTGCCCTTGGAGGACAAGCGCACGGCACTTGCCGGAGTACGCAAGGACCTCGGCCGGCTCGGAGACATCGAGGAGCCCGTGTATGTCGCGGTTGCCGACGCAGCGCGTCGGTACCCGGTGCCGCTGGGCGCCTTCGAGGAGCTGGTCGCGGGGGTCGAGACCGACCTGGCCGACGTACGCATCGGGGACTTCGACGAGCTGGTCGTGTACTGCCGCCGCGTCGCCGGTTCCGTCGGGCGGCTGTGTCTGTCGATCTTCGGACCGGTCGGCTCGTCGGACCTCGAGACGCTTGCCCTGTACGCCGACCAGCTCGGTATCGCCTTGCAGCAGACGAACATCCTCCGCGACATCCGCGAGGACCTGACCAACGACCGGATCTACCTGCCGGCCGACGAGCTCGAACGCTTCGACGTCCGGATCGAACTGGACGCGCACGGCAACCTCGACGATCCACAAGGCCGCCTGGCCGGCTACATCCGGTACGCCGCGGGCCGCGCACAGGACTGGTACTCGCTCGGCTGGCGCCTGCTGCCGTACCTCGACTGGCGCAGCGGCGCGTCCTGCCGGGCGATGTCGGGGATCTACCACCATCTGCTCCGCCGGATCGGAGCCAACCCCGTGCTCGTGTACGACCGGCGCTTGTCGTTGTCGGCGGGGGAGAAGGCACAGGTCGCGCTCGCCTCGCTGGCAGGAGCCCGGTCATGAGGAGGATCGCTGTCGTCGGAGGCGGTCTCGCGGGGATCACCGCGGCGCTGCAGCTGGCTGATGCCGGGTGTGAGGTGGTCCTGTTGGAGGGGCGGCCGAAGTTGGGCGGTCTGACCCACTCGTTCGAGCGGGACGGGCGGTGGATCGACAACGGGCAGCACGTGTTCCTTCGCTGCTGTACGTCGTACCTCGGGCTGCTCGATCGGCTCGGGGTGCGCGATCAGGTACATCTGCAGCCACGGCTCGACGTACCCGTGCGGAGTGGGCGGCGTGGCGGCGTCGGGCGGATCCGGCGGAACGGGATGCCGGCGCCGTTGCATCTCGGGCCGGCGCTGGCGACGTACCGCTGGCTGAGTGTGGCCGAGCGGGTTGCCGCAGTGCGGGGTGCGTTGGCGATGGGGCGGGTGGATCGGACGGCTGCGGAGACGGACGCGCAGTCGTTCGGCTCCTGGCTGGCTGCGCATGGACAGGACGCGCGGGCGGTGGAGGCGCTGTGGGAGTTGATCGGGATCGCGACGCTCAACGCGCGTGCTGACGACGCGTCTCTTGCTGTCGCGGCAACGGTGTTCCAAGTCGGTCTGCTCGAACGGAGTGATGCTGCTGATATCGGGTGGTCGTTGGTTCCGTTGCAGCAACTGCACGGTGAGTCCGCTGCGCGTGCGCTGACGGCTGCGGGTGTTGCTGTTCGGCTGCGGGCGCGGGTTCGGGCTCTGGACGCGGTGGACGGCGCGTGGGCGATCGAGGGGGAGCGGTACGACGACGTCGTACTGGCGGTGCCGCCCGCGGAGGCGGCGAGTCTGCTGCCGGACGATGCGGTGGACTTGCCGGCCGGGTGGGCGGAGGCACTCGGCAGCTCCCCGATCGTCAACGCTCACGTGGTGTTCGACCGCGTGGTGCTGGACGAGCCGTTCGTTGCCGGCGTCGACAGCCCACTCCAGTGGGTCTTCGACCGCACCGTCCAGAGCGGAAGCGATCCGGCCGAGCAGTACATCGCGGTCTCGTTGTCCGCTGCCGATGCGCTGATCGACACCCCGGTTGCCGAACTGCGCGACGTGCTGGTGCCTGCCCTCCGGCGGCTGCTTCCCGCGGCCGCCGACGCGCGTGTGAAGGAGTTCTTCGTGACCCGAGAGCGACATGCCACCTTCCGGCCGGCACCAGGCAGCGGCCGTCTCCGTCCCGACGCGACCACTGCCCTCCCCGGCCTGCATCTGGCGGGCGCCTGGACGGCCACCGGCTGGCCCGCGACCATGGAGGGCGCCGTCCGCAGCGGCGAGGCGGCCGCCGCCTCTGTCCTGACCCGGACCGCGGCTTCCCCGGGATCCTCAGCGCAGCCGTCGGTCGGGGATGTGGTCCTGTGACGGCTGTGGAGAGGATGCCGTCGGCAACTAATGTGCCAGATCTGCTGGCCCGCGGGCGGGAGCTGGTCGATCCGCACCTCCGGCACGCGCTGGATCGACTTGACGAGCACAGCCGGTTGGTGGCGAGGTACCACTTCGGCTGGTGTGACGAGGAAGGGCGACCCACCGGCGCGAACTCCGGAAAGGCGATCCGGCCGGGGCTGACGCTGCTCGTCGCCGAGGCGGTTTGCGGATCGCCCGACCCCGCCGTGCCAGGTGGTGTCGCGGTCGAGCTGATCCACAACTTCTCGCTGATCCACGACGACCTGATGGATCGCGACACGCAGCGCCGCCACCGCCGTACTGTCTGGGCGGTCTGGGGCGATGCGACCGCAGTGCTGGTCGGCGATGCGCTTGCCTGTCTCGCGGACGAAGTGCTTGCCGAGTGCAACTCGCCGTACGCCGTTCATGCCGGTCACGCGCTGGCCGTCGCCACGCGCGAGTTGATCCGCGGGCAGGTGCTCGACGTGGCGTTCGAACGCCGCGACTCGGTCAGCCTGCCGGAGTGCGTGGACATGGCGGCCGGCAAGACCAGTTCGTTGCTCGGGGCATCGGCGGAGCTCGGGGCGATCCTGGCGGGTGCCGATGCGGCGACGTGCGAGGCGTTCCGCACGTACGGCTGGGAGCTTGGGCTCGCATTTCAGATTGTCGACGATCTACTGGGCATCTGGGGAGCGCCGGAGAAGACCGGCAAGCCCGTGTTCTCCGACCTGCGTGCCCACAAGAAGACGCTGCCCGTGGTGTGGTCCCTCGAGTACGGCGGGGTGCACGGGCGCGACCTGGCCGCATGGTTCGCGTCGACCGGCGCTCCGAGCGAGGACGACGTACGACGGGCCGCCGCACTGGTGGCGGATGCCGGCGGCCGGGAGTGGGCGTTGGCGGAGGCCGAGGAGCGGGTCCGGAAGGCCGGGAAGGCGCTCGACGCCGCGGGGATCGCGCCGGCCAACCGGGATCAGCTCGATCGGTTGGCCCAGTTCATCGCGGAGCGGCAGCTGTGACGGCCGAACAGGTGACCGAAGCCGATCTGCGCGTCGAGGAGTGTCTCGACGCGGCGGTGGCGTACCTGCGTTCGCTGCAGCACGAGGACGGCTGGTGGAAGGGTGACCTGGCAACCAACGTGACGATGGACGCCGAGGACTTGATGCTGCGTCACTTCCTCGGTGTCGCCACGACGCAGACCGACACGGAGACGGCGCGCTGGATCCGGTCGCAGCAGCGCGAGGACGGGACGTGGGCGACGTTCCCCGGCGGGCCGGGTGAGCTGTCGACGACGGTGGAGTCGTGGGTCGCGTTGCGGATGGCGGGCGACGACCCGGCCGCTGCGCATATGGCTCGGGCCGCGTCGTTCATCCGCTCGGCGGGTGGGGTCGAGAAGGCTCGGGTGTTCACGCATATCTGGCTGGCCTTGTTCGGGCTGTGGGAGTGGGACGACTGTCCTGATCTGCCGCCGGAGCTGATCTTCCTGCCGAGTTGGGCGCCGTTGAACGTCTACAACTGGGCGTGCTGGGCACGGCAGACGATCGTGCCGCTGACGATCGTGAGCGCGCATCGCCCGGTCCGTCCGGTCTCGTTCACCGTGGCGGAGTTGCGGGCGGGTACGGCAGTTGCGCCGCGGCCGGCGCCGTGGACGCTGGAAGGAGCGTTCGCGCGGCTGGACGTCGTACTGAATGCCTACTCGCGGTGGGGTCCGCGCGGGCCGTCGGGGGGTTTGCGGCGGCTCGCGATGCGGCGTGCGGTCGAGTGGATCGTGGCCCGGCAGGAGGCCGATGGCGGGTGGGGCGGCATCCAGCCGCCGTGGGTGTACTCGCTGATCGCGCTGGATCTGATGGGGTATGCGATCGATCATCCGGTGATGGCCGCAGGGTTGCGCGGGCTCGAGGGCTTTACTGTGCACGCGGAGACTCCCGACGGGCCGGTGCGCTGGTTGGAGGCTTGTCAGTCGCCGGTCTGGGACACAGGGCTGGCCGTAGGGGCGTTGCTGGACGCCGGGATCGAGCCGGACGACAAAACGGTGCTCAAGGCAACTGATTGGTTGCTGGCGGAGCAGATCGATGCGCCGGGGGACTGGCAGGTCCGGCGACCCGGGTTGGTGTCGGGTGGGTGGGCGTTCGAGTTCGCGAACGACGGTTACCCGGATACCGACGACACGGCGGAGATCGTGCTGGCATTGCGGCGGGTCGAGCATCCTGAGCCGGGTCGGTTGCGGAAGGCCCTGGACGACGCGGTCGAGTGGACGGCCGGGATGCAGTCTGCTGACGGCGGGTGGGGTGCGTTCGATGCGGACAACACGGATACGACGCCGTTGAAGCTGCCGTTCTGCGACTTCGGTGCGGTGATCGATCCGCCGTCGGCTGATGTGACTGCGCATGTGGTCGAGATGCTGGCGGCCGAAGGGCGGACCGAATCTGCCGAGTGTCAGCGCGGCCTGCGGTGGTTGCTCGACTCGCAGGAGAAGGACGGGTCGTGGTTCGGGCGCTGGGGGACGAACCACGTGTACGGCACGGGCGCCGTCGTACCTGCGCTGATTGCTGTCGGGATTTCGGCGCGCGATCCCGTCATCCAGCGGGCAGTGCGGTGGGTCGAAGAGCACCAGAACGAGGACGGTGGGTGGGGCGAGGATCTTCGCTCGTACGTCGACCCGTCGTGGATCGGCCGTGGTGACTCAACCCCGTCGCAGACCGCGTGGGCGTTGCTGACGTTGCTCGCCGCGGACGAACGCGGCGACGCTGTACGGCGGGGCATCGCCTACCTCGTCGACACGCAGCGCGCGGACGGCGGCTGGGACGAACACCGCTACACCGGCACCGGCTTCCCGGGCGACTTCTACATCGGCTACCACCTGTACCGCTTGGTCTTCCCGATCTGGGCCTTGGGCCGCTACCTCGGGAGAAACCGATGACACCGGTCGTCTATACCCCCTTATCTGCCGAGTACTTCGCCCTTCGCGACAAGCTGACCACTTCCGTCATCCGCACTGGCCGCTCCCGCGGCAGACAAACTCGAGGTCCCACCCTGATCGCCGGCGTCGCCGGCGCACTCACCAACGACGTCGCCCCAGGCGACGTGATCGTCGCAACCGAGATCCGCCACCTAAGTCGCACAGCCCGAGGCGAGGCTGGCGGGCGGCCGGCACCGCCGGCCGGCTCGGCGGCGAGCACAGATCCCGCGGCGAGGGGTGAGCCGCCGGACGAGTTGCGGGTAGTGGCGTGTCCTGGGGCTGAGCTGGTGGCGGGGGAGTTGCGGCGGCTGGGGATGACTGTTCATCTCGGGCCGATTGTGACCACCGACCACGTTGTCGACTCAGTGGTGGAGCGGGCGGGGCTGGCGGCGGGCGGGGCGATTGCTGTTGACACCGAATCCGGGCTGCTGGCGGGAGACGACGGGCAGACGGTGGTTGTGCGGGTGGTGGTTGATACGCCCAGCGAGCCGCTTCGACGGCTCGGGATGCCTGCCCGGGGGATCAAGGCGCTGGCACAGCTCCGGCGTACTGCGCCGGCGATTGATGCCTGGGCGCGTGCCGTCGGCGAGCGGGAATTGTTGCTGGCGGCCCCTAGATCGTTCTGCGCCGGTGTCGAGCGGGCGATCGACACGGTGGAGAGGGCGCTGGAGCAGTTCGGAGCGCCGGTCTATGTCCGTCGTCAGATTGTTCACAATCGGCATGTCGTCAATGACCTCGAGCGCCGCGGCGCGGTATTCGTCGACGAGCTGGACGCCGTCCCCGAAGGCAGCCTCGTCGTACTCGCCGCCCACGGCGTCGCCCCGGCAGTACGACGGCAGGCGGACGAGCGCCACCTGAGGGTCATCGACGCCACCTGCCCCCTGGTCGCGAAGGTGCACCACGAGGTACGCCGGTACGCCGCGCGCGACACCACCGTCGTACTCATCGGCCACCCGGACCACGAGGAGGTGATCGGCACGATGGGCGAGGCGCCCGAGCACGTGATCGTCGTCGCGTCCCCGACCGAGGCCGAGACGGTCGAGGTGCCGGACCCGGCGAAGGTCGGTTATGCCATGCAGACCACGCTCGCCGTCGAGGAAGCGGCCGAGACAGCCGCAGTACTGCGCCGACGCTTCCCGGCGTTGACCGGACCACGAAGAGACGACATCTGCTACGCGACGAGCAACCGTCAGGCCGGCGTCCGCGAGATCGCCGAGCGGTCCGATCTGGTGATCGTGCTCGGTTCGCAGAACTCGTCGAACTCGAAACGCCTCGCCGAGGTCGCCGAGGCGGCCGGTACCCGCGCCGTACTCGTCGACGACGCCGGCGAACTCGAACTGGATCTCCTGGCCGGTGCCGAGCGGATCGGCATCACCGCGGGCGCGTCGGCCCCGCCGGAGCTTGTCGACAATCTGATCCGCTGCTTGTCCGGGCTGGGCCCGGTGTCCGTCACCGAGAGCGGGACGCTGACCGAGGACGTCCGCTTCGCGCTACCGAAAGAGGTGAGTCAGCCGTGAGCATGCCGCTGCGGCAGTCCATCCGCCTGGGCGGATACCTGATGAAGCAGAAGCTCCGCCGCCGGGAGAAGTTCCCGATCCTGCTCGAGCTCGAGCCGCTGTACGCGTGCAACCTGAAATGCGCGGGCTGCGGCAAGATCCAGCAGACGCACGACTGGCTGAAGAAGCGGATGTCCGTCGAGCAGGCGGTCGCCGCGGTCGAGGAGTGCGGCGCGCCGATGGTCTCGATCGCCGGCGGCGAACCCCTGATGCACAAGGAGATCGACGAGATCGTCCGGCAGTTGCTTGCCCGGGGCAAGATCGTGTTCCTGTGCACGAACGCCGTCCTGATGCCGAAGCATCTGCACAAGTTCGCACCGCACAAGAACTTCGCGTGGATGGTGCACATCGACGGCCTGCGCGAGCGGCACGACCAGTCGGTCTGCAAGGACGGCGTGTTCGACCAGGCCGTCGACGCGATCAAGCAGGCGCAGGCGGCCGGTTTCCGGGTGATGACCAACACCACGTTCTTCGACACCGACAGCCCGCAGGACGTCATCGACGTCCTCGACTACCTGAACGACGATCTGAAAGTTGACAATATGCAGATCTCGCCCGGGTTCGCGTACGAGAAGGCGCCGGACCAGGAGCACTGGCTCGGCCCGGAGGAGACCCGGCAACTGTTCCGCAAGGCGTTCGGCGACGGCCGGCGGAAGAAGTGGCGGCTGAACCACTCGCCGCTCTTCCTCGACTTCCTCGAAGGCAAGGTCGACTTCAGCTGTACGGCGTGGGCGATCCCGCTGTACTCGCTGAAGGGCTGGCAACGCCCGTGCTACCTGATGGACGACGGGTACGTCGGCACCTACCAGGAGCTCCTCGACGACACGGACTGGGACAGCTACGGCCGCGGCAAGGACCCGCGCTGCGCGAACTGCATGGCCCACTGCGGCTACGAACCGACCGCCGTCGTCGCGACGTTGGGCTCACTCCGTGAGTCGCTCCGCGCGGCCGTCAGCTAGGACGGCCTTCGCGATTCTCACGGATGCTCAGGACGGTGAAGGCGGCGATCGCGAAGGCGGTGAGCGTGGCGGGGATGAAGAAGACATGGGGGAGACCGATCGCCGCCACGCCGATCCCGCCGATCGTGCCGCCGATCGCCGACCCCAGCGGGATCGCCCCGAGGAAGACACCCGACGCGGTGCCGGCGCCTTCCGGATACAGGTGCTGGGCGATCGAGACGCCGAGTGCGCCGACGCACGCCCACAGTCCGGCGTTCAGGATCTGGCCGAGGAACAGGCCGGCGACCGACGTACTGAGCGCGTAGGCGAGGTTGCCCGACAGTCCGAGTACGGCGCCGGCCGTCATCGCCCGCATCGGGCCGAAACGGTCGGCGAGACGGGCGACGACCGGGAGCATGAGCAGTTCGAGCAGCGGCTGGATGCCGATCACGAGGCCGCGGACGGAGTCGGAGACGTGGAGCTGCTCGGCCATGTAGATCGGGAGGTAGCCGAACTTGATGGTGTCGCCGGTCATCGCCAGGACGCAGACCGCGGTGAACACCAGCAACGGCATCATGTGGTCGATCCGCCGGCGCTCGGGATGGCCGGCGGGCGTGCCGGCCGACGGAGCGTCGTACCGCTCGACGCGCTGACGCCCGAGCGGGATGATCGCGGCGAACACGCAGACCGCGGTGGCGACCAGCAGGGCCCGCAGCCCGAACACGCCGCCGAACCAGCTGCCGAACACCGGCCCGAGGATCCAGCCCGTCGTGAACGCCATCCGGATGGTCGCGATCACCCGGTTCTCAGCCCGGGTCGGGTGGCGGCTCAGCTCGTCGCGGCAGGCGGCGAACAGCTGCGCCATCGAGCCGCCCGCGACGCTCAGGGCCACCGTGCTGATGACGAACGGCATCCACACCGCGTTCGCCGACGCCATCAGCAGCCAGCCGGCCGCTCCGACCACCGAGCAGATCCGGAACCACAGCAGCCGGTCGTGGCTGCGGTCCGACCAGCGGCCGACGATGAACCCGGCGATCGGGGAGGCCACGTTCGTCACGTAGTACAGGCCGGCCACCGGCAGCGGCGTACCGAGGTCGCGGACCAGGAACAGCGTGAGTTGGGGAGTCGCTGCGGACAGCCCGACCCCGGCGATCAGCAGCGAGAGGAACGCCGAACGGTAGAACCGCGACCGAAGCACAGTGCCCAGCGCCGACTCCGACCGGTCCAGCATCCACCCCTCCAACGGAAAGCGCCTGCCACGAACGATAGGCGTTATGCCGCGATCTTGCTTAACCGTGTCAGTCCTCGAACAGCGGACCGCTCACGCGAGCCGGCCCACCAGCCGCACCGTCCGCTCGGCGAGGTCGGAGATCACCGAGTTGTCGAAGCCGAACAGCGCGGAGCGGGTCCGGTTCTCCAGCGGGGCGATGAGGTGCTCCGGCAGGTTCTGGGTGCCATTCAGGATCCCAAGGACCGACCCGACGGTCGCGCCGTTCGAGTCCGTGTCCCAGCCGCTCATCACCACCCGCCCGACACCGGTCAGGTAGTCGCCGTCCGACCAGAGCAACGCCGCCGCCACGATCGCCGCGTTGTTGATGGTATGAATCCACGAGTAGTGCCCGTACCGCTCCTGGATCACCCGGAGCGCGTCCTCCCACGAGCCCTCGAGCTCCAGCACGTCCCGGACCGCCTCGGCCAACCGCGACTGCGGCGGTACGACGGCCAGCCCTCGCTCGACCACCTCGCGCGGCGACGACGCCGTGAACGCCGCCGCCACCATCGCCGCGGCCCACATCTCGCCGTAGATCCCGTTCCCGACGTGCGACAAGGCGGCGTCCTGATAGGAGAGCCGAGCGGCTGCCCACGGATCGCCGGCGTGCACGTACCCGAACACGTCCCCGCGGATCTGTGCGCCGATCCACTCCCGGTACGGATTCCGCCGCCGTGCCACCTCAGGCACCGTGAACCCGTCGACGAGATTCACGTACGCCGCCCGCTCCGCCGTGAACACCTGCCCGACCGGGAACAGCCGGAGCCACGCGGCGCCGACGTCCTCGGGCCGCAGCCGGCTGCCGTGCGTCTCGAGCAGATGCAGCGCCAGGATCGGGTAGTCGATGTCGTCGTCCCGCGCCGAACCCTTCACGTTCCCGCGCGTCGTCTCCGGCCAGCACGACGTCAGCTCGAACCCGTCCGGCATCGGATCGAGCACGGGCACGTAGTCCCGCAGCGGGTACGCATCCGCCAGCGTCAGGTAGTCGCGGATCCGCGCCGACGTCCAGTAGTCACCCGACTCGACCGGCTTCCCCACGTTGCACCCGGCGATCCGCCCGAGCCAGGCGGCGTGGATCTTGTCGGCGACGTCGGTAACCTCTGAGCCCTGCGGGACCGCGCCGAGCGTCTCCGCGATGTCCTCGAGCTCGTCCGGTTCGACGTACTTCCAGCCCGGCAGCCTGGCCGCCAACGACATCCGGTCGACCAGGTCGAGCACCGCGACCCGGTCCGCCGGGTCGGTCCGGTTGGCCTCACGGACCAGCTCGTCGACGTCGTACCCCGTCTCCCGCCGCTGCCGCACCTCGGCGTACAGCAGGTCCGTCGGCCGCATCGCGTCGTAGTGTCCACTCGAGTACCCGGGCCCCAGCTCCATGTGACTAGGGTCTCAGCATGCAGCTGAAATCGATGCCCCGGGCCGCTTCGTGGACGCACGTCGACGTCCGGGTCGGGTTCGAAGTGCTCTTCGTGGACGGTCACCGGCTGCGCGGCCGGACGTCGGCCCGCGAGGGGGAGTCGACCTGGTACGTCGGGTACGCAATCGAGGTCGACGACAGCTGGCAGACGAGGACTGTGCGCGCGACGAACTCGACAGCGGAAGGCGATCGCGAGGTCGTGCTCGAGCGGAGTGCGAACGGCTGGACCGTCGACGGCGTGGCCCGCGCGGACCTCGACGGCTGCCTGGACGTCGACTTCGAGTCGTCGGCGGTCACGAACACGCTCCCGATCCACCGGCTGCCGTTCGTCGTCGGCGCGACCTACGACGTACCGGCCGCGTTCGTGCAGGCCGACGACCTGGGCGTGATCCGGCTCGAACAGCGCTACACGCTGCTGCGCTCCGACGATCGACGGCACGTCTTCCACTACGAGTCCGCGACGTTCGACTTCGTGTGCGAGCTGACCTACGACGCCTCGGGCCTCGTGCTGGACTACCCAGGCATCGCCGTCCGTGACCGTTAACGCCAGATCGCCTGACTGATCGCTGCGCCGAGGAACACGCTGCCGAGCCCGGCGACGATGCTCGCGGCAACGTTGGCAACGGCAAGGAATCGCGCCCGGTCCTCGAACAGCCGGATCGTCTCGTACGAGAACGTCGAGTACGTCGTGAGCGCGCCGCAGAACCCTGTCCCGGCGAAGAGCTGCACGTCGTGCGGCAGACCCGACGCCGCGCCCGCGAGGAACCCGAGGACGAGCGACCCGATCACGTTGACGCTGAAAGTCCCCCAGGGGAACAACGAGTCGTGCCGGCGCTGGACGGCGCGGTCGGCGACGTACCGCAGCGGCGCTCCGATCAGGCCGCCGGCGATCACCAGGAGCAGCCGGATCATCGGGTCCTCCAACCGATCACGGCGCGGGTCGCGGTCACCGTCGTACGCACCGCGAGCAACGCACCGGCGATGGTGGCGACGAGATAGAGCAGCGCGGTGCCGGCGTGGCCGCGGGTCACGAGTTGCTGGATGTCGAGCGCGTACGTCGAGAACGTCGTGAACCCGCCGAGTACGCCGGTACCGAGAAACGGGCGCAGGAGCCGCTGCTGCGTCAGCACATCGGTCACCAGCACCATCAGGATCCCGATGAGTCCGCACCCGATGACGTTGATCAGCAGCGTGCTCGTCGGACCCGGCCATGCGAGCCCGACCAGATACCGGGCGGTCGCGCCCGTCGCTCCGCCGACCGCGATCACGGTGAGCAGGACCGAGTCGTGCGTACGGCGCTGCCGGCCGTCGATCCGCAGGTCGACATCAGAGTCGACCGGCCCCTTGGGCAAGGGGTTGAGGGGGTGGTGCTGCACGCAGGCCTCCTACCTGGACTGACCTCGCGACAAGGCGTCGCGAGGTTCTTCAGGTAGGGACTGTTGGCCGCCGGAGCGACGGTTCGGTCCGGCGAGCCCCACCACCGGTCAAACTTCGACCAGCATAGCGGGTCCGCTCAGTGGGTCGGTGTGACGCGCACCTTGATGTTCTTCATCAGAGGTTGGTCGCTCTGGGTGCTGTAGTCGTTGGCGGCGACGAGCACGTTCATCTCGGGCATGTAGCCGGCGGCGTTGCCGCGCGGCATGTTGTAGCTGAGCGCGCGGTAGTCGTTGAGGACGCGAGTCGATCCGTCCCGTGCGGTCGCGGTGATATCGACGAGGTCGCCTTGCTGGATGCCGCGGGCACGCATGTCGTCGGCGTTCATCAGGATCAGCGTGCGGAGGTTCTGCACGCCGCGGTAGCGGTCGTTGTCGGAGTAGATGGTGGTGTTCCACTGATCGTGCGACCGCATGGTTTGCAGGATGAGTACGTCGTCGTCGGCGGGCACCGCGTCGGGCAGTTCTGCGGTGGAGAACTCGGCTCGGCCGCTGGCCGTGAGGAAGACGAGTTCGCGGGCGGGCTGGCGGAGCCGGAAGCCGAGTGGGTGGCGGACGCGGCGGTTGAAGTCCTCGAAGCCGTCCAGGGCTTTGGCCATGATGTCGCGGATCCGGTCGTAGTCCTCGACGTAGGTGTCCCATGGTGTCTGCGTCGCGAGCAGTGTGGCTTTGGCGATGCCGGCAATGATCGCGGGCTCGGAGAGCAGGTGCGGCGAGGCCGGGCGTTTGCGGCCGATGGACAGGTGGACCATGCTCATCGAGTCCTCGACCGAGACCGACTGCGGGCCGCCGGCTTGGAGGTCGAGTTCGGTGCGGCCGAGGCAAGGCAGGATGAGCGCCTGGCGGCCGTGGACGAGGTGGCTGCGGTTGAGTTTGGTGCTGACGTGGACGGTGAGTTCGCAGTTGCGCAGCCCTTGGGCGGTCGCGACGGTGTCCGGGGCCGCGAGTGCGAAGTTCCCGCCCATCCCCACGAACACCTTCACGGATCCGCTCCGCATCGCGGCGATGGTACGGACCGTGTCGAGGCCGTGCTTGCGCGGCGGATCGATCCCGCAGGCAGCGGCGAGCCGGTCGAGGAACTGGGTGCTGGGGCGGTGGTCGATGCCGCAGGTGCGGTTGCCCTGGACGTTGCTGTGGCCGCGGACCGGCGACGGTCCCGCGCCTTCGCGGCCGAGGTTGCCGCGGAGCAGCAGTAGGTTGACGATCTCGCGGACCGTGTCGACGCCGTGTTCGTGCTGGGTGATGCCGAGGCACCAGCTGATCAGGGTGCGGCGTGCCTGGGAGTAGATCGTCGCGGCCCGGCGGATGTCGGTCTCGGACAGCCCGGACTGCCGCTCGAGCTCGGCCCATTCGGTGTCCTCACACACCTTCTGGTACGCCGCGAAGCCGTCGGTGTAGCGCTCCAGGAAGACCTCGTCGAGCGCTTTGGGGTCGGTGCGGGCCTCCTCGAGGACCGCCTTCGCGATACCGCGCAGCAGTGCGAGGTCGCCGCCGACGCGGACCTGCAGGTTGAGGGTGCTGGTCGGTGTGGCCTTGAACAGCGCCATGTGGACGAACTCGTGCGGCACGATCGTGCGTGTCGCGGCGGCCTCGACGAGCGGGTTGATGTGCACGATCTGCGCGCCGCGCCGGTACGCGTCGGCCAGTGCGGTCAGCATCCGGGGCGCGTTCGAGGCCGCGTTCACGCCGAGGATGAAGATCGCTTCCGCGGTCTCCCAGTCGCGCAGGTCCGCCGTACCCTTGCCGGTTCCCAGAGCTGCCTGCAGGGCGCGGCCGGAGGCTTCGTGGCACATGTTCGAGCAGTCGGGCAGGTTGTTCGTGCCGTACTCGCGCGCGAACAACTGGTACAGGAAGGTTGCCTCGTTGCTCAGCCGGCCCGAGGTGTAGAACGCGGCTTGGTCGGGGGAGTCGAGCGCGCGGAGCTGCGTGCCGATCAGGTCGAAGGCTGCCGACCAGGTGATCGGGACGTAGTGGTCGGTCGCGGCGTCGTACACCATCGGCTCGGTCAGACGGCCGGCGTCCTCGAGCGCGAAATCCGTCCAGGTCTCCAGCTCGGTGACCGTGTGCTGGGCGAACAGTTCGCGCCCGGCGCGGTCCGGGGTCATCTCCCACACGACGTGCTTGACGCCGTTCTCGCACAGATCCAGCTTCAGCCCGTCGATCGCGTCCGGCCAGGCGCAACCGGGGCAGTCGAACCCGCCGTTCTCGTGGTTCATCTTCAGCATCGCCCGCGGCCCGGACACCACCGCGTGCCCGCGCTTCAGCACCTGGCCGACGGACACTGCCGCGCCCCAGCCCGCGGCCGGATGGTGATAGTCCTCCTGCGACCACTCGACGCCGTTCTGCTCGTCCATGGCTTCGAGTCTGCACCTTTTACCGCAACTAGCACACTGTGCCCGCCCTCCGGGTGGAGGACGGGCACAGTGATCATGTGGGAGGTGCGGCTGGTGGTCAGCCGCCGTTGAGGGTGTCGAAGTTCGGCGCGATGCGGAAGTACTGCGGGTCCGAGAAGGTCAGCGGGACCTTGCCCAGGCTCTTGATCACAGTGCTCGTACCGTTGGCGTGGCCAACGGCGTACAGGTAGCCGGACTTGGTGTCCCGGTCGATCGCGAGCAGCAGCGTGCCGCTCGTGCCGCACTTGGTCGCGATCAGCTGCTCGAAGCCCTGCCAGGTCGCGGTCCGAACCGCCTTGCCGACCGTCGTGGCGTTGGTCTTGGTCGGCCAGGTGACCGTCAGCAGCGTGCCGGCCCGGGTGTTGGCGAGGAAGGTCTCGGTGGTGTCGGTGCGGCCGATCAGCGTCATCGACTTCACCGTGCTGAGACCGCCGACCCCGCCGGTCGTGCGCCAGCCCGAACCCTCGGCGACCCAGCGGTCCAGCTGACCGTTGGTGCGCTGGGCGTACAGCGTCGTCCGGGTGGGGGAGCCAACCTTCTGGTGGATGGACTGGTCGATCCAGCGGTAGTTGGACCAGCCGCCGCCGACGCGCAGGTTGTTGTGCGGGTAGTGCGGGTCGATCTGGCTCTCGGTGTCGACGGTGAAGGTGCTCGAGTACAGCGCGCCGCCCATCACGGTCATCCCCTGCCGGGTCTCACCGCCGGCGCCCAGCAGCGTCCCGTTGACGGTGCTGATGTGCTGGACCTGGCCGGCGCCGAACACCCCGGCCGTGCCCCGGACGCCGCCGACCGTGATCGGCGCGGTGG
Source organism: Kribbella sp. NPDC000426 (assembly GCF_040300265.1). Classification (NCBI taxonomy): domain Bacteria; kingdom Bacillati; phylum Actinomycetota; class Actinomycetes; order Propionibacteriales; family Kribbellaceae; genus Kribbella; species Kribbella sp. NPDC000426. Next base: position 56,664 of record NZ_JBEPDK010000012.1, on the reverse strand, counting down.
CGTTGATCATCCGGCTGGTGAACGCGCCGTTGGCCGTCACCGAACCGAGCCGGAGCGCGCACGCCGCGGTGGTGCCGGACTCTGCGGCCGGCTTGGCCTGCGCCGACGATGCTGCGGCCGCGCCGAGCCCCAGTGCGAGCACCGCGGCCGAGGCCAGACTTGCGGTCTTGCGAAACATGTGGATGTCCTCCCCTGGTGCGGAGGCGTCCTCGCCTCCGTCGTACCGCATTGGATTCCGGACACCGCCGAAAAGTTCACAGCCGGGTTGCAGCAAAATCCCAGGCCGGTCCGGACTAGGGTTGGCGGCGACGGGGAAGGAAGGGGAGCCCATGGCGGCGAAGACCCTGGCGGCTGGACCGGCGTTGATCCGGGCGGCCACCGCCGTGACCGAGCACTACGAGCGGATCAGCTCGGACCTCGGCCTGACCATGCAGCAGGCGCGGTTGCTGTTCATCCTGCACCGGCAGCCGACCAACATGCTCGGCCTCGGATCGGCGCTCCGGCTGACCAAGTCGACGATGACCGGTGTCGTTGCCCGGATGGAGTCGGCCGGTCTGGTCGAGCGCGTCCCGGACGCCGCCGACCGGCGGAACTTCGTGGTCATGCCGACCGCGCACGGCGTCGAGGTCGCCGAGGAGTTCGAGCGGAAGCTGCGGACCGAGGTACGGCGGATGTTGCAGGTGCTCGACCCGGCCGAGCGGGACACGCTCGGCGTGCTGCTGACCGCGGTGATCGCCGGCCAGGAGAGCTGACAGTACGAGTTTCGGACTATTTCGCCAGGATCCCTGGCGCTGGACCGTGGTGTGGGTTAGCTTCATTAGTACGAACTTCGTACCGTTAATGGAGGTGCCCGATGACGTCGATCGAAGTGCGGCAACCGGTGGCCGTAGGCCGCCGCCGGCTGGTTCTGCTGCTGGCCGCCGCGGTTGTCGCGAGCGTGCTCAACTATCTGGTCGCCCGGGGTGCTGTCGCCCTCGGTGCGGACGATTCCTTCCGGCCGCTGACCGCGCCCGTCTTCATCCCGTTCACGCTGATCGGGATCGCCGCCGGATTCGCCGGGTGGCGAGCCGTCGTACGACGTGCTGCCCGGCCGCGCGCCGTCCTGCGGATCCTGGTCCCGGTGGTGCTCGTGCTGTCGATGATCCCGGACTTGTTGCTACTGGCAACCGGGTTCATCCCGCACACGTCGGGGATCGCCGTTGCCGGCCTGATGCTGATGCACGTCGTCGTCACGGCGGTCGCCGTTGCGGCGTACGAGCTGTGAAGAGGTTGAAGGCTGGTTGATTGAGAGCGGTATCGAAGCGGCCCTGTGACATACCCGACGCCGTTTCCGATGTGCCATCTGACCGGGCTACCTGGTAGACACAAGACTCGGCACGGGCGGCGGACAGGGAAACGGCTTCGATGGTGATGGTGTGGCGGTTCGGCGCCGTGAGCGTCGATGCCGTCATGGCGGTGATCCGGGACCCGGACACGTTCGCGGACTGGATGGTCGCCGTACCGTCCCCGCTGCGGGCCGGGCCGAGCTGGCCGGAGGGCGGTTGCGTGGTGCAACGCGACACCGGCCGGGAGATGCGCGGCCGGCACATGCAGAACCGCAGCCTGATCGTCGCGGTCGTCGATCGCTGGCTCCCCGACCGGGAGCTGACCGTTCGGCTGCGCAGCGGGCTGGGCGGCTGGGTCCAGATCACGGTCAGAGTCCAGCCGCGCCCCGGCGGATCGCTGATCGAGGTGAGCGCCGAGCCCCTGACCGCATCCGCCCGCCTCCGGTACGCCGGTACCGGCCGCAGCGCCGCCGAACAACGCTGCGCCCTCGTCGCCGAACGCCTGATCACGCTGGCAACCCCGGAACCCGTCGACGACTTCTAGGGGATCAGCACGATCCGCCCGAACACCTCGCCGGCGTCGATCCTGCGATGAGCAGCCACGGCGTCGTCGAGCGGCAGCTGCGCATGCACCACCGTCGGCAGCTCGCCTCGTGCCGATGCCGCGAACTGCTCGGCTCTGACGGTACGTCGCTGCTCGGCCGGTACGGTGTCGGCGCTGAAGGTGGAGAATGTCAGCGACTTGCGGAACGCCGACATCAACGCCGTACCGAAGTCGGCGGGCGGTTGGCCACCAACGACACCGACGACCACGAGCCGGCCGTTCGGCTTCAGCTTGCCGAAGTACGTCGGCAGGTCCGGACCGGCGACGACATCGACGATCACGTCGTACGCCGGGGGAGCGTCGCCCGCACCGGACCGGTCCAGAACGTGGGTCGCACCGAGCCGGCGCAGCCGGGAGCTCACGTTGAAGTCGGTCGCGACCTTGGCGCGGCGCGCGAAGGCGCGTGGCCGGTTGCGGAAGGACTTCCAGCTGACCGACCTGATCATCATGCTGACCGCGCATCGCGGGCTGCACGGGTCGGATCCGGCGACCCGGAGTGCGGCGTCGCGACGGTTCGCATCCCTTGTCATACAGGCGTTCGCCGCCCAACACGTCTGAACGCGCCTGAGGCGGTCGTGGGGGATCCACGACCGCCTCAGTGCGTTGACGTCTCCGATCAGCCCTGGCTGTCCGGGATGTCGTCGTTCTGACCGTCCAGGCCGTCGAGGCCTTCCTTGGCCTTCTCGACACCGGTGTCGATCTTGTCGCCGTACTGGCCGCCGGTCTTCTCGTCGACGAAGTCGCCGGCCTTGTCCAGACCCTCACCGACCTTGTCGCCGTGGCCGTCCACGAGGTCGGAAGCCTTGTCCTTCAGGCTTTCCGCGGCGTCCTTCAGGTTGTCGAACACACCCATGATCCTGTTCCCCGTTCAGTAGTTGCTGTCGTCGGGCCCTTTCCTACCGGAAGGTAGGGGCCGGGCGCAAGCATTCGGTTCCCGTGTTTTGCTTGCGTTCGTCAACGATCCTTGACGACTTGGCGCAGCCGGTTCGTGGCCCGGAACTGCAACTGTTTGATCGCCCCGTCGGTGCGGTCCATCGCCGCCGCGGTCTCGCTGATCGACAGGCCGGCGAAGAATCGCAGCACCAGGCATTCGCGCTGATCGTCGGGCAGCCGGGTGAGTGCGTCGCGCACCGTGGCCGTGCTCACGGACAGCAGCGCGGCCTGCTCCGGCCCGATGCCGTCGTCGACCTGCGGGTCGACTTCGTCGGTGACGATCGCCAGCCTGCTCCAGCCGGAGCGGTGATGGTCGATCACGACGTTGCGGGCGATCGTGACGAGCCAGGCCGCGAAGTTCAGCTGCGCCCGCGGCCGCCGGGCGATCGCGCGGAACGCCCGGAGGAACGTCTCGCTGGTCAGATCCTCGGCCGCGCTGCGGGACGAGGTCTTGCTGTAGGTGTAGCGGTAGATCGACGGCAGGTACCGATCGTAGAGCTGCCCGAAGGCGGCGCCGTCACCCGCTTGCGCGAGCCGGATCAGTTCGTCCTCGTCGTCGGAATCGTCGATGTATCTGTGGTCGGCAACCCTGGTGGAAGCCGTGTTTGCACCTGCGATGGCCATGCGCTTCCCAAGCCCCGTTCTCAGTCAGCTACGCGGTGAACATCACGAAAAGGTTACCGAAAGTCGCGCACCGTGTCACTAGCCTTCCGCCGAGTCACCGTGAGGACTTCGGGAGAACACTTCGAGGATCGTTGAAACGTTGGTCGATGACCCCGGCCGGGCCGACCATCGAACGAGGACTGACTTCCTGTGCGACCGGGGGACAAGGATGGCCATCGAACCGCTGTCTGCACTGGTGCCTGACCTGTCGATCCTGTCGGTGACCCTGCAGGCGCTGCTCGGTGACGGGAACGGCATACCGAAGGTGCTGCGGCTCAGGCTGCTCTCACTGATGCGTACGCCGGCCGGCCGCGGGGCGCTGCGTCCGATGCTCGCGCAGCCGGGGCAACGGCGGCAGATCCCGTCCGCGGTCGCACCGCTGACGCCGGTCGGTGACCTGTCGATGGAGACCCAGATCGAAGCACTGCGGTCCAACCATAACGACGGGCTGCGGGGCAACCTGGTCGAGATCTACGGCGACCGTGTCCCGCCCGTATGGCGACCGGCGGCAGAGCGGCCGGCCCGCTGGTCCCGCGCGCTCGGCGACGTGTTCGCCGATATCTGGAGCGGCCCGGGCCGTGACGCGTGGTCCCGGTCGCGTACGGCGCTCGACAGCGAACTGCGCCGGCACGAGAGCCTGCTCGACCGGGGCGCCACGCACACCCTGCTGAACACGCTCTCACCGCGGATCCGGTTCGACGGCGCTGGGTTCGTTCTGGATGGGCGGGTGCAGGTGCCGGTCGGGAGCCGGAAGGTCGTGCTGGCACCGATGATCGCCGCGCCGGACTCGATGGTCGTCGAGAACAGCGACCCGGTCGCGGTCGTCGTCGGCTACCCGCTGCGAGGCGCGCTCGCGTCCTGGTCGCCGGCCGGTCTGCCGGTCCGCGAGTCCAGCGACGCATTGGCCACCGTCATCGGTCACGTCCGCGCCGAGATCCTGCGCCTGCTGCCGAAGCCGATGAGCATGAGCCGGCTCGCCGCCGACCTCAACTGCGCCCCGAGCACCGCGACCCACCACTGCAACACGCTCGAGTCGGCCGGCCTGATCGAACGCATCCGCCAGGGCAAGACCATCCTGGTACGCCGCACCCCGCGCGGCTCCGCCCTGGTCGACATCTTCACCTGAACGTTGCCCAAAGCAACCTTATCGGAGGCCGCCATGGAAGACGTCCGACTCCGTCCGGCAACGATCGCCGACGGCGACTTCCTGTACGACCTGCACCGCCGCGCGCTGGGCGATGTCATCGAGGCGACGTGGGGTCCGTGGGACGACGCCGTACAACGGCGGTTCCACAAGGCGTGGTTCAAGCCGGAGACGATCGAGATCGTCCTGGTCGGCGGGCAGCGGTCCGGCATGCTCCAGGCGGCGCCGGCCGACGCCACCACGTTCTATGTCTCGCGGATCGAGCTCGCGCCCGAGGTCCAGGGCCGCGGCGTGGGTACGACGTTGTTGCGGCTGCTCGTCGAGCGCGCACAGCAAGCGGGATCGTCGGCCGTGGAGTTGCATGTGCTCGAGCTCAACCGGGCGCGTGAACTCTACGAGCGGCTCGGGTTCGAGGTCGTTGCCGAGGAGCCCCCGAAGATCCGGATGCGCCTCACCTTGTGATTCAGTGCACTATGCATTTGACGCTCGCCACGTCGTACGACGCCTCTCCGGAGGAAGTGTTCGCGATGATCACCGACATCACGTTCCAGGAACAGGTGTTCGAGCGGCTGCGGGTGCAGTCGTACGACGTCGTGGTGGGCGACGCCGACGGCGACCTGCGGATGCGGTGCCACTGGCAGACGCAGGCGTTCGACGTACCGGTGGTTGCCCGGCGGTTCGTCGGGAACACGTTGGAGCTGGCGCAGGTGAAGGTGTGGCACCGGCCCGATGTCAACGGCGCGCGCGAGGCCGACGTCGACGGCGAGGTCACCGGCGTACCGGTGAAGGTGACCGGCACGAGCCGCATCGTGCCGGAGGGGCGGGGGACCACCCAGGCGTTCGACCTGCAGGTGACCGCCTCGGTCCCGATGGTTGGCAAAGGCATCGAGCAGGTCGTGTCCGACGCCGTCCGCGTCCGCTTGGAAAAGAAGTTCGAGGTCGCCCGTGCCTGGCTGTCCGGCTCGCTCTGAACTCGGCCGAGTCGCTATTCGCGCCAGCCGGTGAGGTCGACGGACTTGGCGGTGTCGACGCGGAATGCGAGTTTGATCGCGGTTTCCTTGCCGGCGGGCAGGTCGAGTTTCCAGGTGATCACGCCGAGGTCGGTGGTTTCGGCCGGCTCGGGTTCGGCGCTGAGGGGCTTGACGGTGATCTCGTGGTCGCGTGCCACCGGCAGCTGGTCGAGGACCGTGATGTGGGCGTTGCGCGGCGTGTGGTTCTCGATCTTGGTCTCGTACTCGACCTGACGACGGCGCGTCGATCCGAGCGTGGCCTTGCTCGCTTCCCGGCGTACCAGCTTGCGCTCGACGCGGATGCGGTCGTCGAGGCCGAGCGCGAGCTCGACGTCCTCACCGGGCGCCCACAGCGGCAGGGCGGCCGAGCCGACGAACTCGGCTTCGTGGAAGACCGAGGCCTTGCCGGCGGGGAGTGTGTGCGCGGACGAGTTCACCACGGTGGCGCGCAGGTGTACGTCGGTCGACCGCACCGGGGCCGTGATGTAGTCCAGCTCGGCGTCGAGGTCGATCGAGGAGATCGTCGCGCGGTGCGTCGCTCCGTCGGCGGGCACGGCGACAGGCCGGGGCGGGGTGTAGCTCGCGGCGGTCATGCCCTGCTCCACGGTCGCCTCGACGGCATCGAACGCCGCCTGCTCGGCGAAATGCGCGGACGCTCTGCGGGACTGGAGCCTCTCTCGCCCGCCGGCCACTTGCATCCCCAGCGAGGCGTCGGAGCCGGGTGCCATCGGTGCAGCCACCGGCATCGGCGGGTGGAAGCGATCGAGGTACCACGGGTCGAGCTCGGGGACCTTCGCGGTGACGGTGGGCCGTGCCGTCGACAGGGTCAGGTCGCACTCCGGCCAGTCCTCGTCGCTGTGCTGCGTGATCAGGCCGTACCAGTTCAGCGTGAGGCGGTCGCCGGTGAGGCGGACGTCGTACGAGCTGGTCCAGTTGGCGGCCGGTACGACGTACGACAGCTCGATCTCCACCTCGGCCTCGGTCTCCAGCGCGAGCGCGATCGCCGCCGTCCGCCGGTCAGGCGTGCGCTGCTGCACGATCGCGGCCAGCCGACGGTCCGCGGCAGCAAGACGCTTCTCCGCCTCGCGACGTTGCGCGGCGAGCTCCCGCCGCGTCGCCCGTACGGCGGACAACCGGTCGGTCAGCGAGTCCGTGAACCCGCCCAACTCGGCGCCCGCCTCGCCGGACGCCAGCGTGCGGGCGAAGCTGTTGCCTGCCCGGCGGGCCAACTGTGCGAGGAACGTGTCGAGCTGCGCCTGCACGTCATCGGCGTCGACGAGCTGCGTGACCTCGTCCTGTGCGTCGAGCCGGGCCTGCTCCAAGGCCGCGACAGTCTCGTCCGGCGCCTGCGGGTGGTGCTGGATCGCCACGTCCACGCCGAGCACGGTCGCGGGTCCGCGGCCGGCGACGCGGACCGAGTCCTCTTCCAGGGACAGCGGCAGCGGTTCGACGTACACGGTCTGGTCCCCGGCGGGCACGGTGATCCGTCCGCGTCGCGTCACTCGAGCGCGACCCGGATAGACAGTGACTGCAACGATCGGCGCATCCACCACGAGTTGGTCCATGCCTCCGACAGTAGCTGCCGGGTGGGACTACTTTCTCCGTCTCACGGGCCACGCGACATCGTCGATCGCCAGCCACGGAGCAGCGGCGATGACGGAGGGCGTCGTACCGGCGAACGCGCCGACCTCGCGGTGGAGGTGGGACTGGTCGACGTACCCGCTCTCGGCGGCAACGGTGGCGATCGCTTCGCCCGCCGCCAGGAGGTGTGCGGCATGGTCGAAGCGAACCAGTTGGGCGGCTCGCTTGGGGGTGATTCCGAGCTGGGAGCGGAAGCGCGCCCAGAGACGTTTGCGGCTCCAGCCGATCTCGTCCGCCAGGCCGTCGACCCGCAGGCGCCCTTGGCTGGCGAGCGTTCGCTGCCAGGTGTGCGCGACCTCCGCGTCGACCGGCGTGTCCAGTCGTCGGCCGAGGACCTGCACCACGATCGCGAACCGTTCGTCCCAGGACGCAGCACCGCGCAGCCTGTCCTCGAAGCGCTCCGCTCCGCGACCCCAGACGTCGGCGAACGATGCCACCGTCCCGGTGAGCTCCGCGGACGGGCCGAAGGCGCGAGCCGCCTCGACGGGCGACAACCGGACCTGCAGACATTCGCCCAGCGTCCCGGCCGCATGTACCTCGCCGGGAAGAAGCCCGACGAACGCGCTGCCCTTCTCGCGCCGGCCGTTCGCGTCGTAGACGATGCCCTCGTCCCCGCTCAGGTCGATGATCAGCGTGACCGACGGATGCGCCACCATCGCGATGTCGACGAACGCCGGCGCCCGATGCCGGAACCCGGCCATGCGCACACCGGGCAGCGCACCTGGAGCGCGTGGTACGGCGATCTCCACCTGCGCCCAGTCAGGCGGCGCCACGGTCAAGCGCATATGTCGATGCTAGGCCGTGAACTCCAGAACGAGCGCTGCCGTGCGCTCGGGAGCTTCGAGGGGAGTCACGTGCCCGATCCCCGGCAGCATCTCGATCCGCGCGTCCCGTACGACGGCGTACTCCTTGGCCGATGCCGGATCCCAGCGCGGGTCGGCGGCGCCGAAGACGACCAGGAGCGGTACGTCGAGCTGTGCGAGCCGCTCGGGGACGCCGCGCTCGCTGATGTATTCGCCGTTGCACCGCAGTACGTCGACGAAGTCGCGGTACGGCAGACCCCGAACGTCGGCGATCAGCTCGTCCGGGAGGTCCACGGGGACGGCGCACGTCGCGTTGATGCCCTTGCGGATCAGCTTGTCCGAGCGCAGCGCCCAGGTGAGCCGGCCGAGCGGTGGCCCGGACAGCGCGCGGATGATCGCGCGCTGCGGGAGGAGCGCCTCCATTCTCGGACCGGTGCTGAGCAGAACGAGCGACGTCACCAGGTCGGGGCGTTGCTCCGCGAGCGAGGTGGTGACGTAGCCGCCGCTCGAATGTCCGACCACGGTCAGCGGCCCGAGGTCGAGCGCATCGATCATCGTTGCCACCCGGGCCGCCTGTGCCGGGATGTCGTACGACGTGACCGGGTCCGAGTGCCCCAAGCCGGGCAGGTCGATCGCGACGACATGGTGGCGCTCGGCAAGGGCCGGGATCATCGGCGCCCAGCAGGCACCGGACGCGCCGGAGCCGTGGATCAGCAGCAGCGGAGCCGCCTGCCGCGAGCCGCTGTGGACTACGTGCACCCCCTGCGAGTGCTCGACGGAGTTCTCACTCATGTCGATCACAATGCCCGTTCAGCGCCTTGTCGGTCTTGTACAAATGTCCGTACTCTGCGAAGGCGGCTAAGGAGAATCCAATGAACCAAGGCTTGCTGAACTCGTTGACCGATGCCGAGCGTCTGCTGGTCGCGGAGACCGAGCGGGACGCGTTGAAGGGCCTCGACGAGGACGAACTGCTGGACCTGCATCAGCGGATCCGGCGCGCGCGGACGAAGTACGTGAAGAACTACCGGCGGGCGGCGAGCGCGGCGGTGGCCGACGTCGGCGGCCGCGGGATGTCGTACCCGCGGAACCAGCGGGACCGCGACAAGGCCGAGCTGTTCGAATCCGTGCTGGCGAAAGTCAGCCGTGAAGTCGCCGTGGTCGCCAACCGCGCGTCGATGCAGCTGCGCACCGAGCGACTCGAGGCGGCGCGGGCAGCCAAGGCCGCGGCACCGGCCACGCGAGCGGCCGACGGGTCCACGTCAGAGCCGGCCAGCAGGCCGCGGACGGCGAAGAAGACCACCGGTGGTCTGAAGAAGGACGCCTCGACGCGGGCCATGGGCGCGCGCCGGCAGGCGAAGCGCGACTCACGCTGAAGCTCACCCGAATCGGGGGATCACAATGCGCCTGCTACCGGGGTCTGCTGGTCCGGTGCGTCGACGGAGGTTCGCGAAGACACTGGTGATCGGCGCTGCGCTGGTCACGGTCGGTCTTGCGTACACGGTGCTGGTGCCGCGCAGCGCGACGGGTGCGGACAGCCCTCAGTCCGACCAGATCGAGGCCGGTCGGAAGCTGTTCGCGGTCGGCTGCTCGAGCTGCCACGGCCTGCACGCCGAGGGCGGCACCGACGGTACGGGCCGGATCGCCGGGCCGTCGCTGATCGGCGTCGGCGCGGCTGCGGTCGACTTCCAGGTCAGCACCGGACGGATGCCGGCCGCCCAGACCAAGGCGCAGATCCCGCAGAAGCCGCCGGTCTACACCGAGGAGGAGATCGCCCAGCTCGCGGCGTACGTCGCCTCGCTGGCTCCCGGTCCCGCGATCCCGGCCTCCGACGAGTACGACGTGAGCAAGGTGACGCAGGCCGACATCGTTCGCGGCGGCGAGCTGTTCCGGACCAACTGCACCGCCTGCCACAACTTCGCCGGCCGCGGCGGAGCCCTCCCGAACGGCCGCTACGCGCCGTCACTGATGGGGACGACGCCGCGCAACATCTACCAGGCGATGCTGACCGGACCGCAGGAGATGCCGGTCTTCTCCGACCACGTCCTGCTCCCCGAGGACAAGCGCGCGATCATCGCCTACATCGTCGCCCTGCAGCAGGCCGACGACCCGGGTGGCCTCGGCCTCGGCCGGCTCGGACCGGTCTCCGAGGGCCTGTGGGGATGGTTCGTCGGTATCGGTCTGCTCGTCGTGGTCGCGGTCTGGATCGGGGCGAAGGTACCCCGGATCCGCCGCCGCAACTGACGCTCAACCCCTGCCGCAATCGACCCGAACCGGTTAGTCTCGTTTTCCGAAGCATGTACGAGGAGTGGGGACCAACGATTCGGACATAGCACGCCCGCCCAGGGGAGGGGTGACGCGCGTGACGAGCCCGGGGCTCGATCGTGAGCGCGAGGCATTCCGGCAGTCGGCGGACGGCAAGACTCCGCGGCCGCCACTCACACTTGTGACGCGCGAGCGCCTGCATTCGGCGCTCGATCTGGGCATCGGTTCGCCGCTGACCATGGTGATCGCCCCGGCCGGCACCGGGAAGACGGTGCTGCTGTCGGACTGGGTGACCCGCCGGCGACGTACCGGCGAACCGGTGGTGTGGGTGCCCGGGCAGTCGCCCGGTTCGTTGCAGGGCTTCCTCGAGCGGGTGGACGGTGCCGAAGGCACCCAGATGCTGGACCCCATCGTCGTCGACGACGCACATCTGTTGCCCGCCCCAACGGTCACCGCGCTGGCCCGCGTCCTGCAGGAGGCGCCGCACGCCCTCCGGCTGTTGCTCGCCACCCGGTACGACCTGCCGTTGCCGATCTCGGAGCTCGAGGTCCGGGGGATGGCGCTGACGTTGCGCTCGCGGGACCTGCGGTTCAACGACGCCGAGGCGACCGAACTCGTGCAGGCGCACGCTGAGCACGCGACCGCGGACGACATCTCGCTGGTCCAGGAGAAGACAGCCGGCTGGGCCGCTGCGCTCGTCCTCGCTGCCCGGACGCTGCAGGCGTCCGGTGATGTCGTGTGGCCGCTCGCCAACCAGCGGCCGGTGCTCGACCTGCTGCTCGGCGAAACGCTCAACACGCTCGACGAGCGGGTGCTGGCGATGCTGCTGAGCACGTTCGCGGCGAGTTCGCTGACGGGTCAGCTGGCCGCCGTACTGAGCGGGGACAGCGAGGCCGGCTCGATGCTCGAGGATCTCGCGGGCAGCGGTCTCCTGGTCACGGCGTACGCCGACGAGACGGTCGGTGATCGCGGGAGCAACCCGCTCTACCGCTACCACCCGCTGCTGGTCGAGCTGCTTCGGCGGCGGATGGCGACCAACGCCGAGGACCGCCAGCTGGTCGTCACCGCGCAACACCGTTCGGCGCTGTACTACGAGAGCCACGGCGACAGCGAGGCCGCGCTGCGCTGCGCCTTGGAGGCCGACGACGTCGAGTTGGTCGAGCGGATCCTGCTCGGTCACGGACCGGCGCTGCTCGCTGCGGGCGAGGCCGAGCTGGTCGAGGCAGCTTTCGATGCGCTGCCATCCGGGTACGTCGATCAGCATCCACACCTCTTCGGTGTCCGCGGGCTGCTGCGTCGAGTCACCGGTGACGTGGCGGGCGCCGTACAGGATGCCGCCGCGGCCGACGCGGCGGCGACTGAATCGACCCCGGAGGTACAGGCGGACGCAGTGCTGCTGCGGTTGTGGGAGTCGCGCTACGGCTGGCATGACGTGCATGTGGCGATCGAACGGGCGAGGTCGTTGCTGACTCGCGCCGTACTCGGGCCAGAGCGGCTGGCGTGGTTGCTGATCGAGCTTGCGGCGGCGGAGACGTGGGCCGACGAGCTGGATGCGGCGCTGAGCCATCTGGACGAGGCCGTTGTGACCGCCCGGATGGCAGGCCATCACCAGCTCATCGCAGGTGGTCTCGCTCACCGGGCGGTTGTTCAGCACGTGCGCGGCCAGGCTCAGAGCGCGGCCCGGTCTGCGCAGGCGGCGATCGACGCCGGTGGAGAGCGCGGACTTCCCCCGGAGTACGCCGTCCGCGCGCAAGTCGTGCTGGGCTTCGCAGCGGTGAGCGAGCTGGAGCTGGACACCGCGTGCGACTACCTGCAGCAGGTCGCAGTCGCCGATGTGGCCGGATCCGACACGGTGGTCGCCGGCCTGCGCGCGATGTTGCGTGCGGTCCTCCTCGTCGAGCAAGGCCGTCTGGGTGAAGCCCTCACCGAGCTGACCAGTGATCCGGTGGCCGCAGGCCCGTTGCCGACGTACCTCTCGCGCGACCTGGCGTTGCTGCGGTCGTGGCTGGCGACGTTGCTCGGCGACAAGACCACCGTCGACGCCCAGCTCACGGTGCTGGAGCGCACCGGCAACGCGACCGAGGCCGAGCTGATCCGGGCCATGACCTCGATGATCCAGGAAGACGTCCCGACCGCCTTGAAGCTGATCGACGCCGGCCTCGAACGCCCGGACATCTACCCACCGCTGGCCTCGGCCGCCGCCTCGTTCCGGACCGTACTGCTGGACCGCTCCGGCGACGATCCCGCTGCCGAAGCCGCGCTGGTCGACACCCTCAACCGGGTCACGCCGCAACGAATGCTGCACGTGCTCACCTCGGCCGGCGACGAACCCGCGTTCCTGGATCGCTTGCGCAGGCACGTCACGGGTCCGAACCCGCACCCGTTCGCGGCCGCCGCGCTCGAGAAACTGTCCGACTACCAGGCCGGATGGATGCAGGCCGGCGGGATGACCCCGCTGGGGCGGACCAGGCCGGACGCGAACGTCCCGCCGCCACGCCGGCTCGAGGCCGTCGTGAACGGCGCCCGGATCCGGCTGACTGCGCGGGAGGCCGAAGTACTCGACCAGCTCGCACTCGGCAGCTCGTACGCCGAGGTCGCGCAGGCCCTGTTCATCACCGAGAACACGGTCAAGACCCACCTGATTTCGCTCTACCGCAAGCTCGGCGTGGACAAGCGGTCCGCCGCCCTGCGCACCGCCCGCACCGTCGGGCTGCTGTAGCCGTGGATCACCTGGAGCGGGTGAATTCCCGGCCCGGCGGGGTCCTGGGACGGCTGGCAGGCAAGGTCACCGAACGGGTCGTCGAAACCGTTCAACCGGACGTGGTGCTGTCCCATGTCGACGTCGACGCCCTGGTCGATCGCGTCGACCTCAACCGCGCCCTGGCCAGGGTCGACCTCAACCAGCTGCTGGAACGCGTCGACCTCGACCAGCTCCTGGAACATGTCGACCTCAACGTGGTCCTGGATCGCATCGACGTCGATCGACTCATCGACCGCATCGACGTCGATCGTTTGCTCGAACGCGTCGACGTCCAGAGCCTGGTCCGGCGGTCCGGCCTGCCGCAGATCGTCGTCGAGAGCCAGACCCGGCTGGCAGGCTCGCTCCTCGACCTGGTCCGGCGGCAACTCGCCGGCCTCGACGCCATCCTCAACCGTGGCGTCACCCGCCTCCTGCGCCGCGTGCCCGCTCCGCGGCCCCGAACAGTCACAGGGGAGTACGCCGGCATCGTGAGCCGAGCCACCGCCACTGGCCTCGACGTCCTGATTATCGCGACGACGTACACGCTCGGCCTGGCCGGGGTGAACCTGCTGACCACCTCGTTCTGGGGCGTCGAAGTACGCCATGCGCTGCCGGCGACGATCGCGCTCGCGGTCTTCGCGTTCAGCTACGCGTTCGGGTTCCTGGCGGTCGCCGGCCGCACCCCGGGCCAAGGCATCATCGGCCTCCGGGTCGTGCGCGCCGGCGGCGGCGCGATCCGCCCGGGACAGGCCCTGCGGTGGGTCCTCGCCTTCCCGTTGAGCGTCCTGCCGGCCGGACTGGGGTTCGTGCCGATCGTGTTCCAGCGGGAGCACCGTGCGCTGCACGACCTGATCGCGGGCACCGCCGTGGTCTACGACTGGGGCGACCGGCCGGCCGAGCTGCCCGGCCCGCTGTCGGCCTTCCTCGCCCGGCACGAAGACGAGGGTTCACCCTAATCGGAGGAGGCCGGCGGCAGGCTCGGTTGATGGTATGAGGCGTCCGGCGCGGCACAGGGACGCGCCTGCCATCGAGGAGTTTCGCATGACCCATCTGGTGGTTCTCGGTCTTGACAGTCGTGAGGACGCCGAGCGCGTCATGGCACTGACCGACGATCTCTCGAAGCAGCAACTGCTGCAGCGGGAGGACGCGGCCTACGCCTACAAGGACGCCAAGGGCAAGGTCCGTATCCATCAGTCCGTCAACCTGACCGGGGCCGGCGCCGCGAGCGGCGCCCTGTGGGGAACGCTGATCGGACTGATCTTCCTCAACCCGCTCGCCGGCTTCGCGGTCGGCGCGGCCTCCGGAGCGGTGGCCGGCAAACTCACCGACATCGGGATCAGCGACGACCTGATCAAACAGGTCGGGCAGGAGCTCCAGGACGGCCACGCCGCGGTGTTCCTGCTGGCCCGGTCGGCCACGGTCGACCGCGTCGTCGACGCGCTCAAACCGTTCAGCCCGACGATCATCCAGACGAACCTGAGCAAGGAGCGCGAGGAAGAACTCGTCCAAGCCCTGCAGAGCTGATCCCGGGCTGATCCGGTCACCGACCGCGGTACTGAGGAGGGTTTCGTGAACACGACTCCACGCGACTTCGATCCGATTCCTTCGACCCGGTACCAGGTGCGGGTCGCCGTGGTCTCGCTCAAACAGGCCGCGGACGAGGCGGATGCGCTCGCCGTACCCGTCGCCGCGGGCGTCGAACCCCCGGAGGAACTCGGGACCGACCTCGCCGGTCTCGAGTCGGCCGGCTTCAGCGGCAAGCGAGGTCAAACGCTGGTTCTGCCGCGCGCCGACGGTCCGGTCCGCGTCGCCGTCGGGATCGGCGAACCCGGCGAGACCGACGCGACCCTGGTCCGCGACCTGGCCGCCGAGTTCGCGCGCGCCGTCCCGTGGCACCGCAAGCTCGCCATCGAGGTGGCGTCCGAGAGCTTCGGGGTATCCGTCGCGGACTTTGCGCAGGCCGTGACCGAAGGCGTCCTGCTGGCCCGCTGGCGGTACTTCGTCGGCCGCGACGCCGAGCAACCCACACTGGAATCGCTGCTGATCGTTGCCTCCGAGGACGACACCGCGGCGGCCGAGATCGGCGCCGAACGCGGCCGGACCGTCGCAGCCGCCTGCGGTCTCGGCCGCGACCTGGCGAACTGCCCGGCGACGACGCTCTCCGCCGTACGGATGGCCGAGGTCGCGGTCGAGGTCGGTGGGGCGTCAGGCCTGGAGGTCGAGGTCTTCGACAAGGATCAGCTGATCGCGATGGGGTGCGGCGGGCTCCTCGGCGTCAACCGGGGCAGCGTCGAGCCGCCCCGGATGGTCAGGTTGCGCTATCAGCCCGCCGACCCGACG
Source organism: Kribbella sp. NPDC000426 (assembly GCF_040300265.1). Lineage (NCBI taxonomy): Bacteria > Bacillati > Actinomycetota > Actinomycetes > Propionibacteriales > Kribbellaceae > Kribbella > Kribbella sp. NPDC000426. The sequence continues at coordinate 41,199 of NZ_JBEPDK010000012.1, read as the reverse complement.
GGCCGGATCGCCTTGATCGGCAAGGGAATCATGTACGACTCCGGCGGCATCAGCCTCAAGCCGAGCGACGAGTCGCACGCCCAGATGAAGAACGACATGACCGGCGCGGCCGCCGTCCTCGCCGCGATGACGGCACTACGCGACCTCGGCTGTACGGCGGCCGTCACCGGCTACCTGATGTGCACCGACAACATGCCGTCCGGGTCGGCGATGAAGCTCGGCGACGTGCTGACGATGCGCAACGGCACCACGGTCGAGGTGCTCAACACCGACGCGGAAGGGCGTCTGGTGATGGCGGACGCGCTGGCGCTGGCGACCGAGGAACCCGTCGACGCGATCGTCGACATCGCGACGCTGACCGGCGCCTGCCTGCGGACGTTCGGCGTCGAGATCGCGGGGGTGATGGGCAACAACTCCGCCGTCGTCGAGCAGCTGCGGCACGCGGGCGACGCGGTCGACGAGCCGGTGTGGGAGCTGCCGCTGCATCGGTCGTACCGGTCCCAGCTCGACTCGACGATCGCGGACATGACGAACATGGGCGGGATCAACGCGGGCTCGATCACCGCCGGCCTGTTCCTCGAGGAGTTCGTCGACGGCCATCCCTGGGCCCACGTCGACATCGCCGGTACGGCGCAGTCGCCGGCGCCGCGGACGTGGCGGAACAAGGGCGCGACCGGCTTCGGTACCAAGCTGCTGATCGAGTTCGCACTGAGGTTCGCCGCACCGACGGGCGGAGCCGCATGAACGCGAAGGCGGTCCCGGCCGACAAGCCGGTCAAGAAGGGCGGGATGCAGCGCGTCCTCGACGGCATCGAGCGGGTCGGCAACAAGGTCCCGCACCCGGCGCTGATCTTCCTCGGGCTGATCGTGCTCGTGATCGCCCTGTCGGCGATCCTGTCCGCGGCCGGGACGAGTGTGACCACCGAGGTCGCCGAGCCGGCCACGGCCCAGGTCGCGCCCGAGTACGAGGGCGGCACGAGTGTCGCCGGCAACGATGCACCGCCCGCGCCGGCGATCCCGGACTACAGCGTCAAGCACGAGACCATCACCGCCGAGAGCCTGCTGACCGGCGACGGCATCCGGTTCATCTTCACGACCGCGGTGCAGAACTTCAACGACTTCGGCGTGGTCGCGGTGATCCTGGTCGCGATGATCGGGGTCGGCGTGGCCGAGGAAGCGGGGCTGATCGCCGCGCTGATCCGGAAGATGGTGAAAGTCGCGCCCAAGGGGGCGATCACGTTCATCATCGTGCTGCTCGGCGGTATCTCGAGCGTCGCGTCGGACGCGGGCTACCTGGTCCTGATACCGCTCGGCGCGGCGGCGTTCGCCTCGCTCGGGCGGCATCCGCTGGCCGGTATCGCGGCGGCGTACGCCGGGGTCAGCGCCGCGTTCTTCGTGAACATCCTGATCACTCCGGCCGACGGCATCATCACCGAGGTCACCAACGAGACGATCAAGCTGGTCTCTCCGGACGTCCACCTGAACGTCACGCAAAACCTCTACTTCAGCATCGCCGCGACCTTGTTCTGCGCCGCGGTGATGACGGTCATCACCGAGCGCCTCCTGGAGCCGCGGCTGGGCAAGTACGACCCGGCCGAGGCGCCGTCCGACGCGCCGGTCGACCACCAGCCGACCGAGGAGGAGATGAAGCTGGAGTCCCGCGGGCTGCGCTGGTCGGTCTACTACCTGCTCGTCGCGGTCGCGATCGTGTCGGCGCTGACGTTCATCCCGAACGCTCCGCTGCGCAACCCGGAGACCGGCGAGATCTTCGGGTCGTCGCCGTTCATGAGCAGCCTGCTGTTCATCATCTCGATGCTGTTCCTGGCGGCGGGTCTGGGCTACGGGCGCGGCGCGAAGTCGCTGACCGGCAGCACGAACGTGATCAACGCGATCGTGAAGACGTTCAACGGGCTCGGCGGCCTGATCTTCCTGATGCTGCTGATCGCGCAGTTCATTGCCTACTTCAACTACTCGAACATGTCGAGGTTGGCCGCGACCGGCCTGGCCGACCTGCTCGAGCGCGCGGACATCGGGGCGTTGCCGCTGCTGATCGGCTTCATCCTGCTGGTCTTCGTGATCGACCTGATCATGCCCGGTGTGATCCCGAAGTGGGCGATCCTGGCGCCGATCTTCATCCCGTTGTTCTACCGGCTCGGCATCGCGCCGCAGACCGTGATCGCGGCGTACCGGGTCGGGGACGGGCCGGCGAACGTGATCACCCCGCTGATGGTGTACCTGCCGTTCATCGTGCTGGTCTGCCAGCGGTACCGGAAGAAGGCCGGTATGGGCACGGTGGTGTCGATGATGCTGCCCTACACCGGGATCGTGCTGGTCACCTGGACGCTGTTCTACATCCTCTGGTACGTGCTCGGGATTCCGTGGGGCCCGTCCGCTCCGGTCCACCTCGGCTAGGCAGCCGGGAGACGCGATGGATGACGGCACGCTCAGCCTGATCATCCTCGGAGCGGCCGTCGTCCTGTTCGTCTGGAACAAGCTGCCCGTCGATGTCGTCGCGGTGCTCGTCGCCCTGTCCTTGTGGGCGACGGGCGTGCTCGGCTTCACCGAGGTCCTCGCGGGCTTCGGCGACCCGGTGGTGATCTTCATCGCCACGCTGTTCGTGGTCAGCGAGGGCGTCGACTCGACCGGTGTGACGGCGTGGGCCGGCCAGACCATCGTCCGGTACGCCGGAACCACGCGCACCCGGCTGTTGATCGCGGTCACCGCGTTGTGTGCGGTGTTGTCCGCCCTCATCACGCTCAACGGCTCCGTCGCGGCGCTGCTCCCGCTCGTGGTCATGCTCGCGATCCGGATCGGGCAGCCGCCGTCGCAGATGCTGATGCCGCTCACGTTCGCGGGCAGCGCGGGAGCGTTGCTGATGCTGACCGGTACGCCGGTGAACATCATCGTGTCGGAGGCGGCGAGCGACGCGGGTGCGGGTCCGTTCCCGTTCTTCTCGTTCGCGATCGTCGGCGTGCCGCTGGTGATCGGCACGATCGCCATCTCGGTGCTGCTGGGTCCGAAACTGTTGCCGTCCAGCCGGCCCGCGCAGCAGGCCACGGACTTCGCCGTACATGCCAGGACGCTGGACGTGCACTACGCGTTGCGCGACGGCTTCTACCGTCTGCGGGTCCGTGACCTGTCGCCGTTCCTCGGGCAGAGCGTGCGAGAGCTCGACCTGACGGAGTACCCCGGGGTGGTGATCGTCGGCGTCCAGGACGGGCAGGGGCAGAACCGGACGGACGCGGCGATCGACGCGGGCGACGTGCTGGTGGTGACCGGGCCGTCGGAGTACGTCAGCAATCTGGTTGTCGACAATCTGCTCGCGGTCAGCATGACACCTGTCGACGATCTGCTGACCCGCGACTCCGGCGTGGTCGAGGCGGTGATCCCGCCGCGGTCGGCGCTCGTCGGCGAGACGGTGTTCCCCGGGATGCACCGCGGTCACGACCTGGTGATCATCGCCGTCCAGCGGATGGGCAAGGACCGAGGCAACCGGCACACCCAACTGGCCGAGGGCGACGCGCTGCTGGTGCACGGCCCGTGGGAGACCCTCGAGGAGCTCAGCCGGGACCGGGACATCCTGCTCGTCGACTCGCCGGAGCTGGTCCGGCGGCAGGCTGTGCCGTGGGGGCCGAAGGCATCACTGGCCGTTGCGATCCTCGGCGCGATGGTCGTGCTGCTCGCGACCGGTGCGGTGCCGCCGGCGATGGCGGGGCTGCTGGCGGCGACGGCGATGGTGCTGACGCGGGTGGTCGGCCCGAGTCAGGCGTACCGGGCGATCTCCTGGCAGATCGTGATCCTGATCGGTTCGCTGATCCCGTTGTCCGGCGCGATCCAGGCCAGCGGGGGAGCGGACCGGATCGCCGACCTGATCATCGACGCGGTCGGGCCCGGCCGGCCGTATTTGTTGCTGCTGGCACTCTTCGTGGTCACGGCCGCGCTCGGGCAGATGGTCAGCAATACGGCGACGGTGCTGATCGTGGCGCCGATCGCGGTCGCGGCGGCCGAAGGCACCGGCACGAACGTCAAACCGGTGCTGATGCTGATCGCGGTCGCGGGCGCCGCCTCGTTGCTCACCCCGATCTCGACACCCGCGAACATGATGATCATGAGTCCGGCGGGCTACCGGTTCGGGGACTACTGGAAGCTCGGTCTGGTCGTGATGGCGTGGTGGTTGCTGACGGCAATCGTCATCGTCCCGCTGGTCTGGTCGTTCTGAGGTGCCGGCCGGCCGGTACATCTCGACGGGCGGACTGCCCGCTGCGTCGGTCGTCGACGAGCTGGTGCGTTCGACGTACGAGAAGTACCGCGGCGTCGGCGACGGAGCGGTGTCCGAGGTGTACCCGGCATTGGCGCGGGTCGATCCGGACACGTTCGGGGTGTGTGTCGCGGCGACGAACGGGAGGCTGTTCGAGGCGGGTGACGCGCGCCGGCCGTTCACGATCATGAGCGTCGCGAAGCCGTTCGTGTTCGCGCTGATGTGCCAGGCGGCCGGTCTGGAGGCGATCCGCGAACTGGTCGGGGTGAACGCGACCGGGCTGCCCTTCAACTCCGTGCAGGCGGTTGAACGATCGCCGGCCGGGCGGACCAACCCGATGGTGAATCCGGGGGCGATCGCGACCACCAGCCTGACGCCGGGCGATTCGCTGGAGCATCGGTGGCAGTTCATCATGGACGGACTGTCCCGGTTTGCCGGTCGTGCCCTCGAGTTGGACGAAGAGGTGTTGGAGTCGGCGCTGGCGACGAACCACCGCAACCGTGCGCTTGCGGCCCTGCTGCAGAGTGTGGGCGGACTGGCGGGTGATGCTGCCGAGGCAACCGAGCTCTATACCCGGCAGAGTTGCTTGAGTGTCGCGGCGACGGACCTGGCGGTGATGGGTGCGACGCTGGCGGACGGCGGGGTCTGTCCGCTGACGCAGGAGCGGGTGGTTGACGCCGACGTCGCTCGGGTGACGTTGGTGGTGATGGCGATCGCGGGCCTGTACGAGACCTCGGGCGACTGGCTGCTCGACGTCGGCGTACCGGGGAAGAGCGGGATCGGCGGCGGCATCGTCACGGTCTCGCCCGGCAAAGGTGCGTTGGGCACGTTCGCGCCACGGCTCGACCAGGCAGGCAACAGTGTGCAGGGCCAGCTCGCCGCACAGTTCCTGGCTAGACAACTTGGCCTGGATCTGCTCGCCTCCCAGCCCGTCCCACCCGCCTCCTCCTAGGGCGCGGCGAGGGTGAGGGTGGTGGTGTTCGAGGCGCCGGCCCGTACGTAGGTCAGTTCGACGGTGTCGCCGACCTTGCGGGTCAGCGTGGCGACCACGATCTGCTCGCTGCTGACGGCCTGCTGGCCGTCGACCTTGGTGATCACGTCGCCGGCCTTGAGCCCGGCTGCGACCGCCGGCCCGGTCGCCGCGAGGACGAAGAGACCGCTCGGCGCACCCGACGCCTCAGCAAGCGCGGGAGGGATCTCCTGGACCTGCAGCCCGGTGGTCGGGTGCCCGGGTTTCCCGGTGCGGATCAGTTCGTCGGCGATCGGGCTCGCGAGGTCGATCGGGATCGCGAAGCCGAGACCGACACTTCCGCCGCCGCTGACCCCGGACGCGTTCGGAACGGTGGCGATCGCGGCGTTCACTCCGACCAGCTTCCCGGCGCAGTCGACCAGCGCACCACCGCTGTTGCCGGGGTTGATCGCAGCGTCGGTCTGAATGGCGCCGATCAAGTGGTGCGTCACCGAGTCACCCGGCACCGGCACATAGCGATCGAGCGCGCTGACGATCCCGGACGTCACCGTGCTCGCCAGCCCGAGCGGCGCACCCAGCGCCACCACTGGTTGGCCGACCTGCAGATCCGCGGACGAGCCGACCCCGATGACCGGATACCCCTTCGCCTCGTCAGCGGCCTTCAGTACGGCGAGATCGGTGCTCGGGTCGCGCCCGACGATCGTCGCCGCGGAGCTGTGGCCGTCGCTGTACTGGACGGAGATCGCGCCGCCCGCGGTGGCCGGTGAGATGACGTGGTCGTTGGTGAGGATGTAACCGCCGTCCCGGAACACCTGCCCCGACCCGGTGCCGGCTGCGGCGCCGCTGCTCGCCGAGATCGTGACGATCGACGGCAGGACCTGATTCGCGACCGGGATCGCCGCACACATCGCCGGACCGGTCTGGCCGCCGGCTGATGACGCGTTGGCAGTGTCTCCGTTGTCGCCGCTGAGGCGGACGCTGACGATGATCAGCGTGACGACCAGCGCGGCCACGATCACGGCCTCCGCGATGGCGGTGATCAGGAGCCGGCTCGGGCCGCGCTTCACCGCGGGCTCTTGTGGTCCGCCGTCGGGCTCGGACATGCCTACCTCCCGTGCCGAGAATAGGTACGGCCGGGATCCGCGACGTCACCCGATCCGGGCGACTCTGCGTCGGTGGCGCGGTCGAAGTACAGGTAGACGACGGCGGCCGCGACGAGCGGCATGGCCACGGCGAACAGCAGCGACGACACCACGTTGATCAGCCTCGGCTGCAGGTCGGTCGCGAGCAGCAGGACGATCCCGGCGATCGGTCCGATCGACAGGCCGAGTCCGACGATGATCGCGAGCGGCCCGGCGGTTCGCCACCATCGGCCCTTGACCAGGAGCCGGCTGCGTTTCAGCGCTGCACTCGCCGAGACCTCCTCGGCCATCACCGCGGGTATCGCGAAGGCCCGGCTGGCTGCGTAGTAGATGGCCAGCGGGATCGTCGCCACGATGACCGTCAGTACGGCGATCACCACGAAGTACCGCACGGACACCGCGGCCAGCGGCCGGGCCCGTGCTCGCACGTCACGCCAGGTGAGCGCGGTCGTCACCGGGTCGCCCCGGTCGAGTCGGTCGAGCGTCGACGTGACCGCGGCCAGCAGGGCGACGTACGTCGCGGCGGTGAGGACCGTGATCGCCAGAGCGAGCAGGGATGCCCAGAAGCCGGTCGCGTTCTCGGTCGGCGCGCCGAGATCGGTCGGCGAATCGCGCCGCGCCGCCTGCAGCTCCGCAAGCAGGAGCGTGGCAAGCCCCAGTACGACGAACGTCGCGGCGAACGCTCCGAACAGCCCCGGGCGTTGCCGGAACAGCTGCAGCGCCGATACCACCGTCTGCCCCCACGCCCGCCGTCTCCGGGCGGGCAACGGCGCTGAGTCACTCCAGCGGGTCCGGCTCGCGGCGAACCAGATCAATGCGACCAGCGCAACCAGGATCAGCACGAGCAACCAGATCCGGTCGAGGGTCTCGCGGAGCAGGTTCGAACCGGTGCCGACCGCCGCGCAGAAGACGCTGGTGCCGCTCGGCCCGAGCACCCTGCCGGCGGGCACGACCGTACTGTCGTCCCGCCAGGTCGCCCCTGCATCCTGGATCGGCCGTACCCAGGAAGCCTTCTGATTAGGCCCGGTCGGTCCGTCGAAGAACGACCGCTGCCGTTCACCCCAGCGCCCCTCGAACGCCAGCCAGGGGTACTCCTTCAGGTAGTCCGCACGCGCCATCGGCACATAGGCGACCTGCGGCCTGAGCTCGGCCGCCGGCCTGGTCGTGTCGTCGCAACCGAGACCTTCCGAGCCGCGACCGAGGTACAGACGCTGTCCGTACTTGTTGGCATGCGAACCCGCCGCCGGGTAGACGACGGGATGCGTGCCGTCGACGATCTCGAGCTTCGAGTCACCCCACCGCGCCCGCTCCGCGCCGCCGTGCTGGCTGAACCCGATCGCCGTCGGTTTCGTGGCCAGCGCGGCCTCCGGCGTCGCCGCCTCGAAGACGAGCTGGACCGACTCCCAGTCGCCCTCGTGCGTGTTGTTGTAGTCGTTGAAGATGTAGAAGAACCAATACTCCAGCGACAGCTTCCCCGGGTACGCCGGATCGCCGGTGACGTGCGCGTAGACGGTGGCCGGATGCGTGCTGTTGATGTGCGCAGACCACTCGGCGTAGTCGCACCCGGGGCGCAACGGATCGCCGGGGAAGTCGAGGAAATGGCCCGGGTACCCGCGGCCGAGGTCCGTGCCCTCCGGCTGGGTCTTGACCAGGTCGGGCGGTCGCCACGGCCCGCGCAGCGCAACCTGCTGATCACCGAGTACGGCGTTCACGTCGGTCGGCTGGAACTGCTCGCCGTCGTCGCAGTTCGTGCCGAGCTTCTGCAGTCGTACGACGGGGGCGTAGCGGTCGGCCAGTGCCTGTGCCGCCGTGTCCTCTGGCGAGACCGCTGCCGCGGCGGGTTGGGCCAGTCCAACAATCAAGGCACCGAGCAGGGCGCCGGCCAGGGCGAACGCCAGCGTCCCGCGTACCGTCATGCGACCAGGGTGGGCGCCCACCGTTCCCGGCCGGGTCACCCGTTCCAGGTGAACCGCCGCCACAGCGCGATCGTCACGAGCCCGACGACAACCGGCACGAGCTGGATGGCGACCCGCCAGACGAGCAGTCCCGCGACGAGGTCGGTCGCCTCGACGGCACTGTGGTCGGACACGAACGCCGCGTAGGTCGCATCCAGTACGCCCGCTCCCATCAGCGGCAGCCCGGTCAGCGGATAGACCACCATGAAGCTGCAGAACATGAGAAGGACCGTCGGCCCGTCCAGTTTCACCCCCACGAACGCCATGCACAGGACGAGTACGCCCGCCTCGACGCCCACCAGCAGCAGCTGGCTGAGAATCGCGAGCCACCCGCGCTCCTGCATCCGCCCCGCGCTGTGCGACTGGAACGACACGAGCCGCTCCTCCCACACGTCCGGGCCTGGACTCGATGGCCGTACGCGCTGGATCACCCGTCCGAGCAGCCGCCCGATCGTCGCCGCCGTACGCTCGGCCCGCAGCGCGTAGAACAGGCCGACGAGCAGGACGACGGCCGCCACGCCGAAGACCAGCGCCGCCCAGCCGAACGGCGCGTAGAAGTCCCGCGTCGCCCAGAAGATCACGAAGCCCATCACCGGCGCGGCCAGACGGGCGATGTAGAAGATCGTCGTACTGAGCGTCAGGCCCGACGCGGCGTCGGTGCTCTCGATGTTCCACGAGCGCAGCATGGCGAGTCGCAGTACGACGTCACCGGGCGACGGCGCGATCGTGGCGACGGAGGCCGCTGCGACATCGCTGATCATCGACTTCAGGTAGCTGAGACCGGCGATCAGCAACGCGAGCGGAGCGGCCAGGACCGCACGCCGGATCAGGATCGCGACCAGCAGGACCGCGATCTGCCAGGCACTCAGATGGGTGAGGGCGTAGCCGACCTCGCTCCAGTCGATGCCGCGCAGCAGCCGCAGCAGGAGCCAGGCCACCACGGCGATGACGACGAGCCGGGCCAGCTGCACAACGGGTCTGGGAATCCGCCGCCGAGCGGCCCGAGGAGTTGGCATCTCCGGTGGAGCAGACTCGGCCACGCCTCCAAGCCTGCGGATCGCCGGCTCGACCACCATCCCCCGATCCGGGGGAGCCGAGTTGCCTGCGACAGCCGCAGAGTCCTAAGTGACGGCCGTGAAAGGGGCGTCCTATGGGCCACTACGTCATCCGGGTGAAGGGAACCTTGTCGCGCGACCTGACCGACGCGTTCCCGTCGATGACCGCTGATACCGAGCCCCCGCAGACCGTCTTGCACGGGTACCTCGACGACCAGGCGGCGCTGGCCGGCATCCTGAACCACCTGGACATGCTCGGCATCAGCATCGTCGAAGTTCTGCAGGTCCCGCCGCCGGCGAACGGGCACTGAGACCGTGTGGCCCGTCGTCGGCGCGGTTCTGCCGCAGGCGATGGCCATTGCGCTGAGCCCGGTGCCGATGATCTGCATCGTGCTCGTCCTGCTGTCGGATCGGCCGGTCCGCGCCGGGGTGTGCTTCGCGGCCGGATGGGTCGGCGCGCTGGTGATCGCCGTCGGGCTGGTCGCGTGGTTGACGGACGCGGTCGCGGAAGGGCATGAGGATTCAACGCGCGACGGCGTCGACGTACTGCAGCTGGCGGTCGGCGTGCTGTTCGGCGTCCTCGCCGTTCGGTACTGGCGCAAGCGCCCCGAGCCCGGGACGACTCCGCCGCGGCCGGCGATCGTCGAGCGGATGGCGACGCTGTCCGCGGCGGGGCTCGTGCTCGCCGGGGCCGCGGCGGCGCTGGCGAACCTGAAGAATCTTCCGCTCGTGCTGAGCGCGGGCAGCCTGCTGGGCGGTGCCGGCCTCGGTACGTCGCAGACGATCGCGGCGGTGGCGGTCTTCGTGGTTGTGGCCTCGGCGACGGTCCTCGGCCCGCTGGTGGCCGTCGTACTGGTCGGGCCGGAACGGTCGGCGCGGAGCCTCAGGTCGGTCGAGACGTGGTTGCTGGCGAACCTGAACACGATCACGGTCGTTCTGCTGACGGTCCTGTCCGCCGTTCTCGTCGGCAAGGGCCTCGACCTGTTCCGGTGAGGCGCGGCGCGCCGTTGGGAGGTTTCGGCGGGGCCCCGGTGGGAGACTGCGGGAGGGGGTTGGTCGCGAGGAGCGTGAAGCAATGGGCCTGGCCGATGCAGTCACCGCAATTCCCCTGGCAGCGAGCGCCGATGTCAATGCGCCCTGGAACGCGCACGACACCCGGGTGCTGATCGTCGCCGTGATCGGGATCGGCATCATCGTCACGCTGATCGTGGCGTTCAAGGTGCACGCGTTCCTGTCGCTGACGATCGGCGCCTTGTTCGTCGGGCTGGCCTCCGGGATCGGCGCCGGCGACGTCACGAAGTCCTACGAGAACGGCGTCGGCAGCGTCCTGGGGTACGTCGGTGTGCTGATCGCGCTCGGCGCCATGGTCGGGAAGCTGCTCGCGGACTCCGGCGGCGCCGATCAGGTCGTGGACACGCTGTTGCGCGGGAAACGGTCCGTGCTCCCGTGGAAGATGGCGCTGATCGCCGCGATCATCGGCATCCCGATGTTCTTCGAGATCGGGTTGGTGCTGCTGGTTCCTGTCGTCGTGCTGGCGATCCGTCGGACCGGCGCGCGGGCGATGCTGCTCGGCATCCCGGCGCTCGCGGGGCTGTCGGTGCTGCACGGGTTCATCCCGCCGCACCCGGGTCCGCTGGCCGCGATCGGCGTACTGCACGGGAACGTCGGCATCACGCTCGCGCTGGGGCTGCTGGTGGCGATCCCGGCGGTTGTGATCGCGGGTCCGCTGTTCGGGCAGCTGGCTGCTCGCTGGGTTCCGATCGGGGCGGCCGGCGCTGCGCTGGAGGTCTCGGGCGGCGCGCACGAGGGCGAGTCGGGTGGATCGCCGTCGGGTCCGGTCGGAGTCGAGGTTGCTACGGAGCAGGCTCAGCGCACGAAGACGCCGACCTTCACCTGGACGATCGTGACCGTGCTGAGCCCCGTCGTACTGATGCTGCTCAAGGCCGCGTCGGACGTGTGGATGAGCAAGGACAACGCGCTCTATCCGGTGCTGCAGTTCATCGGTGATCCGGTGTTCGCCCTGCTGTTCGCCGTACTGCTGGCGATGTACACGTTCGGTACGTCGATCGGCTTCGGCATCCCCGAGCTGAGCCGGAAGATCGGCACGAGCCTGATGCCGATCTCCGGGGTGATGCTGATCGTCGGCGCCGGCGGCGGGTTCAAGCAGGTCCTGGTCGACGGCGGGACGGGTACGGCGATCGCGAAGATCGCGATCGCCGCGAACCTGTCCGCGCTCATGCTCGGCTGGATCGTCGCCGTACTGATCCGGCTGGCCACCGGTTCCGCGACGGTCGCCACCGTGACGGCCGCCGGCATCGTCGCGCCGCTGGCCGTCGGCGAGAACTCCACGCACATCGCGCTCGTCATCCTCGCCATCGGCGCCGGCTCGCTGTTCTTCTCGCACGTCAACGACGCCGGCTTCTGGCTCGTCAAGGAGTACTTCGGCATGACGGTTGGCGAAACCATCAAAACCTGGTCGGTGATGGAGACGCTGATCTCGGTGATCGGCCTCGCCATGACCTTGCTCTTGTCGGCCTTCCTCTAGGCGCTGAGCCTTTGATGGGCTCGCCTGGCGGTCGGGCGTGGACTTGGACCGTTGGGGGCACCTGCACGTCTCGGGGATGAGGGTCGCGCGGTCTGCACAATCGGCCGGTCAGCCCGGTTTGTGGGGTATACCGCCAGGCGAACACCTCCACCCTAGAACCGCACGGACCGGCAAGTGCCGATTTCCGGCGACTTGACCGCTAACCGGACAAGACCACTCCGAAATCAGCTCACCGGGCGGGCCCGGCCGAGCGTGGACGGGGTGAGCGTCGGGTGCGCACGCAGGTAGGCGATGAAACCCTCGTGGTCCCGGTCGTTGCGGTACGGGTCGGTGAAACCGGCGAAGACCTGGGTGCCGTCGCCGCCGATCAGTGTGTAGGCGAGCGCGGCGACGCGATAGTTGCGGGCAAGATCGATGGGCTCGCCATCAATCAGGACCGCGGCAGGATCGACGCGCGAACCGATCGGCTTCGTCGTGTCGTAGGTGTAGGACACGTTGTGCGAGACCGCGAACGGCGCGAACTTCTCGGTCCCGTTGGCCTGCGCCACCCACTGCGCCTCGAAGGCAGCGTGCAGCTGCGTGCCGGGCAGCGTCACGGTGAGCACGGGATTGCCGTAGCCGAACGCGTTCCAGGCCTCGCCGAACAGAACGGTGCCGTCGGCATCGGCCGGATTCGTGCCCTTGGCAACCAAGAGGTCGCCGGTCAGCGCGTTCGACCCCGACACCGGCTTGACCGAGATCAGCGCCAGGTCGGCCCGTCCGTCGCGGTGCTGGTTCGCGTCCCAGTACGCGAAGTCGGCGGCCAGGTTGCCCATCGTCGACTCGCCCGACGCGTTCGGCGTACGGGTGAAGTCGCCGGTGACCTTGGCCAGCGGGGTGGCGTAGCGCTTCGCACCCGTCGCGGTCCAGTAGTCGGCGATGTACTGCAGCTCCTCGTCGACCGGCACATCGCGGGTGTTGGCGTGGTTGGTCGACGTGGTGAGCTCACGGATCACCTCACCGGTCCGCGGGTCGAGCTTAAGGTTGATCTCGTTGATCAGCGACCCGTGGTTGCCGGCCTCGACGACCGGACGCAGTACGCCGTTCGGATCCGGGACCATCATGTTGAACCGGCAGTGCCAGTGCCCGGTGACGATCGCGGCGATGTCCGGCGAGGCCTGCGCCGCGAGCTGGAAGACGGGGCCCGACGGGTTCGTCCCCGCGTTGTAGTCGTTGCCGGCCACACCGCCGTCGTGGATGTTGATCACGATCGCGTTGACACCGCGCTTCTTCAGCTGCGCGGCCAGCTTGTTGGCCTGCCCGACGTCGGACAGCGCGCGCAGGTCGGGCTGGTACGACGTGGACCCGGTCGGGGTGTCCATCACGGTCAGGTGGATGAACGCGATCGGCAGCTTCCGCCCGCGTCCCGCGTCCACCCACTCGATGTTGTACGGCGGGACGATGGTCCGGCCGGTGTCGGCGTGCACGATGTTGGCGGTGTAGAAGCGGAAGTTCGCGCCGCGGAACCGGTGACCGGTCGAGTCGACGAAGTTGTCGTCGCGCCCGTTCACCGGGTACGGCGCACCGTGCTCCATGTGGTCGACGAGGAACTTGACCGATTGGTCCAGCTCGTGATTGCCGACCGTGCTGAACTGCAGTCCCAGGGCGTTGAGCGCCTCGACAGTCGGCTCGTTGGCGTGTGCGTCGATCTCGAACGGCCAGCCGGAGAAGTTGTCCCCGGAGGAGAAGAAGAGCGAGTTCTGCCGGCCCTCGCGCAGCTGCTTGAGGTGCGTCGCCATGTACCCGACGCCGCCGACGGTCACCTGGACGCCGCCGGCGCCGGTGATCACGCTGCCCTGGCTCGGCGTGGTCGGCTGCAGGTATCCGTGCAGATCGGTGATGTTGAGCAGCTGCACGTCGACGTACCCGGCGGCTGCGGCGTCGTCGAGGGCGTGCGGGCTGGCGTAGGCGAGGTCGCCGACCGCTGCGGCGGTGGCGACGGCTCCGGTGGTGGTGAGGAACGTCCGGCGGCGGATCCGTCTGTTCACTGCGAACCTACTTCCTGGGCTTCATGGGGGAGGGTCGCGCGTTTGTGCGCATTATTGCCTCTTTCCGACATTAATAGCCTCGCCGCGGGCAGGCGTCAACGCCTGACTGAACAATCGGCGAACGCGAGTCAGCGCTTGGGGGAGTCGAGGCTGGCGGCTGCCAGCGTCGGCAGCGGGCCGCGCGAACGGGTGAGCAGGCGCTCGTCGACGGCGTCGAGAGCGAGTGACGCGGCGCCGAGCGCGACGCACAATGCGCCCAAGGACGAGGCCCGCAACTCCGGCACGCGCGGGCACAGCCGATCCAGCTCGGCGGCGAGCGGCGCCATCAGTACGTCGGCCGACTGGGAGAACGCGCCGCCCAGCACCAGCAGCCGCGGGTCGACGATCGAGATAGCCGTCGCGGCCGCGACCGCCATCGCCCGCGCATACTTCCGTACGGCGGCCACTGCGGCCCGGTCGCCGTCGCGGGCCGCGGCGAACGCCCGCTCGGCCTTGTCCATCTCGGGGACCTGCGCCGGTACGACGGCGTGCAGGTGCTCGAGCGCGACCTCCCACGCGACACCGCGCAGCGCGGACATATCCGCCGCCGCGCCGTACGCACCCCGGCGCAACTGCCCGTCGAGCACCAACGCCAGTCCGGTACGACGGCCCGCGTGCAGGAACACCATGTCCGTCGCGCCTTGGCGTTGCTCGGCGAGGGCGGCGAGCTGGCTGTCGTTGTCGACGACAACGAGCGGCGCCGATCGGCCGAAGTATTCGGCGAGGTCGGTGCCGGCCCAGTCGGGGATCGCATTCGCCCGTACGACGGTGCCCGCGACATCGACCAGTCCGGTGGTGCCAACGCCAACCGCCCAGACCTGCGCACCGGCACTGCGCGCGCCTGCGCCGGCTGCGCTGCCTGCGCCGGCTGCGCCGACCTCGGCGACCAGCGCCGCGACCACCTCATCCGCCCTCGCGAGCCGCCCGCTGCGCGGTGTCTCGGGGGTGACCGATCGCCGCTGGCTCGCGAGCGTCTGCCCGTTCAGGTCGGTGAGGACTCCGCGGACCGAGAATGCACCGATGTCGAGCCCGGCGACGTACCCGGCCTCGGCGCGGAACCGGTAGGTCCGCGCGGGCCGGCCGCGGCCGCGGATCGCCGGGCTCTCCTCGACCAGCCAGCGCCGGCTGACGAGGCTCGCGAGGACCTCCTCGACCGCAGTACGTCCGAGGCCGCTCTGCTCGACGATCTGCGCGACCCGCACGTCACCCGCGGAGCGCACGGCCGCGAGTACGGCCCGCTCGTTGAGCTGCCGCAACCGGGACTGATCTCCGGCATCCGGCGTCGTCGACCCCATGATTGCGCCAGCCTAGTATCAGGAGTCCCAGATCGGGCCGAGCGCAGGGATTCCGAGCTGTTCGAGTCCGTGCACGACCGACCAGGTGACGTTGCGGTTCGACACGCAGATCACGGCCTCCGCACCGGAATCGGCGTACGCCGAGTAGGCCAGCTTGACCATGTCGGGCTTGCCGTGCGCGTCGGTGTCCCAGATCAGGGCGTCGGGCTGCGCGGCGAGAATCTCGTCCACCAGGTGCTGTCCGTACGTCTTCACCGGGTCGCGCGTCACCCAGACGAGCTTGCTCGGCACGCGGCTCGCCAGGATGTGCGCAAGGATCGGTCCGATGCCGCTGCCGGTGGCCACGTAGACCACCCGGCGGAAGACCAGGCCGTAGTTCGCCATGCCGGCGGTCGCGATGCCCCGGACCCACAGGTGCGACGGCGGATTGTCGATGAACTCACCGGTCCAGTCGCCGGCCCGCGACACCGCCATCCGGAACCCCTCGACGCCGGGCGTCGGGATCACCGCGAAGCTGTGCCACTGCTGCAGCGGGTGCCGTGCGACGGAGCGCGACGAGCCGGCCATCGGCATGCCGTAGCGCGAATGCACCAGGGCGACATGCGACGACGGGCGGATGACGTCGACCGGGACTCGCCGCAGCAGCATCCACGGTGCCAGCGAGCTGATCGTGGTGATGGCGAGGACCCAGACGGTCGGGGTGGCCGCGACCGCCGTGAGCAGCGGTCCGGGTCGCTCGTCCGCGAGCAGTAGTGCCCCGATCCAGAACAGGATCGACAGGCTCCACCCGCCGTACCTGTGGATGCGCTCGAAGCGATCGTGGTGCTTGGCGCGGGCTTTCGGTCGCGCGGTGATGACGATCGACAGCAGCAGGAGCGCCTGAGCACAGTAGACGAGTTGCAGCGCCGGACCGACCTGCCCGATTGCGGCGACGGTCAGTGCGAGGAACCAGAGGGTGCCGCAGACGGCGCCGCCGACATGCAATCCGCCCAGGTGATAACCCTTCGCGAAGGCCCAGCGGACGCGCAGCGGCCAGGATTTCGGGACCTTCATCACCAGCCGGGAAAGACAATTTAGGATCAGTTGTTGCCGGACCAGAATTCCGGCGGCGAAATTCAGCTGCGCCACCAGCGCGAGATCGGCGACCCCGTGCACTCCGCCCAACAGCACAACGACATTCGCGACGACGACCAGCAGCGCCAGCCGATTGCTCTGCATCAACCGCGGATGCTTCAGAACCCGTCGCAGTAACGGCAGTTTCGCCGGCAACGCAGCAACATCCGGACGTTCGAGAACCTGCACCGTGCCCATTGAAAATTCCCCCAGAATTTCCACATCACCCCAGTAATGCAGGCTGAGACGCCCGATCACCCCCAACAGGTTGATCAGTCGGCCACCACTGCAACACAACCTCAACAATCCGCGGCTGACCCCGGCGCACGTGAGGATGGGCGCATGGCCGGAAACGATCAGCACCCCAAGGACCCCGACCTGACCGCGGAGTGGGTCCAGATGTTCACCGACACGCCGAACCCGTTGTCGGACCGGCTCAAAGGCATGGAAGAGGCCGGCGTGGACACGCCGACGAAGGCCGCTTTCGTCCGCGGCGAGCTGAACAAGCTCACCCGCAAGGACGGCCCGGCGAAGTAGGGCTTACAGCCCTCGCAGTACTGCCCGGCCCAGGGGAGTGAGGGTGTGGTCGACCGATTGGCCCAAGCGGGTCGTGGTGATCAGGCCGCTTTCGCGGAGCACTTTGGCGTGCTGGCTGATCGAGCCGGGCGAGACGCCGAGGCGGTGGGCGAGTTCGCTGGTGGACGCGGCGCTCTCCAGGCCGGCCAGGAGTTTCGCGCGGGTCGGGCCGAGCAGCCGGACTAGTACGTCGAGGTCCGCGATCGTGTCGTCGAAGGGCTCGTCGTCCGGCTGGATCGGCAGGACCAGCGTCGGCGGCAGCTCGTCGTCGATGAACGTGACCGGCGCGCCGAAACAGAAGTACGACGGGACGACGAGCAGCCCGCGGCCGTCGAGGTCCAGTGTCTGCTCGGTGAAGTAGTCGGCCTCGAGGACCGGCGCGTGCCAGCGGATCGAGGTGTGCAGCCGGCTCAGCATGCCCTCGACCCCGGCGTTCAGGAGCAGCGCCGTGAGTCGCTGGCGTGCCTGCTCGACCCCGGTCCGGACCGCGCTCCAGACCGGGCGTACGGCGGTGTGGTGGTACCGCTCGAGGGTTTGTACGACAGGATCGAGCCGGCCGCTGTCGTACGCGTCCTCCGCCCACCGTGGCCTCGGTACGGCGGCCGGGTACGTGCGGGCCAGATCGTCGCGGACGACGGCCCGCGGTACCTGCCGGATCGCCTCGAACTGCTCGTCGACCTCTGATGACCCTGATGACCCTGATGACCCTGATGACATGGACGGTGTCAGGAAGTCGGCGAAGTTGCCCGAGGCCGGTACGACGGAGTACGCCGCGCGCAGGATGTCCTGATGTTCGCTTACCGCGCTGCGCCAGGCCCAGTACCGGGCGGGGAGGTTGTGGTACTGCAGGCCGTTGATGCTGAGGACCGACTCCCACAACGGATGCGGGCCGCTCGCCACCCGGACCCGCGCCAGGTCCGCGCTGGTGAAACGGATCCGCAGCATGACCTCCCCTTCCTGACCGTGTTCACGGTACGCGCCGGAGGGTTCCGTCGGCGGCTACCTGAGCGATCGGAACGCTGCCCGTACCTCCTCGGTGAACAGCTGGGGCTCTTCCCAGGCGGCGAAGTGACCGCCGCGAGCCGGCTTGTTGTAGTAGTCAAGGCTCGGGTAGGCGAGCTCGACCCAGCTGCGCGGCGACTGGAAGATCTCACCCGGGAACGAGCTGAACGCGACCGGCACGCCGACCGGTGGTGGGGTCGCCCCACCGCGGGCCATGGTGCTCTCCCAGTAGGCGCGCGCCGCGGAGACGCCGGTGCCCGTGAGCCAGTACAGCGTGACGTTGTCGAGGATGTGGTCGCGGGTCAGGTTGCCGGAGACCAGTCCGCCGCGGAACGCGCGGGAGATCTTGTAGTAGCTGTCGGTGTCGTGGTCGAGCATCCAGGACGCCAGCGCGACCGGCGAGTCGAGTAGTGCGTAGCCGATCGTCTGCGGGCGGTTGGACTGCTCGACGATGTAGCCGTTGCCGGTCCGGGCGAACTCGCCGAGCGCCTGGGTGGCGGCGATCTCCTCCGGCGTGATCGCCGGGAACTGGGCGCCGCCGAGGGCCGGAACGAGCAGGTTGAGGTGGATGCCGAGCAGACCGGCCGGTGCGAGCCGGCCCAGGCTGTCGGTGATGGCGGCGCCGACGTCGCCACCCTGGGCGACGTACTTCGGGTAGCCGAGGCGGCGCATCAGCTCGTCCCAGGCGCGTGCGGTGCGGCCGGTGTCCCAGCCGGTCTGGGTCGGCTGGGCGGAGAAGCCGAAACCGGGGACCGACGGCAGCACCAGGTGGAACGCGTCCGCGGCGCTGCCGCCGTGCGCGGTCGGGTCGGTGAGCGGGCCGACCGTCTCGAGCAGCTCGACGATCGAGCCGGGCCAGCCGTGGGTCATGACCAACGGCATGGCGTCCGCGTGCCGGGAACGGACGTGGATGAAGTGGATGTCCACGCCGTCGATCTCGGTGGTGTACTGCGGAAGCTTGTTGAGCTTGGCCTCGAACTTGCGCCAGTCGTACCGGGTGTTCCAGTACTTCGCCAGCGCCTGGCTGGTGGCGAGCTGGACACCCTGCGAGCGGTCTGTGACCAGCTCCGCGGAGGGCCAGCGGGTCGCGGCGACCCGGCGGCGCAACTCGTCGAGCTGGTCACGCGATGCGGTGAAGCGGAACGGCCGGATGGCGGCGGAGCCTGACGGTGCCGGTGACGACACTGCGGCCGGAGCTGCTGCCGCCTGGTCGCCGAGCGCCGCAACGGCGGGTACGGCGAGCCCTGCGGCCAGCCCGCCGTACAGCACCGTGCGCCGGCTGGGCCTGGGGGACGCTGACGTAGACATATTCTTCCCTTTCACGAGTTCCGTGTACTCGTGAAAGGTTGCTCCGCCCGTGTCCGCGTCGCCCCAGTAGAAATGCCTAGTCGATGACTGCCGGCGGCGCCTTCTCGTCGGTCAGGTTCACGACCTCACGCTTCCGCGGGAGCATCAACGCCGGTATCAACGTGATGACGACCAGCACCCAGGCGACCCAGTAGGTGTGCGCGAACGACGCCGCGGCATCGGCGAGACCGCGCGCGAGCACGGCCGGGTCGAGGTGCAGCGGGATGATGCTCGCCGGACGGGTGTTGGCCAGGATCGCTGCCTGCGTCTCGCGCAAGCCCTCGTCGAGGCCGGGGATGTTCTGCGTGCCGGGGATGATCGGGGAGTTGTTGAGCTGGTTGGTGAGGATGACCGACATCGTCGCGACACCGCACGAGGAGGCGATCTGCTGGGTGATGTTCAGCAGTGTCGATCCGCGCGCCACCTCGGCGCCGCGCAGGGTCCGCAGCGCGGTGGTGAACAGCGGCATCATCGTGCCGCCCATGCCCAGCCCCATCACGAAGAGCATCGCGATCAGGATCCCGTACGGCGTGGTCGCGGTGATCTGGGTCAGGCCGAACATGCCGATCACGATCAACCCGATCCCGAACGGCACGATCCGGCCCACGGGGACCTTGTCGACCAGTCGCCCGGCGATCGGCATGGTCACCATCGCACCGATGCCCTGCGGCGCGACCAGCAGGCCGGCGTGCAGTGTGGACTCGCCGCGGATCTGCTGGAAGTACGTCGGGACCAGCAGCAGTCCGCCGAAGAACGCGGCGGCGAAAAGGAACATCGTGATGATCGAGATGGTCAGGTTGCGGTCGCGGAACAGCCGGAGATCGAGCAGCGGGTGCGCCGGGCGGAACGAGTGCCAGACGAAGGCCGCCATCAGCAGTACGCCGACCAGCACCGAGACCCACACCCGGGGGGCACCGAAGTCACCGCCCTCGGCCGGCAGGGACGAGATGCCGAACAGGAACAGCGCGAGCCCGGGCGACATCAGCAGCACACCGACGAAGTCGAACGACTCCGACGGCTCCGAGTGGTCCTTGGCCAGCGCGAACCGGGCGTAGATCAACGCGATCACGCCGAGCGGGACGTTGATCAGGAAGATCCAGTGCCAGCTCGCCACCTGGATCAGCCAGCCGCCGAGGATCGGGCCGAGGATCGGGCCGAGCAGCATCGGTACGCCGAGGATCGCCATGAGCCGGCCCATCCGGCGCGGGCCGGCGGCCTGGGTCATGATCGTCATCCCGAGCGGCATCAGCATGCCGCCGCCGAGGCCCTGCAGGACGCGGAAGCCGATCAGCATGTTGATGCTGGTGGCGGTCGCACACAGCGCGGACCCGGCGGTGAACAGGAAGATCGCGGTCATGTACAGCCGCTTGGTGCCGAACCGGTTGGCGGCCCACCCGGTCAGCGGGATCACGGTCGCCAGCGCGAGCGTGTACGCCGTGACCGTCCAGGCGACCGTGGAGTAGGCGATCGGGTTGCCGGCCGTCCCGAACTCGTCCTGGAAGGTCGGCAGCGCGACGTTGACGACGGTGATGTCGAGGATCGACATGATGGCGCCGAGCACCACCACACCGGCGATCTTCAGCACCGCGGCATCGATCTGATCGGGGTATTCGGTTTGCGCGTCAGGCTGGCTCACGGGTCCCCCCTCGGGTACGAGCACGTCTGTCCCAGAGCCTACGCGCGCCCACCCCCCAAAAGTCATCCTCTTTCCCCGCCATAACTCCCCGTCACCACCCAACTCCTGTCGAAGGGGGTTCTGTCAGTACCCCGTTCATGAGGGCCTCCCGCCGACTGTCCGGAGACGGTTGTCTGGGTTGTGAGCAACTAGGAGGACAGATGAAGGAACGCACTCTCGGGGCCGACGGTCCGGTGGTGTCGGCGGTCGGGCTCGGTTGTATGACGATGACCGGTGGGTATGGCGGGCAGCCGGATCGGGCGGAGATGGTGAGGCTTCTGCAGGCTGCTGTGGAGCTGGGCGTCACGTTCTTCGACACGGCGGAGACCTACGGACCGCATGCGAACGAGGAGCTCGTCGGCGAGGCGCTGGCGCCGTACCTGGATCAGGTTGTGGTGGCAACGAAGTTCGCGAACGCGATCGATCCGGTCGAGCGCAAGCCGGTCGGGCGGATGCTGCGGCCGGACGAGGTGGCGGGCGCGGTCGAAGGCTCGTTGCGGCGGCTCGGGGTCGAGGCGATCGACCTGTACTACCAGCATCGCGTGAATCCGGCGTACCCGATCGAGGAGTTCGCCGGGGCGGTGAAGGAGCTGATCGAGGCCGGCAAGGTCAAGCGGTACGGGATGTCCGAGGCGGCCGCGGGCACGATCCGGCGCGCGCACGCCGTACAGCCCGTGACCGCAGTGCAGAGCGAGTACTCGCTGTGGTGGCGTCGCCCCGAGGAAGAGGTACTGGCTGTGTGTGAGGAGCTGGGGATCGGGTTTGTGCCTTACAGCCCGCTCGGCAAAGGGTTCTTGACCGGAACGGTCGGGACGACCTTCGACAAGGACAACGATCTGCGGGCGCGGATCCCGCGGTTCGGTGCCGAGGCGTTGCAGCACAACGTTGCAATGGTCGAGCTGGTGCAGTCGTTCGCCGCCGCGAAGGGCGTGAGGCCGGCACAGGTCGCGCTTGCATGGTTGCTGGCGCGAAAGCCCTGGATCGTTCCGATTCCGGGTACGACGAAGCTGCACCGGCTGGAGGAGAACCTCGGGGCCGCCGAGGTCACGCTGTCGGCGGACGAGCTCGACCGGCTGACCGAGGCGTCGGCGCGGATCGAGATCCAGGGCGGGCGGTATCCGGATGAGCTGGAGGCCCAGACCAACCTGTAGGTCGTGGCCTACTGTGGTTCGTGCGGCACCCCTGTTGAACCCCTGTTGAACCCCGGTTGAGGAGGAGCGATGTCGGAGGAACCTTTCGAGACGTCGGAGAACGTGCATCGTGATCGGCGGGAGCACGGTGGCGGCGACGCGATTCACCCGGACCAGGACGAGCTGGATCGCCGGACCGAGGAGGAGCGGGTCGAGGCCGGGGTCGACGCGTACGACCCGGACGAGGTGCCGCCGGCGACCGACGAGCCCGTGCCGACCGACGTGACCCAGTCGGAGGTCTACGAGGAGGCGAAGGCGGAGCTGGACCGCGAGGAGTCCGAGGGTGAGATCTACCCGCTGACCGAGCGCCACCCGTTCCCGCCGTCCCACTACGACCGCTCCTGACCGGCGGGACCAGCCGATGATCGCGCGGATGTGGCGGGGCTGGGTGCCGACCGAGAAGGCCGCGGAGTACGCCGAGATCGTCGAGCGCACCGGGATGTCCGGCTACCGGCGTACGCCGGGGAACCAGGGCGCCCAGCTCCTGACCCGGGATCTCGGTGACGGCCGGACCGAGATCGTCACGCTCAGCTGGTGGACCGACCTCGACCACATCCGCGCGTTCGCCGGTGACGACATCACCCACGCCAAGTACTACCCCGAGGACGACGACTACCTGCTCGAGCGCGAACTCACCGTCACCCACTTCGAGGTCAGACCCCCCGACGACGCGCCCGACGACTCACGCTAGGGGTGCACGGTCGGTTCGGGCTTCTCGATTCCTGACGGGAAGCCGAAGGCCGCGACCAGGGCCGGATCCTGGAACTCCACCACCCGGGAGATGCCGGTGGCGGTCACGGTCAGTACGACGATGCCGCTCGCCCGGCCGCGGTGGTAGACGGCCGCGGCGGGCTGGCCGTTGGCGGTCGTGGGGATCAGCCGCCAGTCGCCCGGCGCCCCGAACACATGAGCCTCGAGCAGGTGGATGCACCTCGTCTTGCCCGCCTGCCAATCGCGGAACGGCGTCGCCTCGAGCGTGGCGTCAGCCCGAAGTACCTGCTCCAGCAGGTTGGCGTCCGACCGCTCGAAAGCCGTGATGTATCCGTCGAGCAACGCACGAGCCCGTTCGTCCGTCGGCTCGAGGAGCTCGTCCGGCTCGACCTCGTCCAGCGTCGAGCGCGCGCGTTGCAGGGCGCTCTTGACCGCCGCCGTTGTGGTGCCGAGCATCTCCGCGGTATCGGTCGCCGGAAACGCCAGGACCTCGCGCAGGATGAGTACCGCGCGCTGACGCGGCGGCAGAAGCTGGAGGCTCGCAATGAGCGCGAGCCGCACCGATTCACGCGCCACAATCACCGCGGCCGGATCGTCCGCGGCGATCCACCTGTCCGGGAGCGGCTCGAGCCAGGAGACCTCACCCGGTACGGCGGGGACCGGCGCCCGGTCGGGTCCGTCGTACGGGCCTGTCAGACCTGACGGCAGCACCCGGCTTTGTCGCGAGTCGAGAGCCGTCAGGCAGACGTTCGTCGCGATCTTGTAGAGCCACGAGCGGATCGAGGCGCGGCCCTCGAACCCGGCGTACGAGCGCCAGGCCCGCAGGTACGTCTCCTGCACCAGGTCCTCGGCGTCGTGCGCGGAGCCGACCATGCGGTAGCACAGCGCCAGCAGCTCCCGGCGGTACCGCTCGGTGTCGGCGGCGAACTGCTCGTCCGAGCCCATACGCAATTGTCTCAAGGCAGCAGGGCCAGCTTGCCGACGGTCGCGCGGGCTTCCAGCTCGGCGAGTGCTTTCGGCCCGTCGGCCAGGGGATAGGTAGTGGGGCGGCAAGGTGAGAGCACCTCAAGGGCGAACAGCTCACCCATGAGCTCGCCGAACAGCTGAGGTGCGGTCTGGATGAGTACGCCGAGGTTGAAGCCGATGACATGGACCTGGTGCCGGTAGACGAGGTCCCAGTTGGTGACCGCGGCTTCACCACCGGCCAATCCGGTGACGACGACCCGGCCCGTGACCCGCTTGGCCGCGGCCAGGCTGGCTTCGAGCGTCCCGCCGGACTCCACCACCAGATCAACGCCGGCGCCGTCGGTCAGTCGCAGTATGTCGGTTGCAAGGTCGGTACTGCGCGAGTCGAGGACATGGTCGGCCCCCAGCGCCAGCACAACCTCGTGTTTCGGCCGCGACGCCGTAGCGATGACGGTGGCGCCGAGGTGTTTCGCGATCTTCACGGCGGCCTGGCCGGTCGCACCCGCGGCTGCGTGAATCACGACCGTCTGCCCTGGGGTGAGGTCGCCCAGCAGTTTCACCGCAGCCAACGCGGTCGGCCAGTTCACCAGGATCCCCAACGCCTCGCGCGGCGCCCAGCCCGGCGGTATCGGCACGGGCGTCGAAAGCACCATGTACTCCGCGAACGCGCCGTCCCCGACTCCGACGACCTGCGCACCGAGTTGACCCTCGACCCCCTCGCCGACGGCCACGACCTCTCCAGCAGCCTCGAAGCCCGCGAGGTACGGCGGCTGCGGCCCGCCGCCGAACGTCCCACGACTCTTGGAGACATCGGCGAAGTTGACCCCGGCAGCAGCAACCCTGATCAGCACCTCACCCCGCCCAGGCACCGGTACCGCCGCATCGGTGACCAGCCGCAGGTCGCGCGGACCGTCGAAAGACATCTGTTGAAGCGCTCGCATTCCCATGACAGGTAGACCGACCCCGCGACGAAAAGGAATCGGTCTGGTTTGATGAGAGTTCCCGACGCCCCTAGGGAGAGCTGATGATTCGCCGTGCGTTCGTGCTGCTGGCCGGCTTGTCGATGGTGTGGTTGAGCGTGCCGGTCGCGCAGGCCACGCCGAGCGGAGACCGCGACGTCATCGTCCAACTGTTCGAGTGGAACTGGAACAGCGTCGGCCGTGAGTGCGGCGCAGTCCTCGGCCCCAAGGGGTACGGCGCTGTACAGGTCTCGCCGCCGCAGGAGCATGTCGTGCTGCCGGCGTCGGGGTACCCGTGGTGGCAGGACTATCAGCCGGTCAGCTACAGGATCGACAACACCCGCCGCGGCACGCGTGCGGAGTTCGTTGCCATGGTCAACAGTTGTCATGCGGCCGGCGTGAAGGTGTACGTCGACTCCGTGATCAACCACATGACCGGCGGCTCGTCCGGCGGCGTCGGCAGCGCGGGTTCGTCGTACACGCACTACGACTACCCGGGGATCTACCAGAACCAGGACTTCCACCACTGCGGGCGGAACGGCAACGACGACATCGTCAACTACAACGACCGGTACGAGGTGCAGAACTGCGAGCTGGTCGACCTGGCCGATCTCGCGACCGACACCGAGTACGTGCGCGGCCGGATCGCGGCTTACCTGAACGATCTGCTGTCGATCGGCGTCGACGGGTTCCGGCTGGATGCCTCGAAGCACATGGCGGCCGCGGACATCGCCGCGATCAAGGCCAAGCTGTCGCGCCCGGCGTACATCTATCAGGAGGTCATCTACGGCGCGGGCGAGCCGATCACCCCGGACGAGTACGTCGGCAACGGAGACGTGCTGGAGTTCCGCTACGCGACGGATCTCGCGAAGATCTTCAACACCGAGCGACTGGCGTATCTGCGCACGTTCGCCGAGCCGCTGCCGTCGGATCACGCGGTGGTGTTCACCGACAACCACGACACGCAGCGGGGGAGCGGCGTCCTGACGTTCCGCGACAACGGCCGGTACGCGATGGCGAACGCGTTCATGCTGGCGTGGACGTACGGCACGCCGAAGGTGATGTCGAGCTACGAATACAGCTCGAACGACGAAGGCCCGCCGTCGACGAGCTCCGGCCAGACCGTCGACACGACGTGCTTCACCAACCGCTGGCGCTGTGAGCACGAGTGGCGCGTGATCGCGAACATGGTCGGCTTCCACAACTCGGTCCGTGGGACGGCCGTGACCGAGTGGTGGGACAACGGCAACGACGCGATCGCCTTCGGCCGGGGCACCAAGGGATACCTCGTCCTCAACGACGAGAGCTCCGCGCTGACCGGCCGCAGCTTCCACACGGACCTACCGGCCGGGGTGTACTGCGACGTCTTCCACGGCGACTACACACCCGGCCACTGCAGCGGCCCGACGTACACAGTCGACTCAGGCGGCTGGTTCCGCGCCGACATCGCACCAACCGACGGCCTGGCCCTACACGCCGCCGCCAAGGTGTCCTGAAGGGCTATTCGCCGTACGGCGGGGTGGCGGCCGGGCCGGTCCAGTGGAAGTACACCGGATCGTCCAGGCTCACCGGGAGCTTGCCGCGGCTCTGGATGACGGTCGCGGTGCCGTTCGCGTGCCCGACGGCGTACAGGTAGGCAGACTTGGTGTCCTTGTCGATGCCGATCAGGAGCGTGCCGTACTGACCACACCGCTGCGCGACCAGCGCTTCGAAGCCCTGCCAGGTCGAGCCGCGGATGAGCTTGACGACCGCGCCGGCCGACGCCGCGGTCGGGATGTGGATCGTGTACAACGCCCCGCCGCGGGTGTTGGCGAGGAACGTGTCGTAGGTCCGGGTCTGGCTGATCAGCGTCATGGACTTGACCGCCGGGAACCCGGGGTACGACGTCTTGTTCCGCCAGACGCCCTGCGTATCCACGGTCCATCGGAACAGGACGCCGTCGCTGCGCAGACCGTACGTGTTCGTCCGGTAGAACGAGCCGCTCGCGTATGTCGACTGGTCGACGGCGGTGAAACCGGCCCAGCCACCGCCCACTCGGTTGAGGCTGGAGCGCAGGATCGCGCCGTCGGCGAAGTTGGCGGCGTAGAAGCTCTTGTACAGGGCGTCGCCGATGACGAGGTAGCCGCTGACCTCGGGGCCGGCCGCGTTCGCGTCGGCGGTCATCGTGGCGCTGAGCCGGACCTGGCCGTCCGGATACACGTCCCGGCCGACGATGTGTTCGTACGTGCGGGTCGGCGGTGTGGTCGCGGCCATGAGCTGCGTCCACTGGTCACCGCCGGCCGTGACGGATCCCAGGTTGACCTCACACGCCTGCGTCGCGGCACGGGGTGACGCGTCGGCTGACGTCGGCAACAAGCCGACGGCGAGTAGCGTCGCGACCGTCCCTGTAACGAGTGTTCGCTTCATTTCTGTCCTCCCCCGGACTAGCCCCTCACCTGTCCTGATGCCCGCGGTGGGACCGAAGTTGTGCCGAAGCCCGGCGTCCGGGGGAGTGGACGCCGGGCTGTTTGATGAACGTGGTCAGAGGATGTTGAGTGCGATGGTGCCTCGCGCGAGTCCGCGGGTGGAGACGCGGTCGTTGCCGGCGAGGGTGTCGACGGTGAGGTGGTCGGTGGGTTCTGCGTTCTTCAGCTGTACGTCGGCGCGCAGTCCGGACACCCGCACGTCGCCGCGAGAGCCGGAGACGTGGATGCGGTCCCGGCCGGGAGTGCCGGTCACGGTCACCGCGTCGACAGCCGCGTCGCCGCCCTTGGTGTTCAGCTGCCCGCCGAGATCGACGGAGACCTTCTGGACGTCGGTACCGCGCAGATCGCCGACGGTGACGGTGTCGGCGCCGCCGAGAGCGTTGAGCGTGAGCCGCTCGACGTTGTCGGTGTCCATCACGATGTTGCCGACGTCCCGGGTGAACCGCATCCTCGAACCGTTGGCAGCGGCAACGAACTTCTCCGCGGCGGCCGCACCGTTGAACACCATCGTGTCCTGGTCGCGGCCACCCTCGACGACGTCGCTGCCGTCGCCCGGATCCCAGGTGAACGTGTCGCGACCACTGCCGAGCTGTGCCGTGTCGGCGCCGCGGTTGCCGTCCACGCTGTCGTTGCCGGCGCCGGTGCGGATCAGTTCGTTGCCGCTGCCACCGAACACGGTGTCGTTGCCGTTCCCGGTGTCGATGATCGTGGCCGGCTGCACCTCGGCGCCGTAGTCGATCCGGACGACGTCGTTGCCGCCCCGGCTGGTGATGTGGATCTGGCCGAAATCGGCCCGCTTGACGACGCGCTTCGCCGTACCGTCGCCGAGGTCGACCTCGACCACGGAGGTGTCGGCGGCCGGCACGGTGAGCGTGATGTTGTCCGCACGGTTCGTGCCGGTGACGATCAGCTGGCCGGTGTCGATCACGACGCTGCCGGCCGGCGCCGCGGACGCCGTACCGGCAAGGCTCACGGCGATGCCGGCGCTGACAGCTGCCACGGCGAGCCCGCGCCGAACACGCTTTGCCACAGTACTCATGATGATTTCTCCCCTGTTGTTCACGGCCGTCTCGAGTCGACTCGCCGGAATGTATGGGCCCTACACGGGCACCGACGCCGGACGGTTCAGGCTGAACCGAATTCGTTCGGTGCTCGTATGCACGGCACACAAGGGGAAATCAGGAGATCGTGGGGGAGGCCAACGAACTGTTCACAGACCGGCGATGTAGTGCGAGGTGATCGCCGCCCACGCCGCCCCCGTTCGGTCGCGGCGTGGGCGGCCGGCCGGGCCGAGCTTGTCCCAGCCAGTCTGTTCGAGCCGTACGACGGTGCCGTCGCCGCGCGGGCTGAAGGTGATCTCGACCTCGGTGGCCTCGCTGCGGTCGAAGAACAGGTGCCACAGGAACCGCAACCGCCCGGGCGGGTCCCAGTCGAGGACCTCGCCCCACAGGTGCTCCGCGCCGTCCGGACCCGTCTCGACGATGCGTCCACCGATCAGCGGCTCGAACGTGATCGCGGCCGGATCGCCGCTGACGGTATGACCGCTCGGCCACCAACTCGCACACTTGCGTGTCCACACGTCGAAGGCGTGCGGGACCGACGCGTCCACCTCGAACTCGACCACCAGGGGCTCGATCACCGCTCCTCCGAGGTGTTCTCGGCGACGATCCGGAACCGGGTCGCAGCCGATCCCCACACCTCCGCGAAGTACGCGCGGACCGCGTCCACGCCCTCCTCGCGGAGCTGGTAGACCCGGCGATTCCCGTCGGGTACGTCGCTGACCAGCCCGGCGTCCTTCAGCAGCCGCAGGTGCCGGGACACGGCCGGCCGGCTGATCGGCAGCTGCTCGGCGATCTGCCGGACCGACAGCGCGCCGCTGCCGAGGATCTCGACGATCGCCCGCCGGTTCGCGTCCCCCAACGCGTCGAACGCCGGCCCGGCCGCACGCTCCTCCACTGAACACACTCCCCAGCTCGGTAACCTGAGTGTTACGGTAACCGAAAGTGGACCAAGAGGGGGAGTCATGGGTGCGAATGGTTCAGGGACAGCGGCGGACCCGTGGGTGCTGACCACCCCGCCCGGCAGTTCGCAGTACCAGGTGTATCGCGACGAGACCGCGCTCGTGTGCCAGGTCGGTACGACGAAGCTCAGCTACGACGTGCGCTGTATCGACGATCTGCACGCGATGCTGAAGGCGCACGGTGACTGGATGCCGCTCGGCAACGCCGACGAGCAGAAGCCGGCCGCACCGGGCACGGTCGAGGCCTGGGCGCGGTCCGAGGACAACCCGGTCGGCGGCTGGTACGGCCTCCGCAAGGGCTACCGCGGCCGCTTCGCCAACTACGTCCCGCCGGTCCTGGAGGTGCTCGGCCTGGTCGAGCTCGAACACAACCCCCGCAACAACCGCGTCCGCGCGCTCTAGCCGGCGACGAGGTCCGTGGTGACCTCGTCGAGCGAGTGGACGACTGCGTCGGCCAGCGCGAGGGCGTCGTCCTGCGGCGGATAGTTCGCGTTCGGTACGGCGATGACCCGCAGGTGGGCCGCGGACGCCGAGCGCAGTCCGTTGCTGGAGTCCTCGATGGCGACGACCTCGGACGCGCCGAGCCGCCGTACCACCTCGTTGTAGACCGCGGGGGAGGGCTTGCCGGCGCCGACCTCCTCGGTGGAGATCGTGACGCGGAAGTGCTCGGTCAGCTGCGCGGCGTCGAGCACGGCGTCGATCAGTCGCCGGGGTGACGACGACGCCAGCCCGAGCGGCCAGCGACTCGCCAGCCGCTGCACCGCCTCGACCGCACCCGGCAGCAACGGCAGCTGCGACCGGTAGCGGGCAACCATGCCGTCGATCACCCTGGCCGCCACCTCCTCGGCCGACCCCGGTACGCCGACCACGTCGGTCAGGTACGCCGACCACTCCGGCGTGCTCATGCCCTGCAAGGCCTCCGTGGCATCCGCCGGCCAGTCCCGGCCGGCGGATGCCACGACGCCTCGTCGCACCTCGTCCCACAGCGGTTCGGAGTCGATCAGCACCCCGTCGAGATCGAAGACCACCGCATCAGTCATAACCTGATTTCTACGCGGGTCCCGCCCGGTTCGCCAGGATGACGCACCCGCAGTACGCCGGACGTCGCGTCGTACTCGTGGTCGGTGTTGACCGACGCCGGCTCGGACGGGACTCGGAGCGCGGTGACGACCTGCACGCCGCGAGGTGCTTCGCAGCTGAACGTGATGGTGCCTTGGTCGCAGGCCCAGTCCACGACGCGGCCGGCGGAGGCGAGCAGCGTCTGTTCGTCGTACGAGAGGTCGCGGAGCCAGGTCAGTTGCCCCGGGCCCAGTTCCCGCCGCTCGACGAGGCGCAGCCCGGGGTCGAGCAGGTCGAGATAGTTGCCTTCGACAACGTGAGTCCCGTCGAGTACGGCGCCGATGAGGTACGGACCGCGCTGCACCGACAACCAGTTGGTCGACTGCCAGGTGTGACCACCTGCCTCGGCCAGCTCGCGGATCGCCGCGACCAGCTCGGCGGCACGTTCGGGGGACTCGGTGAACTCGGCCGGGCGGACCGGCAGGAACCGGACCCGCCCCTTCCCGATCGTCTGGATGCCGTCGCGGCCCGCACCGAGCGCCTCGGCCAGGTGGTCGGCGCAGGTGTCGTAGCGGCCGGTCCACCACGAGCGGATCGCGTGGTACGGATCGGCGCCGTCGCCGACGTACAGCAGGCTGCCGCCGCGGTTGACCCACCCGGCCAGCGCGTAGTGGATGCTCGGTGCCAGCGGTTTCTGGAACTCGTAGCTGAGGACGAGTACGTCGACATCGTCCAGCGCGTCCGGAGTGTCGATCACGTTCTCCAGCTGCACCGGCGCGACCCGCTGCCCGTCGAACAGCGGCGGCAGCGCGAGACCGTAGAAGTCCGAGAAGTGCAGCTGCTCCCGGCCTTCCAGCGCCAGCGCGTCCTGCAGACCGTCGTAGTGCCCGCTCTCGCCGCCGGGGGACCAGCGCTGGAACATCGCGGTGTCCGACAGCGCGATCCCGATCCGCGGGCCCTCCTGATCCCATTGCACGTCCGGCTGATCCAGATCGCGCAGGCTGTTCATCGCGATCAGGTAGCTGGTCGCGGTGTCCGGCGGGATCAGCTCCCGCTCGTCGGTTCCCTCCCGCAGGTACGGGCGGTTGAAGATCCGGTTCGGCCACGGCGCCACCTCGTACCGCGACACGCCCGGGTGCAGTAGCGACGCGATCAGGGTGCGCTGGTAGTTGGCGAGGTAGTCCTCCCAGGTGCGGTCCGGGTGGTCCTCGATCGGGTCGTGCAGGAACCACATTCGCCGGTCGGTGCCGCGGGTCAGGTCCTGCGCGATGCCGTACTCCAGGTACGCCGTCTCGAACGTGCGCTCGGCGACCACACCGGCGTACACGTTGGGTGTCCGGGAGGTTCCGGTCCACACCTGTGCGATCGCGCCGTCGATCGAGGGGAGCGTCCGCAGACGGGATTCGGGGCTGATGATCTGCCACTGGGTGTAGTTGAGCAGGCTGTGGGTGGGGACGTAGAAGCGCACTTCACGACCCTGTTGGAGCGCTTCGTCACGCAGTACGGAGGTGACTCGGTCGAGGCTGCGGGAGAGCAGGTGCTGCTTGAGCTGCCCGGCGCGGAAGTGCGCCTCGGGGCTGCTGTGCGGGGCCTGCCACGGCTCCTTGAAGAACCCCTGCCACTCGCGCTTGAACGACTCCGAGTAGCCGGCCCGCGCCCAGAACTCCGGCTCCTCGAGGTGGATGCCCTCGACGCCGAGCTCGATGATCGGACGGAGCTTCTGGACCAGGTACTCCGTGAAGCTGAACGTCGGGACCATGTACGGGATGTCGGTGCTCTGACCGTGCAGGATCGGCTTGCCGTCACCCGTGGTCTGGGCGTCGGCCCAGTGGTCGGAGCCGTCCCACCTCCCGTCCAGATAGTCCTGGTAGGTGCCCCAGGAGATGCCTGTCATCAGGTGGACGCGGTACCCGGCCTCCCGCCACCGGGCGATGCGCTGCGCTGTGGTGTCGTTGAGGCCGTAGACCATGACGAAATCGGTGCGCAGGTCGATCGATTCGTCGTACGGCGCTTGCTCCTGAAAGCCGGTCGCTTCACGGTGCTTGTCCGTCATGCCTCAACCCTTTCGCGCCCGGCGCGCCGGGCGCCAGGGTGCTGTCAGGAACCGGACAACAGCTGTGAGACTTTCTTGACCGGACCTGTCGGATCCGGGGTACGCCGTTCGTAGCAGGGGTGAGAGGCGGCCGGACAGCGGCCGCGGGACAAGGAGCGCTCAGATGACGCAGTACCTGATCTCGTTCGAAGACGGCGCGATGGACATCACCGAGGAGGAGCTGCCCCAGGTCGCCGACGACGCGCACGCGGTTGTGCAGGAGGCGAAGGACGCCGGGGTGCTCGTCTTCACCGGCGGGCTGGACTACCGCCAGAAGCACGCCCTGGTCGACACCGACGGGATGATCACCGACGGGCCCTACCCGGAGAGCAAGGAGCTGATCGGCGGCCTGTTC
Source organism: Kribbella sp. NPDC000426 (assembly GCF_040300265.1). Taxonomy (NCBI): domain Bacteria; kingdom Bacillati; phylum Actinomycetota; class Actinomycetes; order Propionibacteriales; family Kribbellaceae; genus Kribbella; species Kribbella sp. NPDC000426. The sequence continues at coordinate 8,384 of NZ_JBEPDK010000012.1, read as the reverse complement.
GTCGTCGACGTCCCGACCTTCGACGACGCCCTGAAGTGGGCCGCGAAGGTCGCGGTCGCCTGCCACTGCGCCCAGGACGTCCGCGAGTTCTTCCCGTTCCGCCGTACCGATATCTAGTTGAGCAGGTCGGCGGCCTGGAGTTGCTGCCAGATCTCGGACTGGTCGACGACGGTGACGCCGAGCTTCTCGGCCTTGGTGAGTTTGGCGGCGCCGACGTCGGCGCCGGTGATGAGGAGGTCGGTGCTGGCCGAGACCGACGAGGCGATGGTCGCGCCGGCCTTCTCGCAGAGCCGCTGGAACGCCGGCCGCGCGACCTTCTCGCCGGAACGCGGGTCGCTGATCGAGCCGGTCACGACCACGGTCTTGCCCGCCAGCGGTGCACCGGCCGCGACGACCGGCGGCAAGTCTTCCTCGCGTACGTCGAGCGACACGCCCGCCTCCCGCAGGCGCTCGAGCTCCGGGCGCAGCCGGGTCAGGTGCTCGATCAGCGAGGCGGCCACCTTCGGGCCGATGTCGTCGACCGCGACGAGGCCTTCCTCACCGGCGTCGGCGACGGCTTCGAGCGAGCCGAAGCCCGCGCGGCACAGCCGGGCCGCGGTGCCCTCGGAGGCCATCGGGATCGCCAGGCCGATCATGGCGCGGCGGAGGCCGACCTGACGGCTGGTGTTGATCGACTCGATCATCCGGGCCGCCGACACCTCGCCGATCCGGTCGAACTCGAGCAGCCGCTCGGCGGTCAGGTGGTAGAAGTCCGACGGGTTCTCGAGGATCCCGGCCTCGGCCAGCCGCTCGATCCAGACCCCGCCGATTGCGTCGATATCCGCTGCGGCTCGGGACGCCCAATGGATCAGCCGCCGGACGGTCTGGGCCGGGCAGGAGACGTTGGTGCAGAACAGCTCGCGGCTGTTTCCCTGCTCGGTCAGCGGGAATCCGCAGGACGGGCAGACGACCGGCGGCACGATGTCCTGCTCGTCGCCGGTGCGCTTGGACGCGTCGAGTACGCCGGCCACGAACGGGATCACGTCACCGGCCCGCCGGACGAGGACCGTGTCGCCGATCTTGATGTCGCGAGCCCGGATCACCTCCTGGTTGGCGAGGGTGGCGCGGGTGACCGTCGTACCGCCGACGAAGACCGGCTCCAGCCAGGCGACCGGGGCGATCTTGCCGGTCTTGCCGACGTCCCAGACCACGTCGGCCAGCACGGTCGTCTTCTCCTCGGCGGCGAACTTGAACGCCAGCGCGCCGCGGGGTGAGCTCGATCGGGTGCCCGCGGCGGCGAACGCGTCGCGATCGGCCAACCGCAGTACGGCGCCGTCGAGGTCGTAGTCGAGGTCGTTGCGTCGCTGCTCGATCGAGGTGATCACTGCCTGCGCCGCGGCGGCGTCGTCGCAGTGCTGCATGTCGGCGACGGTGAAGCCCATCGTGGTGAGCGCACGCTCGAGGTCGGTGTCGGCGCTGTCGGTGAGCAGGTCGAAGGCGAGGAACTGCAGACGCCGCTCGGCGACCGTGGCCGGGTCCTTGGCGCGCAGGGTGCCGGCGGCGGCGTTGCGCGGGTTGATCAGCGGCTTGTCGGGGTGGGCGACGTTGTACGCCGCGAACGTGGAGCGCAGCATGACCGCTTCACCGCGGACCTCGACCCGGTCCTGCACGTCGAGCTTGGCCGGGACTCCGTCCGTGAGCGCCCGCACGAGCGGTGTGACGTCGTCGCCGGTCGTCCCGTCGCCGCGGGTGACCGCGCGAGCCAGGCGGCCGTTCTCGTACACGAGCGCGAGCGACAGACCGTCCAGCTTCGGCATCACGACAACCGACTGGCCCGGGAACCGGCTGAAGAACGCCTCGACCTGCTCGGGCCGGGTCGCCTTCTCCAACGACAACATCGGCCGCGAATGCCGGACCGGCGCATGCAACACCGCCGGCGCACCCACCTGCTCCAACGGATTCGGATCCGGCGCCAACTCGGGATTGGCCTCGATCAACGACCGCAGTTCATCCTCAACCGCGTCATACTCCGCATCAGCCACCGTCGGCGAGCCCCGATAGTAGGCATCCCGCAACACGACGATCTGATCAGCCAGTTCCCGAATCCGCTCCCCAACATCCACCCCAGGACCCTACCGGCACCCCCCGACAAACCGCCGAACCTCCCACTCGCCGAGTCGTGGCAACCGGCTCAGACCACTCCCGCCGAGTCGTGAAAACTGGCTCACAAAATCCGCCCCAATCCACGACTCGACATTCGGGGTCGGAACCATTCGCCATGGCTCGGCGAGGTTGTGGATCACGCGGGCCGACGGGCGTGCGCCGCCCTGGATGATCGGACTTGGGGAGGATCCTGCACCGATTCGGGCGCAAGATCCTCCCCAACCACGACTGCCCGCGGCGCGGAGGCGGACCGCCACCACTCAGCTACCCCCGCCACTGGCACCCAAGCCACGCGCCACACGCCTGCGGCCACGGGCCTGCGTGCGGTTGATGAGTGACTCACGTCCGGACCACACCCACGGCACGAGCTCCAGCCGTCGGGCCGGGCCGGCGGTTCCTGGCCGCTCTCCAGAAGGAACTCCGGGCCGCGCCGACTCCGCGCAGGCAACCTCCGGTACGCCACCGAAGCCAGCCACCACTCTGAATCTCGCTTCTTTTCTTGATCTTTCCTTTTGAGGGCTTCTGAATAACCCTCTCTCTTTTCTGTCTTCGTTGTTTCTTGTTTTTCGTCAGCGGGTGAGGGCTGTGCGGAGTTGGCGGCGGGAGGTGATGCCTAGTTTGGAGAAGGTTTTGCGGAGGTGCCACTCGACGGTGCGGGGGCTGATGAAGAGTTGGGCGGCGATCTCGGGGTTGGTCATGCCGTCGCGGGCCAGGCCGGCGATCTGGGCCTCCTGGGCGGTGAGGTCGTTGAGGGTGTCGGGGCGGCGCTTGCGGACCGTCTCGCCGGTGGCGAGCAGTTCGTGGCGGGCGCGCTCGGCGAAGGCTTCCAGACCCATCTGGTCCAGCTGCTCGTGGGCGATCCGGAGGTGTTCGCGGGCGTCGACGCGGCGGCCTTCGCGGCGGAGCCATTCGCCGTACTGGAGGTGGGAGCGGGCGAGCTCGATGCGGAGGTTCGTCCGGCCAAGGTGCTCGATCGACTTCACGTACCCGCTCTCGTCGGAGCTGAGCAGGCCTCGGACGCGCGCCTCGATACCGCGTCCCCAGTCTGTCGGGGTGGCGGTCGTGCGTTCGGTCAGCCAGGCGAGGGTGCTCTCGACGAGCTTGGTGTCGCCCGTCCTCGACGCGGCCTCGGCCAGCTCGCTCGAGGCGAGTACGCCGTACCCGAGGACGTCCTGCTCGAAGACCTGCAGGGCCGCGTCCTTGGCGACGTCGTACCGGCCGAGGCCGTTGTGCAGAACGGCATTCGTGTACGTCGCGAACGCGGCGATCCGGCCCTGGCTCTGATCGGTCGCGCGCTGGATGGCTGTCTCGATCAGCGTGCGCGCTGTCGACTCGTTCCCGCGGTACGCCTCCAGGAACAGCCGGCCCATCCCGACACTGGCGTTGCCGGTCGCCGCGGCGATGGCGGCATCCTCCTCGACCAGGCGGGACACGGTCTCCAGGTCGCCGGTCGCACACAGCATGTTGGCCCGGAAGTTGAGCGCGAACTGCAGCTGTACGAGCGCTCCGGTCGCCCGCGCGGTCCGCTCCTGCCGGGTCGCGAGCGCGAGCGCGGTCTCGTAGTCCCAGACCTCGACCGCGACGATGCCGATGCCGCGGTTGCCGGTGAGCCAGAACCAGTCGCCGACGTCGTCCGAGCCGACCTCGGTCGCGCGAGCCCGGTCGAGGGCCGCGACGAGATGTGGCGCGGCCGCCGGGTAGCCGCGCGTGTAGCGCAGCGCGAGAGCCTCGAGCAGAACGTCGATCGGCGAGTCGGAGGACGCAGGTACGGGCGGCGTCTCGGCCGCCGCGTAGGCGACGATGCCCGGCGCACTCGGGCCGCTCGCCCAGATGGCGGCCGACATCGCTTCGAGGTAGGCCACCCGGGCGCGATCGGGATCGAGCAGCTCGAGCTGCTTGGCCGCCGCAAGCAACCCGCCGGCGGCCTCGCGCGGCCGGCCCTGGTCGAAGGCGATCTCGCCGCGCAGGTGCTCGACCTCGGCCGTCCGGAGCGGGTCCGGGGGACCGGCAGTCACCGCGCGGAGCAGCTCCAGAGCCGAATCCAGTGCGCCGGAGCTGCGCTTCGCCACGGCCGCGGCCAGCGTCCGCTGGGCTCTGCGGCCCGGGTCCGGCGTCAGCTCGGCGGAGCGTTGGAGGAACGCCGCGGCCGAGTAGAAACCGCCACGACCCCGCGCACGGTTCGCGGACTGTTCCAGCTCGGCCGCGACGTCCTCGTCGGGCCGCACGGTTGCCTGCGCGCGATGCCACGCGCGGCGGTCCGGGTCGATCTCCGGATCAGTGACATCGGCGAGGGCCCGGTGCGCAGCCTGCCGGTCCTGCGCCGTCGCCGTCCGGTACGCCGCCGACCGCACCAGCGGATGCCGGAACGCGACCTGCTGCCCGAACGTGATCAGACCGGCCTCGATGGCAGCCGCGGCCGGGTCGGCGCCCAGACCGAGCCGCTCGACGGCACGCCACAGCAGGGTCGCGTCACCGAGCGGCTCGGCCGCCGCGACAAGCAGCAGCAGCCGGGTGTCGGCCGGCAGCGCCTCGACCCGTCGTACGAAGCTGTCCTCGATCTGGCTCGCGAGCGTCGTACTGCGGAGGCCGTCGGCGAGCTCGGCCGCGGTCCAGGTGCGGGGGAGTTCGAGCAGGGCGAGCGGGTTGCCGCGGGTCTCGGCGACGATCCGGTCGCGGACCCGCGGGTCGACCGGGCCCGGCAGCACCGAATCCAGCAACGCGCGGGCGTCGGCGTCGTCGAGGCCGCGGATCTCGAGTTCGTTGAACCCGGTCAGCTCGTGGTCGACGCCGTCGCGGACCGCGAACACCATCACGACCGACTCCGCCTCGAGCCGCCGGGCGACGAAGGCGAGGATCCGCGCGGACATCAGATCGAGCCACTGGGCGTCGTCGACGACGCACAGCACCGGCTGGTCGGAGGCCGCGTCGGAGAGCAGGTTCAGCACGGCGAGGCCGATCAGGAACCGGTCCGGCGCCGGCCCGTCCTGCTGACCGAACGCGATCCCCAGCGCCTCGTGCTGCGGCGGCGCGAGCCGGTCCATCCGGCCGAGGAACGGGCGGCAGAGCTGATAGAGCCCCGCGTAGGCCAGCTCCATCTCGGACTCGATGCCGACGATGCGCGCGACCATGCAGCTCTTGACGCCGGCCGTCAGCGCGTCGAGCAGCGCCGATTTGCCGGTGCCGGCCTCGCCACGGAGTACGACGGCTTCGCTGCGTCCCTGGCGCGCGGCCTCGAGCATCCCGCCCAGTACGGCGAGCTCGTGCTGCCGCCCCCGCAATTCACGCTCCGCCACCCGATCAGGCTTTCACCGGGCTCACCCCGAAAGCAAGATTCAACAGACTGTTGACGCGTGATCGACGGTGTCCTACCGTTTCGCGCAACGGAATACCGCTTCCGGGATGCGGTATTCCCTGTGATTCCTTGTCGAGATGGAGTCCGCGACATGCGACCAGAGGACCAGCGTTACCCGATCCGCTCACTGGTGCTGTACGGCACCCAGCACATCCTGACCATGTACGGCGGTGTGATCGCGCCGCCGCTGATCGTCGGCGGCGCCGCGGGACTGCCGCCCGCCGATCTCGGTCTGCTCGTCACCGCGGGACTGTTCCTCAGCGGCGTCGCCACGCTGCTGCAGACGCTGGGCATCGGGCCGTTCGGCGCCCGGCTCCCGATCGTGCAGGGGATCTCGTTCGCGAGCGTCTCGACGATGGTCGCGATCGCGTCCGACGGCGGCGTCCGGGCGGTCTTCGGATCGATCCTGGTTGCCGGCGCGATCGGGCTGGTGCTGTCGACGTTCTTCGCGCAACTGGTCCGGCTGTTCCCGCCGGTGGTGACCGGCTCGATCATCACGGTGATCGGGCTGTCGCTGCTGCCGGTCGCGTTCACCTGGGCGATGGGCGGCGCCGGGTCGCCCCACCTCGGTTCGCCCGGCAACATCGGTCTGGCCGGGTTGACGCTGTTGATCATTCTGCTGATCAGCAGGCTGTTCCAGGGTGCGTTGTCCCGGCTCTCGATCCTGCTCGGCATCGTTGCCGGCACCGTGATCGCCACCGCGGCCGGGATGGCGCACTTCGGGAACGTCGGCCACGGACCGGTCGTCGCCCTGCCGCCGGTGCTGCACTTCGGTCTGCCGACGTTCCAGCCGGCCGCGATCATCTCGATGACGATCGTGATCGCGGTGATCATGACCGAGACGACCGCCGACATCCTCGCGATCGGCCAGATCGTCGGTACGCCGGTCGACGCCCGCCGGGTCGCCAACGGGTTGCGCGCGGACATGCTGTCGACCACGGTCGCGCCGCTGTTCAGCACGTTCCCCTGCAGCGCGTTCGCGCAGAACGTCGGACTGGTCGCGCTCACCGGCATCAAGAGCCGGTACGTCGTCGCCACCGGTGGCGGCATCCTCGTGCTGCTCGGGCTGCTCCCGATCGTCGGCCGGTTCGTGGCCGCCGTACCGGCGCCGGTGCTCGGCGGGGCCGGGATCGTGCTGTTCGGCACGGTCGCGGCGAGCGGGATCCGGACCTTGTCGACGGTTGCCTACGACAACAACCTGAACCTGGTCGTGGTGGCGACCGCGCTGGCCTTCGGGGTGATCCCGATCGCCGCGCCGACGTTCTGGGACGCGTTCCCGTCGTGGGTCGGCATCATCATGCACTCGGGGATCAGCGCGGCCGCGCTGGTGGCCGTCGTACTGAACCTGTTCTTCAACGAACTGCCGGTACTGCGCCGCGACCGGCCGTCGGTCATCGCCGCGGCACCGGAGCAGGGCGTGCTGTGAGCGTCAGTTCCGGTTGGTGATCTGCTGGAGTGCCCAGGAGTTGCCGTCCGGGTCGCTGAAGAACACGAAGCGGCCCCAGGGGAACGCCTGGACCTCGGAGACCTCCACGCCGCGCCCGGTCAGCTCGGCCCGCGCCGCGTCCACATCGGCCACCACGATCTGCAAGCCCCGAACGGATCCCGGCTCGGCCTGGTCCATCCCACTCCCGAGCGCGATCGAACACGCCGACCCCGGCGGCGTCAGCTGCACGAACCGCAACTCGTCGCTGACCTGATGGTCGTGGTCGGCAACGAACCCGACCTGCTCGGTGTAGAACGCCTTCGCCCGATCCACATCCGAAACCGGCACCGAAACCAACTCAAGCTTCCAATCCATGCCCGGCAACCTACCGCTCAGCCTTCCTGCCGGAGAAGTAGTTGCTTGAGTGCGTCGGCGATCGACGCCGTCTGCTGTTCGCTGAGCGGTTCGAGGAACTCCCGGTTGGTGACGATCAGCTTCTCCAGCGCCTGCCGGCCGACTTTGCTGCCTTGCCGGGTGAGCTGGACGAGCACCCCGCGCCGGTCGTCGGGGTCGGGCGCACGGCGGATGAGGCCGGCCCGTTCGAGGCGGTCGAGCCGCGACGTCATCGCGCCCGTCGTGATCATGGCGAACCGTGCCAGATCGCTGGGTTTGCAGCCGTGCGGGTCGCTCACCCGGCGCAGCGTGTTCAGTACGTCGAAGTCGGCGATGCTCAGGTCGAACGGCTGCAGCAGGCCGGCGACGACCCGCTGGTAGTACTCCGCGACCAGCACGAGCCGCCCGGTGACCTCGAGCGAACTCGAGTCCAGCTTCGGGTCCCGTTGGCGCCACGCCTGCATGATCCGGTCGACGGAGTCGTTCTCCACAGCCCGGAGTTTAGCTTGACACCAAGCTACAGCGAAGTAGCCTGGCATCAAGTTACTTGATGCCAAGCTATTCACTCGAGGAGGCGACCATGCTCGCCGGCTACATAGCGGTCACCGTGGTGGCTGCCATCGCCTACGCGTCCGCCGCAGTCATGAACTTCACCCACAACCGCTCGGTCATCGCGACCGCGGAGCGGCTGCACGTTCCGGTGTCGTGGCAGGTTCCACTGGGCGTGCTGCTCGCCGCGGGCTCGCTCGGCCTACTGGCCGGCTTCGCCGTACCCGCCCTGGGCACGGCCGCTTCCTGCGGCCTCGTCCTGTACTTCACTGCCGCCGCCGGAGCCCATCTCCGAGCCCACGACACCAGCCTCACCGCCTGGCTCAACTGGGCCGCCTTCTTCACCCTCGCCATAGCCGCCCTCGCAGTAGGCCTGGCCGACCACGGTCCCCTGTGAGAACACAACCGAGTGGTCGCAGTGCCGGCGGCAGTTCGGCGAAGGGGAAGAGCTCGTCGAGACCGTCATCGCGACGCCTCGTGAGGCTGACCTGCTGAAGGCGACCCAGTCACTCCCGATGCTCC
>NZ_JBEPDK010000011.1:0-270635 GCF_040300265.1 Kribbella sp. NPDC000426 | reverse complement strand
CCATCCACCCTTTCGGCGCTCCGGTGTGACGGCCGGGGCTGGGGCGGGGCGGGCGGGACGGGCGGCCCGCGGGGGGGCCCCCCGGCGCCCCCCACGGCTCACGGCGTCATCTGGTCGGATCCGGCGTCGTAGCGGCGCAGCGATCCGGTCACCGTCGGACGGGGCTGGCCGTCGATGTCCGGGGTGGGCGCCGTCACGGTGTAGCTGAACCCGGTCGTGCCGGTCCCCCACCGGACGATCGTGTTCGCCGCGCCGAGCCCCCGGGCCGAGGACGCCGGCGTTGCGGTGGCGAGGTGGAAGTCGCCCATCAGATCGGGCGGCAACAGCTGCGCCACGACGACCGCCTCCCGGAAGGCCGGGTAGGACCGGACGGCCAGGATGTTCACCGACACCTCGTACGGCGAGACGAATCGCGGATCCGCCGACGAGTTGGTCGGGTCGGGCGCCGTACCCGTGGTGTCCTGCAGCACCGAGTGCGTCGGTGTCAGCAGGGCGTCGGGTACGTCGGCCGCGCCCAGGTCCCAGTTGTTCACGGAGTTCGCCGTACCGTCGGGCAACTGCCCGCCGATGCCGTAGACATATCCGCCCGAGAACGAGCCGGCCCGGTTGTCCCAGAACACGTCGTTCAGCAGCGTCGGCTTGCTGTAGGTCGTCGCTGCCAGCGTCGCCGATCCGGAGAACACCGACGTGTTGCGCAGTCGCGCCTGCAACGGGTCGCTGTTCGCCGCGGTGGACAGACCGGCCGGGGCGGGCTGGCCGTTGCTGGTCACCGCCGACGCGGTGGTCATGTTCTTCGTGACCGTGTTGTTCACGATGTTGACGAACGCCGCGTCGTCGAGAGCGAGACCGCCGCCCTCATGGGCCGAGATGTTGTCGGCGATCGTGTTGTTCGCGATCGCGATGGTCTGCGGGTCGGACCGGGAGATGTGCGATCCGCTGACCTGCAGCAGCCGGATGCCGCCGCCGTCGTCGTTGGCCAGGTTCGCCTGGATCACGTTCGCGTCGATCGTCGCGGGACCCGACCCGGGCGAGAGCGCCGTCGGCGTGGCCGGCAACTCGCCGGCGATCATGACGCCGCCGCCCTCGTCGTACGAGGCGTTGAACCAGATCCGGTTGCCGGTGATCCGGCCGCCGGTGCTGCCGCCCGGGTTCGCCATGTAGCCGAACGCGGTCAGCGCGCCCCCGTACTCCGCGGAGAAGTTCCCGCACAGCGCGTTGTCCTCGATCCGGTAGCCGTCGCTGCCGGTGAACAGCCCGATGCCGCCGGCCAGGTTGGTGCCGCCGTTGTCGCGGATCTGGTTGCGGGCGATGACCGGGTCGTAGTTGCGGTTGTCCCCGACGTACGGCGTACCGATCCGGATGCCACCGCCGTACGAGCCGCCGTTGCCGTGGATCAGGTTGTCGGTCACCTGCAGGCCGCGGACGTTGGAGTGGACGTAGATGCCGCCGCCCTGGGTGACCAGCGCGCCGGCCGCGCCGTACGGCGTGGTCACCGCGCCCGTCAGCACGTTGACGTTGCCGGCGATGTCTGCCTGCGCTCCGCCGGTGATGCTCAGCCCGTCGAGCGTGACCGGCCAGCTGCTCGGCACGAAACCTGCCCGCGCCGGGTCGTCCAGCACGGTCACGACCGCCGAGTCCGGCACCGCCGGGTCGCCGGAGTACTGCAGGCCGGCGAGCCGGTTGATCCAGGCGGTTCCGTTCGGGTTGTCGAGGTTGAAGCCGGACCCGTCGAGGATCGAGCCGGGGACCCACGTCCCGGCCGAGTCGAAGCCGCCGGGGCCGACGCCCTGGATCCGGACCTGGTGGTGCACGATGACGTTCTCGTTGTAGTCGCCGCGCGGGTTGGCGGAGGTTTGGGCGTTCGGCCACACGACCACGAGCCAGTACGGCCGCAGCCGGGTCGGCGTCGCCGCCTCGAGCGCTGCCTGCACGGTCTTGTAGGTCTTGGCCGGACCGACCTCCGCGATCAGCGGGTTGGCCGCGGACAGGCCGGCCAGCAGCGGAACGTTCACGCCCAGCACTTGCAGGGTCAGTCCGTTGACGCTCTGCTTGCCGCTGTGCCCGGTGATCTCGAGTACGGCGGCGCCGGTCGCGAAGCCCACCGGGACGGTGAACGTGATCTTCTTGTCACTCCAACTGGTGACCGTCATCGCAGTACCGTCGAGGGTCACCCGGTCGGGTGCACCGGCAGCCCCGAAACCGAAGCCGGTCACCGTGACCGACCGGTTCGCGTCGCTGCGGCGGATGTACGGGCGGTCCACGGCGAGCAGTTGCGGCACGTTGGAGCCGAGGTCGCAGACCGTCGGGTTCACCGTCGTGGTGTCCGGTGCGAGGACTGTCGCAGCCACCTGGGTGGGCGCCTCGTCGGTCACCGTGTAGAGCCCGGGCCAGGCCTGGAAGTTCGTCGCGATCGTCCGGAATCTCGGGTTGTAGTCGGGATTCAGTGCGCCCGGCTGACCGGGATCGTTGCCCACGAACCGGTACATGTTCGGGCACGGACCGGCGGGAAGCGGACAGTTGTAGGTGCCGGTGGACGGCTCCAGGGCCTCGTACAACCCGTTGAAGTCGGTGTGCACCGTGTCGACGAGCCGGCCGGACCAGTCGTACAGACCGACCGGGACGAACGGCAGACCCTGTGCCTCGCCGTAGTTGACGCTGCGCTTGTCGAGGGTCAGGCCGAGGTCGTTCAGCGTCAGACCCCAGAAGTGCGTCGGGATCGGCACGTCGGTGAACAGGTTGAAGTTCGGCGCGGTCGCCTGCTGCGTCCGCAGGCCGACCAGCTTGTCGCCGCACAGCGGGCGCTCGTAGCCCTGGAACGGGCTGCCGCCGCCGGCGTTGAACGCCTCGTTGGTCACGTCGACCGTGTGCAGCGGTCCGGCGCACGGCGAGATGATGCCGGCCTGCTGTGACGGGGGTTCGGCGGGCGGCGTGGGCGTCGGATCCGGCGGGCCGGCCGGGTCGTTCGCCTGGGCCGGGGTCGCCGGCGGGTAGTTCTCCTGCGGCAGGTAGCTGTCACCGTCGAAGACGTTCACGTCCTCTTCGCTGGTGACCTTGTACATCGGCTTGCCGTCGACCGGGTCGTTCGGGATGTCGACCGAGACGATGTAGTCGCGCGCGGGCAGGTCCTGCTCCTGACCGGCCGGCAACGCGGCATAGAGCGCCAGACCGTCCGGGTTGTGCACGGTGTCCGTCGGCGGGTACAGGTTGATGTTGGACGTGGTGAACCCGTAGTTGCCGTTGACCGTCTGGCCGCCGCCCGCGCTGTCGCTGGCGCCGACGGTGACCCCCATCATCGGTGCCTCGACGCACAACCGGTTCTCCGCCGGGCCGAACGCGGGCAGCGCCTGCTGGTCGGTCAGCGGCTGGCCGTTGTAGGTCCGCGCGGTGCATCCGCGCGGCGGCGCCCACTCCTCGGAGGTGTAGGCCTCCGAAACCTCGGGCCCCTTCACGAAAGCGCCGTACCGCGGGTTGTCGGCCATCCCGCCGTTGCCGTCGGAGACCTGCTTCGGCTCGGTCTCGTATCCCTGGCGGCACAGCTCCGTGGGAGTCGTGTCCGTGCAGGCCTTCGGCAGGTACAGGTGCACCGGGATGCCGGGGATGCCCGGCTGGTAGGGCTCGGTGGCCGCCATCGCCGGGTCGAGCTCGTTGCGGGTGGTGTCGTAGGTGACGGTTCCGACGATGCCGCCGTTGGTGCCCGGATCGTAGGGCTGCACGCCCCAGTCGATCCGGCCGCGCAGGCCGATGATCGGCAGGAAGTTGATGTCGACGAGACTGCCCAGCTGGGTGGTCGGCTTGGTCTCGTTCGCGGCCTGGTACGTGATGCCGGTGGTCTTGTAGCGGGTGTTGAACCCTTCCAGGACCAGCCACTTGCCGAGCGGGTAGGTCTCCCTGATGTCGTAGTTGCCGGCCGAGTCGGTCACCGCGGTGTTCGTGTACTGGTCCATCAGCGAGTTGTCCCGCTCCCGGACGGTCAGACCGAAGCTGGGCACCGCGCGCTCGCCGGTGTCCCGTTTACCGTTGCCATTGGCATCGATGAAGACGGTGCCGGTCACATGGGTGAACCAGCCGACGAGCATCTTGTTGCCGACGTCGGTGACGTCGCCGTTGTGGACCTCGACGTTGAAGCTCCAGAGGATGTAGTCCTGGTCGTCGTCCCACAGCGTGAGCTGGTAGGTGCCGTCCGGCACGTTGGTGATGTCGAAGCTGCCGTCCGCCGCACCGCGACCGACGTACACCGCGGCGTCACCCGCGTCGAGGTCGGACAGCGCGACCCACGGGTACGGGATCGGGCCGTCGGCCTTCGCGCCGGCGAAGCCGGTCTCCGGTACGACCTGCCCGTTCTGCCCGCCGATGTAGGGCAGGCCGGCGATCACGACGCCCTTGACCTCACCCGTCGTACCGGCCGGCGCCGTCAGGGCCTTGGTCCGGACGAAGCCGAACTGTACGGCCGACACGAGTTCGGCGCCGCGGACCTGCTCGGTGTCGTACCCGGTCTCACCTTCCTGCTGCCAGATGTCGTGGTCGTGACCGCCCTCGAGCGTGGTGGTCTGGACCCACTGCCCGGCCTGTGCGGACGGCGGTGTCACGGTGGCTGCGTAGCGGTTCGGGCCGAGGTTCGGGATGACGATCGCGCCGGTCGCGTCGCTCACGCACTGTCCGGTGGAGCGGGCGGTGTCGATGATCGGCCGGTTGTTCGCGTCGAACAGCATCGCACCGGTCCCGTTGGCGTTCGCGTGCTTGTAGACCGTGCACAGCGGATTGCCGTAGTAGTCGGTGCTGACCAGGCCGAGAACGTCGGTGAGACTGGCGGTGAAGCCGGCCAGACCCTGCTCGGCGTCGGCCTCGTAGGTGCCGTCGACCGGGACGTTGTCGTTGAACACCTGCAGCCGCAGCGTTGTCAGCGGCAACGGTGTCGGGTTCATCCGGACCGCGGCGTGGGTCGTCTGGCCGGAGGTGATCGTGAAGTGCTGACCGTCGATCTTGAATCCGTCGGCGGTCACCGAGGTCAGGTACTTCCCGGGCGCGAGGTTGTCGAGCGGCTTGGTGCCGCTCAGGTCCGCCTCGGTGCCCTGGGCAACGATCGGCGCGAACCCGGACGTCGGCCGGGTCGACGGCCACGGACACGTGTCCGCGTAGTTCGGGTCCGACGAGCCGCCGGCCGCGGTGGCCGGCAGACAGCGGTCGATCAGCTGGTTCGTCCGGGTCCCCGGGTCGCCGGTGTCGTCGACGTTGATCAGCCACTTGTAGTGGGCCACCGGATCGTTCTCGTGTACGAATCCGGGTCCAGAGTTGACCGACCGTGCGCTGACCACGTCCAGGGTCAGACTGCCTGGTCCGGCGGCCGCTGCCACGTTCCGGGCCACCTGCCCCGCGGTCATCATCGCCGCGATCAGTCCGAGTCCGACCGTCAACCGCAGCCATCTCCGCGGCACCGATCTCCACTGCTGTGTCACGATCCCTCCCCCACCTAGCGCGTCAGCGCAACAGTGGGGCCGGAGACCGCTCGGCAGGGCCGGATGACAGACCTCTCATCCGATTCTCACCCACGACACCGCCGGCCCGGCGGCTTTCGACACCCGCCCGTCATCCGGCTCTCAGCGAGCGCGCCGCCGGTGCCGGATCACCAGGGCTACAACCGCCGTGCCCACGAAGCCGGCCAGCAGGAGGCCGCTCACCAGGCCCAGCCGTTGCTCGAGGGCCTTGTACGACGCACCGGCCAGGTAGCCGCCGCCGGCCACGAGGACCGCCCAGACCACACCACCGACGACGTTCGCCACAGTGAACCGGATTCGCTGCATTCGGCTCATGCCCGCGATTCCCGGCACCAAGGCCCTGAATGCCGCGGTCCAGCGACCGAGAACCACGGCGACGGCTCCGCGGCGCCGGATGAGCGCCAGGGTCTGCTCGATCCGCTCCGGCCGCCGCAGCCGGCCCGGCAGCCGCTCGAGCAGGCCAGGACCGTACCGTCGCCCGACGACGAATCCCACCTGGTCACCCGCAATCGCGCCGATCGCGGCTGCCACGATCACTGCCCACAGCTGCAAGGCGCCGGCATGCGCGACCACGCCGCCAATGATGACCGCAGTCTCCCCCGGCACCACCAGCCCCAGGAAGGTCGAAGCCTCCAGCGCCGGGAGCAGACAGACAGCAGTCAGTACGAGCCAGGCGGGCAGGCTCGCGAGCCAGTCGAACACTGCGTTCATCCGTCGCCCCCTCCGTGCGTGCACCCGGGCGGGCAGTTGTCGTTGCCTGAAGCAAGGGGGTGGGCGAGCTGCCGCTCCAGCTCGCCCACCCCCGGTCGTTGCCGCGTCGCGTCGGTCGCTGCTCAGTAGAACGTTGCGCCGGTGGCGCGGGTGGTGTCGTCGAAGCGCCAGGTCAGTTCGTTCTGGACTCCGACGACGCCGTCGACGCCGGCGATCAGGTTCTCGGCGAACGAGACCGTACTCCGCTTGTCCACCTGGCCGGTCAGCGTCACGACGCCCTCGAGGACCGTGACCTGTACGGCGAACGGGTCGTCCCACAGGTGCCGGTCGACGACGTCCCGCCGTACCCGGGCGAGGATCTCCTTGTCGGGTACCAGGAACGCGCGGAGCAGATCGGACCGCGTCACGATGCCGGCGATCTCGTCGCCGTCCATCACGACCAGCCGGGTGATCTCCCGGGCCGCCATCAGCCGCGCGGCCTCGTCGAGCGTGCAACCGCCCTCGACGGTCACCGCCGGACTTGTCATCAGCAGGTGCGCGGTCAGCGCGTCCGCCTTGGCCCGCGTCTTGCGGTGCCGCCAGGGCCGGCGCGTGGTCCGCTGGTACTGCTCCTTGCGGAGCAGGTCCGTCTCGGAGACGACACCGGCGACCCCGCGAGAGACCCCGCGAACCGGCACAGCGCTGATGTGGTGCTCGGCCAGCACGGCCGCGACCGCCTTGAAGGGGGTGTCCTCGGCGACCGTGACGACGTCCTTGGTCATCACGTCCGCGACAGTCAGCAGGTGACTCATCATGACTCCTTGTGCCGGCGGACGATCGCAACGGGCGAGTCCGCGTGATGGAGAAGACTCTGGCTGACCGACCCCAGCAGCAGTCCGGCGACGCCGCCGCGCCCGCGGGATCCGACGACGACGAGCGACGCCGTCTCCGACAACGCGATCAGCCGTGTGCTCGCCCGGCCCTCGAGGATCGACGCCCGGACCTGCACTGACGGGTACTTGTCCCGGTACGGCTCGAGGCTCTCGGCCAGCCAGTCCGTCAGCAGCTGGTGAGTGCTCTCGATCGCCTCGTGGTGGTCGGACTGCGGCTGCCAGCAATGCACGACTTCGAGCTTCTCACCGGTCCCGGCTGCCTCCTCGAACGCGAACGCCACCGCCTCCTCGGAGTCCAGGGACCCGTCGGTGCCGACGACGACCGGTCCGGTACGGCGTTCGCCCCGGACGACGACCACGGGGCACGGCGCCTTCGACGCCACCGACGTCGCCACCGATCCGAGGACCGCCGCGGACATCTTGTTGCGCGACCGCGTTCCGACGACCACCAGCTCGGCGTTGCCCGCCTCGATCAGGAGCGCGGTGGCCGGGTCCGAGTTCGCCAGCCAGCCGGAGCCGCCGTCGTACCCGAGCCGGTCGCGCGCGTACCGCACCGCGTCGTCGAGCCCGGTCTGGAACTTGTCCAGCGGCATCGGCGGCGGAACGTAGCCCTCGACCCCGAGCGCCGGCCAGCGGCTGGCTTCGTCGAGGTAGGCGCGGATCACCCGGACCGGCGCACCGCGTCCGCCGGCCGCCTCCACAGCCCAGTGCAGCGCCAACAGGCTCTCCGGCGTGTCGTCCACGCCGACGAGCACGTACTTCTGCTTCATCGCTTGGTTTCCTTTCACGAACTCGGGTACTGGACGAGGATTTCCTTCAGCCCGTCGACGAAGCCCAGCGACTCGTCGTACCCGCGCTGCCAGACATTGCGGCCGAAGATCAGCCCGAGACCGCCGGCACCCATCGCCTGCTCGGCCTTGCGGAACATCGCGTCGTCACCGGCCCGCTCGCCGCCGGAGACCAGCACCAGCGTGCGGTTCGCGGACCGAACCACGCCGTCGATCGCCTGCTGCGGCGAGAAGATCTCCTCGTACGGCGGCTTCACGTGGTCGCGCTTGTCCGGGTGCGGGAAGTTCACCTTGACCACGTCCGCGCCCAGCTCGCAGGCCACCCGGGCCGCGTAGTCGACGGCGTAGAACGAGTCCTTGCCGCCCTTCGCCTCGATCGCCTCGCCGCGCGGGTACGCCCACACGACCAGCGGCATCCCGAACCGCGCCGCGTCGGCGCGGATCGTCCGGTACTGCGCGAAATCCGTCTCCTGCGCGGGCGATCCGACGTACAGCGTGTAGCCGACCGCGTCGGCGCCCAGCCGCACCGCGTCCTCGACACTCGCGTGCACCGGCGACAGCGCGGCCGCGTCCGGCGGGATGTCGGTCTTGCCGTTCAGTTTGAGGATCAGCGGGATCTGACCGGCGTAGTCCCAGAAGAACTTCTCCGCCAGTCCGATCTGGATCGCGATGCCGTTGAACTCCCCGGCGATCGCGAGCTTCATGATGTACGCCGGGTCCGACGCCTGCGGGTTCGCGAAGAAGTCCCGCGGCCCGTGCTCGAGGCCCTGGTCGTACGGCAGGAACAACGCCGTGCCGTTCCGCAGGCCGTGGTCGAACAGGATCCGGCGCAGCCGTGCCTTCTTGCCGGCGCTCAGGCCGAGCTCGTCCAAGGGCGGCCGGGTCTGCATGATGGTCACCTCCACTTGTTCGAAGGGCCCGGCGACCGTGGTCCCCGGGCCCATTTTCACTCTCGTCCTGCCGGCGTCCTCACGGCAGAGGCGACCGGCCCGGTTCCGCCAGGACCTTGGACCGCCGGTCCGCCGCGGCTGTGTCACCCGGGAACCTCGCCGTCGCGGGCACGAAACCGTTCGAGCGCTCGGCCTCGGCGACGTTGGTCTTCACGGCCAGGAAGCTGTCCGGCGTGACCGAGATCGAGTCGATCCCGCTGTGCACCAGGAAGGACGCGAAGCTGGGGTCGTCGCTCGGGCGCTGCCCGCACAACCCGACCTTCCGGCCGAACCGGTGGGCGATCCGGATCAGGTGCTCGATGCTCCGCGACACCGCCGGATCACGCTCGTTGAACAGCGACGCCAGCGTGTCCGAGTCGCGGTCGACCCCGAGCGTCAGCTGGGTCAGGTCGTTGCTGCCGATCGAGAACCCGTCGAACCGGTCGGCGAACTCGTCCGCCAGGATGATGTTCGCCGGGATCTCGGCCATCACGTAGACCTGCAGACCGTTCGCGCCGCGCGTGAGGCCCTCGCCCTCCATCACGGTCAGGACCCGCTGCGCCTCGCCGATCGTCCGGCAGAACGGGATCATCACGACCACGTTCGTCAGCCCGATCTCGTCGCGGACCTTGCGCAGCGCCCGGCACTCGAGCGCGAAGCCCTCCTGGTAACCGCGGCTGTAGTACCGGCTCGCTCCGCGCCAGCCGATCATCGGGTTCTCCTCGATCGGTTCGAACCGCCGCCCGCCGATCAGCCGCGCGTACTCGTTGGTCTTGAAGTCGCTCATCCGCACGATCACCGGGTCGGGCCAGCGGGCCGCCGCGATCCGCGCGATGCCCTGGGCGAGCCGGTCGATCAGGTACGCCTCCCGGTCGACGGCGCCGCCGGTGGCGGCATCCACCGCGCGTTGCTCGTCGGCGTCGAGCGCGTCGTAGTGGATCAGGGCCATCGGATGCACCTTGATGTGGTTGCTGACCACGAACTCGATCCGGACGAGCCCGACGCCGTCCGCGGGCAACCGCCACCACCGGAACGCCGCGGCGGGATCGGCGAGGTTGAGCATCACCTTGGTCCTGGTCTCCGGCAGGCTGCCGAGGTCCAGGTCGGTCACGTCGTACTCGAGCCGGCCGTCGTAGACGACGCCGCGCTCGCCCTGTGCGCAGGACACCGTGATGTGCCGGCCGTCGTGCAGGTCGCTGGTCGCCGTCGCGGTGCCGACGATGGCCGGCACGCCCAGCTCGCGGCTGACGATCGCCGCGTGCGAGGTCCGGCCGCCGTGGTCGGTAACGATCGCGGCCGCCCGGCGCATGATCGGCTCCCAGTCCGGGTCGGTGATCCGGGTGACCAGGATCGCACCGTCGACGAACCGGTCGATGTCCGCCGGCGAGTCGAGCAGGCAGACGTTGCCGTCGGCAATCGCCTCGCCGACCGCCAGGCCGGTGACGAGCTCGCGGCCGGTCTCCTTCAGCCGGTAGGACCGCAGCGACGCGGCCTCCCGCCGGGTCTGCACGGTCTCCGGACGCGCCTGCACCAGGAACAGCTCGCCGGTCAGGCCGTCCTTGGCCCACTCGATGTCCATCGGCCGTCCGTAGTGGCTCTCCACCGCGAGCCCCCACCGGGCCAGCTGCAGTACGTCGTCGTCGTCGAGCGCGAACCGGCTGCGTTCGTCGGCGCTGGTCGTGACCGTCTTCGTGCCACCGGACTCCCGGTACACGATCTTGATCTCCTTGGCGCCGAGACGGCGGGACAGGATCGGGCGCAGGTTGTCCCACAGGATCCGCGGTTTGAAGACCTGGTACTCGTCGGGGTCGACCTGGCCGCTGACCACGGCCTCCCCGAGACCCCACGCCGCGCTGATCTGCACGACGCCGGGGAATCCGCTGTCGCTGTCCAGCGTGAACATCACGCCGGAGCTGCCGAGGTCCGAGCGCACCATCCGCTGGACGCCGATCGACAGCGCGACCGCCGAGTGGTCGAAACCGCGCTCTTCGCGGTAGCTGATCGCCCGGTCGGTGAACAGCGAGGCGTAGCACCGCTTGCAGGCCTCGACGAGCTCCGCGAAGCTCCGCACGTTCAGGAAGGTCTCCTGCTGCCCCGCGAAACTCGCGTCCGGCAGGTCCTCGGCGGTCGCGCTGCTGCGCACCGCAACCTCCGTCCCGTCCCCGCCGAGTTGCTCGTACGCCGTACCGAGGTCGGCCACCAGCTCCGGCGGGAGCTTGGTATCGGCGAAGGCGCTGCGGATCACCGCTCCGACCGACGCCAGCGGCGCCTTGCCCCGGTAGCGGCGGATCTGCCGGTCGATGACCGGCCCCAGCCCGCCCGCCTCGACGTACTCCCGGTACGCCGCCGCGGTCGTCGCGAATCCCTCCGGCACCTTGATGCCTTGAGCACCCAGCTCCCGCACCATGACTCCGAGCGAAGCGTTCTTCCCGCCGACGGAGGCCAGATCGGTGCCGGCCTCGTCCGTCAGCCAGACTGTCCTGGGCTGATCCATGTCACTTCTCCTCATCTTGTCTTTCAGTCGGTGCTGCTGATCGCCGTCACCGCGAACGCCTCGACACCCTGGTAGTGGCCGCCCGTCGAAGCGACGACCACCACTGCGGGATCGGTCGCGCCGCGGAACGCGACCTGCGCGGTCCACGGCTGGTTCTGCCCGCCTGCGGCCACACAGCACGAGGTGCCGAGACGATCGGCCGCGGACGCCTGCCGTACGTCGACCCGGATCGCCTCGTCGACGCCGGTGATCCGTCCGCCGACGGTGAGCGGCGACCGCACCGCGGCGCCGTACCGCGGCTGGGTCAGGGTCAGGCTGGTGTCGCGGGTGCCGACGACCTCCCAGGGCGCATCGGTCCCCTGGCCGAACCTGGCGAGGTGGATGACCGCGGCAACCGACGGCGGGTTGTTGTCGGCGCGGTAGCCGACGGAGACGAGTGCCTCGTCACCCCGCACGGACCGCGACACCACAAGGTTGATCTCGTCGAACCGCAAGAAGCCGGTGGTGAACGAAAGGGCGGTCTGTCCCGCGTCGAGGTGCCACGGCTGCTTGCCGCCGGAGCGATAGGCCTGCTGCCAGGCCGCCACAGCGTCCTCGGAGGTGAACGGCCACAACGGCTGGTAGCGGAACGTCCGCCGTACCGGAGCGCTGGTGGACGGGCTCGGCGTGGCTGTGGCTGTCACCGTCGGACCCGGCTGCGTCACAGTCGCACCGGGCGCCGGAGAGCCCCCGGACGATCCGCCCGAATCGTTGACCATCACCACGGCCAGCGCGACGATCGCCAAACAGGCAATCGCAATCGCCCACCGCGCACGGATGTCCCGTACCGCTCGATCGCTCATGGCTTCCTCCTGGCTGTTGCTGTGTAGACCGCGGACGCGACCAGCAGTCCGCCCACCACGAGCAGCACCAGTGGGGCTGCCAGGTCTCCGGGGAACCAGTGGGTGACCACGGCCGGCAGGATGTTCAGTGCGCCGACGGCGCCGACCGCGAGCAGCAGCAGGTCGCGGACGAGCACTGCGACGACCACGATCGCGACGACGGTGCAGAGTGCGAGGACCAGGCCGGCATCGGCGGGCATGGTCATCACAGCACCGACCAGAGCCGCGCAGGCGGCGAGGGCCAGCACCGGCCGTCGCGGTGGCAAAGTCCCACGCAGTCCGAGCACGAACCAGGCGACGCCGATCCCCCAGACCGCCAGGCCCGGAAGACGCGGCTCATCGGTGAATTCCGCGACGGCCGCAGCGCCGGCGACCATCGACGCGACGAAGAACACCACCTGCTGCGGAAGCGCGCGCAGTCGCCACCAGAGTGCGGCCGCCAACGCAGTCACGGCGGAAGCAGCCACCAGCGTGGCTGCCTCGCCGTCCAGGTGCAGGACGCGGTCGGCGAACAGCGCGAAAAATGCGGCGGCGGCTGCGCTCGACAGCACCCAAAGAACCGAACGCAGCCGGTACGAAGCCGGACCACGCGAGACCGGAACCACGAGTCCGGCCACCAGCAGTGCAGCCGTGGCTCCGCCGAGGAGACCGAGCTGGCCGCCGTCCCCCAGCGCCTGCCAGTGCCGCGCAACGAGCAGGCCGACGGCGACCAGAATGATCACACCGCCGAGGTAGGCCAGCGCTTCGGTGACCAGCGACGCCACCTGGCGAGGGTTCCGCGAACGGCGGGCCTCAACGGGCAAAGGACCCGCCGGCAGGCGCGCGGCGTGGTCGAGCTCGGCGCGCATCCGGGCGGCCTGTTCAGCCGTGATCAGACCCTCGCCCAGCCAGTGGTCGATCAGCTCCGGCACTGGCGATCGGTCGTCGGTCGATGCCCTCATATATCCACCGTCTGCCGCGCACGAACGGTTGAGCAGGGCCGAACGTCCTGTGCTTGCTGGGCCGACGCCCACCTCAGCGGACCACGGCCACCGGGCAGCTCGCATGGTGGAGTACGGCCCGGCTGACCGAGCCGAGCAGGAGGCTGCGGATCCGTCCGCGGCCGCGGGATCCGACGACCAGCAGGTCGGCATCGCGGGACTCGGCCGCGAGGACCTTCGCCGCCGGACCGCGGACGAGCTTCTCGACGAGCTTGACGTCCGGGTGGTCGACGGCCTGACCAGCCACCGCTTCACTCAGGTCGGCGGCGCTCTCCTCCTCGAGCGCGTCGAGGTCGTGGACCGGGAACAGCATGTCGCCGGGCCCAGTGCTCTGCGGCTCGTTCCACGCCAGTACGGCGGTGACGGAGGCATCCGTCTGCTCGGCGAACCCGACGGCGAACGCGATCGCGTTCCGGCTCTCCGCCGACCCGTCGACACCGACCACCACCTGGCCCCGCCGGTCCGGGCGCGGCCGCCAGTCTGCCGGTACGACGACCACCGGCGCCGCTGCGTGGGTGGCGACGTGTGCCATCACCGATCCTTCGGCGAGATCGCGGACCTCGCCCAGCCCTCGCGACCCGAGCACGAGCAACGAGCCGCTGCCGGCTTCACGCAACAGCCCGGGCCCCGGATCGCCGATGAGCACCTCGGCCTCGATCTCCGCGCCGGGATACTCGGCGCCGAGGTCCCGGCACGACTTGTCCAGCAGCCGCCAGGCGCCTCGGCGGAGCGTGTCCACGCCATGGGAGACCGAGGTGCCGCCGCTGCTGCGGGCCACCGGCCACGGCAGCACATGCACCATCCGCAGCCGCCGCCCGAGCCGGTACGCCGTACTCACGGCCCACCGCGCGGCCGCCTCGCTCGCCGGTGACCCGTCGTACCCGACGACGATCGGCAGTCCGCCCGCCCGTACCTCGCCGGGGTTGTTCACGGGGAGCTCCTCTCGCCGGCGGTCAGCCGCTCCCGACGATCCTCGACGCCGCGAGCCGGCCGGCGGCAGGGACCAAAGGCCCTGATTCAGGGCCCAACGGACCTGCACCGGGGAGCGGGACGGCTGCCAGCCTGAAGCAGTGGAGCACAACCGGGGGGAATGATGAGCACGGAACAGCGTGAAGTGCCGGTGCTGCGCGCGGTCGGCGCGATCCGGGTCAGTACGACGGGGATCCTGCCGAGGATGCCGCGGCTGTGATCAGCGAGCGCTACCGGATCGTCCAGTCCCGGCCGAACCCGATCGGCCTCGAGGTCGCCTCGCCGCCGATCGTGCTCGCCGCCGCCGAACGACTCAGTGTCGCGGCGGCGATCGCGCACCTCGACCTCACCGGCGCACCGGTGGCGATCTTCACCAACAAGGTCACCGGCCGCCTCCATGCCCTCTACGCCCGCTACGACGGCCATTACGGCCTCATGGCGCCGCCGGAGCCGTCCGGTGAGCTGATAGGACCTGATGATCGCCGCCGGACCGGCTGTGCCACCTAGTGGCACATTGTGCTACTCGACCGCTATCCTCGGCGTTATGACCGGACAGCCCGAGATCACCCAGCGGGATCTTCGCACCAGGTCCAAAGAGATCATGGACGCCGTTCAGAGCGGACAGTCCTTCACGGTCACGCGCGACGGGCACCGGATCGGCGAGCTCGTTCCGCTGCGGCGTCGACGGCGCTTCGTTCCACGCGCCGAGTTTGCCGCCATGTCCCGGACGGCGCCCGACATCTCAGTCGAGGCCTTCCGCGCGGACCAGGACGCCACGTCCGAGCAGCACCAGGACGACCCTTATGCCCACTGAACACCAGCAGGGTCTGCTGGACACCAACATCATGATCCTGCGCAAGTGGGTCGACCCCGCTGAGCTCCCCGGCGAGATCGCGATCAGTGCCATCACGCTCGCCGAGCTCTCCGCGGGCCCCCACGAGGTCCGCGGGAACGACGAACAGGACGACTACGACGAGTACGCCGAGCGTGCCCGGCGGATGGACGTCCTCCAACGTGCCGAGAACGAGTTCGACCCCATCCCCTTCGACGCGGACGCGGCCCGCATCTACGGCCGGGTCTGCGCCGCGGTTGTCAGCGCCGGCCGCAAACCTCGGCGTCGAGTCGCCGACCTGATGATCGCCGCGATCGCAATCGCCGAGAACCTCCCCCTCTTCACCACGAATCCGGACGATTTCACGGGCCTCGACGGACTGCTCACCGTCGTCCCGGTCACCAGACCGAAAACACTCGACCGGTAATCCCGCAAACGTCAGGAGCGTTCGCGGAACATTGTGATCGCGCCGCTCGGGCATTCGGCTGCGCACAGGCCGCAGCCCTTGCAGAAGTCGAGGTCGATCTCGTAGCCGTTGCCGGGGCCGAGCTTGATGATCGCGTTGTCCGGGCAGACGCCGAAGCAGTTGTCGCACTCCAGGCAGTTCCCGCACGACATGCACCGGCGGGCCTCGAACAGGGCGGTCTCCGCGGTCAGCCCACCGGTCACTTCGTCGAAGGTCGTGATCCGGCGCGCGACGTCCAGCTGCGGACGGAGGGTGGCCGGCGCGTCCGAGTAGTACCAGGTGTTCAGACGGTCGTAGGTCGCCATCTCGGGGCGCTCCGGGTGCACATAGCCGCTTCCACGCAGCCATGCATCGATGTTCCGCGCTGCCTGCTTGCCATGGCCCACGGCGACAGTGACGGTCCGGTCTCCCGGCACCATGTCTCCGCCCGCGAACAGACCGGGCTTGCCGGTCATCATCGCGGCGTCCACCTCGACCACCCCGTCGGTCACACTGACGTCGGGAAGGTCCCGGACCAGCGCCAGGTCGGCCTGCTGCCCCAGCGCGAGCACGACCGAGTCCGCGTCGAGCTCCTCGAACTCACCGGTCGGCTGGGGGAACCCGGTCTCGTCCAGCCGCATCTTCTCGATCCGCACGCGGTCGGCCCCGGCGTACACGATCGTCGACAGCCACCGCATCCGGACGCCTTCCTCGAGTGCCTCGTCGACCTCGATGTCGTGCGCCGGCATCCGTTCCCGGGTACGCCGGTAGACCACGATCGCGTCCGAGGCACCGAGCCGGCGAGCCGTCCGGGCGACGTCCATCGCGGTGTTGCCGCCGCCGTACACAGCCACGCGGCGGCCGAGGAGCGGCTGCTCGCCCTTCTCCAGCCCGGCGAGCATCGAGA
The DNA here is from genome assembly GCF_040300265.1 of Kribbella sp. NPDC000426. NCBI lineage: Bacteria > Bacillati > Actinomycetota > Actinomycetes > Propionibacteriales > Kribbellaceae > Kribbella > Kribbella sp. NPDC000426. The sequence continues at coordinate 254,335 of NZ_JBEPDK010000011.1, read as the reverse complement.
CCGCGTCGACGATGCGCGCAGAGTCGCCGGCCGGGATGTCCGCCCGTCGCCCCACATGCGCGCCGACGGCCAGGAACACGGCGTCGAAGTCCTCCAGCGCACCGCTCAGATCGGTCACCTTGGAGCCGAGCTCCAATCGGACGCCCAGGTCGGCGATCCGCTGGATCTCCGCGTCCACGACGTCGCGCGGCAGCCGGTACGACGGGATGCCGTAGCGCATCATGCCCCCGGCCTGCGGGGAGTCGTCCCGGACCGTGACCTCGTGACCGAGCCGCGCGAGGTGGTACGCCGCGGACAGCCCGGACGGACCCGCGCCCACGATCAGCACCTGCTTCCCGCTGGGCGCGGCCTCGACCGATATCGACCAGCCCTGCTTGATCGCCTCGTCGCCGAGGAACCGTTCGACCGAGTTGATACCCACGGGTTCGTCCAGGGTCGCCCGGTTGCAGGCGGTCTCGCACGGCCGGTAGCAGACCCGGCCCATGATCGCCGGGAACGGATTGTCGACCATGATCTGCCGCCACGCGGCCTCGTAGTCGCCTTCCTCGGCGTGCGACAGCCACTCCTGCACGTTCTCGCCGGCCGGGCAGGCGTCGTTGCACGGCGGCATCCGGTCGAAGTACACCGGCCGCTCGGTGCGCCAGGATCCGGTCTTGTTCGCCAGACTGGACCCGACGTCGAGGGTGATCGCGTACGGATGGTGCTTGTTTGCCTCGGGCATCTAACTCACCTCGTCGGGTTCGGTCAGGCCGAAGGTGCGGATGGTACGGTCCGCCTCCGCCTGGATCCGGCTGATCACGTCGTCGCGCGGGGTGTCGCCGAACAGTTGCGCAAAGCGTCCTTGTGGTCGCAGGTAGTCCACGACCGGGCGCACCCGGCGGATCCGGGACACGTCGGTCACCTCGCCGTCGAGCGCCTCGAAGACCGGGAAGATGCCGGTCTCGGTGGCCAGCCTCGCGATCCGGATGGTCTCGTCGGAGGCGGTTCGCCAGCCCAGTGGGCACGGCACCAGCACATGCAGGTACCGCGCGCCGTGGTAGTCCATCGCCTTGGTCACCTTGTACTCGAGGTCGCGCAGATCCGCCACGGTCGCGGTCGCGACGTACGGGATCCGGTGCGCCATCGCGATCAGCGGCAGGCTCTTGCCCTGGCCGAAGGAGTTCACGGCCGGCGTCGTGGTCGTCACCGCGCCGTGCGGGGTCGCGCCGGACCGCTGGACGCCGGTGTTCATGTAGCCGCCGTTGTCGTAGCAGATGTACAGCACGTCGTCGTTGCGTTCGAACATCCCGGACAGACACGCCAGGCCGATGTCGACGGTGCCGCCGTCGCCGCCCTGCCCGATCACCCGGACGTCGGTCCGCCCCTTCGCCTTCATCGCCGCAGCCACACCGGTCGCGACGGCCGGCGCATTGCCGAACAGCGAGTGCAGCCAGGCGACCCGCCACGAGGACTCCGGGTACGGCGTCGAGAAGACCTCCAGACACCCGGTCGCGTTCACCGTCACCGCACGGCCTTCGGCGGCGCGCATCACCGCGTCGAGCACGTACCGCGCACCGAGCGCCTCGCCGCATCCCTGACAGGCCCGATGGCCGGTGGTCAGCGAGTTCGTCCGCGCCGGGTCGGCCTGTACCGACTGCTGGTCAGGGTCCAGCAGCCGGTTCCCCACCGCGAAGCTGCCGGTCTGGTAGAACTTGATCCGTTGCACAGGCATGGTGAAGTCCTCTCAGCTCAACTCGTGCTCGACCACGTCGTGCTTGAGATCCAGGAACGTCAACGGTTCGAGCCGATCGGCGACGGCGTCGGTCAGCATCGCGCGCAGCGACGCCTTCGTCACCGGCCGGCCGCCGAGTCCCGCGACCACCGTGGTGATCGTTGCCTCCGGCAAGCTCCCGCGGACGTCCGCGGAGACGATCCCGCCGACGCCGACCGCGAGCGCCCGTTCCAGGACGACGATCCGCCGCGCCTCGCGAAGCGCTGCCCGCACGGCCGCGGACGGGAACGGCCGGAACGTTGTCACACCCAGCACGCCGATGCTCTCGCCCTCGGCCCGCAGCTCGTCCACGGTGTCCTTCAGCGTGCCCAGCACCGACCCCAGCGCCACCACGACGGTCTCCGCGCCCAGGCAACCGTACGGCCGGACCAGCCCGCCGGAGCTGCGCCAGAACTCTCGCGCGAAGTCGTCCGCGACCCGCGGAATCACATTCAGCGCCTCGAGATGCCGTGCGTGCGCGAGGTACCGGACCTCGGTGAAGGCATCCGGTCCGACCATCGCCCCGATGGTCATCGGGTCGTCCGGGTCCAGCACCTGCCGCGGCCGGTACGGCGGGAGGAACGCGTCCACCTGCTCCGGTGACGGTACGTCGATGCCCTCGACCGCATGTGTCAGCACGAAGCCGTCCATACACACCATCACCGGCAACGAGAGCTCCTCCGCGATCCGGAACGCCTGCACCTGCAGGTCGGCCGCCTCCTGGTTGCTCTCGGCGTACAGCTGGATCCAGCCGGAGTCGCGCTGCGACATCGCGTCGCTGTGGTCGTTCCAGATGTTGATCGGCGCCCCGATCGCCCGGTTGGCCACTGTCATCACGATCGGCAGGCCGAGTCCGGACGCGTTGAACAGCGCCTCGGTCATGTACAGCAGGCCCTGGCTCGCGGTCGCCGTGTACGCCCGGGCGCCGGCCGCCGACGCACCGATCGCGACCGACATCGCCGCGAACTCGGACTCGACGTTCACGAACTCGCACGGTGCGAGCTCGCCGTTGGCGACCAGCACGCTGAGCGCCTCGACGATATGCGTCTGCGGCGAGATCGGATAGGCGCAGACCACCTCGGGACGGCAGCGCGCCACCGTCTGCGCGACGGCTCGCGATCCTTCAATCTGTGAGCGCATCAGCAGCCTCCTCGAGGGTCCGGCGGGCCAGGTCGTACGCGGCGCGGATCGCCGCGATGTTGCCAGCGGCAACTGTCCCGGAGAATCGGTCCTGCACGACCGCGACCACCGACTCGACCTGCACCTGACCGGTGAGCGCCGCGAAGGCGCCCAGTAGCACGGCGCCCGGCAGCGGCCGGCCCAGGTGGGTCAGCGCCAGCTCGGTCGCCGGCACGGTCAGCACCCGCTCGGGCCTGAACTGCCGCACGAACGAATCCAGACCCAGCTCGGCGAGCGAGCGTGACGTGTTCAGCAGCAGGTACCCGTCGCTGCGCAGACCGCCGAAGACGTCCGCGTGATGGATGAGCGTCGAGTCCTGGACGATCACGGCGTCCGGCTCGGCGATCGGCTCATGAGCCCGGATCGGACGGTTGTCGATCCGGCAGAACCCGACCACCGGCGCACCGGTCCGTTCGGAGCCGAAGGTCGGGAACGCCTGCGCCTCCCGCCCTTCGGTGAAGGCCGCGACCGACAGCAGCTCCGCCGTCGTCACCACACCCTGGCCGCCGCGACCGTGGATCCGCACCTCGAACATCGCAATCACCCTGGCTGTGGCACGGCGACCGGGCGGCCGCCGGCCGCGATGGTGACGGCGGGCATCGCCCAGGGCAGGGCCTCGACCACGGACAGCTTGCCCGTCTCGCCGTCCTTGGCCCACTGCAGGGTCATCGGGCGGCGGAAGTGCTTGTCGGCCAGGACCGACCAGCCGGCGAGCTGCTGCAGCTCGTCGTCGGTCAGCACCAGGGCCATCCGCTCGTCGTAGGTCGTGGGGACGGTCCGGATGCCGCGTGGATCGGCGTACACCGACTTGGTCAGCTTGGCGCCGCGGTGCCGTACGACCAGCGGGCTGCGGCCCGGGTGGACCGAGTACTGGTCGGCGTCGGCAACGGGCGGCTCCCCCAGGCCCCATGCGGCCCGGACGCGCACGAACGTACTCTCGCCGCGCGCCGTGCCCGAGCTGCCGAGGTCGGCCCGCACCATGGTCTGCACGGTCACCGGCATCACGGCGTTCAGGTGGTCGGCTCCGGTCACCTCGCGGTTGCCGACGGCAACCGTACTGAACAGCGAGGCGAAGCAGCGCCGGCAGGCCGCGACCACATCCGCACCGCTCCGCAGATGCAGGAAGACCTCGGCCTGCGCCTCGTCGGCCGCTTCGACGGGGCTGCACCGTACGGCGACCTCGGTACCTTCGCCGCCGAGCTTGTCGTAGCCGGTCAGGATGTCGTCGATCAGCGCCTGCGGCAGCTCCGCGTCCCGGAACGCCGAACGGATCTCAGCAGCTGCCACCACCACGTCGCGACCGGCCCGGAACCGTCGGATCGACTGCGCGATCGACGGACCGAGACGTGCCTCCCGGACGAACTCCCGGTACGCCGACGCGGTGACGGCGAACGCCTGCGGGACTCGGATCCCCAGCTCCGCGAGCTCGGCCAGGCGGGCGTTCTTCACGCCCACCTCCGCCGGATCCAGATCGCCCGACAGCCAGACGATGTTCATCGTTTCCTCCTGTTACAGCGAATTACAGCGAACTACAGCGAGGCGGCGACGAGCTCGGTCAGGTCGACCAGGCGGCTCGTGTAACCCCACTCGTTGTCGTACCAGCCGAAAACCTTGACCAGCTGGTCCTGGACCTGCGTCAACGGCGCGTCGAAGATGCACGACGACGGGTCGCCGACGATGTCGCGGGACACGATCGGATCGGTCGTGTAGCGCAGGATCCCCTTGAGCCGTCCGGCCGCGGCCTCGGCGAACGCCTCGTTGACGATCTCGGCCGTGACGGCCTCGGTCAGCTGCACCGACAGGTCGGTCAGCGAGCCGTCCTCGACCGGGACGCGGACGGCGACGCCGTCGATCTTGCCGGCCAGCTCCGGGATCACCAGTCCGACCGCCCGGGCCGCGCCGGTGCTGGTCGGGATCAGGTTCGTCGCGCCCGAACGGCCGCGCCGCAGATCCTTGTGCGGGGAGTCCAGCAGCACCTGGTCGTTGGTGTAGCTGTGGATGGTGGTCATCAGACCGCGTTCGATGCCGAAGGCGCGGTGCAGCACCGACACCATCGGTGCGACGCAGTTCGTCGTGCACGAGGCGTTCGAGATCACGTCGTGGACCGCCGGGTCGTAGTCGTCCTCGTTGACGCCGAGGACGACCGTCGTGTCGACGTCCTTGCCCGGCACCGACAGGATCACCTTGCGGGCTCCGGCGATCAGATGTGCGCCCGCGGCGTCGCGGGTGCGGAACTTGCCGGTCGACTCGATCACGACGTCGGCGCCGACCGCGCCCCAGTCGAGCCGGGCCGGATCACGCTCGGCAGTCGCACGCAGCGTGTGGCCGCCGACCGTGATCGTGTCGTCGGTGTGACCGACCTCTTCCTCGAGAGGCCCGTACGTCGAGTCGTAGCGCAGCAGGTGGGCAAGCGTCGCCGGGGCGGCGACGTCGTTGATCGCGACCACCTCGATGCCGCTGGATCGCCGTTCGAGCACGCAGCGCAGGTAGTCCCGCCCGATGCGCCCGAATCCGTTGATCCCTACTCGTACGCTCATGATCGACCCCTCAGTCGGTGGTGTCCGTCGCTCCTATTCCAGCGGTGGCACCGTGGGCGTCTGCAGGGCCGAAGGTCCCGGCTTCGGCCGCCGGACGACCGCCAGCAGGACCAGCGCCAGCCCGAGCATGAAGGTAATGCCCGCACTCACCAGCACCGCGATCCAGGCCCAGTCGAGTGCCGGCGCGGTGGCTCCGACGTCAGCATTGACGCTGATGTTGCGGCCGGCGTCCGGCGTCATCACCACGAGCGTCCAGTCGCCGTTCTCCAGCGGCCAGGTGATCGTCTGCTCGCCCACGCCGGACGACTGCACCCGCCAGATCCGCAGCGCGGTGGGCGGGGTCGACGGCGCCTGCCCGGCGTGCTCGTCGTACGTCGTCCGGTCCGGTCCGACCGCCTTGACGGTCGTGTAGCCGACACCGTTCAGGTAGCTGCGCACGTCGGCCGAACTCGCCAGGCCGACGAACACCGGCGTGCCGTCCGTCGTCGCAACCCGGACGCGCGCGTCCCCGAACCACCGCTGCGGAATCGCCGTCGCGCCCGCGTCGATCGTCAGGTTCTCGCTCGTCAGGGCGTAGCCGGTCGTGCTGAGCGTCACCTGGTCCGACGTGACGAAGCCCGCGGAGTCCCGCCGCCCCTGGTCGAGCCAGGCCAGCGCTCCGCCGACGGTCAGACCGACGACCGACGCCAGTGTGACGACGATGCCGAGGATCAGCGCGACGGTCCGCCCCGCCGACATTCGCAGCTCCGGCTCACGCGGCGGGCCACCCGGCGGTGGCGGCTCGTGCAGCTTCGTCGTACCAGGGTCGTCGCCGCCCATGTCCAGGCGGAACGGCGGGTACTGGTCGACCATCAACCCGGCGTACGCCGCGACCCGCAGCGCCCACCGGTTCATGCCGAGCACCAGGTCGAACACCGACCGCGGGTAGCGTCCGGTGAACAGCAGCGCGATGGCCGCGATCAGGACCAGGATCCCGACGAGTCCGCCGCTCCAGCCCCAGGTCCGGTCGTCCGCCTGACTCGCGAACCAGGTCCCGGTGCCGACGAAGAACCCGACCACGATGTACTGCGGGATCGCGAGCAGCCACCACTTCACCAGCACCAGTCCGCGGGACAGATGCTCGGGGTACTTCACCTCGAGATGCGCCGGGTACGACGGCACGTCGCGCAACGTGAACGGCGGATACTTGTCCGTGCCGAGCGCGCCGTAGGAGTAGAACTGCACCCGCCAGGTCCAGCGCAGTACGCCGACGTTGAAGTCGAAGATGCTCCGCGGGTACCGGCCCGTGAACAGGATCGCGAAGAACGCCACGAAGCTCAGCAGCGCGAACGCGATCCACAATGCCGCCAGCACGAACAGGTGCGGAATCACCAGCACCCATTTCACCAACCAGAGCCAGCGATTCAGCCGCTCGTCGAGTCTCCCGTCCACCAGGACGGGGTACGTCGTCACACTCATCACAGCCTCCCGTCACTCGTTCCTCAAGGCCAGCCTCGAACCCCGACCGACTCCCGAGCAGAGCCGAAGGTCCCGCCCGTAGCACGTCTTGCTGCCCTGACCGGTGCGTCGGCGGCAGCACACGCTGAGGGTGAGGAAAGGAGGCAGTCATGGACGACAGGACCCTCGTCGATCGCACGGTCCCGCGCACCGACGACGAACTGCGCGAGCAGGCGGTGACAGAGCTTCGCAAGCGGCGTGAGCTCGCCGGTCACGTGATCGCGTTCGTACTGGTGAACACCTTCGTCGTGATCATCTGGTACGTCACCGGAGCCGGCTTCTTCTGGCCGGTCTTCCCGATCTTCGCCTGGGGCATCGGCATCATCTTCCACGCGTGGGACGTGCTGTGGCCCCAGCCCACGGAGACCGCGATCCACAGCACGATGGAGCGGATCGCCCGCCGTCGTTGAGACAACGTTCGGGGAACGCGAAGGGCCGGCCCGAGCGGGCCGGCCCTTCGCTGTGCGGAGCGGGGTGTCAGCGCTGGCCTCGCAACCAGCGAGGAGCGACCGAGAGCCATTCGCTGGTCCACTCGCGGTAGCGGCGGCGGTCCAGCGGAACACGCACGAGGCGGAACAGGCCCCAGAGGAGGAGCCACGCTCCGAGGACGGTGAAGATGCCGAGGGTTGCGCCGAACGCGGCGCTGTCCGACTTCGAACGCGGTGCGGTGACGATGTTCCCCGACCCGTCCAGCCAGACCGGTACGGTGTCGCCGGCCTTGGTGCCGATCACCACGCTCCGCATCCCTACCCGTTCCGTGCCGTGCAGGTCGACATACGACACCCGGACCATCGACAGCACATCCGCGGGCACGCTCGGCACCGAGCGATCGGCGCTCTCCAGCGCCCGTCCCTGTACTTCGTGCAGGCTGGTCCGCTGCCGCGCCGCCGATGCGTCGAGCGAGCTCTGCAGGCCGGTTCCGACGGCCGCGCCGACTGGCAGCATCACCAGCGCGGCGATCAGCGCACACCACAGCAGCGCGGCCTCGAGCCGGTCCGACGGACGGCGCAGCGAGTTGCGTCCGAAGCCCAGGCGGCGAGCCTGCATGAGCACCCACAGCTCCCCGGAACGATGCATCACGGCGCTCATGACAACCTCCCCTTACCTCTCATGATTGGACGCAGGGGACCGGCTCACCGGACCGGGTCCGTCTTGACGACGGTGAGTCTCGTGGCCTGTGGCCACCTTTGTGGGTCCGCTTCCGGCGAGCCGGTCTTCCCCCTGCATCTCCAGACTCGCGGGTCCCGGGCGATGTGATCAGGGCCCAAGGTCCCGAGCTGGCGGACCACCCGGCCCGGTGTCAGTCGCCGAGCAACGCCTCCTTGAGCGAGCGTCGCGGCGTCGGCGGGACAGGCGTGCCGTAGCCGAAACGGATGACGGCCTGGGGGCGTTGCCACGGGCCGAGTGGATCGTTGATCTGCAGGCGGAGTTCCTCGTGCTCGATCGCCTGGTTCAGCAGCGAGGTCGACACACCACGCGCGGTCGCCTCCAGCAGCACGTGCTCCAGCGCCTGCCCGGCCCGCAACCACTCGATCGGGCCGTCGTACCGCGTCGCGAGTACCGCCAACTGCGGCTCCCGCTCGAAGTCGGCCACCGGACGGGCCGTGTCCGCCTCGGTGGCGGCCAGTTCGCGCACCACCGGGTTTCCACCCGCGACGCGCGAGCCCAGCGCACTCGACGGCACGCCGTCGGCGTCCCGGTCGCCACCGACCCACCGCCGGCGCTCAGCGGTCCTGGCCGCATCCTCGTCGTCGGCCGTCGCCGCCTCATTCGTTGCTATCCGCAACCACCAGCGCCGGGTCGGCTTGTCGATCCACTGCAGTACGGCGCCCTCGACCTGGGCGCACAGACCGAGCTGGACCCGCAGCTGTCCCGGCAGCCGCTGCTCGGTGAACGGCTCGCGGTTCGTCCGCCGCTCGGTCAGGTACGGTGCGAGCGCAGCGATCGACTCGTTCGGCGCCCCGCCGAGCTCCACGACCGCGACCAGGTCCGGCCGCTGCTGGTCGACCAGATGACGCACCTCGGCGCCACTTCCCAGGGCCGCTGCAGCTACGCGCAGGTTGAAGATCGCCGCCCCCAGCGAGACGAACAGCATGCGCCGCGACGGGTCCTCGGCGGGCAGTTCGCGCTCCCGGTCCCGGTACACCTCGACGGTCGAACCCACGAACCGGAACCGCCACGGCTGCGTGTTGTGCATCGACGGCGCCGCCACCGCGGCAGCCAGCAGGACTTCGCGGTCGTCCTGGGTCAGCTTGTCTTCCATCCCGATCACCTCAATGGACGTAGGCTTGCAGCTCGTTGATCAGCGCGGTGAGAACGACCTTCGCGTCGCCGAACAGCATCGCGGTCCGCGGCTCGGTGTAGAGCTCGTTGTCGATCCCGGCGTACCCGTGCCCGAGCGAACGCTTGACGACGATCACGCTGCGGGCCTTGTCGACGTCGAGGATCGGCATCCCGGACACCGCGTTCCCCGGCCGGCGGGCCGCTGGGTTGGTGACGTCGTTCGCGCCGACGACCAGGACGACATCGGTCGCCGCGAACTGCGGGTTGATCTCGTCCAGGTCCTTCAGCTGCGGGTACGGCGCGTTCGCCTCGGCCAGCAGCACGTTCATGTGACCCGGCATCCGTCCGGCCACGGGATGGATGCCGTAGCTGACGTCCACGCCGTGCTCGGTCAGCGCCTGCGCGAGTTCGACGACCTCGTGCTGCGCCTGAGCCGCCGCCAGTCCGTAGCCGGGAACGATGACGACCTTGCTCGCGTACGCCAGTTGCAGGGCGGCGTCGTCGGCCGTCACCGACCGAACCGTGCCCTGTGCCGCGATCGCGGTGGTGGTCTGCTCGTCCCCGGTACCGAAGCCGCCCGCGATGATGCTCAGCAGCGACCGGTTCATCGCGACCGCCATCAGCTTCGTGAGGATGCCACCGGCCGCCCCGACCAGCGCGCCCGCGATGATCAGCGGCGTACTCCCGATCACGAACCCGGCCATCGCGACCGCCGTGCCGGTGCAGGCGTTCAGTAGCGAGATCACTACCGGCATGTCGGCCCCGCCGATCGGCAACGTCATCAGCACACCGATAGCCAGCGCTGCGCCGGTCACCAGCCCGAGCGTCCCGAGGCCGCCGACATGGGCCGTGTACAGGACTCCGGCGGTCAGCGCGGTCAGCGCGAGCAGCAGGTTCAGGAGGCGGCCACCGGTGAACGTCAGCGGCCGGCCGGGCACGATCCCGGCCAGCTTGCCCGCGGCGATCAACGATCCTGAGAACGTCACCGCGCCGATGAGTACGTCCAGGAACGTCGTGAGGGTTGTGCTGGTCGGCTGATCCGTCGAGCCCGGCAGGGCATCGGTGAAGGCGATCAGAGCTGCCGCGCCACCACCGACCGCGTTGAACAGGCTGACCAGTTGCGGCATCGCGGTCATCTTCACGCGCCGCGCGGCGACCAGACCGGCCACCGCTCCGACCGCCACGCCGAGCGCGAGGACGACGGCCGCCGTCGCCGTGATGACGGCGTCGTCGACCAGTACGACCGCGGTGAGCCCGACGGCCACAGCCATCCCGAAGGCGGACAGCTGGTTGCCGCGGCGCGCGGTCGCGGGCGAGTTCATCAGGTGCAGTCCGAGCACGAAGCAGACTGCCGTACCCAGGTAGAGGAGGTGAGTCGTCGTGTTCATCGGTCCGCCCTCGGCCCGGCGCGGAACATCTCCAGCATCCGGTCGGTGACGACGTACCCGCCGACGACGTTGGCGGTCGCGAACACGGCGGCCACGAACAGCAGCAGGCAGCCGATCGTCGTATCGATGCTCGCGGCAATGATCATGACGCCGACCAGCACGACGCCGTGGATGGCGTTCGCACCCGACATCAGCGGGGTGTGCAGGGTGGCCGGGACCTTGGTGATGACCTCGAACCCGACCAGCACACTCAGGACGAACACGGTGATGTCCGCCAGCAGCACCTCGGTCATGACACTGTCTCCTTCGTCGGCACGAGCAGCCCCGCGGTGATCTCGTCCTCCGGGTCGAGGACCACGCGACCGTCGTGGATCAGATACTCGAGCAGGGCCGCGACATTGCGTGCCCACGCCGAGGAAGCGGCTCGTGGCAGCTGCGCCGCGAGGTCGCCCGCGCCGACAACGACGACGCCGTTGCCGGTCTCGATCCGGCCGTCGGGCACCGATCCCGCAACGTTGCCGCCCAGCGGGCCGGCAGCCAGATCGACCACCACCGATCCCGGTGCCATCGCGGCCAGCGCCGCGGCCGGCACCAGCTCCGGCGGGCGGTGTCCGGGAACCTGCGCCGTCGTGATGACGACATCGAACTCCCGGATCGCCGCCGCCAACGCACGGTGCTGCGCGGCTTGCTCCTCCGCGGTCAGCGTGCGCGCGTAGCCGCCGTCTCCTTCGGCGGTCACGCCGAGGTCGAGCACCGCGGCGCCGGTCGAGGCGATGTCGGCTCGTGCCGCGGCGCGGACGTCGTACCCGGTCACGAGCGCGCCCAGGCGTCGCGCCGTGCCCATCGCCTGCAGGCCGGCCACTCCCCCGCCGAGTACCAGAACCTTCGCCGGGCGCACGGTCCCGGCAGCGGTCATCATCATCGGGAAGAAGCCGCCGAAGGTGTCCGCCGCGAGTACTGCGGCCTTGTATCCGGCGACATTCGCCTGGGAGGTGAGCACGTCCATCGACTGCGCCCGGCTGAGCGTCCGCGGCAGTCCTTCGAAGCTCAGCGCGGTGACACCGGACAACTCCTCGGGATCGTCGTCCGGCCGCAGCAGGCCGATCACGATCTGACCGGCCCGCAACCGCCCGGCATCCGGCCGATGGATCACCGCGAGGATGTCCGCCCCGGCATAGACCTCCGACCGGTCGGCGATGCGTGCGCCGACAGCGACGTACGCCTCGTCCGGGAAGCAGGCGCCGCGCCCCGCGCCGGTCTCGACGATCACGTCGAGACCGGCCTTGCGCAGCCGCGCCACCACCTCGGGGGTGACCGCCACCCGGTTCTCGTGCCACGCGGTCTCTGCGGGGCAGCCGACGAGCATGTTCACCTCGACCTCTCAGAACTGGAAGACGATGCGGGCCGGGACGTCGCCGGCCAGCACGTCCGCGATCGACTGGTTCACGTCGTCGAGCTTGCGGTCGACGGCGATGACCTTGGTCCGGCCCGCCGCATGCAGCGCGAAGACGTCGGCCAGGTCGTTGCGGGTGCCGACGATCGAACCGATCACGGTCTTGCCGTTCAGCACCGTGTCGAAGATCGGCAGGCTCAGCGCTCCGTCGTCGCCGGGCAGCGCCACGCAGACCAGCCGGCCGCCCCGGCGCAGCGAACGGAACGCCTGGTCGAACGAGTGCGGGCTCGCCGCCAGCGCGACCGCGACGTCGGCGCCGCCGAGCGCCTGGATCGCCTCGACCGGGTCGGTCGTGGCCGCGTTCACCACGTGGTCCGCGCCGAGCTGCTTGGCCATCTCCAGCTTGCTGTCCTCGATGTCGACACCGATGGTGATGCCGCCGGCGATGCGTGCGTACTGCAGCGCGAGGTGCCCCAGACCTCCGACGCCGAAGATCGCCACGGTCTCCGCCGGCGCCACCCCGGCGACCTTGATGGCCTTGAACGTCGTGACGCCTGCGCACGTGAGCGGAGCGGCATCGCGCGAGGACACGCTGTCGGGCACGGGTGTGGCGAACGCCGCGGGTACGACGGCGTACTCGGCGAAGCTGCCGTTGACGGAGTAGCCGGAGTTCTGTTGCTCGAGGCACAGGGTTTCCCAGCCGCCGATGCAATGCCGGCACTTGCCGCAGGCGTAGCCGAGCCACGCGATCGCGACCCGGTCGCCGAGCGCCCGTTCGGTCACGTCATCGCCGAGCCGCTCGATGATCCCGATGCCCTCGTGGCCCGGGACGAAGGGCGGGGCCGGCTTGACCGGCCAGTCGCCATGCGCTGCGTGGATGTCGGTGTGGCAGAGCCCGCTGGTCTCCATCCGGACCAGGACCTCGCCCGGTCCGGGTTCGGGGATCGGTACCTCCTGGATCTCGAGCGGCTTGCGGAAGTCGGTAACGACGGCGGCTTTCATCGTGGTCCTTTCGACGGAACAGGTTGTGGATCGGGTGACGAAACGAGTGCCGTGGCCGGCGGCGAGCGAGAAGCCCTCGGGGTCGCCCGGCGCGACGTCGAGCTGGAACGTGGACTCGCCCCAGGCCTGGTCCAGTCCGTAGTCGATGTAGAACGGGCACCCCTCGACCGTGCCGAGCAGGACGTCGCCCGCACCGAGGATCAGCTCCCCGGCCGGGTAACACATCGGCGTACTGCCGGCGCAGCAACCGCCGGACTGGACGAACATGACCGGCCCGCGGTCCGCGCAGAGGCGACGGATCGCCTCGTGCGCGGCCGCGGTGGCAGTGATGCGGTTGACGGACATGGGATCAGAACAGACCGAGCGGCTCGTCGCTGTAGCTGACGAGGAGGTTCTTGGTCTGGCTGTAGTGGTCGAGCATCATCCGGTGGTTCTCCCGGCCGATGCCGGAGATCTTGTAACCGCCGAACGCCGCTCCCGCCGGGTACTGGTGGTAGCAGTTCGTCCACACCCGGCCGGCCTTGATGGCACGACCCATCCGGTACGCGCGACTCCCGTCCCGGGTCCAGACGCCCGCGCCGAGGCCGTAGAGGGTGTCGTTGGCGATCGCCAGCGCCTCCGCCTCGTCCTTGAACGTGGTGACCGCGAGGACCGGGCCGAAGATCTCCTCCTGGAAGACCCGCATCTTGTTGTCGCCGCGCAGCACGGTCGGCTGGAAGTAGTAGCCGTTCTCGAACTCACCGGCGATCTTGGCGCGCTCGCCGCCGATCAGTACCTCGGCGCCCTCGGCGCGGCCGATCTCGACGTACGACGAGATCTTGTCCAGCTGCGCCTGCGACACCTGGGCTCCGAGCTGGGTGTCGGTGTCGAGCGGGTTGCCCTGCTTGATCGCGGCGATGCGGTCCAGGCACCTGCTCATGAAGGCGTCGTAGATGTCTTCCTGCACCAGCGCCCGGGACGGGCAGGTGCAGACCTCGCCCTTGTTGAACGCGTACAGCACGAGGCCCTCGACCGCCTTGTCCAGGAACCGGTCGTCGTGCGCCATCACGTCACCGAAGAAGATGTTCGGGCTCTTGCCGCCGAGCTCGACGGTCGACGGGATCAGGTTCTGGGCGGCGTACTGCATGATCAGCCGGCCGGTGACGGTCTCACCGGTGAAGCCGATCTTCGCGATCCGCGGGCTGGTGGCCAGTGCCTTGCCGATCTCGGCGCCGGGGCCGGTGACGATGTTCAGCACACCGGGCGGTACCACGTCGCCGATGACCTCGGCCAGCTTGAGGATCGACCAGGGTGTCGGCGAGGCCGGCTTCATCACCGAGCAGTTGCCCGCGGCCCACGCCGGGGCGAGCTTCCACGCGGCCATCAGCAGCGGGAAGTTGAACGGGATGATCTGGCCGACGACCCCGAGCGGCTCACGGAAGTGGTAGGCGACCAGGTCCTTGGCGATCTCGGTGCTGCGGCCCTCCTCGGCGCGTGCGGCGGAGGCGAAGTACCGGAAGTGGTCGACGACCAGCGGGATGTCCGCGTTCAGCGTCTCGCGCACCGGCTTGCCGTTCTCCCAGCTCTCGGCGACGGCCAGCATCTCCTTGTTCGCCTCGACCGCGTCGGCGACGGCGTTCAGGACCTCCGCGCGCTCGGTCGCGGACTTCTCACCCCAGGCGTCCTTGGCGGCGTGCGCGGCGTCCAGCGCCAGCTCGACGTCCTCGGGCGTCGAGTGGGCGACCTCGGTGATCGGCTCGGCGGTCGCCGGGCTCAGGTCGATCCGGTGCTCGCCCTTGGACGGCTCCACCCACCTGCCGCCGATGAAGTTCTCGTACCGCGGCTTGACCTCGACCGGACTCCCGGGCTGCCCGGGTGCGACGTACTGCATGATCCTTCTCCTTCGACTCGACGAGTCCGTGCGCTTCGAGAAAACTGCGTCCGGGGCTGTGCTCGTAGGGCCGAAAGGCCTGGGTGCGATGGACCGGTCGGCCGGTGCGGGCGGGGCGGCGCGGCGCGGATGCTGGTGCCAAGTCGGCTCAGGAGGTGGACCGGTGCGGGACGGACAGGTACGACGGGTGCCGTGGGTTCGGCAGCTCGTGATCGACACCGGGCGCGCGGCTCAGCGCCGGCATGCCATCCATGGCCTGTTCGAGGTCGACGTGACGTCGGCCCGGGCGGCCCTGCGGCCGCATCTGTTCACCGCGTTCGTGATCCATTGCATCGCCACCGCGGTGGCCGAGGAACCCGGTGTGCAGGCCTACCGTGACTTCCGGGGCCGGCAGATCGTCTTCGACGAGGTCGACATCGGCCTTCCGGTCGAGGTCGAGGTCGACGGCGCTCCGTTCGCGTTCACCCATGTGCTCCGCGACGCAGCTCGGCGTACGGTCGAGGATCTGCAGCAGGAGATCCACGCGGTCAAAACGGACCCGTCGCTCAGTCCATCGGTGCACAAGGCGCCCTGGGCCCACGCCTACCTGCTGCTGCCCGGCTTCGTCCGGGTCGCGCTGCTCGGCGGGCTGCACCGGATGCCGCATCGCCAGCGGGCGTTGGCCGGAACCGTCGGGGTGACCGCCGTCGGCATGTTCGGTGCCGGGGCCGGCTGGGGCATCGGCTTCCAGCTGCACACGCTGAGCATCGTCATCGGAGGCATCGCCAAACGGCCGATCCTGTTCCAGGGCCGGCTCGTGGAGCGCGAGTTCCTGCAACTGACCGTGAGCGCCGATCACGACGTCGTCGACGGCGCCCCGGCTGCCCGCTTCGTCGGACGGCTCCGAGAACTGCTGGTCGCCGGGGACGGGATCACGTCGCCGGTCGTCACGAGGAGACCCGCGTGAAGCACAAACCCGTTGTCGTCGGCATCGACGGCTCACCCGCCGCGGACGTCGCGATCAGCTGGGGTGCCACGGAGGCCGCCGTACTGCGAAGCCCGCTGCACCTCGTGCACACCGTGACACCCGGCGGTTCGCCCGGTGCGGCCGGCGACATCGTCTACAAGGCCGTCGCGCACGCGCGCGGACTGGAGTCCGGGATCGTCATCGACACCCGGATCGAGAGCGGCTCCCCGTCGGCAGCGCTGGTCAAGGCCTCCGTCGGTGCCGCGGTCGTCGTGATCGGCAGCCGCGGGCTCGGCCTGATGGCCGGCGCCCTGATCGGCTCGACCGGACTCGACCTCGCGGCCAACGCCCGGTGCCCGGTCGTCGTGGTACGCCCCGACCTCAGCGCCACGCCCGGCGGTCGCGTCGTCATCGGGTACGACGGTTCGCCGATGAGCGATGCCGCACTGGACTTCGGGCTCGACCACGCCCGCCGCCACGACCTCGCCGTACGGGTCGTCGCCGCCCAGCCCGAAGGGAGCGAGCTGCACCGGATCACCGAGGACGAACTCCGCGAGGCCGTGCACGCACGCGGCGGCACCGACGCCGAACTGATCCAGATCACCGGCCACCCGGCCGAGCACATCCTACGGCTGTCCGAGGACGCGAACCTGATCGTGATCGGCGCCCGCGGTCGCGGCGGTTTCGCCGGCATGCTGATCGGCTCCGTCAGCCAGACCGTCCTGCACCACGCCGGCTGCCCCGTCGCCGTCATCCCCGCGGAAGCCGGCGGCTGAGATGACCACGCCGGCTACTCAGATGCCATCGGCAACCATCTGGCGGGCGATCCGCTGGGGCTTCGTCGCCCTGTTCGCCTCCGGGGCTTGCGTCCATGTCTTCCTGGCGCTCGCGACTCCGAGGTCGTACGACGGCTTCGCCGACACGGCATTCTTCGGCTGGGTCCACGACGGCTGGCAGAACATCTTCATGGCACACCCGACCGTTTGGGCCCTCCTCCTCGCCGCGGCCGAGCTCACGATCGCGATCCTGCTCGTCAAGGTCCCCCGCGTCGGCTACGTCGCCGTCATCGCCTTCCACCTGGCCCTCATGCTCTTCGGCTGGGGCTTCTGGCTCTGGTGCGTGCCTGCCCTCGCCTTCGCAGTACCGGCCGCCCGGAACAGCTTCCGGAGCGGCCGGTAGCACCCTTCGGCGCTCAGATGAAGATGATCTGGGCGCCGTCGGTCTTCTCGATGAAGTCGGCGGCGCTGATGATGCCTTCGACGTCGTCGTACAGGTCGGACTCGTCGAGGTGCATCATGTCGGCCGACATCCGGCACGCCCACAGGTGACCGCCGGACGCGACGATCTGCTCCAGGAACTCCGGTACGTCGGGGACGCCGATCTCCTCGATCTGCTTCTTCATCTGGTGCGTGGCCATCGCGGTCATCCCCGGCAGGCCGCCCAGACCCTGCGGCAGGTGCGTCGCGGTGTTGCCGAGCATGGTGAACTTCAGGTCGTGCATCCGCGACTTGGTGATCATGTCGAAGCCCCAGAAGGTGAAGAACAGATGGGTCTCCACACCTTCGCCCAGAGCGGCGTTCGCCAGGATCAGGCCCGGGTAGGCCATGTCCAGATTGCCCTTCGAGCAGATGATGGCCAGCTTGCGGCCTTGCGTTGCCTCGTCGCCGAAGTCGGGGACGACCAGCGGCACGGTGGTGGTCATGTCGGTGCCTTCTCTCTCTCACACGCAACCACGGGGCTTCGGCAGGCCGGCGACGTACGCCATCTTCTTGGCCGGCTTGCCGGGGAACAGAACGAACAACTGCTTGATCGGGATGCCGGCCAGGGTCGACACCCGGCGCAGCGTGGCGGTCTCGCCGTGCGTCGGGTAGTCCTCCCGCAGGAACCGGATCGCCTTCCAGTGCTCGTCGGTCAGCTCGATCCCGATCTGGGTTGCGAGCTGGACCGCGAGTTCTTCGGTCCACTCGTCGTACTCGGTGAGGAAGCCCTCGGAATCGACGTGAACGGTGGTCATGGTCGGACCTCCTCGTCCGGTCGGTGTTTGCCGCTCATCGACATCAGCGCCGGCACGGGCAGCCGGCGGCCCGGGAGCAGCAGGTGCCAGTAGATCCAGCGGAACGCGAGCTTGCCCCAGTGGTTCGCCCTGGTCTCGTGCAGCAACGACATCGGTCCGACGTGCGCCAGCGGGAACCGGCCCGGTAGCGGTTCGGTGTCGTAGTTGAAGTCGATCAGCAGTGCCTTGCCGTCGCCGGTCTCGACGAAGCAGTTCGCGTGCCCGTCGAACCGGCCGGTCATCGGCTGGCCCTCGACGTACGCGCAGAAGTTGTCGACGAAGATCTCGCTTGAGAAGTGCGCCACCGAGCCGGCCTTCGAGGTCGGCAGATCGTTGGCATCGCCAATGGCGAAGATCTCGGGGTTCGCGAGCGACTGCAGCGTGTGCTTGTCGACCGGCACGTAGTTCAGCTCGTCGCCGAGGCCGGACGCGGCGACGAAGCCGGCGCCCATGTTCAGCGGCACGGTGACCAGCAGGTCATAGCCGATCTCGCGCTCGTCGTAGCTGACCAGCGTCTTGCGGCCGGCGTCGACGCGCTCCACCAGGAAGTCGGTCTCGACCGCGATCTTGCGCTCGTCGAGCAGCCTGCCGAGGTACCTGGAGGCGATCGGCTTGGTGAAGGCGCCGTCCAGCGGCGTCACGTAGACGAGCTCGACCTGGTCCCGCATGCCCCGCCGACGGAAGAACTCCTCGGTCAGGAAAGTGAACTCCAGCGGCGCCACCGGACACTTGATCGGCTGGTCGACCACGTGCACGACGAGCCGCCCACCGGTGAAGTCCCGCAGCGCATCGCGCAGTGCGAAGGCGCCGTCGTAGGTGTAGAAGTCGTGAATGCTGCGGCGCCACTCCGGCCCGAGCATGCCGGGCGTCTCGTCCGGCCTCGAGCTGGTGCCGGTGGCGATCACCAGGTAGTCGTAGCCGACCACCTGGCCGTCCGTGAGCCGCACGTCCTTGGCGTCCGGATCGACCTTCGCGATCTCGCCCCGCAACAGCAGGATCCCGGCCCGCAGCGTCTTCCGGCGAGGCTGCAGCAGGTGCTTGTCGTCGCCGCCGAACGGCACGAACAGCAACCCGGGCTGGTACACGTGGTGGCTGTCGCGATCGATCACCGTGATCCGCCACTCGTCGAGCGGCAACCGGCGCCGCAGCTTGTTGGCCACGGTCGTCCCGGCGGTCCCGCCGCCGAGGATCACCAACCGTCTCATCGTCGTGTCCTTTCCGGCCCGGCCCGGCCAGGTGCACCGGGCCGGGCCGAGCGGGAGTCAGTCGGTGTGCTCGATCGTGATCGTGCGCGTCTCGGCCGGCTTCGCCGCGATCGGCACGGTCACCTCGAGGATCCCGGCCGCGTACTTCGCCACGACCGCCTGCTCGTCGGCGCCGTCCGGCAGCAGCACCCGGCGGGTGAGCGTGCCGTAGTGGAACTCCGAGCGAGCACCGTCGTGCTCCTCCTGCAGACGGGTCGCCGAGATGGTGAGCATCCCGTTCGCGACCTCGACCTTGATGTCCTTCTCCGGGTCCAGACCGGGCAGCTCCGCCCGTACGACGTACTTGCTGTCGTCGGTGAACTCCTCGATCCGCACGCCGCGCATCGTCGCCGGCACCGTGAACAGACTCGGCAGACCCTCTGCCCAGTCGAACAGGTCCGCGAACTGATGCCGGTCGTTCCGCCTCTGCAGCGTCGCCATGGCATCTCCTTCCTGTCGTCCTCCACCTCCACCTCACCGCGGGACACACCCGCACAGCAGGGCCGTCAGCACCCTCCGCCCCGGACCTTCGGCCCTGCCAGGCGGTAGGCGGCCAGCAGGCTCAGCAGGGCGATCACTCCGCCGGCGAGGCCGTCGAAGATGTAGTGGTTGGCGGTGAGCACGATCGCGGTGAGCATCAGGACCGGCATCAGCCAGCCGAACAAACGAATGCTCCAGTGGGTGCCCAGGCTCGCCACCGCGATCCCCATCAGCAGGTTCCAGCCGAAGTGCAGGCTCGGTACGGCGGCGTACTGGTTCACGAAGGCGGGCGGTTGCAGCACCCGGTACGCCGAGGTGTGCTCGGTGACCGTGTCCGCGAACCCGTACCCGGTGAGGAATCTCGGCGGCGCTACCGGGAACAGCGCGAAGATGACCAGCCCGATCGAGCCGGACAGCAGCATCGCGTTGCGGAACACGCGGTACGCGTCACGATGCCGGATCAGCAGCCACAGCAGCGTCGTCAGCAGCACGGGCCAGTGGCCGAAGATGTAGATGTAGCCCAGGACCTCGACCAGCCAGCCGTGATCGACGACCGCCTGTTGCAGCTGCGGCTCGACGAACAGGCCGGCTGATCGCTCCCAGGACACGACGGTCTCGGCGTTGCGGTAGGCGACGTCGACCCGGGTCGCGATCAGACCGCGAACCCCGAAGTACGACGCGATGGCCGCCGCGATCACGATCAGCTCGCGGACGATCTGCCGATTCCGGTGCAGCGCCCGCACCACCGACACGTCGCTTCCGGCGACCATGGCCCACCTCCCCCACCCACGCTCGCAACCGGACGACTGCACCGCCCAGGGCCGTCCCGCCCGTCCTCGCCGGGACCAAGGTCCGCACCGCGTCGAGATGCGGCCCTTGAACCGGCCGGTTATCGTCCAGTCATCGGATTGACCGGTAGGGCGCGCCGCACCGCGCCGGACCGGAGGCCCCCGGAAGGACCCCTCATGCACCTGGGCCGGCAACACCTTGTGCGGCTGATGAACCGCGTCCACCGCGTCGCGACGCACCGCGGCACGCGCGTAGCCGTACTGATCACCGCGGTCGCGCTGTCACTGTGGAACGTCGACCGCGTTCCACACACCGCACTGCTGCCGGCGGCACTCGGCCTCCTGCCGTTCGCGATCGGCAAGTACGTCCTGTGTCCGCTGCGCTGGCACGCGATCTCCACGAGCGGCCGGACCCGGCGCTGGCACCTGCGTGCGTACGCCGAGAGCGAGATCCTCGGACTCGTCACACCCTGGCACGCGGGCGCCGACCTCTGGCGGGTGCACCGGCTCGAGACCATCGACGTACGCCGTTCCAGCGCGGTGGCCGAGGTCGCGCTGGACCGGTTCATCGGCGCCGTCGGGCTCGTCGCCGCCGTCGTGGTCACCGGCGTCACGCTGCCGTGGACGGTACTGGCGATCGCGCTCGGCGCCGCTGCGGTCGTGCTCGTCGTGGCGCTCGTGGTCCGCCGTCGCCGGCCCTTCCTCGCGGGCCGCTGGCCGTGGCCGTCGCCGAAGGTCTTCGGATTCGGGATCCTGCTGTCGATCGGCTACCAGGCGACGATCCTCGGTCTTCTCGTCGGTGCCATCGACGCCGTCGGCGGTCCGGTGCCGGGTCTGCAGCTGGTCGCGGTGTTCGGCGCGAGCCAGATCGCGGGCGTGCTGCCCGGAGTACACGGCGCGAGCCCCCGCGAAGGCGCGCTGGTGGCCGGGCTCGCCGCTATCGGCGTCTCGTGGCGGGAGGCCTTCGGGGCAGTGGCGCTGACCGCGTTGCTGTACTGGATCCCCGCGCTCCTGATCGGCGGCACGTTCCTCTTCCTGCGCTGGCGGGGCTGGTTCACCGAGCGGCGGCCGGAGGCGGCATGAGCGGCCCGCTCGTCGTCGCGCATCGCGCCGGCAACGACCTGAGCACGTTACGGACCGCTCTCGACGGCTGCGCGGACCTCGTCGAGGCCGACATCCATGCCTACCGCGGCCGCCTGGAAGTGCGACACCGCAAGACGCTCGGCCCGTGGTGGCTGTGGGACCGGGGCGAGTTCGCCCGGCGGCGCGATGCCGAGGTGTTCGAGGTCGAGCAACTGCTGGCGGCAGCCGGCGGCGACCCGCGGTTGATGCTCGACCTCAAAGGCATCCATCCCCGCCTGGCGCCCCGGCTCGCACGCGCCCTGGCCGGCAGACCGGTGACCATCTGTACCCAGCATTGGTGGATGCTCGGCGCCTTTCACGACAGCGCGAACCTCCGGCTCGTGCTGTCGGCCGGGAGCCGGCGCGGGCTGCGGCGCCTCCGGTCACGTCTGCGCCGGCGGCCGGTGTACGGCGTGTGCATCCATCGGCGACTGCTCACTCCCGAGACGGTCAGCGAGCTCCGACAGTCCGCGGACGCCGTGTTCACCTGGCCGGTCGACACCGTGGCCGACCTGGCCGACGCGCGCCGCCTCGGCGTCGACGCGGTGATCGGCAAGGACCTCGGCGTACTGCGTCCCTGACCGGCTGGACGACCCGTCCGATCCGGGGCCAACGGCCCATGCGCCGACTCGGCCGCCGGCAGATGCTCGAACCGAGGACGGCGTCGTCCCGGACGGCCGCCGCCCCGCCGATCCACCGAAGGGAGTCGCCATGTCCAAGTCATCGACCCAGAGCCCCCCGGTCCGCCAGGCGTCGGCGGCGTCGGGCGGCTGGTTCGTCTGGATGGTCGGGTTGTGGGTGACGTTCTTCGTGCTGATGAACGCCGGCCGACTCGACGACGTCGCGGCCTGGATCCGCGACCTGCCGATCCTGCTCGAGATCCTCGCCTGGGTGGTGTTCTTCCCCTGGGTCCTGGGCATGGCGGTCTGGACCAGCGACTGGTCCGAGGACGTCCGGATGGCCTTGGTGATCCTGTTCGCCATCGTCTGGATCCTGGTCTCGATCCCCCGGCCCAAGCCGTCCGCCGAGAGGTGAGTGGGATGACGCTCCGTGCCCGTGACGTCGTGGCGATGCTGCTCGTCGTCGCCGTCCTGGTTCCGTACGTCGGCTACCTGATGAACGGCCAGATGCCGCTGATCGAGGACTCGAGCGCGATGGCCTCAACCGGTCTGGTGCTCGGCGGACTCGCATTCTGGGTCATCCGCGGCGGCGGACGCCCGACCCGTCCCGGCCGCGCCGAAGCTGGATCGGCGGCCCTGGCCATCGTGCTCTACATCCTGGCGATCGCACTGTCGGGGACAGCCGCCGCCGAGCTGCTGCTGGCTGCGTTCGTCTGCAGTCTGCTGCTGGTCTTCGCACTGGACCTGCTCGACCGCGGCGGCCCGCACCACGACACCACCCTCCACCGATGACCGTCCGGGTTTCGGCTCCGCGCGGTCTGTCCACCCGACAGGCCGCGCTCGCGCTGGTGGAGCACGGGCCGAACACGATTCCGGCTCCCCGGCCGCCGTCGCCCTGGCTGCGCGTGCTCGCGCAACTGCGGGACCCGATGATCCTGCTGCTGATCGCGGCCGCCGTCCTCACTGCCAGTCTGCACGACCTCACCGACCTGACCGTGATCCTGGTCGTCGTCGTCCTCAACACGACGGTCGGCGTCGTGCAGGAGATCCGCGCCGAGCACGCTCTGGCCGCACTGAACCGGTTGGCCGCACCGCATGCCACGGTACGGCGGGGAGACCGGACAACGGTCATCCGCTCGGCCGACGTCGTCCCGGGAGACGTCGTACTGCTCCAGGCCGGCGACGTGGTACCGGCCGATCTCCAGCTCTTCGACGCGGTCCGGCTGCAGGCCGACGAGTCCGCGCTGACCGGCGAATCCGTTCCTGTCGAAAAGGAGCCGACGGGCGAGCTGTACGCCGGCACGGTGGTGACCCGGGGCCGTGGCGCCGGCGTCGTCACCCGGACCGGAACGCTGAGCGCACTCGGCAAGATCGCCGTACTGCTGTCGAACCAGCGTCCGCGCGCCACCCCGCTGCAGCGCCGGCTCGCCGGTCTGAGCCGGGTCCTGAGCATCGTCGCTGTTGCACTGTCCGCGGTCGTCGCCGTCGCTGGCCTGATCCGCGGCCTGCCGTTGCCGTCGATGGTCGTCACCGCGGTCAGCCTGACCGTGGCCGCCGTACCCGAGTCGCTGCCCGCGGTCGTCACCCTCGCGCTCGCGATCGGCGCACACCGGATGGCCCAGCGCGCTGCCGTCGTACGCAAGCTTCCCGCGGTCGAGACCCTCGGCGCGGTGACCGTGGTCGCTACCGACAAGACGGGCACGCTCACCGAGGGCATCATGCAGGCCGAGCGGCTCTGGACCGAGTCGGGTACGGCGATCGCCTCGGGCTCGGGATACGACCCGGCCGGCGCGCTCGAACCCAGCTCCGCCGCGGTGTTCCGCCTGCTGCGTGACGTTGCCCTGTGCAACGACGCGGCGCTCCGACCGCCGACCGCCGACGACCCCGTCTGGCGGCCGATCGGCGATCCGACCGAGGCTGCGCTGCTCACGCTGGCCCACCGCGGCGGCGTCGATCCCGGCGAGTTGGGTCCGGCGTGCCCACGCGTGTACGAACTGCCTTTCGACAGCACCCGCAAGCGGATGACGACCTTCCACGAGCAGCCCGGCCGCGACGACGTGCTGGTCATCGGGAAGGGCGCGCCGGAGGTGCTGCTCACCCCCGAGGTCACGCCGTACGGCGACATCGTGCGCGCCAAGGCAGTTGCCGCGGAACTGTCGGCGGCCGGGTTCCGCGTCCTGGCCGTCGCGGACAAGGTCGTGTCGCCCCGCGCGCCCCGGACCGAGGACGAGCTGCACCTTGCCGGGCTGGTCGCGATCACCGATCCCGTGCGGCACAACGCAGCCGACGTGGTCACGTCCTTCGGCCGGGCCGGCGTCGACCTGCTGCTGATCACCGGCGACGCCCCCGGTACCGCGCTGGCTGTCGCCGAGCGTATCGGCCTGCGTGACGGCGGCGTGATCACCGGGGCCGACATCGACCACGGGACCGACCCGACCACCGGACACGTGTTCGCCCGCATCCGTCCCGAGCAGAAGCTCGACATCGTGGGCGCCTGGCAGGAGCACGGTCACGTCGTCGCGATGACCGGCGACGGTGTCAACGATGCACCGGCGCTGCGAAGGGCCGACATCGGCGTCGCGATGGGTCGCGGCGGAACCGAGGTGGCACGCCAGGCCGCCGACCTCGTCCTCACCGACGACGACCTCGGCACGGTCGAGGCCGCGATCGAGGAAGGCCGCCGGATCTACACCAACATCCGCACGTTCCTGCGCTACGCGCTCAGCGGCGGCCTGGCCGAGATCCTGGTCATGCTGATCGGCCCGTTGCTCGGTTTCGCCGTACCGCTGCTTCCCGGTCAGATCCTCTGGATCAACATGCTCACCCACGGCCTCCCCGGCGTCGCCATCGGCGCCGAACCCGCGGACCCGGAAGCGATGCGACGCCCGCCCCGCTCACCCCAGGAACAGATCCTCGGCGCGGGCCTGTGGCAACGAATCGCCGCGACCGGCACCCTGATCGGAGCCGTCACCCTCGTCGCCGCCTCCTGGGCCCATCACACCGGCGCCCCTTGGCAGACCATGACCTACCTCGTCCTCGGCCTGTCCCAACTAGGCGTCGCCCTCGCCCTCCGCCGCCCCACCACCCCCGGCACGCACCGCCTGCGCTTCCTCGACGCCGCCGTCGGAGGCGCCGTCGCCCTCCACATCCTGCCGATCTTCGTCGCGCCGGTACGGAGCCTGCTCGGCCTACAGCTTCTGACTGCCCCGCAAGTCCTCGTCGCACTTGCCCTCGCGGTCCTGCCCGCCGCCGCGATCGTGGTACGCCGTCACCGCGGCGCACGAGCCGCATCGACTCGTGCGCTGGTCTCCTCGAAGTGACGCCTCCGGATCAGCCGGCCCGGTACAGGGAGCCGCCGCCGGAGATGGCGATCGCGGTGGTCCTGCCGCCGACGTTGAGGGTGACGACGAACGTCGTACCGGAGTAGCGGGCGCTGTAGGTGACCGATCCGGACGCGCGGACCGGGACGACGAACGACAGGATCGACGCCGTCCTGCCGGAGCGCGCCATCATGACCGTCGGCGCCGACTTGCGGACGTAGCTGCTCGGATAGGTCCAGCCCTGGATCGGACTCGTCTGACCCTGCTTGACCAGGATCGCCCCGGGCGGAAGCGCCTGCTGGAAGGGCACCTGGAAGACGACGGTCCTGGTGCTGTCGCCCGGCGCCATCGCAACGGCAGTGGTTCGCGAGTAGACAGTCGCGCGTTGGTCCGCCGGCAGGTGCCACAGCGTCTGGAACGCCTGAGCCGTCCTCGCCGACGCGCGGTCCCAGGTGACGAGCAGGTCGGGGTCCTTCAACACCAGGACCGAACGGACCCGGCTGATGCCGGACCCGGGCGCGTCGCTGAACTGGTACGACTCCGACGTCGTCTTGACCGAGTACGCCGTCAGCTTCGTCGCCGGGTTCACGTCGGTCGACATCGGCGTGGTCAGCACGCTGTGCGCACTCGGACTGAGCGTCCACGTGCGCCACACACCCGGCGTTGTACGCGGCGTACCCGCCGTTGATGACGATGTCGCGGCCACGGGCCGTGTACGTGATGCCGGTGTGGTCGCTGTGCCCGTGGAAGGCCCGCGCCGGACCGAACCGGATGCTGTACGCCGACTCACCGGTGAACCCCCTGGCGGGATCGGTCCCCCAGCCGGTCCGGCCGAAGACGTAGCCGTTCGTGTAGACCCCGATCCGCCACGGTGGAACGGTGCCTTTGCTGCCGAGCGAACCGGCGTACTCCATCGGCGTGCCCGGCCACGGGTACGTCGCCTGCAGCTCGGTGTCCCCGATCTGCGGCAGTTTGCCGAGCGAGTTCGTCGCCAGCGCCAGCCACTTGCCCAGCAGCGCGCGCCGCGTCGACATCGTGGTACCGGGATCGACACCGCCGTTCTGCAGCACGGCGATGGCGCGGCCCCAGAGCGAGTAGTTGAACGAGGCGTAACCGGTGGACTGCTCGTTGGTCGATCCCTGCGAGTCGATCGACGTGGTGATCCCCGCAGCCAGCCGCTGGACCGCCAGGTTCTTGTAGTCACTGCGGTTCAGCGTGACCCCGACGCCGAAGAGCGCGATGCTCTCGTCGGTGCCGTGGTTCCAGGCGCCACTCCAGTAGTTGGTGAGGAACCGCGCGTGACTCAGCAGCGCGGTGTCGATCCACGCATAGTGGGCCGGCAGCGTCGTGACCTGCAGTCCGGACAGCACCGCCTGCCGCAGGCAGATCAGCACGTTGGTCCGGTGCATGGTCGACTCCCAGGCGCCGACGTTGCCCTTCCACGAGTACGGGTTGTCGCGGTACCAGTCGTACGCGATCGTGTCCACCCTGGTCAGCGCGGTCAGATCTCCGTTGCTCGCGGCAACGATTCCCTGACCCAGCCAGCGGAGCGAATGCAGCCACATGTACCAGCTGGCGTTCTTGTACGGGTTCGCCGCCCAGTTGATGTTCCCGCCGCCGTTGCCCACCTTCGTCGGCGCGTACGGCGCCCAGGTGAACTCGTCACGGTAGAGGTTGGCCAGCGGGTTCTGGGCATCCAGCCCACTGAAACCCGGGCACGCGTAGTACGGCACCGCCAGGCTCTGCACCGGCTGCTTGCCGATGTCCGTCGCCGGTGGCGCGGTCGGCGGTACGACGTTGCTCGTGCCCGGCACGAACTGGGCCTCGCCCGGCTCCACCGGCGCCGGCACGATCGTGATCCCCGGTCCCGCGGCCGTTGCCAGGCTCGATCCCGTTGCCGTTCCGGGCGCCATGACCGTTGCGCCAAGCAACGATATTGCGAGGCCGGCGATGACACCGGTCGTTCGATTGAATCGCATCAGTCTCCCCCTCTGTGCACCGCGGCCGAACGGCGGCGGTGCAATTGAGGGTCCGGCTGATCATCGGCGCTCCCCAGAGACCAATGTCCCGATCACGGCGGGTCGGTCGGCGTCAGCCGTGCAGCCGAACGGTCTGGTGGGTGATTGCTTCGATGTCGGTGGCGGCGGTGTGCAGCAGTTGGTGGGCGAGGTCCGACAGTGCGCGGGCCACGGCCAGCTCGTCGCCGATCTCGGCGATCTCGCTGTCGTCGGGGTTGCGGTGGGCGGTGCCGCGGCCGACCAGGTTGGTCCTGTCGTTGGTGTGCAGCCGCGCCTCGGCATGCGTGGTCCGGTCGTCCTCGTGCTCGTCGACGAAGACGTCGACGCGCCAGCGCCGACTGGTGATTCTCGTGGTCATGGTCCCGTCCTTCCGCCGTGGGATTCCTCTCTCGAGGCCATCGTCGGAAACCGCGCGGGCTGCGACCAGGGCCGTCGGTCCACGTGGCGGGGGAACTTCTGCCCTGTCGGTCCGCCGAGGACCGACGTGTGCTGGAAGTGTGAGAAAGGAGTCGGCCATGAGCGACCTCGAGAAGGACCGCGCCCAGCGAGACGCGCAACGTACTGCGTCCGGCCGCCGCTCGAGCGGTTCGGCCAACCCCGAGCAGGCGATGCTGCGGCATCTCGGCATCGAGCTCTACAAGGAGTGCCGTCGCAGCGAGACGCCGAAGAAGTCTTCAGCCGCGGAGGATCAGCAGCCGACAGATGGATCCACCGACCGGTGACCTTCGCCCCTGGGCGGAGCCGGTGGATCGAGATGCACTGAAAGCAGGCGAGGGGCGCCAGGCGAGACACGACGCGGCGGGTCCCCTCCCCGCGGACCGTGCTCGTCCATCCGTCGCCCGGGGACGGCCGGCGCCTCTCGCCGGTGACAGCGGAATGCCGGATGACTGAGGAGTGCCAGATGACTGTTCACAAGCCCGGACCGGACATCGAGAAGGCCCCGTGGTGGAGCCGTCCGGCGCGGATCGCGATCCGGGTGATCGCGATCGCCGTTGTCGCAGCTTTCGTGACGCTGACCGTCGTATGCCTGCTGAGCTTCTAGTCCGCCTGGAACAATGCTCGTCAACGGCACGATCCGGTCCGCGCAGTGCTCGGCGTCGGATTCGGACTGTGCGGTGATCAGTACGGCGGCGCCGCGGGCGGCTGCCTCGTGGAGAAGCGCCGGTACGACACTGCGAGCCTCGTCGTCCAGCTCGGTCATCGGGTCGTCCATCACGACGAGCTCCGGCCGGTGCATGAGCGCCTGGACGATGCCCAGCCGGCGCAGCTGGCCCCGGCACAGCGTGGCCATCGGGCGGTCCAGATCCAGGCCCAGGCGATCGGCCAGCTGGTGCGCGTACGTCGTATCGCAGCCACGGACCGCGGCGCAGATGTCCAGCACGTCGCGCGATGTCAGCGAACCCATCGTCTCGAGGTCCTTGACCAGGTACCCGATCCGCCCCTTCAGGTCAGCCGCGACCGGATCCGCGCCCAGCACCTGCACCGATCCCGCGGAGGTCAGCTCACCGACGACCACCCGGCTGATCGTGCTCTTGCCGGATCCGTTCGGACCGGCCAGGACGACAACCTCGCCGTACCGCACGACCAGATCCGTGAACCGCACGCCGTACGCCGACACGCCGGTCAACCGCACTGCCTCGTCCAACCGCTCCACCGTGCTCATCACAGCCTCCATTCGATTGGTTCGAGTCTCTGTCGCGGACTGTGAGCCGGACCACAGCCGTCCGCCCCGATTCCGGTAGACAGAGGTCCTCGGCAGGGTGGGTCCCGCACCGGCCTGCCGAGGGGTCCTTCGGCGCGTGTCGACGGGACCGTTGGCCCTCGACCAGGGGATCTGCCGGGACGACTCTGGAAGTCCGGGCGTCTGGTGACGAAGGGGCTGACGATGACAGAGACCAACGCCGGCGGGACGGCGCACCGATCGCCGTGGCTGATGCTTGCCGTGGCGACCGCGGGGTTCGCGGTGAACTTCTGGGCCTGGGCGTTGCTCAGCCCGTTGGGACCGCTGTTCCGCACCCAGGGCACGCTCGGCCGGCTGACGGAGTCCGATGTCGCGCTGCTAGTCGCCGTACCGGTCCTGGTCGGCTCGCTCGGCCGGATCCCGATCGGCGCGCTGACCGACCGGTACGGCGGCCGGCTGATGTTCCCGCTGGTCTCCGCGGCGACGATCGTGCCGATCCTGTTCATCGACCTGTTCGCGCTCGACTCGTACGGCGCGCTGCTGGTCGGCGGCTTCTTCCTCGGCATCGGCGGCACCGCGTTCGCGGTCGGCGTACCGTTCGTGAACGCCTGGTTCCCGCCCGAGCGTCGCGGCCTGGCGATCGGCATCTTCGGTGCCGGCATGGGCGGTACGGCGATCAGCGCGCTGACGACCGTGAAGCTGTACAGCAACGCCGGCCACCAGGCCCCGTTCCTGATCACCGCGATCGCCCTCGCGGTGTACGCCGTACTCGCCTGGTTCGTACTGCGCGACGCGCCCGGCCGCCGCCCGGCGCAAGGAGGGTTCCTCGAGCGACTGGTCGCGAACGCCAAGCTGCCGATCAGCTGGCAGGCCTGCATCCTCTACGCGGTCGCCTTCGGCGGGTACGTCGCGTTCTCGGTCTACCTGCCGTCGTACCTCAAGACCGCCTACGACCTCAGCGCCGCCGACGCCGCCAACCGGATGGCGGGCTTCGTCGTGGTCGCGGTGGTGATGCGGCCGGTCGGCGGCTGGCTGTCGGACAGGTTCGGCCCGATCCCGGTGCTGGCCGGCTGCTACGCGGTCGTCACCGCCGGCGCCGCGGTCGCGGCGACCACTCCGCTGCTCGAACACGTCGGCACGATCGCGTTCCTGGCGATGGCCGCGGCGCTCGGCGGCGGCAGCGGCGCCACGTTCGCGCTGGTCGCGAAGGTGACCGACCCGGCCCGCGTCGGCGGCGTGACCGGCCTGGTCGGTGCGGCCGGCGGTCTCGGCGGTTTCGTGCCGCCGCTGATCATGGGCTACGTCTACGGCCGCACGCAGTCGTACGGCATCGGTCTGACGTTGCTGTCGGTCACCGCGGCCTTGACGCTGCTTCTGACGCTGACGATCGTGAGAAGGACCGCCCAACCGAACACCCAGGGACAGAGCACAACGACCAGCGAGGGACTCGCATGAGTCTGGACAACGAGCTGACCGAAAGTCTGGTTCGAACCCGGCGCTACTTCACCAAAGGCAAGATCTCCGACGACCTGCGGACGATCACCAAGCAGGGCGGCCGTGGCGCCGACGACTTCTACCGGGATCGCTGGAGTCACGACAAGGTGGTCCGCTCGACGCACGGGGTGAACTGCACCGGGTCGTGCTCGTGGAAGGTGTACGTCAAGGACGGCATCATCACCTGGGAGACGCAGCAGACCGATTACCCGTCGGTCGGGCCGGACAAGCCGGAGTACGAGCCCCGCGGCTGCCCGCGCGGTGCTGCGTTCTCCTGGTACACCTACTCCCCCACCCGGATCCGCTACCCCTACATCCGCGGCGTCCTGCTCGATCTGTATCGCAAGGCCAAGGCGGAGTACGGCGATCCGGTCGACGCGTGGGCGCACATCGTCGACGACCCTGACCTGGCGAAGCGGTACAAGTCCGCCCGCGGCAAAGGCGGACTCGTCCGGGCGACCTGGGACGAGGCCACCGAGCTCGTCGCCGCCGCCTACGTGCACACGCTGAAGAAGTGGGGACCCGACCGGATCGCCGGGTTCTCGCCGATCCCGGCGATGTCTATGGTCTCGCACGCGTCCGGTGCCCGGTTCACGTCGCTGATCGGCGGCACGATGCTGTCGTTCTACGACTGGTACGCCGATCTGCCGGTCGCGTCGCCGCAGGTCTTCGGCGACCAGACCGACGTACCCGAGTCCGGCGACTGGTGGGACGCCGGCTACCTGATCATGTGGGGCTCGAACCTGCCCGTCACCCGGACGCCGGACGCGCACTGGATGGCCGAGGCCCGGTACCGCGGCCAGAAGGTGGTCGCGGTCGCGCCGGATTATGCGGACAACGTGAAGTTCGCGGACGAATGGTTGCCTGCGGCACCTGGTACCGACGGCGCGCTCGCGATGGCGATGGGGCACGTCATTCTCAAGGAGTTCTTCGTCGATCGCGAGACGCCGTACTTCACCCGCTACGCAAAGACCTACACCGACCTCCCCTACCTGATTCGACTCGACGCCATTGACGCAACCGACGGCGCCTATCGGCCCGGCAAGTTCCTCACCGCGGCGGACCTCGGCCGGGCCGAGGAGAACGCAGCGTTCAAGACGGTCGTCCTCGACGCGACCACCGGCGAGCCCGTCGTCCCGAACGGCTCCCTCGGCCATCGCTTCGGTGAGTCCGGCAAGGGCACCTGGAACCTGGATCTCGGCGGCACTGATCCACTCCTCACCCTGCTCGGCGAGGACAGTGTGCCCGTCAAGCTTCCGCGCTTCGACACTGACTCCAGCGACGACCTGCTGCGCGGCGTTCCGACCCGGCGCGTCGGCGGCCACCTCGTCACCACCGTGTACGACCTCATGCTCGCGCAGTACGGCGTCTCCCGCCCCGGCCTGCCCGGCGAGTGGCCGACGTCGTACGACGACCTGTCGCCGTACACGCCTGCTTGGCAGGAGCGCATCACCGGCGTGCAGGCAGCAGCGGCGGCGCGGATCGCGCGGGAGTTCGCGCAGAACGCCGAGGACTCGAACGGCCGGTCGATGATCGTCATGGGTGCCGGGACCAACCACTGGTTCCACTCGGACACGATCTACCGCGCTTTCCTCGCCCTCACGACACTCACCGGCTGCCAGGGCGTCAACGGCGGCGGCTGGGCGCACTATGTCGGACAGGAGAAGTGCCGCCCGATCACCGGCTGGGCACAGCTCGCCTTCGGGCTGGACTGGTCACGGCCGCCGCGACAGATGATCCAGACCGCGTACTGGTACCTGCACACGGACCAGTTCCGCTACGACCAGTTCGGCGCGGACACCTTCACCACGGGGCCCGGAAGCATGACCGGCAGGACCACCGCCGACCTGATCGCGATGAGCGCCCGGCTCGGCTGGATGCCGTCGTACCCGACCTTCAACCGCAACCCGCACGAGCTGGCCGATGAGGCCGCCGCGGCGAGCGTGCCGGTCGCCGAGCATATTGTCAACAATCTGAAAGCAGGCAATCTCCGGTTCGCCTGCGAGGATCCGGACGCACCGGAGAACTTCCCGCGCATCCTGTCGATCTGGCGGGCGAACCTGCTCGGTTCCTCGGCCAAGGGCAACGAGTACTTCCTCGAGCATCTGCTCGGCGCCGGCTCCTCGCTCCGGGCGAGCGAAGGCGTCCGTCCGCAGGACGTGGAATGGCACGACGAGGCCCCGCGCGGAAAGCTGGACCTGCTGCTCACACTGGACTTCCGGCAGACGAGTACGACGCTGTTCTCCGACGTCGTGTTGCCCGCGGCAACGTGGTACGAGAAGCACGACCTCAACACCACCGACATGCATCCGTTCGTGCACTCGTTCAACCCGGCGATCGCCCCGCCCTGGCAGACCCGGACCGACTGGGACGCCTGGCAGACCATCGCGGAGAAGTTCAGCGCGCTCGCCGCGACCCATCTCGGCACGCGCCGCGACGTGGTCGCCGTACCGCTGCTGCACGACACCCCGGACGAGCTCGCCACCCCGCACGGCGCCGTCCGGGACTGGAAGACCGGCGAGTGCGAGCCGGTCCCGGGCCTCACGATGCCCAAGCTCGTCGAGGTCGAACGCGACTATCCGGCCGTCGCCGCGAAGATGTCCGCGCTCGGCCCGCTGATGGAGAAACTCGGCGCGACCACCAAGGGCGTCACGTACGACGAGACCGCGTCGGTCGACTACCTCCGCGCCAAGAACGGCACCGTCGACGGCCGTCCCTCCCTGAAACGCGACATCCACGCCTGCGAGGCGATCCTCGCCCTCTCCGGTACGACGAACGGCCGGCTCGCGACCGAAGGCTTCAAGACGCTCGAGGCCCGCGTCGGCAAACCACTGCACGACCTGGCCGCCGAGCACGAAGGCAAACAGATCACGTTCGCCGACACCCAGGCCGCGCCGGTCCCGGTCATCACCTCGCCGGAATGGTCCGGCTCGGAGTCCGGCGGCCGCCGGTACTCGCCGTTCACGATCAACGTCGAGCGGCTGAAACCCTGGCACACCCTCACCGGCCGGCAGCACTTCTTCCTCGACCACGACTGGATGGCTGAACTCGGCGAGAACCTGCCCGTCTACCGGCCACCGCTCGACATGGGCGCCTTGTTCGCGGAGCCGGAGATCGGATCGATGACCGAGCACGGACTGACGGTTCGCTACCTGACACCGCACAACAAGTGGTCGATCCACTCGGAGTACCAGGACAACCTGTTCATGCTGTCGCTCAGCCGGGGCGGGCAGACGATCTGGATGAGCGACAAGGACGCCGCCAGGGCAGGGATCGCGGACAACGACTGGATCGAGGCCGTCAACCGCAACGGGGTCGTCGTCGCCCGGGCGATCGTGTCCCACCGGATGCCCGAGGGCACGGTGTACATGCATCACGCGCAGGACCGGCTCATCGACGTACCGCTGTCGGAGACTTCGAAGAAGCGTGGGGGGATCCACAACTCGCTGACCCGGCTGCTGATCAAGCCGTCACATCTGATCGGCGGCTATGCCCAACTGTCCTTCGCGTTCAACTATCTCGGGCCGACCGGGAACCAGCGCGACGAAGTCACGGTCATCCGGCGCCGCTCGCAGGAGGTGACCTACTGATGCAGGTCATGGCGCAGATGGCGATGGTGATGAACCTCGACAAGTGCATCGGGTGCCACACCTGTTCGGTCACCTGCAAGCAGGCGTGGACGAATCGCACCGGCACGGAGTACGTCTGGTTCAACAACGTCGAGACGCGGCCCGGCCAGGGCTACCCGCGCACGTACGAGGACCAGGAGACCTGGAAGGGCGGTTGGACGCTGAACAAGCGCGGCCGGCTCACGCTCAAGGCGGGCGGCCGCCTGAAGAAGTTGCTGACGATCTTCTCGAACCCGAAGCTGCCGTCGATCCACGACTACTACGAGCCCTGGACCTACGACTACGCCAACCTCACCGACGCCCCCGCGCAGGAGCACACTCCGGTCGCGCGGCCGAAGTCGCTGATCTCCGGCAAGGACATGAAGATCTCGTGGTCGGCGAACTGGGACGACGATCTCGGCGGTTCGAAGGCGACCGCGGAGCGCGACCCGATCCTGAAGAAGGTCGGCGACAAGGTCCGGTTCGAGTTCGAGCAGACGTTCATGTTCTACCTGCCGCGGATCTGCGAACACTGCCTCAACCCGTCCTGCGCCGCGTCCTGTCCCAGCGGCGCGATCTACAAGCGCACCGAGGACGGCATCGTGCTGGTCGACCAGGACCGCTGCCGGGGCTGGCGGATGTGCATCTCCGGCTGCCCGTACAAGAAGGTCTACTTCAACCACCGCACCGGCAAGGCCGAGAAGTGCACCTTCTGCTTCCCGCGCGTCGAGGTCGGCATGCCGACCGTGTGCGCCGAGACCTGCGTCGGGCGGCTGCGCTACATCGGCCTGATGCTGTACGACGCCGACAAGGTCCTCGCGGCCGCGTCGACCCCGGACGACCGCGGGCTGTACGAGGCACAGCGCGACGTCTTCCTCGACCCGTCCGATCCGGCGGTACGGCGTGCGGCCGAGCGCGCCGGGATCCCGCACGACTGGATCGAGGCTGCCCGGCGCTCCCCCGTCTACGCGCTGATCAACCGCTACCGGGTCGCGCTGCCGCTGCATCCGGAGTACCGCACGCTGCCGATGGTCTGGTACATCCCGCCGCTGTCCCCCGTTGTCGACGTCGTCCGCGAGACCGGGGAGGACGCGGAGAAGCGGGAGAACCTGTTCGCGGCGATCGACGCGCTGCGGATCCCGGTCGAGTACCTCGCCGAGCTGTTCACCGCCGGCGACGTCGCCCCGGTCGACCGGGTACTGCGCAAGCTCGCCGCCATGCGGTCGTACATGCGCGACATCAACCTCGGGCGCGACCCGGACGGCACCATCCCCGCCGCCGTCGGGATGGGCGAGGAGGAGATGTACGAGATGTACCGGCTGCTCGCCATCGCCAAGTACGACGAGCGGTACGTGATCCCGGCTGCGCATCCGGAAGCCCAACAGCAGGCGCACGACCTCGAGGAGCTCGCCTGCTCGCTCGACTACGAGGGCGGACCGGGAATGAGCCCGTTCGGCGAGGGATCCGGCGTACAGACCCCGCTCGCGGTCGAGAACTTCCGCGAACTGAAGGACCGCCAGACCGCCGACCGCGTCAACCTCCTCAACTGGGACGGCAACGGCCGGCCGAACGGCCTGTTCCCACCGAAGGGTGATGGGTCATGAAGACTGTGGCGGCCGACCAGCTCACCATCACGTGGCAGGCCGCATCGCTCCTGCTCGACTACCCCGACCAAGAGTTGGCCAGGCATCTTGACGTCATCCGGGCGGCCCTGCCCGCACTCCCCCGGGTCCTCGCCGAGCCACTCGCCGACACCGTCGCACAGCTTGCTTCAGGCAACCTTTCCGACCTGCAGACGCAGTACGTCGACACCTTCGACAACCGCCGCCGACACACCCTGTACCTCACCTACTTCGCCCACGGCGACACCCGCCGCCGCGGCGTCGCCCTGCTCCGCTTCAAGCAGACCTACCTGCGGTCCGGCTTCGTCCTCGACGAGTCCGAGCTGCCCGACCACCTCTGCGTCGTCCTCGAGTACGCCGCGACCGTCGACCAGCACCTCGGCCGGCGCCTGCTCATCGACCATCGAGCCGGCCTCGAGCTGCTGCGCCTGGCGCTCGCGGATGCCGAGTCCCCTTGGCACGGCGCCGTACAGGCGGTCACCGCGACCCTGCCGCCGTTGGCGGGCGACGAACGCCAGGCGATCGCGCGACTCGCCGCCGAAGGCCCACCGCAGGAGGAGGTCGGCCTGACTCCGTATGCGACACCAACCTCGTTGCCTATGCCAACGTTTCCCGGAGGGCCGCGATGAAGCAGTTCCTGTGGGTGGTGTTCCCGTACATCTGCCTGACGATCTTCGTCGCCGGGCACATCTGGCGGTACCGGTACGACAAGTTCGGCTGGACCACGCGCTCGTCGCAGCTCTACGAGAACCGGCTGCTGCGGATCGGCAGTCCGCTGTTCCACTTCGGCATCCTCGCGGTGTTCCTCGGCCACGTCATGGGCCTCGGCATACCGAAGAGCTGGACCGAAGCCGTCGGGATCCACGAAGGCCTCTACCACTTCCTGGCCGTGTCGATCGGCGCGATCGCCGGCTTCTGTACGCTCGCCGGCCTGACCATCCTCATCTACCGCCGGCGCACGGTCGGCCCGGTCTTCTCCGCCACCACGCGGATGGACAAACTGATGTACGTCTTCCTCGCCGCCGTCATCCTGCTCGGCCTCGCGAACACCGTGATCGCGAACCTCGTCGGCCACTACGACTACCGCGAAGGCGTCTCGATCTGGTTCCGCGGCATCTTCCGCTTCGACCTCCACCCCGACCTGATGGCCGAAGCGCCCCTCACCTTCCAGCTCCACGGCCTGTTAGCCATCACCCTGTTCGCCCTGTGGCCCTTCACCCGCCTGGTCCACGTCTTCAGCGCCCCGCTCGGCTACCTCACCCGCCCCTACATCGTCTACCGCTCCCGCGACCCGCACCCCGGCACGCACACCCCGCGCCGGGGCTGGGACAGCCCCCGCTGACCGGGGCCGCACGACCCTGACCAACCGGGTCCGACGACTCTGCGACCGGCCACGGGCCGTGGCGACGATGAGAACAAGAGCATGTCATCAAGCTGCTCTCCTCGACCGAAGGAGGCATGATGACCGTCAAGGTTCTCGTCGCCTACGCCACCAAGATGGGCTCGACCGCCAGTATCGCGGCCGCCATCGGCTCGGAACTCCGCGACGCCGGCTGCGACGTCGACGTCCATGAACTCGGCGCGGTCCAAGCGGTCACGCCGTACGACGCCGTCGTGCTGGGCAGCGCGATCTATCAGCGCCGCTGGATGCCGGAGGCGGTCCGTTTCCTCCGCCGGCACGAGCGCCAGCTGACAGCCCGGCCGGTCTGGCTCTTCCACTCCGGTCCGCTCGGCGCCGCCCGGGACCAGGATCAACCGGTCCCGCCCGACGTCGCCCGGCTGGCCCGGCTCGTCCACGCGCCCGCGGTCAAGACTCTCGCCGGCGAGCTCCAGGCCGACGCGGTCACACACCACCGGGACCTCGAACGCCTGGTCGGCGACTCCCGCGACTGGCAGAAGATCCGTGCCTGGTCCCGTGATATCGCCGCCGCGCTGCTGACCAGCGCTCCGGCGCTCGAGAGGTAGGTGGCGGAGATGTCCCGGAAGGTACTGGTGGCTTACGCCAGCAAGATGGGTGCGACGGCCGAGATCGCCGAGGGCATCGGTGGCGAGATCCGGCAGCACGGGCACGTCGTGGAGGTCTGCGAGGTGAAGCAGGTCCGATCGGTCGACGAGTACGACGCCGTCGTGGTGGGCAGCGCGATCTACGCCGGCCGCTGGCGCTCCGAGGCCGTTCGCTTCCTCAGCAAGCACGCCGACGCCCTGCACGACCGGCAGGTGTGGCTGTTCCACAGCGGTCCCGTCGGACCCCACGCCGATCAGCCGCAGGCGATGCCGCGCAAAGTTCGGCAACTGGCCGATCGCATCGGCGCCGGCCCCGCGACGACATTCGCCGGCCGGCTCGACCCCGAGACCGCCAAGGGCTTCCTCGCCCGCCGGATGGCCGCGACCGAACTCGGCGGGGACTCCCGCGACTGGGACCGCATCGGCGCCTGGGCCCAGGACGTCGCAGCCGCCATCACTTCGGCCGACGTCAGCACCTGGCGCCGTCCGGAGCAGGCACAGGAGAGGCTTCCATGAGTTTCAATCTCGCCACCATCTTGCATGAATCAGCACGCACCCATGCCGGCAAGACCGCCGTGATCAGCGGCGAGTACCGGCTGACGTACGCCGAGCTCGACGCGGCCTCCGACCGGTTCGCCGCCGGACTCCGCGCCCGGGGCATCCGCGCCGGGGACGCTGTCGGCCTCCAGTTGCCCAACCTGCCGCAGTTCGTCATCGCGTACTTCGGCCTGCTGAAGGCCGGCGCGATCACGGTGCCGATGAACGTTCTCTACAAAGCCGACGAGGTCGCATACATCCTCCGCGACGCGCAAGCGCGGATGCTGATCACCTGGGCCGGCGTGGCCGAGGAAGCCGCGAAGGGCGCAAGCCAAGCCGGAGTCGCCGACCTGGTGACGGTGACAGCTCCCGGGCTTCCCCGACCGGCAGCAGGCACTCCCTTCGAGCAGCTGCTCACCGAGACGGTGAGCGCGGCAGAGATGTATCAGTCCGACCCCGGCGACACCGCCGTGATCGTCTACACCTCGGGGACCACGGGTCGCCCGAAGGGCGCGGAGCTGACGCACTTCCAGCTGTTCATGAACGCGGACACTCCCGGCCGGCTGTTCGGGGTCGAGGACGACGACGTCATCCTCGTCGTACTGCCGTTGTTCCACGTCTTCGCGCTCTCGAGCATCCTCGACGTCTGCGTCCGGTTCGCGGCGACGATGACGCTCGTACCCCGCTTCGATCCAGGGACCGTGCTGGCGACCATCCAGCGCGACCGGGTCACGGTCTTCGAAGGCGTGCCGACGATGTACGTCGCGCTGCTCGCCCACCCTGACCTCGACCGGTACGACCTGTCGTCGCTGCGGGTCGGCGTCTCCGGCGGGGCGCCGATCCCGGCGACGGTGATCGACAACTTCGAACGGCGCTTCGGGATCGTCATCCTGGAGGGCTACGGGCTGTCCGAGACCGCCTCCACCACCACGTTCAACATCAGCGCCGACGATCGCCGGGTCTACAGCGTCGGACGGCCCATCTGGGGTGTCCAGGTGCAGATCTGGGACGACGACGGCGGCGTGCTCCCGCCGGGCGCGGGCAACATCGGCGAGCTGATGGTCCGCGGCGTGAACGTGATGCGCGGATACCGCAACGATCCCGAGGCGTCGGCCAAGGCGTTCACCCGCGGCTGGTTCCACACCGGGGACCTGGGTTATGTGGACGAGGACGGCTACTTCTTCATCGTCGACCGGAAGAAGGAGCTGATCATCCGGGGCGGGTACAACGTCTACCCGCGTGAGGTCGAGGACGTGATGTACACCCATCCCGCGGTCGCGCAGGCAGCCGTGGTCGGCGTACCGGACGAGCGTCTCGGTCAGGAGGTCAAGGCGTTCGTGGCGCTGCACCCCGGGTACGAGACCAGCGCCCAGGAGTTGATCGACCACGTGAAGGCGCGGATGGCGCCGTACAAGTATCCGCGCTCGATCGAGATCCGCGCGGAGCTGCCGATCACGGCCGCCGGCAAGATCCTGAAGCGGGAGCTGTAGCCGTGGACCGGATGACCCCACTCGACGCGCTGTTCCTCGAGGCCGAGGACGAGGAGCCCGGTGTCTCGATGGCGATCTCGTCGATCGCGGTCTTCGAAGGCCCGGCGCCGACGTACGCCGAGTTCGCCGAGCTGCTCAGGGGCCGGCTGCCGCTGATCCCGCGGTACCGGCAGAAGGCGCGGCAGCTCCCGTTCGATCTCGGGCCGCCGGTCTGGTACGACGACGAGAACTTCGAGCTCGACTACCACCTCCGCCACACGGCGCTGCCGGCGCCCGGCGGCGACGAGGAGCTGAGCGCACTGATGGCTCGGCTGATGTCCGCACGTCTCGACCGCGACCGCCCGCTGTGGGAGTACTGGCTGGTCGAAGGGCTCCGCGACGGCCGGTGGGCACTCGTCTCCAAGGTGCATCACTGCATGGTGGACGGCGTCTCCGGCACCGACTTGTACGGCGTCGTCCTCGACCCCACGCCGAAGCCGCAGCCCGCGGTCCCCGACGAGTGGGCGCCACAGCACCGGCCGACGACGATCAGCCTGACCGCCACGGCACTCGGACAGCTCGTCCTCACGCCGCTCCGGCAGCTCCGGCTGGCTGCCGACGGCTTGCGCCGGCCCGCGATGCTCGCGTACCGGTCGTGGAGCATCGGAAGCGGGCTCTGGGCCTTGTCCGAGGCACTCTGGCCGGCCAGCAGGTCGTCCCTGACCGGTTCGTTGTCCGCGAGCCGGCGGTTCGCGTTCGGCCGCGCGAAGGTGTCGCAGGTGAAGCAGATCCGGCACGCGTTGGGCGGTACGTTCAACGACGTCGTACTGACCGCCGTCGCCGGCGGATTCCGCGAACTGCTGCTGTCCCGGGGCGAGATCCCGCGGGAGAACTCGGTCCGGACCCTCGTTCCCGTCAACATCCGGGCGCCGGGCGAAGAAGGCATCCGGGACAACCGGGTCTCACTGATGCTCGCGCGGCTGCCGGTTCATCTCGACGATCCGGCCGACCGGCTGGCGGCCGTCCGGGAGCGGCTGGACGAGCTGAAGTCCGATCACGAGATCGACTCGGTCGCCCTGCTGACCGAGCTCGCCCGCCGCGAACCGTTCCCGCTGATCGCGTCGGGCTACCGGCTGGCGGCCCGGTCGCCGCAGCGGTCCGTCGTCACGGTCGTCACGAACGTTCCCGGTCCTCGGCAGCCGCTCTACGCGCTCGGACGCCGGCTGGTGGAGATCATCCCCTACGTGCCGATCGGCTCGACCGTGCGTACGGGCGTCTCGATCATGAGTTACTGCGACTCGGTTGCTTTCGGTGTGACCGGTGATTACAGCGAGCGCGACCTGGCCGTACTCGTCGACGGGATCGAGCGCAGCCTGGACGAACTCGCCGCGATCAGCTGACCCGCCTGGTCGCGTTCCCCGGATAGTGGCGGGCGAGAGCCGTCGGCGGAACGAACGGCTGCCAGTGACCCGGCGCGAGCGCCAGCCGGTCGGCGGCCAGCCAGAGGACGGCAGGATTGTGCCCGTACCCGAGATGACTCCCGGTGACCGCGACGTTCTGCCGACGCGGACCGGCAGGTTCGACGCAGGCCTGCCACGGCACGATGCCGTCGTGCTCGGAGTAGACGGAGGTGGCGGGCATCAGCAGCGGTGGCCTAGTGTGCTCGGGTGGCGGCATCTCGGAGTCCGGGATGTGCAGATGTGACAACAATCGAAACACCCTGTGCGCCGGGGTCTCCGCCCGACCGTGCAGCCGGTACGGGCTGCCCAGGGTGATCACGTCGCGCACCAGGAACGGCATCTCCCTGGCCAGCTCCCGGGCGTAGATACCGCCCAGGCTCCAGCCGATCAGGCTCACCGCCTGACCGTGCCGCGCCGACACCTGCCGCAGCCGCCGCCGGATTCCGTCGACGGTGGCCCGGGTCGGACCGACGTTCCGGCCGAGCCTCCAGCCGTGGGCGGGATAGCCCAGCCGGCCGAGGAACCAGCGCAGCGACGTGGTGGACGCGTCCGAGGCGAGCAAACCCGGCAGGACCAGAACCGGATGGCCGTCACCGCGCGGAGCCGACCGCAGTACGGAGCGCGCCGTTGCCAACTGGCCGAAGTCCACGACGCTGCGGCC
This sequence comes from Kribbella sp. NPDC000426, assembly GCF_040300265.1. NCBI lineage: Bacteria > Bacillati > Actinomycetota > Actinomycetes > Propionibacteriales > Kribbellaceae > Kribbella > Kribbella sp. NPDC000426. The sequence continues at coordinate 212,309 of NZ_JBEPDK010000011.1, read as the reverse complement.
CGGCTCGGTCAGATACCAGTGCAACGCGGGCGCAGCCGCATTCTTCTCAGCGGGTGAGGTGGGCATGGCGCCCTCCTTGGGTCAGACGGCCGATGCCGCTACCGTCGGGTATCCCCTTCAGGGTAAGCCGTTCCGTCAACTGTTCCACCTGACGGCGCGCCGTCCTGGTCCGGACCGACAGAACCGCCGGCCCGGGGACGGGCCGGCGGTTCTGGCTGCCGGAATCAAGCGGTGTGGGGTACCGCGCCGGTCAGTTTCGGCATCACCTCGGCGTCGGCGGGGACCCGGCGCAAGTGGGCGTAGCCGAGCAGCGACAGGATCAGCAGGATCCCGGCCGCCGCGAACGCGGTGATGGCGGCGTACAGGGCGATCTGTCCCATCTTGCCGAAGGCGTAGGCGTTGAGCAGCAGCCCGCGCAGCGTCTCACCCCGGAACACGGTCTGGACCTGTCCGGCCAGCTTGGCGTCGTTGGGGTTGGCCAGCGACTCCTGGGACAGCTGGGCGTACGTCTTCCCACCGGCCATCTCGTTGATGTGAACGGCGATGAAGTGGTTCGCGTACGCCTCGGCCTGGGCGCCGGTCACCAACTGCTGGCCGGCGTACTGCGACAGGTACGGCTTGACGGCCGGGTCCTCGAGTGACTCGCTGCCGGCCTTCGGGAAGAAGATCTGCTGTGCGGCGAGCTGAGTGTGGACCTGGTTGTCGACGAAGTTATGGGCCCACAGCAACAAACCGCCGGCCGCGACCAGAACGATCGCGAGAACGAACCCGGCGGAGGTGAGCAGCGCATCGAACGTCTTGCGGCGCATGATCGGTTCCTTTCAGCCGCTCGACGCGGCCAGGGAGTGGTGAACGTGTTGCTCAAAGTCTTCGCGAACACCACTCCCCGCGACCACGCACCGAAAGGCCTTCGTTCACGGGCCGATAGACCCGATTCGTCCCGACCACGCAGATGTGCCCGCGGTCCGGTGGGACCGCGGGCACATCGTGGTCAGGTCACAGCCGTGCGCGAAGGATCACTTCTGCGCGGTGCGGCCGGCGTACCGCTGCTGGAAGTCCGTGGACTCCTTTGCGGTGATGACTACGTCGTAGTACCCGTCCTCGGTCGGCCAGGTGACGACGCTGTGCTTGCCCGCGGGGACCTGGATGGTCGTCTTCCGGCCGGTGAAGTCGTTCGGGGTCAGCGTGTAGGTCACCGACCGGCTGCCAGCGGCAGTCAGGGTGAATTCGACGGCCGCCTTGTGCCCCTTGACCAGCCGGACGTCGACCCGCGGCTGGGCCGAGGTCTTGTCGCCGGCCGGTACGACGGTGCCGGCGAAGGACCGGATGAAGTGGTCAGGCCCGTAGAAGGTGAACGCATAGCTGCCGTTCGTCGCCTTGGTGTCCCAGGTGTACGACTTCGGCCGGTGGTTGCCGGCCGTGAGCGGCAGCGCGTCCTGACCGATGCCGAGCGGCTCGGCGCCGACCAGGGCGGGCACGTACTTGTCGGCCAGCCCGACCAGGTTGACCGCCTTGCCGCTCGGACCGCCTTCGACGGTGAAGGTGGCCGTCACTGCCCCGGTCACGGGGTTCTCGACGAGTACGCCGTTGGGCTGGAACGACAGCGGGCTCCGCTTGGCCTTACCGGTGATCGTCTGGGTCGGCATGACCTGCGCGCCGACCGCCGGCTGCGGCACGGGCGGCAGACCGGCGTCGGTGACAACGGACTTGAGCAGGTCGGCGGGGTTCGGGAGCTTCGGGAACGACGTGTCGAAGTTGCCGAAGTCGATCGCCGAGACCAGGTTGCCGGAGACGCTGCGCCGCCAGTCGTTGATGTTCTCGCAGATCGCCGGCCGGCCGAGGCTCTTGGTCCACTCCTCGATCAGCTGGATCGTCGAGGTGTGGTCGAAGACCTCGGAGTTGACGAAGCCGCCCCGGGTCCACGGCGAGACCAGCACGAACGGCACGCGGCCGCCCATGCCGGGCTTGATCCCGGGCGCCCGCTCGCCGACGGTTCCGGCCTCCGGGATCGGCGGCACGACGTGGTCGAAGAAGCCGCCCTCACCGATGCGGTTCGCGTGGTCGGGCTCGTCGTAGTTCAGGATGATCAGCGTCGACTCCCACAGCTCCGGGTTCTCGTGCACCGCCTGGATCACCCGGTTGGTGTAGACCGCGCCGTTGTTCGGGGCGTACGTCGGGTGCTCGGTCCACGCGGCCGGCGCGACGACCCACGACACCTCGGGGATGTCCCCCGACGCGCAGTCGGCGATGAAGTCCCGCAGTACGTAGTCGACGTTCGAGGTGTCGTTCTTGATACCGGCCGGCTGCGTGGTGTGGGCGTACACCACGTTGCCGCGGGCAAGCAGACCCTGGCGGGGCACGGTGTTCTCCGGGTTCGCGTTCTTCGGGTCGAACGCGGCGAACGACCGCACGGTGTTGTCGGTGTAGTCGCCGAGGAAGTCGTCGTCGGTGTCGTTGTTGACGTAGATCTGCCAGCTGACACCGGCGTCCTGCAACGTCTCCGGGTACGTCTTGAACTTGTACGCGTAGCCGTAGTCGCCGTTGTTGTTGATGACCGGACCGCCCTGCGTGCCGGCCGCGTCATTCGTACCGGCCCACATCATGATGCGGTTCGGGCTCGTGCTGGTGTCGAGCGAGCAGAAGTAGTGGTCGCCGATCGTGTAGGCCTTGGCGATCGCGTGGTGCCACGGCACGTCGGCTTCCATGAAGTACCGGTTGCGCGCGCTGGTGTTCTGCGCGTTGTACTTGAGGCTGTCAGCGTGGTACGGCAGCAGGTAGCCCTCGGCGCGGCTGTTCGGGTCGTAGTAGATCGTCTGGCCGTTCTGCCAGGTCAGCACCTGCTTGTCGGCGAAGCCGCGCGCGCCGGCCAGGTCGAGGGTGCCGAAGTAGTGGTCGAACGACCGGTTCTCCTGCATCACGATCACAACGTGCTTCAGGTCCTTGATCGTGCCGGTACGACGTGAGCGCTGCGCCGGGCCGGTCTGGGTGTCGGCCGCGGCGGCCTCCTGGGTCGCGGCGGTGTTCGTTGCGGCGTTCGGTGCGGCGTCGGCCGGGGCGGTCGTCAGCGCCCCGGCGGCGGCAACGGCACCCGCGGCGCCGGCGGCCTGCATCAGCCGGCGCCGGCTGATCCGGTTGCGCTCCGTGGCCGCCATGGTGCCGTCCGCGGATGCCGAATCGTTGTCAGACATGGGTTTACTACCTTGCCTCTCGTGGTGGAAAGTCCCCCACAGTCAACTGCGAAAGGTCCGGACCTCGCGAGCATCGCCTCGTGAACAGTCGCTGAAGACTCAGGGAGTTCGCGAGCTCCACCAGTCCGCCGGTCACCCGCTGTTCACCGGCCCGTCGGAGGCAGCATCGGATCCGTTCACAACCGCCGCCCAGCGTGTGCCCGGTGAGCAGTACGACGGCCTCGGCGGCCGCACCACCACAGCCGTCGAGCCGGCCGCAGCCGATCGAACTCGTCGTCGGCTCGCCGTACGGGATCGACGACTGGCTCGGCGGACCGGCCGGGCGGTACGACTTCGTCTTCGTGAACAACGAGGGGGCGGGCGCGGAGGTCTATCTCGAGGACCCAGCGACCGAGCGGATCTACCTCGAGGTCGAGCACTTCGGCCGTGGCGTCAGCCGTGCGGTGACAGCCTCGGTGCCGCCGGGGACGTACCGGTGGGTCTGCATCACCGACTACACGATCAAGTACAGCCGACCGGTCGTCGTCACCGGTGCGCCCCTGCCGCACGACGTACACGGGATCATCCCGGTGACCGGGCTGGACCTGCGGGTCCCGATCAACAACTACGTCGCTTGGATCACCGGACAGCTGCCCACCCTGACTCGGCAGGTCGAAGAGCTGCGGGACGCGCTGCTCGCCGGCGACGCGGCGGCGGCCCGACGCGCCTGGCTGACCGCCCACCTCACCTACGAGACGCTGGGCGGGGCCTACCGCGCGTACGGCGAAACCGGCGACGACATCAACGCCGACCCGCCGCGCGGCGTCCCTCTCGCGGACGCGGACTTCGCAGGCTTCCGGAAGATCGAGGCCATGCTGTGGCACGACCGGCCGACGGCGACGATCACGCCGTACGCCGAGGCGCTGCTCGAGTCGGTCGGGCAGCTCACCGACGAGCTGGCACTGCCGAACGCGATCACGCCGATCGACATGGGCCGACGGGCGCACGAGATCCTCGAGGACGCGCTGCAGTGGGACCTGAACGGGATCGGTGACGCCGGCAGCCAGACCGAACTGGCGACCGTGGACGCCAACATCACCGGGGTCTGGCAGGCGCTGGAGCCGCTACGGCCGATCCTGCGCAAGCAGAACCCTTACCTGGACCAGACCGACGAGCAGCTCCGACTGACCCAGCAACTCGTCCGCAGCCACCACCACGACGACGGCTGGGTCGGGCTCGCAGCACTGTCCGTCCGGCAGCGGGCCGGGATCAACGCCGCCGTACAGCACAGCGTCGAACTCCTCGCCCACACCGCGGCCATCCTCGACCCCCGCAACGCCACCCGCGACCGAGGCCCGATCACCCATGACTGATCACGACACCACCGTGCCCGCCAGCACCGCCGAACCTGCCACCGCTGCACCCGGCAGCGCCGGCCCGGCCGGCTGGCCCATCGAGGGCGCCCACCAGGCCGGCATTCTCGAGCCTGCGCAGCAGGCGGCGATCGTTGTCGCCTTTCTTGTGACCGCGCCCGACCGGGCGGCGCTTCAGCGGATGTTCCAGACGCTGACGGCGACGATCGGCTACCTGGTCTCCGGCGGCGACGTACCGACCGGACGTGGGAGCGACGACGGGCTCGTGTCGACGCCGTACGAGAACGGCGTGCTCGGCCCGGGCACGGTGCCCGACGGTCTCACCGTCACGGTCAGCGTCGGTGCAAGCTTGTTCGACGACCGGTTCGGCCTCGCCGAGGTCAAGCCGGCCCGCCTCCGCCCGATGGACGAGTTCCCGAACGACGCACTCGACCCCAACCGCTGCGACGGCGACCTCCTGCTACAGATCTGCGCCGACCACCGCGACACAGTCCTGCACGCCCTCCGCATCCTCATGCGCGCAACCCGAGCCGACCTGCAGGTCCTGTGGCAGATGGAGGGCTTCACCAGTCCCCCACGCCCGACCGGAACCCCGCGCAACCTGTTCGGTTTCAAGGACGGTACGGCGAACCACGAGTTCCTCGACCGCCCCGACCTCGTCGACCGGCTGGTGTGGACGAAAGCCGGCGGCGACGAACCAGACTGGGTGACCGGCGGTTCGTACCACGTGGTTCGCCTGATCCGGATGTTCGTGGAGTTCTGGGACCGCATCTCGATCAACGAACAGCAACGAATCTTCGGCCGCGACCGCGACACCGGCGCACCGCTCTCCGGCCGCCCCGGCGAACGAGTCCCCGGCCAGGAAGAGCACCAACTCCCCAGCTACTACCGAGACGCCCACGGCAACACCGTCCCCCTCACCGCCCACACCCGCCTCGCCAACCCCCACGACGGCACCGCCGACGACCGCCGCATGCTCCGCCGCGGCTTCAACTACAGCGCCGGCATCGAACCCAACGGCCAACTGGACCAGGGCATGATCTTCATCTGCTTCAACGCCGACCTCGACCGCCAGTTCACCGCCGTCCAAACCCTCCTCATCGACGAACCCCTCGTCGACTACATCTCCCCCTTCGGCGGCGGCTACTTCTTCGCCCTCCCCGCCCCAAACAACCCCACCGACTGGCTAGGCCGCACCATGCTGGCCTGACCGGCGCCGCGGCAGACCTGCAACGAGGATTCCCAGTACTGCGGCAGCCAGTGGTACGGCGAGGCCTGTTCGGAAGGTGTTGGTGGTTAGTTCGTTGGCGGTGAGAACTGCGGCGGTTGCTGCTAGGCCGAGGGCCGAGCCGAATTGGAAGGAGGTTGTGAGTACGCCGCTTGCGAGGCCTTGCTCGTGCTCGGGGACACGGTCGGTGGCTGCGATCGTGAGTGGGCCGTAGGCGAGGGCGAACGCCAGCCCGAGGAGCAGGAACGCCGGGAGTATCGCCGCGAAGGTTTGGCCCAGTGGCAGGAACGCGGTGTAGGCGAGGGCCGCGAGGACGAAGCCGCCGAGCACGACCCGGCCGTTGCCGAACCGATTCACCAGCCATGGCGTGAGCGTCGGGGCGAGTACTGCGTCGATGCCGATCACCATCAGCGCGAGGCCGGTCTCCAGCTCGGACCAGCCGCGGAGTTCTTGCAGGTAGAGCACCGCGATGAACTGGAATCCGACGAACGATCCGACCAGCAGAATCGCACCGAGGTTCGCCCGGACGAGCGCGCCGTTCCGCAGCAGCCCGAGCCTGATCAGCGGGGTAGATACACGCCGCTCGATCAGCACAAAGGCCGCCAGCAGGACAAGTCCAACGCTCGCGGTCGCCGCGGTCACCGTCGGCGGTACGTCGGGCGCACGCACGACGGTTGCTACGAGCAACAACATCGACGCGGTCAGCGTCAGCGCGCCGGCCAGGTCGAAGCCGCCGCGCTCCGGTGCCCGGGTGTCGCGTGGGATCAGTGCGATCGCTCCGGGCAGGATGGCTGCCGAGACGATCACCGGGGCGAAGAACACCCACCGCCAGTCGATCGCGCTGAGCAGTCCGCCCGTGACCATGCCCAAGGAGAACCCGCCGGCCGCGGTCCCGGCGTACACGAGGAGGGCTTTGTTGCGTTGCGGTCCCTCGGGGTACGTCGTGGTGATGATCGACAGGCGGGCCGGGGTCATGAAGGCGGCCGCGATACCGGTGACGAAGCGGGCCAGGATCAGCACCCAGCCCTCGGTGGCGAACCCGCCGAGCCCGCTGAACAGCAGGAACACGACCAGCCACGTCACGAACATCCGGCGGCGGCCGAGCAGATCCGCGGCGCGGCCGCCGAGCAGCACGAACCCGCCGTAGCTGAGCGCGTAGGCGCTGACGATCCACTGCAGTTCGCCGGTTGCCAGGCCGAGCTCGGCCCGGATCGACGGCAGCGCGACACCCATCATCGAGACGTCGATGCCTTCGAGGAAGATCGCGCCGCAGAGTACGAACAGAACGGCCCAGGAACGGCCGGTCAGCCGTTCCGGGGTGACGGTTGATGACACAGGGAGCTCCCTTTCATGGTTACCTCTTGTAACTGACCCCATCATCGGGAACCATCAGGAGTTGTGGAAGAAGGCACTTCAAAGGAACCGAGTCACTCCGGCTGCACCGAGGACGCGTTCCAGTGGGACACGCGCGAGGACTGCGACGTACGGCAGATCCTCGACCGGATCGGTGACAAGTGGTCGTTGCTGGTGATCGCGCTACTGGACAACCGGTGCATGCGGTTCACCGAGCTGAAGAAGACCATTGACGGCATCAGCCAGCGCATGCTGACCGTGACCCTGCGCCAACTGGAGCGCGACGGGCTGGTCAGCCGGACCGTGCATCCGGTCGTGCCACCGCGCGTCGACTACGAGCTCACTCCGCTCGGCGTCACGCTGCACGCGACGATCCAGTCATTGGTCAGCTGGACGGAGACCCATCAGACGGAGATCGCCGCAGCCCGGGCCCGGTACGACACGGTGCACGCTTCCTCCTAACAGCTGCAACGACCGGAGTTCGTGGTTACCCACGCGAAACATGGGGCGTGGATCCGGAAATGTGAGTTTGTTCCGGTGGCAACGGTTCGGCAATCCGGGGGGCCTTCACTGGAAGGCGTTCAGGAGGATCGAGGCCGGGAGCCGGGATGCAGCTGAGGGATGGTGCGCAGTACTCGGTGGTCGTCGTCGGTGGAGGGCAGGCCGGGCTTGCGACCAGTTGGTACCTGACTCGTCGAGGCATCGACCATGTCGTTCTCGAAGCGGATCGGGCCGGCGGCGAGTGGCGGAACCGGCGGTGGGACTCGTTCTGCCTGGTGACGCCGAACTGGCAGTGCAGACTCCCCGGGTTTGCGTACGGCGGTCTCGACCCGGACGGCTTCATGGGCCGCGACCAGATCGTGGAGTACCTCGAGGACTACAGCCGCTCGTACGACGTCCCGCTCGTCGAGGGCGTGCGTGCGACCCAGCTCGACCACGGCTACCGAATCACCACGACGGCCGGGACCATCAGCGCCGACCAGGTCGTGATCGCGACCGGGCCGTACCAGCGCCCACGGATCCCCCGGCTCGCCGAGCGCCTGCCGGTTACCCAGCTCCACTCGTCGGAGTACAAGAACCCGGACCAGCTCCCACCCGGCGACATCGTCGTCGTGGGTACAGGGCAGTCCGGCTGCCAGATCGCCGAGGACCTGCATCTGGCCGGACGGCAGGTCCACCTGCTGACCGGTACTGCGCCCAGGGTCGCACGGTCCTACCGCGGAGCCGATGTCGTCACCTGGCTCGACCGGATGGGGTACTACGCCAAGGGGATCGACGAGTTCGACGACACCGACGCCGTACGATTCCGGGCGAACCACTACGTCACCGGCCGGGACGGCGGTCGCGACATCGACCTGCGCAGGTTCGCACTGGAAGGCATGCGGCTGTACGGCCGGCTGGTCGACGCGGACCCGCACACCCTGTACTTCGCCGACGACCTCAAGCAGAACCTGGATCGCGCCGACGAGGTCTCCGAAGGAATCAAGGACTCCATCGACGCCTTCATCGCGAGCGAAGGTCTCCACGCCCCGTCCGAGCCTCGCTACCGGCCCGTCTGGGAGCCCGGGACCGTACCGCGATCGCTGTCCCTGCAGGGTATCGGCGCAGTCGTCTGGAGCACCGGCTTCCGCCGTGACGACCGCTGGATCCGGGTCCCGGTGTTCGACGGCCGCGGCTACCCGACCCACACCCGCGGCGTGACCAGCGCGGAAGGCCTGTACTTCATCGGGCTCCCGTGGCAGCACACCTGGGGCTCGGGACGCTTCGGCGGTGTCGCCGACGACGCCGCGTACGTCGTCGACCACATCGTCAACCGAGTCGTCAACCGCAGTCGGGCCGGCGTCCCGTGGATCGCCGGGTCGCCGCGACGGACGGTGGCGTGAGATGCGGGTGTACGACGCGCATCGCCATCTCGGGACACTCCCGCCGTACCCGTTCTACGGCGGCCCCGCGGTCAACCCGGATCTCAAGGCCCGCGCGACCGTCGACGAACTGCTGGCCGATCTCGATGCCGAAGGCACCGAACGTGCGCTGGTGATCCCGAACTACGGCGTCCCGGACGTGGCGGTGTCCTTCGGCTTCAACGACCTCGTCGTCGAGGCAGCAGCACGCGACGACCGGATCCGCGCAGGCCTGTGGGTATCACCGCGACCGCAGGATGCCGAGCTCACGACGAAGGCGCTGACGCTGGCCGGTGAGCCGGGAGTCCGGGCCCTGAAGCTGAGCTTCCTGCTGGGCGGCCACCCCACCGCCGACGACGTCCGGCCGCAGCTCGACCAGATCTTCGAAGTTGCCCGCCGCAACGACCTGGTCGTGCACGTGCACACGTCGCCCGGTGCCGCCTCCGACATCGACCACATCGGTCACCTGGTCGACACCTACGCCGCCGACGTACCGCTGCACCTGGTCCACTTCGGCGGCGGGATGAGCGGGCACATCAAGCTGATCGGATCCCGGTTCTTCGACTGGATCGCGACCGGCAAGCGCGTCTATACCGACCTGTCCTGGGCCATCGGGTTCGCTCCCGGCTGGCTGGCCGCCGAGATCGAGCGTCGCGGCCTGGGACACGACCGGGTGCTGTTCGCCAGCGACCAGCCCTGGGGCGACCACGCCGGCGAACTCGCCCGGATGCAAGCGGCGATGGGTGACGGCGAGCTCGCCGAGTTCGTCTTCCATCGCACCTTCGAGCACCTTTACGACTGACCCGATCAAGGAGCAAGCAGATGTCCGAAACTGCCGAACTGACCGAACTCGAGATCAAGAGCCTCGGCGAGATCCCGCACCCGTCCCTGCCGCAAGGCTCGAGCATCTACGGGGGCACGAAGGTCTTCCCCGACTACCAGGCGGAGGACGGCGAGACCTACTTCACGCTGGTGCACGGCATCGCGCACGAGTCGTCGGTGAGCTTCGTCGCGATCCTGCAGGCGACGCGCGCGCAGCGGAAGGGCTTCGAGTCGGCGATCTACTTCTACGGTCCGGGATCGCTGAACTGCCTGGCCACCCGCGGCTTCCCGACCACCGGCAACTCCGCGTTCCCGGGCGAGCACAACATCAACGAGTCGCTGAAGACGTTCATCGCCGAAGGCGGGAAGGTCTACTGCTGCCGGTTCGGGCTGTCGCTGCACGGTGCGCGCGAGGAGGACCTGATCGAGGGTGTGATCCCCACGCATCCCCTGGACGTGCAGGACGCGCTGATCCACTACGCCCGCAAGGGCGCGATCATCAACTCGACCTACATGTTCTGAGGAGTATCCGATGAGCGTCGACGGCCTGGCTGTGCGTGCGGAAATGGCGGTGTACGGCGTGCGGGTGGACGCACCGGTACGCCGTAGCAAGGGCGCCGGCCCGAGCGACGACGGACACCTGGTCGTCGACGGCGCCAACGCCACCCTCCCGATCGTTGCCGACAGCCCCTATGAGGTGAAGGACGGAACCGTCTTCCGCCGCGGGCGGAGCCTGGGACTGTCGATCGAGCCCGTCCGCCGTCCGCGCTTCTACGACCTCGAGACGAGCGAGGGCATCCCCTACCAGCAGATCGCGCTGCTGCACGGCAGGGACGTGCTGGCCACCACGGTCGTGCAGACGTGCATCCGTTACGACGAGTCGACCCGGTGCCGCTTCTGCTCGATCGAGGAGTCGTTGCGAACCGGCGCCACGATCGCGGCGAAGACGCCGGCCCAGCTCGCCGAGGTCGCCGAGGCAGCGGTGCGGCTGGACGGCGTCACGCAGATGGTGATGACGACGGGTACGACGACCGGCAAGGATCGCGGCGCGCGCAACCTGGTCCGCTGCGTGCGGGCTGTGCTGCAGGCCGTTCCCGGGCTGCCGATCCAGGTCCAGATCGAGCCGCCCGGCGACCTGGCCGTCCTTGCCGACCTCCGCGAGGCGGGCGCTACCTCGATCGGCATCCACGTGGAGTCCCTCGACGACGCCGTACGGCGCAGGTGGATGCCCGGCAAGTCGACCGTCGGCCTGGCCGAGTACCACGCCGCGTGGCGCGAGGCTGTTCGTGTCTTCGGCCGGAACCGGGTGTCGACGTACCTGCTGGTCGGGATGGGCGAGGACCCGGACGAGTTGGTTGCCGGTGCCAAAGGACTCATCGAGCAGGGCGTCTATCCGTTCGTCGTACCGCTGCGGCCGATGGCCGGGACGCTGGCCCGCGCGGACGGCGTACAGCCACCCGACCCTGCCGTGGTTCTGGACGTGACGGCCCGGGTAGCGGATCTGCTCACCGCCGCGGGAATGCGCGGCGCGGACCAGGGCGCAGGGTGCGCCGCGTGCGGTGCCTGCAGCCTGCTGTCGGCGGCCGGAGCATGAGCGCGACGGTCGTGCAGACCACCGGCGTACGGCGCGCTGCCGATGTGAGTGCGCTGCTCGGTGACCCGCCCCCGGCATTCCTGATCGAGGAGGCGGACGCAGCAGGCGTCGCTGCGTATCACGAGCTGCGCCGGCACGTCTTCGTCGACCAGCAAGGGTTGTTCGAGAACAGCGACCGGGACGATCGTGACGAGGATCCACGGACCGTCGTACTGATTGCCCGTGATGCGCGCGGCGACGTTCTCGGGGGCGTACGTCTCGGACCTCCGTCGGACGAGCCGGACATCGGCTGGTGGCGGGGCGGACGACTCGTCACCCGGACGGGTGGTGCGACGCGAGGTGTAGGCGCGGCGCTGGTTCACTCGGCCTGCGCTCGCGCGGAGGCCGCCGGCGTACTGCGGTTCGACGCGACCGTGCAACTGGGGACGCAGCGATTCTTCGAGCGGCTGGGCTGGCAGAAGGTCGGCCCGGCGGCCGTGGCCAACACACCACATGTGCTGATGCGCTGGCCGATCGACCGGATCTCGCGCTTGGCCAAGACCACCAAGTCGGATCTGGGCGCCCTGCTCGGACGAACAGGGCCGGCTGGTTTCATCGGCGACGACGGCGCTCCGGTGCCGGGCAGTGATCTGGTCGCCGCGTGCGACGCGATCATGCCGGCCATGGTGGAACGCGATCCGGAGTGGGCCAGCTGGTGCTCGGTCCTCGTGAACGCCAACGATCTGGCCGCGATGGGCGCCGTACCGGTCGGATTGCTGGACGCGCTCGGTGCTCGGGACGCCGCATCCGCCGGCCGGGTCCTGCGCGGACTTCGACGAGCGGCCGATGCGTACGGCATACCGATCCTCGGCGGGCACACACAGTTGGGCGTCCCCGCGGCATTGAGCGTGACGGCTCTCGGGCGGACTGCCAATCCGGTACCGGGCGGTGGAGGCCGGGCAGGGCAACCGATCCGTCTGACGGCCGACCTGGGCGGATCTTGGCGAGCCGGATACGCGGGGAGGCAGTGGGATTCCACGAGCCATCGGAAGCCGGCAGAACTCCGTTCGATGGTTGCAGCGGTCGGGCAAGCCCGCCCGGATGCGGCCAAGGACGTGTCGATGGCGGGCGTCGTCGGCACCCTCGGGATGCTCGCCGAAGCCAGCGGATGCGGCGCGGTCCTCGATGTGGCCGCAGTACCAAGACCAGCCGCAGCATCGATGGGCGATTGGCTCACCTGCTTCCCGGGCTACGCCATGCTGACCGCGGGGCCGCAGCAACTGGAGGCCGGACCAGCTGTCGGAGCCATCTGCGGCGAGCTGACGACCGGGCAGGGCGTCGAGCTTCGTTGGCCGGACGGCGAGGTCACCCAGGCACTGAGCGGCCGCGTGACCGGATTGGGAGCAGCATGATTCTCCGTATGGCGGCTGTGGCCGCGAATTTCGACCGCGACCTGGAGGCTGATTTCGCCAAGGTCGCGGCGTTGATCGAGAGCGCCCGCGAGGCCGGCGTGAAGTTGCTCGCGCTGCCCGAGGGCACCCTCGGCGGCTACTTGCTGAGCCTCGACGGGACGGCCGACGCGCCACCGGCGTTCGCCGGCGACAGCCCGGAGATCAGGCGGCTCGCCCAGTTGGCCGGCGACATGGTCGTCACCGCCGGGTACGCCGAAGCCGAGGACGGCCTGATCTACAACGCCGCCGTGTGCGTCAACGGCGACGGCGTACTCGGTCGTCATCGCAAGGTGCATCAGCCGCTGCGTGAGGACGAGCACTACGCCGCCGGCGACAGGTTCGAAGCGTTCGACACACCGGTCGGCAGGCTGGGAATGATGATCTGCTACGACAAGGCGTTCCCCGAGGCGGCCCGGACGCTGGCGCTGGACGACGCCCGGATCATCGTCTGCATGTCCGCCTGGCCGGGCGCCCGGACGAACCCGGATCCCGACCTGGCCAAGGATCGCTGGAAGCGCCGGTTCGACCTGTTCGATCGTGCCCGGGCGTTGGAGAACCAGGTGATCTGGCTCTCGGCCAACCAAGCCGGCACGTTTGGTTCGCTCCGGTTCGTGGCCGGCGCGAAGGTCGTAGACCCGGGCGGCGAGATCCTCGCAGACACCGGCATCGCCGAGGGAATGGCTGTCGCCGAGTTGGACGTCGAGCAAGCGCTCGACCTGGCCCGGCGGTCGATGGGACATCTACGCGATCGGCGGCCGGAGACCTACGGGACGCCTGAGCTCGCAGCGGTGTGAGCGTGCTGAAGATCGGGGCGGTGGCGGCCGGTTTCACCCGGGATCTCGAGTTCGACCTGTCGCGCATCGAGGCCCTGATCCGGCACGGCCGGCGGGACGAGATCCAGTTGCTCGTCCTGCCCGACGCGGCTCTCGGCGGCTACCTCACCGACCTCAGTGATCCCGACCTGGACGACCTGCCACCGGCCCTCGATCCCGACGATCCCCTGATCGCCAAGGTGATCTCGATGGCCGGCGAGATGGTGGTGTGCTTCGGCTTCTGCGAGGCTGCCGGTCCGGACCGCTACAACACCGCGCTGTGTGTGAACGGCGACGGCGTACTCGGTAAGCATCGCAAGGTGCACCAGCCACGCGGCGAGCGGACGATCTATGCCGCCGGCAACGAATTCGCGGCGTTCGACACCCCCCTCGGCCGGCTCGGCATGATGATCGACTACGACAAGACCTTCCCGGAGGCCGCCCGGGCACTGGCTGTCGACGGCGCCGACCTGATCGCGTGCCTGTCCGCCTGGCCGACCAGCATCACCAACCGCGCGCCGCGGATGAACGAGGACCGCCAGTCGCGGCTCTTCGATCTCTACGACCGGTCCCGCGCGGCCGAGAACCAGGTGGTACTCGTCTCGTCGAACCTCACGGGTTCGATCGGCAGCATGCGCTTCCTCGGCCAGTCGAAGGTGGTCGGCCCGGGCGGCGACATCATCGCGCGGACGTGGTCCAAGGCCGGTATCGCCATCGCGGAGGTCGACGTCCGCGGGGAGACCGAGACGGCCCGCCGCGTACTGCACCACCTCGACGAACGCCGCCCGGAGGCCTACTGATGCGGATCGCATTGCTGAGCTACTCGACCAAGCCGCGCGGCGGCGTCGTCCACACCCTCGCACTGGCCGAAGCACTGGCCGCGAAAGGCGAAGACGTCACCGTTTGGTCGCTGGGCCGCGGTGGCGACACGACGTTCTTCCGGCCGGTCGATCCGCGGGTGCGGTTGTCCGTCGTCCCCTTCCCGGAGGTGCCGGGTGAGGACGTCGGCGCACGGATCCTTCGCTCGATCGCCGTACTGCGCGATGCCTTCGACGGGTCGCAGTACGACGTCGTGCACGCGCAGGACTGCATCAGCGCGAACGCCGCGGGACCCTGCATCCGGACGGTGCACCACATCGACAACTTCACCACGCCGCAACTCGCCGCCTGCCACGAGCGAGCGATCGTCGATCCGTACGCGCACATCTGTGTCTCGTCAGCGGTCGCCGCTGAACTCGCGACAGGGTGGGATATCACGGCGACGGTCATCCCCAACGGCGTCGATTCGGCCCGCTTCGCCGCCGCCGATCCTGCGCCTTGGCGTGCCGAGCTCGGCCGGTATATCCTGACCGTCGGCGGCATCGAACCCCGCAAGGGATCGCTCGAACTGCTCGAAGCCGCAGCACTTCTCGACGGCGCGACCAAGTTGGTGATCGCCGGCGGCGAGACATTGTTCGACTATCGCGAGTACCGGCAGCGCTGGGAGACCCGAGCGGTACAGCTCGGCATCAGTCCCGTCGTACTAGGTCCGGTCGACCACGCCGAGTTGCCGGGCCTCGTCGCAGGCGCCGAGGTGTTCGCGTTCCCGTCCGTCAAGGAAGGTTTCGGCCTCGCTCCGCTGGAGGCACTCGCCGCCGGCGTCCCGGTGGTGCTGTCCGACCTGCCGGTCTTCCGCGAGATCTTCGGCGCAGCCGCGACCTACGCGACCGGCCCCCAGGCGCTGGCAACCGCCTTGCACGCAGCCATCGGCGACACCACCCGCACCCAACTCGGCCGCGACACCGCCGCCGCCCACACCTGGCCCGCAGCCGCCGACGCCCACCTCAACCTGTACTCACACCAGCTGGCGCATGCTGTCTGAGCGACAGTAGCAATCATCGGCCGGGTGGGGCCGTCGACTTTCGGACGATCAGGTCGATGGGCTGCTGGAGGACTTCGCGGATCTCTTCGTTGCGTGGTCGGGTCAGCAGTAGCTCGACGGCGCGGGCGCCGAGGCCGGTCAGCGACATCCGGACCGTCGTCAGCGGAGGGTCGATGAATGCTGCGATCGACAGGTCGTGGATCGAGATCACCGACAAGTCACGCGGTACCTCCACGCCGGCTTCACGTGCCGCATACAAGGCGCCGACGGCCGACGCGACGTTCGCGACCAGTACGGCGGTATGCCGTCTCTTCGCAGAAAGAATCTGCTGCATACCGGCTGCTCCACCGGCGGCCGTGTAGTCGCCGTGGGCAACAAACCCGGAATCCAGCCCGGCGTTGTTCATCGCCGCGATGTACCCGAGCCGACGCCGTTCGGCTGTGTCGCTGTCGGACGGGCCGCTCAAGAAGGCCACGTCGGTGTGACCGAGCTCGAGCAGATGGGCGACCGCGACCTCGGTGGCGCGCTCGTCGTCCAGTACGACGTACCGGCGCTTGCCGGGCCCGGTCCGGTTGACGCACAGCCACGGCGGGCCGAGACGGTCGAGGTGTTCCTCGCGCGTCCCGCTGATGCCACCGCCCGCCAGCAGGAGACCATCGACCCGGCCGTTGCCGAGCTGCTTGGCGTAGTGCTCGAAGCTCTCCTCGCCGAGCTCCATCGACGCGGTCAACAGCGCGGATTCGGCCTTCGTCGCCGCAGTCTCGGCTCCCTTGATGATCTGCCCGTACGCCGGGTTCTCGAAGTCCGGCACGAGGAGCGCGATGGTCCGCGTACGGGCCGTCCGCAGGCTCCGAGCTGCCGCGTTGGGTTGGTACCCCAGCTCGGCAACCACCGCCAGCACCCGTTCCCTCGTGCTCGGCTTGATCCTCAGTCGCGGATCGTCGTTCAGGATCCGCGAGACGACCGCGCGGTCGACCCCGGCGCGTGAGGCCACCTCGGAGATCGTCGGCCCGCGGCGCAATGCCCCGGCCCGGCCCTCGTCAGCCATCAGTCCGTCCCCCTTTCGGCGAGTGCGCAGTATCGCAGCTCAGGGCCCGGCACCGTCGGGAACCCGATCAGCGGTCCCTCTTGACTGCGCCGCTCCCACCGCTTACGGTCGCCATTAAATCGATTGACCACACACTTTGCAACAAAATGTGCTCTGGTCAATCGATTGATCACAGTTCCCAGACCAAGAGTCCAGTTGAAGGAGACTCGCGATGCCCATCGCCTTTGGGACGCGGACGCGTGCGCTGGTCGCCGCGACGACCGCCGCAGCACTGATCTCGCTCGCCGCCTGTTCGAATGCCGATTCCGGCGCACAGGCCGGGAACGCGTCCGGCCCCCAGAAGGTCGTGCTGATGAACTGGGAGGCACTGGAGGGTTCGCCCCTCGAGCCCGTGCTGAAGCAGTTCACCGCCGACACCGGGATCCAGGTCGAGTACCAGTTCGCCGCCTCCGGCAGCGACTACTGGCCCAAGACGCGCGCAGTACTGGGGTCCAACAACCCGCCCGACATCATGCGTATCGACGACGACTTCCTGCCGTACTACGCCTCCACCGGCAAGCTGCAGGACCTCCGCGACGACATCTCGTCCGCCGGCATGAAAGCCGGCGACTACTACGACGCGGTCTACAACAGCACCGTCCAGCAGGACGGATCCATCCCGGCCTGGAGCCTGGGAATCCAGCCCCGGGTGATCTTCTACAACAAGAAGATGTTCAAGGAGGCCGGCGTACCGACTCCCCCGACGACCTGGTCCGGCAAGGGCTGGACGTGGGACGACTTCGTCAAAGCGGCCCAGAAGCTGACGATCAAGGACAAGCGCTGGGGCGCCGACGTCGTCGACGACTCCGCCTTCGAGACGCTGTACTCGGTCAACAACGGCGGCGAAGGCCGCTGGACCAAGGACGGCAAGGGCTTCGCGCTCGCGGATCCGCCCGGCCAGGAAGCCGTGCAGTGGGTCGCGGACCTGACCTGCAAGTACGGCGTGCAACCGGCCTGGTCGGAGCTGTCGCAGAGCGGGAAGGGCGCGGAGATGTTCGCCGCGGGCCAGATCGGCATGATCGAGCGCGCTTCGAGCTTCGTCGACTACTTCCGGAGCAACGTGAAGGGCTTCGACTGGGACGTCGCGCCGGTGCCGGCGGGTTCGGCCGACCAGATCACCCAGGGCAACCAGCTCGTGTTCGCGATCCCGAAGGCCGCGGCGAACAAGGATGCCGCGTGGAAGCTGCTGCAGTACCTGACCACCGCGAAGGGAGCCGACCAGTTCGCCAAGGCCGGCGCGTTCATTCCCGGTCTGAAGTCGTCGGCCGAGCTGGCCGGGAAGCCGGTCGCCGGCAAGCCGCCCGCGAATGCCGCTCTCATCCTCGGCGCTGCTGATCACTCGTTCCGGTCCGGACGGGTCGAGAACATCGAGGAAGCCATCGGTATCTACCGGCCCGCGCTCGATCCGGTCAAGAACTGTCAGGCCAGGGCGTCCGACGTACTGCCGAAGGTGAAGCCCGACGTGCTCTCGACGATCAATCCGTAAGGAAACCGATGACAACTGTCGAGACGGCACGACCGCCTGTGGAGCGGCGCCCCGAGGTCGGCGGGAGGAAGACGGCGCGCCCCCGCCGGTCCCTCGTCGGGTACCTGTTCGTCGCACCGCTGATGATCGGGCTGGGCGTCTTCCACCTCTATCCGATGCTGCTGACGATCTATGCCTCCTTCACCAAATGGGACGGGTTGACACCGAAACACTGGGTCGGCCTGGACAACTACACCAAGCTCATCACCCGGGATGCGTTGTTCCACCAGGTCGTGCGCAACACGTTCCTGTTCATGCTCGGCGCCATTCCGCTGACGGTCCTGATCTCGCTCGTCCTGGCCGCGCTGATCAGCTCTCCGCGGCGGTCGATGGTCGTGTACCGGCTCGCGTTCTTCGTGCCGTACGTTGCCAACTCGGCAGCCGTCGCTGTGGTGTGGTTCCGGTTGTACTCGGGACGCGACGGCGTACTCAACTCGATCCTCGGCGCCGTCGGCATCCATGGCCCGGACTGGCTGGTCACCTCCCCGTGGGCGCTGGTCGCGGTGATTATCGCCAGTGTGTGGCAGAGCCTGGGTTATCCGATGATTGTCCTGATCGCCGGCATCCAGTCGATCTCGGAGTCCGTGAACGAGGCCGCGGCCATCGACGGCGCCGGTCGCTTCCGGCGGTTCCGCTACATCACGCTGCCGCTGCTGACCCCGTCGTTGTTCTTCGTCACCATCAGCCAGTTCGTCCTCAGCTTCCAGGTCTTCGGGATCGTGTACGTGATGACTCACGGCGGACCCGAGCACGACACCGACATGTACCTGACCCGCTTGTTCAACGTCGCTTTCGGGTCGGGTCAGCTCGGCTACGCGTCGGCGATGTCCTGGTTGCTGTTCCTCATCATCGGAGCCCTCACGATTCTCCAGTGGCGGCTGCAGAGAGCCTGGGTGTTCTACGAATGAACCAGACCAACGATCTCGGGGCCGCCACCCGCCTGCTCGCGAACCCTCGCTTCACGCGGACCCTGTACTACGCGATGCTGACCGTCCTCGCGCTGGGATTCCTGTTCCCGCTGCTCTGGATGATCGGTACGTCGTTCAAGTCCGGGCCTGACGCAGTCACCCATCCGTCGTCGATCATCCCGGCCCATCCGACACTGGCGAACTACGCCGACGCGTTCCACATCCTGCCGCGGTACCTGTGGAACAGCGTCGAGCTCGCGTTCCTCAACGTGGTGTTCCTCCTGGCGGTGGCATCACTCGCAGGCTTCGCCTTCGCCCGCCTGGACTTCCCCGGACGAGACCTGCTCTTCCTCGTCGTGCTCGGCTCGGCCCTGGTGCCGGGCATCGTGTACCTGATCCCGCAGTACGCCGTGTTCCGCGACTGGGGCTGGGTGGACACGCACTATCCGCTGTGGGTTCCGCGCGCCTTCACGCCCGTGTTCGGCACCTTCCTGATGAGACAGTTCTTCCTGGGAATCCCGAAGGAACTGGAAGAGGCGGCCCGCATCGACGGCGCGGGGGTCTTCACGATCTTCTCGCGGATCATGCTCCCGCTCGGGACACCTGCATTGGCCACGGTCGCGCTGTTCACCTTCGTCGACTCCTGGAACGACCTTCTGGGTCCGTTGATCTTCGTGAACTCGCAGCGGCTGCAGACGGTCCCCGTCGCCCTCGCCCTGTTCCGCGGTCTGGAGTTCAGCAACACGTCCGCTCTGATGGCGGCCGCGACGATCACGATCGTCCCGGTGTTCGCCGTCTTCATCCTTGCCCAGCGCTACTTCGTCGCCGGGATCACACTGTCCGGAATGAAGGGATAGTCGATGTCGATCATCACCAAGATCGAGACATTCGTCGGAGGCACCCTGTGCGTGGTGCGGGTGACCACCGACGACGGACTGGTCGGCTACGGCCAGACCGCTCCGTCGGTGCCGGAGATCACCGAACAAGTGCTGCACCGGTTGGTGGCCCGGCACTTCCTCGGCCGCGACCCTTGGGAGTTGGCCGCCCTCGTCGACGAGACGGTGCGCGCCGAGTACAAGTACCTCGGCGGTTTCCTGTTCCGAGCGCTCAGCGGTGTCGATACCGCGATCTGGGACTGGCAGGGACGCGCCACCGGACAACCGGTGTACAAGCTGCTCGGAGGCGCAGTACGCAACCGGGTGCCGGTCTACGCCTCCAGCATGAGCCGCGAACTCCCGGTCGACGAAGAGGTCGGCCGGATCGCGGACGCCGTCGAGAAGTACGGGCTTCGGTGCGCGAAGGTCAAGGTCGGGATCAGGAACGGCCGCGACGCCGAACTCTGGGAAGGGCGGACCGCGGCCCTGGTGCCGGCCATGCGGAAACGCTTCGGCGACGACTTCTGGCTCAGCGCCGACGCCAACGGCGCCTACTCCCCCGGCGGCGCCGTCCAGGTCGGCCGGAAGCTCGAGGAGTACGGCGTCTTCCATCTCGAGGAGCCGAATCCCTGCTGGGAGCTCGACAACATGAAGTACGTCGCCGATCACCTCGATCTCCCGATCGGCGCCGGCGAACAGGAGTGGTCGCTGGAGATCATCCGGCGGATGATCGCCGAGCGGTTGGTGGACGTGATCCAGCCGGACGTCTGCTACGTCGGCGGCATGACCCGTGCCCGGCAGGTCGCGCAGCTGGCCGACCTCAACGGCATCCCCTGCACGCCACACAGCTCGGGGCACTCGCTGATCAAGATCTTCACCGCGCACCTCGTGATGGCGTCGCCGGCCTGCACGCAGTTCCAGGAATGGAGTGTCGAACCACCTGGCAACCCGCCGGCGTCATCGACCAAGGAGCCACGGCTGAGCGGGTTCACCTCAGAGGTGTACAGCCCGATTCCGCAAGTGGACGACGGCTACATCACGCTCGACGACACACCGGGATGGGGAATGGAGATCCTGCCCTCGTTCCTGGAGCAGGCCGCGCGCCAAGTGACGGGGCTCGAGTGACCGAGTTCGACGGGCCGCTGTGGGGAGAGGCGACGAACCACGCTCTCCGCGCATTCCCCATCACCGGCCGCCGGATGCCCGAACTCTTCATCCACAGCATCGTCGAGATCAAACGCGCGGCGGCCCTCACCAACACCGAACTCGGGCTGGTGGACGCCGACCGGACGAAGGCCATCGTGGCGGCCTGCGACGAGGTACTCGCCGGCAAGCACGCAGACCAGTTCCCCGTCGACGTGTACCAGACCGGCTCGGCGACCTCGAGCAACATGAACGTCAACGAGGTCATCGCCTCGATCGCGACCACCGCATCCGGGCTCGAAATCCTCCCGCACGAGCACGTCAACCGCGGCCAGTCGTCGAACGACGTGGTGCCCTCGGCCATGCGGATCGCGTTCCTGCGCGCGCAACGGAACCAACTGCTTCCGGTACTGCGGGAGCTGTCGGCAGCGTTGATGGTCAAGGCCGACGAGTTCTGGCCGGTCCTGAAGATCGCCCGAACCCATCTCCAGGACGCCACACCGATGCGACTCGGTCAGGAGTTCTGGGGCTGGTCCGGACAGCTCGACGCCGCTGTTACACGCATCGAACGCGCCTCGGAAGAGCTGCACGTCCTGCCTCTGGGCGGCACTGCGGTCGGTACCGGAGTCGGAGCAGCGGCAGGCTTCGCCGCCCGCACCTGCGAACACCTCTCCGAGCGCTTGGACCTCCGGCTCACCGAGGCGACCAACCACTTCTGGGCGCAGAGCACCCTCGACAGCACACTCTCCGCCCACGCGGCAGTCCGGACCGCGGCGCTGTCCTTGAACAAGGTTGCCTGCGATATCCGTCTGCTCGCCACCGGGCCGCGCGCCGGGCTGGGAGAGCTGCGGGTTCCCGACGTACGGGTGTCGAGCAGCATCATGCCCGGCAAGGTGCCACCTTCGGTGATCGAAGCGGTGACCATGGCCGCGGCCCGGGTCGTCGGCAACGACGCGGTGATCACGTTCGCCCAGTCGGGCAGCATCCTGCAGCTCAACGTGATGATGCCTGCCGCGATCGAGGCGTTCCTCGAATCGGTCGACCTGCTCTCGTCGGCCACCGGCAACTTCACCCAGCAATGTGTGCGTGGAATCGCGGCGACCGAGGTCGGGCCCGAGAATGTCCGGTCGAGCGTGATGTTGACGACGGCTCTGACGCCGCACATCGGCCACCACGCGGCCGCTGCGATCACCGAGGAGGCGCTGTCCACTGGAGACCCGGTCGATGTTGTGGCCGCCCGGCACGGGATCCCTCCGGAGCAGTTCTGGACCTGGTGCGATCCCAAGGCCATGACCGGTGCCGACGACGACCGTCCTTGGAGAAAGGCCGAGGAATGATCTGGCGTCAGCGGAGTTGGAAGCCTTGGGTGTGGAGGGCTTCGCGGAGGTGTTCGCGGCCGTTGAGGCCGGCGATGGTTCCGAAGCGGTTGGCGACCCGGTCGATCCAACCGGTGGGCATGCCGGCGGTGGTGTAGAACGCGTTGAGTACCGCCTCGTAGGTCTGGACGTGGGCAGCCTGCTGGTCCAGGTCGTACTGCTCGTGATGAAGTACGGCGTCCTGGGGAAGGCGGGGCTTCACCGCGGTCTCGGCGAGGCGGTCCGGGTGGCCGACCGTCAGGCCGAAGACCGGGAACACGTGCGGAGGCAGGCCGAGCTCGGCCGCGATCTCGAGCGGGCGGTTCCGGATCGCGCCGACGAACACGGTCCCGAGACCGAGCGACTCGGCGGCCAGGGATGCGTTCTGAGCTGCCAGGGCGACGTCGACGAACGCCAGTACGGCGGCCTCGACGAAGTCGGCTCCTTCCGCGGCGCCGGACGCAAGCTCGGTCGTCACCTGGCGCGCCCGCGCCAGATCCGCCAGCCAGACCAGGAACAGCGGCGCCTGCTCAATGAAGTGCTGATCACCGGCGAGCGCGGCCAACCTGGTACGCCGTTCGTCGTCGCGGACGGCGACGACACTCCACAACTGCAGGTTGCCGGAGGTCGGAGCCGACTGCGCGGCGGCGATCAGCGCCGTCAGGGTGTTGTCGGAGACCGGATCGGGGCGGTAGCTGCGTACCGAGCGGTGATCCAGCTGTTGCGCGATCACCTCCGACCACGCTGCCGGCGGTTCGAACGGCAGGTCAACGCCGTACCTCAGTCCGAAGGGCGAGGTGGTCATCGTTCTCCTCGGGTCAGGACCGCTGCGCGGTGCCGTGGATGCCGTGCTGGTCGATGCGCGCGAGGTCCTCGTCCGTCAGCGGCGGGAAGTCGAGAGCAGCAACGTTGTGGTCCAGTTGGCCGGTGGAACTCGCACCGATCAGCGCGGTGGTGATCTCCGGTCGCCGCAGAACCCATTGCAGGGCCAGTTGGGCGAGCGACTGGCCGCGGTCGTGAGCGATCTTGTTCAGCGCGGCGGCCCGCTCGCGGTAGACGTCGTCGAGCTGCTCCGGCTTGAGGAAGGCGCTGGCGGCCGCGCGTGCGTCGGGCGGGACTGTTCCGTCGAGGTACTTGTCGGTCAGCAGCCCTTGTGCCAAGGGGCTGTAGGCAACAAGTCCGAACCCCTCGGCCGATGCGAGCTCGAGCAGCCCGCTGGTCTCCGGCGTACGGTCGAAGATCGAGTACCGCGGTTGGTGGACGAGCAGCGGTACGTCGGCGCTCCGCAACAGCGCTGCCACTTCGCGGGCCCGATCGGTCGGGTAGTTCGACACCCCGACGTACAGCGCCTTGCCCTGGTGCACGGCGCTGACCAACGCGCCGACGGTCTCGTCCAGCGGCGTCGAGGGATCGAAGCGGTGGTGGTAGAAGATGTCGACGTACTCGGTGCCGAGGTCTCGCAGGCTGTGGTCGAGCGACGCGAGCAGGGACTTGCGTGATCCGCCGCTGAGATACGGGCTCGGTCCGATCGGGTTGCCGGCCTTTGTGGTCAGGACCAGTTCATCCCGGTACGGCGCGAGGTCGGCGCGCAGTACCCGCCCGAAGAACTGCTCGGCCGCCCGGTGCGGCGGACCATACCGGTTCGCGTTGTCGAAGTGGGTGATGCCGAGTTCGAACGCGTGCAGCACGATCTCCCGCTGCCGCTCGAACGGGTAGTCGGCACCGAACTTCTGCCACAACCCCAGCGACAGCGCCGGCAGCGCCAGCCCCGACCCACCGGCCTTCCGGTACTCGAGCCGCTGGTATCGCTCGTCGTTCGCGCGGTACGTCGTCACAACACCCGATTCTTCCCGACCTCGGCCCCGGCGCGATTGCGTCTCAGCCGGTGACACGGAGGGCCGTGAGGAACCAGGTGAAGACCGGGGCGAGAGAGGGCGGTGGCTCGTTGCCGTTCACAACAGCCAGCAGGTGCCAATACCGCTCGAGCAGTGCGTCGCTGCCGACCTCCAACCGGCGTGCGACCCGCGCCCGGTACTCCGCTCTGTCGGCTTCGCCGAAGGTCTCGCAGTACTGCGTGATCAACGCGTCCAGGATCGGCTTTGCTGCATCGGACGTGGGATCGACGCAGTCGGCGATCGCCTGCTCGACGGTACGACGTACGAACACCGTGAGGTCGTGGTGCAAGCCGGTCCGGTCCCCCGCTGCCCTCTCCTGGGCCTGATGCTCCGCCGCCCGGCGTACGGCCGCCTTGAAGTCGGGCTCGCCGACCAGCTCGGCCAGCTCGAGCCACCCCTCGAGCTGTTCGGGCGTCGGCTCCGCGGGGAGCTCGGGCATCGCCGAGCGGAGCAAGTCGACGAGCTCCGGATTCGCATCGAGGTCGCCGAATGCCTCGTCGATGAAGTCCATGATCAGACGACGCCGTTCCAGGTCGGACAGCTCAGCCAGTCGGTGCACGAGTTGCAGCTCCTCAGGTCGCGAGCCGCGCCGGGCCACCATCCGCAGGACCGCTCGCCGGATCCGCAGGCCCTGGATCTGCACATCCAGGGCCTCGGCATGGGCCGCGGCCACCTCGGGAACGGTCCGCTCCCGCTCCAGCACCTGCTGGATGGTCGGGAGATCGATACCTAGTTCCCTCAGCGTGCGCACAAGCTCCAGCCGCGCCAGCGAGTCGAGGTCGTAGCGGCGGTAACCGGACGGACTCCGGTCGGTCGGAGGCAACACGCCGCGGTCGGAGTAGAACCTGATCGTCCGCACCGCAAGCCCGGTGCGCTCGGCCAGGTCACCGATCGAGAAGAGTGTGTTGTCTCCAGTGGTCATGGCCCCACTGTGCAGTCTCCATCTGGTGGAGACGCAAGTCGGTTCCGCACATGATCAGAGGCTGTGGACCAGGCCTCCGTCGCAGCGGACGGCCGTTCCGGTTCTGTAGGACGCCCGGTCGCTGCAGAGGAACGCTCCGACGGCGGCGAACTCGGGGACAGCACCGAGGCGGCCGGTCGGGACCTGGGCGGCTTCCTCGGCCTGGATGTCTGCCGCGGATCGGCCGGCTCGTTCGGCCTTGGCCGCTTCGACGGCGTCGTGGCGCGGGGTCCTGAACCCGCCCCCGAGGAGGAGGTTCGCCTCACCCCGTCCGCTGCGACTGGGTTGCGAGGACGAAGCAGGGCACCGCGGAGGAGAACCGCCGCAAGGTGCGCCGGAGTGCACCCCGTCAACCGTGGTCGGCATGTACCCCTGATCGACATCGGTATCTCACCTGGTCTGCGGCCGACGACCTCGGCCGCAGACCGGACCGACCGGTCCCTCGACATCGGTAGGGCCGGCACGCTGAGCAGGCCACGTGGTAACGAGACAACCGAGACAGAAGGGCGGTCGAGTCGTGCGAACCAACCAGCTGGAGGCATTCAGTGACGGGGTGCTGGCGATCATCGTCACGGTGATGGTGCTGGAGATGAAGGTTCCGGACGGTCCGAGCCTGTCGCAGCTCATGCACACGACGGGTGTCGGGCTGCTGACCTATCTGCTCAGCTTCGTCTTCGTGGGCATCTACTGGAACAACCACCATCACATGTTTCACCTGGTGGAGCGGGTAAGCGGCGGGGTGCTGTGGGGAACCAGGCGTTGTTGTTCCTCCTGTCGCTGTTCCCGTCCACGACAGCCTGGATGGACGAGACGAGGTTCGCGCAGACCCCGGTCGTCACGTACGGCCTGACCCCTCGCCGCAGGCGTTGCGTACTTCGCCCTCCAGACGATGATCATCCGCCAACAGGGGCCGGCGTCGGCATCGCCCTGGCCTGCTTCGTCGCCGCGGCAATTATCTGGATCGCCCCGGACCGCCGCATCGACCGCCTCCTCCGCAACTACCAGCCCACCGGCTGACGGCGGGTCAGGGCCGGGGCGGCGGACCGGTCGTCCGAGGGATGGTGACGGTGAAGGCGGCGCCGCCATTGGAGGATGAGCCGACTTCGATCGTGCCGCCGTGCCTCTCGACGATCTTGGCGGTGATCGCGAGACCGAGACCGGCGCCACCGGCCTCGCGGGTTCGGGCCGGGTCGAGGCGCACGAACCGGTCGAAGACCCGCGACCTGTCCGCAGGTGCGATGCCGGGTCCGTCGTCGGCGACCGTCAGGAGCACGCGGCCGGCGGACTCCGACAGCGCGAACGTGACGAGGCTCCGAGCATGTCGCGCGGCATTGTCGGCGAGATTGCCCACCATCCGCGCAAGCTCGACTCCGTCGCCGCAGACCTGGCCCGCCGAAACCGCCGCCGTATCGATCGTCAGGCTCGTTGCCTCGCGCAACTGCCTCGCCGTCGCGAACACCACGTCATCGAGGTCGACCGGTGCGTGCCGCGCGGCCGGCTCCTCATCGGCCCGGGCGAGCAGAAGGAGATCGTCGACCAGACCCTGCATCCGCAGATCCTCGGCGAGCACCGTGGCGGCCAGTTCAGCGACACTGGTGCGGTCAGGATGCGCCCGGGCCACCTCCGCGTGCTGGCGGATGGTCGCGATCGGCGACCGCAGTTCGTGCGAAGCATCCGAGACGAACTGCAGCCTGCTCTCGTGGGATCGCTGCAGACGGTCGAGCATCCGGTTCATCGTCGTTGCCAGACGCCCGACCTCATCCCTGCGCGCGGCGGGAACGCGCCGATGGAGCTCGGCCGCGGTGATCTCGTCGACTTCTCGCCGGATCGCGGTAACCGGGGCCAGCATCCGGCCGGTCACGAGCCACGTCACGCCCCCGACCACGCCCATCATCAACGGCACGCCGACCACGAGCACCCGCCGTACGAAACGCGTCGAGTCCAGAACGTCGACCAGCGGCCGCCCCACGATCACCTCCCCCGCACCGGAGGTCGCCGAGGCGAAGACGAAGTCCTCGGTGTAGCCGGGAGGCTCGACCTCGACGCAACCGCTGCCTGGAGAGGCAATACGCCGAGCTCCGTCAGCCGGATCGACCCATTGGATCAGCTCGCCGGCCGTCGACGCCTGACGATCGTTGCCCGCAGCAAGTTGTGCGGCCCGTTCGCGCGAGTCCTGGCAGACCTGATCAGTGAGCACGTTCCCCAGCAGCGCGACGAGCACCAGAGCCCCGCCCACCAGAGCGATGCCGACGACCAGGACCGCAGCCAGCGTCACCCGTATCCGCATCACGTCACCTCACTCCATCATGCGATAGCCGGCTCCGCGCAACGTCGTGATGCAGTCGCTCCCGAGCTTGCTGCGCAACCGGCGGATGTACACCTCGACGATGTTCGGGTCACCCTCGAAGTCGTAGTCCCAGACGTGATCCAGGATCGTTCGCTTCGAGACGACCTGCCCTCGTCGACGGATCAGGAACTCCAGAAGTGCCAGCTCGCGCGCCGTCAGCACCAGCTCGGTGTCTCCCCGCCAGGCTCGTCGAGCGGCCGGGTCCATGCGCAGGTCACCGGCTTCGAGGACACACGGGCGCTCCGGCGTACCTCGGCGTACGAGGGCACGCAGGCGAGCGACCAGAACGTCGTACGAGAACGGCTTCGTCAGGTAGTCGTCGGCGCCGGTGTCGAGCGCCCGCACCAGGTCGGCGTCCGCATCTCTTGCCGTGAGCATCAAGATCGGCGTCCAGACACCCTCGCCGCGCAACGTCGCGCAGATCTCGAAGCCGTCGATCTGCGGCAGCATGATGTCGAGCAACATGACGTCGTACGCCTGCTCCCGGGCCAGCCACAGCCCGTCCGTGCCGGTCAGAGCGATGTCGACCGCATAGCCCTCGGCCTCCAGACCGTTCCGGACACCCACGGCCAGGCGGAGCTCGTCCTCAACCACCAGTGCGCGCATCTGCCACCTCCCGGCGACTGTGCACCATTCTCGCTGAATCCCCGCTGAACGCGCGTCCGACGAAGGTTCAGCAGAGGTTCAGCCGCGCACACCTACCGTCGTTCCATGACCACCATCGAGGCAAGCGGTCTGTGCAAGCGGTACGGCGCCCGCACCGCACTCGACGGCCTGACGTTCACGGCGGACGCGGGCCAAGTGATCGGTCTCCTCGGGCCAAACGGCGCCGGCAAGACCACCGCGATCCGGCTGCTCACCACAATCCTCGAGCCGACCGGTGGAACGTTCACTATCGCCGGCATCCCCAGCGAACAACCGCAACAGATCAGGCAGCGCATCGGCGTACTGCCCGAGAGCGGCGGCTATCCGGGCCGCCAGTCGGGGGCTGAGTACCTTCGGTACGCCGCGCGGCTGTTCGGTCTGAGCAGGCTCGATGCACGAGCCGCAGCTGAGCGGCTACTGGCCGATGTCGGTCTGGGCGAACGCGCCGGTGCGCGGATCTCGACGTACAGCCGAGGTATGAAGCAGCGTCTGGGCATCGCCAGAGCGCTCGTCAACGAGCCTGTGGTGGTGTTCCTCGACGAGCCGACCCTGGGACTCGATCCGGCCGGTCAGGGCGAAATCCTCGCCACCATCTCGGATGTCGCCCGGCGGCGGGGTGCAACCGTCGTGCTGTCGACCCACACGCTGACCGAGGTCGAGCAGGTGTGCGACAACCTGCTCATCCTCGACCGCGGCAAGCTCCGGGCCGCCGGCCCGATCGCCGAGATCGTCGCCGGAGCCGGCAGCCTGAGTTCCGCGTTCCTCCAACTCACCGGGCAGGACAGCCATGACTAGCTGGAACGTCGTCGCAACCCAGGAGAGCCGCGACCTCTGGATCGGCGGGCGCGGCCCGGTGCTGATCTTCGGGTACAGCATCCTGTTGAGTGCGATCACCTACCTGGCCGCCACCAACCGGGCGATGAACTTTCTCGAGCAGCGCGAGGCCGTGAACCTCATGGTTCAGATCGCTCTGGCCGTCGGCGTCCTCATCACGGTCGCGGTCAGCGCCGACACGATCAGCGGCGAACGCGAACGCGGCACTTTGGAGGCTCTCCTGCTCACACCGGCGCCGCGGCGTGCGGTCGTCCTCGGCAAACTCGCGGCCGCCACGACGATCTGGTTGGCCTGCCTGATCGTCGCGCTCCCGTACCTGTGGGTCCTTGGGCGCGGTGTCTCCGGAGCGGGCCAGGCGGCCGTGCTGACACTGGTGGTCGGCACGCTTGTGGCTGTCGGGCTCGGAGGTCTCGGGATGATCTTCAGCGCCTGGTCGAACTCCAACAGGACCAGCCTCGCGAGCGGCCTGCTGCTGCTTCTCGTACTGTTCGCGCCGACGCAACTCCCGGCGCTGCCGAAGACAGGCTTCGGCCAGGTACTGACCCGGATCAATCCCATCGGATCCGCTCTGCACTACATCTCACAGGTCCTGGTCGCCCGCCGTGGCTGGACCCAGGACCTCGGCTACCTCATCTCACCGCTGGTCATCGCCGTGGCCGCGGTCGGGGTCATCCTCGTTGCGGCTCCGCGACTCGTCCGGCTGACTGCGGGGACACGATGAACCTCCTGGGCTTGATCGCACCTCTGCTGCTCGATGATCCGACGATCACCATGGACCACGACCAATTGACCGCTCAGATCGGCCAGACCCTCACGGTCGAGTCGGTCGTCAGCAACTCCGGCGCCGGCGTCGCGCATCTCAACGTCGTCAGCCTCGACGGCGTCTACGTCGACCTCGAGGACTGGAGCCAGGACGTCACGCAGCCAGTCCCTGCCGGCGAGCAGAGCTCGTTGGAGTGGGACTTCCAGGCCGTCAACCCAGGGCATTTCGCGGTGTACGTCGTACTCATCCCGAAGAACGGCGCCCTCGTCGCCGGGCCTCCCGTCCACGTCACCGTCATCCCGCACCAGACCCTCGATACCGGCGGCGCGCTACCGGTCGCGATCGCCGTACCAACCCTGCTCGGCGCAGCCGCACTCATCACCCGTCTGAGGACCCGCTGACGCGGCCGGGTGGGCCAACGAGCTGGATGAGGTGGGCGGCGGCTTCCAGAAGTGGGACGTCGGAGCGGGGCAGTTCGTCGTGGATGTCCGCTACCCATGCCGGGCCATCGCCCTCGTTGCGGAGTACCTCCAGCAGGTCGTCGGGAGTCCCCACCTGCACGCCGTACCACGACCACACCCCCACCTACACGCCATACGACGACCACGGCACGACCGCACGTCGTACGAAGACGCGTGGTCGCCTGCGCGCAGTACGACGGCCCCGCCCGCACGCCGTACGACAGACGCGCCTCGCCTGCACGCCGTACGACGATCCCGCCGTACGCCGGCCACCTTGCCACCCGCAGTCCGTAGCACGGCCACGTCGTCGCCCGCACGCCGTACGGCGACCACGGCACGACCGGCACGCCGTACGCCGGCCCTCGTCACCACACCCACGCCGTACGACGAGCACATGGTCGCCGCCCACACGCCGTACGACGACCACAGCCCTCACCTGCACGTCGTACGGCGAGCGTGGCACGACCCGCACGCCGTACGCCAGCCCCGTCACCACCCCCACGCTGTACGACGAGCACACGGCCCCCGCTCCCATGCCGTACGGCCGCCTCTTTACCGCAGCACGCCGTACGACGGGCGCATGGTCGCCCGCATGCTGTGCGGCGGACGCGTGGTTGCCTGGTGTGGGCTGCCGCGCGGGTTGGCGGGGTGAAGGGATTCGGGTGGCTGGGGTGGGCATGGCGTCACGCTGGCGGTTTGGTTGGTGTGTTGGGGCCTGGCGACGCGGTGGGCGCGTTGTTGGCGAACGAATGCACGGTGTTCCCCGGTCCGATGGATCGCTCCCGCGATCAGTTCTACGTGTTGGTGTCGACGGGTGTTCGGGGGGGCGCGGGATTGCGGGATGCGTCGTACGCTCTGAAGGAGGACTTGCGGTGGGGACGGTGACGTCGGGGGGCGGGTTATGGGAGTTACCCCAGCGGAGGTGGCTGCGTCGGTAAAGCGCTCGGGCGCGGGGGGCGGGAAAGCGGCGGCGCGGCAGGGACGGCAGGGTGGCCGTGCGGACGTGGGTGATCTGCGCCAGCGGGCCGGGAATCGTGCGGCTGCTCGGCAGTTGGCGCCTTCGTCTGCGGGGAGTGGCGAACTGTCCGCTGAAGACCTGGGCTATGTCACGGACGACAGCGGTCAGGTCTGGGACGTCAATGATGACGGCATGGTGAATGTGTGGTCGGAGGAACGCCAGCAGTGGCTGCCGATGGGCTCCCCCGAGACGGCGATCCGCCTCACTCCGCGTACTGTCAGCCGCGCCGACCTGCGGGCGAAGGAGCGCGCCGCGGCGCAACAGACGGTCCAGCCGGATCAGGAGCGAGCTGCGATGGCGGCCCTGGCCGGGACCGGGACGCTGTACCGCGACATCGTCCGGCTCGAGCACACGCCGCGTGGCTCGGGGAAGATGGCTGGTGAGTTCTCCGAATATCGGGCCGACCGGCAAGCGGCTGTGGACAAAGGGCTTGCGGCGGCTCACCTGCAATCGATCGACGAGTTCGACGACGCCGTACGGGCGCTGCGGGTGGTGGTGGCCCGGCGGGCGCGGGTGATCGCGCTGGACACCTTGAACCTCAGCGAGCAGATTCTGCGGGAGGCTCTCGGGCGTTATTCGAGCGTGGCGGAGTGCAATCGGCTGGCCACCTTGTTGCGCCCGTTCCGCCAAGGCAGGCCGCCGGATCCCCAGCAGTTCATGCGGATTCTTGACGCGCACCGGATCCTGATGAGCCCGGTAGCTCTTCGCGCGGCCGTCGCGGTGGAGATTCCGGATCTGCTGCGGGATGTCCTGCTGCAGAACGCCGAGGCTCAGCTGAACAACGTGACGAAGACTCGCGAGCGGCTCGCTGAGGATCCGGACCTCGTCCTCGAGTTCGACGAGGTTGTCGGGCAGGCTTTGGAGCAGATGG
Source organism: Kribbella sp. NPDC000426 (assembly GCF_040300265.1). Taxonomy (NCBI): domain Bacteria; kingdom Bacillati; phylum Actinomycetota; class Actinomycetes; order Propionibacteriales; family Kribbellaceae; genus Kribbella; species Kribbella sp. NPDC000426. Next base: position 180,080 of record NZ_JBEPDK010000011.1, on the reverse strand, counting down.
GTGCGGGGGCTGATTCCGTTCAGGCCCAGGTAATCCGCGATGGGCGTACCAAGCCTGGGAAGTCCTGGAAGCGCGAACTTCTCGACGGGATCCTGCTGGTTCTCAGCTTCGCGCTCGGGCCGCTCGGCTGGGCCGCTCGCGCCGCTCAGCTGGCCGTTGCGGTGCACGACTCGGCGGCCAATGCTTCCCATTTGAGCGATCTGCGGGCCGCGTCGCATGCCGGCGTGCCGCTCGCGACGGCTCCGCCCCAGGGCAGCGGGAGTTTCCTGGAAGCGCTCGGGATCATTGGTGGTGTCGCCGGTGTTCTGCACGTACCTGGTGGCGCGGTGCCGCAGCTCGAAGGGGAAGTCGCAGCCACCCTCGACCGGGCCCCGCCGGTGCCGCTCGGTCCGCGCCGCGCCGTACTCAAGGATGGCACCGAGGTGTTCGATGCACCCCGGCCAGCTGCCGCGCCCGCCGCTCCCCGAGCCGCCCGGCCGCCGATCGACCTCGCCCCGGATCCCACAACCGGCCACTGGTCCGCCCCCACACCAACCCCAAAGCCACTCCCCACTGCCCCGACGCCCAAGCGCCTGCCCGCGCCCACCCCAACACCAAGCTCGCTGCCAGCAACCACACGCTTGCCCACGGCAACCACCAGACCAACCTCGCTGCCAGCCACCACCCCGAAGGCGCTACCAAGCGCGCCAACACCAAAGCTCCCGGCGGCCTCAGCCTCCACAGCAGAATCCGTACCGGCCGCCGCCGCTCCCCAGCCGCTACCTGCTACTCCGACGCCAAAACTCCCAGCAGCCTCCGCCGCCACACCAGAACCCCTCCCGAGCTCCACCCCAACGGCGCTACGTACCGCGCCAACACCAAAGCTCCCATCGGGCCGCACCGCCACACCAGAACCCGTACCAGCCGCCAGCTCCGCCACACCAGCACCTGTGCCTGCCGCCGGTGCAGGCGCTCCGAAGGCGTTGCCTGCTGGGCCTACGCCGAAGCTCCTGGCAGCGCCCACGCCAGAGCCCGGCGCCGCCTCGACACCCACGTCGGCAACTGGTGCGGCCCGGCCTGCTCCCGCGGCGGCTGCGTCTGGGGCGTTGCCGGAGTCGCGGTTGTTGTCGCCGCCGCGGCCTTTGCCTACGGGGACTGCTGCGATGCTGAGTGCCGGCGACCGCACCGCCGAAGTACAGAAGGCACTGGTGCGAGCGCAGACCGAGGCGGACTCCGCGACGGACGCCCTCCGGCAGGCGGAAGAGAATCTCGCCACGGCCAAGGGCTGGCATGTAGAGACGCCCGGTGCGGATGCCAAGGCTCTGCTCGACTCGGCCAAGGAAGCACTGGCAACTGCTCGCAGCGAGGCCGCCCGGCTCGAGCGTGGCCTTGCGCTGGCACGTGCCGAGGCCTCCGAGGTGGCCCGGGCGACGGAGTCGATCGCCGAACTGGAGCGGGTCCTCGTCGACATCCGCGCCCGTCTCCGGGCCCAGGCCGAGACGACAACGTTGCCCTTACCAAGCAAGGCGTTCGGGCAACGACCCCGCTTCTCCGACCCAGGCCCCGGTGAGGTTGGCTTCGAGAACTTCCGGGACATCAGCCTGGCCCTCGAACGCGCGACCACCGAGCTCGCCGCCGAAGTACAGAACCTCAACCGCACCATCCAGCAGCAGCTGCGGCGAGCCGCGCCCGGCGAGTACGGCAAGGATCTCGCGATGACCAACGTCCGGGAGCTGGCGAAGGACCACCCGGTGCTCACGCCGGTGAACAACCTGGCGGTCGACGTGACCACCGGCAAGACGATGGCCCGTGATACCTGGCAGGCCGACCACATCATGTCGCGATCGGAGATCGGCCGGGATCCGCGCTTCAGCAAGCTCACGCCGTTGCAGCGCGAGGAGATCCTCAACGACGTACCCGAGAACTACCTGCCGCTGCGCGATGTCATCAACGAACACGTGAAACGCGGCCTCACCGTCGAGCAGTTCATCCAGCAACACCAACCACCCTTCCCACCCGAGGTCGCGGCAGCACTCCGCGCCGCGGACGCGCGCGCCCGCAAGGCGATCGAGGCGAAGTTCCGGCAATTCCTGGGCGAGTAGCCGCGGAGCCCAGGAGGCCGGGGCGCAGAGGCGCGGAGGCGCGGCGGCCCGTCGGCCGGGGGTGCGGAGGCAAGTAGGTCAGTCCTCGCCGGGGAAGCGCCCGGCAAGCAACGCCTCGTGCTCGGGCTCCACGACCACAGGTGCCGCGCCGTCTCCGAACAGGTCCGGGTGCACATACCGCCCACGAGCAGCGTCGGGCTTGGCTTCCTCCACCTGGATCCGGTGTGCCTGCGCCCAAGCGTCCTGCCGTACGCCGAGAACGACCCAGCAGACCTGCGCGCCAGGCAGGTCCGTGTGCAGGCTGAAGCTGTTGCCCTGCAACGGCCGCGTGACACCGACAGTACTCGCGCCACCCACAACTGTCAGGTGATAGCTCACGTCGGCGTTCAGCGCCTCGACGTACGCCGGCAGCTCGACGGTCGCATCACCGTCGAGGTCCGTCGTCACCGTCCCGCGGTAGACGTTGAGCATCTCCGGCGACTCCACGAACGAGTGCGACAGGTACGCGTTCGCAGGGTCGAGCGGATGATCGATCCGGAAGCCACCTCCGCCCTTGTGCAGCGTCCCCGTGATGGACACGTCGCCGAAGAACTGCCCCGCGGTCGGCCCGGAAGCGACCAGACCGATCGAACCTCCAGCTGCCCAGACGCCGGTATTGCGTCCCTGCGCAAGCACCCCCGTCATTCCGCTGGCCTGCACCGCGGACCTGAACAGGCCGTCCTGCGAGTTCGTGGCCGAGATAGCCGTGCCCGCCGACTCGACGCCCAGCTGTCCACCGGGACTCTGGGTGCCAATGCCGACGGCATCCCCGCCGTTGAACGACACGACCGTCCCGCCGGACTGGATTGCCAGAACTCCCCCGCCGACGTCGAAGATCCGCGAGCCGAACAGGGACAGCGTCGCGGGAGCATCGGGACGCCCGAACTCCACGCCGCCGTTCGTCGAAGGGGTCACGGTGAGCAGGTCCCTCCCGGACCACAGCCTGGCGCTCCCACCATCGGCGTACCAAACCCAACGCTGCCCCGCAGACGGAAACTCGACGAAGGTCCCGACAGCCCTGTCCGCGAACGAGAACCCACCAGCCGGCCCGCCGCTGTGCACCTCGCTCCCCTCCACGTGTACGACACGCTGCGGCTCCCCCGCCACACTCACCGACAACTGTCCACCGGGCGGAAGAGTGAGCCGCCGATTCACCGTGTCGATACTCAGTACGTCGGCCCCCGACCACAACCGCGCCGCACCTCCCGACGCGTACCAAACCCAGCGCTCACCAGCCCCCGGTACGTCGACATACGACCCGACAGCCCGATCGGCGAACGAGAAGCCGCCGCCCGCACCGCCGCTGTGCACTGGATCCCCCTCGACGTGCAGCGTCGTTTGCGCGGGCCCGGGAACGGCAACCGACACACGTCCCCCTCCGGACAGCAGAGACAGCGAGGCAAGGGCCGCATCCACAGACAGCAGGGAGACATCCGCGTCGCCGGACCGAGCAGTGAGCAGCAGACCGCCATCGGCGGGGACGCTGAGCGCAGCGCCTTCTTGCTGAGTCACACCGGACGCTGCGACGACTGGAGTGCGCAGCTCGAGCCTGCCCGCCGGCAACCCAGCCAAGTGACGTCGCCCCGCATCCAAAGCGGTCACCACTCCGCCCGCACCCAGAGTCACGGTAGCCAGGACGATGACGCGTCCGTCGTCCGGTACGTCGCTAGATACCAGCAACCGCAACCACGGCGTGTGCACCAGCACCGGCGCATTGAACAGCAGCCCTTGATCCTGCACCTCGCGGAACACAACCGTCAGAACGAAGGTGCCCGGCCCGCTCGAGTCGGTAGGCACGACCAGGCCGGTATCGCCGACCGACACAGTCGGCACGTTGACCATCTGACTCGGATCGACCGCCGGATCCACGATGGCCTCACCGCCCGCCGCCAGCGCAACAATCCGCCCCAGCGAGTCCAGAGCAGCACCGGGTGCCACGGTGAGACCGGCAGTATCAACAACCGCCGACACAGCCAGACCATCAGCGACGCCCCAGGAGTGCAGGCTCGACTCGGTCGCCCTGGACAGCGGCAGCAGTCCGCTCTCCACGTCCGTGAAGCTCTCGCCGTGATTGGTGGAGCCGCTGCGAATCGTGTTGGTGGACAGGTTCCAGTACTGCGTACGCACCATCGGGGTGACACTCACGGTAGGGCCTTTCCTCTCAAGCCTCGGGTCAGAGCGCGGTGAGCCGGGTCTGGCCGGCGTTGGAGACGGACCACGTGCTGTTGATCGGCGGGACGGCGTTCGGTACCGGCGTGGTGGTCGTGCCCTGCGCGGAACTCAGCAGCACGGGCACGTGCCCGACCGTCAACTTGGTGGCCGTCCCCGACGAGGCCGCCTGGGTGATGCAGGGAGCAGGCAACGGGACCTGACTGGTCGTCACGTGTGCACACTGCGGCGGTACGGGCGCTGTCGGCGGCGCGGCCGGCAGGAATGCCAGACCAGCCTCCTGGCCGAGCAGGAGGACGCCCTTGCTGCCGACGGTCAGCCCGGTCGACACCGTGGCCACGCTGATCGTTCCAGCGTGGCCGCAGCCAACCGTTCCGCCCGCGACGACGACCGGCTCGGCCATCAACCGACCTTCAGTACGGAGCCGGCGTCACCTGTCGAAGGTGCTGGTTCGTCGCCCGGACGCTCAGTGAGTTCTTCGAGCACCTGAATCGCCCCGCTGATCCGCAGCAGGGTCTCTCGCAGCGTCACCTCCTGGGCCATGACCTCTTGGAGGCGTCGTTGTCCCACCTCGTACTCGCGCTGCAGTTCCGACAACCGTGCCTGCGCCTGCTCCCGCGTCCCGGCGTCCTGAGGCGTATCCGCCATGATCGTTCTCTCCTCTCCGCTTCTCAGCCGACCAGCACCCGGCCGGCCTTCTCGGTCTCGACGGCCAGCGGTTCGACGTCCGCCCGCACAGCCTTGACCTCCCAGCAGAAGCGCTGAGAGGGATTGCGCCCGTCCGCGGCCCGCACTGTGAACCGCCCGCGACGCACCGGCGAGGCAGCCAGCACGGCCACCTGCTCGTCCTCGTCACAGACAGCGGTGAGCATCACCGTGCGCTCCTCAGGGCGGACCAACGCCTCGAAGTACTCCGGAAGCTCCACCTCGGCCCGTCCGTCGACGAGGCGACCGGATCCGCGATAGAAGACCGCAGCCTCCGGGCCTTCGATGCACACGTGGTGCAGCGAGCGGTTCTCCGGGTCCAGCGGATGGTCGATGACGAACTGCTTCGTCCCGTCGCTGTAGAAGGCGCACCGCGGGTTGGCGACGTCCTGGCCAACGTAGATGCCACCCGTCGAGAACAGGTCGAAGGTCACGACTCCACCGCCGGACCAGGCTGGTACTGCGGGCGCGCCCCGGACACGCAGGTTCCCGTCCACCACACCGTCGCCGTGCACAGAGAAGGTGGCCGCCGCAGCTCCGCCGATGTGGACGCCACGACCGGTCGACCAGTTGAGGAACAGGTCGTCCGCCCCGTCGCTACCTACTGCCTTTCCGTTGACATGCCGCGCCGTGAGTACGCCGTTGCCGCCCGCACCGACGTAGACGTCGCCTGTCACTCGCAGGTCGGCCCGCCCACCCGCACCGACGTCGAGCGGCCCCATGGCCGAGACCCGACCGTCGCCCACATCCATGACCAAGGCAAAACCCGCACCCCGGCCCCAGATCCCGGCATGCCTGTCGTCGGACATCCCAAGGAACGCAGCGTCCCCGGATCCGTTCTGGTGAAGCCAGATCCCCGCTGACGCGTCACCTCCTTGGCGTACCCGCATCCGCCGCGGGACATCGAGCCCGCCACCTTCACCGGGTACGCCGACGGTGAGCTGGTCGCTCCCCGACCACAACCTGGCGCTGCCGTCCGCGGCGTACCAGACCCAGCGCTGCCCCGCATCCGGTCCCTCGACAAAGGCACCGACGTCACGGTCGGCGAACGAGAACCCTCCACCCGTGCCACCGCTGTGCACCTCGGACCCCTCGACGTGCAACCTCCGGGACGGTACGGCGGAACCGAGGCCGATAGCCACATCCCCGGTCGGACCGAGCGTCAGTCCGGCGGTGACCGTGCCGTCGGGGGCCGTCCGCTCCAACTCGAGCCCGCCGTCAGGCCGGGACCTCGGCCGGCTGCCGGTGGCCTGGCCCACGGCGAGCGCGGCTGGTCCACCAGTGGCAGTCGGGTAGCGGGTCACAGTGCCGGTCACCGCAAGCGCGAGGCGACGGCGATCAGCGGCCAGCGCGGTGACCGCTCCCAGGGCGTCCAGCGTGACCGTTGCGAGCACGACACTGTGCTCGTTCTCGACCCACGCTGCCACTGGCTCCAGGTGGAGCCACGGTGCGTGATCCAGCTCCGGCACCTGCCCCAGGTTCGAGGTCACCAACACCTCGCGCGCAACTATCGAGAGCACGAACTTGCCGGTGCTGCCGTCGGTCGGAAGGGCGACCCCGTCCACGGTGACATTCACCATCGGCACGTTCGTCTGCTGGTCGGCCGGCAGTGTCTGGTCAACGACGGCGGTGCCGTCGACAACGAGCGCTGCGACTCGGCCCAGACCGTCGACAGCCGCTCCGGGTGCGATCGTCAGTCCTGGCTGACCTGCCACAGCACTGACCTGCAGGCCGTCCGCGACGCCCGGCTCGAGCAGCGCACCGAGCGTGGTTCGCTCCATCGGCAGCAGGTAGCCGTCGACGTCGGTCAGACTCTCACCGCGCTGGGTGCTGCCACTGCGGATCGGGCCCTGGTCCAGGACCCCGTAGTACGTACGACGCAGTCGCATGCTGGCTCTCCTTCCGTCCGAAATGCCTCAGTTCGCGGTGATCCGGCCCCACTCGGTGTGCGCCGGGCGGTTGTCCTCCACAACACTGCTGACGATCGCCAGCACCTGGCTCTCGGCCGCGGACCGCGCGTCCTGGTCGACCGGCAGCCCACTCTCGAGAAAGTGGACGACGACGTCGAACCGGAACGGGCGCAGCCGCGGCCAGATCGGGGTGACCCCAGGTGCCTCCGGCTGGCCGGGGTCGCAGATGACAAGCCGGTCGCCGGCGGCAACCATCCCGGTCGGAAAGACCATGTGCCCCGCCTCGCTGACCCGCACCGCTTGCGGCGCCGCGGCATCGGGATCGACCTGGTAGACAGCCGCGCTCTCGCACACCGCCCGGACGAACGCGTCCTGGTCGAGCTGCCGGAACGGCTTGATCCCGATATCCAGAACATGTAGCGTGCCGTCGCGGGTCTGGGTCACCGCGGTCGGTGCCACCAGCGGATTGGACGTCGGCAGCAGCAGCGACTCCTCCCACGCCGCAGCGTTCGACCGGTCCACGACGACGAGATTGCCGGTCAGCAGTCCCGGGCCGAGGTTCTCCTGCTCACGCCCGTCGCCGATCACCAGCGTCGAGTCCGGACGTACCAGCAGAGACAGCGGTTCCAGCACCGTCGTCAACGGGTGTCGCGTGACCGACAGCGGGTTGAGCGTGACCGTGACGATCTTCGGCGGGTTGGGCGTGCCCGGGCCGTCGCCACGGTCGAGCACCAGCAGGTCACCGTTCACGTCGACCGCCATCGCGACCGGTACGAACAGGTTGTTGCCGACAGCAAGCGTGGTGACCGGTGTCGCAGTAGCAGCGTCGTACGGGGCGGCGACGGCGGTGAGTGCCCCGCGTACGTCGAGGATGTAGAGGGTCTCCGGCTGCCCGCCCTGTGGCGGACGCACCGCGACGCCGATCACCTGCCGGAACTGGGTGTCCGGGGCAACGGGTCGTGGCTTCGGCGGGGACCCGGCGTACGTGTAGTCACCGGACGGAGTCAGCCGCCACACCCGCGGCCGCAGTGGCAGCGGAACAGCTGTCGGCAGGCCGACGTCGCCCACGAACAGGTCTCCTGAGCTGCCACGGGCGATGCACCACGGACGGACCAGCCCCTCGGTGACGACGGTCGACCCACGCAGTACCGGCCCCTGGCTGACCATCACGCTGACCGGCGCGAGCAGGTCCGGTCGTGGCTGGGTGACGAGCACCCGGCTCCCATCATCGATGGCCACTCGGGGTCTGGCCGGTCCCAGCGTGTGCAGGGCGAGGTGGTCCAGGAGTCCGCCTTTGAGTCCCCGGCGGCGGTAGACGGCGGCGATCGAGGCGGTGACCCGTCTGCGCTGGTACTCGTCCCACAGCGGCTCGCCGCGCAGCGTCGGTAGGTCCAGACCCACCCACGAGGCGAGGTACGGCAAGAACTCCTCCGGCGTCTTCCACGCATCGAACAAGCGGTCGGTGCCGGCGATCACTTCGGACACGGCGTCGTGCACATGGTCGCCATGCTCAAGCCGTACGTCGTCGTCGATCCCGGTCAGCACCTTCTCGACGATGCGCAGCCACTCGCCCAGGCGGAGACCGTCGGGCGGGTCCGCATCCCGCCAGAGCACCGGCGGCAGATAGCGAAGGTACGAGCTCTGGTCCACGTCGTCCCCTCAGCTGTCCGAGACCTGGAGCTGGACGTCGTGCTTGCCGGTTGCAGCGCAAACCAGCTCGTAGTCGGCGAGCCGCACCGACGCCCCGAACCCGGACAGCGCGAACGGCCGCTCCAGCGTCGGGTTGTAGTTGGCGTCCGTCCCGGTCGGGTTCAGCGGCGGATAGTGGTACGCCGGAGTGTCCGGCTTCACCTGCAGCGTCGAGATGTAGCCGAGGTCCCGGGCCGGCATGATCGCCTGGAACAGGTCGGAGGTGTAGACGTTCTGACCGACCTGCCATCCGGTGCCGTCCGGGCCACCACGGGTCGGATGCAGGAAGGCCGCGATCCGGTCGAGGGTGTCGGCCTTGACGTCGTCAGTCTTCGCCCCCGCAGCCGCAGCCTCCTTCCAGATCACCACCTGCGCCTGCACGATGATCGGCAGGTACCGCGGTCCGGTGACCTGCAGCTGTACGCCGATGTCGCGGCGCTGGTCGAGGTAGCCGCGCACCTCGTCGACGAGCTCCGGCGTCGGAGTCGGCCTCGCGACCGAGTCGCCCTGGTCCGGAACGACGACGACAGTGACGTTGCCCGGTGCCCGCACCACCCCGGCGAACGTCCACGGATCACCGGCTTTCCAGGCCGGCAACTGGTCGAGCAGCTGCATCCGCGGCAGCAGGCAGGCCGTGACGACGACGCTCTTGTTGGGCTCCCCGGCGAGTACCTCGTAGTCCTCCGCCGTCACTGCTCGATCGCGAGTCTTCAGCTCGCGTGGTGCCCGGCGCAGCGTGTCGGCGACGGCCTCCTCGTCCGAACCGTCTGCGGCCGGAGCCAGATTGGTCACGGACTTCACCGCGGACAACTTCTCGCCGGCCAGCGTCGTCCCGGGCTCCACCACTTGGCCGGCCGCGACGTTCCCGGCTCCACCGGAAGCGACGTACCGGTAGGTGGCCCGGATCCGGCTGCCTGCCGCGGGGATCGAACCACTCCCCTGCCGCGCCTGCGGGTCGTAGTTGCCGAACGAGATCTCACCGACGACGGGATCGACCCGATACACGTCACCCGGCCCCGCGGCGAGATCCTCGACGGCACTCCAGGCCTGCCAGACCGGCGGCGTACCAGTGCCGACCTCCACGACCAGGTGCCCGTACGGCGCGCGTGGGTCGGGTGCGCGGTACAGCGGCCGGTAGCGCAGGGGGAAGGTCTGGAACGGCGTACCGTCACTCACCCCAAGGTCCTCCGGCACACGGAGGGTCAAGGCGGTGGAGGCATGCGCGGCGTTGAACAGGACTCGGTCGATGCCGAAGGCGGACTGGGTCGTGCCGCTGTTGACGAGACGAAGTCCCAGCCAGAAACGTGGCCGGGTGTTGGCGTCCGCAGGAGTCGCGGCGCTGACCGCACTCCAGGTCGGCGTCGCGGGTCCGTCAGATGTCGGCGCGGCCCGCTGCGCAGACCAGCCCGCGGGCGGTGTCAGGACCACGGTCCCGTCCTGACCGAGCGCCTGTGCCGGACCGCCGCCGGGCGGGAGGAACAGGGTTCCGTCCGTGAGCTCGCCGGCCGCAGGCTGCGTCCACGCGATCGGCTCCAGTGCCGCCGTCGAGTACACCCACGTAGCAGTCACCCCGGACGGCAGCGACCGGTACAGCCGAATTCCCAGCCGGGCGGCCTCCGCGGGCTTCGCGTCCAAGCCGAAACAGAGCTGCACCGTCTTACCCGCCGGGAGTGTGACGAGCGTCTTCGCCGCCGGCCAACCGACCAGGGCCGTCGTCACATCGCCGTACGTCGCTGTTGCGGCTCCGTTGTCGAACGGACCGATCTGCAGCGCGGTGTCGAGTTGCACGGGCAGGACCCGCACCGGCTCGTCGGTCTCGAAGACGATCCCGGGCCGGCCCTCGGTCGCCGCGGTCTGGGCCTGCGCTCCGGCGGCGATGTCGACCGGTCCGGCGTCGGTGCTGAACGTGAGATGCGTATGGGCCGGGGTCGGCGGGTCGCGGGTGATGCCGAGAAGGTTGAGGAAGGCAACATAGTTCTTCTCCGGGACCTGGTTCAGCCGGTACAGGACGCTCTCGGTCAGCCAGGCGAAGAGCTCGATGAGCGTGATGCCGAGGTCGCTCGGGTTGTGGTCGGTCCAGGTCGGCGCGTACTTCGGGATCAGGGCCCGCATCTGGTCGACCAGGTCCTGCCAGGTCCGGTCGTCGAGGTCCGGCGGCTCGATACGTCCACGCTGCGCGTCGAACGTCATGATGTCGGCTCCAGGTAGAAGGGGTAGACGAGGTTGTGCACGTCCTGGGTGGCACGCAGCCGGTAGGTGACCGTGATGACGAGTTGGGCGGCGCGGTTGTCGTCCTCGACGACGACGTCGAGCACCTCGATCCGCGGCTCCCACCGGGCCAGCCCCTCCGCGACGTAGTACCGCGCAAGACCCGCCGTGGCGGCGTTGTTCGGTGCGAAGGCGAGCGTGCTCAGGTTGCAGCCGAACGTGGGCCGCATGACCCGTTCGCCGTACTGCGTGCCGAGGATGATCCGGATCGACTCCTCGACCTTGGGTGATCCGGCGGACTCGCTGAGCCCGGCCACGCCCAGCCGGAAGGGATGGCTGAGCCCGCGCCCGTACACCGCCTCGTTCATCGCCGCCCCCTCGTCCGCGCGGTCATGTGACGTCCACCGAGGACGCCGTCATCGCGATCTTGGTCGCGCCCGCGGCCGCCTCGAGATGGAGCTCCTGCTCGGCCGACAGCGTCAGGTTGCCGTCGCCGGAGATCGAGATGTTGCCCTTGGCACTGATGGTGAGGTCGCCCGCCGACGCGATCGTGACCGCGCCGGTCAACGAGTTCAGCACCACCTTGCTGCCCTTGGTGTCCTGGATCGTCACCGACCGCGTCGCGTCGGAGTCGTCGAGCGTGACGGTGTGTCCGGCAGGAGTCTTGATGACACGCTTACTGGTGTTCCTCTCCGGCGGCAGCTGCTTCGCGTTCCACAGGCCGCCGAGAACGTAGGGCTGCGAGAGGTCACCGCCCTTGAACGCGACAAGCACCTGATCGCCGGAGGTGGGCAGCCAGTAGTGCCCGCTGCCAGAGCCGGCAGCAGGCTGGACGCAGGGCGCCCACCCTGTCTCCGTCTCGTCCGACAGCTCGGTCAACCGCAGCTTCACCCGGCCGAGTGGCGTCACCGGCGGAGTGGCCGTCAGCTCCTGGTTGTCGATCACCTCGGCGACCATGACGCCGTAGAACTTCTCGGCGTGCTCAGGGCCGGGTACGTCGACGGCCTTCTTCCGCAGCAGACCGAGCAGACTGGACTGTCCGCGCTGGCTGATCGAGAAGGTGGTGCGGAACCCTCCCGAGTCGATCGTGTGGGTCACCTTCCGCGCCCGGTAGGTGCCGGAGAAGCGCTTGCCGACGCCCTGGATCTCGACGTACTTGCCGGCGGTCAGGTCCGGGAGACCGACGCACGACCCGCTGCCTTCGTACATGCCCTCCAGCAGGTCGGCGAGCACCGAGCGCGCGATCTCCACCGCGCTGAAGGAGCTCGCGATGGTGTGGTCTCGGATCCCCTCACGGACCAGTGACATGAGCAGGTCCACGGCGGTGCTGCCCAGCCGTTCGAGCAGGTTGTCGGTGTTGAGGTCCGTCGCGAGCGCAGCCGCGTAGATGCTCTGCGCCAGCTCCTGGTTGTATCCGCGGATCACCTGTAAACCGGCCAGGCCGGCGCCGGAGATGCGGGCGTTGAAGCTGGACAGGTTCCGGCCCCACTGGAGGACCTCGGCGGCCAGTTGGGGTCGGGGGAACTGGAAGTGCAGTCGGTCCCATTCGACGTACACATCGAAGTAGTGGCGCTTGGCAAGAGACTTCAGCAGGGTGAAGTCGCTGTCGGTCTGCGAGAGGGGTTCGAGCAGTGGCGGCGTTGGGTCGACCAACGGAATGAGGCCGTTCTCGACAGCGATCCGGGCCGCGATCACGCTCGGGCTGGTGAGGCCGTACGTCGTCGGTTTCGGCTGATTGCGCCGGAGCCTGTGCGACTTGTCGTACCCGGTCACCTGGATCGTGGGTGGGCCGTCCGGCGGGAAGCTGGGCGCGACGGAGGTCACCTCACCGAGGAACGCCGGCCGAAGATCGTTGCCGTACCCGAGGTGGATCTCAACCGTCTTGCCGATGTCCAGGAGGGCGGAGTCGAGCAGCGTGTTGTCCGGGTTCCGCAGTACCAGCGTGAACGTGCCTGCCAGGTCAAGGTCGGTTTCGACGGTCAGGCTGATGATCTGCTCGGTGAGGTCCGAGGCCAGGGTGACGCCGGACAGCACGATCTCGAAGCGCGGTGCGTAGAAGGGCTGGGTCATGGCACCCGTCCTCGCGGTGGGATCACCAGCGTCGTTCCCGGCGGCACGCCGAGCGGGTCGTCGATCTTGTTCGCGCGAGCGATCTCGCGCCACAACGCGGGATCGCCGAGGTACGCCGCTGCCAGACCGGCGAGGGTGTCGTTGGCGCTCATGACGTGCAGCGTGGTGGTGACGCCGATCATCGCGCCGACGGCGTTCGCGGCCGCTGACACGGTCGGCGAGCCGAAGAACACGCCCTGATGGATATCGACCTCGAGACGCACGTACTCCTGGAAGCGGACGGACAGGCTGCTGCGCACCGGCGTACCGTCGGGCAGGAACATCGTGTAGCGCTGACCGGCGTCCACCAGCACGCATTGGAACTGCAGCCGTCCCAACGAGAACAGCAGAATCGGCGGCGCCTGCTCCTGCGGATCCTTGTCGAGCAGCTGGACGACCGGGGCTGTGAAGGTACGGACGTCCTCGCCCGTCTCGTAGGTATCGAAGAACAACTCCATCGACAGGGTCCGGGCCTTGCCGCGGACGTACTGCACCGGCGGGGTGCTCAGTCCTGGAATGCCTACCTCTGCGAAGGTGTTGCCCTGCTCGAGCTTCACCTCTTCGGGGTTGTACATCACCGAGTGGACCTCGTGCGTGAAGGTGTTGATGATCGTCGCCTTGGCCAAGGCGCGAGTCGGCTCGGTCATGTCAGCCACCTCGCTCGTACTCGCTCATGATCTGGCGCATCACGTCTGCCACCACGCCCCGCCGCAGCGACTCGAGATCGACGGCCGGAGGGCCCTCCAGATCCCGGTCGGTCGCCGCACGGGCGGCCTGGGGTGCCGTGGCGTGCACAGTCGTCCCCGGCACGCTGGCTGCTTGACTCGGCGCGCCCGTCCCCCCAGGGAAGCTCGCCAGCGTGGCACCGCTGACAGTGCCTGCCCGGGAGACACCGCCGACCGGCTGCGCGTCTGAGTCCGTACGCCGATTGTCGTCACGACGCGCACGCCCCGTCGGCTCGTGAACCGTGCCGGCGAGGACTTGGCGTTCATGGTCCCGAGCCAGTGGCTCACCGGCGTCCGCGCCGACAGCGCGCTTCCATCCCGTGCCCGGGTCGAGCAGCGCGGCGACGTGGGTGGCCTCGTGCGCGAGCAGCGCGACTCCGTCCTCCCGCTGCGGCGCATACCGATCCCGGCGTACATGGACGTCGCGGCCGACCGTCACGGCGTCCGCGTCAGCCGCCCGCGCGACCGCGTCGGCGTCCGGGCCGACGTGTACCTGCATGGCATCAGCCGCTGGGCCGACGATCTCGCGCAACCGGGACTGCACCTGCGAGGGGACTTCCCGTACGTCGCCCTGCCGAGCCTCGCCATACTCCGCAGTGCGCTCAACTGGACGGGCAGGCTGCTGGGTGGCTGCCGAGGACCGCGGGCCACGCGCTGCGATGTCCGTGCGCGGCCGTTGTTCGACGCGCTCGAACCGCTCGCCCGACATCTCCGCGAGCTGTTCGACCCGCCGCGCGAGGACAGCGAACGGCCCGGCCCACGCCAGGCTGGGCATGTAGCCGGCGATCCGCGCGCGGGCCTGCGCGTCCAGCAGCTGACCGAGTGTGGGCCGCGTCGACGTACTCCGCTCCTCCGCGGGCGATTCGTCGTCCATTGCGATCCTCCTCTCCAGTCTCCGCTGCTAGCCGTCGTCCGCGAGTTGCGCGCCGACCTCGCCGACCCAGCGCAGCCGCTGTGCGTGGTCGAGGTCGAGCAGCTCCTCGAGGGTCCAGTGGACGTGACGTCCGAGGAAGGCGACCTCGTGGTGAACCCGGTCCACGGGGTAGCCGGTCATCCCCCCAACGGCATCACCTCGACGACGTGCTGGGCGCCGCACTGCGGGCAAGTCACTGCCAGCTGGGTCGCGGTGAGCCCGTTCAGCCGGTTGTAGAGGTCCTGCAGGTACGCCAGATCCTCGGAGAACAGCCCTTCGACCACGCCGGCATGCACCTCCGGCAGGCTGCCGAGCTTGGTCACCACCCGGGCCAGCACCAGCACGACAAGGTACGCCGGCCAGTTGCGGACCCGAGGGTCCTTGAGCGGGTAGATCTCGTCCGCGGCGGTCGCCAGGCGCATCACACCCGTCCGGTGCACGGTGCCGGTCGCGTCGACGTACCCCTTCGGCAGCTCGAACTCGACCTCGGTGACGAGGGCCGTCACGCTCGCGTCAGCCCTTCGTGCGCGAGCGTCAGGGTCTCGATCGCCACCTCGTTGCCCTTGGCCGAGAACGACGGGAGCTCGCACTTCGTCGGCCAGGCGCGGATGAAGTTCCATCGGGCCCGCTCGGTACTCGCGTCGAAGTCGAACAGGATCAACGTGCCGTGCTTACGCACGACCTGACCGTCGATGATCTGCTGCCGCCAGTTCCACAGGTCGAGGTTGTCGGTGACCCCCCACTTCAGCGTGATGTCGCCGTACGCCGTCTTGCCGGGCAACTTGTGCACCGTCGTGTTGTCCCCGCCCTCGCGGTACTCGACGACCTCGGTCGTCGACGACAGGCCGCTGCACTCGCTGAAACCGGCCTGCGTGATCCCGTCGATCTGCACCAGGAAGTTGAAGTTCCGGTACGGATCGACGAGCTGTCCTGTCTGTGCCATCGTGGTCTCCCTAGCTTTCGGTGGTCCGGGAGCCGTCGTCCCACAGTCCGATCCGGATCACGACGAACTCCGCCGGCCGGACCGGCGCCACCCCGATCTCGATCACCACCTGCCCGGCGGCACGGACCGCCGCAGGGTTGAGTTCCTCGTCGATCCGCACGTAGAAGGCCTCCTTCGCCGTCCGGCCGAAGAGCGCACCGGACTGCCACACCCTGGTGAGGAACTCCGTGACAGTCAGCTCGAGGCTCTTCCACAGACCGGTGGTGTTGGGCTCGAAGACCGCCCAGCGCAACCCGTCCAGCAGCGAGGCCTCCAGGAACGCGACCAGCCGACGGACGTTCACGTACCGCCACTCGGTCCCGTCGGTGAGGGTGCGGGCGCCCCAGAGCAACGGCGGACGGCCGGGGAACACCCTGACGGCGTTGATGTTTCCGTGGTTCAGCGCACCCTGTTCGGTGTCGTTCAACAGGTACGACACGTCCCGAGCACCCCGAACCACCTGGTTCGCCGGTGCCTTGTGCACACCGACCGTGGCGTCGCAACGAGCCATGATCCCCGCCACGTGACCCGACGGCGGCGTGAACGTCGTGGACGACGGTGTCGGCGCCGGATCGTCGACGAGGATCCACGGCCAGTACAGACCGCCCCAACCGCCCTTGGACAGCAACGCACCGCGCTGGGTCTGCAGTGGCCCGTCCGCCTTGAGCGGCGCGGTGTCGTTGGCGCCGTCGAGGATCGCGAACCGGTTGGCCATCACCTCGCAGTGCGTGAGGATCGCGCCCTGGATGCCGGAGTCGACCGCGCCCGGCGCGCACACCAGGCTCGCGTCCCGCACCCTGGTCAGGCTGTCGAGCGCCGTCGTCATCCCGGCGGAGTCCTTGATGTCCTTGACCGGGACGACGTACGCCGCCGTACCGCCGTTGTCGAAGAATCCACGGACGGCATACGGCAGCGGCTCGCCGGTCTTGAAACCGCCGAACTGGTCGACGTACTCCGTCCAGGTGGTGATCGGCACGGGGATGCCGAGGTTAGCGGCCGGGACGGTTCCGACGGCTTTGCCGATCAGTGCGGCGGTACTTGTCCCGACACCCGTGATCGGCCCGGCGGCCTGTTGCTCCTCGATGTAGACGCCTGGCGCCTTGGTCTCGTAGTCGACCATGCTTTCTCTCCTCGGCGATGCCGGGTCAGGGCCCGGTCAGGATGACGTCGTGAACCTGCGCGTCGGCCGCGTAGTCGACGTGCTTTGTGGTGTCGGGACTTCCGGCCGTCTGAACGGTGAGGGTGTAGGCGCCGAAAGGTACGTCGGTGAAACTGAAGCCGCCCAGCGCATCGACACCGGCGCTCCGGCCGGCCTCCACCAACTGGACGGTGGCTTCCGGGACCGCGTCGAGTGCACTGGTCAGCACTCGACCGCGCAGCACCGGGTCCCCGACCAGTCCGCTGCGTAGCTGCACGGCTGTGACCTGTGGGTCGGTGCGAGTCTCGGGGAACGGGACCGCTGCCAGCGTCACCGTCAGGGACAACGCAGGTCGCGGCGCGATCCCCAGCGCCGTCCAGAACTCGCCGATGGACTGCCCCTCACGACGCTGGGCAACATTGACGATGACGGGGTACGGCTGAGGTGGGGACTGCAGAAGCCCTTGCAGATGGCCCGTGTCCAGCACCGGGAACCTGCAGAGCCATTGCAGCGTCAGGCCGAGGATCTCGTGCTCCTCGGCAGTCTGCAGACCGCCGGTCTTCGTCGACCAGGCTGTGACGAGGTAGGTGCAGTCGACCCGGACGGCAGGCCTTCGGGTCAGATACCCCTGGGCGACGCGTTCCGTCACCGGTGTGTCGTCTCGCAGTGCGCGGTTCTCCTCCACTTCGTGCAGGAAGAGATTGAGCGTCGCCTGGGTCGGCGCGAAGGTCTTGTCGGGCACCGCGAAACTCACCTCGGCGGTACGTACCGGCGACGGGGCCGCCGGGTCGTCCAGCATCGCGGCCAGGGTCGCGTCGAGATCGTCGAACATCCCGCCCTCCCCTCAGCTCGTGCCGGCCCGACCGATCGTGTACGCGGAACCGCGCTCCGGTCAGGGAGAGGGACCGGTTGCGACCTTGCCGATCTTTTCGTGCTCGCGCCGGGTCGCGGCGAGCAGTTGGTCCATGCCGATCGGCGTACCCTCGGCCGCCGCGAGGAACGCCGCGGCGAGCACGATGTTCTTGATGTTCCCGCCGGACAGCCGGTGTCGCGCCAGCAGGTCGAAGTCCACGTCCGCCGCCAGCGGCGCTTCCGGAGGCACACACGCCTGCCAGATCCGGAGGCGCTCGGGGACGTCCGGGAACGGGAACTCCACGACCACCTGCAACCGCCGTACGAACGCGTCGTCCAGGTGATGCCGCACGTTCGTGGCGAGGATCGCCAGCCCGTCGTACCGCTCCATCCGCTGCAGCAGATAGGCGATCTCCATGTTGGCGTAGCGGTCGTGGGAGTCGCGCACCTCCGAGCGCTTTCCGAACAGGGCGTCAGCCTCGTCGAAAAACAGGATCGCGTCCGTGTCCGCGGCGGCGGAGAACACGCGCTCGAGGTTCTTCTCGGTCTCGCCGATGTACTTGCTCACCACGCTGGACAGATCGATCGTGAAGAGGTCGAGACCGAGCTCCCCCGCGATCACCTCCGCCGCCAGGGTCTTGCCGGTCCCGGGCGGGCCGGCGAACAAGGCGGCGTTGCCCTTGCCGGTGGACAGCTTCGCGTCGAACCCCCAGTTGTCCATCACCTCGGCGCGGTACTCGATCCTGGCGGCCAACTCACGCAGCTGCTCGATCGCGTGGGCGGGCAGGACGAGGTCAGCCCAGGTGCGAGTCGGCACGATCCGGCGCGCGTAGGACTCCAGGCTCCGGCTGCCTGCTCGGCGCCCGGCGGCGTACAGGTCCGTCAGGCGAAGCCAGGTTTCGTGGCCGTTCGCTCGCAGGAGAGCACTGGTGGCGGCGGTGAGGACCGCGTCTTCGATCTGCCCGGCCGATAGGCGGAAGCGCTGCGCGACGGCGGACAGGTCGCGGTCCTGTGCACGTGCTCCGGCCGCTCGCAGCGCCTTGTCCCAGAGGCGCCGTCGACTCGCCGCCCCAGGCAGCTGGAACGGTACGTCGAGCACGCCGAGCGGAGCGTCGGCCGCGGACGGGACCCAGCGGTCTCTCGTCGCCAACACGACGGTCCCCTGGAACTGGGCCAGGGCGGCGGCGAGCTCGGCAGTCTCTGCCTCGACGTTCTCGAGGTACACCAGTGAGCCGCGCATCAGCGCCTCGCGGAAGACCAGCCGGAGCCGGTCAGGTACCTCGGCGGATTCGTCGCTGAGCGTCTTCAGGTCGACAACGAGCATTGGTAGCCCGAGGCGCGACGCGACCAGCTTCGCCGTACGCAGTCGTCCGCTGCCGGGCGGTCCGCTGAAGGACAGGCGCAGTGGGGATCGGTTCAGTGTCCGGGCCACCAGATCGGCAAGGGGCCTGACCAAGTGATCGGCATCCTCCAGCCCGGGCGTCGCCGGCACTGTGCGGCAGAACGGCACCAGTCGCGGGTCGAGGCCGTCCTGCCCGAGCAGGGCCGACGCGATCTGCGGGTCCACGGCGATGCGGTGCGCGATCAAAGGGCCATCCTCTGCGCTGAGACCGACGAGCCCGTTCGCGATCAGCGGTGCCTCGGGACCGAACAGCCCGAGTACGGCGATCCGCTGCGGCGGCGAGACCGTCAGTAGATCGAGTGCGAGATTGACGGTCGGACGGCGGGCGGTCACGTCGTCCTGGAGGTACCCGTACAACCGCTCGTACCGCAGATCGACGTCCGGACCCAGGGCGAGCAACACGACGTCGAGCTCGAGGTCGGTCAGCCCGTAGGTCTCCCGGAGCCAGCCCCAGCGAGGGCTGTCCTTGGCCACGTCGTTCCAGGACGGCAGGTCGGCGTCGAACATCGCGTTGAACGGCTCCGCCGGTGGACGGGCCAGGGACAACTCCACCTGCTCAGCCGTGAGATACAGGCCGCGGTAGTCATCAGATGCGGCGCCTGGACCGTACCGCTGTCGCGCAGCGGTGACAGCCCGGGAGAGGAAGAGGTCAAGACGGCGGAAGGCAAGGAAGCCTGGAAGTGGAGTCGGCAGCTCTGAGACAGCTGACGTAGCGTCCGCCCGGTCGGACCCCGCCGCGGCGCCGAGCATGCCGTCTCCTTTCACCGGAGTGCCCTGCGGTGCGCTCCTTGCTGAATCCCCAAGCCAACTCCGCGCCGCGTCACGGCCGCGTCACCGGACCGAGTACGTCGTCGAGCCAGCTCTCGACCAACTCGACCGCCTCACGCCGGCTGGTGACGACCTGCGTCCGTTCGGATTCCAGCCGCAGCCTGGTAGAGCTGGTGACGCGCATCCGGATGCCGCCGTCGACCTCCGTCCACAGGCGGATCACCAGGAGATCAGCAGAACGCCTGTCTGTGTCCACCACCCCATTGACCCGCCGCAGGCGTCACGTCCGCGTCAACGTCGCCCTACGCTCGGGCAGCAGGCCGGCCAACCGCCGTGACGGTTCCAGGCCCAGCTCGCGTCGAAGGAGTGCACGAAACATCTCGTACTGGTGTATTGCGTCCGATACGTTGCCCTCGGCGAGGTAGACCGACATCAGCACCGCGTTCGCGGTTTCACGCAGTGGCTCTGTCCGGACGGCTTCCAACGCGAAGCGCAAGGCCAGATCAAGCCGTTGCCTCTCCGTGAAGCGTTGCGCGGCGACTTCGAGCGCGTGCAACCGTAGCTGGTTGAGCCGTTCGCGTTCGAAGACGACCCAATCGTCGTACCAGCCGGGCAGCAGCTCAGGCTGACAGAGGATACCGACGACCGACTCGTCGACCTGCCGCGAGTCGAGCACCCTGCTGACGGCTTGCTCGAGCGCGCGGCTGTCCACCCACGCCTGCGACGACAACTGCATCCCGTCGCCGTCCACCTCGAGCAGACCCGGGGCCAGGCGCTTCGTCCGCCAGACCGCCGTACGCAAACTGGCCAGCGCCTGCTGCTCAGGCACCTCAGGCCACAACGAGCCCGCGATCAAGCACCGGTGCGACGGCCCACGCAACCCGAGAAACGCAATCAGCCGCTGCATCCCGAACGGCGACTCGATCGGCCGACCCTGCCGCTCGCACAAGAACCGGCCAAGCAGCAACAGCCGTAACCCATCCATAGCGCCCCCTGCCCCCAAGCGTCCAAGACGCCCCTGCTCCACTCTGGCACGCCCCCACGCCCCCCGCCATGCCGGATCCCCTTCCACACAACGAATTCACAACCTCAAACGTTTGACCGCCCTACCCCAGAGTGATGTCGATGGCGTGGTGTCCGTGCAGGGAGGACGGTACGGCGTGGTCCGTGCGTTCGGTGCCGTCGAGGGTGAAGGTTTGGATGGTGGTGCCTGTGCCGTGGAGGGTGACTGTTAGGACGGCGTCGCGGTACCGGATGCCGGTGAGGGTCACGTCTCCCCAGCCGGGTGGGAGGGTCGGTGCGAAGGTCAGGCCCTGGTCGTCGAAGGTCATTCCGAACAGGCCGGTGTGCATCATGTCGATGAAGGCTGTCGCCGACCAGGTCTGGTCGGGCTGTGAGTCCCAGCGGCGCTTCAGTACGCCGGTTGCGCCCTGGTAGCCGCCCTCGACGGCGCCGGTCTCGCCGTCGTAGATCTCCCAGAAACCGCCGCTGTCCCTGACCAGCTCCGCGAGCAGTCTGGTCTCGGTTGCGAAGCTCTCCACAGCGCCGTGCTTGGCCAGGGCTTTGGCCCAGAGTCCTTGCACGAGCGGCCAGACGATCGCGTTGTGCCTTCCGGGTTCCGCGGCGGAGTACCTGTCCCAGTGCGGAAAGGTGTCCGGCATTCCCCAGGTCATCCGCTGCGCATTTGCGATCACGGAATCGGCTTGCG
This sequence comes from Kribbella sp. NPDC000426, assembly GCF_040300265.1. Classification (NCBI taxonomy): domain Bacteria; kingdom Bacillati; phylum Actinomycetota; class Actinomycetes; order Propionibacteriales; family Kribbellaceae; genus Kribbella; species Kribbella sp. NPDC000426. The sequence continues at coordinate 158,682 of NZ_JBEPDK010000011.1, read as the reverse complement.
CGGCGTCGGCGATTCCGAAGAGCAGGGTGAACGCCAGTCCCGTACCTTCCTGATATGCGCCGGGCTTTCCGTCGGCCGTGAGTTCGTAGTTGTAGCTTCCGGTGCTCGGGTTCCAGAAATACTGGTTGATCGCCTGCTTGATCGCCGCCGCCTTGGCTCGATGGCCGTCGGCGGGCCGGCCGAGCGCGTCGGCCATATCGGCCGCGCGGGCGTACGCCGCGTAGTACAGCGCGTTCGTGCTCAGGTACATGGCCGACACGACATCCGGGTACGACGTACTCTCGCTGCCCCGGCTCTCCTCCGCGTCCGCCGTCGGCGCCGGGAATCCGGAGACGCCGTCGTTGAAGAACGACGGACCGGTGAACAGGCCGTAGCGGGCGTCAAGGCCGAAGACCGCGGCCTGCTCGCGAATGCCGAGCGTGTTCGTCACGACGTCGTACGCGCTCTGCAGGAAGTCCCGATCGCCGGTCACCAAATAGTGATGCCAGGCACCGACGGCCCACGCCACCTGGTCCCACTGCTGACTGTCCTGCTGCACCACAAGCTTGCCTGCGGCATCCTTCTCGACCACCGCCCACAACGTGTTCGCGGCCAACGCCGGCGCCAACAGACTCGTCGCGTTCCAGCTGTTGATCGTCGCATCCCTGGTCCACGGCTGCTCGTACCCACCCCCGGCCCGCACCATCCCGACCGCCGGATCCATCAACCCGCTCCGGGCATACACCTCGCCGTACGGAACCGTGTTGATCCCCAGCAGGTTCTCGAGCGCCGCCGCATAGATCGCCCCGTACAACGCCTGCCCTGCCGCATCGTCGAACCGCAGCACCGGACGAGAGTCTGTCGTCGTCATACCCCTATTCCATCAGCCGCGGCCGGCGGGTCGGTCGGGGGCTTGGAGAGGCTTGGAGAGACTTAGGTGGGTTTTGATCTGGTAGCGGTCGCCGCGGTAGGCGGCGCGGGTGAATTCGAAGCGGCGGCCGGTCTGGTCGCGGGTGGTTCGTTCGACGATCAGGATCGGGGCTTCCAGGCCGACGCCGAGGAGGGCGGACTCGGTGGCGTCGGCGGCTGCGGCCGCGTGGGTTTGTTCGGCGTCGGTCGGGATCACTCCGTACCGCGTCTCGAGCAGCGCGTAGAACGACTTCTGCTCGATCGCCGGTACGTCGAAGTCCGGGACGAGCTCCTGGAGTACGTGGATGGTCTCGAGACAGATCGGGTCATCGTTGACGAAGCGTTGCCGGGCGATCCGCAGTACGGCGGTGTTCGGGCTGACCCCGAGCCGACTGCCGATCAATGTGCCGGCCGGGATCGTGCCATGGCTGAGAACCCTGCTGGTCCACGTGCCGGGTGCGGTCGGGTACGTCGCCCCGTGGGTGCCGCTGATCTGTTGAGCTACCTTCGGGCTCCCGACGAACATGCCGCGACCGTGCTCGCGGACCAGCAGGCCATCGCGCACCAAGTCGTCGACTACTGCTCGCAGGGTGGGTCGGGAGATGTCGAGCTCGGCAGACAGCTGGCGCTCGGACGGGATGGGCTGGCCGACAGCTCGTGACTCGACCAGCCCCAGCAGGTGTTCGCGCGCCAGATCTCGCTTTCGCAGGCTGCCTGCCACGAGCACCCGTCCTTCGCTATGCCGGAAGGACTCGTATGTTACGCCGCAGCAGTCGCGCAGAGGTCAGTGCTCCGGCGGCTGGTAGTTCTCGCAGCTCCCGGCGTTGCTCAACGAGTCCTCGTACGTCGTGTCGTGCTTCCGGTACTTCTGCACCTGGGCGTCGGCCTGGGCGGGTGAGACGGTGTCGTTCTTCGCGTAGTAGGCCCAGTCGACCTGCTCGCGGTACTCACTCGTCGCCGCGCCCTGGTGCCCGTCCAGATCGATGAACCAGAGGTTCCAGTTCATGCTCATGTCCTGCCGCGGGAGGACGGTGTTGCCGTCCTGGTCGACGGTGTGGTCGGCGGTGAGCTTGCCGTCGACGTAGTACCGCACGTGGCCGTTGCCGACCTGGGTGACGTAGGTATGCCAGCCGTCGAGCGACCTGTCCTGGCGGGCCTCCGCGGTCCGTGCGTCCCACGGGTCCTCGCGGAAGGTGTGCCAGCTCGTCTGGAAGTTCACGGGACCGGCTTCGCCCCACCCGCCGTTCGGCAGGTACTCCGTGAAGTCGAGCTCGCTGTAGATCGGGTCGTAGTCGAACTTCGTCGGACCGATCGCGAACGCGGTCTCGTTGATGTGGTCGCCGTCCGTCCCGGTGGCCGGCTGGTCGGCGTACCGGACGCGGGTCGCGTAGGTGCCGTTGCGCAGGTTCATCGTGGTCCGGCGGAGCTCGGCGTTCGTCGTACCGGCGACTGTGCCGTTGGTCGTCGCTCGGAGCTGGGCGACCTTCTGACCGCCGCTGCTGACGAAGGAGATGTTGCTCGCCGGCCAGGCGGTGCCCGGTACGCCGGGGCCGCCCATCTCGCTCCGGGCGTTCCAGCCGTGGTCGGCGAGCGCGGGATCGGTGGCCGACGCGTACTGGAAGTCGTCGAACAGCACACCGCAGTGGGACGACTTGGCGGCGGCGTGATCGTTCGAGCCGACGGCGGCCGAGGCGCCGCTCACCACCGAGGCGATCGACGCGGCGGCGGCCAGGACGAGGGTCGTGCGCTGACGTGACATGGCTTCAGGTCTCCTTCGCGGCAAGGATGGGGCGGAAGCCCGCCTGATGGATGAGCATGAATGCCGCGGGAGTGAACTGCAAGAGTTTCGCCGAACTTTTCGAATGGACCCGACATAAGCATTGTTCGACGGTCGCCTATTACCTGAGAACTGGTAAATACCAAGGAACCTAAATGCGGGCTCAGGCTGCCCGGATGGTATTTACCAGTTGCCGGATCAGAGTTTGGGTTTGCCCGGCTGGTAGAGCCAGGTGTCGAAGAACGTGCCGAGGTCGCGGTGGGTCAGCCGCTCGACGAACCGGATGAAGGTTCGCGTCGAGACATTGCCGTGCCGGTACGTCGCCGGCCACTGCTTCAGCACCCGGAAGAACGCCCGGTCGCCGATCTTCAGACGGAGCGCCTGCAACGTCATCGCGCCGCGGTTGTAGACCAGGTCGTCGAAGATCTGGTCCCGGCCGGGGTCGGCCACCTTGCCGGTCCAGTCCTTCTCGTCGGCGTACGTCTCCTCGAAGCTCTGTTGCACCGGAACGCCGTTGAACTTCTCCTGATAGAGCCACTCCGAATAGGTGGCGAAGCCTTCGTTCAGCCAGATGTCCGACCAGTGCACCGGCGTGAGGCTGTCCCCGAACCACTGGTGGCCGAGTTCGTGGGCGAGCAGGTCGCCGTCGACCTTGCTGCTGCGCTGGTCGTACACCGGCCGGCCCTGCGTCTCGAGGGCGTAGTGGACGCCGACGTCGGCGAGGATGCCGCCGGTCGAGTCGAACGGATAACGCCCGTACATCGACGACTCCCACTGGACGACCTGCGCCGTGGTCTGGTTGAACACCTTGCCCTGACCGGCCACGGTGTCGATCGAGTTGCCGATCGCGGTGATGTTCGGCAGGCCGCCCGACGTACTGCGAGTGATGTTGTACTTCCCGATCGCGAGCATCGCCAGCTCGCTGGCCATCGGCTGGTTCATGTGCCAACGGAAGGTGGTCCGGCCGCCGTGCTTGGTGGTCGGCCCTGGTTCGCCGTTGGCCAGCACGGTGAGCCCGGTCGGCACGCTGACGGTCTGGGTGTACGTCGCCTTGTCGTCCGTCGCGTCGTTCACCGGGAAGTACGTCGCTGCGCCGATGGGCTGGTTGAGTGCGACCGCGCCGTCCTTGGTCGCGACCCAGCCCGAAATGCCCAGCGCCGGGTCGTCGATCTTCTGCGGGACGCCGGCGTACGTCACCGAGACGGCGAAAGTGCTCCCCCGCCACAGGCCGTGCCGCGGAGTGATCACCAACTCCTGCGCGCCGCTGCGGGTGAACGACGCGTCGCGCCCGTTGACCGAGAGCTTGCTGATCTTCAGCGGTCCCTGGAAGTCCAGGTCGAACCGGGAGAGATTCTGCGTGGCCCTGGCAAGGATCGTCGTGGTCGCGCTGATCGCTTTGGTCGCGGGGTCGAACGACAGCCTGATGTCGTAGTGGCTGACGTCATAGCCGCCGTTGCCCATATCCGGGAAGTACGGATCCCCGGCCCCCGCCGCCCCCGGCGAGAACACCGACGCCCGCCCGGGCGCCGCATTCGCCGGCAGGCTCGTCGCGGACACCATTCCAAGAGCCAACGCACAGCTGATCAACAGGCAACCGCGGCGACGACCAACACGTCCCACAATTCCTCCTCGGCAGTCCTCGACGACCGGCACGACCAGATGCCCGATCCACAAGAACCACCGGGCAGATCTGGCCTAACCGTACCGCCCCGATCGCGTGCGAGGATGGCCCGTATGACGTTGGCTGTCTTGCCTGAGGAGTCGTTCCGTCGGGTGTTGTGCGTTGTCGCGCACCCCGACGACATGGAGTACGGCGCGTCCGCGGCCGTCGCCCGGTGGACCGCGCGCGGTATCGAGGTCGCCTATCTTCTGCTGACCCGCGGCGAGGCGGGTATGCCGAACCGTCCCGAGGAGACGGCACGCCTGCGTGTCGCTGAGCAACAGGCCGCCTGTGCCGTTGTCGGCGTCACGGACCTGACCGTGCTGGAGCACCCGGACGGCGTACTCGTCTACGGCCTCCATCTCCGCCGCGACATCTGCCGTGAGATCCGCCGGTTCAAGCCCGACGTCGTACTCGGCGCGGGGTACGAGGTCGAGACGCCGTTCGGCTTCGATCAGGCCGACCATCGAGCCGCCGGACTTGCGACCCTCGACGCCGTACGGGACGCGGGCAACCGCTGGGTCTTCCCGGAGCAGATCGACGACGAGAACCTCGAGATCCACTCCGCACGCTGGTACCTCGTCCCTGGCCTCCCGGGCGCCGCAACCCACGGCGTCGACGTCACCGGCGAGCCACTCCAGCGCGGCATCGCCTCACTCGAGGCCCACGCCGCTTACCTCGCCGCACTCCCGGGCCACCCTGCCCCCGCCGACTTCATCCCGAAGCTCACCGCGATGAGCGGCAAGGCCATGAACGTCGACCACGCCGTCCTCTTCCGCGCCCACGACCTCCAAGCACCCCCAGCCTTCTTCACCGAGGCCATGCAGGACTGAGCGACCGCTGCACCTTCCTCCAGCAACTCGGCGTGGAGGTCTAGGGTGGCCCGGCTTCGTCGAGGGCTGTGTGGGTCGACTCGTGTGAAGCGTCGGCGTCGAGGATGCCGACGAGGAAGGCGATGACGGTCTCGGCGAACAGGCTTGCTTCCGCGATCCGGGCGTCGTCCATCTCCTCGGACTGCACACGGGATCGGAACAGGAACCCGTCGAGCATGGCCTGCAACGCCAGCCCCACCCGCTCGATCGTCCACCCCGGCCTGAGCTGGAGCCCGAGTGCCGCGAGCAGTACGGCGTACCCCTCGAGCCACGGCTCCCGGGTACGGGCGATGTCCTGGAGGATCGCCGTTCTCAGGTCGGGATACCGGTCGAGGAGAGGTCCGATGTGGTGCAGCAGGTACGACCGCGGTCTGGACTGCAGCGACTGGAGGAGGCCGTCACACAGCTCGACGACCGAGACGGCCAGGCTCTCGGCGGTGGCGCCGGCCGGCAGCTTCGCCGCGTGCAGCGCCGGGTTGGAGTCGGGTGCGTCGCGGTACAGCATCGTGTGGATGATCGCCGCCTTGACGAACGTGTTGCGGTCGGGCCACCGGTTGCGGAACGCCTTCTCGCTCGCACCGTCACCGTGGCGCTCCTGCGCGAGGCCGACGACATCGCTGACCCGCATCCACTCGAGCGCGGCCGGAAAGTGGATGCCCCGCAGCCGTCGTGGACGTTCCCGGATCGTGTCGTCGAACATTGCGTCGATCAGCTCGGCGGCCGCGTCCAGGAAGTACCCGGCGCTGGTGTCGTCCCGTGCTGCCGGTGGCCGTGGCGTCATCTCGAACTTCTCCCCCGCCTGTACATCGGGCATCACCATCGTCACGTTACGTGGCGAGCTGTAGGGAGGCAGTTGTCCGCCTCTACGCCGTACCCGATGGACGACGCGGAACTGCTCGCTTAGCGTGATCGAACTGCCGCGCGTCCGACGGCATTTCCGAGAGGGAAGCCGAGAGGGGGATCGAACGCGCGGCAGTTCGCCGTGGGGAATGACCTGGCCGACCTTCTCGGCAACGAGCTCAGCGAGCGCGGGCTCGACCGTTTCGCTTTGATCGGGCATGACTGGGGTGCCTCGGTCGCGCTGCTGCTGGCCGCCGCCAGGCCCGAGGCGGTGAACGCGATCGTGATCGAGGAGGAGATCCTGCCTGGCATCGACGTCGCCCTCCCCGCACCAGGCGCCGAGCATTACCCGGCCTGGCACGGGCCGTTCAACCGCACACCCGGCCTCGCCGAGCAACTCGTTCCCGGCCGCGAAGACGCCTACTACGGCACCTTCCTCCGCCAGAGCGCCGGCCCGGCCGGGCTCGCCCCGGACACAGTGCGTGCCTACATCGACGCCTACACGACCTACGACGCTCTGGAGGCCGGCCTCGGCTACTACCGAACCCGCGCCGACGACATCGCCGACGTCCAACGACTGCAACAGAACCCGATCCACACCCCGGTCCTCGCGATCGGCGGCCGCTACGCCATGGGAACCGCCGTCGCCGACGGCCTCCGCACCCTCGTCACAGACATCACCGCCGTCGTCCTCGAACAATCCGGCCACTACCCCGCCGAACAAGAACCCGACGCCACAGCCCTAGCCATTACCAACTTCCTACCTCGCAAGGACTCGTAGGTACCCAGGGCGATCACCAGGGAGTACGACGGGTGCGACGGACCCGGCGTCGCGCGATCGTCGAGATATGACAACGAATCGGATGAGTTTGGCGAATCCCAAGCGGACAAGGCTTCTGGGCCGGAGCGCGGCAGTGCCGACTCTGATCACCAGGCTTGCGACGGTGCCGGGGCTGGTTCGGCCCGGTGTCTCGCACTGGGACATGAACACGCGGCTGCCGCTGCATCCGTTGTCCAACGAGAACGCGTACGGCGACCCGCACCTGCTGCACGACCTCGCCGTACCGGGAGCAGACTTCGCCCGGCGGATGGGCGCGGAGGTGGTCGTCGGCGCAGAGACCGGCGGCATCCCGCTGGCCACCGCGGTCGCGCTCGCCGGCAACCTCCCGTTCGCGTTCGCCCGCAAGCCCGGATACGTCGGACACGAGGACCACGAACCACGCGTCCGCGGAGCCTCGGTCGCCGGCCGACGGGTGCTGCTCGTCGACGACGCCGTCTCCTCGGGTACGGCGCTCGAGGCGTTCGCCGACGAGCTCCAGCGCGAGGGCGCGATCCTCGTCGGCGTCTTCACCCTCGTCGACATGCGCGACGTCGCCACCTCGGTCACACCGATCGCGAAGACCCTCCCGATCGAGTCCGTCGCCACCTACCTCGAGGTCCTCGACGCCGCGAGCGACAACGGCGTACTCGATCCCGCGGTCCACCGCCTCGCGGTCAACGCCCTGGTCAACCACTGGACCGACGACGACCCCCGCTGGTCGCTCCTCGACCAAGCAGCCTGACTCACTCCTCCGCGGCCTGGATGAAGGCTTTGATGCGGGGAAGTTGCGCGGGGTCGATGGTGTGGCCGCCGGTGAACGGCAGGAGTTGTACGTCGGCGTCACGGCGGCGGAGTTGTTCGGCCAGCCTGCTGGTCTGGGCGGGGGTGGCCATCGGGTCGGTGTCGCCGTTGACGATCAGCACGCGTTTGCCGGCCAGGCCATGGTCTTGAGGCTCGTCTGCCGCGAACGGAACCATCGCGGCCAGCAGTACGGCGCCGGCGAGCGACTCCGGGTGGCGTAGCAGCAGCGCGGACGCCATGTTGGCGCCGTTGGAGAAGCCGACCGCCATCCAGGAACCGGCGGGTACGTCGTACTTCGCCTCGGCGGCGGCGAGGAAGGCCGCCAACTCGTCGGCCCGCAGCCGGATGTCGTCTTCGTCGAACACGCCCTCCCGCAGCCTCCGGAAGAACCGTGCCATCCCCTGCTCGGACACCGTCCCGCGGGGCGACAGTACGGGTGCGTCGGGCGCTAGGTGGCGGCGCAGTACCAGAAGATCGCGCTCGTCACCGCCTGTGCCGTGCAGCAACAGCAGCGGCGGCGCGGACGAGCCCGGCTGCCAGATGTACGGCCGACCGAGCGGGTCCTCGCTCATCAGTCGCCGGGCTTCGGCGCCGGTGGAACGCGCAGCGACGGCAACGTGTTCTCGATCTGCTCGCGATTCGGCTCGAGCCAGGGCGGAAGCTTCAGGTGCTGGCCGAGCTCGAGCAGCGGTTCGTCGACGGTGAAGCCCGGTTGGTCGGTCGCGATCTCCAGCAGGACGCCGCCGGGTTCGCGGAAGTAGATGGAGGTGAAGTACTGCCGGTCGAGGATCTCGGTCACCTGTACGCCGGCCTCGATCAGCTCGAGCCGCCACTTCGCCTGGGTCTCGCCGTCAGGCGCCCGGAACGCGATGTGATGGACCGTTCCGGCAGCCTGTACGCCGCGATTCTCGCTGCTGGGCCGGACGTCCACCGCCGTACCCTCGGCTCCACCGGACATCACGAACCGTGTCCCGTCCTTGGTGTCCTGGCCGTGCTGCATGCCCAGCAGGCCGTCGAGCATCTCGGCCGTCGGGTCGAGCATCTGCTCCGTCATCGTCACCGAGAAGAGCCCGCGGATCGCGTTGTCGAACGGTATGGCGGCGACGCCGTCCCAACCGGACCGGCTGTCACCGTCGGAGGCGACCAACTCGATCACCAGGCCGTCGGGATCGCGCAGCCTCAGCACCTCCTCGTCAGCGCCGGCAACCGGAGCGTCAGCATCGACGCCAAGGGTCTGAAGCCGCTGCTGCCACCACCCGAGCGACTCCGGCGGAATACTGAACGCGGTCGCCGTCGTAAGCCCGGTCCCCTGCTTGCCGTTCGGCGCCCCGGGCCACGGGAAGAACGTCAACAGCGTCGACGGGCGGCCCGACGAGTCCCCGTAGTACAAGTGATAGGTGCTCGGAGCGTCGAAGTTCACCGTCCGCTTCACCAGCCGAAGCCCCAGCACCGTTGTGTAGAAGTCGACGTTCCGCTGCGGATCCTCCGCAATGGCAGTCACATGATGCAATCCGTGCGGTGCAACCGAATCAGCCATGAGAGTCCTCCCGTTCTCGACACTACGACCTCGGGATCGGTTCAGGAAGCAGCCCGAGACGTGGAAGAGCCGGCCGGAGACAGGCTCCGGCCGGCTCTTTGTTGCGGGTGTCAACGGGCGGCTCGTTCGATCACGGTGGTTACGGCTGCGGGTTGTGACAGCGCGACCAGGTGGGAGGCGCCGGGGATTTCGGTGATGGTGGCGTGGGCCCGGTTGGCCATGAAGCGTTCGGCGGCGACGAAGATCGCGGCCTGGCGGGCGGGCAGGTCCGCGGCGAAGACGGCGCGGGCGTTGTCGGGCTTGATCGCGAGGTCGAGACCACCGGGGTAGCTGATCGGCACGAGCTGCGGGCCGAGTTCGCTGCCGGGGAACTGCGAGTTCAGCGCGCCGAGGGTCTCGCCGGCCTGCGGGATGAACGCGGCCACGTAGACCAGCGACTTCACGTCGGGGGTGTCGGCGAGCTCGCTCACCAGCGCACCGCCGTACGAGTGGCCGACGAGGACCTTCGGACCGGGGATGGTGGCGAGGACGCCGCTCAGGTACGACGTGTCGGCGGCGATCCCGCGCAGCGGTACGGCGGGGGCGACGACGGTGTAGCCGTCGTGCTGGAGCCTGCCGGTCACCTCGGACCAGCTCGAGCCGTCGGCGAAGGCGCCGTGCAGCAGCACGATGGTCGGCTTCGCCTGGGTGGGTGCGGACTGGGCGGCCTGCGCGGTGGTCGCGCCGCCGACCAGCAGCGCGGTGCCGAGCGCTGCGAGGATCAGGTTTCTTGCCTTGGGCATCAAGTTCTTCATGGTGGTCAGACCTCGGTCCGGATGGTGGTGGTTGGGATGTTGCGGGCCTCGATGGCCCGGACGGTGTTGTCGAACGCCTTGCGGATCACGCTCTTGCCGCCGAGTGCGAACAAGGTCGCGAGCAGATGGCCCTTGAGGTTCTTGCCCTCGCGGACGATCACGACGTCGATCGTGGTCGCGCCGTCGGCGTGCTCGGTGAAGGTGTAGGAGTGTCCGGACGCGCCGCCCCAGACGTTGGAGTCGGTGGTCGTGAGGACGACGTGGTGCAGGTCGGACCAGTTGTAGTGCAGGCGCTCCCACACCCCGCCTGATCCTTCCGTGACGTCGGCGTACCCGGGTCCTTGGTCGTGCACCTTCAGGTAGTCGTCGCTGCTGTTCGCGAACAACTGCGCCCGTCCCGGCCCGAAGTCGGTCAACGCCGCGACGAACTGCGCCGGCGTCGAGGTGGTGGTCTCACTGAAGCGGATGGTGGTCATTGCCCTTTCCTTTGGCTAGGAGCCTTTCGATGACCCCACCTTCCGCCGCGGGTTGATACATCACCCCAGGGGAAACCACTGGTCCACCGCCCAGCCCTGACCCACCGGCGTGGACCCGCGTGCACACCAGGGGGGTTCACTGGTGCAATCCGGGGTGTCCGGGGGTCAGCCTGGGTGGTGACAGTTCCCCCACGAGCGCCGACGAAGGAGACCACCTGATGAAACTGAACCGTGACTGCCTGACTCCGGTCGGGGCGATTACCCGTGGTCTCCTGGCCGGGGTGGTCGGGACGATGGCGATGGATGCGCTGCTCTACTTCCGCTACCGCAAGGGCGGCGGCGACGGCGGATTCGCACGCTGGGAGTTCTCCGCCGACATCCACAGCTGGGACCAGGCGCCTGCACCGGCACAGGTCGGCAGACGTTTGTACGACGGGCTGCTGCAGCGCGAGTTGCCCGACGAGCGGGCCGCGCTGGTCAACAACATCATGCACTGGGGCTACGGCATCGCCAACGCGGCCGTGTACGGCGTCCTCGCGGGCTCGCTGCGGACTCCGCGGGTCTGGTACGGCGTACCGTTCGGCGCCGGCGTCTGGGGGTCCGGGTACGTCGTACTGCCGGCCGCGAAGCTCTACGAGCCGATCTGGAAGTACGACCGCGTGACCCTCGCCAAGGACCTGAGCGCGCACCTGGTCTACGGCCTGACCACGGCGGCGGCCTTCAGGCTCGCCCGCCGCATCCGGCTCTGACAACCGGCCTTTGGAGGCGTCGGATGAAGCTCTTTCGCGGCGGGCGGGCGGCGAGCGCCGTACCCGCGACCGCGGTTGTGGGACCGGATCATGGTCCGGTGATCGTTCTGGTCAGGGGCTCCGAGGACAGCAAGGACGCGGTGGAGTGGGCGGCCGCAGAGGCTGCGGCACGGCAGTCCGAGCTTCGGATCGTGCACGCGTTCCAGTGGGTCCGCGTACTCGACCCGTTCGGCCACACGACCGTCGACCCCCGGGTCCGCGAGAGCGCCGAGAAGGTCGTCGAGGTCGCGGAGCGCCGCGCCCGCCGGATCGCATCCGGCCTGCGGGTCAGCACCATCGTCTTCCCCGGCAAGCCCGCCGCCGCACTCGCCAGCGCGGCCGAACACGGCGGGCGGCAGAGTTTGCTGGTCGTCGGGCATGACCAGCCGTCCGGGCGGTCGTGGATCCGCCGGCTACGACGCCGTACGCCGAACTCCGTCGCCGTCGTCGGGCTGACGTCACCGTATGCGCCCGGACCGTCCGCCGGCCGGGTCGTCGTCGGCATCGACCGGACAGGCGGCCCGCAACCAGTCCTCGGATTCGCGTTCCGGGCAGCTCGCCGCCGCGGCACCGGACTGACGATCGTCCACGCGACGTCCGTCAACCGGCACGACGACATCGAGGACACCGTCCGCGTCTGGCAGATGGCCTACCCGGAAGTCGACGTCCGCTGGACCGTCACCACCGGCCCCGCCGACTCCGCCATCCTCGCCGAATCCGCCGCCGCCGCACTGACCGTCATCGGCTCCACAACCCACACCTGGCTCCGACGCCTCCTCCACGGCTCCACCGCCTGCACAGTCCAACAACTGGCTCGCGGCCCAGTCGTTGCGGTAGGCCCCGACGCCGTCTGACTGCCGGGTGTTGCCGGCCGGAATTACGGCTACGCCAATCCGCGAAGGCGTTGTTTGGCGGCAAACTCAGGCGGGTGCGGGATTGGTGGGGGCGGGCCATTGGTGTTCTCGGCGGTGGAGGAAGCCGGCGACGATCCAGACGACACCCCAGCACACGGCAATCAGACCGAGCCAGACAGCGATGCCGACGGCGGCGCGTCCTGGGTTGGCGACGAAGAAGATGCCCAGGAGGATCGACAGGGCGGCGCCGAGGAGGAGCAACCAGCGGGGTGAGAGGCGGTAACTGCTGAACGCCGCGAAGATCTCGGAGACACCGCGGACGATGAGCCAGATGCCGAAGATCCACGTCAGTGCCTTGGCTGTCACGCCCGGACTGAAGATCGCGAAGAACGCCACGATCAACGCGAGCACACCCAGCACCGCACGCCCCGCCCGGCTCCCCTGGCCATCGGATCGAAACGCCTGCACCAGCAGGCTGATGCCTTCCAGTAACGCCCAGAATCCCCACAGCAACATCAGGGCGAGCCCGGTCTCTATCGGCCAGACGATCGCCACGATCCCGAACACGACGGCGACCGCCCCGCGGACCACCATCATCTTCCAGCTCGACCCGAACAGCTCGCGATCCATCTCCAGGACCTCCCCGGCCGGCGCACACGACAAGTTCAGGCTCATCATGGTCCGGATCCACGTCCGGAAGATCATCCCCGCGAGGTGAGGCCGCCCCGGCCGCGAGACGCCAGGGTTTATCACGCGCGTTTCGCGTACCGGAGAAAGGACGCTGCAATGAGTTTCTGGGACATTGTGTGGTTCATCATCATCAGCTTCGCCTTCGTGGCGTACCTGATGATGCTGTTCTCGATCATCACGGACCTGTTCCGCGACAGCGCGACCTCAGGATGGGTCAAAGCCATCTGGCTTGTCGCCCTGCTGTTCTTCCCGTTCCTCACCGCGCTGATCTATGTCATCGCCCGCGGCAAAGGTATGGCACAGCGGACGGCCGCCAGCCACGCCGACCTCCAGCGCCAGCAGGACGACTACATCAAGCAGGTCGCGGGCTCATCGACCAGTCCGGCCGACCAGATCGCCCAGGCCAGCTCGCTGCTCGACAACGGCAAGATCTCGCAGGCCGAGTTCGACGCCCTCAAGGCGAAGGCGCTGGCGGCCTGATCGGTCGCCGACAGCCGACCTGCCTGCTCGTGCCCAACCCGGCGACGGCCGTCCGGACGAGCAGGCAGGTCCCCGTGCGTCGGCCTCGCTACAGTCCGCTCTCGGCCTCTAGCCGGCCGCTCTTGATGGCGTTCAGGAACACCTGGTAGTCGCGCTCGTTCTGGTCGGCGTACGCCTCGGCGTACTCCGCCATCGCCTCGGGGAAGGCGTCGTCGCTGTTGAGGTACGTCGCCAGCGCGATCCGGTCACCCGATCGGGCATGAGCTCTGGCGAGTGTCCAGCTGCACAGCTGGCCGTACATCGTCATGCTGCGCGGGTCCATCTTCTCCACCGCGGCCGAAACCTTCATGTCCCGCAACTGCCGGACGTAGAAGTCACGCGTCCGTCCGTCGATTCCGGTGACCCGCTGCCAGCCGAGGAAGATATCGTCCGCGGCCTGCATCAGCCGCTGCCCCACCACCACGCGCTCCCCCTCGTTGCGAGGAGCGGGCCGCTGCCTGAGTACGGTCGGCACCTTCGTCTTGAGCACCGACGGCTCGGCCTCCTTGACCTGGAGGAGAAGCGGATCACCGTCGTCCCGGCCGCGCAGCAGCACGATCCAGCACCGCGTCCCCACGCTGCCCACCCCGACCACCTTGCGGGCCAGGTCGACGTACTCGAACTGGTCGAGCAGGTCCCGGCGCTCGGGCGGCAACGACCGGCGGTAGAGGCCCAGCAGCTCGCGCATCCCGGTCTCGAACTCTTCCCGGTCGGCGCCGGACAGGAAGTCGTCGATCGGGATCATCAACGGCGGGTGCGCCTTGAGCCGTACGCCGTCATCGGTCATCTCGGTCAGCTTCGCGCACGCCTTGAGGTTCCCGCTGCCCCGTGCCCGCAGCAACGTCTCGTCGACGTTCATGCGCCGGCTCGAGGACACCTTGCTGCGCAGCGCCGCCTCCACCGCGTCGATATCGGCCCGGGCGTACCAGACGTCCAGAGCGCGCATGGTTCCGAACTCGGCGCTGGCGTCGCGATAGCGCCGGATGCTCTCCAGGACGCACTTGCGGCGTTCCTTCCGCGAGAACCCGTTGCCCCGGCCGGCCACCGCCAGACTCGCGGCGAAACGTTTGACGTCCCACTCCCACGGACCGGCGATGGTCTCGTCGAAGTCGTTGATGTCGAAGAGCAGTCGCCGCTCGGGAGATCCGGACACTCCGAAGTTCGACAGGTGGGCGTCACCGCACAGCTGCGCGCCGAGACCCGATACCGGTGCGGCGCCGAGGTCGGTGGCCATCCCGAGGGCGTTGCCCCGGAAGAAGGCGAGCGGCGACAGCATCATCCTGCCGTGCCGCACCGGCACCAGTTCGGCGATGCGGGACCGCGCCTGCTGCTCGAGCAGTGCAACCGGATCCGGACGCCTCGCGGGGAGGACCAGCTCCGCCTGCTCACGCGGTGGAAGCGCCGCCCGCGCCGCGAGCCCCAGGCGGGCCCGGTCGGCCGGCGCGAGGCGACGCGACGAGTACGCCGTCCGCCCGTCGGCGCGAGCCGCTCCCGGTGTGGGTGAACCCTTCCCAGCCTCCACCATCGTGATCCGTGCGCTCATGCTGCTCTTCCCCTCCGGACATGGTCACGCCAGGTCAGCAGACACTGATCCCCACGAGCACAGGCAACACCAGGGGTCACTCTGACGGCATCACCCCCGCCGGATGAACCGCAGGTTGCCACCATGCAGCTGATCGGTGAACGTCGCGGCGCCGTCCGGCACAGCCTCGGTCATCAGGAGTGCGGCGAGTCGCCGCGGCGAGCCATCCGGAAGGAGTTCACCAGCCCGGCCAGCCCGGCGAGAATCGGGATGCCCAGCGCCACCTGAAGGGCGATCGGCCGGGCGTCGGTGTTGATGCGGATGATCTCGTCCCGGATCGGCTGCGGTTGCTTGGCCAGCACCTTCTCGAGCTCGGTGTTGCTCATCACCTCCGCGTCGTCCTCCAGCGCCTGCGCGACCTGCTCCTGCTGCGCCGGCGGAAGAACGGTGCTCGAGTCCGACAGCTTCGTGAAGGTGAACGACAGCGTGGCCAGCATGATGGCACCGGCGAACGCCAATCCGAACGAAAGCCCGAACGAGCCCGCCGCCGAATTGACGCCCGCCGCCTCGCTGACCCGCTCCTCCGAGATCGGTCCCAGCGTGTAGTTGTTGAGCTGCGACACCAGCAGCCCCAGCCCGACGCCGGCGATGATCAGCGGCCCGACCAGGATCCAGCCCGTGTCCGCGCGGGGCACGATCGGGATCAGCAGCAGCAGGCCTGCGGTCAACAACGTGAAGCCCCACCTGATGATGCTGCTCGGGCGTCGCCCGCCGGCCTTCTTCTCGGCCAGGATCGCCGCCCCGAACATGCTGAGCGACAGCGGAGCCAGCGACAGGCCTGCCTGCATCGCGTTGTACTCGAGGACCATCTGCAGATAGATCGGCAGCACGATCATCGTGCCGCCCAGCGCGATCTGCTGGAGCATCTGCCCGGAGACACCGAGCCGGTAGACGGCGGAGCTGAACAGGCCCGGGTCGAGAAGCGTCGCCTTGCCCTGCCGCTTGCGCCGTACCAGCCAGCGAACGAGCAGCACGAGGGCGATCGCGCCCGTGCCCATGATCAGACCGACGAACTCCCCGCCTTCCTGCCACACCAGGACGCCGAGCACGATGCCACCCATGCCCAGCACCGACAAGATGGCGCCGACCACGTCCACTCGCCGGGAGCCGGTGTACGGCACGTCGTGCACGAGATGCTGGCCCGAGACAACGATGCCGATGACCAGAACCTCGAGCAAGAACGCTATCCGCCACGACAGATAGGTGGTGATGAAGCCTCCGAGCAGCGGTCCTACGGCAGCAGCCAGGGCAGCGGCGGCTCCGACCATGGCATAGGCCTTGACCTGCGCCGAGCCTTCGAAGTTGCCGTGGATCAGCGACTGCATGGCGGGCAGCAGGAGCGACGCGCCGAGCCCGCCCACCAGCGCCCAGAACACGATGATCGCGGTCAGGCTCTGGGACAGTGCCATCGCCAGCGCGCCGATCGCGTAGCCGAGCAGGCCCAGCAGGTAGGCGCGCTTGCGCCCGATCAGGTCACCGACCTTGCTCCCGATCAGGATGAACGCCGCCGATACCAGCGCCTCGAGCGCGATGGCGGACTGGACGCCGCTCACGGTCGTGTCGAGGTCTCTGACCACCGAGGAGATGGACACGTTCATCAGCGAGGTGTCGACGACGAGCACGAACATCGCCATCGCCAGGAGGACGGCGAGCCTCGGGCCGGCTGCCGTCCCCGCTGGAACGCTCCGCGCCTCCCCGGTCATGACGACACTCAGCCGGCGAGGATCTTGGCCTTCTGGGCCTCGAACTCCGCCTGGGTGAGAACACCCGCGTCCTTCAGTTCACCCAACGACTTGAGCTGCTCCAAGCGGTCCGACGTGGTGTCCTGCGGCGGTGGCGGCGCGGCGTAGGTGGGTGCCGGCGCCGGGGCGGCGTACGTCGGTGCCGGGGCGGGCGCAGGTGCGGCGGGCGCCGGCTCCTGCGCTTGTGCT
Organism: Kribbella sp. NPDC000426; assembly: GCF_040300265.1. NCBI lineage: Bacteria > Bacillati > Actinomycetota > Actinomycetes > Propionibacteriales > Kribbellaceae > Kribbella > Kribbella sp. NPDC000426. The sequence goes on along the minus strand of NZ_JBEPDK010000011.1, from coordinate 141,853 downwards.
GCCTCGGCGTCCTTCCTGGCGAACTTGGCGTCCTGCCGCCGCCGGACCCGCCCTGCGACAGCCGTCGCGGTGCCCGCGACAGCCGCGGTCCTCGCCAATCCTCGCAACAGTGGCATGTCAGGCTCCTCAACTCGTCGATTCCAGGGCTTCCATCGCGTCGAGGACCTCCATCACGTCCTGCGCCGGAATCCGCCCGCCGGCAATCATCTGGCCACCGGACTCCAGGGCCGCGGCGACGAACGGGATCGCCCAGGTGTTCTCGTACACGATCAGGGCCGCCAACGTGCCGGGCTGCATCGCATCGGCCACCTCGCGGAGGTCGTCCTCGGCCAGGATTCCCGTCCGGGCGCCGTCGAGGACGGCGAACTCGCCGGCCTGACCTGACGACTCGGCCAGATCGACCATGTAGATGGAGCCGTCGGCCTCCTTGCCGACCACCAGCACGTCGTACACGTGGACGATGCCGCGCTCGACGAGGCTCACCAGCTCGTCGGCCGCTCTGCCGGTCAACTTGTTGCCGGTGAACTCGAGGAGCACATAGTCGATAGGCCCATGAACCTCTGTGTCTGGCATGACTGTCCACCCCTCCGCACCGATGCCGGCGACTCTGCGTGCTGTTCATCGCCACAGTGCCGCGCGCTGCGGGCAGCGTCATCACCCACGCGGGATGAGCTCAGGAGGACAGGCTCGCGGACGCCCCGACCCGTCGCGGCGTGACCTGCCGGATGCTCAGGATCATCATGCCCGCGGTCTGGAGCATCGCCACCAGATCGGCGATCCCCTGCTCGCCGTGGACCTGCAACCGAAAGACCCCGGAAGTCCGGTGATGAGCCAGCGGGCCCGCGCAGAAGACCAGAACCGGAGGTCGCAGCTCCCCCTGAACGGCAACCTGGTACGACGAGCCGTACTCATGCGCTGCCATCGTCTCCCCCCTCCGGATCGATGTCGATCCGCTCTGCCGATTCCCGGGCCGGGCCCAGGATCCGATGGACCTCGACGACCTCGATGCCCAGGGCCCGCAGTCTGGCCAGCAGACCGTAGAGAGCCGACTCGTCGGGGATGCTGTACACGACGGTGCTGACCTGGTCGACTGCCACAGTCACAGCTTCCATGTCACGAAGGTCCTCTTCAGGTACGGCGCCCGCCACGCGGATCTCGTACGTCGCGTCGACCATCGAACCCACTCCGTTCCAACGTGTGCTTTCGACGCTCGCAAAGGTGAAGTGCCATCGCTTCATCCCTGTGGGGTGAACTCCCCCGCGCCGATCCGCAGGCAGGTCCCGCCCGCCTGCCCGACTCGACACCGGCAAGTCTCCGAATGTCCGGCAATCGGACGAGAAACGCTGGTTTTACGGGACATTCCGTGATTTCTTCGAAGGGTGCGATTCATCGCGCACCGCCTCCCCAGCGTTCAGTGATGTCGCACGCCGTCGCGAGGAGGGGAGATGCCGAGCGATCAGTACGTAGGGGTGGAAAGACAGCGCAGTACGTCCCCGGATGCACCGTTCTACGGTCACCTGAGGTCCCCGACCAGGACCACGGCGACCCCGCCGGGGACAGTACCGCGGCCGGCGCTTGTCGACCGCTTGAGCCTGGGGATCCAGCGGCCGCTCACGCTGGTCTGCGCGCCGGCAGGCTTCGGCAAGACGATGCTGCTGAAGTCGTGGGCAGCGCAGTACCAGGGCTCGGCCGTCGTCAGGCGCGTCGCGCTGGATTCGGCCACTGACGATCCGCCGGCCGTGGTGGAGTCGCTGCGCGACGGTCTGTCCCGTCGCGATCACACCGGGCTGGTGCTGGTGGTGGACTGCGGCGACCTCACGGTCACGCCGACGTTCGGACGCAGCCTGGATCGCCTCATCCGCGGCAGTGCCGGACGCATCCGGGTGGTGCTGGCGACGCGGTCCGACCCGCCGCTGCCCTTGCACCTGTATCGGTTGGCAGGCACGGTCGCCGAGATCCGGGCCAGTGACCTGGCCTTCACGATCGACGAGACCGCGGCGCTGATGCACGAGCACAAACTCGAGTTGACGATCTCGGAGGTCGCCGAACTCCAGGCCCGCACCGACGGCTGGCCGGCCGCCCTGATGTTCGCGGCCATGAACCTGACCGGGAAGGCCGACCCGGAGCAGGTCATCCGGGACTTCCGCGGCGACACCGGAAACCTCGCGGCGTACCTGATGACCGAGGTACTCGACGCCCAGCCGCCGGAGCTGCGCGAGTTCCTGCTCCGGACCTGCATCGTCGACGAGCTCCGGCCGGAGCTGGCCGCAGTGCTGACCGGCCAGGCTGCTGCCGGTCGGTCGTTGCAGTTCCTTTCCCACGGAAACTCGTTCGTCCAGCCCGTTCCGGGAACGGCGGACTGCTACAGCTACCAGGCGCTGTTCCGCGAGTTCCTTCGCGCGCAACTGATGTTCGAGTCGCCTGCCCTCGTTCCGGTACTGCACCGCGATGCCGCTGCCTGGTTCGCCCAGAACGGTCAGCCGCTGCAGGCGATCCACCACGCCGTGACGGCCGGCGAATGGCAGCACGCCGCCCGGTACCTGGTGGAGGACTTCGAGGTCGCCGGCCTGCTGGTCGGGCAGCGGCGACAACAGCTGACAACGTTGTTCGCCGGCCTGCCCGATGACCTGGACGGTTCGGAGGCCGCGATCATCCGCGCCGCCCGTGCGCTGGCCGAGTTCGATGTCGACCGCTGTACGTCGCAACTCCACCAGGCCGCGGTCCGGCTGGACCGGCAGACGTCCGCTCGACGGCAGCCGGCCGAGTCGGCCATCAAGGTGCTGCAAGCGGTCTGCGCGAGCCTCGGCGAGGATCCCGAGAGCGGGCTGGTGCCGGTGCTGATCGCCGAGGCCGACCTGAGAGCGACGTCGCCGGAGTCGGCCGTCGCGCATCCGGAGCCGAGGCTGTTGGTTGCCGGCAGCAAGGGACGCGTGCTGCTCCAGCGGGGAGACTTCCCGGCGGCCCTGGGAGCCTTCACCGAGGGCATCGCGCTCGCGGAGGAGCACGGCGCCCAGGAAGCCCTGGTCGACTTCCTCGGCATGGCCGCGCTGGTAGAAGCGGCCTGGGGACATCTGCGTCGCGCCGGCGAAGTCGTCGCGCAGGCGACCTCGGTGGCAGAGTCCGGGGCGCAGCTGCCGCAGTCCGCGATCGTGGCCGGGGCCTGGGTACACACCGATCGGAGCGAGCTGCCCAGCGCCGAAGAGATGATGCAACGTGCCGAGGAAGCCGTACCTGGCCATGACACCCGGGTCCTCGCGGCCGCACTCGCCCTGGTCAGGGCCAGGCTGCTGCGAGCGAGCGGCAAGATCGATCGTGCCGCTGCGGAGCTCCGGGCCGCGCGTGACAGCTACGGCGCGCAGGGCGGCTGGCTCGGCGAGGCTCTGACCATCGACGAGGCGAAGATGCTCGTGGCACAGCACCGGCCACGAGACGCCATCACGACGATCGAGCAGTCCGCGAGTCGTGACAACGTCGGCTCGCGGCTGGTGCTGCAGCGAGCTGCTGCCGAGGCCGGCGACCCGCCGTCCGCTGAGCCGCTCCCGGCCCCGGATCGCGCCGTCGCACTCGAGACCCAGGTGGACGGCTGGCTCGTCCAGGCCGCGGAATCGATCAGGACCGGAGACACCGGCCGCAGTGGTCTGTGCCTGGAACGGGCCCTCAGATTGGCCGCACCCGAGCAGCTCCGCCGTCCGTTCGCGGAGGCACCGCCGGTGCTGCGAACGCTCCTGCAGCCCAGCGGTGACGTGATGACACATCACCCGTGGCTCCGCGCGCCGGGTCCTCATGGTCGCGACCGGACCACCGGCCCCTGGCTGGTGTCACGACACGACCTGATCGTCACCGCGGCGCTGACCAGCAAGGAACACGAGGTGCTCGAGTACCTCGCCGAGTTGCTGACCACCGAGGAGATCGCCGAGACGATGTACGTCTCCGTCAACACCGTGCGGAGCCATGTCCGAAGCATCCTGCGCAAGCTGAGCGCATCCCGCCGGAACGAGGCCGTACGGCGTGCGTGGGAGTTAGGACTGCTGCCATCCCGCCCTGAGGCCTGACCCCGGGCCTCAGGCGCCGTGCTTGGGCCGGACATCACGACCGTGGAAGGTCAGCGCCCAGATCACCAGGACGTCGAGCGCGACCATGATCGTGACCCAGCCCGGAGATGCGGAGAGGAACGCCATGTTCGTCAGAATGCTCACGACGGCGAGGAGTACTCCGACGGCCCGCGCCCACACCTGACCCATCAGGACACCGAAGCCGGCGACCAGGACGGCGGTGCCGACGATCAGATGTGTCCAGCCCCAGCCGGTGTAGTCGACATGGATGGCCAGACCGCTCTTCGGAACCGCGTAGTAGTCGTCGTTCAGCAGCGCGACGAGCCCCTCGAAGGCGTGCATCGCACCGATCACCAGCATCACCACGGCGGCGAAGACGATTGGGCCTACCCAGCCTCCGTGCGGCGCCCGGACGCGCCTGTCGATGTCCGACATGGTCAACTCCTCATCGTGGCGGTCCGGATCGCCAGTCGTAGATGACCGACGTACCCAGGACGAAGTCCTGCACAGAGTGCTGGCGGCGGCCGGCACACAACAGCAGTCCGAGCGGGAACAACACACAGAACAAGGCCCGCAGCAGGGCGATCAGCGGACCCGTCCTTTTACCACTGCGACCGACGACCCGCAGCCCCATCAGGTGGCAGCCGTAGGTCCGTCCGGTGATCGACCAGGCGACGAAGAGGTAGCCGGTCATGACCAGCAGTACGGTCACCACGCCCGGCAGGGGCGATGCCTCACTGAACTGGAAACCCCGCGGATGGATCAGGAACCTCAGCCCGTTGAGGCCTACGTATCCGGCCAGCACCGCCACCACCACGACGATCCCGTCGATGACACCGGCGACCGACCGGGTCACGAGCCCCGCGCGTCGTCCCTGGTACTGCTGCGCCTCCCGCGGGACGATCGACACCGGCTCGTCCGTTCTCATGGCTGCTGAGGCGTCATCTCAGGTTCGGCCCGAGGGCGCCGCAGCCTCAGCCGGGCCACCACCCGGCCCACCGCCTCATCGCCGGAGATACCTTGCATGCGTACGCCGCGGACCGTCTCGGACGCGACAGACCCGGTGGACTGCCGGATCATCTCGGCGAGGTCGACCTCCGCGATGACTCCCTCCGCCAGCCCGGCCATGTCGATCCGGGCCAGCACCTCCGCCGCCACCGCGGGAACCATCCGGTCCAGCACTACAGACAGCTGGTTCCCCAGCTCTGCGCGTCCTTGGCCACCGCGCCTGGCCAGACCTTCCAGCCAGGTAGCCGCCTGGTATCGCTCCGCCAGCATCGGCGGCCGCAGGACCACGACGGCGACCGGGCCGAGGACCCCACCGACCCGTCGGCGGACCGGGCTGAGCGCTCCCCCGACCCGGCGTCCGACCGACTGCGCGGCGGCCGCTGCCAGCACAGCAGCTCCGACTGCCGCGTCGAGGACGACGATCGCGTCCGGGGTAGCCGGGGCCGCATCAGGCGGGTTCTCGGACTGCTCTGAAGTGACCACGCGACCATGCTGCGTCCCGACACCGGAGGCCACCTCATCCTCGGTGGGGGAAACCACCGGGAACGGATGGTCAGAACACCCCGCTGCGGCGCATCTGGCGGGGGCGGCCGTCGGGGTCGTAGATCACCCTGTACAGCGGTTCGGCCCAGAGCGCCTGGAAGCGGCTCACGGGTTGCGGCTCGTGCGGACGGATGCGCCCTGGCGGACGGATCCCCCTCTTGCCGCCGGCGTGCCACGACTCCAGCTCCGCGGCGGTGCGCTGCCACAGCTCGAACCCCGCCGACAGGTCGAGCTGCGCCAGACCGGACCGCGGCAAACCGAGATGCTCCGACCACACCTCGAGCCGCAGGTCGCGGGCGAGCCGACGGGTGCCCTCAGCAACCGGATCGCGGTCGTCGGGCGTCGCGTCCAGGACCGCGCAGGTGAGTTCGCTGTCACTGGTCCAGGAGCGCCGGTTGAAGTTGTCCGAGCCGCAGGTGAACCACACGTCGTCCACAATGCAGATCTTCGCGTGCACATAGATCGGCGTCCCCGCGGCATTCTCCAGGTTGTAGATCCCGACCCGGGCGGGCGCGGCCGCGCGCAGCAACCGCACTGCGCGCAACTGCCCGAAGCGTTCCGGCGGGCCGGTCACGGCGCCGTCGGCATCCGGGTACCGCGGTACGACGATGATGACGCGGAGATCGGGCGACCGCTCGAGGGCATCGCTGATCCCCCGCGCGATCAGCTCCGACCACAGGTACTGGTCCTCCAGGTAGATCAGCTTCCGCGCGTTCGCGAACGCCTTGCCGTAGGCGCGGGCGATGCTCCGCTCCCCCTGCGGCGCGAACGGATAGCCAGGACGTTTGCGGGCGTACGTCCGCAGCACCTGTACGGCGTGCGGCCCGGCCGGCGGCGGATCCGGGAACGTCTCCGACAGTGCCCGCGGATGCCGCGGCATCCGCGCCATCCGTTGCACGATCATCCGGTACGGCGTGCGCCGGTCGAGCGGTTGACCGTCGTCCCAGCGCTCGATGAAGGTGCGGAGCAGATCGCCGACGACCGGTCCGCGGATCTCCAGCGCCGCATCGTGCCAGGGCGTGCGGACGCCGTACCTGCGATCCATCGGCGCCTGCTGCGGATCCCCAAGATGGTCGCTGTCGTCGCGACGCTGGTGGGACAGGTCGATGCCGCCGACGAACGCGACCGCCCGGTCCGGCCGGCCTTTGTGCCGGATCACGAACAGCTTCTGGTGGTGCGAGGACAGATGCCTGACCCGCTGGTCGAGCAGCACCTCGGCGCCGGCCTTGTTGAGCTTCGTCCCCAGCCGCCGGTTCTCCCGTGCGTTGAACTGCAGGTGATCCGAGTGCGAGCGCCAGAGCAGCGCCCTGACCTCGACTCCCGATCGGGCCAGCTCAGCCAGCACGGTCCCGATCGCGGGGCCGTCGGGCAGCAGCTTCTCGTCCGCATCGCCACGCCAGTCGGTGAAATAGACCCGGTCACCGGCCCGTAGCGCGCACAGTTCCTCGTACAAGCGACGGAAGTAGGTTGCCCCGTGGATCAACGGCCGGACCAGGTTGCCGTCGACCCACGACCCGTCGATGTCTCCCACCCGGTCGATGTCGGTTCCGGGATTGCCGCGCTCGTCCGGCCGGAGGAACCATTGCCCGGCAGTGTCGTCGATCATCGTGCCGTCTCCCGGTCGAGTGGGCGGGACAGTCCGCTGCGCTGGCCGAGCTGTTCGAGATACCTGACCAGCACGCGGTGGAGTTGGTCCGCACCCCGGATGGGCCTGTCCGGGATCACCAGGTCCGGTGGTGCCAGCAGCAGCGCCCGTCCCTGCCACCCGCCGAGTCCGCCGTGCGAGCCGACCAGACCCTCGAACGCGGAGACCTCGCCGGTGTCCTGGTCGACCGAGCTGTTCACGTACAGGTCAGGCGCCTCCGGCATCGATACCGCTCGCAGCAGGTCTCCCGGGGCGTATGGCCCGAACGGCTCGAGCGGATCGACTCCGGTCACCTTGCCGTCGGACAGCCGGTGGACACCCGACGGCCCGAGTGCCAGCGGCCCGTGCTCGGTGCTCATCACCGCGATGAAGCCGATTCCGTCGTGGTTCACGAGCCCGGGGATCAGTGCCGGCCAGCGCCCGGTGATCTCCTCCATCGTCAGCCGGCGCTGCTCGGCGGCGTACACCAGGCCGAGGTTGCCCGAGCCGAGGACGACCAGGTCCGAACTCGTGGTGACCGCCGGTGGTGCGGCCCGGTCTTGCACGCGTAGCGCCGCATGATGGGCCACCCGTCCGGTGCCGGAGCCGCCCTTGGCCAGATCCGCCAGGAGACCGTTCAGCCGGCCCCAGCCCTCGACCGACTGCTCGACTGTTTCGACCCGGGCTGCGGTCAGCTGCGAGCAGACCGCAGCCAGGTCGGTCCCGTTCCGATCGGCGAAGATCTGTCCCTGGGACTGCCCGTGGTCGGACAGGACGACCAGCCGGTACGGGCGTGGTGCGGCTGCGGCGACGGCCGCCAAGCACCCCAGCACACGATCGAGTCGATCCAGCGTGCCCAGCGACTCCGGCCGCAGGCCGCCGGCGTGATGGGCCACCTCGTCGTAGTCGACGTAGTCGACGTACACGACCCGGGTGCCGTGCATCATCTCCTCGGCCACCAGTGCGGTGTTGAGGTCGCGGAGTACGACGTTCGTCACTGCGCGGAGGCCGGCGAACAGCCAGCCGCGCTCTCCCCGCGGGCGAACATCGAGACGGCGTTGCCGGCGCGACTCGAACCTCTCCCGGGCGATTTCCGCGACCGCTCCGGCCAGGCTGCCGGCGAACCCGTCCGGCCGGGCGAGATACCAGGCAGCGCGGCGACGCGTGTCGGCCGAACCGCGGGCGAGCTCGATCTTGCTCATGGTCAGCACCGACCGCTCGGCGTCACCGCTGAAGAGATTGGAGATACTCACGCCGCCGTCGGCCAGCAGCCCGCGGCCGTCGGAGGCCCTGTGCTCGACCTCTGCCGCGTCGGCGGCCCGGTTGGTGACCAGCACGCGCCCCAGGGTCCGGTCGTACCAACGGAAGGCGGGTACGCCGTCGATGCGGCCGTGCAGGATTCCGAGCTGACTGGCGGGCGTGGTCGGCGGCAGCACCGGCGTCCACTCCACCAGCCGATAACCGTCGTCGCGGGTCCAGCGCCCCATGGTGGGCAGCGTGCCGGCGAGAAGCTTCCAGCGCAGGACCGGGAACGGCACGCCGTCGAGCTGGATGAAGATGACGCCGGGAGCCTCGGGGTCTTCGACCGGTTTCTGGCGCCGCCTGGTCCGGCGGACGAGCGCAGCCGTGAAGGCTTCCGACGTACCGGACGTGCAGAGCCACGCCACGATCGTCGCCGTGGCCGCCGCGATCCACGCGGCGGCCAGCACGACCCAGAACGAGTCCGCCTCGACCCCCGGGATCAGGGTCAGCGCCACCGCCAGGATCACGGCCTGTCCGAGCACCGCCACGAGGAGTACTGCGAGCCACCCGATCGCGGCGCTCACGGCGACCAGCAACGGACGTACCAGCGCACCGACCAGCGCGGTTGCCGCCGCCGAGGCGAGCAACTGCCCGAACGACGAGAAGCTCAGGCCGGGCAGCACGGCGTCCGCGAGGGCCAGGGCGAGGACCGAGCTGACATAAGTCGCGACGATCCGGCCGAGATCGCCGGCGCGGACCAGCGGTGTGGACACGGTGCCGCGGCCGTCACTTACGGAGGGCACGCGGACGCGTCAGCGCCCAGATGATCCACACGTCGAGCGCGATCAGCAGCAGCGACCAGAACGGCTGGTAGGGAATGAAGAAGAAGTTGTCGACCGCGCTGAGCACCGCCAGGAACAGCGCGACGACGCCGGCCCAGACCGCACGGGAGAACAGACCGATCCCGGCCGCGATGAGGGCCAGACCGAGGACCAGGTGGATCCATCCCCAGGCGGTGATGTCGAGGTGGAAGGCATAGCCCCGGACCTGTACGAAGTACTCGTCGTTGATGATCGCCGCCAGGCCGGAGACGACCTGGAAGCCGCCGATCATCAGCAGCATCGTGGCGGCGAAGGCGACTCCGCTCATCGCCCAGCCCGAGTCGGCCTGCGACTCGACAGTGCGGTCGTCGGTCATCTGTGTCCACCTCTCCTGCCAGGATCTGCACGGATTTGCATGGTCCTCGACGGACGTCGAGCGGCGCGTCGACAGTAGGACCGCTCCGACCGTTGCTGCGTCACCCTTGGCGGACGACATCCGGCGCCCTGATGCATCAACGGCGAAGGATCATCCCAGGTGGGTGATGCCGGCCCGGGACGGTCTGCGCGATCTTCGAAGCCCGGCGCCGGTTGGGACAGGAGGTTGCGTCGATGTCCGCAGGCTCCACGGACTCCCCCAACGGCAGCGCGCCGGCCGCGCCCGAGATGCTGCCGCGCGGAGTCGTCGTCCTGCTCGGCACCGCGGCCGCAGTCGTGACGGCCGCGGGGGTACACCTGTTCGCCGGGATCCTCGGTCCGGTGTTCCTCGCGCTCGTCCTCACGATCGCGGTGAGTCCACTGCGGCGGCGGCTGATCGACCGAGGCGTCAAGGGGTGGCTGGCCGGGCTGATCGCACTGGTGGTCGTGAACGCCTTCTTGCTCGGAGTCGTGGCGATGCTGGCCTTCTCGGTCGCCGAGCTGGCCGGCCTGCTGCCGACGTACCAGGACAAGTTCACCGAGCTGGTCGCGGATGTCCGCGGCTGGCTGGCCGACCGCGGCGTGGGTCAGGAACAACTCGAGGCTGCCCTGCGCAAGCTCGACCTCGGGGCACTCTTCAACACCCTGCAAGGCTGGCTGAGCGGACTCCTGGGGATCTTCTCGCTGCTGGTGCTCGTCGTCGCCGTGCTGTTCTTCATGGGCCTCGACGCCGTGGACTTCCCGGACCGCCTGCGGCAGGCGTCGCAGGACAAGCCGGACGTCATCGCCGCTTTGATCGGCTTCACGAAAGGTACGACCCGCTATCTGATCGTCTCCACGGTCTTCGGGGTGATCGTGGCGGCGTTCGACGTCGCGGTCCTTTATCTACTGGACATTCCGCTGCCCTGGCTGTGGGGACTGCTCGCCCTGATCACCAACTACATACCCAACGTCGGCTTCTTCATCGGGGTGATCCCGCCCGCGCTGCTGGCTCTTCTCGACCAGGGCTGGGGCGCCTTCTTGTGGGTGATCGTGCTGTACAGCGTCATCAACTTCATCATCCAGTCGGTCATCCAGCCGAAGGTCGTCGGTGACACGGTCGGGCTGTCCACGACCCTGACCTTCCTCTCCCTGGTGTTCTGGGCCTGGGTCCTCGGCCCGCTGGGCGCCGTACTGGCCATTCCGCTGTCGCTTCTGGTCAAGGCCCTCCTCCTTGATGCCGCGCCCTCCACCCATTGGCTCGCCGGTCTGGTCTCCGGCGGCCCGGTACCGGAACAGGCCCCGCCCGCTTCGCCGGCCGAGCTGCCCCCGGACGAAGTCACCGCCGAGCAGGTCGGATGAGGAGGTCGCCATGTGGCGCTCAGTTCTGTTGCACGAGTTCGCGGACACCAACATCCGGAGCTTTCAAGGCCTGCCAGGCAACTTGTCGCCGGGCTCGCTCGCGCCGAGCCCGTCGGACGGCGTCCTCCTGATCGCACCGGGCCGCAGTCTCCACTACGTTCTGGAGACTCCCCTTCTCGACGTGGCCGGGGTCAGCTGCGTCGTGCGGTTCAGGCACCCTGCTCAGGCCGTCGACTCGTCGGTGCGGATCCTTCGCCTCGGCGACGAATTCGTCCTGGGTCTCGAACCGTTGACCAAGTTCCAGGCCCTGGTCCGCGTCCGGGTGCACCGGGTCTGGCACGACATCGGCCAGCTGCCGACCCCCAGTTCGCGCTTCGCGGAAGTCAGATTCGACTGGCACACCAACGGCAAGACGTACTTCCGGGTGGACGGGCGGCTCGTCGGCTACCACGACGCTCTCAGCCGGGGCAGCCGGCTCACCATCTCCGATGTCGCCTTCGGCGCGCCCGAGTCCCTCGCCACCTCGCCCGACCCGCACTATCAGCTGGGCGAGTTCTCCGTCCGCGCCCTCAGCCGCCACGCACGCTGGCCGCGCCGGCACGCGTCAGGTGTGCGCAAACCGTGAGGTCAGATGTCGGATCCCCGGGCCTGTGTGATGGACCAGATGATCCACACGCTGAGCCCGATCACCACCAGCGACCACACCGGTTGGACCGGAATGAAGAAGAAGTAGTCCAATGCGACCAGGCCCGCGATGACGATCGCGACAGTCCCCGCCCAGGCTTTGCTGGTGAAGACGCCGCCCGCGACCAGGATCGCGCCGATCCCCAGCGCCAGATGGATCCAGCCCCACGTGGTGGTGTCGAGGTCGAAGGCGTAGCGCCGGCTGACGACCAGATAGTCGTCGTCGAGGATCGCGGCCAGCCCGGCGACGACGGAGAACGTACCGATAATGAGCAGGGTGAAGCCGGCGAACGCGATGCCGCCGATCGCCCCGCTCGGGACACCCTTGTGGGTGTCCATGGGGTCCAGGTCCCTGTACGCCATCGTGCCCGCCTCCTGGTTATCCGTCTTCGTGCCCGACGATCCCCGCCGCTCCCCCGCATCACATCGTCCTGCGGGGGTGAGATGCGGGTGGTCGGAGCCGGACAGCCAGCCGCGCGGCCAATCGCCCGAACACCGCTCCGACGGCCACCCCGACCAGAACGTCGCTCGGATAGTGCACACCCGTGTACACGCGGGAGAACGCAACGGCCGACGCCATCACGCGGAGGCCCGGCCGCAGCCTGGGCAGTAGGCCTCCGACCGCGACCGCGAAGGCTGCCGCGGACGCGGAGTGCCCGGACGGAAAAGATCCCGAGGAGGGCATGCGCACCCACCGCTGCACCGGAACGCCGAGGCCGTGCCGGTCGGGCCGCCGGCGTTCACCAGCCAGCTTCTTGATCGGCTGGTTCACCACGAAGGAGGTCGCGCCGATCGCGCCGAGCCCCGACAACGCCGCGCGCCGGCCGCGCGGGCCGCCGAACAGTGCGATCCCCCCGGCCACCAGGAACCACAGCTTGGAGAAGTTGGCGAGATCGGACACCCGCCGCAGCGGCTCGTCGAGGGCCGGCGTCGACAGGCGCGCGACTGATCGGTAGACGGCGCGGTCGTAGCCGGCCAGACGGTGGTCCATCACGGCCTCCGGTGAGCCGCATCCACTGTCATCCGGTCGCGGCCGAGGGCGATACGCACCAACTCGGCCAGGCCGGCCCGAAGGCCCTCGGGAGCAAACGCCGACGGCGACGAACCGGGGTGCTGAGGCGCGATGCGTACCCGGAGAACACCGGGCCTGATCTGGAACCGCAGCGGTGTGTCGAGGACGAGCGCCTCACCGTCGACGCCGGCCGGCAGTTGGCGATCGGCATCGACCTCGAAGGACGGAGCCGTCCACTCCCGCCAGGGACGCTGACGATGCCCCTGATCGCTACCCGCCGGCGCCCCCATGACCGTGATGCCGAGAACTCCGTCGTCGATCCGCGGGCGGGTGCCGGAACCGACCGCGCGACCGAGCCGGTACCGGTTGTTCGAGACGAGGAGGGCCGCGCCGCCGCGGTGTCCGTCACCGCCCGGCCCGGTCCAGCGCATGTCCAGTTCGCTGCCACCGGCGCCGAGCGCGTCCGGCACCGTGTCGAGGATGGTCCGGATCTTGGCGGCGCGATACCCGCTGCGCTGCACCGCCTCGGCGTACAGGCCGAGCGACACGTTGTTGACGAACACCCGGCCGTTCACCTCGGCGAGGTCCACCAGCCGCTCGCCGCCGTCGACGAAGGCATCGAGGGCACCGACCACGTCGTCACGGTCGACCCCGAGGTCGAGCGCGAAATGGTTGCGCGTGCCGGCGGGTATGCAGGCGTAGGGCAGCGAGAGCTCGGCGGCGATCGCGGCGACGATCGCCTGCGATCCGTCGCCGCCGGCCATCGCGAGCCCGTTGGCGCCCCGGGCGACCGCACCGCGGACCAGAGTTTCGAGGTCGTCCCCGGCCTTGAGCTCGATCGGCTCGATGCCGCGGTCGCGTGCCTCCTTGGCGACCGCGAAGCGTGCCGCCTTTCCCCCGCCGGACTTCGGATTGAAGAACAGCACCGGATGCTCCGGAGGCGGCACGCGCGGCAGGTCCACGTGGGCGGCAAAGCTGGCTCGCGTCGCCGCCAGGGTGACCAGGAGCCCTGCCAGGACGAACAGATCGACGCCGAACTTCCCGCCCACGACAATGAAGATCACCGCACCGGCAAGCGCCAACGCGGCCACGGCCAGCCCCAGCACGCGTAAGATCCCGCGTCGCAGCACGCCGAACCATGCCGCGACCGCAGCGATCACGACGCAGGCCAGGACACCGAGCCCGCGCGGAAACTCACTCACGGCGACCGCCACGGCAAGCACGGCCGTCGCCCCGCCCACCACCAGCGCCACGACCGCAGCCATTCGGCGCCTCACGAGTTCCACCCCATCGGTCCGCCTCAGAGTCCCCGGCGCCGAGTCCCGGCGCCAGGCCCATCCTGTGCGGCCGCCATGCTCGTGGCATCCCACACCCGGGATGATCCGGCCCGATCCTCCCTGCGGGGTGATGCGGCGGCCCCTTGTTCTGCTGAATCGTCGGCGAAGTACGCGGATCGCAGGGTGGGGCCGGGCTCGTCCGACGAGCCTGGTCGGCGACGGCGAGAAGGGCGGCCGATCATGGCGACGACTGTTGAACACCTGACTCTGGACGAGCGCAGCGCACGCGGTCTGGCGGCACGTGCGCGAACCGGTCCGGACAGTCACAGCGGGTGGACGCCGGCCCCCGACCGGCCGGACCCGGTGGCGCTCATCGAGGAGCAGAACGAGCGACGGGAGCCGGATCTGGTCCCGGTCCGGCACGGCCGGATGATGGCCTCACCGTTCACGTTCTACCGTGGTGCCGCCAAGATCATGGCCGCGGACCTCGCCGGTACGCCGACCGCCGGCCTCGAGGTCCAGCTGTGCGGTGACGCGCACCTGTCGAACTTCGGCGTCTTCGCCTCACCGGAGCGGAACCTGCTGTTCGACATCAACGACTTCGACGAGACCCTTCCCGGCCCCTTCGAGTATGACGTCAAACGTCTGGCCGCGAGTCTCACCGTGGCCGCCCGCAACAACGGGTTCGCGAAGTCGGACGCGCAGGCGATCACGAAGGCCGCGGTCAGGTCCTACCGGGAGACGATGGCCCAGTTCGCCTCCATGCGAACCCTCGACGTCTGGTACGCCCACACCGCCGAGGACGAGATCAAACGGTCGGTCGCCGCCTTCCTGGCCGGTGCCGACGGCAAGGGGAAGCAGAAGGGCAAGGGGAAGGGGAAGGGAAAACACAGCGCCGACCCGGACGGCACGACCAGCATGACGGGCAAGGAGCGGAAGGAGGCGACGAAGCGGTTCGAGAAGAACGCGCAGAAGGCGCACTCCCGCAACAGCGATCAGGCGCTGTCCAAGCTCGGTGAAGAGGTCGACGGCCGCTACCGCATTGCCAGCGTCCCACCGGTGATCGTCCCCGCCCGTGACCTGCACACGGCGTACGGCATCAAGCCCGGAGAGCTCGAGGACGTCGTCTTCGAGTTGTTCCGCGACTACCGCTCCACCCTTCGGCCCGACGTCCGGCAACTGTTGGAACGCTTCGAGATCATCGACTGGGCACGCAAGGTCGTCGGCGTCGGCAGTGTCGGAACCCGAGCCTTCATCGTCCTGCTGCAGGGCCGTGACCGCGGCGATCCGCTGTTCCTCCAGGTCAAGGAAGCCACCAGGTCGGTGCTCGAAGGAGTCTTGCGCAAGAGCACGTACCGGCAACCGGGCGAGCGGGTGGTCCAGGGCCAGCGGTTGATGCAGGCCAGCAGCGACATCTTCCTCGGCTGGTCGAAAGGGGTGCAGGCCGATCGCTACTTCTACTGGCGCCAGCTCCGCGACATGAAGGGCTCCGCGCTGGTGGAGTTGATGGCGCCCGCGACGATGGCCTTCTACGCCCGCACCTGCGGATGGACCCTGGCCCGGGCGCACGCCCGCTCGGGTGACGCCGTATCCATCGCTGCGTACCTCGGCGACGACGACGCTTTCGACACGTCGATCACAGACTTCTCCGAGCGGTACGCCGCCCAGAACGAACAGGACTTCGCCGCCTTCACCGATGCGATCGGCTCGCACCGGATCGAGGCCGTCCAGCAGGTATGACCCCGGGGCCCCGACGTATGAAGCTTGTGCCCGAGTCGCTGCAGGGCTACCACAGGGCCTGGCTGACACGCGACATCATCGCGGGTCTGACGCTGGCGGCGGTGGCGATCCCCGAGGTGATGGGCTACACCTCCATCGCCGGTACGCCGATCGTCACCGGGTTGTACACGATCATCTTCCCCACCATCGTCTTCGCCCTGCTGGGCTCCTCCCGGCTGCTCGTCGTCGGCGCGGACTCGGCCACCGCCGCGGTGCTCGCCGCGGGTATGACCGGTCTCGGTATCGCCGGTGTCACCCCCGGATCGGCCGATTGGCTGGCGCTCACGAGCCTGACGGCGCTCGTCTGCGGTGTGCTGCTGCTCATCGCTCGGTTGCTGCGACTGGGCTTCGTCGGGGACTTCCTCAGCGCGTCCGTACTGATCGGGTTCCTGACCGGTGTCGGCATCCAGGTGCTGTCCGGGCAGATCCCGGACCTGCTCGGCATCCCGAAGGGCACCGGCAACTGGTTCGAGCAACAGTGGCACTGGATCAGCTCACTGTCCTCGGCCCAGGTCGGCACGGTTGTCTTCGGCCTGAGCACGATCGTGATCATCGAGGCCTTCAAGCGCTTCATCCCGGTCGTGCCGGGAGCCATTGTCGCCGTCCTCCTGCTGACTGCGATCTCGGCCCTGACCAACGCGCACGCGCACGGCGTCGCCGTCGTGGGTGCCATCAAGGGTGGCTTCCCACCGCTCGGCCTGCCGTCGGGAATCTCGTGGTCGGACGTATCCAAGGTGATGCCCACCGCCGTGTCCTGCACGGTGCTGATCATCGCCCAGAGCGCCGCCACCTCCCGCAGCTTCGCGTTCAAGCACGGAGCCGCGGTCGACATCAACCGCGACATCGTGGGACTCAGCGGGGCCAGCCTCGCCGCCGGCCTCAGCGGCACCTTCGCGGTCAACGGCAGCCCGACCAAGACGCAGATCCTCGACCAGCAGAAGGGGCGCACCCAGCTCGCCAACCTGACGATGGCGGCGGTCGCGCTGCTGTTCACGATGTTCTTCACCGGGCTGCTGGCCGACATGCCCAAGGCGGTGCTCGCCGGGATCGTCTTCCTCATCGGCGTCAGCCTGATCGACGTGCCCGGCCTCCGCCGGCTGTGGATGCGACGCCGGAACGAGTTCGTGGTGGCGCTCATCACGACGGTCACGGTCTTCGCTGTGGGCGTCGAGCAGGGAATCATCCTCGCCGTCGTCCTCTCGCTGCTCGACCTGGTCCGGCGGCAGTACGCACCGGGCGACTACGTGATCGGCCAGGACCAGGCCGGCGAGCCGACCTATCAGGCGGCGGTGCCGGGCGCGCAGAGCCTGCCCGGCCTGATCCTCTTCCGGTACGACGCGGAACTCTTCTACGCCAATGCCAACCGGTTCGCCGACGCTCTCGAGTCGGTGATCTCCGCCGCTCCCGACCCCGTCCGCTGGGTCGCGCTGGACTGCGGCGCGATCGACGACATCGACTACTCGGCCGGGGTGACGCTCGCCAACCTGGTCAAGTACTGCCAGGCGCACAACGCCCGCTTCGTGCTGGTCCGGCCCGATGACCAACTGCTTGCCACGCTCGGTACCTACCAGACGCTGGACGCGATCGGCGAGGACAACATCTTCCCGACCCTCGCTGAGACCTTCCGTGCCTATCGGGCCGACGCTGCTGCAAGCGCGCCGTAAAACTCCCTGGAGAGGAAACAGACTCATGAGCGAGACCGGCACGGCAGCGTCCTCGGCGACCGATGCCAAGGTGCCGCCGTACACCCAGGCGGCCGAGGCCGTGGTTGCCGCGGCCGGATCCGATGCCGATGCGGGGCTTACCGCAGCCGAGGCGGCGAGCCGGCTGTCGTCGTACGGCCCGAACGAGATCGCCGCGGAGAAGCCGCCCTCGATGTGGACCGTCGCCGTCCAGCAGCTGCGCGACCCGATGAACCTCATGCTGGTCGCCGTCGTGATCGTCAGCCTGCTGATCGGCGAACTCTCGACCGGCATCATCGTTGCCGTGCTCATCCTGCTGAACGTCGGGCTGGGCACCCGTCAGGAGCTGACGGCACGGGCGAGCGTCGATGCCCTGTCCAACCTGCAGGTACCGCAGGCCCGGGTGATCCGCGACGGCGAACCGGCCATGATCGCTGCCACGCAGGTGGTTCCGGGCGACATCGTGCAGGTCGAAGCGGGCGACATCGTGTCCGCCGACGGTCGCATCGTCCGGTCCGCGACGCTGGAGGCACAGGAGGCCGCGCTCACCGGGGAGAGCGCGCCGATCGCCAAGGGCACCAGCGCGCTGGCCTCCGCCGACGTCGGCCTGGGCGACCAGACCAACATGTTGTTCCAGAACACGTCGGTGACCCGGGGCACCGGCACGATCCTGGTCACCGCGACCGGGATGCACACGCAGATGGGCCGGATCGCGACGATGCTCACCTCGGTGAAGCGCACCCGGTCACCGCTCCAGCGGGAGCTGGACTCGCTGACGAAGGTCCTCGGGCTCGTTGCCTGGGGGTCGGTCGCGGTGATCGTGGTGGTCGGCCTGATCCGCGGAACGCCGGCCAAGGACCTGCTGCTGCTCGGCACCGCGATGGCCATCTCGGCGATACCGACCGGCATGCCGGCTTTCGTCTCGGCACTCCTCTCCCTCGGTGCGAAGCAGCTCGCCGAGGCGAAGGCCGTGGTGAAGAACCTCACCGACGTCGAGACGCTCGGTGCGACGAGCGTCATCAACACCGACAAGACCGGGACGCTCACGCTGAACCAGATGATGGTCTCGACGCTGTACGTGAACGGGACGTGGTTCACCGTCGAGGGAGAGGGATACCGCACCACCGGCGCGATCCGTTCGGTGGCGGGCGGTCCGGTGCCGGACTTCACCCGGCTCGGTCTCGGGCTCGCGCTCGACAGTGACGCAGTCGTCGGCGACGACGGGTCGGTGATCGGCGATCCGACCGAGGCCGCGCTGGTGGTGCTGGCCGCGAAGCTCGGCATCGACGCCGAGGAGACCCGGCACACCTACCCGCGGCTGTCGGAGGTCCCGTTCGATTCGGAGTACAAGTTCATGGCCACGTTCCACCGGGTGACCGTGGACGGCGTCGAGCAGGTCATGGAGCTGGTCAAGGGCGCACCGGACGTCGTACTCGGGCGCTGCACCCAGGCGGGTGGACCGCTCAGCGGCTCGCAGGTCCCGATCGCGCAGGCGCAGGACGGCATCGCCGAGGCCAACGAACGGATGGGTCGCAAAGGTCTGCGCGTCCTCGCGTTCGCGGCCCGTCTGGTCGCCGACCACGAGATGTCCACCATGACCGACGATCCGATGTCCTTGACCCAAGGGCTGTCCTTCGTCGGGTTGGCGGGCATCATCGACCCACTGCGCGCGGAGGCCAAGAGTGCGGTCGGTACGGCGCTCACCGCCGGCATCGACGTACGCATGATCACCGGTGACCACGCGGTCACCGCTCAGGCGATCGGCGCGGAACTGGGCCTCGGTCCGGGAGCGATCAGCGGCACGGAACTGGTCGCGCTCACCGACGAGCAACTGAAGCACCGGATGCCCGAGTTGCACGTGTTCGGACGGGTCACTCCCGAGGACAAGCTGCGGCTCGCCCGGGTCATGCAGGAGCAAGGCATGATCGTCGCGATGACCGGCGACGCCGTCAACGATGCGGCGGCCCTCAAACAGGCCGACATCGGCGTGGCGATGGGAAGCGGCAGCGAGGTCACCAAGCAGGCCGGGCGGATGGTGCTCACCGACGACAACTTCGGCACCCTCGTCCATGCCGTCGAGATCGGGCGGCGCGTCTACGACAAGGTCGTCTCGTACGTGCGGTACCAGATGACACAACTGCTGTCGCTGGTCTTCCTCTTCCTCGCCGCCACCGTGTTCAACATCAACGACGGGGTGGCGATGACTCCGTCGATGGTGCTGTTCCTGCTGTTCTTCGCCACCGCTGTCGGTGTCGTGATCATCGCCGTCGACCCCGGTGATCCCGACGTCATGCATCGTCCGCCACGCGATGCCGGCGTACCGATCTCGAACCGGAAAGCCGTGATCAGGTGGATCCTCTACGCCCTGGTCCTGTTCGTCGCCGCCTTGCTGCCGCTGGTCGCCGGGCCTGACGATCCGAGTACGACGAAGGGCACCGTGTCGATGACGATGACCTTCGTGGTGATGGGCCTGGGGACCATGTTCAATGCCGTGGTCAACCGTCGCGACCCGACCAGCGGTGTGACCCCACCGATCGTGAAAGCCCTGGCGATCGGCCTGATCCCTGTCGTCGCGCTCTTCCTGGCGACCCAGCTCCCGACGATCCAGAGTGGGCTGCTCACGGTCTCACTGTCGCCGCGACAATGGCTCGTCTGCTTCGGCCTCGCCGCGATCCTTCCGATCGTGGTCGAGTCGGACAAGGCGATCAGGAGGCGCGGGCAACGGCAGCCTGCGGCCGCCCTCGGGACGGAGCGCGCCGTCGCGCCGGCCCGCGGCCGGAGCACGTCCGGAGCCCAGGTCCACGCGGATTCGGGCTCGTCCGCACAGGGTGATGCACAGCCATCCGCCGGGCGGTCGACTGGTGTCGCCCGATGAGTGCGAAGGCAGGAGACAGCGCATGACATCTCGCGAGCGGCGGATCGCCGACTTCATCGAGCCGTTCCGGGTCGAGCCAGGCTCGAAGGTCAACCTGGCCAAGGATTTCGACCCCGGCTTCCGGGGCACGATCCGTTCCAAGAAGCGCGGCCGCAAGCTCCTGAACCAGGGCGTCGAACTGCTGGCCGAATACCAGTCCCGGCTGTACGCCGAGCACACGCACGGTGTCCTGGTGATCCTGCAGGCGCTCGACGCCGGCGGCAAGGACGGCACCATCCGCCACGTCATGACCGGGGTCAACCCCCAGGGCGTCTCGGTGAGCGGCTTCAAGGTCCCCTCCAACGAAGAGCTGGATCACGACTACCTGTGGCGCTACGGACTGCGCCTGCCGGCTCGCGGCGAGATCGGGATCTTCAACCGCTCGCACTACGAGGAGGTCCTGGTCGTCCGCGTGCACCCCGAACTCCTCGAGCGTCAGAAACTCCCGGACGACTCCCGCAAAGGGCTGTGGAGACGACGCTTTCGCGAGATCAACCAGTGGGAGCGGACCCTCAGCGACAACGGCTTCAAGATCGTGAAGCTGTTCCTGAACCTGTCCAACGAGGAACAGCGGATCCGCTTCCTGCGCCGGATCGACCTTCGCGACCACAACTGGAAGTTCTCCGCCGCCGACATCCGCGAGCGTGAGTACTGGGACGACTACCAGCGCGCGTTCTCGAAGATGCTGTCCAGGACCAGCACCGAGTGGGCGC
Source organism: Kribbella sp. NPDC000426 (assembly GCF_040300265.1). Taxonomy (NCBI): domain Bacteria; kingdom Bacillati; phylum Actinomycetota; class Actinomycetes; order Propionibacteriales; family Kribbellaceae; genus Kribbella; species Kribbella sp. NPDC000426. The sequence continues at coordinate 120,747 of NZ_JBEPDK010000011.1, read as the reverse complement.
CCTGGTACGTGATTCCCGCCGACCGCAAGTGGTACGCGCGGATCGCCGCGGGCGCCGTGATCGCGAACACCTTGATGGAGATCGATCCTCGCTATCCCAAGGTCGGCAAGGACGCACGGGCGGCGCTGCAGAAGATCAAGCTCGAGCTCGAGGCACAGGCCGCGGAGGGCGCGGCGGCCGACCCGTTCGAGGAAGAGCAAGAAGCCTAGACCGAGGAGGTACGACGACGGTGGCTCACGACGGCGGCCCTCCGGCGGTACGTACTCCTGCGTGGCAGGAGTACGTACCCGGCGTGGGCGTGGCCAGGTCGTACCAGCGGGCGTGGCTGACCAAGGACATCGTCGCCGGCCTGGTCCTGTCCGCACTCCTTGTGCCGCAGGGCATGGCGTACGCCGAACTCGCCGGACTGCCGCCGGTCACCGGGCTCTACACCTCGATCCTGTGCCTGCTCGGCTACGCGGTCTTCGGGCCGTCCAAGGTGCTGGTGCTCGGCCCCGACTCGTCGCTGGGCCCGATGATCGCGGCGACGATAGCGCCGCTCCTGCTGGCCAACGGCGATCCCGCCCGGGCCGTCGCGCTCGCCTCGATGCTGGCGGTGATGGTCGGCGTGGTGATGACGGTCGCCGGGCTGGCCCGGTTCGGGTTCGTCGCGGACCTGCTGTCGAAGCCGACCCAGATCGGCTACATGAACGGGCTCGCGCTGACCATCGTGATCGGCCAGTTGGCCAAGCTGTTCGGGTTCTCGGTCGACGCCGACGGGCTGCTGGCCGAGGCAAAGGGCTTCGTATCGGGACTCGCCAACGGTGATGCCAACACGACGGCCGCACTCCTCGGGGTCGGTTCGCTCGCCGGCATCCTGCTGCTGAACCGGTGGCTGCCCAAGCTGCCGAGCGTGCTGATCATCGTCGTGCTCGCCTCGATCCTGGTCAGCGCGTTCGACCTGCAGTCCCACGACGTCGATACGGTCGGCAAGCTCCCCCAGGGATTCCCGCCGTTCACTGTCCCAGGGGTCGGCTGGGGCGATCTGCCGCCGCTGTTCGTCGGGGCACTGGCCATCGCCGTCGTCGCACTCGCCGACACGATGTCGACGGCATCGGCTTTCGCCGCGCGCAGAGGCGACCGGGTCCGCGGGAACCAGGAGATGGTCGGCATTGGTGCCGCCAACATCGCCGCCGGTTTCTTCCAGGGCTTCCCGGTCAGCACCAGCGGATCCCGCACGGCCGTCGCCGAGCAGGCCGGTTCCCGGTCCCAGGTGACCGGCATCGTCGGCGCCGCGATGATCACCGTGGTCCTGGTCGTCGCCAACTCCCTGATGCAGTACGTGCCGCAGCCGGCTCTCGGCGCGATCGTCATCGCCGCCGCGCTGTCGCTGGCCGACATCGCCGGCACGCGCCGGCTGTGGCATCAGCGGCGGACCGAGTTCGGGCTGTCGATCATCGCGCTGCTCGGCGTGGCGCTCCTGGGGGTACTGCCCGGCATTCTCATTGCCGTCGGCCTGTCCATCCTGAACGTGTTCCGTCGTACCTGGTGGCCGCACGAGGCCGAGCTCGGCCGGGTGGAGGGCATCGCCGGCCTGCACGACACCAAGAGCTATCCCGACGCCGAGCTTCTCCCAGGTCTGGTCGTCTACCGTTTCGACGCGCCGCTGATCTTCGCGAACGCGCGGATGTTCGGCGAGAAGGTACGGGAGATCGTCACCGACGATCCCGCCGTCCGGTGGATCATCGTGGCCGCCGAGCCGATCACCGACGTCGACACCACTGCCTCCGACATGCTGCAGGAGCTGGATGCGTGGCTGAACGCGCACGATGTGTCCCTGGTGTTCGCGGAGATGAAGGATCCGGTCCGTTCGAAGATCGAGCGGTACGAGCTGACCCGGACGATCAACCCGGCGCACTTCCTGCCGACCCTCGACGCGGCGGTCGCGGAGTACGTACGGGAGACCGGCGCGAGCTGGCACAGTCCGCAGCCGAGGACCGACGACGAGGGCTCGCGGCGGTGAGCCGGATCATCCCTCGGGGGTGACGACTCAGGATCGCGCCCGCTCGACGCTGGACGGACACCCGAGGATGGAGGACGTCATGCCTGTGCAGTTCCGGGGAACGATCAACGTAGATATTCGTGACTCCGTACCGGACTGGTCGCCGTTCGAGCCGGCCAAGGCGCCGGACGGCGCGCCGAATGTCGTCTACATCGTCCTGGACGACGTCGGCTACTCGGCCATGAGCTGCTACGGCGGGCCGATCGAGACCCCCAACATCGACGCGATCGCCGCTCGCGGCGTGCGCTTCACCCAGTGGCACACGACCGCGCTGTGCTCACCGACCCGGTCGTGTCTGCTGACCGGGCGCAACCACACGCGCAACAGCATGGCCTGCATCACCGAGGCGGCAATCGGATTCCCGAACGCGAGCGGCACGATCCCACCGGAGAACGGGATGCTGTCGGAGATCCTCGGCGAGCGGGGCTGGAACACCTACATGGTGGGCAAGTGGCACCTGTGCCCGACCGACGAGATGAACCTCGCGTCGACCCGGCGCAACTGGCCGACCGGCCGCGGCTTCGAACGGTGGTACGGCTTCCTGGGCGCCGAGACCAACCAGTGGTATCCCGATCTGGTCTACGACAACCACCCGGTCGCGCAGCCGCGCTCGCCCGAGCAGGGCTACCACCTCACCGACGACATCACCGACAAGGCGATCGAGTTCATCAAGGACGCCAAGGCGATCGCTCCGGAGAAGCCGTTCCTGCTGTACTACGCACCCGGTGCCTGTCACGCGCCGCACCACGCGCCGAAGGAGTGGATCGCCAAGTTCGCCGGCCGCTTCGACCAGGGGTACGAGGCGATGCGGGAGGAGACCCTGGCCCGCCAGAAGAAGCTCGGTCTGGTGCCGGCCGACACCGAACTGCCGCCGGTGAACCCGATCGGCACCCCCGAATCGCGCAGCGGCCCGGACCACCAGCCGTTCCCGGCCTTGGACTACACCCGTCCGTGGGACTCGCTGAACGCCGACGAGCGCCGCCTGTTCGCCCGGATGGCCGAGGTGTACGCCGGATTCCTCGCCCACGCCGACCACCACATCGGCCGGTTGCTCGCGTACCTCGAGCAGACCGATCAGCTCGAGAACACCCTGGTCGTGGTCGTGTCCGACAACGGTGCGAGCGGCGAGGGCGGCCCGAACGGCTCGGTCAACGAGATGAAGTTCGCCAACGGGATCGACGACGACCTGGCGGAGAACCTGGCCAAGCTCGACGACCTGGGTGGCACGAAGACCTACAACCACTACGCGAACGGCTGGGCGATGGCCTTCAACACCCCGTTCAAGATGTGGAAGCGGTACGAGTTCACCGGCGGCACCGCAGACCCCTGCATCATCTCGTGGCCGGCGGGTGCTCCGGCGCGCGGCGAGCTCCGCCACCAGTACCACCACGCGATCGACATCGTCCCGACGATCCTCGACGTCCTGGGCGTCGAAGCCCCGGAGACGATCAAGGGACACACCCAGTCCGACCTCGACGGGATGAGCATGCGGCCCAGCATGGCCGACGCGAGCGCCGACTCCGGCCGGCGGACGCAGTTCTACTCGATGCTGGGATCCCGCGCGATCTACCACGAGGGCTGGAAGGCGGTCACCACCCACCCCACCATCGCCGGCTGGGGCGACTTCAACGCCGACGAGTGGGAGCTCTACCACGTCGAGACCGACCGGTCGGAGACCAAGAACCTCGCGGCGGAGCACCCGGACAAACTGCGCCAGCTGGTGAACGGCTGGTACGCCGAGGCCGGCGCGAACAAGGCCTTCCCGCTCGACGACCGTTCCGCGGTGGAGATCCTCGGCACCGCGCGGCCCCAGCTCACGGCGGCCAAGAACCGGTACGTGTACTACCCGGACACGGCGCCGGTCTCGGAGTGGCAGGCGGTCAACACCCGGAACCGGTCGTTCGCGATCGGCGCGCTGGTCGACATCCCCGCCCCGGGGGCCGAAGGTGTGCTGTTCGCCATGGGTGCCAGGTTCGGCGGCCATGCGCTGTACGTGAAGAACAACCGGCTGCACTACGTGAACAGCTTCGTCGGCGCGGTCGAGCAGCAGGTCGTCGGGACGAAGGACATTCCCACCGGAACGAACCTGCTCCTGTCGGCCGCGTTCGAGAAACAAGGGATGGACCGTGACGGCGCGACCGGCACCCTCTCGCTGTACCACGGCGACGAGAAGGTCGGCGAGGGACGCATCAAGACCCAGCTCGGAGCCTTCGCCATCGCCGGCGCGGGTCTGTACGTCGGCAGGCACAGCGGCGAGCCGATCACCGACGACTACCCGGGCGAGCCGCCGCACCACTTCACCGGCGGCACGATCAACCGAGTGGCCGTCGACGTCAGCGGCGAGCCGTACCTGGATCTCGAACGCGAAGCCGCGCTGATGCTGATGCGGGAGTAGGACCCGGCCGTGACGACGGATAACGAAGCAGCCGTGCGGCCGGACGTCCTGCTGTCGTCCTGGCAGGACACCCCGGCACGGCAGGCGATCGTGGACTACGTCGACCGGGCCGTGCGGGAGGGCGGAGCGCAGTACGTCCCGCCCTCCGAGCGGATCGCGGTGTTCGACAACGACGGCACGCTGTGGTGCGAGAAGCCGATGCCGGTCGAGCTCGGCTTCATCCTGCAGCAACTCGCCGAGGCGGCCGAACGGGATTCGAGCCTTCGCGCACAGCAGCCGTGGCAGGCCGCCCGGGACAAGGACTACGCCTGGCTCGGGGAGGTCATCACCAAGCACTACCAGGGTGACGACAGCGGTCTGGCCGTGCTCCTGGACGGCGTCCTCCGGACGTTCGCCGGCATGAGCGTCGACACCTACGCGGAGATCGCCGAGCGCTTCCTCCGGACGACGCCGCATCCGACGCTCGGTCGGCTGCTCCGGGAGTGCACCTACCTCCCGATGGTCGAACTGTTGCGTTACCTGGAGGCCAACGGGTTCACGACGTACATCGCGTCCGGAGGCGATCGCGACTTCATGCGAGCGATCGCCGAGGAGGCGTACGGCATCCCGGCCGAGCGCATCATCGGCAGCTCGGCCGGGCTCCGGTACCGCGATGACGACACCGGAGGCTCGGTCGTCTACCAGGCGAAGATGGACGGCTTCGACGACGGGCCGATGAAACCGGTACGGATCTGGAGCCGGACCGGCCGCCGACCGGTCGTTGCCGGCGGCAACTCCAACGGCGACGTCCCGATGCTCAGCTACACCGGGCATCCGTCGCGTCCCGGGCTCCGGCTGCTGATCCTGCACGACGACGAGGAACGCGAGTTCGGCTACACCGCCGGGGCGGAGGCGTCACTCGAGCAGGCCCGCACCGAGGGCTGGACGACGGTCAGCATCAAGCACGACTGGGCGACCGTCTTCGCCGACAGCGTCCGGGACGGCTAGAAGCTCCGGTTCACCGAAGCTGTTCGCGGGTCGAGCTGGGCGTCCAGGGTCATGGCCGCGTCGATCAGGGCGAGATGGGTGAACGCCTGCGGGAAGTTGCCGATCTGCTCGCCGGTCAGCGCGATCTCCTCGGAGTACAGGCCGAGGTGGTTGGCGTAGGTGAGCATCTTCTCGAAGGTGAGTCGTGCCTCCTCGAGCCTGCCGGCCTTGCCGAGCGCGTTGACGTACATGAACGTGCACAGTGAGAACGTGCCCTCCGACCCGCGGAGGCCGTCCGGCGACGCCTCGGGGTTGTAGCGGTAGACGAGGCTGTCGGTGACCAGCTCGGAGTCCATCGCCCGCAAGGTCGACAGCCACTGCGGATCCTGTGGCGCGACGAACCCGACGGTGGGCATCCGCAGTAGCGACGAGTCGAGCACCTTGCTGCCGTACTGCTGCACGAAGGCGCCGCGCTCGGTATCGAAGCCGCGCGCCATGACCTGGTCATAGATCGCATCCCGGGCGCTGATCCACCGGTCCAGCGGAGCCGGCCGCGACCGGGCGGCGGCGAGCCGGATCGCCCGGTCGAACGCGGTCCAGCACATCACCCGGCCATAGGTGAAGTCCTTACGCCCGCCCCGGGTCTCCCAGATGCCCTCCTCGGGCTGGTCCCAGTTGTCGGTGAGCCAGTCGAGCAGGTCCCGGACCGCGACCCAGCCCTCGTGGCCCATGGTGAGCCCCCGCTGGTCGCCGCAGTACATGCTGTCCAGCGCTTCGCCATAGATGTCCAGCTGCAACTGGCTAGCGGCGCCGTTGCCGATGTGCACCGGGCGGGATCCGCGGTACCCCTCCCAGTGCTCGAGTGTCTCCTCGGTGAGGTCGGACGAGCCGTCGACGCGGTACATGATGTTCAACGGCCCGGCCCCACCCGCTGTGTCCTGCACGCGATCCCGCAGCCAGCCGCTGAAGGCCGCGGCCTCCTCGGTGAACCCCATCCGAAGCAGGGCACTGATGGAGAAGGAGGCGTCCCGGATCCAGGTGTAGCGGTAGTCCCAGTTCCGCTCGCCGCCGATCTGCTCCGGCAGCGCAGCCGTCGGCGCGGCCACCAGCCCGCCGCTGGGTGCGTACGTCATCAGCTTCAATGTGATCGCCGAACGCTGGAGCATCTCGCGCCAGCGACCTGTGTACGTCGACTGCGCCAGCCAGGTCCGCCAGAAGGCGGCCGTGTCGTCCAGCAGTTGCTGTGCCTCGGCGACGCGGATCTCCCGCGGCGGCCCGTCGGCCGCCGTCTCGAGCATCAGCCCGCGCAGTTGCCCGGCCTCGAGGGTCAACGAGAACTGCAGGTCGCCGGTGTCGCCCACCCGGGGTTCGACGAGGCGTGCGTCGTCGGGCTCCCGTACGACGTGGAAGGTCAGCGCCGAGTCCTCGCTCGTGCACACCCCGCCGTGCTCGGTCGCGTGCCACTGATGCGGCTTGCGCCCGTAGTCGAACCGCGGCGCGATGTCGAGGTCGAACGTCATCCGGCCGCGGACACAGCGCAGCAGCCGCACGATCCGGTGGTTCCGGGTCGCGTGCGTACTGCTGGTCGCTGGCATGAAGTCGATCACCTCACCGACACCGGCCTCGGTCAGGAACCTGGTGATCAGGATCGCCGTGTCCGGGAAGTACAACTGCTTGGTCTCGAAGGTGCCGTACGCCGGACGGATCCGCAGGTGGCCGCCGTTCTCATGATCCAGCAGCGCCCCGAACACGCTGGGCGAGTCGAAACGGGGCGCGCAGAACCAGTCGATCGAGCCGTCGGTACTGACCAGGGCGGCGGTCTGCAGATCCCCGATCAACCCGTGGTCCGCGATCAACGGATAGTCCTTCACGGCGGCACTCCCCCACGACTACTCGGCGGCCTTCTTGACCTCCTCGGCACTGTCCGCGTCGACCTCCTCCTTGGTGACCTTCGCGGCATGCGACAGCGCCTTGTCCACATCCGTGATCCACGTCGCTTCGAAGAGCGCGACGATGCCCGAACTGTCGGGCGGCAGGGCGTCTTCGACGTCGGCCTTGATCGCCTTCTTCTCCCGGTGCGACTTCAGGCCGCCGATACCGAGTCCGGCACCCGCACCCAAGGCTGCCCCCGCCAACAGGCTCGGCGGGAAGATCAGCCCGACGACCGCACCCCCGACCGCTCCCCACATCGCACCCTTCCTGGCCGTGTGGAAATCGTCGTCGACATGGATCTTGCCGTCGGAGTCGCGGCTGACGAGGACGAGCCCCTCGACCTTGATCACGTCGTCCGAAGCGGCCTGCTTGATGGCGTCCCAGTCACCCTGTGCTGCCCCTGCCTCCGAATACGCGGCGATGTACAGACAGACTGGAGCCTTACTGTCAGATCCCACGGGTCTCTCCTCTGGATCGGGCGACCGCGACCGCGCGCGGTCCGACGTACTTTCTCGCCCTCACCCTCGCCGCGACTCCGGGTGGAAAGCCTCACCCCGGGCGGATGATGCTCACGATCCGCGGTCGCGCAACGATCCAAGTCGGCTGTCGCCATCAGGGGCGACCCGAGCGCGCGAAGGGAATGACATGGGGTGCTTCTTCGCCTTGTTTGCCGGGCTCTTTCCGCGCCTGGGACTGCTGATCGTCTGGGTGGCGCGCCCCAAACTGGTGGATGCCGCCTTCGACACGTGGATCTGGCCGCTGCTCGGCATCATCTTCCTTCCGTTCGCGACGCTGATGTACGTCGTCCTCTACACCGGAGGCGGCCTGTCCGGCTTCGACTGGTTCTGGGTCGTCTTCGCCGGATTCCTCGACCTCGTCCATTGGGGTGCCGGCTGGACCCAGCGGCGCCAGGCCCCGGGCTACCCGGGCGGCGTCCAGGCCTGACGCCGAGGTTCATCCATGAAGGGTGAGGTTCTGTTCGGCCGGGGCGGAGACGATCGATCCCCTAGCCCGAGCGGCGAGGAGGCGCGGCATGGCTGTTCCAGACCCCACGCTGTCCGGTCGTGCGGAAGCCGGCGTGCCGGCCGGGACGGCCGACGTGAAGCGGCCGTCGAAGGGGCGGTCGGCCGCGGTGATCGTCTGCCTGGTGCTGGCGGCGTTGCTGACCACACCGGCGGCGATCGCCTACTGGGGACAGCGCACGCTGAACGACACCACGCGCTACGTCAACACCGTCGGCCCGCTGGTGAACTCGCCGGAGGTGCAGGACGCCATCGCCACGAAGGTCACCGACACGATCCAGGACCAGGTCGACATCGAGGCGCTGCTCAACGACGTGTTCTCCGGTGTCATCACCGACCGTCCGCGGCTGCAGCGACTGGTCGGGCCGCTGTCCGGCGCGATCAACAGCCTGATCGAACGGCAGGTCCGGGAGTTCATCGCCTCGGACGCGTTCGCCGACCTCTGGACTGCCGCCAACACCAGAGCCCAGCAGACCCTCCAGCGGGTGCTGAAGGGTGATCAGACCGGAGCCGTCTCACTGCAGGGTGAACAGATCGTCCTCGATGTCTCCCAGGTCATCGACCAGGTCAAGCAACGCCTGGTCGATCGGGGCCTCACGATCGTGCAGAACGTCCCTATCCCCGACGTCGACAAGCAGATCGTGCTGATGGAAGCACCGCAGGTCAAGCAGCTCCGGACGATCTACGCGTTCGCGAACCCCGTGGCCCAGTGGCTCATCGTGGTGGTGGCCGGGCTCTATCTGCTGGCCCTGCTGCTCTCGCGCCGGCGGCCGCGCACGACGGTGATCATCGGGGTGCTGATGGCGGCGAACGCGTTGCTGATCGCGCTGGCGCTGACCGTCGGACGGCAGCTGTTCATCGACGCCCTGTCCGGTACGACGTTCAGTACGGCGGCCGCAGTCTTCTACGACCAGCTGCTGTCCTATCTCGAGCGTGGCCGGCAGGTGTTCTTCCGGCTGGGCCTGGTGATCGTGGTCATCGGCTGGTTCGCAGGACCCAACAAGTCCGGTACCGCCGTACGTACTGCCGTCCGCGACGGTCTGGAAGGTATCGGCGCAGCCCTGTCGAACGGCCCGGTCGGCACCGCGGGCCGCTGGGTTGCGGCCAACGCGCGGTGGTTACGGGTGGTCATCGGCCTGCTGGGCGCCGTCGTACTGTTCTGGGGTAACAACGTCTCACAGGGCAGGCTGTTCTGGTCGCTCGCGCTCGTGGCCCTGCTCCTGGTGGTGGTGCAGCTCCTGGTCGGCGCCGGCCGGGCTTCGGCCGCCTCCCGTCCCGTCCCTCCGGCCGAAGCCGTTGCCGGGACCGCGAACTAGCCGGCTGTGACAGCGGCGGCAGGCAGGCGCGCATGAACATCGTCTGGGCCGCTCTGGTCATGGTCCTGTCGACAGCGGTCACCGTCACTGCAATGCTCCTCGTGCGCAGGCGGGCGCCGGAGGGCAGCTACTTCACTGACGGTGACCGCGCCTCGGGTGTCTTCGGCGTGCTGGCCACCGGGTTCTCCGTGCTGCTCGGTTTCATCATCTTCTTGTCGTTCACGTCGTACGACCAGTCGCGGGCCGGCGCCGAGTCGGAGGCGACGATCGTGGCGCAGCAGCTCCAGACGGCCCAGTTCATGCCCGGCAAGGCCCGGTCGGAGCTCACCGCCGAGCTGACCTGCTACGCGCGATCCGTGGCCGGGATCGAGTGGAACTCGCTGAACACCGGCACGCTGGGCAATTCGGTCAATCCGTGGGGCGTGGAGATGTTCCGGACGATCTCGACCGTCGATCCGCAAACTCCGGCCGAGCAGTCGGCGTACGACCGCTGGATGGATCAGACCGCCGCCCGGGAGCAGGCGCGCATCGACCGGATCCACGGTGCGGAGGGGATCATCCCGGCGCCCGTGTGGCTGGTCCTGTCGGTGATCTCGGTGGTCATCTTCGTGTACCTGCTGTTCTTCGCCGACCCGGGCGAGCGGGCGCTGACGCAGGGGATCTTGATGGGCAGCGTGACGGTGGTCATCACCCTCCTGCTGTTCCTGCTGGTGTTCTTCGACCATCCGCACGGCGACGGCGTGGGCAGGCTGCAGCCGACAGCGATGGAACGAACCATCGGCCTGATCGACTCCCAGACCAAGCTGGTCGGGCTCGACGTGACCCTTCCGTGCGCAGATGACGGCAGCCGGCGCTGACGAGCGGCCCGGGAGCGGCCGCACCTGGCAGGAGGTGATCGTCACCGTCCTGCTGGTGGTCGCCGCCCTCGGCACCTCGTGGAGCAGCTACCAGGCGACCAGGTGGACCGGCGAGCAGGCAAAGGTCGCCGGCCGCATCAACGCGATCAGGATCGACGCTGCCCGGGCCCAGGGCCAGGCCCAGTCCCAGAGCCAGGTGGACGTCGCCACGTTCATCGCCTGGGCAGACGCCGACCGCCGGGGTGAGACCGAGGTCGCCGACTTCTACTCGCATCGCTTCCGCACGGAGTTCCGGCCCGCGTTCGACGCCTGGATGGCGACCCGGCCGGCCACCAACCCGGCTGCGCCGCCGACGCCGTTCGCGATGCCGCAGTACCGGCTCGCGTCGCGAAAAGAGGCCGAGCGGCTCGACGCGGCCGCCGACGCCGCCACGGTCGTGGTGCTGCGCGACCTGCAGACAGTCAGTAACTATGTGCTCACGGTCGTCCTGTACGCCGTGGTCCTGTTCTTCGCCGGGATGAGCACCAAGGTCGCCGGCCGCCGCGCGCGCTGGATCCTCATCGGGATCGGCTGCCTCGTCTTCGTCATCGCGATCGCCTGGATCGCGACCTTCCCGGTCAGCGTCCAGATCTGAGCTCAGCGGCCCCGGCCTGGCTCGTCCCCTGAGGATGATGCCGCCGCCGGGGCGATTCGACAGCCTGGTGCCATCCTCCGCCGTGGCGGAACGGTCCGATCACGACGTGGCACAAGGGAGTGAATGACAGTGGCACAAGGGGCAGCAGCATCGCACTACGACAAAGCGAGCGAGGAACACGAGGTCAGCGGCTGGGCGGTCGGATTCACCCTGTTCGCCGGCATCATGATGGTCATGGCCGGCGGCTTCCACGCCTTCTCCGGCCTGGTGGCGCTCTTCCAGAACGAATTCTACGTCGCCACCCGCAACTACCTGTTCCAGTTCGACGCCACCACGTGGGGCTGGATCCACCTGCTGGTCGGCATCCTGGTGATGGTGGCAGGTTTCGCGATCATGGCGGGCCAGACCTGGGCGCGGGTCGTCGGCATCATCCTGGCTGTCCTGAGCGCGATCGCCAACTTCACGTTCATCCCGTACTACCCGTTCTGGGCACTGACCATCATCGCCGTCGACATCTTCGTGATCTGGGCGCTGGCCGTGCACGGGCGCGATGTCAAAGATGTGATGACGTGACCGGTACGGAAGGCGATGTGCGCTGAAGCCACCCGGAACCGGCACCGGCCCGCTCGAGATCCACGAGCGGGCCGGTGCACTGCGTGCGGGCGGTCCTGGAATCAGCCTGCTCGGCGCCGGCTGTCGTCGACGTACGGGAACGGGTTGCCGGACGCTCGTGCGCCGGAGGCGAGCCAGGCCGCGAACCCTTCCGGGGATCGCCGGTTGAGCTCGTCGAGGTACAGCTGCCGCTGTTCGACGACGGCCTGGCGCCGCGCGGGTGTCGTCGCGGTCTCCAGCAACAGGAAGCTTTGCCGCCAGAGCAGGCACAACTCCACGTCGTGGAGGGAACTGAGCTCTCGTGCCGGCGCGACCTCAGGGGCATCGGCGTGCGACGGCGCCGGGTCGCGGGGTGTCGCGTCGCGGTGTTTCGTCCGGTCGCGGTGTTTCGTCCGGTCGCGGGGTGGCGCCGGCTCCGGCCGTACGACCCCGGGGTCCCCCTGCACGCGCCGTCGCGACCGGATGCGTGAGGTGACGGCCGGCGTGGTCGCCGCCAGCGCCAGCACGATCAGGATGCCGGCCAGCCCCAGGACGGCAATCAGGCCTGCGGCGGCCGCCAGGACCAGCGCGGTGGCGAACGTGCCCTGAATGATCCTGGACGCCGTGGGCCGCCCGGGCCCGTCCCAGGCGGACGAGACCAGGACTATTGCCACCATCGCGAGAACGACGACACTGATGAGCACGCGCACCAGACCCCAGTGGGCGATCGCACAGACGACGCCCGCTGTCACAGCCAGGTAGACGCACCAGATCCGGACAGTTCGGCCCCGACCGCGGAACGCGCCGGGATCGGATCCATCGGCGCCGGATGACCGCATCATCTCGCTCACGTTCTCAGTCCTTTGCCCCGGTTCTCGATCGCATCTTCCGCCACCGAGCTCAGAGTGTCAGCATGCAGGGGACGGACCGATTCTCGCCTCCTCCTGCCGGGGTGAGACGGCTGACGGGCGTGCGAACACGAGCGGTGATACGACCGGCACCGGCGAGGCCGGACGACGCCTCATCCCTGAAGGGTGAGATGCCGTCGCCGCTCATGGGGCAGCATGAGCAGGTCCGACGGATCAGTGACGCCCCGAGCCGGAATCCGGGGCGGAAGCATCGTTCACGACCCCGCCGAACAGTCGTTGGAGCCAATAACGCCGGGGGGCGAGATGCCGGGTCGAGGTACGCCGGGGAGCCAGCAGGCAGACGAAAGGCGCCGACGTCGCTTGATGCCGGTTCGCGACCAGGAGCAGAGGGCGCTGCCCGGCCCGCCGGCGATGCTCAGGAGGACGATCGTCCGGCAGCGTCTTCTGGAGCTGGTGAGTCAAGGAATACGGCGGCCGCTGACGCTGGTCAGTGCGCCCGCAGGCTTCGGAAAGACGGTGCTGCTGGTCTCGTGGGAGGCGCTCGGCACCTGGGCCGGCCCGGTCAAGCACATCTGTGTGGACGCCGCCGACGAACAGTCCGCAGCCTCGCTGCAGTCCGAACTCGACCGTCTCCATCGCAGCGCCGCCCTTGCCGGAGAGGCCGCCCTGGTCGTCGTGGTCGACTGCGGCGACCTCTGTCTCACCCCGGAGCTCGGCAACAGCCTCAACCGCATCATCCGCGGCAATGCCGCGAGTGTACGGATCGTCCTGCTGACCCGCACGGACCCGCCCCTGCCGCTGCACCGTTATCGGCTGGCCGGCACCTTGACCGAGATTCGTGCCACCGACCTCGCCTTCACGATGAAGGAGGCCACCGGTCTGATGCGGCGCGAGAACCTCGACCTCGAGCCGGCCGAGGTGGCAGAACTGTGGACCAGGACCGATGGCTGGCCGGCAGGCCTGGCGTTCGCGGCCATGAGCCTTGCCGGGACGGCTGACACCGCCCAGGCCATCCGGGCGTTCCGGGGTGATGTGGGGAACGTGTCGGCGTTCCTGATGACCGAGGTGCTCCAGGCTCAGCCGGCTGCGCAGCGCGAGTTCCTGCTCCGGACCTGCATCGTCGACAAGCTCTGGCCCGCGTTGGCCGAGGCGCTGACGAATCGCGTCTGCGATCGCCGGTCGTTCGAGTTCATGTCGCACGGGAACGCGTTCATCCAGCAGGTTCCCGGGACCGACGACTGCTACAGCTACCAGTCACTCTTCCGTGAATTCCTGCAGGCTCAACTGCTGTTCGAGCGACCGGCTCTGGTCCCCGAGCTGCACCGGACCGCCGCGAACTGGTACGCGGAGAACGGACACCGGCTGACAGCGGTCCGCCACGCCATCACGGCCGGAGAATGGGGCGACGCAGCACAGTATCTGGTGGAGGATCTCGACTTCGCGAAGCTACTTGTCGGGCGCCGGCGGGAGCTGCTGCCAGGGTTGGTCGCCGACCTTCCCGACGACCTGGACGGAGCCGGGCCCGCGGTGGTCCGATCCGTCCGAGCGCTCGCAGAGTTCGATATCGACCGGTGCGCCGCGGAACTGCGGAAGGCCCGAACCAGCCTGGACCGGGACGGCCCGTCTCCGACGCACTCCTACGACCTGGCGATCGCCGTGCTGCAGGCGATCTGTACGAGTCTCGAGGCGGATGCCGCCACGGCGCTGGACGCCACGCTCGCCGCCGACGCGGCCCTCGAAGCGGCAGCGGTGGGATCCAGCGACCCGCATCCGGAGGTGCAGCTGCTCCTGGCCGGATGCAAGGGCAGAGTTCTGCTCGAGCGCGGGGATCTTCCGGGAGCCGCGGAGGCGTTCTCCGAGGCGATCGCGATCGCCGACGAAGCCGGTCTGGACGACGCCTTGGCCGACGTGATGGGGATGGCCTCGCTGGTGGAGGCGGTGTGGGGACACCTGCGTAGGGCCGGCGAGTTCGCGGTGCACGCAACCACCCTGGCGGAGGCCGCGGCTCACTTCAACGAGCCGCGGGCAGCGATCCTGGCCCAGGCCTGGACGTGTGCCGACCGCGGCGAGCTCGCGGCAGCCGGGGATCTGGTACGTCGCGCCGGCGACGCCGTACCGACGTTCGACGCACGGGTTCTGGCCGTCTTCGAGGCTCTGGTCCGCGCACGGGTACTGCGGTCCGACGAACATGACGAGCTGGCCCGCGCTGAGCTCAGGGCGGCCACCGACAGCTACGGTGCGGGGATCGACGACTGGCTCGGACAGTGCCTCGTCGTGGACGAGGCGAGGATTCTGGTGGCTCAGCACCTGCCACGGGAGGCAATCACCCTCATCGAGGACTCTCCTGGCCGTGACCAGGTCGAATCGATCCTGGTGCTGCAACGTGCGGCGATCGAGGCGGGCGAGCAGGGTCCTGCCCTGCCGTCGGCGCTCAGGCCGCGGGACCTGTCGCTGGAGACCCAGATCGAAAGGTGCCTGGTGCAAGCAGCGGAGTCGATCAGGACCGGCGACTTCCGCCGCAGCGGCCTCGACGTGGAGCGCGCCTTGAGGCTGGCCGCGCCCGAGCACCTCCGCCGGCCGTTCTCGGACGCGCCACCACGACTACGAAAGTTGCTCCAGCCAACGAGTGACCTGATGCGGCGCCACGCCTGGCTCCAAGCGCCGGGACCGGGAAGCGACCGCGCGGCAGACGAATCCAGCCGGACGCGGTACGAACCCGTTGTCACCAGCACCTTGAGCAGCAAGGAACACGAGGTCCTCGAGTACCTCGCCGAGCTACTGACCACCGAAGAGATTGCCAACACCATGCACGTCTCGGTCAACACCGTCCGCAGCCACGTGCGGAGCATCCTGCGCAAACTGAGCGCTTCCCGGCGCAATGAGGCAGTACGGCGGGCGTGGGACCTGGGACTGCTCCCCCAACGCCCCGAAACCTGATGTCCTCAGGGCAGGTCACCGGAGGTGCGAGGTGACAGAGGCTACCTTCGCCGTACTCGCGCTGCTCGTCCTCGTGTGGGCAGTGACCTCGGATCTCCTGGCCCGCTTGAACATCACCGGCCCGCTTGTCTTCACCGTCGCCGGCTACGTGCTGGGGAATCCTGACAGCGGCCTGCTGACAGTGGATGTCGAGACGCCCTCCATCCACCTGATCGCGGAGCTGACGCTGGCGCTGCTCCTGTTCTCGGATGCTGCCAGAGTCAACGTTTCACGACTGAAGCGAGACATTCGCCTGCCCGGCCGCCTGCTCGCGTTCGGTCTGCCGCTGTCGGTGATCCTGGGTGCGCTCCTGGCCGCCTGGCTCTTCGCCGATGCCACCTGGGCACTTGCCGGTTTCGTGGGCGCTGCTTTGGCTCCCACGGACGCCGCACTCAGCGCCCAGGTGATAAACGACCGCCGGATCCCGATGCGGCTGCGTCGCGCACTCAATGTGGAAAGCGGACTCAACGACGGCATCGTCACACCGGTCGTCACGTTCACACTGGCTGTCGCCGCGGGCCAACTCGGTTCAGCGGCTCATGACGGCGGCGGCGACGACAGCGGGGGCGGAGCGTTGCTCGAACTCGCTGTCGGTCTCGTCGTCGGCCTGGTGATCGGGACAGCGAGTGCCTGGCTGCTGTCGGTCGGCTCGCGACGGCACTGGATGGGTACGGACGCAAGTCAGCTCGGCACACTTGCGGCCGCCCTCAGCAGCTTCGCCCTCGCCGTCGCGTTCAGCGGCAACGGCTTCATCGCAGCGTTCGTCGCGGGCATCGCCTTCAGAGCCGCACTGGATCAGGATGCCGTCGACGCCGACGCCGCCGTCGAGCTACCGGAGTTGCTCGGTGAAGTCCTGGCACTCGCCGCCTGGTTCCTCTTCGGAGCCACGCTGGTACCGATTGCCCTGCACAACTTCGGAATCACGGTCGTCGCGTACGCCGTCCTGAGTCTGACCGCGGTGCGGATGGTGCCCGTTGCCCTGTCTCTGCTTGGCACCGGGCTCGACCGGACGACCGTCCTGTTCGTGGGATGGTTCGGTCCGCGCGGTCTGGCATCCGTGGTGTTCGCGTTGCTGGCAGTCGAGCAGCTCCCCACCATCCCGGTGGTCGAGCGAGCCGTCGCCGTCGTTGCGCTCACGGTGTTCCTCAGCGTCGTGCTCCACGGTGTCACCGCCGGCCCGCTCGGACGCCGCTACGTCCACCTCGAACAAGCTGAGGACACCCAGGACGCAGGCCCCCGATCACGACGTGCCGTTGTGGAGTAGAGTCGAAGGCGGTGCCGTGTAGTCCCGCGAGTGCCGCATCGACACGGAAAATCAGAGGGCTTTTGAAATAATGGGTTCCGAGCCCGGCGACGAGGTCGATCCTTCACTCGCCGACAGGGTGGAGAAGGCCGCGCTCAGAGAGCAAGCAAGTGGCGTACTCGCCGAGTATCACCAGATCGAGCTGGCGGAGGCACGCCGGCTGCTGTCCGTGTTGGCGGACTACCTCGGCCGCTCGGTCGATGCCGTGGCAGCAGATGTCATCGACAGCGCGTCCGCGCGCCGTCGGGAGATCGACGATCCGCCTCAGCCCCGCGGCCTTGCTCCGGAATGAAGGCTTCTTCCACTGGGGACGGACGATTTCTTCCAGGACGCGCGCGCGATCTTGCGGTCCACCGATGGTTTGGCTCTTTGCGCCGTCCGCCCCTCAGAGGATGACGCAAAGAGCCGGCGACGGTCAGGATGCGGATCAGTGCCCCGTCCGTGATCGCACGCTCCGCCTGCCTTTTCGAGGCTAGGTCCGCCCGGACGGCGGCGCCTCATCCCTGGTGGACGATCTCGTCCCGTCCGCGCGGGTCGTCCCGCCGGGATGAGGTCCCGGCGATCACTCGTCCCTAGGCTCGAGGAGCAGTCTCGGCGTGTCTGAAGGAGGCACCCCGGCGTGGGCGCACATCCTGTACTCCGTTACCTCCGGCCGGAGCGACCGAGCCTGCGCGCCGACGTGGTCGCCGGGCTGCCGGGCGCGATCAGCAGCGTCCCGGACGGGATGGCAGCCGCGGTACTGATCGGTGTGAGCCCGATCCACGGCCTCTATGCGAGTTTCGCTGCACCGATCGCGGGCGGGCTGACGTCGAGCACCCGGCTGATGGTGATCACGACGACCTCCGCGGCGGCGCTCGCGGCCGGCTCGGCTTTGAGTGGTGTGGATCCTGCGGACAAGCCGGCGGCACTCGTCCTGCTGACGCTGATCGCCGGCCTGGTGATGATTGCGGCCGGGATCGCCCGGTTCGGGCGCTACACGCGGTTCGTCTCGCACTCGGTGATGATCGGCTTCCTGACCGGGATCGCGGCCAACATCTTCTTCGGCCAGATCCCCGACCTCACCGGCGCGGAGGCCGGCGGAGGATTCCCGCTGGCCAAGGCGGTGGACGTCGTACTCCATCCGTCCCGGATCGACGTCCCGTCCCTGCTGGCCGGGCTGGCGGCGCTCGGGATCCTCGTCCTCATGTCCCGGACGAGGTTGAGGGCGGTGGGCGCACTGGTGGCGCTGGTTGTCCCGACGTCGATCGTGCTGCTCGTCGGCGCCGATTCGGTGGCACAGGTGGAAGACGCCGGGGAGATTCCGCAAGGTATTCCGTTGCCGCATCTCCCCGACCTCAGCATGCTGTCGTTTCCGCTGCTGACCGGGGCGCTGGCCGTCGCGGCCATCGTTCTCGTCCAGGGCAGCGGGGTCGCCGAGGCCGCACCCAACCGCGACGGAACGGTCTCGAACCCGAACCGGGACTTCATCGCCCAAGGCGTCGGCGGCCTCGCGGCAGGTCTCTTCCGCGGTCAACCGGTCGGCGGTTCGGTCGGCCAGACCGCGCTGAACCAGGCCGTCGGCGGCAAGACCAGGTGGGCGGCGATCTTCTCGGGACTGTGGATGCTGGTCATCCTCGCCGCGTTCTCCGGCGTGGTCGGACTCGTTGCGATGCCGACCCTCGCCGCGGTACTCGTCTTCGCGGCCGCCGGTTCGCTCCGGCCGCACGAGTTGACGACGATCCTGCGCACCGGCCCGACCTCGCAGATCGCGATCGTCTCGACCTTCCTCGCGACGTTGTTCCTGCCGATCGCCGCCGCCGTCGGGATCGGCGTGAGTCTGTCACTGCTGCTCCAGCTCAACCAGGGAGCGATGGATCTGAAGGTCGTCGAACTGAAGCCCGCGGGCCACGGCCGGTGGATCGAGCACGCCGCGCCTGAGCGGCTGTCCAGCCACCAGACCATCGTGCTCGACGTGTACGGCAGCCTGCTGTATGCGGGTTCCCGCACCCTCGGCGCACGCTTGCCCGACCCGGCTGGTGCCGAGGCCCCTGCCGTCGTACTCCGCCTTCGGGGCCGGACATCCGTCGGCGCGACCTTCGTCAAGGTGCTGGCTGATTACGCTGCTGCTCTGAAGGCGGTCGGGGGCCGGCTGTACCTCAGCGGCGTGGATCACGGCCTGGCCGAGCTGCTGCGTCGTACCGACCGGGTGGATGTATCCGGACCGGTGCAGATCTTCGAGGCCAGCGAGCTGGTCGGGGAATCGACCGGGCTGGCGCTGCACGACGCAGAGACGTGGGCAGTCAACCACCGCGGCGATGTACCGGATGAGCAGGGCAAAGCCTGAGGCGGCAGTCAGCGGCCCGCCTGCAGACGCTCGGTGGCGGGGTGTCGGTGTGCCCAGGGGCGGGCGGACTCCAGTTGGGCGGCGAGGCAGAAGAGGGTGGCCTCGTCGGCGTACCGACCGAGGAAATGTACGCCGATCGGCAGGCCGGACTCGTTCCAGTACAGGGGAACGGACATCGCGGGGTTGCCGGTCAGGTTGGCGACCACACCGGCGTACGCGACTGTTCTGCCGCCGACGCGGGCCGCCCGGAGCGGAT
This sequence comes from Kribbella sp. NPDC000426, assembly GCF_040300265.1. Classification (NCBI taxonomy): domain Bacteria; kingdom Bacillati; phylum Actinomycetota; class Actinomycetes; order Propionibacteriales; family Kribbellaceae; genus Kribbella; species Kribbella sp. NPDC000426. The sequence goes on along the minus strand of NZ_JBEPDK010000011.1, from coordinate 101,266 downwards.
CGGAAGGCGTCGAGGTGATGTCGCCGATTGTTGCTGGAGGCATCGACAAGGTGGGGGTCAGCCAGACGTCGATCCCGGTCAGCCATTGCGCCACGACGCGGGCGAAGGCTTGGCAGTCCTCGACCGCCAGCAGATAGCCGGCCGCGGACACCTGGCGGCCCCGGTCCCAGTACGCCCGGGTCAACGGTTCGAGCTCGTCGTCGGCTGGAACCCGGCCGAGGCGCCGGATCCAGTACTCGACGATCCAGGCGGTCGCTGCATCGAAGACGGTGCCGATCGCCGTACCCACCTCGGGAGTCAACCCGGGCAGTTCCGCCTCCACCAGGTCGTGGCCGAGCGAAGCGCACAACGCGACCGCGTCGTCGAGCGCCGCGACACAGTCCGGGTGGGCCGGGCGTCCGTTGGCGGTCCGGGCGCTGTACCCGATCCGCAGGCGGCCCGGATCGACACCGACCTCGGCCGCGAACGGGTGTGCGGGCAACGGCAGCCCGTACGGATCGCCCAGTGCGGGGCCGGCTGTGGCGTCCAGGAGCGTCGCGCTGTCGCGGACCGACCGGGTGAGCGCATGCTCGCAGGCCCAGCCGCTCACGGCATCGCCGTACTCCGGGCCGAGGGGATTGCGGGCTCTGGTCGGCTTGAGGCCGAACAGCCCACACGCCGACGCGGGATAGCGGATCGAGCCGCCGAGATCGTTGCCGTGCGCAATCGGTACCATCCGCGCCGCGACCGCCGCCGCAGAGCCACCGCTCGATCCGCTGGTCGACCTGCTCGGGTCCCACGGGTTGCGCGTCGGCCCGTGAGCGAGCGGCTCACACGTCGGGACCATCCCGAACTCAGGTGTGTTGGTCTTTCCGAGAACCACCAGGCCGGCCCGCCGCCACCGACGTACGAGCTCGGAGTCGACCTGCGAGACCAGGCCCCGGACGAAACGCGAGCCCTCGCTGAACGGCGTCCCGGCAATCTCCACGACGAGATCCTTCGCGAGGAACGGTACGCCGGACAGCGGCCCCGCAGGCACCGATCGAGCGGCCTCGAGTGCCTCGTCGTACAAGGGGGTGATGACCGCGTTGAGCGTCGGGTTGAGGTCCTCGATCCGCTCGATCGCGGCGGTGGTGAGCTCGTACGGCGTGATCTCGCCACGGCGGACCAGGTCCGCCTGAGCGACAGCGTCGAGCTCGCCGAGCTCGTCCGCGAGCGGTGTGGTCATGTCAGCTCCTTGTCGACGGTCCTGCCCTGAAGGCGCGAGATCTGACCTCGCGGGCCGCCAGACGAGATCTCGCGCTCTTGAAGTAGGAGCCGGCAGCCGACCGGCGGACACCAGGAGCCACATCATGAGCACCATCAGCACCATCAGCACAGTCCAGGACGAGACGGTCGCGCCGGTCGTCGACGAAGCCGCGGTCGAGGCAGAGATGGGCAGGATCGTTACCGAACTCGGTGCGTCGCTAGGCGTCCTGCTCACTGCTCTCGGCACCCGCAGCGGGCTCTGGGCAGCACTCGCCGACGCGGGTCCGCTGACCGACCACGAGGTTGCGGCCAAAGTCCGGGTACACCCCGCGCTGGTCCGCGAATGGTTGCGCGCCCAGGCAGCGGGCGGCTACCTCGAGTACGACGCCGTCGGCGAGACTTTCACCCTGTCGGCTCCTGTCGCGGCAGCGATCCACTACGGTCCCGGCGGCGCACTGGTCGACGCCTGCGCGACCATGTTGACGTCGATGGGTGAAGGATTCGGTGCGTTCAGTGACGCGTTCACGTCTGGCCGGGGATTCGGGTGGCATCAGCGCACAGCCGACCACTGGCACGGTACGGACGCCTTCACCAAGATCGCATTGCCCGCTGAGCTGATCGGCGCCGCGATCACCGCGATGCCAGAGGTCGCCGAGGCCCTGTCCCAGGGCGGTACGGTGGTCGACGTCGGCTGTGGATACGGGTTCCCGACGACGACGATCGCCAAGCTGTACCCGGCCGCGCCGGTGCTCGGCATCGACTACCACGACGCGTCCGTCGCGCACGCGCGCGAGCAGGCCGGGCCGGACAACGTCAGGTTCGAGGTTGCCGCTGCGGCCGAGCTGCCGGGCTCGGAGTACAGCCTGATCACCTTCTTCGACTCCCTGCACGACATCGGCGATCCGCTCGGGGCTCTCGTCCGGGCCAGGTCCGCGGTCGCGGCGTCCGGGAGCGTCCTGCTCTTCGAGCCGCTGGGTGCCGACGACGTACAGGACAATCTCAACCCGACCGGCCGGATGTTCTACGCCGTCTCGACGCTTGCCTGCACGCCGAACGCCGTCTCGCAGGAGAGCGCGACCTCCTCGGAGCCGCTCGGCGCCCAGGCCGGCGAGACGAGGCTCCGTGCCCTGGCCGCCGAGGCGGGTTTCACCCGGGTCCGCAGGCTGGATCTGCCCGCACCGCTGAACCTGGTCTTGGAGCTACGGCCCTGACGACCGATCATGACGCTATGAACCCACGGGGACGGTTCGTCGGACGGGAACCGGTGCTGGCCGCGGCCACCGCCGTACTCCGGGACGCGGCTTCCGGCGCCGGGCAGTTCCTCATGGTCAGCGGGGAGGCCGGGATCGGCAAGACCGCGGTGCTCGCCGCGCTGGCCGAGCGCGCAGGCCCGGACTGGACGGTCCTGCGAGGTGTCTGCTGGGATCGCCCCGGCGCTCCGCCGTACTGGCCGTGGTCGCAGATCCTGCGGGCAACCTGTGTTGCGCCGGTCGACCTCGGCGAGGCTCGCCGCCTCGTCGAGACACCGGCGAACGACGGCCGTGACGCGGCGATTGACGCAGGCGAGGCCGCCGACGCTGAGTTCAGTGTGTTCGAGGCGGTCGGACAATGCCTGTCCGCGCTGGCGGCCGAGCGGCCGATCCTGGTGGTTCTCGACGACCTGCACTGGGCGGATGCCGCGTCGCTGCGGCTGCTCGGGTTCCTGTCGCGGACACTGGTCGGCAGCCGGCTGGTGCTGGCCGGCGCGTACCGCGATATCGAGGCGTCCGACGACCTGCTGGCAGTAGCAGCCACCGCTCAGCACCTACGACTCGGTGGCCTGGGTGTCGAGCAGGTTCGCGAACTGGTCACCTCGATCGTCGGACCCGACGCGTCCGAGCTCGGCGATCAGGTGTGGGAGCGCAGCGGCGGGAATCCGTTCTTCGTCGGCGAACTGGCTCGGCTGATGGTTGCCCAGGGAACGCCGGATCAGCCGCCGCCGATACCGGCCGGAATTGCAGAGACGCTGCGCCGTCGACTCGCCAGGCTGTCGACGGACTGCGTCCACGTGCTCGAACGTGTCGCCGTGGCCGGAGGCGAGGTCGACACCGATCTGCTCGTCCTGATCGGTGCCGCCGGCAACGAGATGGCGCTGAACAGCCTGCTCGACGAGGCGCGTCGGGCCGGCGTCGTCACCGACGGGCCGGACGGGCCGCGACTCAGCCACGACCTGTACCGCGAGACCATCCTCGGCGGCCTCAGCGCCACGACTCGTACCGAGATCGACCTGGCTCTCGGCCTGGCGCTACAAGAACGTCCCGGCGGTGCCGCGCGCGTGGCCGCCCATTTGCTCGCGGCCGGATCACAGGTCCGGCGCAAGGCCGTCGAGTACTCCGTCCTCGCGGCCCGGGAGGCAACCACCCGCCTGGGCCACGACGACGCCTGCGGACACTACCGGCGCGCCCTGCAAATGATCGACGCCGAACGGACCGACGTACCGTGGGATCCTGCGCGCGGGGAACTCCTGGTCGAGCTGGCCGGTGCGCACGCCCGCGCCGGGCGCGGGGACGAGGCACGCACGCAGTACCTCGCGGCGGCCGCGACCGCACGAGCAACCGATGATGCGGTCGTCCTCGCACGCGCCGCGCTCGGCATCGAGTCACTCGGGCAGAGGTCTGGTGCCCACCGTGCCGACGTACTGGATCTCCTGGAGCAGGCCGCTGCCCGACTGGGCGCAGTGGACGGTTCCTGGAGCCTGCAATCGCGGGTGTACGGCGCGAAGGCGCGCATGCTCCGGCATGGCTCGATCGCCCTACCCGACGAGACGGTTGCCGCAGCAGCGGAGCGGGCCGTCGAGCTCGCCGCAGCTGCTGGTGACAGCCAGGCACTCGCCGAGGCGAGACTCGCACAGCACGATTCGCAGTGGACTCCGGGCACAGCCAGACGACGCCTGCCGCTGATCGCCGCCATGCTCGATGCGGCGACTGCTGCGCACGACGCGGATCTCGTTGCCCAAGGCCACCAGTTGCGCGCGGCCGCACTCCTGGAGCTGGGTGATCCCGCGGGCCGCGACGAGCTCCTCACCTACATCACGCTCGCCGACCGGCTCGGGCATGCCCGGGGGCGATGGGGTGCGCTGACCAGGCGCGCCACCTTCGCGCAACTCGCCGGCCACGCCGACGAGGCGGCCCGGCTCGGCGAGGAAGCACTCGAACTCGGCCTGGCCATCGGCGTACCGGATGCGGTCGGCTGCTTCTGCACCTCCCGCTGGGCGCTGGTTGCCCTCGGCATCCCCGAACCGCCGCCCGGCGAACTCGATCCGGCCGATCCGCTCTGGCCGATGTTCCCGCTCCTCAAGGCCTGGCCGCTCGCGGTCCGCGGCGAACTCGACGCCGCCGCCCTCGCGCTGGGCGACTTCAGCGTGCTGGACATCGCCGTCTGGACCGGCCTCGAAGGGCTCGCGGCCGCGGCGGTCGTGTTCTCCGCGGTCGGCACACCTGCCCAGCGGGTCTGGACCTACGACCGGCTGCGGCCGTACGCCGGAACCCACGTGGTGGTCGGCGGCTGCGCGTCGTACCACGCCGCCGTCGACCACCACCTCGGCACCCTCGCCGCTGCGCTCGGCGACCCGGCCTCGGCCGAGAAGCACCTCCGGTCCGCCCTCGCCATGCATGAACGGATCGGAGCCGCGGGCTGGGCGCGGGTCACCGAGCAGGAACTGGCCTTGCTCGCCGGATCTGTTGCCCCGGACCACGAGTTCCGGCCGGTGAACGGGCTCTGGCAGCTCGCGTACGACGGAGTCCAGGTCCAACTGGCCGACTCCAAGGGGCTGCGCGACCTCGCCGTCCTGATAGGTGCTCAAGGCAACGAGGTGCACGTGTCGGCCATGGTCGGGTCCGGGACTGCCGGCAGCAGCCGCGATCCGGTCCTCGACGAGACCGCCAGGGCGCAGTACAAGGCACGGCTCGCCTCGCTGGCCGAGGAGCTCGATCAGGCCGACGCGTACGGCGACGCCTCCCGAGCCGAGAAGTTGTCCGCCGAACGCGACGCCTTGGTGCACGAACTCCGCGCGGCAACCGGCCTGGGCGGACGCACCCGACGCCTCGACGACGAGACAGAACGAGCCCGCAAAACGGTCAGCGCCCGCATCCACGACACACTGACCAAACTCGACCAAAGCCACCCCGCCCTGGCCGCCCACCTGCGCGCCTCCATCCAGCTCGGCACGTCCTGCACCTACTCCCCCACCCACCCCGTCACCTGGCGCCTCAAGTAACCGTCAGGTGCCGGGAGCGATCGCGCAGGCCGAGACGCAGAACCAGGTGCCGTTGCGCTTCTGGTAGGCGTCCGTGTACAGCGCTTCCTGCTGGCTGCCGTCGGAGAGCATCGTGTAGGTGCTGCGACCGTGGATCAGCGCGACGTCGCTGAGGATCCGGACCTTGACGTCGTGGACGGCGAGGTCCTTGAACGGGCGCGGCTCGGCGATGTACTGCAGGAACTCTTCACGATTGCGGGTGACGCCCGGAGTCTGTACGACGAAATCCTCCGCCAGCAGCTCGCTGAAGCGCGCCGCGTCGCTGGCCTGGTCGGCCTCGACGTAGTCCAGGTTGAGCCGTTCGAGGATCCCCAGGTCCTCGGCCGACTGATCCAAGTCGCTCATTCTTCTACTCCCTTGTCTGGTCGTTGTCTGCGCAAGTGATGAGTGTTCGGTCCGGTGGGCGCTCTTACCGATGAGTCGTCGGTAAGACCGCGCGACTGTTCGACGCTGATGAGGTGGATGGGGGCGGAACTGGAGAGAGGCACACGCGCGATGGAGAACCTGGCACCGGTGATCGACCTGCGCCGGCGGGAGAGAATGCTCCGGCTGGCGTTCGTCTCGGCGGTGGCCTCGCTGATCGCGGTCTTCGCCGCGGTGGGCTCGACCATCCCGCTGTTCAACATCTACCGCGCCGAGGAAGGGTTCACGAACGCCGACATCTCGCTGACGGTCGTCGCGTACTCCGCCGCCACTCTCAGCACGCTCCTGCTGCTGGGGCGCCTGTCCAACTACGTTGGCCGACGGCCCATCGCCATCGCCAGCCTGGGACTGCTCGCCCTGGCATGCCTGCTGCTCCTGAACGTGCATCAGATCGGCATCCTCATCGCAGGCCGCCTCCTGATGGGCCTCGGCGCCGGGCTGGCCAGCAGCAGCCTCACGGCGTACGTCGTTGACAGCGCGCCGGCCAGGCCGACCTGGCTCGCGTCCGTCGCTTCGAGCCAGACAGTCATGCTCGGCCTCGCGGTCGGTGCCGTCGCCTCCGGTGCCTTGGTCCAGTTCGGCCCGTGGCCGCGTGACTTGATCTACCTGGTCGTTATCGGCCTGCTCCTGCTGTCGGTTGCACTCGTCGCCATCAGCCCTGAGACCGTGACACCGAGGCCGGGTGGTTGGCGATCGCTGCGTCCCAGCGTTCGCGTACCGGTCCGAGTCAGGCACCTGCTTCCTGTTGCGGCCGGCGTCTTCCTGGCCACCTGGGCGACCGGGGCGTTCTACCAGGCTTTCGTGCCCGCACTGGTCGCGGATCAGCTGCACACCAGGAACTCGCTCGTTCTCGGACTGGTGTTCGCCGCCTACATGGGGCCGAGTGCGGTCGGCGCTCCTCTTGGCGGCCGGTTCTCACCGGCGGCGGCTCAGCGCATCGGCATGGCCGCGTTCCTGGCCGGATGGATCGGCCTGATCGTGGCGATCACCACCGGCGTACTGCCGTTGTTCATAGCGGCAACCGTCATCGCAGGAGCCGCCCAAGGGATCGCCATCAGCGCCGCAACCCGAGGCCTGCTCTTCGGCAGCACCCTGCCAGACCGCGCACCGACCTTCGCCGTGATCTACCTCCTCAGCTACAGCGGCGCCACCATTCCCAGCCTCATCTCCGCCCGCCTGTCCACCATCTTCACCGTCCCGGAGATCGCCCGCGGGTACGCCGGACTCGCCCTGCTCGCCACCCTCCTCACGGCCGTCGCCGCCCGCAACCCCCACAACCAAGAGCCGTAAGCACGCCCGCCGAGCGCGACACCAACTCCCGTAAGGAACGACGAGCCCCTGGAGCTGAGTGATGTCGACTGAAGAGCGCGGTGCGATGCGGACGTTGCTGGAGGACTCCGAGCGCAATCTGGCGGTGGTCGAGAACGGGGAGCTGCGGAGGTACGAGCTGCTTCTGGCGGGGACAACGGTAGGGACGCTCGACTTTCGGATTCTCGGCCCGCGGCGTGTTCTGGGACATACGGAGATCTCCGCCGAGCACCGCGGACGCGGGCTCGGGACAGCGCTGATCAAGGCGATCCTCGACGACCTGATCGCCGCGGAAGTCCGGATCACGAACTACTGCCCTGCGGTCGAGCGGTTCCTCGACGGACATCCGGAGTACGTCGTGGTCCTCGATCCGTCGCATCCCTCGATCCAGCGCGGCTCCAACCCGCTGCAGCAGTTGATTCACACCCAGCACTCCCGGCTCCGAGAGCTCGCCGCAGCTGCCGAGGACCCGAGCATCGACAGGTTCGACCGGCGCCGGATCGCGGACCAGTTCACTGCCATTGCCGCGCAGCACGCAGCGGCTGTTGCCGACGTCCTGCTCGCAGCTTCCAGAACGTCGTCCAGTGCGTACGCCGCGGCCCTGCTCGCCAATCTCAAGGAGTTCGAGCAGGCATTGCGCGTGCTCAAGGGCCACGCCTACGGTGACGCACGCTTTCTGGACCTCGACACAGCCGAGACTTGGCGCGAGGCGGAGCGTCTGCTGGCCGCGCACGAGACTCATGAGACGAAGGTCGTCTCCGACCTCGAGCAGCTGCATGGCGCCGACGGCGCCGCGGATCTGGCCCGAGCACTGGCGAAACGGCAGTGGAGCTCGCCCACGAGACCGCACCCCAACTCGCCGCATGCGGGAGTTGCCGGACGCATCGCACGGCACCTGTGGCGCCTCGCGGACTCGACCTGGGACGAGCTGGAAGGACGAGGCCTTCCGACTGAGCCCGCCGAGCACGAGAACCGTCATTCGGCCGTGTCCCATTACTTGTTCGGCACCCCCGACGACCAGTAAGACCGATCCCCGATTCGCACACAGACAAAGGGAATCCGGGCCAACCCGGCCCGGCCGGGATCGAGGGAGAACCTCATGAGTGGGTACTTCGAAGGCCGCAAGCTCATCGTCGTCGGTGGCAGCAGCGGCATGGGACGGCAGACCGCCGAGGACGTCGTCGGCCAAGGCGGCAAGGCCGTCATCGTCGGGCGTCAGCAGGCGAAGGTCGACGAGACGGTCGCCGAGCTCGGCAAGAAGGGAGAGGCCTGGGGCATCACCGCCGACCTGGCCGATCGCAAACAGGTGGAAGACGTCCAGGAGCAGCTCGCCGCCGAGCACGCCGACGCGACGCTGCTCGTCAACGCGGCCGGGTTCTTCATCCCCAGGGATTTCCTCGACTACAGCCAGGAGAACTACGACGCGTACCTGGAGCTGAGCCGCGCGACGTTCTTCCTGACCCAGACCGTCATCCGGGGTATGAAGGCCGCCGGCTCCGGCGGTGCGATCGTCAACATCGGCAGTATGTGGGCGCATCAGGCCGTGGCGGCCACGCCCGCGACCGGCTACTCGATGGCGAAGGCCGGTCTGCATGCGCTGACCCACAACCTGGCCATGGAGTTCGCGGCCGACGGGATTCGCGTCAACGCTGTGGCTCCGGCAGTCGTGGCCACGCCGCTGTACGAGGGCTTCATCCCGGCCGACCAGCTCGAGAAGGCTGTGAAGGAGTTCGACGGCTTTCACCCGCTGGGTCGCGTGGGAACAGCCCAGGACATCGCCTCCGCGATCGTCTTCCTGCTGTCCCCTGAGGCCAGTTGGATCACCGGCACGATCCTCAACGTCGACGGCGGCGTGATGGCCGGCCGCAACTGACCGGTCAGTCGAACTCGTAGCGTTGCTCGAGCCAGGGGTCACCGTGGTTGTGATAGCCGGCTCGCTCCCAGAAGCCAGGCTCGTCGTGCGACAGCAGTCGCAGTCCGTTCAGCCACTTGGCCGACTTCCAGAAGTACAGATGCGGGACGAGCAGACGGGCGGGGCCTCCGTGCAACGCCGCGAGGTCCTGCCCGTCGTACCGGTAGGCGATCCAGGCCTTCCCGCCAAGGAGGTCGGCCAACGGCAGGTTGGTCGTGTAGCCGCCGTACGAGGTGGCCATGACGTGGGTCGCCTCGGTCGTGATGCCATCGAGGACGGCGTCGACCGAAACGCCTTCCCAGCGGGTTCCGAACTTGGACCATCTGGTGACGCAATGGATGTCGGTGACCAGCGTCTCGGACGGGAGTGCGAGCAGGTCCTTCCACGTCCAGCGTCGCTGCTCACCGGTCTCCGTCGTGACCGTGAACTCCCACTTGTCCTTGGGGATCAGTGGGGTCACGCTCGCCGACAACACCGGGAAGTCGTCGGTGAGATGCTGGCCGGGCGGGAGTCGGTGATCATCCGATCCGCGCCTGCCCTCGAAGCCGCGATTGACGACTGCCATCAAGACCTCCTTGCCGGCAGCGAGCTGCTGCTCACGCGATCTGCTGGTCCGGCAGGTAGCCGGCGTCGACCAGAGCGGTCCGCAGCTTGCGGCGGGCGTCGAACATCATCTTATAGATCGCGTTGGTCGTTGCACCGAGCTGATCGGCGAGCACCTCGGTGGGCATCCCGTTGAGTACCAGTGCGACGAAGACCACCCGCTGTTTCGCCGTCAGCTTCTCGTCGACGGCACGACGTACGGCGCTCATCAGGTCCCGGCTCTCGGCCTGTTCCTCCGGCTCGATCCCGAACCGGGCCGGAAGGCGCTCCCAGTCCTCGTCGTCGAACGCGACACCGGCCCGCTGCCAGAAGTGCCGGTTGACCTTGGCCGCGACGTCGAAGACCACGAACTTGTAGGCCCAGGTGGTGAACTTGCAGTCACCGCGGAACGTCTCGACCTTGCCGCTGATCGCCAGCAGGGCATCCGCGGCGGCCTGATGCGCGAGGTCGTCCAGCTCGGGACCGGCGAGTCGCAGCCTGGCCGCCCGCCGGCCGACCTCTGCTCTGGCTGCTCGCAGCAGCACGTCGTACAGGCGCCGGCAGGCAAGCTCGCGCCGGTCCCCGCAACTGCTCAGGTCGCGTACCCAGGTGCGGTTCTCCCGGGCCACCTCCGCAGAGACGACCCGCCCGTGCGACACCAACTCGGACCCTTCGCGCTTCATAACTCTTTGGACGATACAGTCCATTTCGCACCGAGTCCACTCCGTGCGAATGGACTCTAACTGGTCTATACAGTCCAGTTCACGCGGGCCTACCGCTCGTACCGGCCCTCGAAGGTCACATCGTCGCCGCCGGTGAATCTGAGTCCGACGATCTGCGCGTCCTCGACCATCCAGCGAAGCGCGTAGCAGGCCCGGTACGACGGCGGCCAGAACGAGCAGAACCGGCCCTGGTCGTCGACGTACCACTCGCCCGCGCTGTCACCACGTCGTTCGGAGTACGTCGTGTGCCCGTCGGCCGTGAACACCTGGGTGGCGCCGTCGACGTACGTCAGCCGGCCGGCGGTCACCGCCTTCGGGATGTCGGCGGCGGCAACCGCGGCGTCGTCATCGGCTTGGATTCCCTGCAACGCGTCATTCATCGCGTCCTGTCCTCTCGTCCGGTCGGTCGTCCATGGTGATCAGGGCCGTCAGTCCGTCGGCGTCCTCCGCGCACGATTCGCAGGCAGCGAGGTGCGACGCCACGGCGGGAAAGCGCTCGGCAGCGTCTTCGCCGGACGCGACGAGTTCGGCGTACAGATGAAGAACGGACCTCGCCCCGTCGCAGCCGACGTCATGCGGGTCGGTTCCCAGGAACCGCTCGAGCCCGTCCCGCCACCCGCTCATGACGTCCCGCCTCTAGTTGTCCGACAGCCCCGTGGAGAAGCCGCTCAGGGAGCGATCTCGAGCATAGTGATGAGGTCGTCGGCGAGCGTGAAGCGGTAGATGAGGTCGACCACGCCACCCGGAAAGTCACCCTCGAGGTGACTCGTCACCACATACCGGTCGTCGTCGAGCTTTTCCACGTGACTGATCTCGACCGAGTAGGTGTACTGGCTACCCTCGGTCTCCCGCCACCGGTGGATCTCGTCGTGCCCCTTGTACGTCTTCCCGTCGTCAACCACGGTCGCGTCACTGGCAAACGCCGCCAGCAGATCATGAGCATTCGCCTTGTGCTGCGGATCCGCCTCCCGCAGGTACCTCATGATCGCGTGCGGCAACTGCTTCGCCATCTCCCCGGCGGTCGGGTCAGGCGGAGTCTGAATAGTCATCAATACCTTCCAAGGTGAGGGGTTGTCGTGATCTGCCGCGTCAATCGCCGTCGTACCGCTGTTCTTTCCACGGGTTTCCGTAGTTGTGGTAGCCGAACATCTCCCAGAAGCCCGGTTGATCTGTCGGCCGCAGGTCCAGACCGCGGACCCACTTCGCGCTCTTCCAGAAGTACAGATGCGGCACCAGCAGACGCGCCGGCCCGCCGTGCTCCGGATCGAGCGGCCGTCCGTCGTACTGGTCGACGATCCACGCCTTCCGACCTCGCAGGTCCGCGAGTGGAATGTTCGTGGTGTAGCCGCCGTCGGAGAACGCCACGGCGTAGCCCGCCTCGGTCTGCACCGCTTCGAGGAGGGTGTCGAGCGACACGCCCGACCAGGTCACGTCCAGCTTGGTCCACTTCGTCACGCAGTGGATGTCGACGGTGAACGTCTCGCGGGGCAACGCCTGGAATTCAGCCCACGACCACGAGACCGGCTCGTCCACGGCTCCGCGGATCGTGAAGGTCCACGTGTCCAGTGACGTGGACGGCGTCGGGCCGGCCGACAGCACCGGGAAATCCTGCGTGACGTACTGCCCGGGTGGCACTCGGGAGGACTCTGCGGCACGGCGGCCGACGAAACCTCTGGATATAGACATACTTCCTCGGTGTCGCGGCCGGGGCGCGATCTTTCCGGTGGCGGGTTACTCGGTGAACTTTTCGTGGGCGGCCATGGCGGCGCCGACGATGCCGGCGTTGTTGAGGAGTTGGGCCGGCTTTACCGGGGTGGAGAGTTCGAGCAGCGGGACCCACTTGTCGGCGTTCTTGCTGACGCCGCCGCCGACCACGAACAGGTCGGGGGTGAACAGGTTCTCGACGTGCCGCAGGTAGCGCTGGACGCGCTTGGCCCACTGCTTGTACGAGAGGTCCTCGTTGTCCTTCGCTGCCGAGGAAGCCTTCTTCTCCGCGTCGTGGCCGTCCAGCTCGAGGTGGCCGAGCTCGGTGTTCGGCACGAGCTGGCCGTCGAGCAGCAGCGCGCTGCCGATACCGGTGCCGAACGTCAGCAGAATGACCACGCCGCGGACGCCTTTGGCGGCGCCGAAGCGGGCCTCGGCGATGCCTGCCGCGTCAGCATCATTCAGTACCGTCACGTCGCAGTGGGTAGCGTCGGTGAGAACCTTGTCGACGTCGGTCCCGATCCAGCTCTTGTCGACGTTCGCGGCGCTCTTGGCCACCCCGTCCTTGATGATCGCCGGGAACGTCGCGCCGACGTCACCGGTCCACCCGGCCTCCTTGACCAGCCGGGCCACGACCTCGGCGACGGACGCCGGTGTGGACGGGCTGGGCGTCAGGTACTTGATCCGCTCCGTCGCCAGATCGCCCTTCTCCAGGTCGACGATCGCACCTTTGATCCCGCTGCCGCCGATGTCGATCCCGAAAGCCGTCGAAGTCTTCACGCTGGGCACCTATCTCTCCCGTCGCCCGCCATTGACACGTAACGACCGTACAGGCTGACCGCCCGGCTCAGTCGCGGCCCAGGAAGATCGGGTTGGTCAACGCAGCCATCGAGCCGAAGGTGAGCGACGGGTCCATCGAGGTGTGGCCGGGCGTGCCGTCGGCGAGCGGGTGGCGCACTTCGGCACGGACGAACGCGGCCGCCTGCGCAGTGGTGAGCCACGTGACCGTTCGGTACGCCGCTGACCCGCACACTCACCGTGATCTGCTCCCGAGTCCTTGCTCAGGTCATCCGCGAGTACGACGTTGTGCGGCAGGCCGATCACGTTCCCGGGGGTGTGCGCGTCGCTGTTGCCCATCGCGGGCAGCCAGGGCTTCTTCTCCCGCACCGCGGCGGCCAGCAGGTTCGCCCAGGTGGAGACCGCGGCGTCGTCGTCCCAGCCCCACGGGCCGGTCCACACCTCGGTCGCGTCGAGTCCCTCGAACCCGAACTTCCACTCGCTCGCGATCCACGGGCAGTACAAGTGGGCCGACACGCACAACCCGCCGGCCTTGTGGACCTGCTGCCGGATCCGGTCGAACACGCCGTCGCGCGACCGGAACCGCCAGTCCACCCACTGCCCCGGCTTCGTGCCGAGCGCGAGCCAGTGGCCGTTGCGTGTCGTGACCTCCTCCCCCGTCACGATCAGCAGGTCGTCGCCGGCGTACGGTCCCCACGCACCGTGCGAGGCGTTGGTGTTGTGATCGGTCGACACGATGAAGTCCAGCCCGGCCGCGCGGGCGCCCACTGCGACGTCGGCCGGCCGGTTGCGGCCATCGGAGTACACGGTGTGCAGGTGGCAGTCGCCTCGGTACCAGTCCCGGCCGCGCCCCTTCGCCCTGGTCGGCGGGTACGCCGGGACGTACTTCGCGCCGGGTTCGCCGTACGTGAGGGTGACCTCGACGTGGTAGTCCAGGCCTTGCGGGGCGACCTGGTACGGACCGAGGACGATGTGCCACGTGCCGGGCATCACGTCGCCCGGCACGTACCCGGGCGTGGCGTCGGTGCGGCTGATGCTGAACTCGGTACGGAAACCACCGGACCAGCCGCGGGCCCGCTGAAGTCGAACCCGGCGGGCTCACCACCCCGGTGGTAAGAAGGAGATGTTTCAACTACTTGGCCCGATCGCCTCTGGAGGCACACGTTGAGCAACGCCGACCCCGCCGACACCGCCGACACCGTCATCGCCGCACTCCGCACCGGCTACGAACGGCTCGCGGAGCTGGTGACGAACTTCGACGAAGACGCCCTGGCCGGTCCGTCGGCGGCGGCCGAGTGGGACATCGCACAGGTGCTGAGCCACCTCGGCAGCGGTGCGGAGATCATGACCAACACGGTCCAGCTCGCCCTCGATGGCAAACCCGCCGCCGACGGCGACTTCAACAAGAACGTCTGGGCCCGCTGGGACTCGTCGTCGCGCCAGGAGCAGTCCGCCGGCTTCCTGGTCTGGAACGAGAAGCTGACGACCCTGTTCGAGTCGCTGGACGACGACCAGCGCGAGAACCTCCGGATCGAGCTGGGCTACCTCCCAGCGCCGGCCGACGTGGCGACCGTCGCCCGGATGCGCCTGAGCGAGCTCACCTATCACTCGTGGGACGTGCGCGTGGCGTCCGACCCGGGCGCAACGCTCGACGCCGGCGCCGTACCGCAGATCCTCCAGACCGTCGGCGACCTGAGCTGGATCAGCAAGCCGGCCAACCTGAACGGCCAGCAGGCCGTACTGAACGTCGCCACCACCGATCCGGCAACCGCGTTCTCGCTACGCCTCGACGATCCGGTCAGCATCGACCCGAATCCCGCGGACGACGCCGCTGGAACGCTGACCCTGCCGGCAGAGTCCTGGCTGCGACTCATCGCCGGCCGCCTCAGCCCGGACCACACCCCGGCCACGTTCGAGCTGACCGGCCCGATCAGCCTGGCCACTCTCCGCACGGTGTTCCCCGGCTACTGAACCCCGTAGTCGGGGACCTGGACCTCGGCACCGCCCCGGAGCGCCGACTGGTGGGCGCAGATTCCCGGGGCGGTCCAGGTCGCCGCGGTCCGCGCGTCCACCCGGGGCGCGCGGTCCTCGACGATGCTCGACACGAACTCGTGCACGAGATGCGGATGTGAGCCGCCGTGACCGCCGTCGGCGAACCTGCGCAGCGGCTCGGGCAGCAACTCCGGCGCGCCCTCGGGCCGCACGTCCGCCTCGGCAACCCCGCGACCGCGATGCCCCGCGGCCAGCGGTTGCAACGAGAACTCCTTCATCGGCCCACCCTCGAGCTGCGGCCACTCGAGCGCGCCTTCGTCGCCGTACACGGAGAAGCCCTCTAGATAGCTGCGGCCGAGCTGGAAGAACGACATCGTCACGTTGGCGACCAGATCGTCGTCGCCGCTCAGCTTGAACAACGCGGCCTCGGTGCCGAACCCCTCCCCCGCAACGCCGATGTGATCCGGGGTGAGGCGGCTCGATCCGAGGCAGCGGACCGACTCGACGCGGGTCTCCGCAAGGGCGAGTGCTGGTGAGAGCGCATGCGTGACGTAGTGCATCGGGGGATAGCCGCGCCAGTACTCCGGAAACCCGTCGAGGTTCTGCAGGTGATCGCCCTTGAAGTAGGTGAGCCGGCCGAGTTTCCCGGACTCGAGCAGCTGCCTCGCGTGGAAGTACTCCCGCGAGTACACCGCGGTCTCCATCATCATGTAGTTGCGCTGGGCATCTTCCTGGGCCGCGATCAGCGCGTCCAGGTCCTCCAGGGTCGTTGCCATCGGCACCGCTGACGCGCAGTGCCGGCCGGACTTCAGCACCTGCTGCACCTGGTGGGCGTGAAATCGGACGGGCGTCAGCAGGTGTACGGCGTCCCAGCCGGGCGCCGCCAGCGCGTCGTCGAGGGTCGGGAACGTGTCGGCGGTCCCGAGCCGCTCGGCTACTTCCGCCGTACGCGCCAGATCCGTGTCGACGACCGCGACCCGGCCGACGTCGGGGTGGGCCTGGTAGATCGGGGCAAAGTCGGCGCCGAAGCCGAGACCGACCACCATCACATCCACACTGGCTCCTCACGAGTAAGCAGGGCCGCCGGATGGGACTCCGGCGGTCCTGCGTTCGGCCTGCGGACTATTGTGGCCAATCGGCCTCCGTCACCGCTCCCCCGGTGACGTCGACGGTCAGTTGCACGGGTCCGTCGGGCCGTACGTACAGCTCGTAGTTGCCCTGCGGGACCTCGAAGAAGACCGCCGAGTGGACGATCTCGCCGTCCGGCGAGGGCCTTGGTACGACGGCAACGTGTGGCAACGCGTGACTGTGCCCGTGCCCGTGTCCGTGTGCGTGGTGGACCGCGTGGCCGGCGGTGAAGTTGCTCGGGCGGAGTTCGATCTCCTCGCCCTCGAGCGCCGCCGGCAACGTGATGACCAGGGCGCCGACTTCTCCGCCGATGTCCAGCAGCACCGAGGATCCTTTGCCCGCGTGCGGGTTTTCGACGGTGCTCATCATGCGGCCGGGGTTCCGGGTTTGGACTGGTAGCCGCCGGCCGGCGTACCGAGGTACGGGAACCACGTCAGGTAGTCCGCGTTGGTGTTCGACGTACCGTCCTTGATCGCTGCCGCCGCGGCGTCCGGCTTGAACGATGGGTCCACCAACGGAATCGTCAGACCCGCGACGGCACGCAGTTCCACGGTGACGACGTCGTCGAACACCCGGCGACCGTTCGGGAAGCCGGCCGCGTCGCCCGCGACCAGACCCAACGGGTTCGGCGACTTCGCCGGCGGGACCGCGACGTTCAGCCGCAACAGGTCGGCCTGCACCGGTCCCGTGTAGTTCTGGAACCCTCGTACGACGCCCTTCGGGATGCCGGTGAGCAGGATCGCCGCCAGGTCCGCGCGGGGCTTCTTGTACGCCGCAAGGTTCGGGAACACGCCCGGGTACAGGACCGGAAGCAGACCCGCGAGCTCGGGCTTGGTCACGAAGCCGGCGAACCGCTTGTCGCCGTACGGCGGCTGGCTGTTCCACTTGTCCTTCTCGGCCATCGGCACGATGACTTCGTTGAACAACGGGTTCCCGAGCCGGGAGACCTGCTTGTACGGACCGTGCCACGTCGGGATCCCGTACACGCCGTCGAGGATCTTGGACGCCTGGCGGCTGGCCGACGCGTACACACCGATGACGGCCTTCGGGTCCAGGACGCCGGTCGGCCGGTGCCCGTCGCGGGTGAGGTCGGTGATCGGGACCTGGAGCGCGATCGTGTGCACGTTCGATCCCTGCAGGCCGTTGACGCCCATCGCCGCGGCCGACGGAATCAGGTGCGCCATCTGGAACGGCCGGAGCGTGCCGAGATCGAAGATGCTGCCGAGGTCGGCGAAGAACCCGTCGGCCCGCTGGCCCGCGAACACCTTGCGGTTGGTGCCGATCGTGTGGATCGCCTGCCGGGCGAGCTTCGCGTAGTCCGGCGTACTGCGGATGCCGACGTTCACCGGCGGCGCCGCCAGATTGCGGGCCAGGACCCGCGAGCGGCCCTTCTCCACCCGCGTGACCGAGTAGTACTGCGGGCGGTTCCAGGTGCGATCGGAGATCGAGCTGATCGGGCCGGTGTTGTACAGGAACGTCTTCTTGTTCCTGATCTCGGCGTGGAACCGGAACTGGTAGCTGATGTCGGAGCGGCCGGTGCCGCTGTTGGAGATGTGGATCTCGTACAGCACGTCGTCGCCGAACTCGTAGAAGTTCGGGCCGCCGTACGGATTCTGGAACGGGATGAAGTTGGCGATCAGCGTCACCGTGTCCGGCTTGTCCGGGCTGACGAACGCGTAGACATCGGTGTTGTCGGCGACCGGGTCCTTCGAGATTTCCGGTGCTTCGCGATGCGAAGACATGACTGTTCCTCCAGTGAAAACGTCTGCGTGAATTGCAGGAGAGCCGCGGCTCAGGTGGTGGTGAGGCCGGCGAGACGCGCGGCCAGTTCGCGATCGGTCAGGACAACCTCGCGCTGGCCGACCAGAATCGCCAGCTGACCCTTCCTCACGTCCTTCACGTGGACGACGAACGACTCCGCCGTCGCCAGATCGGCCGCCTGCAACTCGTCCCCACCCGCGGCCGCCTCCGGCCGCTCACCGAGGATCTTCACCCCCGCCACCGCACCGACCGCAGCCGCGGTCCCTGCCCCGGCGAAGACCAGAAAGCCCCGGCGTGTTGCGTCACTCATGTCTGCCCCTTCCCTCTGATGGCACATCAACACTCACGAGGCTTTCGCCGCCGAGGCACCGCCGGATGGGTCGGCCGTCAGTCCGTCCGCAGATCCGACCCTGCGGTTCGGCCTGAGCCCGGCGAGGGTGTCGGGCTCGTATCATCCATTACATGGATGAGTCCCGGGATGGTTCTGCGAACGGTGTTGCCGCTGCGAGCTCGGCCGATGTGATAGCTGATCTGCGGGCCCGGATCCGGGAGCGGTGGGAGGGGTTCTCGCCGGCCGCGCGGGCGGTCAGCCGGTCACTGACCGAGCGGACGGCCGAGGAGCTGCTGTTCCTCTCGGCGGCCGACCTCGGCGCCGAGACGAAGACCAGCAACGCGACGGTCATCCGAACCGTGCAGGCGCTCGGGTACTCCGGCCTGGCCGAGCTGAAAGCGAAGATCGCCGCGCCGTTCACGCAGGCGAACCGGCCGGTGGTCCGCGCCCGCAAGCGGGTCGAGTCCACCGGCGGGGACCTGGCCAGCGTCTGGCATCAGGTCCTGGCGGAGTCGATGGACCGCCTGGAGTTGATGCAGCCGACGTTCTCGCTCGAGACGTACCAGCACGCCGTACAACTGCTGCTCGATGCGAAACACACGCTGACCTACGGCTTCGGCGCCTCGTTCGTGGCCGCGGATCATCTGGCCTTGGTACTGCGCCGGGTCGGGCTCCGCGTGACCGCTCTGGAGGCCGGGGGCTTCCGGCTCGCCGACGACCTGCTCGCCATCGGCCCCGGAGATGCGGTCGTCCTGTTCGCACCCGGCCGCTCGGTCATCGAGGTGGACGTCCTCGTCGACCGCGCCCGGGACGTCGGCGCCGCGACCGTGCTCGTGACCGAGGACCCGGGCAGCAAGCTCGCCCGAGCGGTGACTGTCACGCTGCACTCGCCGACGACTCCCACCGGCCTGACCGGCGAGCCGCTGACCTCGATCGTCGTCGGGGACGTGCTGGCGCAGGGCGTCGCGACCCTGGCCGCCGAGCGGTCGGTGGAGGCGTCCGAGCAGCTGACGGCGCTGCGCCGCAGGCTCGGCTTCTGACACCAGCACCATCGCCGCATCCCGCGATTGATCACCAATTACGTAGCTGCTAGATTGGTCACCAATCGTAGGAAGGTGGCTATGCGTGGGCGACCTCGACCTGGCGGGCCGGGCTGCAGTGGTGACCGGGGTCGGCAGCAGGCGCGGCATCGGCTTTGCGGTTGCCCAGGCCCTGAGCGCCGCAGGTGCGTCGCTGGCCATCTCGGCAGCCGGCGACCGGGTGCACGAGCGCGCGGCCGAACTCCCCGCCGGCACCGTTGCCATCGCCGGTGACCTGACCCGGGACGGCACCGCCGAGGAACTGGCCCAGGCTGCCATCTCCCGGTTCGGCCGACTCGACATCGCCGTCAACTGTGCAGGACTGACCTCGACCACCCATCCCGAGCCGGAGTCGGGAACAGCCAGGCAACTGTCGTACGAGAAGTGGCGGGCAAGCCTGTCCCGCAACCTCGACGCGGCGTTCCTGTTCGCACGCGCCGTACTGCCGGCCCTTGAGGACTCCGGCACCGGTCGTCTGGTGATGGTGTCCAGCCTGACCGGACCGGTCATGGCTATGCGCGGCGAGGTCGCGTACTGCGCCGCGAAGGCCGGCGTGACAGGCCTGATCCGCGGACTCGCGCTGGACTCGGCGGCCGCAGGGGTCACGGTCAATGCCGTGGCGCCAGGCTGGATCGCCACCGACTCGCAGACACCGGACGAGCACAGCCAGGGTCTGCGGACCCCGGTCGGCCGCAGCGGGACCCCGGAGGAGGTCGCCGGCCTGATCGCCTACCTGTGCTCGCCGTCCTCGTCCTATCTCACCGGCCAGTGCCTCGTCGTCGACGGCGGCAACTCGATCGCGGAGGAACGAGCATGACGCAACACTTCGACTTCTTCGAGGAAGCGGCGCTCCCGGCACCGCAGATCACCGCGCAGCAGGCGGCGGCGTACGTCCGAGCGACGTACGGCGTCGACGGCGACGCCACCGAGCTCGGTAGCCAGCAGGATGCGAACTTCCTGATCGACCAGCAAGGGACCCGCTACGTCCTGAAGGTGTCCAACGCCGCCTTCACCCGCGAAGACCTGGCGGCGCAGGACCGCCGGCCGCCGAGGTCGCCCTGCACGAGCCCGGCATCCTCGTGCCCGTGGCGATCCCCGGCCCCGACGGCTCGACCGTCCAGCCCATCGTCCTCGGCGGACAGTCGACGTACGCGCGGCTGGTGAGCTTTGTCGCCGGCGACGTCCTCAGCGACAGCCGCTACCTCGCGCCCGAGATCGTCGCCGCCCTGGGCGATCTCGCCGCCCGTACGTCGCGTGCGTTGACCGGCCTCGCCGGTCAGGTCCCGACCCGCTCCCTCCAATGGGACCTCCGCAACGCGGCCGAGGTCGTGACGCGACTCGCCGACTTCGTGACCGTTCCCGGCGGGCGGGAGGCCGTGCTCGCCGCCGCCAGGACGGCCGCCAGAGCGCTCGCGCCGTACGCCGGAAGCCTGCCGCTGCAGGTGATCCACGGCGATCTGACCGACGACAACGTGATCGCCGCGGTCGACGACGACGGCCGCCGGCGACCGGTCGGAGTGATCGACTTCGGCGACCTCGCGGAGAGCTGGTCGATCGCCGAACTCGCCGTCACCTGTACATCCCTGCTCGCCCACTCCCCCGATCCGGCGACGATGCTCCCGGCAATCGTCGCGTACGACGGGATCCGGCCGATCTCTGACGACGAACTCGCCGCGCTCGGCCCACTCGTCGTACTCCGAGCCGCGGCGCTGGCAGTCAGTGGTCAGCAACAGGCCCAGGTCGACCCCACCAACCACTACGCGACAGAGAACCTCGCCCGCGAGTGGGCCATCTTCGAGCGGGCGACCTCCGTACCACTCGAGGTCCTCACCGAGCTGATCCGCGCATCGGTGCGGCCTCGGCGTGAGCACCGGACCGCCCACGGCTCAGCACTCCTATGGATCGACCAACCCGTCGTTCCGACAGCGCTGGATCTGTCGGCGACAAGCCCCGAACTCCACGACGGATACTTCCTCGTCGACGACGCGGAAGCGACCGCGGCGGCGGCAGCGATCAAGCGGGACGGATCGGCGGCCGTGTCTGTCCCGTACGTCCAGCCACGGCTGACCCGCACCGGCCTGAACTCGTTCGAGGCTCCGGCATCGATCGGCCTCGGCGTCGAGGTGTTCGCCGGACAGGACCTAGAGCTCCGGGCACCATGGTCCGGCGTCGCCGCGCGGTACGACGATGCCGTCGCGCTCAAGAGCCCGGAGGGTCTGACCTTGTGGCTGAGCGGCGCGACCGCCAGCGTCGAGGGTGCCGTCGACACCGGCGACATCCTCGGCAGGCTCGCAGCTCACGACTCGCTTCGGGTGCAGGTGAGCGACCTCGACAGCCGGCCACCTTTCTTCGTCTCGGCCAGTCTGGCCGCGGCCTGGGGCGAGTCGTGTCCGGACCCGACCGGCCTGATCGATCCGGCCGCGGTCCGCACCGCGCCCACTGGCGCAGAGGAGTTGCTGGATCGCCGGGACCGCGCGTTCGCTCCGGTCCAGGAGCACTACTTCCGGCAGCCGCCGCAGATCGAGCGCGGCTGGCGGAGCCACCTGTTCGACACCGACGGCCGCTCCTACCTCGACATGGTCAACAACGTCTCGATCCTCGGCCACGGGCATCCACGCCTCGCCGCCGCGATCGAACGGCAATGGCGTCTGCTCAACACCAACTCCCGCTTCCACTACGGCGCGGTCGTCGAGTTCTCCGAGCGCCTGGCCGCGCTCCTGCCCGAACCGCTGGACACCGTGTTCCTCGTCAACAGCGGAACCGAGGCCGTCGACCTCGCACTCCGGCTCGCTTGGGCCAACACCGGACGACGTGACATCGTCTCGGTCCGGGAGGCCTACCACGGCTGGTCCGACGCGACCGACGCCGTATCGACGTCGGTCGCCGACAACCCCAACGCCCTTGAATCGCGGCCTTCCTGGGCCCATACGGTCGCCGCACCGAACGCCTATCGCGGGCAGTACCGCGGAGCCGACGCCTACCGGTACGCCGAAGACGCCGTTGCCGCCGTCAACAACCTGACTGCGCAGGGCCACCCGCCCGCGGCGTTCCTGTCCGAGTCGTTCTACGGCAACGCCGGCGGCATGGCGCTTCCGGATGGCTACCTGCCGACGGTCTACGCCGCGGTACGGCGGGCCGGCGGGCTGTGCATCGCCGACGAGGTCCAGGTCGGATACGGACGCCTGGGCCACCATTTCTGGGGCTTCGAGCAACAAAACGCCGTACCGGACATCGTCACGGTGGCGAAGGCGATGGGCAACGGGCATCCGCTCGGCGCGGTCATCACGACGGCCGCGATCGCGGCGGGCTACCGCAGCCAGGGCTACTTCTTCTCGTCGGCCGGCGGCAGTCCGGTCAGCTGTGTCGCCGGCACGGTCGTTCTCGACGTACTGCGTGACGAACAGCTACAGGAGAACGCGCGCGTAGTCGGCGGCCACCTGCGGACCCGGCTGCTCGAACTCGCCGAACGCCATCCGATCATCGGTGCCGTGCACGGCATGGGCCTGTACGTCGGCGTCGAACTCGTTCGCGATCGCACCACGCTGGAGCCCGCAACGGCGGAGACCGCCGCGATCTGCGAACGGATGCGCGAACTCGGGGTGATCATGCAGCCGACGTCGGACCGCCTGTGCGTACTCAAGATCAAGCCCCCGCTCGGCATCGGGACCGCCGACGCCGACTTCTTCGCAGATGCACTCGACCGTGTCCTTACCGAAGGGTGGTAACGCTGTGACGACCGTGCAGAACTTCATCAACGGGGAGCTCGTCGACTCCGTCCGGGGCGAGACGATGCCGATCGTCGACCCATCGACCGGCGAGCAGTACGGATCCGCGCCCAACTCGACCGGCGCCGACCTGGACGCCGCGTATGCCGCCGCGTCGGCGGCCTTCGTCGACTGGCGACGCAGTACGCCGTCGGCCCGGCAGAAGGCACTGCTCGGTTTCGCCGACGACGTCGAGGGCGCCGCGGACGACCTGATCGCGGCGGAGGGCCGCAACACCGGCAAGCCCGGTCACCTCACCAAGGCCGAAGAGATCCCGCCGATGGTCGACCAGATCCGCTTCTTCGCCGGCGCCGCGCGTGTGCTCGAAGGCCGGTCGGCCGGCGAGTACCTCGAAGGGCACACGTCGTGGCTGCGCCGTGAGCCGATCGGCGTGATCGGCCAGGTCACCCCCTGGAACTACCCGATGATGATGGCGATCTGGAAGTTCGTCCCCGCGGTCGCGGCCGGCAACACCGTCGTACTCAAGCCCAGTGACACCACTCCGGTCACCACCGTGATGCTCGCTGAGCTTGCCGCGAAGCACCTGCCGCCGGGCGTGCTCAACGTCGTCACCGGCGACCGCGAGACCGGGGCCGAGCTCGTCGCGCACCCGACCCCGCAGATGGTCTCGGTGACCGGATCGGTCGCGGCCGGCCGGGCCGTTGCCGCCAGCGCGGGCGGGCAGCTCAAGCGCACTCACCTCGAGCTCGGCGGAAAGGCACCGGTGATCGTCTTCGACGACGCCGACCTCGAAGCCGCGGCCGAGGGCATCGCGACGGCCGGGTACTTCAACGCCGGCCAGGACTGCACCGCGGCCACCCGAGTACTCGTGCAGGCACGAGCCGCCGCGGACTTCGTCGCCGCGCTAGCCGCGTGCACCGAACGGGCAACGACGACCGCGGGCCGCTCCCCCGACGACCAGGACGCCTGGGTGCCGCCGGTGAACAACGAGATCCAGTTGCGGCGCGTACTCGACGCCATCTCCCGCGTCCCCGCGCACGGCTCGGTCGTCACCGGAGGCGAGCGCCAGGGCGACACCGGGTACTACGTCACGCCCACGGTCATCGGCGGTCTACGTCAGGACGACTGGCTGTCGCAGCACGAGATCTTCGGACCTGTCATCACCGTGCAGACGTTCGAGGACGAGGACGAGGCACTGCGGTGCGCCAACGGCGTCGAGTACGGCCTCGCATCATCGGTGTGGACCAAGGACGTGAGTCGCGCGCTCCGTTTGTCGGCTGCTCTCGACTTCGGCTGCGTGTGGATCAACACGCACATCCCGCTGGTGGCCGAGATGCCCCACGGCGGCTTCAAGTCCTCGGGCCACGGCAAGGACCTGTCCGTGTACGGCCTCGAGGACTACACGCGGATCAAGCACGTGATGGCCGCCCTGACCTGACGGTCAGGGCGGCCCGCCCACAAGACCAGCTCACCAATCCCGGCTCAGTACCTGGTCCAGTACTTCGGTGAACAGTTCGGCGTCGGCCGGCGTGAACGCGAGCGGAGGCTTGACCTTCAGCACGTTCTCGGCCGGCCCCGTCGGGTAGACCAGCATGCCCTCGTCCTTCATCAGCTCGCTCACCAGCAACGCTTCCTGCGGCGCCGGCTCCTTGGTCGCGCGGTCTCTGACCAGCTCGATGCCGACGTACATGCCGTGGGCGCGTACGTCGCCGATCAGCGCGTGCCGGCCGGCCAGCTCGCGGAGCCTGTCGTCGAGGACCCGCCCGGTCGAGGCCGCATGAGCCTGCAGGCCGTGCTCGGAGATCTCGTCGAGTACGGCGGTCCCGATCGCGCACGAGACCGGGTTGCCGCCGAAGGTGTTGAAGTACCGCATTCCGGTGTCGAACGCGTCGGCGATCTCCCGGGTGGTGACCACGGCTGCCATCGGATGGCCGTTTCCGATCGGCTTGCCCATCGTGACGATGTCCGGCACGACGCCCTGACCTTCGAATCCCCAGAACACGTCGCCGAACCGACCGAAGCCGACCTGGACCTCGTCGGCGATACAGAGTCCGCCGGCCGCCCGGACGCTGGCGTGTGCCTGTTCGAGGTAGCCGTCGGGATAGAAGATGCTGCCGGCTGTGCCCATCGCCGATTCCGCGATGAACGCGGCCGGCGGCGTACCGCGTGCGGTCAGTCGATCGACCTGCCGCCGGACGTCCGCGGCGTACTTGCTGCCTGCATCGGGATCGTCGTACCCGAACGGGCCGCGGTAGCGGTTGGGTTGCTGTACTTCGTGGGTGGTCGGATCTGGCCCAGTGCCGCCGGGGCCTTTGTAGCGGTTCGGGCTGAGTCCGGTGAGGACCGAGGTGTTGCCGTGATACGCCCCGTCGACCACCAGTACGTCGCGGCGGCCGGTGACCGTGCGGGCAATCCGGACGGCCAGGTCGTTGGCCTCGCTTCCGCTGCACACCAGGAACACGACTTCCAGCGGATCGGGCAGGAGCGCGGTCAGTCGTTCGGCGTACTCCGCGATCCCTCGGTACAGGAACCGGCTGTTGGTGTTGAGCTGCCACATCTGTGCAGTTGCGGCCTCGACCACGCGTGGATTGGAGTGGCCGACGTGACTGACGTTGTTCATCACGTCGAGGTAGCCGCGGCCGAACTCGTCGTACAGCCAGGCGCCGCGGCCGCCGACGAGCTGCATCGGCCGTTCGTAGTACGAGCGCTGGGACCGGGCGAAGCGCCGGTCTCTCGTCGCAAGCACCTTGTCCGCCGTCCAGTTGACTGCGGGGTCCGGCTCGCCGCCGAGTCCGAGGAAGCGCGACGGATCGGGCGAGACGATCGCCCATGCGGCTGCCTCCTCGGGCGTTACCAGTGGTCGGCCGCCGGCTTGTGCTGTCTCTAACGAACGGAAGATCGCCACGCGGAGAGAGGTCTGCGCGGCACCGAGCGGCTCACCCGCAGCCACCTTGGCGCCTGCCGACAACGGCGAGTCGAGCCCGGTCCAGCGAGACCAGATCGTCTCCTCACCCTCGTGCCGCAGGATCAGGTACGACGTACTCCGCTCCTGCACGACGCCGGCCTGTGGCGCGACGACCTGAAACGGCCCGGACGAGGCCGCGATCTCGACGCCGAGTCTGAGCGTCGCCGCTGCACCCGACTCGGTCGTACGCCGGACGACGGTCCCGGCATCGGCCCGCAGGTGACGGCCGAGCCGGGCGCGATCATCCTGGCCGACCGGTTCGTGCGCTGCTTCGAATGGAACGAGGTCCAGGCCGGGCACCGCCCGCCTGGTGCCAGCTGCCGGCACCGGTCTGCCCGGTTCGACCGCAGCTCCGGCGGCCAAGCGGAACAGGATCTCGCCGACCTCCGGCGGAGTTTCCGCGAGGAGAGCTATCGCCGGCCAGGTGTGCTTCATCCGCTCGTGCCCGTACGACGTACCGCCGTCCACTTGACGCTTGGTCCAGGTGACGGCGTTGACGCAGAGCCGGGCCGCGGCCAGCGGGTACAGCACGGCGAGCTCGTCCTCGGTGAGCTCGAGCTCGGCGGCGTACCCCCGGATGACGGCCGCTGCCGCGCTGAGCGGATTCTGCTTGCGCAGCATCGAGTAGGCGACCGCCACCGCCAGCTCACCGATCCGCGCGGTGTGGAGCGCGTCGGCGAAGTCCAGGACGGCGCTCACGTGATGGCGACCGTCCGGCCCGGGGCGGGCCAGGACGTTGAAGTCGTTGAGATCCTGGTGGACGACCGACCTCGGCAGCGTGGCGCCGTGCTTGTCGATCACCCGGTCGAACCACCCGACGATCTGCCGGACGTGGGCCTGCCGGACCGGGTCCTCGACCGCGTCGATGCCGTCGGCAATCGCCTCCGGCGCCCGCAGGACGTCCCAATGGCGAGTTGTTGCCCCGGGCAACGCGGTGGCCGGGGCGAGTGCCTGGACCATCCGGGCGGCGGTCCGGCCGAGCTCGCCGAGGAGTTGGGGAGAGTGACTATTGAGGTCGGACAACGTCCGGCCGGGCAGCCAGGGCTGAACCGTGACGATCCGGCGGGTACCGTCGCGGTCGACCGGGACGACCGTGTCTCCGTTCTCGGCGGCACGTGCGGTGGTGACTTGCACCGGCCCGAGGGCGTCCGGCCGGGCGGCGAGAGCCTGCAGCGAGTGACGCCAGCGGATCTCGTCGGGATCGGCTCCGGGCGCCGAGACCTTGACGACGAGGCGGGATCCGTCCGAGAGCTCGACGGCCACGTTCTGATCAACCTCGCCGCCCAGCGGTGACTGTGCGACCGCCCGGAGACCGAACTGCCGGGCAAGGACTTCGCCGATGACCTCGGCGAGGACTTCCTGGTTCCACTGTTCTACCGGCGAGCTGGACTCGAGGATACTCATTGCACCTCACAGGATTGGTGACCAATGCACCAATGCTACCATTTGCAGTGAGCGCGATAGAGTGCCCTGGACGAGGTAGGCAGGGTGAGAGAGGGAGCCGCATGACGGTCGACGGACGAGTCTCGAGGCTGAACCGCGGTACGACCGCCGAAGAGGTCGCTGCGCTGCTGCGCGAGACGATCATGGACGGCCGGCTGAAGCCGGGCGAGCAACTGCGCGAGGAGGGCCTGTCGGCCCAGTTCGACGTCTCCCGCCGCACCATCCGGGACGCCCTCGGCATCCTGGCGCGCGAGCGGATCGTGCGGCACTACCGCCACAAGGGTTCCCGGGTCGTGCTGTTCACGGAAGAGGACATCCGCGATCTCTACCGCGTCCGCAGGACGCTGGAGGGCAGCGCAGCCGCGCGGGCCGCCACGCTGACCGATGCCGAGCTGCGGCCGCTCACCGGCGCCTTCGACCAGCTGGCTGCGGCGACCGAGTCCGGCCGCGCCCAGGAGATCGTGCAGCGGGACCTGGAGTTCCACCGGGCCGTCGTCGGCCTGATCGGCAGCGCCCGGGTCGACGACTTCTTCGCCGGTATCGCGGTCGAGATGCGCTTCGCGCTGTCCATCCTGGAGACCACCTACCGGGAGTCGGCCCACCGGCCGGCCGAGGCGCTCGACGAGCACCGCGCCATCTGCCAGGCCTTCGTACGCCGCGACGCCGCCGAGGCCGGCCGCCTGGTCCAGCAACACGCCGACTCCAACGAGCAACTCCTACTCGACGTAGTCGCCGCAACAGACATCACAGCCCTCGCCCCGTAACTGCCCCCCGCCACGGCGGCGGGGGGTCAGGTGGCGGGGTGGATGAGGCGGCCGCCGAGGTATGTGCGCTCGACTCGTGCTCGGAGCAGAGTTTCGGGGTCGCCGGTGCGGATGTTCTCGCTGAGGACGACGAAGTCGGCGAGTTTGCCGGGTGTGAGGCTTCCTTTCACGTCCTCCTCGTGGGCGGCGTACGCCGGGTTCGCGGTGTAGGCGAGCAGGGCCTCGTCGACGGTGAGCGCCTGGTCGGGGTGGAACGGACTGGCCTGGGTTGAGGCGGCCGTGCGGGTGATCGCGGCGTACATGTTGCGCAGCGGATCGAACTCGGCGACGTGCGATTTGTTGAACGCGCCGGGAAGGTCCGAGACCAGGTTGACGGTGACGTCGCTGTCGATCATCCGGCGCCAGGCGAACGCGTTCGCCGCGCGGTCCGGGCCGATCGCCCGGTCGAGGTTCGTCGAGTAGAGCAGGAACTGGTCCGGGGTGACGTCGGCGACCAGCCCGAGCTTGCCGGCACGGGCGAAGTCGTCGGCCGCGAGATGCCAGGCATGGATGAGTCGATGCCGCCGGTCGCGCGGCTCGTTCAGCTGCGCCGCCCGCTCGAAGGCATCGATCGCGATCCGGCAGCCGCGGTCGCCCTGGACGTGGACGCCGATGTCGAACCCGGCAGCGTCACCCGCCAGCACCAGCTCGGCCAATCGTTCCTCACCGACGAACCGGTACGACCACCCGTCGGTCAGCCCCGTGCCCGGTGCGTCCGCAGGGTCGAACGGCGGGAGCATCGCACCGCTGTCGACGAAGATCTTGAGCGCACCGAAGTGCAGCCAGTCGTCTCCCGTCGTCGGCGTGATGCCGTGCCCGGCCAGTCGGTCGTGCGTGTCGAGCGGGAGGAACGCGTACACGCGGACCGACAGCTCACCGCGGTCCGCGAGACTCCGGAAGATCTGTACGTTCGAGAAGCTCCGCTCGAGGAAAACCGGCGGGATCGTCTCCTCGGTCACCGCCGGCAGCCGCGCGATGTCGTGGATCGACGTGATCCCGACCGCGTTGAGTCCGGCCATCACGCCGCGCGCACCGAGCAGCTTCTGCTCCAGCGACATCGGGGTGACCAGCCGGTGCACGAACTCACCGGCCTGCCCGTGGAGCATCCCCGTCAGCTCGCCGCCTGCGTCCCGGCCGAACCGGCCGCCGCGCGGATCCGGCGTACCAGGCTCGATGTTCGCGACGCCGAGGGCCTTGGAGTTCGCGAAGTACTGGTGGTCGGCGCGGCGGATCAGCAGCGGGTTGTCCGGCGTGAGCGCATCGATCGCGGTTAGGTCCGGCTCGAGCAGCGTGGCGTCGCCGCGGGTCGAGGCAAAGTCCCCGAGGTCTCCCCCGGTGATCCAGACGCCAGGCGTCAGTCGCGCGGCCGTGGCCGCGACGCGTTCCTCGAGGCGGGCCTGGTCGTTGACGTCGGTCAGCGCAACCTGGAAGTACCAGTCGACAGCGTTCTCGAAGTGCGTGTGCGCGTCGATGAACCCCGGGCACACCATCCGGCCGGCCAGATCGAGCACCTCGGTGTCCTCGCCTGCGAGTTGCAGGATCTCGGCGTCGTCGCCGACACGGACGATGCGGTCCCCCGCGACCGCGAACGCGGAAGCGGTCGGTCGCTGCGGATCGGCGGTCCACACAGTCCCGCCGTACACGACGAGGTCGACGGGGTCAGGCAGGGACTTTGGGGTGGTCATCCGGAGTGGCTCCTCAGATCCGTTGTCCGTAAGGTCTGGACAGACCGTAATAGTCGTTACAGTATTGCGTCAATGTTCTCTCACTGACCAAGACTGTTCACCAAAGGAGACCGCGTGCCGAGTCCCCGAGTCATCGAGATAGCCGGCCCGTCCGCCCAGGACCGTGGCCGTCAGTACGGCGCTGCCGCGGCAGATCTGATCGCCGACGCCATCGCCTACTACCGGGAGGCTTTCGCGCATCAGGCCGGTCTGAGCTGGGACCAGGTGCTCGAGCACACCCGGCCGTGGCAGCGCCTCGTCGAGCGGGACCACCCCGAGCTGCTCGCAGAGACGGCCGGGATCGCCGACGGCGCCGGCGTCACGCTCGCGGAGATCCTCGCGCTCAACTGCCGCGGCGAGATCATCTACGACAACTGGTTCCCCGAGTCCACGGCCCGCGCAGACACCGACGGCTGTACGTCGTTCTCCTTGATCGATGGCGCAGCCGGCGACGGGCATGTGTACGCCGGCCAGAACTGGGACTGGCGCGAGGCGATCCGCGGAACCGTCGTCATCCTGCGGATCGTGCAACCGCCGAAGCCGACGCTGATCCTGCAGGTCGAGGCCGGGCAGATCGGCCGCCACGGCGCGAACTCCGCCGGCCTCGCGCTGAACGCGAACGGCCTCGGCGGGCGTTTCGGCGACGCGACCGGGATGCCGCAGACGGTCATCCGCCGCGCGGTCCTCGACGCTCCGAACATCGCCGACGCGGTCAAGATCCTCACCTCGACCGACGCGCATATCCCGAGCAACGCCCTGCTGACCCACCGAGACGGGTTCTCCATCGACCTGGAGACCACACCGGGTGGCCACGGCTGGGAGTACGGCGAGAACGGCTTGCTTGTCCACGGCAACCACTACCAGGTGCTGAGCCCGCGGGAGGTCGGCAGCTCTGGCCGGCTGATCTCACCCGACTCGTTGATCCGGGTGCCACGCGCCCGCCGGGGCCTGGTGAACGCAGCCTCGGCGACCACGTCGGCCGACGTCCGCGACACTATCCACGCGGCGATGTCGGACCATCTCGGACACCCCGACTCGCTCTGCGCGCACCCGGACGAGCGGCTTCCCGCCGTCGAGCAGTGGTCGACCACGTTGTCCAGCTGCGTCGACCTCACCACCGGCGAGTACTACGTCGCCGCGGGATCTCCCTGCGAGAACAAGTACGAACTCGTCCCGTTCAACCTGTACGACGAGGTCCGGTCATGATCGAGCATCGGACCCGGCCGACCTCGGCCCACTTCGCGCGGGGCAAGACCCCGATCTTCGCGTCGCAGTACGACCAGCGGCTCGGCTACTGCCTCTACGTGCCGGAGAACCTGCCCACCGACCGGGCACCACTGCTCGTCATGCAGCACGGCACTGAACGCAACGCGTCGCTGTACCGCGACCATATGGCCGGGTTCGCCGACGAGCACCAGGTCGTCGTCCTGGCGCCGCTGTTCCCGGCCGGGATCATCGATCCCGACGATCTGCACAACTTCAAGTTCATCGAGTACCAGGGCATCCGGTACGACCGTGCGCTGCTCGCGATGGTCGACGAGGTCAGCCGCCGGTACCCGATCGACCCGGATGTCTTCTATCTGCACGGATTCTCCGGCGGCGGCCAGTTCGCCCACCGTTTCCTCTATCTCCATCCGGAGCGGCTGGCCGGCGTCTCGATCGGCGCTCCCGGCCGGATCACCCAGCTCGACGACCGCCTCCCCTGGTGGCTCGGCACCAAGGATCTCCAGCAGCGCTTCGGCCGCTCGGTCGATCTCGAGTCGCTGCGCCGGGTGCCGATCCTGATGGTTGTCGGTGACAACGACGTCGAGACCTGGGAGATCGACAATCCGGGCGAGAACAACTGGATGGACGGCGTCGAGAGGACCGGCCGGACGCGGATCGAGCGCCTGCGCACGCTCGAACGCGACTTCCTTGCCCAGGGCATCGACGTCCGGTTCGAGCTGGTCCCCGGCGTCGCGCACCGCGGCTCCTTGATCCTCCCGGCCGTCCGGGGCTTCTTCGCCGGGCTGCTGCGGTCCCGGTCCGCGATTCACCGCCCCTTGTCTGTAACGCCTCTTCGACCCCAGGAGTGATTGCCATGTCCAACACCGCTTCGAGGCTGCGGCGGTCACTCGCCCTCCTCACCCTGACCGTCGCGGCGGTCGGCCTGGCCGGGTGCGGCACGTCCGCGTCGCCGGCCACCGGCGACGCACCGAACGCGAACCGGGCCGCGGCCGCGCAGGGGATCAGTTCGGATCTCAATCTCGAGCAGTGCGGCAAAGAGACCAGGACGATCAAGCACGACCTGGGCACGACCACGATCACCGGTACTCCGAAGCGGGTCGTCGCACTGGAGTTCTCGTTCGTCGACGCGCTGGTCGCGGTGGGGATGGCGCCGGTCGGCGTCGCCGACGACGACAAGCCGGAGCGGATCATTCCCGGCCTGAAGGAGAAGGTCGGCAAGTACACGTCGGTCGGCCTGCGAGCAACCCCGAACATCCAGGTCCTCACCGCTCTGAAGCCCGACCTGATCCTGGCCGACAGCGGACGGCACAAGGCGATCTACGCCCAGCTGTCGAAGGTCGCGCCGACCGTCGCCTACGCCAGCCTCAACGGCAACTACCAGCAGGTGATGGACAGCGAGATGTCCGCGGCGATCGCGCTGAACAAGTGCGACCAGATGAAGGCCCGGCTGGCCGAGCACGACAAGATCCTGTCCGACCTGAAGGCCAAGGCGAAGTCCGGTGAGACCCGCAAGGCGCTGTTCGCGGTGTCGTCCGACAAGGAGTTCACCGGGTTCCCGCCGAAGGCCTACACCCCCGGCGTACTTGCCCTGCTCGGCATCAAGTCGCCGCTCGCCGACGACAGCGGTGACGCGACGGTCTCGCTGACGCTGGAGACGGTGGTGAGCACCAAGCCGGACATCATGTTCATCGCCGGCCAGACCGGGGACACGCTGGCCGACACGTGGGAGAAGAGTCCGCTCTGGAAACAGATCCCGGCGGTCAAGGACAACGCGACGTACAAGGTCGACCAGAACGTCTGGTCGCGGTCGCGTGGACTGGTCGCCTCGGAGCTGATCGCCCAGGAAGCCGTCAAGAACCTCTACGGGAACTGACATGACCCAGTCGACCGGGATCGCGCCCGGACCCACCGAGGCTGCCGTGCACCGGCGGCCGAAGATCGTCACCAGCAAACAGCGGGTCACCTGGGTGACCCTGGTCCTGCTGGCCCTGCTCGTGATCGGCGTCGTCTGGGGCCTGTCCATCGGCAGTCAGCACATCTCGCTCTCACGGTTGCCCGGGGCAATCTTCAAGGCCGACGAGCCGGACGAGTTGATCCTGCAGTCGATCCGGATGCCGAGGATCGTGCTGGCGCTGCTGGTCGGCGCCGCGCTGGCAGTGGCCGGCGCCCTGATGCAGGCCGTCGCGGCGAACCCGCTGGCAGCGCCCGAGATCATGGGCGTCAACGCCGGTGCGGTGTTCGTGGTCGTGCTCGCGGTGACCGTCGTACCGTCGCTGTCCGGCGCGCCCACGATTCTGCTCGCGTTCGGCGGTGCGGCCGCGGCCGGCGTGTCGGTGATGCTGCTGGCCGGGTCGGGCCGCGGGCGGGTGAGCCCGGTCCGCCTGGCCCTGGCCGGCGTGACCGCGAGCAGCCTGCTGATCTCGCTGACCCAGGTGCTGATCATCTTCGATGAGAACTCCGCGGACAGTGTGCTGTTCTGGCTGGTCGGCGGCGTCAACTTCGCCGCCTGGGGCGACATCCGCAACCTGCTCCCCTGGCTCGTCGTCGGACTGGCCGGCGCGTTCTCGATGTCCCGCTCGCTCAACCTGCTCGCCCTCGGCGACGACATGGCGCGCGGTCTCGGCCAGAACGTCGAACGGACCCGGTTGCTCGGCTCGGCCCTCGTCGTCGTGTTGTCCGGTGCGGCCGTCTCTGTCGCCGGTCCGGTCGCGTTCATCGGCCTGATCGTGCCGCACATCGTGCGACGACTGACCGGCTCCAACTACACCGTGCTGCTTCCGCTGTGCGCGGCCGCCGGGAGTGTGCTCGTGCTGTACGCCGACCTGCTGTCCCGCTACGTCAAACCGCCGTACGAGGTCCCCGCCGGTGTGGTGACCGCGCTCATCGGCGCACCGATCTTCGTGTACCTGGCCCGTCGACAGAAAGTGACTGCATCGTGAGTACGGCGATCGTCGCGCAACATGTCCGCCGGAGCACTGCCGCCCAGCGGTATCCACGAGTCGTCGTGGGATCGCTCGGCGCGCTGGCCGTCGTGCTCAGCTTCTACAGCCTCAGCGTCGGCGCGACCGACGTCTCGATGCACGACGTGTTCAACGCGGTCACGGGCAACACGACCGATCAAGCCGCCCAGATCGTGGTCGACTTCCAGCTGCCACGGGTGCTGCTCGCTTGGCTCGTCGGTACGGCGTTGGCCGTGTCCGGCGGGGTGATGCAGGGAGTCATCCGCAACCCGCTGGCCGCTCCCGACGTCGTTGGTGTCACCAAGGGTGCGGGCTTCGCGGGCATGTTGCTGCTGCTCGCGATCCCCGGCGTACCCGTGCTCGCCGTCGTACCCGCGGCGTTCGTCGGCGGCATGCTGGCTGCGGGGCTGGTGTATTTGCTGGCCTACCGGCGCGGTGCGACTCCGGTGCGGATCGCGCTCGTCGGTGTCGCGGTGAGCGCGGCGTTCGAGGCCGGCATCCGGTTCCTGCTGGTTCGGAATCCGCTGGATGTCAGTGCGGCGCTGATCTGGCTGACCGGAAGTCTGTTCGGTCGGTCGATGAGCTCTGTGTACGAGATCCTGCCGTGGGTCGTGGTGTTGGTGCCGCTGATCCTGGTGTGGTCCCGCAGGCTCGACGTACTCGGGCTAGGCGAC
Source organism: Kribbella sp. NPDC000426 (assembly GCF_040300265.1). Lineage (NCBI taxonomy): Bacteria > Bacillati > Actinomycetota > Actinomycetes > Propionibacteriales > Kribbellaceae > Kribbella > Kribbella sp. NPDC000426. The sequence continues at coordinate 66,484 of NZ_JBEPDK010000011.1, read as the reverse complement.
GACCTGGCCGCCGGACTCGGCGAACCGGTCGAGAAGACGCGGCGGCTGCTCCTGCTGTTCGCGGTGGCACTCGCATCGTCGGCCGTCGCGGTGTCCGGGACGATCGGATTCATCGGGTTGATCGCCCCGCACATGGCCCGCCGTATCTTCGGCGGCCGGCACCTCGCGTCGCTCCCCTCGGCGGCTCTCTTCGGGGTCCTGCTGATGCTGTTCGCCGACATGCTCGGCCGTGGCCTCGCGCCGCCACTCGAGATCCCGGCCGGCCTGGTGACCGCGGTCATCGGCGGTCCGTACTTCCTGTACCTGCTCGTGAAGACCGGAAAGTAGGAGACCCACCATGCGTCTGCAGGCCCAGGGCGTCCAGCTCGCCTATGACCAGCACGTCATCGCACGCGATCTGACGCTCACCATCCCGGACGGCAAGGTCAGCGTGCTGATCGGACCGAACGGCTCCGGGAAGAGCACGGCGTTACGGGCTCTGGCCCGGCTGCTGCCGCCGGCCAAGGGCAGCGTGATCCTGGACGGCAAGTCGATCCACGACACCTCGACCAAGGAGGTGGCCCGGCTGCTGGCGATCCTGCCGCAGGTGCTGGTCACGCCCGAGTCGATCTCGGTCGAGGACCTGGTCTGGTTCGGCCGGCACCCGCACCGCACCTCGCTGAAGGTGCCCAGCGCGGCCGACAAGGAGGCGGTCGAGTGGGCAATGACCGTGACCAGCACCGCCGAGTTGCGTCACCAGCACGTCGACCAACTGTCCGGTGGACAGCGGCAGCGGGTGTGGATCGCGCTGTGTCTGGCCCAGGGCACTGACCTGATCCTGCTCGACGAGCCCACGACGTACCTCGACGTCGCCTATCAGCTCGAGGTCCTGGACCTGCTGCACCAGCTGAACCAGGAGCAGGGCAAGACCGTGGCGATGGTGCTACACGACTTCAATATGGCCGCGGAGTACGCCGACCATGTGTTCGTGATGAAGTCCGGCACACTCATCACCGAAGGCTCCCCGGAGGATGTCTTCACGGCCGACATCATCCGTGACGTCTTCGGCGTGGAGTCCAAGGTCGTGCCTCACCCGGTCAGCGGCAAACCAATGTGCATCCCCCTCCGCGCCGGGCTCCGTAACCGGATAACACTGGCGAACTGCTGAACCTGTCAGCTGTTCAGCCAGGTGGTGGTTGATTCCGGGAGGTTGCCGAGTTCGCGGCCGAGGTTCAGTTCGACGCCGGTTGCGGATTGCAGGCCGTGGTCCAGCAAGTACCTGATCCGGATCGCGTTCTCGGGGCGGCCGGACGTCCGGAAGAAGGCGACGAGACCGGGCGCGAACTCGTCGTCCGGAGGCAGCGACGCGAGGTCGAGCAGTGCCTTGGTCTCGGCGATCGCCGTCTTGTCGAAACCCGCGATCCGTCGCGCGAACGCGTCGACGAACGCGTCCAGCCCGGCGTCCGGCAGCACCCGGTTGACGTACCCGTACCGCTCGGCCAGCGCGGCCGGTACGTCGTCCGCCCCCAACAGGATCTCCGCTGCGCGCCCGCGTCCGACCAGCCGGGCGAGCCTCGCCATCGCACCGCCCCCGGGCACTGCCCCGAGGCCGACTTCGCACTGTCCCAGGACGGCCCGGTCCCCCGCGAACCTCACGTCGGTGGCGAGCACGAACTCGCTGCCGGCGCCCCGCACCCGGCCCCGGATCGAGCAGATCGTCACCGCCGGGACCTTGCTCAGCCGGACCAGATCATCGACGTACGGGTGCAGCCCAGTCGGCCCGGCCGGCATCGAGACCACCCGCGCACGGTCGGCCCGCAGATCCCGGTGCGCCATGAAGTAGTCCGGGTTGGAGCTGCCGAACACGACCACCGTGAGCGCCGGCGCATCCTCGATCCGGGTGACCAGGTCGGCCAGCTGCTCGATCGAATCCGCGTCCAGCAGGTTGATCGGCCCGTTGCGGAAGACGACTCGCCAGTACGACGGCGAAACCTCGTCGACGAGGAACTGCGCCGGGTCGGTCGGCTGACCCGTCACCGCCGCCAGATCTGCCTCGCTGCTCACGGTTCCTCCAGAGGGCTCCGCGCCCAGCCTGCGCCTCCCCCGGGCTCGTTCGCGCCAGTGAAATTCCCTGGTTCGGTCGCTGTCAGCTCATGACCTGACTCCGAACACCGCCCGGAACCCGGCCCGCCAGGTGGGATACGCGAGATCCATCCCCAACGTCATCCTCAGCTTGGCATTGCTTGCTGCGGGCAACTTATTGCCGTAGTACACGGTCTGTACGCCGTACCGTTCCGCCGCCTCCGGCTCCGGCACCCGGCCAGGTGTCGGTGCGTCCAGGAGCTCGGCCAGGTACGGGATCCACTCGGCCGCCCGGGCCGGTTCGTCGTCCACGATGTTGTAGATGCCGGTCTCCCCGTGGTCGACCGCCAGCAGCGTGGCCGCAACGGCGTCGTCCACGTGGATGAACGGGTACCGGCCGTCGCCGCCTCCGACGATCGGGAGTTCGCCGGCCCGGACCGCGTTCGCCCAGTCGCCGTCGGGCCCCAGCGCCGTACCCGGCCCGTAGAAGAAACCGTAGCGAAGCACGATCCCCTCGACTCCAGGTGTGGTGAGCACCTTCTCCTCGCCTGCGGCGCTGGCGCGGACGTGTACGCCGATCGGTCCCGGACCGTCCAGATACAACGGCGAGGACTCGTCCGTCGAGCCGTTCCCGGGCTCGGTCATGTAGGCGCCGCTCTGCGAGAGCACGCGCCGGCTTCCGGCCTCCGCAGCCGCGGTCATCACAGCTGCCGTGCCCTCGTTCCGCAGACGGTTCGTCACTGCGAGCCAGGTAGCGTAATCGGCGGACGGAGCAGACAGTGACGTCATCTGGTTGACGACCACCTCGGGCTTGGCGTCGACGATTGCTCGACGGACCGCCGACTCGTCCTGGCCGTCCATGATCACCGGCTGCGCACCGAGTCCCTCGACGACCGCGACACCGCCGGCCCGCGTCGTACTGGCCGTCACCTCGTGGCCCCGCGCGACCAGCGCCTTGACGAGAGGCCGGCCGATCACCCCGGTGCCTCCCGCGACGAAAACCCGCATCTTCGTCTCCTTGCCTCGTTCAGACGAGCTGGGTGGTCTCGAGCACCTCGCGCAACTGCTTGCGTGCGCTGATGCCGAGCTTCGTGAACACCTTGCGCATATGCCATTCGACCGTGCGCGGGCTGAGGAACAGCTCGGCCCCGATCTCCGGATTCGACAAGCCCTGAATCGCCAGCCGAGCGATGTGCAGCTCCTGCGCGGTCAGGTCGTGAGCCGTCGCCGACGTCCGCTTCCGCGCCGACTCGCCGGTCGCGATCAGCTCTCGCCGGGCTCGCTCGCAGAACGCGAGCATGCCCATCTCGGCCGACGCGTCGTACGCCGCGCGCAACTGCTCACGCGACTCGACACGTCGCCCCTCGCGCCGCAGCCACTCGCCGTAGAGCAGCCGGGCACGAGCCAGCTCGGTACGGACAGCCGTGCGCTCCAACCTGTCTGTGGCCTGCCGGTACAGGTCCTCTGCCTTCGTTCCGTCGTACAGCTGGGCCTCGGAGCGGGCAGCCACTCCCAGCGCCCAATCGGTGCCGCTGGCCTGCGTCATCTCCGAGAGCAGCTCGAAGGCAGCGGCTGCCGCGGGCCGATCACCGGTCCGCACGGCTGCCTCGATCAGCTCGACCAACCCCCAGTTCGACACCGCCATCTCCGCGGGGAACGCAGCCGCTTCGCGCGCGGCGGCAAACGCTTCCTCGTACCGGCCGAGCCCGTTGCACAGCATCGCCTCGGCCCACTTCGTCACCGAGACCGCCATCCCCTCACCACGCGCCTCGACCTGCCGCAGCGAGGCAGCAAACAGCTGTGCGGCCTGGTCTTCACGGCCCCGGAAGGCCGCTAGACCGAGAGCGGCGTACGGCGACATCCTGCTCTCGGCTGCTTCGCTGACCGCGCTGATCTCCTGGACCCGGTCGGCCGCAGCAGCCAGGTCGCCGGTGAACAGATCGACGAAGGCGCGCGCGTTCAACGCGAGCGGCAATGCACTCAGCGCCCCGGCCTCGCGGACGATCGTCAGGTGCCGACTGGTCAGCCGATCCCAGGCGTTCTCGTCCCAGAGATCGGAGGCCGCAACAGCTGCCAGCCACATGAACCGGACGCCCTCTTCCAGCGTCAGCTCACTACTGTCGAACACCTCGGTCGCTCGTCTCAGCAGCGGTGCCGCGGCCGGATAGCCTTCGGCGAAAAGTACTGCGACACCGTGCAACAGCACGTCCCCGCGCCGCAGCCGCGCAGCGGACGACGGCGCCCGGCGCGCCGCCTGCGCCACGTCGGACGGCCCCGGGCGAGAAGCTAGTCGTCCGGCGAACAGCGCTGCGGTCAATGCGTCGAGATACGTGTCGAGCGCGCGCTCCGCGTCGAGCGGCTCCAGACGGCGAGCCGCCGCCAGCAGGTGTGGCAGATCCCGGTTGCCCCGGTAGGACGCGAATCCGATCTGGGCCCGGAGTACGTCGACCCGGGCGCGCTGCAACGCGGTCAGGGAACGATGTTCGGCGACCGTGAGCAGTTTCTGTGCCGCTTCGAAGGTGCCTGCGTGGAACATCGCCTCGGTTGCGCTCAGCAACCGTTCGGCTCTGGTTGCGGCATCGGGCGTCAGCAGTGCGGCGGACTCCAGAAAAGCTGCAGCCGCGGCAAGTCCGCCGTGGGCCTGCGCGCGGTCCGCGCAACGCTCGAGTTCCGCGGCCACGGTTTCGTCGGGGCCGGTCGCAGCCTGTGCTTGGTGCCAGGCACGACGGTCGGGGTCGAGATCGGGATCCGTCACTTCCGCGAGCGCGCGGTGCACAGTCTGCCGCTCCAGGGCTCCGGCAGACCGATAGGCAACCGACCGGACCATCGAATGCCGGAACCGAACCGTGTCGCGGAGTTCCAGCAGACCGGCCTCTTCGGTCGGGCCGGCGGCGTCCCTGCCGATGCCCAGCTGCGCGGCCGCACGCCAGAGCAGGCTGACGTCACCGAGCGGCTCCGCGGCGGCCGTCAGGAGGAGAAGTCTCGAGTCGTCCGGCAACGGCTCCAATCTGCGCAGGAATCCTTGCTCCATGCGACTCGTCAGCGCATGCGGCTGCGCCGGGTAAGGGCCGAAGGTCAGTTCGGCTGTCGTCAGCCAATGCGGCAATTCCAGCAACGCCAACGGGTTTCCACGGGCTTCGGCGAGGATGCGGCGTCGTACCCGCTCGTCCAGCGGCCCGGTCAACGCGGACTGGAGCAGTGCCTCCGCGTCCTCATCAGGTAGTCCACGCAGCGTCAGTTCCGGTAGCCCGGCCCAGCTCTGGTGCTCGCTGCTCGTCCTCCCCGCGAGAACCAGAACGACGGCTTCGGCTGCCAACCGGCGTGCGACGAAGGTGAGTGCGTGCGCCGAGGCGTGATCGAGCCACTGCGCATCGTCGACGAGGCAAACCAGCGGTTCCTCGCTCGCCCGCTCGGACATCAAGGTCAGAGTGGCGAGTCCGATCAGGGACCGGTCCGGACGGCTGCCGGCACGCAGCCCGAACGCCGTACCCAGAGCGTTTGCCTGCGGTGCCGGCAGCCTCCCGATCCCGGCGAGCAGCGGCTCGCACAACTGGTGCAGACCGGCGAAGGCCAGCTCCATCTCGGACTCGACACCGGCCACCCGGAGGACCCGGCCGTCTGTAGCGGCATCCTCGACGAAGTCGAGCAGGGCGCTCTTGCCGATACCGGGCTCGCCGCGCACGACCAGTACTGCGCTGCGACCCGATCGGGCCGACTGGACCAGGCCCGCCAGCCGCTCGCACTCACCGCGCCGGCCACGCAGACCCGGCCGGCTGTTCGCTGCGGGCGACACGTCTCCTCCAACCGCTTCCCCTCACGTTCCCACCGAGACATTCGCCAGGCAACGGCGGCGGGTGCACGCATCGCCGAAACCATCCGCAGAGCTGTTGCCCGACCGGAACGACGGTGCAAAAGTGATTCGAGCGGTCCCAGCAACTGGGACAGGCATGTTCCGGGACGGGTCGCCATGGTGAATTGGCCAGGCTTGCGCGGGCGGGTCAGCGAGCGCGACACGCTACGCCAGCTAGTGGCGCAGGCCCGGGCCGGCCGGAGCCAGGTGCTGGTACTTCGCGGCGAGGCCGGTATCGGCAAGACAGCCTTGCTCCAGTTGGTGGTCGACGAAGTCACCGCTTCGCGGGTGATCCGGGCAGCGGGCGTGCAGTCCGAGATGGAACTCCCGTTCGCGAGCCTGCACCAGCTGTGCGCACCCTTCCTCGATCGGTTGGACGAGTTGCCGGCACCCCAACGCGATGCCCTGACCACGACGTTCGGGATCCAGACGGGTAGCCGACCGGACCCCTTCGTGGTCGGGCTCGCCGTACTGAACCTGCTGGCCGACGCGGCCGACAAGGAGCCGCTGCTGTGTGTCGTCGATGACGCTCAGTGGCTCGATCAAGCCTCCGTGCAAACGCTCGAGTTCGTCGCCCGCCGGCTCCGGGCGGAACCGATCGCGATGGTCTTCGCGGTTCGTACGACGGACCAGGCGCCCAGGCTGACGGGACTGCCGGAGCTGACACTCGCGGGCCTCCCGGCCGAGGAGGCAGCCGCGCTCCTGGACTCTGCGATGAGCGTCGCGCTCGACAACCAGGTCCGCGACCGGGTCCTGGCCGAAGCTCACGGCAATCCGCTCGCGCTGCTCGAACTGCCGCGCCAGGTCTCCGCTACCGAGCTCGCCTTCGGGCCTACCGTCGACGCTGTACTCGAGCCGTCGCTCGTCGGCCGCCTGGAGGCAGGCTTCCAGCGCCAACTCGAGGCGCTTGCGCCGCAAACGCGCACCGTGTTCCTGCTGGCCGCTGCCGAGCCCGCCGGTGACGTGGACGTCCTGCGCCGCGCCGCCCAGCGGCTTGGCCTCGGAGACGATGCGTTGGCAACGGCCGCGACGGTGGATCTGCTCGAGCTGCGTCACCAGGTCGAATTCCGCCATCCGCTGGTGCGTTCGACCGTGTACCGCGCCGCGTCGCCGGAGGAACGCCGTACGGCGCATGAGGCACTTGCCGAGGTGACGGATCCGCAGGAGGCGCCCGACCTGCGGGCGTGGCACCGCGCTCGGGCCGCAGCGGCGCCGGACGAGAGCGTCGCCGCCGAGCTCGATCAATCTGCCGAGCGTGCGCTCGGACGTGGCGGAATCGCCGCCGCGGCAGCATTCATGGAGTCCGCTGCGTACCTGACGCCTGATCCACAACGCCGCGCGCAACGCTCGCTGGCCGCCGCCCAGGTCAAGGCGACCGCCGGTTCCTTCGACCAGGCGCTGGCCCTGCTCGCGACCGCACAGGCCGGGCCGCTGTCCGAAGCCGAGGCCGCGCGGGTTCAGCTCCAGCAAGCCCAGATCTCGCACTACTCCGAGCACGGCAACAAGGCGCTGCCCTTGCTGCTTGCCGCTGCGAGGCGCTTGGAACCGACCGAACCGACGCTCGCACGGGAGACCTATCTGGATGCCCTGGCGGCAGCCATGTTCGCCGGCCGGCTCGCCGCCGGTCCCGACATCGGGATGAGTCAGGTGGCCGAGGCTATGCGCCAAGTGCGGCTGCCGGAAGCGCCGACCAAGTCCGAACTCCTGCTGCACGGCGTCTCCGTCCTCTACACCGATGCGTACGCCGCAGCCGCCCCTGGCCTGCGCGAAACAGTCAGTGCCTTCGGACGGGACGAACTGACCATGGACGAGGCCGTCCGGTTCGCCTGGCTCGCGGCCTGCGTCGCGACGGACCAATGGGACGACGTCAACTGGGGCATCCTCACCCAGCGGCACCTGGAGGCGATCCGCACCATCGGCGCACTCAGCGTGCTGCCGGTGGCGATCAACAGCCGGATCATCTACGACCTCTACAGCGGCGACCTCGCCGAGGCCGAGGCACTGGTCGCGGAAGCGGAATGGGTCGCCGACGTCACCGGCGGACAGAACGCGATGATCCCGTACGGCGAGGTGAGCCTGAACGCGATCCGCGGACGCGCGACGGTGGCAGAAGCCCAGTTCAAGCAGATCCACGACGAGATCACCGTGCGCGGCGAGGGCGTCGGGCTGAACATGATCAGCTGGTTCCAGGCGATCATGTGCAACAGCCTCGGCCGGTACGACGAGGCCCTCGAAGCAGCGCGCACCGGCGCTGCCTCCCCACTCGAGCTCGGGCCGCCCAAATGGGCACTGGGCGAGCTGGTCGAAGCCGGCGTACACAGCGGGCACACGGCCGAGGCCGCCGCGGCGCTGGAGCAGCTCGCGTCCTTCGCCGAAGCCAGCGGGACCGAGGCCGCGCTCGGCGTACTCGCGGGCCGTCGAGCACTTCTCGCCACCGACACCGCGGCCGAGGACTACTACCGCGAGGAAATCGAGCGGCTGAGCCGGACAACCCTTCGGGTCGAGCACGCGCGAGCACACCTGCGGTACGGCGAGTGGCTGCGACGCGAGGACCGTCGTACCGACGCACGCGGGCAGCTCCGGACCGCCTACGAGAACTTGAGCGCGCTGGGCGTCGACGGCTTCGCCGACCGCGCCCGCAAGGAACTCCGGGCGACCGGTGAGTCGGTCTCCCAGCGCTCCGCCGAGACGTCCGCAGACCTCAGCACCCAGGAAGCCCATATCGCCCGGCTCGTGGCGGAAGGGCTGACGAACAACGAGATCGGCGCCGCGTTGTTCATCAGCCCCCGCACGGTCGAATGGCACCTGCACAAGATCTTCACCAAGCTCGGCGTCAGCACTCGGCGCCAGGTACGACGCTCGGTGTCACGACCCCTGGCGCAGTGACCTGAACGCGGCGCGCATCTCGGCCGCGAACAGCTCCGGCTCCTCCCAGGCGGCGAAGTGCCCGCCGCTGTCGACTTGGTTGAAGTAGGCCAGGCCGGGATAGACCGTCTCGGCCCAGCTCCGCGGGGCGGCCCAGATCTCGCCGGGGAACGTCGTACACGCGACCGGGACCTGCACCGGTGGCGGGGCGTGGCCGGCCGCGGCGGCCGCAGCCAGGAACCGTCCGAACTCCCAGTACCAGCGGGCCGCAGAGGAGCCGGTGCCCGTCAGCCAGTACAGAGTGATGTTGTCGACGACGCTCTCCCGGGTCAGATTGCCGGTCGGTACGCCGTCGACGAAGGCCCGGGAGATCTTGTAGTAGCTGTCTGTGTCATGGTCGAGCATCCAGGCGGCCAGGCCGAGGGGCGAGTCCACCAGCGAGTAACCGATGGTCTGCGGTCGCGTGGACTGCTCCACGAAGTACCCGAAGCCGTCGGTCGTGAAGGTCTTGAGGGCGGCATGCGCGGCGCGTTCCGCCTCGGATTCCGCCGGCAGCAGGTCGACGACGCCTAACGCCGTCGCGAGCAGGTTGACGTGGATGCCGACCAGCCCTTCGACCCCGTGGCGGCCCATCGCGTCGGTGACCGCGGCGCCGACGTCGCCGCCCTGGGCGACGTACCGCGAATATCCGAGGCGGGCCATCAGCTTCGCCCACGCCTGTGCGATGGGGCCGTTCTCCCAGCCGAGCTCGGTGGGCGCGCTCGAGAAGCCGTATCCGGGCAGCGACGGCAGGACCAGATGGAATGCGTCCTCGGCGCTGCCGCCGTGCGCAGTCGGATCGGTGAGCGGCCCGATCGTGTCGAGCAGCTCGATGACCGAACCCGGCCAGCCGTGCGTCATGATCATCGGCAACGCGTCCTCGTGCCGCGACCGGACATGGATGAAATGGATCTCGATCCCGTCGATCTCGGTGGTGAACTGCGGCAGCGCGTTCAGCCTGGCCTCGCACCGGCGCCAGTCGTAATCGTCCTTCCAGTAGCCGGCGACCGCCTGGAGCGTCGCCTGCTGGACACCCTGCGACCGGTCGGCGACCAGCTCCTGCGCGGGCCAGCGCATCGCCGCGATCCGGCGGCGCAGGTCGTCGATGCGCTCCTGCGGGATGTCGATCTGGAACGGCTGGACTTCGGTCGTGGTCTCGATGGTGGTACTCATGACGCCTCCTCGGCGCGGCGATCCCAGGCAGCGCGGATCCCCGGTCCCAGTGACGTCCGGCGCCTGATGCGGTTGCTGACGCCACCGAGCCTGCGCCACTCCCGGCCGCGTCGCGCCCGCAAGAACCCCGGGTTCGTACGCCGCCCCGGGTCCGCTCACCGCCACCGCCGACGGACCGGCCTCCGGACGTGGGAGGCCGGTCCGTGGGTCAGATCAGCATCGGGTCAGATCGGCAGTGGGTCGTAGTTGGCGCCGAAGGGGGCGTCGGGGCGGGCGAACTCGCCCATCAGGGCGCGCCGCAGCGGCGTGGTGCGCTCCAGGAACTCGGGGTCGTTGCTGAGGCGGTCGGCCGGGCGGACCCACGGCGGGCTGTAGACGTAGTGGGTCGTGAAGCGGTCGTAGTCGCCGTCGTGGCGGAAGGTCCGGTGCCAGACGCCGTTGTGGAAGACCAAGGCGGCGCCGGCCTCGGCACAGACGACATGGCCGATCGCGACGTCCTCCTTGTTCTTGCGGATCGAGTCGGGCAGCGGCACCCGCGAGCGGTGGCTGCCGGGAATCAGCTCCATGTTGCCCATACCGGGCTTGGTCTGGTCGGTGAGCAGGTACGAGACGCGGAGCTGGATCAGCGGGACGGGGTACCCCAGGTCCTTGAAGTCGAACGCGGAGGACCCGTCCTGGTGCCAGCCGCCGTTCCCGCCGTGCGCGGGTTGCATGGTGTTCCAGCCGGCCTGCAGGACGAATCGATCGCCGAGCAGCCCCTGCACCTTCGGAAGCACGTCAGGATGATCGATCAACCGCTCCAGCACCGGCTCGCTCTCGTAGGTCCGCCCGAGCTGGCCGAACTCGCGGTCGCGGCTCTGATGCAGACGCTGCGAGACGTCGTACGCCTCGGCAGCCTCGTCCTTGGTCAGGACGCCGGGAATCAGGAAGTAGCCCCACGACTCGAAGATGAAGCGGTCAGTCTCGGTCAGCTGACCTTTGTCCACGACGGGATCAAGCATCGCTCTGCCCTCTTCTTGATGTAGTTGTCGGCGCCTCGGATCTGGCATCACACCGAGCACCCAGACTGCATCCTTACCCCGGGATCGCGCGCGCATGTCACCCGATTCTCACGTCGTGGACGTCGCGGACGACCAGCGACGTCCCTCAGGGCTTGGGCTTCTTCGGCTTCGGCCCGGGCTTGTCCGGTTTGCCGTGGTGGTTCGGCTGGGCCGGGGTCGTTCGTGCTTGCCGGGGCGGCTTCGTGGCTCGGGGCGGCTTCGTGGTCCCGGGCGGGGCGGAGGGCCGGACGCGGACCGTCGTGGTTCGGTCCGGGGTCCGGGGCGCGGACGGCGAGGGCGGAACAGCGGTCGGGGTGTTCTTGCTGGGGGCAAGGTTGTCGGTTGCCGGGGCCACCGGTGATCTGGTGGCGAGAATGGTGCCGACGGCGGCGCAGACAGCCAGCAGTGTGGCCGCGACGGCGCCGACAATCGCGGGCTTCCGACGTACCGGAGCCGGCGGATGACGAACTGGAGCCGGCTCGACCGTGGTGGTCGGCGGCATGGCACCTTGCGCGAGTTCGGCGGCGGTCGGGCGGCGGGCCGGGTCCTTGGCGAGCATCCAAAGGATCAGCGCATCGACCTCGGGCGGCAGATCACGCCGTACCTCGCTCGGCGGCGCCGGCTCACCCTGGACGTGCTGGAACATGACGCTCGCCGGGTTCTCACCCATGAACGGCGGATGTCCGGTCACAAGTTGGTAGAACACGCATCCGAGCGCGTAGATGTCGGACGGAGGCTCAGCGGGCCTGCCCTGGGCGCGCTCCGGCGACATGAAGTGACTGGTCCCGACGAGCTGCCCGGCCGCGGTCAACGTCGTGGCCACCTCGTCGAGGAACCGGACGATGCCGAAGTCCGCGACCTTGACCGACCCGTCGCAGGTGAGCAACAAGTTGTCCGGCTTGATGTCACGATGCACAACCCCGTCACGGTGAGCAGCCGCAAGACCGATCGCCGCCTGACGGACGAGCGACTCGGCCCGCTCGGGCTCGAGCGGTCCCGAACACCGGAGCTCCTCCCCCACCGTGTGCCCGTCGACCAGCTCCATCGCGAGATAGAAACAGTCCTCGTACTCACCGAAGTCGTAGGCAGCCACCACATGCGGATCCGACAGCCGCGCGATCGCCCGCGCCTCCCGCAGAAACCGCTCCGACGCGGCCAGCGTCCCCGCCACCGGCAACATCACCTTCACGGCAACCTCGCGGCCCAGCACAAGATCCCGCGCCCGATATACCTCCCCCATCCCGCCACGCCCGATGACCGCGCCGATCCGGTACCTGCGCGCGACCAGCTCCCCTGTTCTCCTCACCGAAGCCCGGTACCCACAGCGAATCTCGCAGGCTCGGACGAGTCGTCTCAGGCGGCGTACAGGCCGGCGCCGACGACAAGTGCCCAGGTCAGGCCGGCGATCAGGAGGACGCGGTCGTGGAAGAGCTCATGTTCCGGCTGTTCGCCGCGGCCGGTGGAGACGAGGAGTCCGTAGCGGAGGAGGCCGGTGAAGAACGGCAGGAAGGACAGGGCGAGGAGTTCGCGGTACGCGTCGCCGCCGAGGTACTGGAAGGCCCACATGCCGTACGACAGGGCTGAGCCGAGGAGCGCCACCGTCATCACCTGGTCCAGCCAGGACGCGGGGTACGCCGCGAGCACCGGCCGGCTGACCGCGTTCCCGGCCCGGAGGTGCTCGGCCTTGCGCTTGCCGGTGACCAGGAACATCGCGCCGAAGAGCGAGACGAGCAAGAACCAGTGCGAGACAGGAAGACCGGTCGCGGTGCCGCCGGCCGCGGCGCGCAGTACGAAACCCGAGGCGACGATGATCAGATCGACCACCGCAACGTGCTTCAGGCCGATCACGTACAGCACTTGCGCGACCAGATAGGCGAGCCCGAGCCCCATCGTGGGCCAGCCCAACAGACTCGTGACAGCCAGGCCGAGCAAGGCCGCACTGAGCCCGAACACTGCCGCGACAGCCGGACTCAGCGAGCCGGACGCCACGGGCCGCAGTTGCTTTCGTGGATGGCGTCGGTCGTCCGGCGCGTCACGGATGTCGTTGAAGGCGTAGATCGCGATCGAGAGCAACAAGAAACCGGCCGCGGCGACCGCGGCCCGCGCGACCAGGACCGGGGCCTCGAGTGCTCCGGCCGCCGCCGGGGCCGCGAACAGCATCAGCGCCTTGTGCCACTGCTGCGGCCGGCTCAACCGCAGCAAGGCCCGCGCCGGCGGCTCCCGCGATACGACGTCTGTCCGCAGGTCCGTCATTTCACAGTCACATAGAAGAAGTCACGCTGGTCGTCGACCAGGTAGCGATCGGACGGAGAGTTCATCGAGTCGAGCAGACGTTCGGAGGAAACGGAGCCGTGCGGTCCGGGCCGTTCGATGGCGAAGCTGACCATCGCGGCGTGGATGTCGAGCTCCATCCCCTGGACGATCCCCGCCCGGCGCATCGCCGCGGCCAGCGTGGCCAGCGTCAGCTTGTTGCCGGCGACATAGATCAGGTTGCCCTGGGCATCGGTTCCGAGACCGGACCGCCAGGTGTACTGGAACTGGCTGCGCACGGTCCCCCAACGCCCGTTCGCATTCGTCGTCAACCCGGCGACGATGTGCCCGTCCACGATCACCGGATCGAGGTTCTGCCGGACCGCGACGACGTTCGATGCCATTCGCAACGTTCGGTTCCAGGAGCCGATCCGCGCCGAACCGTCGCGGAGGATGGCGACCGAGGCCCGGCCGTCGACCAGCGGCACCGCCGCGATCCCGGCCGTCCACCACCCGCCGTGCGAGTCCTTCATCTTGAACCCGGCGTTGAACGTCGCCTCGAGAGCGGCGCGGTCCGCGGTGGGAACCGAGAAGCCGTTCGGCGAGGCCATCCCGACCAGAGGCTCCCGGGTCCCGGGCATCAGGTGCAGCCGGTACGTGTCCCGCGGCAGCAGTGCGGCCGCGGCCGTGACCGGGAGGTGCGCAGGGTCGGCGCGGAACCAGCTCGTCCAGAGCAACGGCGTACCGGACTTGGACTGGCGAGCCACGGTCCAGGCGCCTTCGCGCGGGAGCGGGGTGACACCGGGCAGCGGCCGCACGGCAGCCACGCTCGGACGCGGGTGGCCGGCAACAGGAACGATGCTCGGCCCGGTGGTGTCGATGGGCGCACCGACGGCGGGCGGCTGCTGGTGGGAGTACTTCCAGGTCTCGACGGTGTCGATCAGTTTCCCGCCGCCGTGGTCCCGGAACCACTCGACCGTGCGGACGGAGAAGCTCGCGCTCCCCGGATACAGAAGCGCCTGCACGTAAGACACAGCAGGCACGACCAGCAGCAAGGCACACCCGAGTGCGATCCAGCGCTTGCGCGGCCGTCTCATCGCCAGGCCGCCGGGAGAAGTCTGCGCGGCATCACGGACAGAACCCGTACGGCGAGCCCCATCCGGCGCGGTACCCAGACAACAGTCTGGTCGCGCTCCAAGGCAGCCGCGACCCGTCGCGCGACTCGCTCCGCGCTCGTCGCCAGTGGCGGAACGGGCAGGTCAGCGGTCATCCGCGTCGCCACGAACCCCGGACGTACGACGAGAACCCGCACGCCGGTCTCCGCCGCCTGCCGAGCCAGCAGGACGGCTGTCGAGTCGGCCAGCTGCTTGCCCAGCGAGTACGCCGCGATCGACAGCCGCGGTCGCACCGCAGCTGCCGACGACAGCAGCACGAGTTGGGCCGGCGTACGTTGCACCAAAGCACGCAGGAGCAGCGAGACCCCGACCCCGTTGACCGCGAGCCCTTCCGCGAACGTCTCCGACGACAGCGACCCGACGGCCACGATCGCGAGCTCCAGCGGAGCGTCCGCACACGCTCGATCGAGCATCCCCTCGATCTCCTCGACGCCCAGGCCGCCGTCGTACTGCGTGGTCGACACGTCGTACCCGGCATCGCGGAGCTTGTCGGCGTTCCACCACAGCTCGCCACTGGGCCGCCCGGCGAGGATGACGCGCCGCGGTGTCGCGCCGAGCAACTGGAGCAGGACCGCGAAGCCGATCTCCGACGATCCGCCGACGAGCAGCGCCGTACCGGGGCTCATGCCAGCAGCCCCAGACGCTCGGCCAGTCCCGAGGACCAGCGTCCGATCGGATCGAGGCGGTGCCGGGTGTGCTGCCAGTTCGCGAGCCGCGGGTACATGACAGGTATCAGGTCCGGATCGGTCACGGTGTCCTTGGCGAGGTACACCCGGCCGCCGGCTCCGGCGACCAGCTTGTCGACGGGCCGCAAGGAGTCGTGCACCCAGCGCGCCGGCAGATCAACAGCCAGCGTCCATCCCGGGATCGGGAACGACAGCGGCGCCGAGGAGTCGAAGCCGAGATTCTTCAGCGTCGCCAGCGCCGGCGTCATGCCGTGCGTGCCGAGGTACTCGAGCACGTCCCGTACGACCCCCAGCTCGTCAGGCGGTACTGCGAACTGGTACTGGACCAGCCCTCTCCGGCCGAACGCCGCCGGCCACGAATCGGCGCGATCCAGCGGGCACAGGGCCGATCGCAACGTCGCCAGCTGTGAGTTGGCCGATCTGCTGAGATGCCAGCGCGCGGCCGAGGCGGCGGCAATCGTCGCCCTCGACACCACACCCGGTCCCGGCAAGGAGCGGCGCCAGCGAGATGCTGCTGTCCGCGCCTCGGGGTACGGCGCCACCGAGCCAGGTAGATCCAGTGTCGACGCACCGTAGAACTCGTCGACGATGCCACGGCCGAGGCTCGCCCCCGGTGCATGCGCATCCACCCAGGCGACGACGTGCCGGTCCGGGTCGAGCTCCTGCTGGGCGGCGAGCGATTGCATCGCCTCGAAGGTCTCGTCGAGTGAACGCGTCCGTTGGCGATTGCGAATGACCCAGCCGGTCTCCACCCGCCGCAGCTGGATCGCGGCGTGCAGGATGACCCCGGTCAGCCCCATGCCACCGACCGTTGCCCAGAACGCGTCGGCGTCCTGCCCGGGAGAGAGTTGGACGATGTTCCCGTCGGACCGGAGCAAGGCGAGCCACCGCACCTGCCGGCCGAAGGATCCCGCTCCGGGATGGTTCTTGCCATGAACGTCCGAGGCGATCGCGCCGCCGACCGTGACGCGTTCCGTCCCGGGTACGACGGGTAGCTTCCAGCCCAGCGGCAGGGTCTGGTCGATCACGTCCCGCAGCAGCGCGCCCGACTCGACGATCAGGACTCCGTCGCGCTCGTCGAACGACACGATCCGGTTGCGCGACGTCAGGTCGAGCACGATCCCGTCGTTCGGCAGCGCAGCGTCCCCGTAGCTCCTCCCCGCGCCCCGCACCGTGATCCTGGGTTCGGCCAGCACGGCCTCGACCAGACCGCCGTCGTACGTCGGCCGTCGGACCGGCGTGGACCGATGGACCGTCCGCCCCCAGCCGGACAACGCCTGCAGGCCGGGATGTTCGAGGGTCATACCAGCGACGCTAAGGACCAGGCACTGAGAGCGTGCTGAGTCGGCCCCGCTCAGGTTGCTCTCAGCGGGGAGGATCGACACTGGGTGGGTGCGGGTATTGATTGTCGAGGACGAAGTTCCCCTGGCCGAGACTGTTCGGCACGGGTTGGCCGAGGACGGGTTCGTGGTGGAGGTGGTTCACAACGGGGAGGACGCCGTGTGGGCCGCGACCGAGAACGCGTACGACGTGATCGTGCTGGACATCATGTTGCCCAAGCTCAACGGCTACAAGGTGCTCGAACAGATCCGTGAGCGCGGGGTCTGGGCGCCGGTGCTGATGCTGACCGCGAAGGACGGGGAGTACGACCAGACCGACGCGTTCGACCTCGGCGCGGACGATTACCTCACCAAGCCGTTCAGCTTCCTGATCCTGGTTGCCCGTCTCCGCGCGCTGATCCGGCGCGGCGCCCCGGAACGGCCGGTCGTCATGACAGCCGGCGACCTCGTCCTGGACCCGGTGAAGCGCCGGGTGGAACGCGCCGGCCAGGAGGTCATGCTGACGCCGCGCGAGTACGGTCTGCTCGCCTACCTGATGCGTCACCGGGGCGAGACCGTCAGCAAGACCCAGATCCTGGAGAACGTCTGGGACCCGGCGTTCGACGGCGACCCGAACGTCGTCGAGGTCTACATCCGCTACCTCCGCCTGAAACTGGACGCCCCGTTCGGCCGGAACGCGTTCGAGACCATCCGCGGCATGGGCTACCGCCTCGACGCCGACGGTGGCTGAGCTTCAACGGCCCGCGGTGAGTACGCCGTGAGGTGCTGAGCCAGCACATTTCTCCAAGTCATCACCGGATCCGTGTGCCGGTTGAACGACTGGATCCGCGACAACTCCGCCCGGTCGCTCAGCAACGCCGCTGCGACCGCCGCCATTTCGGAGTCGCTGTGCACCAGCCGGCCCTCGATCCCCGGCCGGACGAACTCGCCCACCCCACCCGAAGCCATCGCCACCACAGCAAGACCAGCACATCGAGCCTCGAGCGCTGCCACGCCGAAGGACTCGAGTTCCGCGGGCGCGAGGTACACGTCCGCCGAGGCATACAACTGCTGGATCTCGAACCGGGTCAGCCGCCCCGGCAGGTCGACCCACTCGCTGAGCCCACGCCGCCGTACAGCTCGTGCGGCAGCGGCCGCCTGAGGGCCGTCGCCGACGACGACGGCTCGAAGCGGAACAGCGGACGGCACCGCGGCGCGGATCTGCTCCAGGATCCGCACGGTCGCCAGCGGCCGCTTGCGGCGTACCAACCGCATCGTGCTCACGATCGTCAGGGTGTGATCAGTACGCCGGTACCGACGCCACAGCTCAGGGTCGACGCCGTTGTGCAGTACGCCGATCGCTCGCTCGGGAAGCTGATTCCTCAGGACCTCCGCAACCGCCTCGCTGACAGCAGTCCATTGCACGTCACCGACATACCGGTCAATCCCCGCCAGCGGCCAAGGCATCGATGCGCTGGGCAACGAGTGCAGAGTCAGGAACGGGCGGTGGGCCAGCCGTGCAGCCTGCCAGGCCAGTGGTGACACCAACGAACTGTGGCAGTGCACGACCTCGAAGCCCGGCAACATCGCCCGCAGCCGATCGACCGCGGCCCGGAGCGGTACGCCGCCGTACGCCGGCAACCGCACGACCGGGACATCTCCCGCCGACGACGGCCCGTCGGTGATCGTGAAGACCGTGACCTCGTGGCCGGCACGGATCAGCTGGACGGCGAGGTCGTGGACCTGGAGCTCGATCCCGCCCAGCCGCGGGAGATAGCAGTCGCTGACCAGCGCGATCCTCATCCGGCCACTGCCTCCAGCCGTTCAGCGCCGGTACGACGTCCGAACCACGACCAGACGGCGAGCATCACGCCACCGACCGGGATCTCCATCAGGTAGGTGAATCCGCGGAACAACAGCATCCCGGCCGCGACGCCCGCCGGATCGCCGCCGAGCGCGACCAGCGCCGCGGTCGTCCCGACCTCGACGACACCGGCGCTGCCCGGGGTGATCGGAACCAAGGTCAACAGGCGCTCCACGGCAAGCGCAGTGAAGAGAACAGGAACGCTTAGCGGGACGTGCAACGTCGTGAAGCAGAGCCACAACAGGGCGAGCTGCAACGCCAGGTACGCCAGCATGCCAACCGTCATCGGCTGCCATCCGGTACGCATCAGCTGGAGGATCCGTCGTCGCAACGCCGGCAGCCGCGACTCGAGGCGGAACGCGCTGACGGCCTTGTCGAGAACCACGCCGACGACCACAGCTGCTCGCTCGTCCACAAGGATCCAGAGACCCAAGGCGACGACTATCGGCACCGGCAGGAACAGCAGACTCGCCGAGCTGAAGGCCGAGCCGCTGTGCAGGATCGGCACTAGGCCGAGTGCCAGGGCGATCACGCCGAGCTTGGAGGCGACGTTCAGCAACGTGGTCACGGCCAGGAACCCGCCGAACGAACTCGCGCTGAAGCCCCAGCGCCGGACCATCGTGAAGTTCAGCGCCGTCCCGGCCGCGCCGCCGAGCGGCAACACGTTCGCCACCGCGCTTCCGGTCAGGCTCAGCGTCAGTCCACGCCGTTTCGTCAACCCTGGCAGCGACGCGGCGAGCACGAACGAATGCGCCCACAGTCCGGCGATCCACACGATCGTCAGCAGCACCAACGATCCCGGCGACACGCGGCCGATGACAGCACCGACCTGGGACCAGGTCGCGCCGACCGCTCGCGGCAGCAGGATCACCAACGCGGCGGTGATCAACCCGCTCAGGATGGAGGTCACCAGCCTCCGGCGCGTGCGGTCCATCGTCACTCCAGGCCGCTGTTCGATGTGCCTCATCGGTCCCAGCCTGGTGTCCCGGGGCTGAGAGGGTGCTGAGAGCAACTAGCTCGATCACGAACGACGTGTCACGCTCGTACCGTGGCCGGACCTTTCACCCTTGTGGCCTTCCACGCCCACCCGGACGACGAGGCCTTGCTGATGGGCGGGACCTTGGCGCGGCTCGCGGCGGAAGGACATCGCGTCGTACTCGCGGTTGCTACCGACGGCGAGGCCGGCGCGGCTGCAGCGGCGTACCGGACAGGTGGCGGATTGGCGGCTAACCGGCGCAGCGAACTGGAGCGATCAGCTGCGGCGCTGGGTTGCGCGCGGGTGGTGCGCTTCGGTTTCAAGGACTCAGGATCGTCCGGACCGCCGGCGGAAGGCGCCTTCAGCACGCTCGCCGTCGAGGAGGCCGCCGAGCCGTTGATCCGGCTGCTCCGGGAAGAGCGGGCCGACGCCCTGACCAGCTACGACCCGGCCGGCGGTTACGGTCATCCGGATCACCGCCAGGTGCACGCGGTGGGTACGTATGCAGCCGCCCGGGCCGGCACGAAGTTGGTGCTTGAGGCAACGATCGACCGCCGCTCGATCCGGCGGCTGATCCGCGTCGTCGAGGCGATCCCCGGCGTACTGCCCGAAGTCACCGCGGCCGCCTACGATCACGCCTACTCCCCCAGCACGGCGATCACCCATCGGGTCGACGTACGGCGTTATCTGCCGGAGAAGCGCGCGTCGTTCGAGGCGCACGCCAGCCAGGCCAGCTCGGACGAGGGAGCACGCACCCTGGCACTGCTGCTCAGATTGCCGCGGTGGCTGTTCGCGTCGATGCTCGGCCGGGAGTGGTACGTCGAACACGGCCGCCGGCCCGGCAAGCCGCTCGACGACGTGTTCGCCTCGCTGCGCTGAGCCACGTTCTCAGCCGACACTCAGCAACCGTCCACCACACTGGGCAGAGCCACACAGGACGGAGCCACAGTTGGCAGTACTGCGCAGCGCGATCTCGAGGCTGCGTCGCGCCAGCGTGCGGAGCAGATCGACCGCGGCCGCAGTCGTGGTCGTCGCGGTCGCCATGGCCCTGGGCGCGGCCCTGCTGCTGCTCCTGTTGCAGCGAGCTCTCATCACCACGGTCTCCGACGCTGCGGACGGACGCGCGGCCGACGTCGCCTCACAGGTCTCACAGGAAGGTATCGGGGCACTCGGTATCGACCTCGCCAAGACGACCAGGGCCAGTCAGATCGTGCAGGTGCTGGACAGCTCCACGCGGGTGGTCGCCGCATCGTCGACCAGGGCCGAAACCACGGCGTTGACGCAGCTGCAGCCCCCTGCCGGTACGGTTCAGCGCTCAGAGGTGGGCGAGATGCCGCTGCTCGACGACGACCACGATTACCTCATCGTCGCGCGGGGCGTCGAGTACGGCGGCCGGCTGTACACGGTCGTGGTGGCGTCGTCGGTCGCGACCCAGCGGGCCACGGTTGCCACGGTGACGGAGTACCTCGCGATCGGCTTCCCGGTGCTGCTGCTCGTCGTCGCCGCGGCGGGCTGGATGCTCGCCGGCCGCGCGTTGCGACCGGTCGAGCGAATCCGCCGGCGGGTGCAGGGCATCGAATCCAGCGACCTGACCGAGCGCGTACCGGTGCCGCAGACCGACGACGAGATCGCCCGGCTGGCCGCGACCATGAACGCGATGCTCGATCGGCTGCAGGCCGGCCAGGCCACCCAGCGTGCCTTCGTCGCCGACGCCAGCCACGAACTCAGATCTCCGCTCGCCACGGTCGCGGCGGGCCTGGAGGTTATCGAGCCATCGGCGCGCGGGCAGGCCTGGGAGGAACTCCACGGGTTGATGAAGGGCGAGGCGGAGCGGATGGGCCGCCTCGTCGAGAACCTGCTCCTGCTCGCGAAAGCCGATGACGCGGCGCTCCCGATGCACCGTACCGACGTCGATCTGGACGACCTGGTCGACACGGAGATCCTGCGACTGCGGGAAGCGAAGCGGCTCACCGTGCTCGCCGACGTACAGCCGGTGCGGGTCGTCGGCGATCCGCTGCGGTTGAGTCAGGTGATCCGCAACCTCGTCGACAACGCCGCGACGGCCGCGCACAGCACGGTCCGGCTCAGCACGAGCGAGCACGACGGCACCGCGGTCGTCACCGTCGAGGACGACGGCGACGGGATCCCCGCCGACGATCGCCTCCGGGTCTTCGAACGCTTCGTCCGGCTGGACACCAGCCGGGCCCGGGCCAGCGGAGGCTCGGGCCTCGGCCTGTCGATCGTCCAGGAGATCATCAAGGCCCACCAGGGCACCGTCACCCTGACCCCTGCCACCACTGGCGGCACGACAGCCACCATCACGCTCCCCTTGCCCTAGCCCACCCCGAATCACCCGTCCCGGGGGACCAGACCGGCCCGCGGCCGCGGGACAGTAGGGGTGGGAACCGGCAAACGATCAGAGCACCGACATGACCGAGGCAGTCCGGAACGACGTACGGCCGTCCGCCACGGCCGGAGCGATCTACGGGACTATCGCGTCGATGGCGGTGGTTGCCGGCGGAGCACACAACACGAGTATCGGCCGGCTGCTGGCGGTGACCGTCCTGACGCTGGCGATCTTCTGGCTCGCCCACGTGTACGCCGAAGCCCTGGCTCACCACCTCACCGCGGCGAAGCGCCTCGACTGGCCGGCCGTGCGGAGGGCGATGGCCGAGGAGTGGCCGCTGGTGACCGGACCGCTGCCGGCCCTGGCGTTCCTCGCGCTCGGAGCCCTCGACGTCCTGCCGGACGATCGCGCGATCAGGCTGACCTTGTGGTGCGGGGTCGCGCAGCTCCTCGGCTGGGGCATCACGTTCGCCCGCCGGCAGCGCTGGGGCTGGTCGATGGCGTTGCTCACCGGCGCCCTCAACGCGACGTTCGGCATCGTCATCGTGATTCTCGAGGTTCTGATCCACTGACACGGTCCCGCCGTGCGACGGATGGCTGAGTATGCAGCAAGATGGCGCTATGGAGCAGGAGATTCTGGATCTGGCGCAGGACCTGGCCGAGATCGGGCGGCTGGTGGACGACGACGACGTGACCACGGTCCTGGATCGGTTCGTCCGGCGGGTGGTACTGAGCGTGCCCGAATGCGAGGAAGCCTCGATCACGGTGCTGACGCACGAGCGGCCCGAGATCATCGCGCGTCATCACAAGACCGCGGCCGACGTCGCCGAGCCGTCGCGGGCCGCGCTGGCCGAGCAGCTGTGCGCTCCTGGCGGACCGCTGCAGGAAACCCTGCTGTACGGCGAGCCGCGCCGGATCGGCGACCTGGCCGCCGACCACCGCTGGCCCGATTTCGACGCGGCCGCCATCAACGCCGGCTACCGCAGCTGCCTGTTCCTCCCGCTGCCGGCCGCGGCCAGCGGTGCGGCGGCATTCACCCTGTTCTCGGTCAAACCGGACGCGTTCGGCGCAACGTCGTACGACGTCGTCCTGCTGTTCGCGATGCACGCCGGCGTCGCGTTCGACAACATCACGCTGTACGACGACAGCACGCAACTGATCGAGCACCTACAGTCCGCGCTACAGACCCGGACGGTGATCGGGCAAGCCCAGGGCATCCTGATGCACCGCTACGACATCAGCTCCGACGTCGCGTTCGACGTCCTCAAACGCGGCTCGCAGGACCAGAACGTGAAGCTCAGGAACCTCTCGCTCGAACTCGTCGACGCCCAGCACACGGGCAACCTCACGCAAGCCCTCCAGCAGTACGGGCTGGGCCAGTGAGGCTGCGAACGAGGTGATTGAGTAGCACGGCGGCGCGGTCCGGGTCGTCGGCGACGGGGCCCAACGCGTCGTAGGTGACGAACGACGTCACGGCCGTCACGCCGGCGACCACGTCTGCCTCGTCGAAGGACGGCGCTGACTCCGCGGCGAGTCGTCGTACCAGACTCTGCAGCTGGTTGCCGCGCCATTCCTCGCGTTGCTGCAGGATCGACGCGACGTCGTGGTCGACGGCGGCCAGGCCGAACAGCGGTCGGAGCAGCTCCCGCTCGGAGTGCCAGAACAGACAGGTCCGCCGCACGATCGCGGCGCACGCTTCCCCGG
The DNA here is from genome assembly GCF_040300265.1 of Kribbella sp. NPDC000426. Taxonomy (NCBI): domain Bacteria; kingdom Bacillati; phylum Actinomycetota; class Actinomycetes; order Propionibacteriales; family Kribbellaceae; genus Kribbella; species Kribbella sp. NPDC000426. The sequence continues at coordinate 43,136 of NZ_JBEPDK010000011.1, read as the reverse complement.
CGCTCAGGTGCTGTGTGTCGGTCAGCAACTGGTCCATCCCGGCGCGGTCGACGAGGTCGGCCAGTACGGCGTCGAGCAGCCCGCGCTTCGACCGGACCTGGTTGTAGACCGTCACCCGGGTCACGCCCGCACCGTTGGCCACACCCTCGATCGTGAAGTGCTGCCAGTCCTGGGTCGCCAGCAGCTCCCGCGCGGCATCGATGATGCCGCGACGGGTTGCCGCCGTCGTGGCGGCACGCCGACCGGTGGTGGTCACAACCCACTCCTTCACTTGACACGCTGTACAGCGAATTACTATACAGGCTGTAAAGCGAAAGGAGGTCACCGATGCCCGACAAAGGACTGCTGATCGAGTTCGGCGGGCTGCCCGGGACCGGCAAGTCGACGCTGGCCCGGCTGCTCGCCCACGACACCAAGGCCGTCTGGCTACGCATCGACGAGATAGAAGGGGCGATGCGCCGCAACGGCCTGACTCCTGCGCAGACCGGCATCGCGGCGTACAGCGTGGCCCACGACGTCGCAACGAGCCATCTGCGACGTGGGCTGACGGTGATCGCGGACGCTGTCAATCCGGTCGCCGAAGCTCGTGATGGTTGGCGTCACCTGGCGGCGGAGGTCGACGCCGGCCATGTGGTCGTCGAGACCATGTGTCCCGACATCACCGAGCACCGCCGGCGCGTCGAGACCCGCAGCAGCGATCTGCCCGGCTGGACCTATCCCACCTGGGACGAGATGCGCGGGGTGATGACGGAGTACCAGCCCCGGGTCGGCGACCACCTGGTTCTCGACACCACCTGGCCGGTGGACCACACCTACCAGGAGCTGACGGCACACCTCAGTCGACGTACGGCGTGAGTCGGCCGCTGCGCTGAGCGGTCGTGAGGTCTCCGAGAGTGATGTTGTTTACCTCGCGCACATGTGGGGTGCTGGCAGTGTTGGGGGGCGGCTCTCACGATTGGTCGGGCTCTGGCGGTGCAGCCAGGGCCGGTCAATCTGTGAGGAGGAATCGTGATACGGAAACGCATCGCGGCCGCGGTCGTGGCGGCGGCGGCCGTCATCACCTCGGTGGTGGTCGTGAACGGCCGTACGGCGCCCGCGCAAGCGGCGGCCGGCGTGCCGGTCTTCGACCACATCGTGCTGGTGATGTTCGAGAACCACGCATACTCGCAGCTCAACGGGAGCTCCAGCGCCCCGACGTTCAACAGCCTGGCGGGCCAGGGCGCGAAGTTCACCCAGGCGTACGGCGTCACCCACCCCAGCCAACCCAACTACGCGGCCATGTTCTCCGGGTCGACGCAGGGCCTGACCAGCGACAGCTGTCCGCACACGTACAGCGGCAGCAACCTGGGCAAGCAGCTGATCGACGCCGGCAAGACCTTCAAGGGCTACTCCGAGAGCATGCCGTCCGACGGCTACACCGGCTGCTCGAGCGGCCAGTACCAGCGCAAGCACAACAGCTGGGTCAACTTCAGCAACGTGCCGGCGGCGAGCAACCTCCGGTACGCCGACTTCCCGAGCTCGGCCAACTACGCGAGCCTGCCGACCGTGTCGTTCGTGACGCCGAACATGTGCAACGACATGCACGACTGCTCGGTCGGCACCGGTGACACCTGGCTGAAGAACAACCTGACGGCGTACGCGACCTGGGCCAAGACCCACAACAGCCTGCTGATCATCACCTTCGACGAGGACAACGGCGGCTCGTCGAACCACATCTTCACCGCGTTCGTCGGCGCACACACCCAGGTCGGCACCTTCTCCAACCAGATCAACCACTACAACGTCCTCAGCACCATCGAGAGCTCCTACGGGCTGACGCACCTGAACTCGGCCGCGGCGATCACCAACGTCTGGAACTAGGCGTGTATCTGTCGACCATCAAGAACCCGCGCGGCGTGCACACGCCGCGCGGGCGCGCGCTGTTCCTGGTCAGCGGCAACGTTCTCGCGCTCGGCGCCGTCAGCCTGATCACCGACATCTCCGCGGAGATGGTGACCGCGGTGCTGCCGGTGTACCTGATGATCGGCCTGCACCTGAGCCCCACCGTGTACGGCGTGGTCGACGGCACCTACACCGGCGCGACCGCGCTGCTGCGACTCGTCGGCGGGTACGTCGCCGACCGGGCTCGCCGGCGCAAGTTCATCGCCGGTCTCGGCTACGGGCTGTCCGCGGTGGCCAAGCTCGGATTACTTGCCGCAGGCAACGCTGTCGGCGCGATCGGCGCGGTGATCGCGCTCGACCGGACCGGCAAGGGTCTGCGGACGGCGCCGCGCGACGCGCTGATCACGCTGTCGACCCCGCCCCGGTTGTACGGCCGCGCGTTCGGCGTACACCGGATGATGGACACGATCGGCGCGTTCGCCGGGCCGCTGGTCGCGCTAGGCATCCTGGCCGGCACCGCGCAGGCGTACGACGCGGTGTTCGTGGCCAGCTTCTGCATCGCGGCGTTCGGCGTACTCGTGCTGGTCCTGTTCGTGCGGGACCGCCGGGACGAACAGCCGCCGAAAAGCACGGTGGCTCCCTCGGCGTTGCGCGATCTCCTGCGGATCGCGCCGGTGCGGAGGACTGTGCTGGCTGCCTGCCTCGCCGGGCTGGTGACGATCGGCGACGGCTTCGTCTACCTGCTGCTGCAGCGACGCGAGGACATGAGTATCGGCTGGTTCCCGTTGCTTGCCGTGGGCACCAATCTGTCCTATCTGCTGCTGGCCGCACCACTGGGGGTGCTCGCCGACAAGATCGGCCGGCAGAAGGTGGTGATCGGCGGCTACCTCGCGCTGATGCTGGTGTATCTGCTGCTGTTCGGACCGCTCGGCGGCTGGCCGCTGCTGGTCGTCGTACTCGCCCTCTATGGCCTGTTCTACGCATCGACCGACGGAGTGTTGATCGCGCTGGCCGGACCGGTGCTCCCGAGCGGCGTCCGCACGACGGGGATCGCGCTGATCCAGACCGGGCAGGCATTGTCATACCTCGTGTCCTCGGTGCTGTTCGGACTGGCGTGGACGGCGTGGGGACCAGCCGCCGCGATCCGGATCGCGGCGGCGCTGGTCGCGGTCGCCGTACTCGCGGTTGCACTGCTGCTGCGCGGGATCCCGACGGAGCAGCCGGCATGACGCGGCGGATCGTGCTCGCGGTCGTCGGGGCGCTCGTGCTGGCGTCGGTCGCGATCGGGTACGGCGTACTGGCCTCGGCGCGTCAGCCCGGTGCTCCAGTCGCAAGCTCGTTGAGCCTGACCGGCGCGCGGATCATGTTCCGCAGTACCGCACCGGACAGCAAGGGGCACCTGGCCCTCGTCGCCAAGGACGATCCGGGTGGGCCGCGATCGGTCTCCGCGCTGAGCTGCCTGCGGGTCTACGCAGCCGGCGGCACCGGCACGTGCCTGCGGCAGGACGGTGCGCTCACCACGTTCCAGATCGCGATCCTGGACAAGAACCTGAACGTGCAAAAGGCGATCCCGCTGGTCGGCGTACCGAACCGGACCCGGGTCTCCGGCGACGGCCGCCTGGTGGCGTGGACCGTGTTCGTGGCGGGCGACTCGTACAACCACGGGCGGTTCTCCACCCGCTCCGGGCTCATCGACCTGAGCAGCGAGGACATGATCGACTCGCTCGAGTTCCTCTCCGTCACGCTCGACGGACACCCGTACACGGCCCCAGACCTGAACTTCTGGGGAATCACGTTCGCCGCCGACGACGACCACTTCTACGCCACGATGTCGACCGCCGGCCACCGCTACCTGGTCGAAGGCGACATCGCCGCCAAGTCGGTGCACACCATCGCCGAGAACGTCGAATGCCCGTCGCTGTCCCCCGACGGCAAACGCATCGCCTTCAAGTCGGCCATCGACGGAAACCCCGCGAAAGGATGGCGGTTGTCCGTCCTCGACCTGGCCACCGGCACCCGCACCCCACTCGCCGAGACCCGCAGCGTCGACGACCAGCCCGCCTGGCTCGACCCCGGCACCATCGCGTACGCCATCCCCCGCGGCCCCTCCGACTCCGACATCTGGTCCGTCCCCGCCAACGGCACAGACACCCCCCACCTACTAATCCCCCACGCCGAATCCCCCGCCGCCCTCAACTGACGTGGCGGCTTTGCGAGACTTCGGGGATGAGGGTGTTGTTGCGGGTGAAGCCGGGGGCTTCGCGGACGGCGGTTGGCGGGCGGTACGAAGGTGTGGGCGGGGTGGCGTTGGTCGTGGCGGTGGGGGCTCGGGCCGTGGAGGGGCGGGCTACCAAGGCGGTGCTGGTGGCGGTTGCTGAGGCGTTCGGCGTACGGCGGTCGGGCGTGCGGCTGGTGAGTGGGGCGACGAGCCGGGACAAGGTGGTGGAGGTCGAGGGCGAGGACGGCGTGATTCGGGAGCGGCTCGAGCGGCTGCTCGGATGAAGGGTGTGGAACAGTGGCGTCCATGGAGAATCGATCGGCGTCGGACCGCGTGGTGACCAAGACTGCTGCGGGCTCGGTGGCTGAGGTGGCGGCGCGGTTTCGGGGGATCCTCGAGGGCAAGGGGGTCATGGTGTTTGCCGTGATCGATCAGGCGGCCGCGGCGCAGACGGTCGGGCTGAGCCTGCGGGACACCGTGCTGATCGTCTTCGGCAACCCGGCGGCGGGTACTCCGGTGATGGCGGCCGCGCCACTGGCCGGACTCGATCTTCCGTTGAAGGTGCTGATCTGGGACGACGACGGGGTGACGCGGATCAGCTACTACTCGCCCGCGAGCATCGCCGAGCGCCACCACCTCGAGCCGGCTACGGCTGCCGGGCTGTCCGCGATCGACGTACTGACGGACGCCGCCATCAAGAGCTGAGCGTCAGTCGCGGCGCTTCTGGACCAGCCAGCCGGCTCCGACGCCGAGGATCAGCAGGATGAGCATGCAGAGCCACAACGGCGTCCTGATGTTCCAGAAGAACACGGTGATGTTGGTTTCGTCCTGGTTCTGCAGGGCGAAGACCAGAGCCAGCACCATCACGACGCCGGCGCCGATCTGCTTGGGCGACGGCCGCCAGCCCCGCTTCTTCTCGCCCGTGGCCTGAGTGTCACTCATGGATCCATAGCAGCACGGCCATCTTCGGTGTCAAGGCAGACATGCCTATCAGAGACAGTGTTGTGTCCGGGATGAGCGTCAGGCAAGGATCGGGAGCAGGGCGAGGATCGGGGCTCCGAGGGTGCCGAGGAAATGCGCGAGTGTGCGGATGGGCGCGACGAGGGCGGAGCCGGCCGAGGCTAGTGAGCCTGCGGCAAGGAGCAGGCGGGTCAAGCGTTCGAGTCTCGGGGCGATCCGGGCGCGGTCGGGCTTCGGCTGGCGCAGGCCGGACTCGACGTCGCCGAGTTCCTTCTCCGCCGCGACAGACGTCGCCGGGTCGAGCGGCGTGGCGCGGACGCCGTCCCGCAGCTGAGCGAACGCCTGCCAGGCCTGCTCCGGCGTCACCACGATCCCGGTCTGGCCGCCGGTGATGTGCTGATCCCGGCCGACGTTGTTGATGTTGGCGGCGTTCTGATTACCGATGTTGAAAGTCATCGCGATTCATCTCATCAGCTGGGGTGGCGGCAGCTCCCGGTCGACCCGGCGGCGGCGCGAGGTGGCCACGATGTGCAGGACGATCCCGGCGATGATCAGCAGTACGCCGACCAGGTTCACCAGGCCGCCGACCGCGAAGACCAGGAAGCCGCTGAAGTCGTCCGTCGTGGGCATCGAGGCGGACGAGAAGTTGACGATCTGACCGAAGTACTTGTACCAACCGACCACGGCAATCCCGAGGCCGACCACGAACACCAGGACGCCGACCCAGATCAGCCCGCGCGCCCTCGTCCTGGTCGCAGCAATCTCGCGGAAGAAGTTCTCCCGCTGCTGGATGAGGTACTGGTCCCGCCCGATGTTGTTGATCGTGTTCGCGCGCTGCTCGCCGACGTCGTACCGGACGGCTGTCGGCGCCCCCTCGCCGGCGCTGTAGCGAAGCTGCAGATCGGCCAGCCGGACTCGGTCCCCCGGATACAACCGGCGCGGCAGCGTGACTGGCTCCTCGTTCACGAACGTGCCGCCGGCCGAGCCCAGATCCTCGAGGTAGTCCGCACCGCCGCGCTGCCAGAGCGCGGCATGCGTGCGGCTCAGGTACGGGTCCTCGAACCGCACGTCGCAGTTCGGCAACCGGCCCACCGTCAGGTGGGCACCGGTCAGGTTGATCCGCCGCCCTTCCTGCGACCCCGTCTCGACCACGAGGTACGGCGTACTCGCTGTATCACTCATCGTCCGCCCCTACAATCAGGAAACCACTCCCCCTGAACCACGACAACCCTCCGCGACCGCGGCAGTGAATGACGCCGGGTACCGGCCAGCCACCTGACGACCTCGAGACGGAGGCGCTTGATGTACGACGTATTGGTGCTCGTCGAGGATGAACTCAGCGAGGCAGACGCCGGGCGGCTGGCTGAGCTGTACCGGGGTACGGCGGATCCGGTCAGGTTCCATGTGGTGATTCCGTGTGAGGACGCCGAGGCGCAGATCGAAGCGTCCCTGGCGGGGATGGCGGGGACCGAACCGTTCGGGACGGTCGGGCCCCGGTACATGCCGCAGGAGGACGATGAGATCCACCACGCTGCGGACGAGGCCCAACGGGCCGTGGACGCCGCCGCAACCGCCGCGATGGAACGCAGCGTCGAGCGGCTCCGGTCGCTGGACCGGGAGGCCGAGGGCATCATCACCCGCCGGCCGCCGGTCGACGAGCTCGTCGACCGCATCCGGCGCGTTCATGGCCAGGAGGTCGTCATCCTCACCCGGTCGCACGTCGTCGCCCAACTACTCCATGTCGACTGGTCCGCGCAGGCCCGCCGCCACCTCGGCGTACCCGTCCTGCATCTACTCGAGTACGGCGACGACTAGAACGGCCGCCCGCAGATCGCGAGGCGGCTCAGAGGACGTAGAAGCCGGTGACCACTGTCGGGAGCAGGCCGACAACCAGCCAGAGAGATTTCAAGGAGCGTTGGAAGATCGCGAGGATGCCGGCGGCGGTGAGGACTCCGATGACGCCCGACATCAGCCACAGGCCGACGCCCCGCCCGTACTCCTTCTCCGCCACACCGATGCTGTAGACGGCCAGCGTGATCGCCGGGACGCTGCCGACGTGGAACAGGATGACCGAGGCGACCCAACGCTGGACGGTCTCGATCTTCATGGGTTTCGGTGTTCTGCGGCGCATGTCTCTATCGTAGCCGAATGATTAGTGTACGAACTATGTGGCGTTGGCCTCTTTGGCGGCCGCGATCACCTTGGTCAGTTCCTGGTGGAGATGCTGCAGCTCGGACACCTCCATCCCCAGCCGGCTGACGATCGCCGCCGGGATCTTCTGGGCCTCGTTCCGCAGCCGCCAGCCCGCCGGCGTCAGCGTCACCGCGAGCGACCGCTCGTCCGTCCGCGCCCGCGGGCGCTCGACGTACCCGGTCGCCTCCAGCCGCTTCAGCAACGGCGACAACGTCGCAGGCTCCAACTGCAGCAGCCTACTCAGCTCCTTCACCGACAGCGGTGCGTGCTGCCACAATGCCAGCATCACCAAGTACTGCGGGTGCGTCAGCCCCATCGGCTCGAGCAACGGCCGGTACACCGCAATCACAGTCCGCGAGGCCACCGCCAACGCAAAACACACCTGATTCTCCAGCTCCAGCGGATCGATATCGCCGAAGTCAGCCACCGGAACCTCCATCAGAACGTCGTCCCACCCAGACTAACGCATCTCACTAATCATTAGCCCACTAACCGAGGCCTCCATCAATCGTCACGCGAAAGGAGTAGCATCGGTGTTCGATAATTGACGAACACCGAGAGGATCTCAGTATGCGCGCCCTGAGCTTCGAGCAGCCGGCTCCTGATACCAGCGCTACCCGCGTCGTGGAGGTTGAGGTGCCGGGGCCGGGACCGGGTGAGGTGACGATCGACGTGCAGGCGGCCGGGATCAACTTCATCGATGTGATGGCGCGGCGGGGGGATCCGGCGTACGCGAGCGGTTGGCCGTTTGTTCCGGGGCTGGAGGCGGCCGGGACGGTGAGAGAGCTCGGCGCTGGGGTCGTGGGACCGCCTGTGGGTACGCCGGTTGCCGCGTTCACGCGGTCGGGTGGGCTGGCGGAGGTGGTCCGGGTTCGTGCCGAGCTGGTGGTGCCGATCCCTGATGGTGTGTCGTTCGAGCAGGCGGCTGTTGCCCCGGGCACCTTTACCACCGCGGCGCTGCTGGTGCAGCAATCCGGGCGGCTGCGCGCAGGCGAGACTCTGCTGATGCAGTCGGCCGCGGGCGGGGTCGGGCAGGCGGTTGCCGCCTGGGCGCGGCGTGGCGGCGCGAAGACGCTCGTCGGAGTCGTCGGCAGCCCGGCCCGCGTGGCCGCCGCCGAGAAGAGCGGGTACGACGTCGTACTCACTCGCGGAGCTGATCTGACCGACCGCGTCCGCGAGGTGACGGGCGGCCGCGGTGTCGACGTGATCCTCGATTCACAGGGGACCGAGCAGGTGGACGCCGACCTCGACATGCTCGCCGCGGGAGGTCGGGTCGTGTTGTTCGGCAACGCGGGCGGAGCGCCGATCGACGCCTTGCCACAGCCCGGACGGCTCTTCGCGGGCAACGCGTCGATCGGCGGCTTCAGCATGAGCGCCATGTCCGTGAACGCTCCCGAGCTCATCGGTGCCGCCTTGAGCGAAGTACTCGAGCTTGTCGCCGGGGGACAGCTCACCCTCGACTTCACCACGATCGACGGCCTCGCGTCCGCGGCAGACGCGCAACAGGCCCTGGCCGAGGGGCGAGGCGCCGGCAAGTACGTCGTACGCCTCTAGCTCAGCCCTAGTTCGGGGCGAGCGGGTTGCCCTGGGCGGTCGGGGTCGGCGTGTTCGTCGGGGGCGTGCTCGAAGGCGTGCTGGACGGCGTGGGCGACGGTGAGTTCGACGGCGTACTGCGGGTGGGCGTGGGAGTCGGGCTGCTCGACGGCGGTGTGTTGGACGGCGTCGGGCTGGTTGAGGGGGTGTTGGTCGGAGTCGCGCTCGGCGTGGGGGTCGGTGACGGCGAGGTGGTCTGGGACGGCGTCGACTGGGTCGGCTGGGTCGGTTCGGACTGGGTCGGAGCAGTCGTGGACGACGGCGTGGTCGGCTGCGACGTCGGCGTACCGCTGGTCGCGCCCGGCTGCGGACCGACGTCGGTCGTCGGGGGTTTCACCCCGTTGTCGTTGAGCAGGACCAGGGCCAGTACGGCGCCCGCCGTGGCCAGCAGAGCGATCGCGCCGGCGATCAACGTCATCCGCCGATCGCGTTGCGCCTGCGATGTCGCCGGTCGGGCAACAACAGGCTCGGCGACCGGGACCGGGGCCGTGCCGGGAGCTGTGACGGGCATGGGCGTGGTCGCGGCGACCGGCGTGGTGGCGCTCAACGCGCCCGCCTCGATCTCGGCGGCGGTCGGGCGGTCGGCCGGGTCCTTCGCGAGCATCTGGAGCAGGACCTGCTCGAACGCGCCGGCGAGCTCGGGCCGCTCAAGACTCGGCGGAGCCGGATCGGCGTCGACGTGCTGGTACAGGATCGCCGTCGGATGTTCTCCGGTGAACGGAGGCCGGCCGGTCACCAGTTGGTAGAGCACACAACCAAGCGCGTACACATCGGCCGGTTTGCCCGCCTGTCCGCCCTGGGCCCGCTCGGGAGCGAGGTACTGCGCGCTGCCGATGATCTGGCCGGTCCCCGTCAGCGTGCTCGCGCCCTCGCCCGGCAGGTGGGCGATGCCGAAGTCGGCGACCTTGATCGTCCCGTCGGTCGAGATCAGCAGGTTGCTCGGCTTCACGTCCCGATGGACGACGTCCTCCCGGTGCGCCGCGGCCAGACCGGCGGCGCTCTGCTCGACGATCTCGATCGCGCGGTCCTTGGACAGCGGCCCGTGCTCGGCGAGCTCGTCGGCGACCGACCCGCCCTCGACCAGCTCCATGACCAGGAAGAACCCGTCGTCGTGCTGGCCGAAGTCGTACACGGCCACCACATGGCCGTCGTTCAGGCGCGCGGCGGCGCGGGCCTCGCGGTGGAACCGCTCGGCCGCGCGTGGATCGCGGTCGGACCGCAGCAGCAGCTTGACCGCGACCTCGCGCCCGAGCTGCTCGTCCGTACCGCGAAAGACCTCCCCCATGCCGCCCCGGCCGAGAGAGGAACCCAATCTGTACCGCTTTGCTACAAACACCCTCACACCCGTACCCACGGCCACACCCGGCAACCCGTGCGCCTCGTCGTGACAAATGACCCAGTTCATCATGACAAACGGGCCAAGCCCGGCCCTGTCGAGTCGCTAGGTTCTTGCTGTGACCACTGACACCACGGCCAGTAGCCCGATCGCTCCCCCCACTTTCGGTCCACGTCTGCCCTTGCTGACCGGCGCGGTGTTCCTGGTCACCCTCGCCTGCGGAATCGCCCAACTGGCACACCGCCCGCTGTACGACGCCGTCGTCCGCGACGCCGCGCACATCGACAACGGCCAGTGGTACCGCTTGGTCACGGCCATGTTCTTCCAGGACGGCTGGGCGCCGGGCCTGGTCTCGAACCTGATCCTGCTGGCAATCTTCGGCACCATCGCCGAACGCGCGTTCGGCCGGTGGCGGTGGGCGATCCTGTACTTCGTCTGCGGCTGGTTCGGCCAGCTGATGAGCTACCTGTGGCTCAACCCGGTCGGCGCCGGCAACTCCATGTGCGTCGCCGGCCTCGCCGGAGGCCTGTCCACCTTCATCCTGCTGTCATCGCGGCGCTACGGCTTCACTCCCCCGCTCCAGCTGCGCATCACCGCGTTCATCATCCCCGCCCTCGCCATCGTCAGCACCGCCCTCCACGACAACCACGGCCTCCCCTGCCTCCTCGGCATGCTCCTCGCCTACTTCCTTCTCCCCACCTCTCAGTCCTCCGGGGATTAGTCGTCGAGTGGGTTTGCGGCGACGCGGTCGGCGAGGCCGGAGCGGACCGCGCGGGCAGCGGAGCTGTCGACCTTCCGGTCGGCCTGGGCCTGGAAGCAGGCGAGGAACTCTGCGGAAAGCCCGAGCCTCGGGAACTCCCGCAGTACGTCGGCGCGGAAGGCGGGACTGAAGTCGTCGGCGTCTTTGCCCACGATGTCGAGCGCCGCCGCCCGCGAGATCAGATGGCCTTCGGGATCGGCGGTCACGTCCACGTCGGGCACCATGTGCCGGACGATCACCTCGCCGAGGCGTTCGCGGCGCTCGCTCGGCCAGCCGGCGCCGGCGGCGAAGACCCGGGCGACGTGACCGCCGGCCTCCTCGAACGAGACGGTGTGGCTGTCGAACACCGGCACCAGCGCGATGTCGTGGAACATCGATGCCGCGAACAACAGTTCGGCGTCGTGCTCGATGCCGTGCTGCTCGCCGTACGCGGCCGCCCACAGGTAGACGCGGCGCGAGTGGCTCAGCATCGCGGCCGACAGGTAGCCGGAGGCAACTTCCAACGCCGCCGCCGAGGCAGCCGTGGCCGGAATCACCAGGTCCTTCGTACTGATCATGCTTCGACGGTATGGCGGAAAGACTCCGATCGCTGGTCCAATCCGACATCATGAACGTGGGCCACCGTTCACACCCGAAAGGACCGTCATGCGTGCCATCACAGCCACGGATCGAGCAGCCGGCGTCGACGGGTTGTCGCTGACCGAGCTGGCGTACCCGCACGCCGCCGAGAACGACGTCATCGTGCAGGTGCACGCGGCCGGCTTCACCCGCGGCGAGCTGGACTGGCCGGGGACGTGGACCGACCGCGCCGGACGCGACCGCACGCCGACCGTCCCCGGCCACGAACTGTCGGGTGTGGTCGCCGAGCTCGGCTACGGCACCACCGGGCTGACGGTCGGCCAGCGGGTCTTCGGGCTGGCCGACTGGACCCGCAACGGGACTCTCGCCGAGTACGTCGCCGTCGAGGCGCGCAACCTCGCCCCGCTGCCCACCGAGGTCGACCACGTCGCAGCAGCCGCGCTGCCGATCTCCGGGCTGACCGCTTGGCAGGGACTGTACGACCACGCACATCTGCAGCCGGGCCAGTCCGTCCTCGTCCACGGAGTCGCCGGCGCCGTCGGATCCGTCGTCGCGCAGCTCGCTCGTGAGACCGGGGCACACATCATCGGCACCGGCCGGGCCGCCGACCGCGCCGCGGCCGCCGAGCTGGGCGTGCATGAGTTCCTCGACCTCGGCAGCGAGCGCCTCGAGGACGCCGGCCAGGTCGACGTGGTCTTCGACGTGATCGGCGGCGAGATCCGCGACCGCTCCACCGAGCTGGTCCGCGCCGGCGGGACCCTGATCACGATCCCGGATCCGCCCGCGATGCACCCCACCGGCGGCCGGGCCGTCTTCTTCGTCGTGGAACCCGACCGCGGACAGCTGACCCGACTCGTCAACCGCGTCCGCGAGGGCCGCCTGGTCCCGCTCGTCACGACCGTCCGCCCGTTGTCCGAGGCGCCCGCCGCCTTCACCGAGCGCGGCCGGACGATCCTCACCTCGACCGGGCTGTGACTGCAGTGGGATCGTGCTGAGATGACGAAAGACGGGCGGTTGCCGAAGAAGATCTACGAGCGGGAGCTGCTGCGGCTCCAGGCCGAGCTGGTCAAGCTGCAGGAGTGGGTCCGGGTCGAGGGCGCTCGCGTCGTGGTGATCTTCGAAGGGCGCGACGCGGCCGGCAAAGGCAGCACGATCAAGCGGGTCACGGAGTACCTGAATCCCCGCGTCGCGCGGATCGTCGCGCTGCCCGCGCCGACCGAGCGGCAGCGGACCGAGTGGTACTTCCAGCGGTACGTCGAACACCTGCCGGCCGCCGGTGAGATCGCGCTGTTCGACCGCAGCTGGTACAACCGCGCCGGCGTCGAGCGGGTGATGGGGTTCTGCACGAATCAGGAGTACGCCCGGTTCCTGCATCAGTGCCCGATCTTCGAGCGGTTGCTGGTCGAGGACGGCATCGTGCTGCGCAAGTACTGGTTCTCGGTCAGCGACAGCGAGCAGGAGAACCGGTTCCGCAGCCGTCTCGAGGACCCGATGCGACGCTGGAAGCTGTCGCCGATGGACCTGGAGTCGATCACCCGCTGGGAGGACTACTCGCGCGCCAAGGACGAGATGTTCGTCCACACCGACATCCCCGAGGCGCCGTGGCACGTGGTGGAGAGCGAGGACAAGCGGTCTGCGCGGATCAACATGATCGCCCACCTGCTCTCGACCATCCAGTACCACGAGGTCCAGAGGCTGCCGCTCGACCTGCCGCCGAGGCCGCCGTCCAAGGGGTACGAACGCCCGCCCCGCGACATGCAGGCCCAGGTCCCCGACCACGCCGCCGAACTGCGCCGCTGACGGCACCGGCACACTGGACCCGTGCCGTCGAAGGACAAACCGACCCCGACCCGGACCAGACCGGCCTGGTACCGCCGGTTGTGGACCGCCGTCTCGCTGGTCATCTTGTTCGCCGTCGTCGAGTACGTCGTACTCCCGAAGCTCGCCCTCGCACGGGAGTCGCTGCACCGCGTGTCGGAGCTCAACCTCGCCTGGCTGATCCTCGCGGTAGCGCTCGAAGCGAGCAGTCTGGTCTGCTACTCGCTCTTCAGCCGGGCCCTGCTCGGCAAAGACCACCTGCCGTTCTCGTGGATCCTGCGCTCCGATCTCACCGGGTACGGCGTCAGCCACGTCGTACCCGGCGGCGCCGCCACCGCGACCGCGCTGCGTTTCCGGCTGCTCGTGATGGGCGGGGCACAGCCGACGAACGTAACCGCCACGGTCACAGCCGAGGCGATCGGTTCCCCGCTGGCACTGGTGCTGCTCGCGTGGCTGACGTCGATCCCCGCGGTGTTCCTGCGCGAGGCATCCACGGCGTACCTGGTCGGGTTCCTGATCGGACTGGGCGTGCTGGTCTGCGCCTTCCTCGCCGATCGCGGGCGCTCCAGCATCGAACACCTCGCGGCCCGGTTGCTGCGAGCGATCCTCGGACGACTCCCCCAGCGGGTCAGGCCGTGGATCTCAACCGTCGCCCGCCGTCTGCGCGACGTGGTCGCCGATCCCGAAGTACGCAAGGCGTTCCTGATCTGGGCGACGCTGAACTGGCTCCTCGACGCCGCCGTGCTCTGGACCTTCCTCGCGGCCTACGGCGAGCGGGTCCATCCGATCGTGGTCCTGCTCGCGTACTGCGCCGCGAACCTCGCCGCCGTCGTACCGCTCACCCCCGGCGGCATCGGCGTCGTCGAGGGCATCGCGGTCTCGTCTCTCATCGGCTTCGGCGTCGACGGCCAGGCCGCCCTCCTCGCCGTCCTGTCCTGGCGCCTCCTCCAGTTCTGGGCCCCGGTCCCGCTGGCCGGCCTCTGCTACCTGAGCCTCCGGGCCCAGGGCGCCCTGACCCCGGCGAAACAGGCCTAGCCGCGCTACTTCGCGGCGCCTCGGAGGGTTGCCTGCTGCTGGGCCTTGAGGGCCAGGCGCATGGTTTCGAAGGTGTGTTCCTGCGGGGCGGCCGTCGTGGTGCGGTCCTGGACGTCGCGGATCAGGTCGGCGTAGTACGTCGTCCCGACCGTCGAGCAGTCGATGTAGTTCGTGCCCTCCTGGTTGACCAGGAACAGGTGGTCGCCGCCGTCGCGGCCGGCGATGTCGACGTACTTGCGGAGCTCGATGTAGCCGTCGGTGCCGAGGATCATCAGCCGGCCGTCACCCCAGGTCGACAGGCCGGCCGGGGTGTACCAATCGACCCGGATGTAGCCCTGGGCGTTCTCGCTGCGGAGCAGGATCTCGCCGAAGTCCTGGAGGCCGGGCTCGTCGGCGTTGGCGAAGTTCCCGACCGTGCTCGCGACGACCTCGGCCGTCCGTGCGCCGGTGAACCAGAGGAACTGGTCGATCTGGTGCGAGGCGATGTCGGTCAGGATGCCGCCGTACCGGGTCTTGTCGTAGAACCAGTCCGGGCGGCCGGCGCCGCCGCCGAGGTGGCCGCGGTCGCCGATGCGGTGCGGGCCGATGCCGATGGTCTGTACGACGGTGCCGATCTTGCCCTCGCGGACCAGCTCGCCGGCCTTGATCACGCTCGGCACCTCGAACCGCTCCGAGAACGTCACCGACCAGAACCGCCCGCTCTGGCCGACCGCCTTCTCGATCTCCTCCAACTGCTCCAGACTCACGCAGCCGGGCTTGTCGGTGACGACGTCCTTGCCGGCCAGCAACGCGGCGACGGCGATCGGCCCGCGCCGATCCGGTACGGCGGCGGTCACGATCAGGTCGATCCCGTCCCGGCCGACCAGCTCCTCCGGGCTCTCGGCCACCGGAACGTCCGGGTAGCGCTCGCGGACGCGGGCCGCGATCGCCACGGACGGATCGTCGGTCGCCATCCCGGCGAACTCGGCGCCGGCCGCGATCAGGCCCGCGATCTGCCCGAAGATGTGCGCGTGGTCGAGCCCAACGGCGGCGAACCTGACAGCTTGCGTGGAAGTCACCCGTACTCCTCGATACTCGGCAGCACTTCAGCTCCACTCACCCTATGCCAATCCGGCAAGCGCTTGCCAACCCCTGGGCGAGCCGCATGTTCTCGCTACCCCGATCGAGTGTCGCCCCGGTAGGCGGCTCCCCCGGTCGCGGCACCCGCCCTACGGTGAGGCCAGGTGCGGGGCGGCGGAGAGGGGTCCGGCGATGGTCAGGGCACACGACCTCGAGTACGAAGCGGAGTACGAGTTCGAGTACGAAGTACCGCCGCCGCTGCTGCGGATCCGGGTGGTGCACGGCCGGTCCTGGGGTGCCGACCACGAGTTCGAGGACGAGGCCGACTTCTTCGATCCGGTCCCGCCGCCGGCCGGCGCCCGGCTGCTGACCCGGTTCGCGTACGGCGGGGCGAGCCTGACCGCCGCGCACCGGCGGGCGATCGTCCAACTCGCCAAGGATCTGCTCCGGGACGGATCGATGGGCAACCTCGACTGCCTCGACGTCACGATCGTCGGGCACGAGGACGAGCTCGGCGAGCCGGCTCGTTTCGGCGCTCTCGGGCAGCGGCGGGCGGAAGCCGTCACCAAGGCGCTCGCCGACGAGATGAAGCGCCAGGTCGCACGCCTGCCTGCCGCATCCCGGCCGCGCGGCCAGTTCGTCATCACCGTCCAGACCCTCGGCCCGACCAGGCCGATGCGCTCGAACCTCACCGCAGACGGCCGCGCCCTCAACCGCCGCGTCGAGATAACCGTCGGCCGCCCAGGCCTCTGCCCGGACGTGACCTGAAGACACAGCGTCCCACCTGCTCCGCGGCTGCATCGAGGCGCGGAGCAGGTGGTCGGTGGGTTAGGGGTTGTTGGCGACGCCTTCGTCGATCTTGGGGCCGCGGGCTGCGGTGATGCCGGCGTAGCTGATGCCGGCGATGGCTCCGCCGACGATCGGGGCGACGATGAACAGCCAGACCTGGCCGAGGGCGCTACTGCCCGCGAACCAGGCGACGCCGAGCGACCGGGCCGGGTTCACCGACGTGTTGGTGACCGGGATGCTGACCAGGTGGATCAGCGTGAGCGAGAGGCCGATCGCGATCGGGGCGAATCCCTTCGGCGCCCGGTCGTCGGTCGCCCCCAGGATGACGTACAGGAAGAAGGCCGTCAGGACGACCTCGACGATCGCGCAGGCCAGCAGCGAGTAACCACCCGGAGAACGGTCGCCGTACCCGTTGGTCGCGAATCCGCTCACCTTCGCACTGAAACCATCCTTGCCGCTGGCAACAGCCAGCAGAATGGCGCCGGCCGCGCTGGCGGCGCCAATCTGGGTGACGATGTACGACGGCACCCACCTCCACTCGATCCGCTTGGCGACCGCGAGACCGATCGTGACGGCGGGGTTGAAATGACCGCCGGAGACATGGCCGACGGCGTACGCCATGGTCAGCACGGTCAGGCCGAAGGCCAGCGCCACGCCGAGATAGCCGATCCCGACCGGAACCTTGTCCGGGTTGAGCACGACACCGGCCAGGACGGCGGCACCGCAGCCGCCGAACACCAGCCAGAATGTCCCGAGAAATTCCGCACCGATCCGAGCAGCAGGACTGGGTGATTCCACGACTGCCTCCTTGTGACCCCCGTTGAATTGATGCCTTGCTGTCACAGTAAGGCATCAACTCGTCACATTTGGTTAACCCGCGGCATTCGACAATGCAACGGTCATCCGTCGGCGGGACTCGTAGTAGTGCTGCGCGTCGAGCACTGGACGGTCGAAGCGCAGGCTCCGATCGGGGTCGATGACGTCCAGCGCCGCCGTACCGCCGTGGGCCGCGCGGACCGCCTGCAGCGCGCGGTGGTCCCACATCGCCTGGGCGAAGACGCGATGGCGGATCGACGGCCACGGCGTACCGTCCGTGCCCGGGTAGACCGCGAAGGCGTCACCGGACGGGAACGCACCGCCGGCCGATGTGTCCTCGAACGGGTTCACCCGCCGGATCGCGTGCCAGGTGTACCAGAAGTTGAATCCCCAGTGCAGGAAGCCGTCGACCCCGGACGCGAACAGCTGATGCCCGAGCGCACGGTTGCGCGCCGAGGGCATCCCGACGAACCGGTTGGCGACGTCGCGATCCTGTGAGACGCAGTAGTAGACCCACAGGCGCTCCGGTCGCTCGGCGAGGAACGGCTCCACGTGGTTGGTCGCAACAACAGGGACGGCAACGGCGCCGGAGGTGTAGAAGGAGTGCTCGCTCAGGGCGTCGACGACAGTCCAGCCCTTCAGCAGATCGGCGACGACGGCTTTCGCGGCGAGGTACGTCGCGAGCCCGTCCTCGCCCGACGGCTCGTCGGAGACGTGGAAGACGACGTGGTCGCGATCCCATTCCTCGTCGAGCACGGCCTGCAGCGCCGGCAGCAACGCCTCCATCAGCTTGCGGTACTGCGGGTCGGTCGCGGGAACGTCCCACCCGAAAGCGCGCTTCTGGTTCACGATGATGCCCGGCGTCGCCTTCGCTCCCCACTGGGTGAAGAGATGTGCCACCTCGACGCCGGTGATCCCGGTCCGCCGACACAACTCGAGCCAGCGCCGCAACCGGTCGAAGCCGAACTCGTAGCCGTCGGCGGTCTTCGTGATCTCGATCAGCTGTACGACGGTGCGGTACGAGCCGATCGCGGTGTCGAGCGGCGGCGTCCACACCGGCGCGAGCAGCGAGGTCGCGCCCATCTCCGCCGCGGATGCCATGAACCGCTCGACGACGTTCCAATGCTCTTCGCTGAACACCTCGAGACCGTAGTGGTCCGCGAGCGAGTCGAGATGCATCCAGTGGCTCGACACGATGTCGAGCGGCGGCAACTCGATCGCGGTGAGCTCGACGGTGACCGATGCCCGATGCAGCTCGGTGCCGTCGGACGAGGTCATCACGACGGTGAGGTCGTGGACGCCGGCTCGCGCCGGATCGCTCGTGGTCACGTCGAACCAGAGCGCGGCCCAGCTGCCGAACCGGACCGGAGCCTCGCCGTTGGTCACCGGCCGCAGCAGGTCCGGATACAGGCCGGGTTCGTCGAACTCGTACCCGTCGTCATGCCCCGGCAGGGCCACGAACGAGCCCGGCACGAGTTCGACGCACGACACTGCGACCAGGTCGGCCGCTGCACCTTCGACCCGGACCTGGAGCGGGCTCGGGTCGCGGAACGTCGGCACGAGCGGAGGACGGTAGGCCAGCTGGAACGACGCCCGCTCGCCGAGGAACGCCTGGAACCACGTCTCGGCCGACACCGGACGCGGGTCCCGCACCGGGTGCACCTTCACGAGCGCATCGCAAACCACGAACTCCCAGGCTCCAGCCACGCCTACCACCCTCCTGTGCGCAATTGTGGACTCTATGATGCAGATCCGCGCATCAATGCACAATGCTGCCGGAGGTCCGCCGGCAATCAGTCAGCGGCGAGGCCCGCAGTACCTGCGGTGGCGGCACCGGCGACGTCCTGCTGCTTCGTCAGCGTGCCGTCGTGGTGGACGGCGTACGAGGCGACGGAGCCGTTGGACAGCCGCACGTACAGGAACTTGCCGTCGGGGCTGAGGGCTGCGTCCGATCCCCCGGCACTCGTCGGAGCCGCGACGGCCGCGATCAGCTTCAGCCGTCCGTCGGCGCTGATCCGGTACGACGAGATCGACGCGCTCGCTGCGTTGATCGTGAAGGCCTCGTCGCGGGTGACGACCAGCCAGCATGCCGCCGCCTGCCCGTCACTCACCGAAGCGCTGATCGTCCGGACCCGGTTGCCGTGCACGGAGTACGACGAGACCGCTGACGGGCCGGCCTCGGAGACGATCGCGTCACCACGCCGATCGAAGTCGAACCCGTACGGCGTGACGCCGGCGGAATGGTGCGGTGTCGCCGTACCGGCGTACCCGTTCCGGACGGCGAACGTGTCGATCGTCTGGTCGCCCTTGTGGGTGACGACCAGGCTCCGGCCGTCAGGACTGAACGAGACCTGAGCAGCTGCCGTCGGGGTCGCGCCGGACTTGCTGAGCGACCTGGTCGAGTGCGGCAACGGCTGCAGGTGCCCGTCGTGGCTGACCCGCAGACCGCTGATGGTTTCGCTGTTCTGGTTCAGGACGTACACGACTCCGTGGCGGACGGTGACGCTGACCGGCAGGTCGCCACCGCTGGGCGCGACGTCCCGACGGACCAGACCTCGGTCGGTGATGGCGAGTGTCGACACCGTGTCGTCCCCGCCGTTCACCGCGAACAACAAGTTGCCGTCTCGCACCAGTCCGTACTGCGAGGCAAGCGACGAACCGAGTCCGTGACCGCCGGTCGGTACGACGGCGCCGGCCCGCAGACTGCCGTCACGCAGCCGGTCGAAGACCTGGACGGCGTTGCCGGCGGCCGCGTTCGTCGTCTCGTACACATGGCCGACGACGCTGTCGCCGCCGGACCGTCCGCTCACCGCGGCGTTCGCGGGCGCGGTTGCCAGTAGTGAGGCCACGGCGACGGCCGCGAAGGCAGGTGCCAGCAACCGGGCGGAATGAATGGGCATGGAAATTCCTCTCACGCAGGAAATCAACAGAACGCCTTTGACAGTAGGGCTTTCCGCGATCCCCGAGAGGAATTTCCGAGCACGGTAAGGATGCCGTTATCGACCCATTTCGTTCGTGAAATGTAAGCTGCCGTCAGTCCTTGAAGGCGTCCTTGACCTTCTCGCCGGCCTGCTTCAGATCGGCCTTGGTCTTCTCCGCCTGGCCCTCGGCCTGCAGGTCGCGATCGTCGGTCGCGTCTCCGGTCTTCTCCTTGGCCTTGCCCTTGGCAGCCTCGGCGGCGTTCTTGATCTTGTCACCGGCACTCATCGAGCACTCCTTCCGTTCCAGTGATCGTCGCCTCCCGGTGCCACCCGGTCGTCTCTGCGAAACGCCTACTCGCGAAGGTTCTGCGCGCGCAACTGGTTGCGTCGCAGCGCGCGGCGTTCGAGTTCGTCGAGGCCGCCCCAGATGCCGGCGTCCTGGCCGGAGCGCAGCGCCCAGTCGAGACAGACGTCGGCTACTTCGCAGCGGCGGCAGACCTGCTTCGCGTTCTCGGTCTGCCGCAAAGCGGGTCCGCTCGTGCCCAGTGGGAAGAACAGCTCGGGATCCTCCGCAGCGCACGCGCCTCGGTGCTGCCAGCGGTCGGTGGACTCCATCTCGACCTCCTCGGTCGACGTCGTTCCTCAGTAGGACAACGTGAACCGCCGGTTTGTGACGTCGACCTGTCACAGCGAGCCGCGCTACCCGGACCTTCAGGTACGACCGGACCTGCGCTGGAGGAACGATGAAGCGAACAGTAGTCGCCGCGGGAGTTGCCCTCGCCTTGTCGGCGCTGTCGGCGGTGACGGGCTGTGGCGGCAGTGGTGGCGGTGGTGGTGATGCCGACGCCGCGGCCAAGGCGCGTGGGCCGATCACGATCTGGTATTCGAACAATGCCGAGGAAGTGGCCTGGGGCAAGCAGATGGTCGCGGCCTGGAACGCCGAGCATGCCGACCAGAAGATCACCGCGCAGGAGATCCCGACCGGCAAGAGCTCCGAAGAGGTCATCGGCGCCGCGATCACCGCCGGCAACGCGCCGTGCCTGATCTTCAACACCTCCCCGGCGTCGGTGTCACAGTTCCAGAAACAAGGCGGCCTGGTCGCGCTGGACTCCTTCGGTGACGGCAAGTCCTACATCGAGGACCGCTCCGGCGACGTCGCCCAGCAGTACAAGTCGACCGACGGCAAGTACTACCAGCTGCCCTGGAAGTCGAACCCGGTGATGATCTTCTACAACAAGAAAACCTTCGCCAAGGCCGGCATCACCACCCCGGCCCTGAGCACCTACGACGACTTCCTGGCCACCTCCCGCAAGATCGTCGCCTCCAAGGCCGCCAAGGTCGCGATCTACCCCGCCCCGAGCAACGAGTTCTACCAGTCCTGGTTCGACTACTACCCGCTGTACGCCGCCCAGACCGGCGGCAAGCAACTGATCGAGGACGGCAAGGCCACCTTCGCCTCCGACGACGGCAAGAAGGTCGCACAGTTCTGGCGCACCATGTACCAAGACAAACTCGCCTCCCCGGAGAAATACACCGGCGACGCCTTCGTCGACGGCACCGCCGCAATGGCCGTGGTCGGCCCCTGGGCCATCGCCACCTACAAAGGCAAGGTCGACTGGGGCGTCGTCCCCGTCCCCACCGCCGACGGCAAACCCGCCACCGACATCCACACCTTCAGCGACGCCAAGAACGTCGCCATGTACTCCGCCTGCAAGAACCGCGGCACCGCCTGGGACGTCCTCAAGTTCGCCACCAGCAAGGACCAGGACGCCAAATTCCTCGCCGCCACCGGCCAGATGCCACTCCGCAAAGACGTCGCCACCACCTACGCCGACTACTTCACCACCAATCCTGACTACAAAATCTTCGCCGACCAGGCCTCCCGCACCGTCGAGGTCCCCAACGTCCCCAACTCCATCACCATCTGGCAAACCTTCCGCGACGCCTACTCCAAATCGGTCATCTTCGGCCAGCAAGACGTCGGCGAAGCCCTCGACGGCGTAGCGTCGAAGGTCAACCAACTGGCCTCCCAGCCATGACCGTCACCAGCCGGCCGCCGACGTCCCGAGCTCCCACGCAACGGCAACAGTCCGACAAGGGCAGGCTCCTGGCCGATCGGATCCTCGGCAAACAACCGATCGGCGCCGCCCTCGCGGTCCCGTACGTCGTGTTCCTGCTCGCGGTCTTCGCCTATCCGCTCGGCTTCGCGGTCTACATCTCCTTCCACGACTACTTCTTCGCCGCGCCGGGCGCCGTGGTCGACCGTCCCTTCGTCGGGTTCGACAACTACGTCGCCGTCTTGACCGACCCCGCAGTACAGCGGGCCTTCGGTAACGTGGTGATCTTCCTGGTCATCAACGTCCCGCTCACCGTCGTCCTGTCGCTCGGGCTGGCCAACGCGCTCAACGCGGCGATCCGCTGGCGCACCTTCTTCCGGGTCTCGTACTACGTCCCGTACGTCACCGCGAGCGTCGCCGTCGTCGGAGTCTGGCTCTTCCTCTTCAACTCCAACGGACTCGTCAACTCGATCCTCGGGCCGCTCGCGCCTGATCCGTCGTGGTTGGTGAACTCGAAGCTCGCGATGCCGACCGTCGCCATCTACGTCACCTGGAAACAGCTCGGCTTCTTCATCCTGCTCTACCTCGCCGCGCTGCAGAACGTGTCGAAGGACCTCTACGAAGCAGCTGAGATGGACGGTGCCAACAAGTGGCAACGCTTCCTCAACGTCACGGTCCCCGGCGTACGACCCGCGACCACTCTTGTCGTGCTCGTCGCGACCGTGACCGGCGCCAACCTGTTCACCGAGCCCTACCTGCTGACCGGAGGCGGCGGACCGGACGGAGCATCCGCCTCACCCGTCCTGATCATGTACCAGCGCGGCATCGAACAAGGCAACCCGGACATCGGATCCGCGATCGGGGTGCTGCTGGTGATCGGCGTGTTGCTGCTCGCCCTGATCGAACGACGACTCGTCGGAAGGGATGACGAATGAGACTCAAGTTCATCGGGCTGCTCGCCGGCGCCTTCGTATTCCTCTTCCCCTTCTACTACATGCTGATCGGCTCACTGCAGGCCGAGCCGGACCCATCGGTCAGCGGCGCGTTCCCCAACCCCGGCAACCTGACCGGCCGCAACTACGGCGAGATCAACAAGGCGATCGATCTCGGCCGCTCACTGCTCAACTCCGGCATCTTCACCGGCGGCGTACTCCTGGGCACGCTCGTCTTCGGTGTCCTCGCGGGCTACGCGTTGGCGCGGTTGCAGTTCCGCGGCCGCGGGCTGGTGTTCAACCTGATGCTGCTCATCCAGGTCGTACCGTTCCAGCTCCTGACGATTCCCTTGTATGTGTTGATCGTCCGCAGCTACGGGCTCGCCGACTCCTACCTCGGCATGATCCTGCCGTTCCTGATCAACTCCACCGCCGTCTTCGTGTTCCGCCAGTACTTCCTGCAACTGCCGGCCGAGCTGTTCGACGCCGCCCGGATCGACGGCGCCTCCGAGCTGAGCATCCTCTGGCGCATCGCCGTTCCACTCGTACGACCCGCCCTGCTGACCGGCGTACTGCTCACCTTCATCGGGCCGTGGAACGAATTCCTCTGGCCGTTCCTCATCACCAAACAGCAAGACCTGCAACCACTCGCAGTCTCACTGTCCAACTACCTGACCACCGTCTCCGCACGAGCCGCCAACCCGTTCGGCGCCGTCCTCGCGGGCGCCTGCGTGCTCGCCGCGCCGGCCGTCACGCTGTTCATCATCTTCCAGCGTCAGTTCATCTCCCAGGGCATCCAATCGGGAATCAAAGGATGATTGCCATGAGCATCAACTACACCCTGCGCCGCGCCGGTATCCTGATGTCACCCGAGCCGGGCAACGAGCTCGAGGTCGAGGGCGTACTCAACCCGGCGAGTGCGCACACCCCGGACGGCGAGCTGTACCTGCTCCCCCGGCTGGTTGCTGCCGGCAACGTATCCCGCATCGGGCTGGCGCACGTGGTCGTCAAGGACGGCGTACCGGCCGAGGTCCAGCGCGAGGGCGTCGTGCTCGCCCCGGACGAAGGCTGGGAGCGCGGCAAGAACAACGCCGGCGTCGAAGATCCCCGCATCACGGCCGTCCCTTCGCTCCGCCAGTACCTGATGACGTACGTCGCGTTCGGCCCGCTCGGCCCGAAGCCCGCGCTCGCGGTCTCGTCCGACCTCCGTCACTGGCGCCGCCTCGGCCCGCTGCACTTCGAGTACCAGCCCGACCTGGAGACGGACCTGAACCTGTTCCCGAACAAGGACACGGTGTTCTTCCCCAGGCCGGTGACCGGCCCGGACGGCGAACCGTCGTACGCGATGCTGCACCGGCCGATGTGGGACCTCGGGTGGCTGCGCGAAGGCGAAGGCGTTCACCTGCCTGCTGGTGTCACCGACGCCCGGCCCGGGATCTGGGTCTCGTTCACGCCGGTCCGTGAGGTCGAGAACGACATCCGCAACCTCACGCACCTCAGGTACCACCGACTCGTGGCGCTCCCGGAGCACCCGTTCGAGCAGCTCAAGATCGGCGCCGGTCCCCCGCCGCTGCTCGTGCCGGAAGGCTGGCTGCTGATCCACCACGGCGTCACCGGCTCGCAGCCGCACGGATTCGACCCCACCACGCAGAAGGTCACCTACTCCGCGGGCGCCATGCTGCTCGATGCCGACGACGTGACGAAGGTCCTCGACCGGACAACCGAGCCCATCCTCACCCCGGAGACGCCGGACGAACGGTTCGGGCTCGTCGACAACGTCGTCTTCCCGACCGCGATCGAGAAGGTCGACGGGGTCCACTACGTCTTCTACGGCATGGCCGACGACAAGATCGGCGTCGCCCGTCTGGAGAAGAGCTGACATGCGAGACCTGGACACGCTGATCAAGGCGTACGACATCCGCGGCATCGTCCCCGGTCAGCTCGACGAGTCGCTCGCGTACGACGTCGGCGCCGCCTTCGCCGACCTGCTCGCTCCGGAGCGGATGGCCGTCGGACACGACATGCGCGTCTCGTCGCCCGCACTGGCCGACGCCCTGGCGGCCGGGGCGGCGAGCCGGGGCGTCGACGTACTCGCGATCGGCTATGTCTCGACCGACCTGCTGTACTTCGCGTCCGGCATCCACGGCGTCCCCGGAGCGATGATCACCGCGAGCCACAACCCACCGTCGTACAACGGGATCAAGCTGTGCCGACCGGGCGCGGCCCCGGTCGGCCAGGACACCGGTCTGGGCGAGATCAGGAAGGCACTCGAGACCGGCCTGCCACCGGCCGCCGGGCCCAAGGGTGAGGTGCGACCGGAGGACCTGCTTCCGGCGTACGCCGATCATCTGCGCCGGCTGGTCGACCTCGGCGGCAGCCGTCCGTTGAAGATCGTGGTCGACGCCGGTAACGGCATGGCCGGCCGGACCGCGCCCGTCGTACTGCGTCATCCCGCCTTCGAACTCGTCCCGCTGTACTTCGAGCTCGACGGCACGTTCCCGAACCACGAGGCCAACCCGATGGACCCCACCAACCTCGTCGACCTGCAGGCTGCGGTGATCGAGCACCACGCGGACGTCGGCCTGGCGTTCGACGGCGACGCGGATCGCTGCTTCTTCATCGCCGAGAACGGCGAGCGGATCGCGCCCAGCGACGTCGTCGGCCTGATCGCGACCCGCGAACTCGCCCGCCACCCCGGCGCGGCGATCATCTACAACGCGATCACCAGCCGCGCCGTGCCCGAGGAGATCACCGAACACGGCGGCCGGCCGATCCGCACCCGCGTCGGGCACTCGTTCATCAAGCAGGTGATGGCGGACAACAACGCCGCCTTCGGCGGGGAGCACTCCGGTCACTACTACTTCCGCGACTTCTGGAACGCCGACAGCGGCATGCTCGCCGCTCTGCACGTGCTCCAGGCCCAGGGGCAGACGACCGAGCCACTCTCGAGGCTGATGAGCGGGTTCTCGCGGTACGTCGACAGCGGCGAAACCAACCTCACCGTCGCCGACATCCCCGGCACGTTGGCCCGGGTCGAGACGGTGTACGCCGCCCGCGGCGCGACAGCCGATCACCTCGACGGGCTGACGATGACGCTGCCGGGCGGAGCGTGGTTCAACCTGCGTCCCTCCAACACCGAACCACTACTCCGCCTCAACGTGGAAGCCCCCGACCGGCCGGCGATGACCCAACTCCGTGACGAGCTGTTGAGCCATCTGACCCCGTAGATCGCTGACTGTGACAGGCGGTGGTCAGGACTGGTGGCCGGTCCAGCGGGGGGAGACTTTTCGCCATTCGCGGGCCCATTGGTCGGCGCGGTAGCGGTCGAGTGAGCGGCGGGCGAGGCGGAAGGCGAGGAAGATCGCGGGCCAGGCGAGGAGCGGGAGGGTCAGGGCGAACGCGGTCCCGAGCGCGTTGCTGTCGCCGGAGGTGGGCGGCGGGCCCGTCATCGCGCCGGCCCGGTCGATCCAGATCGTCACTTCGGCGTTGACCGGAGTACCGAGGAGGACGTCGGCCTTCCCCTCGTGCGAGGCGCCTGACGGGTCCTGCCAGCGGACGCGAACCGGGGTGGTGCTGAGGCCCAGGGTCGACGGGACGGCGTTGGCCGTGCCCTCGAGAGTTCGCGCGCGGACCTGGTGGACGCTCGCGCGTTCCACGGCCGCCGACTGCTCCGCGTGATCGTGCAGCGCCGTACCGAGGGCTGCCGCCGCGGGGATCATCAGCAGGCCGACGGCGATCGCGACCAGCAGGAACGCCGCCTCGATCCGGTCGACCCGGCGGCGCAGCGGGTTGTGCCCGAAGCTGAGTCGCCGCAGCTGCATCATCACGAACAGCTCGGCACGGTGTTGCGGCGTGGAACTCATCGGGCTCCCCTATCTGCTTCACCAAGTAAGACAACACAGGCACGCCCGCTGTGACGTCGTGTCACGAACTGGCCCGCCGTCCGGACTTCCAGGCGGCACCACACGTTGCAGAGGGCAACCACGTAGTGGCCCCCACGCGTCCGTAGTGGCGCCGACCACGTATCTGCCCACGCCCTTCAACGGCGCGAGCGCGGGGCCTCGGACCGGATCGTGAACTCAAGGGCACGACGAGCCCGAGAGGAGCCGGAAACGTGAACGCCACAGTGTCACGGCAGGTGCGGTACGACGGGGCGAAGTCAGCGGTCCAGACCGCATGCACCGGTCAGGTCGGCGGCGACCTGGACGACGCGGTCGCGACCTTCCTGGAAGTCCGTCCGCGACTGCTGGCGATCGCGTACCGCTTCCTCTCCAGCGCGGCCGACGCCGAGGACGTGGTGCAGGAGACGTGGCTGCGCTGGCAGCGGACGGACCGGACAGTGGTCGAGAATCCGCGCGCGCTGCTGGCGACCATGACCACCCGGCTCGCGATCAACGTCAGCCAGTCCGCGCGGCGACGCCACGAGACCGCGATGACGTCCGCGGCCGCCGAGCGCATCGACGACGGCGAGGACCCGGCGGCCGCGGCCGAACAGAGCGACGCGGTCGAGCACGCAGTACTGATGGTTCTGCAGAGCCTGTCCCCCAGGGAACGTGCGGCCTTCGTACTCCGCGAGGCTTTCGACTACTCGTACGTCCAGCTCGCCGAGTTCCTCCACCTCGGTACGGCGAACAGCCGCCAGCTGGTCTGCCGCGCCCGACGACGGATCGCGACCGACAACCAGGCAATCGTCAGCACCGCGTCACACCAGCACTTCGTACACGCATTCCTCGACGCCGCACGCGCCGGAGACCTAACCGGTTTCGAAGAACTCCTCACCGCCGACCTGGCCGCGTGACCGTTGCACCTCCTGACCAGTCGCGGCCGCCGTACGCACCGGTCGCCGGGCGAGCGCGACCGACGCGATCCAGCGACTCATCGAGTTGAGCCGGCCCAGCGGTACGGCGTGGGCCCTGGGCACGCCGGCGTGTATGCGTGCCGTGGTCACGGACGGGGTCGCCGCCGAGCCGTCGTACCAGGAGGCGATCGATCGCCTCGACCAGACCGAGGTCCGCGTGATGCGTGCTCGCACCCGGCTCCTGTACGGCGAATGGCTGGCCGGCCGCAACCGTCCGGCCGACGCCCGGATCCAGCTGGCCGTCGCCCACGAGATGTTCGACCGGATGGGCGCCGAGGCGTTCGCTGAACGCGCCCGGCTCGGACTGAATGCCGTCGGCGCGGACGTCCGGGTATCGCGTCACGCCGCGACATCCGCACCGCTCTCCCGCAGGGCGCAACGAGCCCGGTCTAGCGGCGGCGCTCTTTGCTCAGTTCGATTGCTTCCTGCAGGGCGGCGAGGATGTAGCCGGGGACCTTCATGCCCTGGTGCTGCGCCCACAGCAGCTCGCGTTCGACCAGGCTCACCTGCCGTACGACGTCCTCGAGGTTCCGGTCGAAGTCGAGTGCACGCGCGACGTCACCGAAGTCCGCACGCTGGCGGCGGTTGTTGACGCCGACCAGCCCGAACGATCGTCGGCGCAGGACCCGCGCCAGGTGGAGCTGCCAGTCCCGAAGGCCTTCGTCCCGCACCAGCGACTCGGCCGACATGCGGTAGAACGCGAAGTGGCCCGGCTCCTGCCGCCTGATCGGAGCCACGACCGTCGACGCGATCGCGTGCTCCCCCATCGTGCGCAAACCGTCCACCAGCCGCGAGTACGCGATCACGGCGGACCGCTCGGTGGCCGCGCCCGTCAGGTAGTAGAGCAGGCGGATGACATCGAGCATGCCGGGCAGATGTGACAGCAGTCCGGCCAGCTTGATCGGGACGCTGACCCGCGACAGCTCGCTCGGCGCCGCCGTCATCCCGATCCGGTGCTGGACCGCGTCGAGCAGTACGCCGTGCTGCAGCTCCTGCGGCGACCACACGTCCTCGTAGAAGAACCTGTCCGTTTCCGTTGCGTCAGGCATCAAGGCCCGCAGCTCGAGCACGTTGCGTTCGACCTCGAACTCGACGCGGGTCAGGTAGTTGAACACGGCGCCGTACCGACGTCGTACGCCGTCGGGATCCTTGATCGTCAGATCGGCCGAATCCAGCAGTAACGGCGGATGCTCGTCCGCGAACGCCTCGACGAACTGGCGGAGCCCGCTTCGCGTCGCGTGTCTGCGGAGCGGGCTCCGGGGCGGCTTGACAGTCAGGTCGGTCACGGAGTCCTCGCTAGCTGCGGGCGGCCTGTTCGATCACCCGCGTGGTCGTCTTGGGGTCGCTGATCAGGCCGAGGTGTCCTTCGTCGAACTCCGTGACGTGGGCGCCGGCGCGCTCGGCCATCGCCCGCTGGACGTCCGGCGGGATGATCTTGTCGCCGGAGCCGATCAGGTACCAGGACGGGATCGTCTTCCAGGCCGGCGTACCGGACTTGTCGGCCAGACCGCCGAACGCACCCGGTCGCTGGGTCGCGTAGACCTTGGCCTTCTCGTCGTCGTCCAGACCGGTTGCGAACGACGCGAAGACGGTCGGCCGCTTCAGGTACAGATCGGTGGTCGGCCCCGGCGGACCGTCCGGGACGAAGTCGAACACCTGAGTCGGATCCGGGTTCGACAGGTGCGAGTCCGGTCCAGCGGCCTCGAGCGCCGACTCGCCCTCGTCGAGCGCGAACGCGTTGACGTAGACGAGCGCCCTGACGTTCGGGAGCCCGGCGGCCGCATTGGTGATCACTGCACCGCCGTACGAATGACCGGTCAGGACGACGGGACCGGGCAACGTTTCGAGGAACGCCCGCACGGAGGCCGCATCACCCGGCAGCGAACGCAGCGGGTTCGGGATCGCCCGCACCGGGTAGCCGTCGCCCAGCAGCCGATCGATGACGCCCGACCAGTTCGACGCGTCCGCCCATGCACCGTGAACCAGCACTATCGTCGGCTGGTCCGTGCTGCTCATGTCACTGCTCATGACCCTCTCCTGTTCGGTCGAAAGCTCACCCATTTGCCTCTAGGTCCGGGCACCGCTCTCGGCTGTGACATCGCTCAGCGCCTCGTACAGCGGGCTGTCCGCGAGCAGGTCGTTGCTGTGCCGGGCGTTGTGACGATGCGCGACCCGGCGATGACCTTCGAGGATCGCGGCGATCCCGACGACGCTCCACACCCCGAGTACGACGGCGTGCTGTGCGGCGCCGTGTCCGTTGAAGTAGGCAGCGCTGCGGAGCAGGTTCGCGCCGGCGCCCGGCGGCATCAGCTGGCCGAGCTGGCCGACGACCGACGGCATCAGCTCGGGCGCCGAGGTCACTCCGGCGAACGGGTTCCCGACGAAGACCATGAGGATGCCGCCGATCGCAACCCCGCCCGGGCCGAGCAGCGCGGCCATACCGGCGGCGAAGCTGCTGATCGCGAACAGCATCAGCGACAGCGCGGCCCAGGTCCCGATCCGGTTTCCCGGCAGGGCACCGATGTAGTCCTGCGCCACCAGGTGCACGCACGCACCGGCCAGGCACGAGACCACCGCCAGAGCGACGATCTCCCTGACCGCGGGCTTGAAGCCGACGAGTACGGCGACCAACACGGCCAGGATCACTCCGCCGAGCACGAGCGGCGTCATCGCGGCCGCGAAGGTCGAGCCGCGCGGATCGTCGGTCGACGTCGGAACCACGTCCTGCACCACCGAGACCGCCGCCGGTTGACCGGTCGACGACAGCTGTCCGGCCATCGCCCCCGCGGCCGATGTCAGCAACTGGGCGACGGCCGGGCTGGCGGCGCTGGCGGTGAGGAAGATGATGTGCCGGCTGCTGACCTCGAACGCGCCGTACACCTCGCGGTGCTCGATAGCCGAGCGGGCTTCGGCGTCGCTGGCATACAGGTGCAGATCGAAAGCGCCTGGCCGGGTGCTGGTCAGGCCTTCGGCTGCCTTCTGGGCGGCGACTCCGGTGCCCACCACGCCGACCGGGAGGCTGCGGGCCTCGGTCCGGGACGCCGGCCAGGTGAACGCCAGGACCGCGAGACCGACGATCAGCGGTGCGATCACGGACAGGATCAGTAGCTGGCGCCAGGGCGGATGGTGAACGAGCGGATTCTTGGGCACGGCTGCGCCTTTCGGATGGACTGTTAGATGCTCTCACTAAACGACAATGATCGTTCTCTTTCGACTATACTCTGCTCATGCCGAGGACTTCGGAGAGGTATCGCGACGCCAGGCGGGAGTACATCCTCGACGCCGCCCGCCGCGCCTTCGCGCGGAACGGGTTCCACGCGACGTCGATGCACGACCTGTTCGCGGAGGCCGGCCTGTCCTCCGGCGCGGTCTACCGCTACTTCGCCGGCAAGGACGAGGTGGTGGTCGCGATCGTCGAGGACAACATCCGGCAGATCGGCGCGATGATGCGCGCCGTCACGGTGGAACGCGCCGACGGGTCCTTCGGCGCCGCGCTCGCCGCGGCGGTCGAGACGATCCAGGCCAAGCATCGGGAGAACGGGCTCGCCGGTATCGGCGTACAGGCCTGGACCGAGGCGCTGCGCGATCCCCGGATCGGGGCAGAGTTCGAGGAGTTGCTCACCGGGCTCCGGTCCGAGCTGGCCGAGGTCGTCGCTCACTACCAGCGGACGAACACGTTGCCGGCCGGGCCGTCGGCGCAGTCACTGGCGTCGGTGACGATCGCCGTTCTGGTGGGCTGTATCCAGCAACTCGCGCTGCTCGGACCTGACGCGATCGCCGACGTCCCGGACGCGCTGAGGGCGTTGTGGCCGCCTTCAGCGATCGCCGGCTAGAGCACAGTCGCCGCAGAGCGCGCCCGCGTGGTCGGGCGCGGCGCGGTAGATGAGGCAACAGCTGCGGCGGCGGAAGGTGCCGTCCGTGATGGTGTGAGCCTCGCGGAGAGTCGGGTGCGCCAGAAGGCCGGCGGCCGTCTCGGCGGCACGGCCTGCCAACTGCGGTGCTGCATTGGTGAGCGCGACGCGTGCGCCATTGATCGCGGAGGCAACGTTGCCCCGGAGGATGTGGTCCGAGACAGAGAACCGTTCGGTGGCCTGGTTCAGCGCAGGGACGGGGCCTTCGAAGATCTCGGTGGTGAGGTCGCGTGACTTGCTTGGCGGGGCCAACGACAAAGGAAAGGCTCCGCCCAGGACCGGTTGCCAGTAGACGGCTTCGAGGGCGAGCGGCGGGACGCCGGCGTCCAGGACTGCAGTCGCGAGGGCGGGTGAGACGAGCCGCG
Source organism: Kribbella sp. NPDC000426 (assembly GCF_040300265.1). Taxonomy (NCBI): domain Bacteria; kingdom Bacillati; phylum Actinomycetota; class Actinomycetes; order Propionibacteriales; family Kribbellaceae; genus Kribbella; species Kribbella sp. NPDC000426. The sequence continues at coordinate 11,055 of NZ_JBEPDK010000011.1, read as the reverse complement.
CGACCAGGCCGAGGTGGGTGATCGACGCCGCGACGCGCACCTCGACGGCTTCGGGTTCCTGACCGCCCGCGGCCGCGAGATAGGCGCGGGTGGTCATCACCCGGTCCTCGAGTACGGCGGGGTCGTCGAGCAGCTCCGACATGCTCCGCCACGGTGCGGCCGGCGCCGTACCCGAGGGGTGTTGCTCGTGTGCGAAGAACGGGCCGAGGGCAACGACCTGGTCGAGGGTCATACGTTGCGGACCGGCTCCGGCTGCTGCGTATGTGCCTTGCGCGGCTGGAGCAGGCGCTCCGCAAGCGGACCGAAGATCAGGCCGATCGCACCCCACAGCAGGACCTGGGCGCCGACCGAGTAGAGGCGGAACGCGTACAGCCTGTCCGCGTCGAAGCCCGGGAAGACGATGTTGCCCTTCTCGTCGGTCAGCGGCAGCGGCGTCTCGGTGGCGTGCCGTCCGTACTCCTCGACGTTCGCCGCCAGGTGTCCCACCGACGGCAGCACAGCCATCAGTACGCCGATGATCGCGACGTACGCCGCGATCGCGAGCAGGGTCGCGTTCCAGTTGCCGAAGCGCGGCTGGAGACGCTTGCCGAGCAGGACCGCGCCGATCAGCAGCACGATCGAGCAGGCCACCATCGCCAGATACAGGTTGCCGCGGTCGTGGATCGTGTCCTCGTGCCCGATCGCCGGCGGGTTGGCCGGGTACTTGAGGAACGGCACGAAGTAGACCCCGAGGAACCCGCCGAGAGCGACCAGCATCGCGAGGTTGCGCGGGCGCAGCTTGCCGACCCGGCCGAGGCAGATCGCGTAGGCGACCGCGAACAGCGCGCCCATCGCGACACCGAACAGCACGATGCCGGCGCCGACGCCGAGGTTGGCCTGCAGGGTCCGGCTGAAGATCTCGTGACCCGCGTGCTCGACCGGCAGCCCGGCCGCGTGGTCCAGCTCGTGCTGGGCGGCGTCGCGGCCGCTCTCGTAGTCGATGGCGGCCTGGATCTGGGGCTCGGCGAAGATCCGCGCGAAGACGAACGCGAGCAGCCCGGCCGCTGCGCCGGCGAGGGCGCCGCGCAGGATGAGTTTCCTTTCCATGTCAGGAACTCAGTGCCGTCAGTGACAAGGGAAGCCGAGGAAGTGGCGCGCGTCGTGCACGAACTCGTGGATGTGCATGTCCTTGCCGAAGATCGAGTACGCGCCCTGGTCGACACCGATGAAGTAGTAGAGCGCGAACGCGACGATCGCGGTCCCGACCAGCCACATCACAGCCCGCGAGACCGGTACGACGACCGGCGTGGAAACCGAGGTGGGAGCAGACAGATTGCTCACGAGAAGAGCCTCCTTCTAGGGGATCGTGCGTCCCTCATCCAATGGAGCGTCGTGACGACGAAGTATCTGACTCACCGTCCGCCCGAGGGCGACCGGCTCACAGTGGCGCGACCGTGCCGAAGTCTCATCGGCTTCCTTGCGCCGTCACTACGCTGCGAGACTACGGACGCCGCCCGGGCACGTCAATCCGGAGAAAAATGATTCCGGCCACACGTGGTCGGACCGTTACGCTCGGAGGCCGGTGCACCCCGAGGAGGCCCCGTGTTCCAGCCGTTGCACGCTTCTGCGACCCGAGCTGTCGAGAAACTCCGCGATATCGGCGAACCGCTGCCGGACGACCTCGCCAGTCAGTTGGCCAAGCTGGCCGACGATTCCCGGTCCCCGGCCGCGGTCGAAGACCTGCTCCGTCCCTATGTCCTCGTCGACGTTTCGATCGACGAGCAAGGACTCCCGATCAGTACGCCGGCCGCCGCGCAGCCGCGCCTCGTCCAGCACGGCTGGCGTAGCTTCCTGGTCCGGATCGAGAACCCGCATCGGCTGGTCGGCGACCTCGCCGCGCAGTCGAACCATGTGCTCGGCACGACCGACTACCACAGCCACGCCGCGCGGATCGCCATGCCGGACACGCTGACGATCGTGCCGAGGATCAAGAACAGCTGGCTCGAGGTGAAGCTGGCCGGTCCGACGGACGTGTCCGGTATCGACGTCGAGTACAAGGTGATCAGCCTGTACAGCCGTGACGGCGGCAGCCAGAACGGCAAGCTGGGGTTCGTCCTGGCAGTCGAGGAGGCCGAGCACAGCTACACCCGGCCGCCGTTCGCGAAGGCCTGGCGGCGGATGGGATCGCAGAACCTTCCGTACGAGGCGTCGTACGAGTTCGACTGCCTGCCGGCGCGCGACATCCGGTTCGACATCCGCGAGCCGGACGGCAGCAGTTGCGTCGCGGCGCTGACCGTCCGCGACTCCCAGCGGCGCTCGTACCCGTCGAAGGGGATGCGGCTCGCGCCCGACATGTTCTTCCACGAACACGTCTACCGCGCGACCGGCGAGGTCATCACGCTGCCGGCCGGCCAGTACGAGATCTCCGCCCGACGCGGTCCGGAGTACCGCGAGGTCCGCGTCGACGTCGAGCTCACGGCCGAGGACGACGCGGTCACGATCGAGCTCGACCGCTGGGCCGATCCGGCCCGTCACGGGTACTACTCCGGCGATCCGCACATCCACGCCGGCGGCTGCTCGCACTACAGCGTGCCGTCGGAGGGAGTGAACCCGGAGACGATGATCCGGCACGTCCGCGGCGAAGGCCTGTGGATGGGCAGCGTGCTCACCTGGGGACCGTGTTACTACCACCAGAAGCAGTTCTTCAGCGGCTCGTCGATCAGCCCGCGGGCCGAGCTCGAGTGGCCGGCGATGCAGCAGGCGCAGGGGATGAACTGGGAGCCGCAGGACACCGACCACGACGGCCAGAGCCTGCTGCGGTACGACCTCGAGGTGTCGGGCTTCCCGTCCAGCCACTCCGGTCACGTGATCCTGCTCGGGCTGACCGACCAGGACTATCCCGGGACGAAGATCATCGAGGACTGGCCGTCGTACAACCTGCCGGTGATGCGTTGGGGTCACGCGCAGAACGCGATGGTCGGGTATGCGCACTGCGGTCTCGGCCTGTCGGTCGACACGAGTGAACTGCCGAACTACGTGATCCCGGGCTTCCAGTCGATCGGCTCGAACGAGATCATCGTCGACGTACCGCTCGGCGCGGCCGACTTCCAGTGCGGCGCCGAGTTCGATCCCGCCTCCGAGCTCAACATCTGGTACCACCTGCTGAACGTCGGCTACCGCACGCTGATGCTCGGCGAGACCGACTACCCCTGCATCTACGACGACGGCCCGGGCGTCGGGCGTACGTACGTCCAGCTGCCGGAGCCGCCGCACGGCCCGCAGGCGCTGGAATCCTGGCTCGGCGGACTGAAGGACAGGGCGTCGTACTTCGGCGACGGTCGCAGTCACGTCTACGACTTCGCGATCGACGGCGACACGAGCCGCGAGCAGACGGCGGACGCCGCGGGACCGGTCCGGGTCAGTGCGACGGTCGCGGCGTGGCTGCCCGAGGAGCCGCCCGCGCTGCCGGCTGCAGGGCAACCGGCGTACAGCGCTCCGGTCGGCTGGCATCTGGAACGGGCGCGGATCGGCCGGACCCGCAACGTGCTGGTCGAGGTGCTGGTCAACGGCGTCCCGGTCGCGTCGCAGGAGCTGGTTGCCGACGGCAACGAGCAGGCGGTCGAGTTCGAGGTACCGCTGGAGCGTTCGTCCTGGGTCGCGCTGCGGATCCTGCGCAGCGTGCACACCCAGCCGATCTTCGTCGAGCTCGCGGGCCGGCCGATCCGCGCGTCCCGGCGGAGCGCGCAGTGGTTGCACGACTCGGTCGACGCACTCTGGAAGGCGAAGTCCGGCTTCATCCGCGAGGCCGAGCAGGCCGAGGCACGCGAGGCGTACGACGCCGCGCAGGCCGCCTACCTGACCCGGCGCGACGAATCCGAGGTGGACTGATGTACGGCGAACCCGCCGGCTGCTGCGGCCCCGTCGACACCAAGGCGCCGATCTCGGTCACGATCAACCCGGAGGCCCGGGTGAACGTCGCCCGGACCGCAACGCGGGTGGAGCCTGTCGCTCCGGGGCACTGGCATCCGATCGACCTGACGATCGTCAACGACGGTTACGTCACCGGGCAGCTCGTCATCGAGAGCGACCCGGTCCCCGGCGTCGAGCTCGACCTGCCGCCGCACGCCCTCACCGGCGAGCCACGCCAGGAGGGAGCGATCCGGGTCCGCTTCGACTCCCCCGCGGTGGTGGACGTGACCCTCAACTTCCGAGCGCTCGGCGCGCTCGGCGGTCTCGCCAACCACAGCGCGATGCATCTGCTGCTGCGCAGTCAATGAGCAGTCAGTAGGTCTTGTAGCCGATCAGCACGCCAACTTGCCGGTCGGTGCTGTGGATCCGTCACCGGCGACATTATGCCGCTGCGGGCTTAGTCTCGAAGTCCCTGCGTTCTCCCTGCCCACTCTCGAGGCGTCATGACTGAACTCCAGCAGCAATGCGAGCTCCTGCGCTCGCTCCATCGCCCGGGCAATCCCCTGCTCCTGCCGAACGCGTGGGACGCCGCCACGGCTCGAGCCGTCGTCGCAGCCGGCTATCCCGTGGTCGCGACCACGAGTTGGGGAGTCGCTGCCGCCCTCGGTTACGAGGACGACGAGGGCGCGCCGGGTGACGAGATGCTCGCCGCTGCCGGCCGGATCGTGCGCGCTGTCGACGTACCCGTATCGGTGGACGCCGAGGCCGGCTACCGGATGGAGCCGGCCGAACTTGTGGCCGCGCTGCACGCCGTAGGCGCGGCCGGCTGCAACCTCGAGGACTCCGACCACAGCACCGGCGGCATCCGCGATACCGCCGTTCACGCGGAGTGGCTGGCCGCGATTCGTGCGTCCGCGGCCGCGATCGACTACCCGCTCGTCATCAACGCCCGGATCGACGTGTTCGTCCCACCGTTCCTGGCCGGCGCCGGGATGGAAGCGTACGGAGAGCTGGTGCCGGCGGCGACCGACCGGGCGAAGGCCTACCTGGACGTGGGCGTCGACTGCGTCTATCCGATCGGCCCCTGGGAATCCGACGCGTTGGGCCAGTTCGTCTCGGACGTCCAGGGCCCGGTGAATGTCACGCACTGGCCAGAGCGCCAATCGTCGGCGGAGCTGGCAGAGCTGGGCGTGGCCCGGGTGAGCTGGGCCATTTTCCTCTATGAGGACGCGATGGCCCGGTTCGCCGACGATCTCGGCACGCTGCAGCGCTAGGCCGACTCGAGAGCGCTCAGCGGCAGGTGGCCGAGCTGGTTGCGGGAGGTGATCTCGAGCTTGGCGTACACCTTCCGCAGGTGCCATTCGACCGTATGGCGGCTGATGTACAGCTCGGCGCCGATCTCCGGGTTGGACAGTCCGTCCCGGGCGAGCCGCGCGATCTGCGACTCCTGCCGGGTGAGCAGGTTGCGGGGTTCCGCTCCGCGCTTGCGTGCGGTCTCACCGGTGGCGGACAGCTCTCGCCGCGCGCGCTCGGCGAACGCCTCCGCCCCGATCCGGCTGAAGATGCCGTACGCCGTCCGCAGCTGCTCGCGAGCATCGACGCGGCGCGCCTCGCGCCGCAGCCACTCGCCGTACGTGAGCCGTGCCCGGGCGAGATAGACGACGACGCGGGTCCGCTCCAGCCGCGCGATCGCCTCCTGGTAGAGCGAGTCGGCGGTCTCGCTGTCGCTCAGCATCGCCTGGGTCCAGGCCTGGACACCGAGCGCCCAGTCGGTGCCGGCCGAGGTCGTGCGGTCGGTCAGGCGTCGCAGGGCGTCCGCTGCTTCGTCGTACGCTCCGCTGCGGCTGCCTGCTTCGATCAGCTCGACCAGGGCGAGCCCGTAGATACCCAGGTCCTCGTACTCGCAGGCCACCCGAGCATGGGCCAACGCGTCGTCGTAGTGGCCCGCGGCGTTGTTCAGCACGGCCATCGCATACCCCTTGCCGCTGATCCCCCGTCCTTCGCCCCGCTCGGTCACGTCCGCGATCCCGTCGGCGAAGGCAGCGAGCACCGCGTCGGGCTCGCCGCCGCTCCAGGCCATGAGCATCAGCGTCGGATAGCCCACGGTGGCGCTGCCGGTTGCCGCCGTGATCCCGTCGCCTTCCGTGAGCAGTGTCGATGCCGCTGCGAACTCACCGGCGTGGAGATGCACGAAGGCGCGGTACCCCAGCGCCAGGGGCAGCGCGGTGAGCGCACCGGACTCGCGGCACACCCGCACGGCCTTGGTCGCCAGGTCGTGCCACTTCGCGTCGTCCCACAGTTCGCCGGCAACCAGCCAAGGGATCCAGAACCACCGCAGTACGTCGTTCTCGTCGTCACCGTCCGCGTGCACGAACGCTTCCATCGCACGCTGCAACGGTTTCATTCCGGCGATATAGCCGTCCATGTACAAGGTCGACAGACCGTCGAGCAGGAGATGCCCCGGCCGGTCGGTGCGTCGCCCGGGAGGGGCCTTCCGGGCCGCCGACGCGACCGCCTGCGGGCCGACCCCACGATGGACGCGGCCGACGTAGATCGTCGCTCCGAGCGCGTCCAGGTAGGTCTCGCGGGCCGCCTCGGCGTCGTACGGCGCGAGCTTCTCGGCCGCGTCGAGCAACACCGGCGGCGCCTCGATACCACGACGTACGGCGAAGACGATCTGCGCGCGGAGACGAGCTAGCTGGGCGCGCCCGAGGCCGTCCAGCGGAGTGCCTTCGGCCATCGCCAGCAGTCGCTGTGCACCTTCCAGTGCACCCGAGCCGACCTTGGCCTCAGCCGCGGCAAGTGCCCGCAGGCCCCGACGGCCCGGGTCCGGAGTGAGCTCGGCGGCTCGCTGCAGGAACGCGGCGGCAGCGGCGATCCCGCCGCGAGCCCGCGCCCGTCCGGCCGAGCGCTCCAGCTCGTCGGCGACAGACTCGTCCAGGCCGGGTGCCGCATGGCCGCGATGCCAGGCGCGCCGATCGGCATCGCGGTCGGCATCGGTCGCCTCGGCCAGGGCCGCATGAACCCTCAGCCGGTCGCTCGCCGACGCGGTCCGGTAGACCGCCGAGCGCACCAACGGATGCCGGAACCGGACGTAGGCAGCGAGCTCGATCAGGCCCGCCTCCTGCGCGGGCACCCCGGCCCCGATCCTCAGCCCGAGCAACCCCGCGGCCCGCCACAGCAGCGCGACGTCACCCACCGGCTCGGCCGACGCCATCAGCAAGAACAGCCGGGTCTCCTCCGGGAGCGACTCGACCTGCCGCAAGAAGCTCCGCTCGAGCTGGTTCGCGAGCGGTGCCGCGCTCGGAAGCTCGAAGCCGCCCGCCAACTCGGCCGGACTCAGACCTCGTGGCAGCTCGATCAGCGCGAGCGGGTTCCCGCGCGCCTCGGCGATGACCCGGTCGCGGACCTGATCGTCGAGCCGCCCGGGCCACGCCGCGTCGAGGAGGGCGCGAGCGTCCCGGTCCTTCAGCCCGCCGAGAACCAGCTCCGGCAGCCCGTCGAGTTCGCGCACCTGACCGGTTTGCCGGACGGCGAACACCATCCCCACCGACTCCGCCAGCAGCCGGCGGGCAACGAACGCGAGCGTCAGCGCCGACGCCTCGTCCAGCCACTGGGCGTCATCGATGACGCAGAGCAGGGGCTCGTCCTCGGCGGCCTCGGAAAGCAGTCCGAGTACCGCGAGGCCGACGGCGAAGCGGTCCGGCGGGGCCTCCGCAGTGAGCCCGAACGCCGTCTCGAGCGCCCGGCGCTGCGGCTCGGGCAGCCGCTCGCGTAGCTGCAGCAGCGGCGCGCACAACTGATGCAGCCCCGCGTAGGCGAGCTCCATCTCGTACTCGACCCCGACCGCACGCGCCACCCGGCACCCGGTCGCGTTCTGCTGGAGGTAACCGAGCAGCGCCGACTTCCCCGCGCCGGCGTCCCCACGCACGACCAGCACCTGGCTCTGCCCCGTCCGCACCCCCTGGACGAGCCGGTCCAGCACCCCGCACTCGTCCTGCCGACCCCGCAACCCGTACTGCGGTTTTCCAGTCGACATGACCTGGGACGCTACCCGGGCAGGCGCCCTGCTGCCAAGGAAGATTGCTTCTTGTGCGGCGCGGTGGGCCGGGAGAAAATCACCGGTACGGTCGCCCTCCACGTCCGCGTGATACCGCTGCCCCGGTTAGGAGTGACGTGAGATTTTCGTTCCGTGCTGTCCCCGCTCTCGCCATCGGTGGTCTGGTCGCCGCTCTTCTGGTCCCGCAAGTTTCGGCCGGCACCCCCACCTCGACCTCCGCTTCCGCTTCCGCTTCCGCTTCCGCTTCCGCTGAAAGCGTCAACCTCTCGCTGCTGCCGGGTGCTGTCGCCTCGGCCAAGTCGCAACGGATGACTGCACCCGCGTTGACCTACGCGCCCGCCAACGCGACCGACGTCTTCGTCCACAACGGCTGGACGTCGAACTACGCGTCGGTCGGCAGCGGGTACGACCCGACGCAGGACTGGTTCCAGGTGAAGCTGGCCACGCCGTCGCCGGTGTACGAGGTGTTCACCCGGTGGACCTCGCCGGCCAAGCCGTCGCAGTACGACCTGCAGGTGTCCACGGACGCCGACTGCCAGGCGTGGACGACGGTCGCCCAGGTGGCGAACCCCGCCGACAAGGACTCCCAGGTCATCGATCACCAGGACCCGGTCACGTGTGTCCGGATGCAGGCGCTCGCGACCACGTCCACGGTCGGCTACACGATCAACGAGTTCGAGATCTGGTCCGGTCCGAAGCCGCCGCCCACGGTGGGACAGATCATTCCCGTCCCGGTGAAGCAGACGCCAGGTAGCGGCCAGCCGTGGCAGCTCACGGACACGTCCCGGATCGTCGTCTCGAGCAGCGCGCTCAGCGCCACGGCCGAGGTGCTCGCCGGGTACCTCCGCCCGGCCACCGGGTTCGTACTGCCCGTCGTCACCGGCTCCCCCACGGCGGCCGACATCTCGCTGGCCACCGGTTCGGTACCCGGCATCCCGTCGGACAAGACCGACGAGGGCTACTCGCTGACCGTGTCGAGTGCCGGCGTGAAGATCGTCGCGCCGCAGGCCCACGGCCTGTTCAACGGCTTCGTCAGCCTCCGACAACTGTTGCCAGCAGCAATCAACTCGCCGGCGACCGGCGCCGGTCCGTGGACCGTACAGCCGATCACCGTGCTCGACTACCCGCGGTACCCGCATCGAGGCCTGCAGCTCGACCCGGCCCGCAACTTCATGACCGTCGCTGAGATCCGCTCCATGATCGACCAGCTGGCCGCGCTCAAGGGCGACCGGCTGCACCTGCACCTGAGCGACTCGCAGTCCTGGCGGCTGGAGATCAAGGGCTACCCGGCTCTGGACGGTACCGGCTGCAACGGAACGGCGTGCATCGCCGGCTTCTACACGCAGGAGGACTTCAAGGGCCTGGTGAAGTACGCCGCCGACCGCTTCATCGAGATCGTCCCGGAGCTGGAAGGCCCGGCCCACGCCACGGCCGCGGTCCGGTCGCTGGGCGGCGTCGCGGTGATGGGCTGCCAGGGCCAGACGCAGACCGACCGGTTCTGCACCAACCCGAACGATCCCGCGAGCGAACGGGCCCTCACCTTCTGGCGGGACGCGATCGCCCAGCTCTCGGCCATCTCCCCCGCACCGATCATCCACATCGGCGGTGACGAGGCCATCGGCATGCCCCACGAGGACTACAAGTGGTGGATCGGCCAGATGGAGAAGATCGTCAACGCCAACGGCAAGCAGATGATGGGCTGGAACCCGGCGCTCGAGGGTTACGCACCGGGCTCGACGTCCATCAACCACTACTGGTCGGACTACACCGGCGGCGGTCCGCCGCTGATCAAGCCCGAATGGTTCAACCAGCACCGCGAGGTCATCACGACCCCGGAGTGGAATGCGTACCTCGACTTCGGGTACGACGGTTCGCCCGGCCGCACGCCGCGTACCGAACTCGACAAGGCGTACGGGTGGGATCCGGAATGGGTCTACGAGAAGTACCGGTCCGTGTGGGCGCAACCGGCGTACGGCGGTCCGAAGGCCGAGGACATCATCGGCATCGAGGCGCCGATCTGGGGTGAGCAGATGCGCGGGCTGGCCACCAACGAGTACATGGTCTTCCCGCGGCTGGCCGGGATCCTGGAGAAGGCGTGGTCGCCGAAGGTGCTGACCCAGGACTACGACTCGTACGTGCAGCGGCTCAGCGTCGCCGGACCGCGGTGGGCGTTCGCAAACGTCAACTACGGCTCGATCGCCCAGGTCAACTGGACGCCGGACTCGATGGGCACGGTCACCCGCTTCGGCGTCGACCGGACCGTCACCAACGCGTCGCTGGGACGTCTGGCGGCCGGTTCGATCCCGCCGGGCGAGGTCACTGCCTCGATCGACTGGGGCGACGGGTCCGCGGCCGAGACTGCTCCTGTCGCGGGACGCGACTACGTGGCGAGCCAACGTCAGGGCCGCAGCCTGATGACCGTCAGCGGCTCGCACACCTATCCCGCCGACGGGACCTATCACGGCACCGTCACCTACACCCGCCAGGCCCAGACCTGGGTGGTGCCGTTCGTCGCGACCGGCATCCCGTCCTGTACGACGATGCTGAGCGGCACCCACAACGGCCCGCTCAATGTCACGTCAGGCGTCGCCTGCTTCGACGGCGCAACGGTCTCCGGACCGGTGACCGTTGCCGCAGGCGCCGGGCTCTACGCCTCCGGGTCGGAGTTCCGCGGTCCGGTGACGGCCTCCGGCGCAGGCGAGGTCCTGCTCTGCGGTACGACGGTGTCAGGACCGGTGAGCGTGACCGGTAGGACCCGCGTCTGGCTCGGCAACGCAGGCGGCGACTGTGCGCCGTCGACGATCCGAGGCCCGGTGTCCCTGCAGAACAACACCGGCTCCACGATCGTCTCCGGCAACCACATCAGCGGCCCACTGTCCTGCTCCGGCAACACCCCCACCCCAAGCAACGCCGGCCAACCCAACACGGTCTCCGGCCCCAAGTCAGGCCAGTGCGCCCGACTCTGACACCTCATCCCTAAAGCCATCACCGAGTGGTGGGGGGGGGGGGCGGGCCGGGGGCCCCACGGGGGTGTTGTGAAAGATGGGGGGGGTGGGGGGGGGCGGGGTCGAGGTGGGGGGGGGGGGGGGGTGATTATTGAGGGCCGT
>NZ_JBEPDK010000010.1:0-366501 GCF_040300265.1 Kribbella sp. NPDC000426 | reverse complement strand
ACCCGCCTCCTGCTCGACTGCCGGTGAGCGGCGCCCAGGGCAAGAGCCAGACCAGCAACACCGCGCCAGCACGCGTGCAAGACAACACGCGGACCTGCTCGCCGAGTCGTGGGAACCGGCTCCGGGCCTGTCGGTCGTCGAGTCGTGGAGAGTGGTTCAGAAAATCTGCCACGATCCACGACTCGGCGTTCGAGGGCGGAACCATTCGCCACGACTCGGCAGGGTTATGAATGACGAGCGCCGACGGACGCCGACGTCCTCAGCGAGCCTGACTCGAGGTGCCGAGCCCGTCCGGAGCTGTTCACAGTCCCCAACCCACCACCGTCGCTTAAGGGTAGACGCCGGCCAAGCAGTCACTCGCGAGCGTCAGCGAGCAGACCTCGGGCGGCAGCCCGCAATCCCGGCGATAGCCGGACGGATGCTCCGGGCGATAAGCCCGGGGGTGGGTGGGTAGCGGGCGGAGCTGCCGCGCCGAGCGGAGCGACGAGAGGCGGCTGCGGAGCACGCGGGGGCGACCGCAGTACCGGCTATTCGCCGGTGGAGCCGTCCAGGCGTTCGCGGAGGAGGTCGGCGTGGCCGTTGTGGCGGGCGTATTCCTCGATCATGTGGATGTAGAGGTAGCGGACGGAGTACGGGGCGTCGTGGCCGGGGCGGGTGAAGGTGGCGTCCAGGGGGTAAGCGGCGGCCAGGGTGTCCGATGTTTTGACTAGGTCGCGGAAGTCTTCGACGTCTTGCTCGGCTTGGGCGGGGTCGGCTAGGTCGAAGTCGCCGTCGGGGTGTTCGGCGGTCCAGTACTTCGGGGGCGAGTCGTGGCCGGCGAGGGCTCGGTGGAACCAGTACTTCTCGACCTCGCCCAGGTGTCTGACCAGCCCGATCAGCGACATGCTCGACGGATCGACGCTGCGCCGGACCAGTTGGTCGCCGGTCAGGCCGGAGACTTTCCACAGCAGCGTGCCGCGGTGGTAGTCGAGGAATCCCTGCAGGAGCGTGCGCTCGTCGGCGGCCGTGGGCGGGTCCACCCGGAACTCTGTCGTCACGTGCAGAACCCTAGGCATGTGACGAGGGTCCTGTGAATATCCGGCGGATGTCGGCCCCCGGTGACGTAGACTGGTAACGACGGCCCGCCCAGTTCTGCCTCGGGCCGGTGAGCGCAACTACCTTGCGCCAGCAGTCGACCACCACGCGCCGCGGCCCACCAGGCCGCGCCGGGCAGGACGACCCCCGACTTTTGGAGTACCTCTATGGCGGCCCGCCGCCCCACGTCTACAACCACGCAATCCACGTCCCCGCGCCGCACCGCGAGCGCAACCACACAAGGCCCGGTCGCGTCGTCGCGACCGCGCCGCCGGCGCCGTACCGGTGCCGCGCGCAACAACTCGACGACAGCACAGCCCGTAGTTGCTGAAGACAACGAGACGGTTGCTTCTGACAACCATGTGGAGATCGCCCCGGACAACCGCACGTTCGCAGAGCTCGGCGTACCGGCTCCGCTGGTCGCCGCGCTGGACGCGTCCGGTGTGACCAAGCCGTTCCCGATCCAGGCGGCCACGCTGCCGGATTCACTGGCCGGCAAGGACGTTCTCGGCCGCGGCCGGACCGGCTCCGGCAAGACCTACGCGTTCGTGCTGCCGGTCCTGGCCCGCCTCGCCGCGAGCGGGACCAAGCGCCGGCCCAACCAGCCGCGCGCTCTGATCCTCGCGCCGACCCGCGAGCTCGCCACCCAGATCCAGGCGTCGATCACGCCGCTCGCCGACACGCTCGGTCTGCGGTCGATGACAATCTTCGGCGGTGTCGGTCACGGTCCGCAGATCAACGGCCTGCGCAAGGGTGCCGACATCGTCGTCGCCTGCCCGGGCCGGCTCGAGGACCACATCCAGGCCGGTCACGCGAAGCTCGGCGCGGTGGAGATCACCGTGCTCGACGAGGCCGACCACATGGCCGACCTCGGCTTCCTCCCCGCCGTACGCCGGATCCTCGAGGCGACCCCGGCGACGGCACAGCGGCTGCTGTTCTCGGCCACGCTGGACGCCGGCGTCGACGTTCTCGTCCGGCGTTTCATGAAGGACCCGGTCACGCACAGCGTCGACTCCGCCCGCTCGCCGGTCGCCAAGATGACCCACCACGTACTGCACGTCCAGCCGGACACGCGGCTCCCGGTGCTGGTCGACCTGACCGCGGCGCCCGGGCGTTCGCTGGTGTTCACGCGGACGAAGTACGGCGCCAAGGCGCTGACCAAGAAGCTGATCGCCCAGGGCGTCCCGGCGGTCGAGCTGCACGGGAACCTGTCCCAAGGTGCTCGGACCCGCAACCTCGAGGCCTTCGCGGAAGGTACTGCGAAGACGCTCGTCGCCACCGATATCGCGGCCCGCGGCATCCACGTCGACGGGGTCACGCTGGTGATCCACGCCGACCCGCCGATCGAGCACAAGGCGTACCTGCACCGCTCCGGCCGTACGGCGCGGGCCGGCGCCGAGGGGACCGTGGTCACGCTGATGACCGACGAGCAGGTCCGCGACGTCCGCGACCTGACCCGCAAGGCCGGCATCGCGCCGACGGTCACCAAGCTCACCACGGGCGACCCGCTGCTGTCCGAACTGGCCCCCGGCGAACGCACGTACGTCGAGCCGCCGGCCAGGCCGGTCCAGACCGAACGCGTCGCGGGCTCGAACGGTAGCGGATCGGGCCGAGGTAATCGCCGTCGGCGCTCTTCGGGCTCAGCTCAACCGGCGAGCGGCAAGCGGTCGAGCCAGGCGGCCTCCGCCCAGCCGACCGGAGGCTCTCGGGGCTCGGGCCGTTCCAGGTCCCGCGGCGGATCGGGCGGGGGGCCGAAGAGCTACACGACGAGTACCCCGGGGTCGGCGGCTCGTCCCGCCGGAGCCGCTGCGTTTTCGGCGGGATCGCGCGCCGGCAGCTCCCGCCGAGGTCGCTGACACCACCGGTCGCTCGTCGAGACGATGGGCCGCAGGCACCCCGCGGAACGCTACGTTGGTTGTGTGATTCGTACTGTTCTGGGGGACCTGCGGCCCGATGCGCTAGGCATCACCGACTCGCACGACCACCTGTTCTTCCGCTCTGCAGCCCTCCCCGGCCAGGAGCTGGACGACGAGGAGGCCGCAGTCGCGGAGGTGCGGGCGTTCGCGGACGCGGGCGGTCAGGCGATCGTGCAGTGGACCCCGCACGGGTTGAACCGGCGTGCCGAGCTGCTGCCCGGAATCTCAACCAGCACAGGGGTTTCGATCATCGCGGCCACCGGTCTGCACCGCCGCGAGCACTACCCCGACGGATTCGTCGACAAGGTCCAGGACCAGCTGGCCGAGATCTTCGTCCGCGAGCTGACCGCAGGCGTCGGCGACACCCAGGTGCGCGCCGGCCTGATCAAGGTGGCCAGTGGTTTCCACGTCCTGGACGCCCACGCCGAGCTGGTGATGCGCGCCGCGGCCGAGGCGCACCACGCCACGAACGCGCCGATCGCGATCCACCACGAGCTGGGCTCGGCGGCAGACGCCGTACTCGATCTGCTCGTCGACGAGCTCGGCGTACATCCGGGCGCTGTCGTCCTCGGCCACCTCAACCGCTTCCCGGACCATCGTGTGCATCGAGAGCTGGCGGAGCGGGGTGCGTGGCTGACGTTCGACGGGCCGTCGCGGGCCAACAACGCAACCGATCCGCGGCTGATGGACTGCCTCGCCGCGCTGATCGACGCCGGATACGCCGACCGCCTACTGCTTGGCGGCGACACGACGACAGCTCGCGCGCGGGCCTCGACCGGTGAAGGCCCGGGCATGCCGTACCTGCTGACGCACCTGCGGCCGCGGATCACGCGGTACTTCGGTGCCGACATCGCGGACGCCGTGTTCCGGAACAACCCAGCGCGTGCCTTCACCACGGATTGGCGGGCGTAGCGGTACCTTCCGGGCATGAGCGTTGTCGCGCAGGTCTTCGTGGTGATCGCTGGCGTGTTCCATCTGTTCGTGTTCGCGCTGGAGAGCCTGCTGTTCCGCAAGCCGAGCACCTACCGGCGGTTCCTGGTCAAGGACGACACCGAGATGGCGGCCGCGCGGCCGTGGGCGTTCAACCAGGGCTTCTACAACCTGTTCCTGGCGATCGGCGCGCTCGGCGGGCTGATCTGGGGTGGCGACACGGGCCACGCGATCGCGCTGTTCGCCTGCGCGTGCATGGCGGGCGCGGGCGTCGTGCTGGTCGCCTCCGACCGCCGGATGGTTCGGGCCGCGGCGACGCAGGCGGTACCGCCGATCGTCGCTCTCGTACTCGCAGCCTTGACTTAAAGTGCACTTGAGGACCGAACCTACTCGGCATGACCACCCTTGCCGAGCCGACGACCAGCCCGACGTCCAGCCCTGACACAGGCGGCGTCCTCTCCCCGCAGTACCGCGCCCTGACGATCGGGATGGTTGCCCTGATCACCCTGGTCGCGTTCGAGTCACTGGCCGTGGCGACCGCGATGCCGACGGTCGCGCAGTCGCTCGACGGCCTTCGCCTGTATGCGCTCGCGTTCGGCGGACCGCTCGCGTCCGGTGTGGTCGCGATGGTTGTCTCCGGCACCTGGAGTGACCTGAAGGGACCGGCCCGCCCGCTCTGGCACGGTACGGCGTGGTTCCTCGGCGGGCTGCTGATCGCCGGGTTCGCGCCGACGATGGAGGTGCTGGTCGTCGGCCGGATCATCCAGGGGTACGGCTCGGGCCTGCTCACCGTCGCGCTGTACGTCGTCGTCGGGCAGTTGTACCCGGCCCGGTTGCGCCCGAAGATCTTCGCCGCGTTCGCGACGGGGTGGGTCGTCCCATCGTTGGTCGGTCCAGCGATCGCGGGGTTGATCGTCGAGCACACCAGCTGGCGGTTCGTGTTCCTCGCCGTACCGGCGCTGGCGATCCCTGCCGCGCTGGTGATGCGGCCCGGTCTGGCGCAGGCTGGTGAGCACGAAGTACGTGCGGGGAAGCTGTGGGACAAGCGAGCGATGTGGGCGGTCGCGGCAGCGGTCGGGGTCGGGCTGCTGCATTACGGCGGACAGCAGCGCGGCGTACTGCAGGTGGTTCTGCTGCTCGTCGGGCTGGGTGGCGTGATTGCGTTCGGGCCGCGGTTGCTGCCGGCGGGGACGTTCGCGTTCGGGCGTGGGCTGCCGTCGGTGGTCGCGCTGCGTGGGCTGGTTGCGGCGTCCGGGTTCGGCGCGGAGGTGTTCCTGCCGCTGATGCTGACCAGGGAGCGCGGCTTGTCGCCGGCGCTGGCGGGGCTGGTGCTGACGGTCAGCGCGCTGAGCTGGTCGGCGGCGTCCTGGTACCGCGGGCGGCCGAATCAGCCGTTCTCGCACTCGGTCTTCCTGCAGGGCGGCATGGTGCTGATCGTGCTGGGCATCGCCACCGCGACGTTGACGCTCGATCCCCACGTCCCGGTGCTGGTCGGCATTCTCGGCTGGAGTCTGACCGGGCTCGGGATGGGGACCGTGTTCCCGACCCTGTCCGTGCTGACCTTGGAGTACTCCGAGCGGGACGAGCAGGGTGCGAACAGCTCCGCGGCGCAGCTGAGCGACTCGTTGTCAACGGCAACGGTGTTGGCGATCGGCGGATCGTTGTTCGCGGCCATCGAGCCGCATTCCGACCTGACGGCGTACCTCGTGGCGTTCGGGTTCCCAGCGCTGCTCGCACTGCTCGGCGTGCAGGCGGGTCGGCGTACTACTCCTTAGAACCGGTGACGGCGATGCTGGCGCCGAGGCCGATGATCATTAGGCCGCCAGTACCGCCGACCAGTTCGAGCCGGCGCGGCGAGCGGGCGAACCACTCGCGCGCCGTACCGGCAACGACTGCCCAGACGCTGTCCGAGCAGAGCGCGATCAGGATGAAGATGAGTCCGAGGACGAGGATCTGAGCCCATGCCGGGCTGCTCGCGCTCTTGTCGACGAACTGCGGGAGGACGGCCGCGAAGAACACCGCGGTCTTGGCGTTGGTCACGCCGACCAGGAAGCCTTGCCGCACGGTCTTCCGGCTGCTGCCCGGCTTCACGCCGGTGGCGAGCGCCTCCGCCAGCGACTTCCGCGAGCGGAACGCCTGGACGCCGAGATAGATCAGGTACGCCGCTCCGCCGAGCTTGACCACGGTCAACGCGATCGCACTGGCCGCGATCAACGTGCCGAGCCCGAGCGAGATCAGCACCAGCATGAGAGCGGCGCCGAGCGTGTTCCCGACCATCGTCAGGACCGCTTCGCGCCGTCCGACCGCGAGCGCACGGCCGACGATGAACAACACACTCGGCCCCGGAACCACGATGATGATGAACGCAGTGATCGCGAACGCAAGTAGATGATGAGCGGACGGCATCCACCCAGAATAGGTGAGACCGCCCGCGCTCAGGTGGCTGTGGCCAAGGATTGGCGGATGGCCTCGGTCAGGGAGCCCAGGTCCTGCGGGCCGTCGTGGCGGTGGCTGTTGATGAAGAAGGTCGGGGTGCCGGCCACTCCGCTGCGGTCGGCCGAGTCGATGTCCTGGGCAATCCGGGTGGCGAAGTCGTGGGAGGTCAGGTCGGTTCGGAAGCGCTTCAGGTCCAACTGCAGATCTTCTGCGTACTGCAGGATGTGTTCCAGTTCGAGGTTGTTCTGATTGGCCAGGAGCAGGTCGTGCATGGGCCAGAACTTCCCCTGGCGTCCAGCTGACTCGGCCGCCTCCGCTGCCAGCTGCGCATGCGGGTGGACGTCGTGTAGCGGCAGGTGTCGCCAGACGTAGCGGATGTGGCTGTTCGTCGCGAGCAGCTCGCGGGCGGTGGGCGCGGCCATCTGGGTCCACGGGCATTCGAAGTCGCCGTACTCGACCACTGTGACGACTGCGTCCGCCGGACCGCGCACATGGTCGCGGGCGGCGTCTACAGGAGTCGCTAGGTCGACCAGCTGGCTGCCGGTTCCCAGCAGCGCCCGGGTGTGGCCAGCCATGAGTCGGTAGAAGACCAGAGTGATCACGGCGGCGGCGACGGCGGCCGCGAGTACGCCGATCTTCGCCTCCTCCAGCGCCGTTCCAGTCAGAGCAAGGTCGGCGATCAGCAGTGACACTGTGAACGGCACCCCGGCGATCAGACCGCTCCCCACGACACCGGCCCAGCCGACAGACGGCCGCACCGAGCCGTGCGTCGTCTTCGTGAGCGCCCAGGAGGTCCCAGCGACAGCAAGCGGCTTGCCGACCACGAACGCAACAAACAGACCGACAGCTACAGGTGCGGTCAGTGCGTCCCGCAGCAGAGTCGGCCGCAGCGAGATGCCCGCGTTCGCGAGTGCGAACAGCGGCACGATCACATAGCTCGTCGCGCTGTGGTACGTGTGCTGCAGGCGAGCGTTGGCCGACAACGTCCCCGTCAGTCCGGTGGTCGCCTCCCGAACCAGCTCTGGCGTCGGCTGCTCACGGAACAGCCGGACCAGTGTGGTCGCCTGCTCGAGTGCATCCCTCCGAGGCAGGTACGCCGACGTGGCCAGTCCGACCGCGAGACCAGTGACCACCGGGTCGATCCCGCTGGCCAGCAGCGCGCACCACAGCACGACGGCGAGCGCGGTGAAGAGCACCCGTCGCTGCCGGTACGGCACCCGCCTGGTCGCCAGCAGACCGCCGTACGCCGCGATCGCGACCAGCAGTCCGACGACGTGCACCTCGCTCGTGTACGCGACCGCGATCACCACGAGTGCGACCACGTCGTCGACGACGAACACGGTCAGCAGGAAGGTCCTGATCCGGTCCGGCACCTGCTTGCCGGCCACTGCGAGCACACCCAGAGCCAGCGCGGTGTCCGTCGACATCGCAGCGCCCCAGCCGTGCAGTCCGTCGCCGGAGTGGTTGAAGGCCAGGTAGATCAGCACCGGTACGACCATCCCCGCCAGGCCGGCGGCGAGCGGGAGGACCAGTCGGCGGCGTTCACGGAGCTCACCGAGGTCGAACTCGCGGCGAGCCTCGAGTCCGACGACCAGGAAGAACAGCGTCATCAGGCCGCTGTTCACCCAGGTCCGAAGGTCGAGGTTCGCGGACCACGGCCCGATCCGGATCGGCAGCTCGGTCGTCCAGAAACCCTCGTACCCGGTGCCGCTGACGTTGGCCCAGATCAGCGCGACGGCGATCGAGGCGACCAGGACCGCCGCGCTGGCCGCCTCGGTGCGCAGGAACGCGCGCAGCGGACTGGTCGCGGCGCTCGTCTGCGACATGCCGCTGGGATCGAGCTCGGTCATCTGTTGCTGATCTCCTGCAGCGTCCAGGTGTTGCCGTCCGGGTCGCTGAGCTCGGCCATGCTGGCGTACGGGCGACGCTCCGGGTCGAGGCCGGGTACGAGTTCGCCGGCCCAGGTGTCGATCGGCTCCTTGTGCCGGATGTCGCCGATCTTGATGCCGTTGGCAAGCAGTTCCCGGTGCGCGGCCTCGAGATCGTCGACGACGAGGTAATTGGTCCGCGCCGAGCCCGGCGCCGCGTCGGTCAGCCCCTCACCGAACTGGATCGAGCAGGCCGAGCCGGGTGGTGTCACCTGGACGACGCGGAAGCCGTCGCGCGGGTGGTAGTCGACGTCGACGCTGAAGCCGAGCGATCGATAGAAGGCCAGCGACGCGTCCACGTCGCTGACCGGCAGAGTGACAACTTCGATTCTGTAATCCATCACATGTCCAGTACGAGATCAGTCGTCGGGCGGGCGCAGCAAAGCAGCGTCTGACCGTCCGGCGGGGGTTCGAGTGGGGTGGGAGAGTAGGTGACTTCTCCCGAGAGCAGTGGGGTGACGCAGGTCTGGCAGACCCCGGTCCGGCAGCTCCAGCGCGTCGGTACATCGCATGCCTCCGCCAGATCGAGGAGACTGCCGGTCCGCATCGCAGTAGCGATGCCACTGCGAGCGAAAGTGACCTGCGGTCCGTCGCCGGGGGGTCCGTCCGGCTGATGCGGCGTACGGGCGGTCTGGCCGACCAGGCCAGGGTTGATCGCGGCCAGCGCACCGAACAGTTCGGTGTGGACCTGAGTGACCCCGACCGCGCCCAGTGCGGCCTGCATGTCGGTCATGAAGGCCGCCGGCCCGCAGATGTACGCCGTTGCGTCGGCTGGTAGTCCCAGTTCGGCCAGCTTCTTCTCGGTGAGCCGACCGTCGACAGAGCTGTAGTAGATGCGCTCATGCCCGTTGGGGATCCTGGCCAGCAGTTCGTGCGCTTCGGACGCGAGCGGGTGCTCGGATGGTCCACGGGCGGTGTGGATCCACCACACCTCGCGAGAGCTGCCTGCGAGCGCGTGCAGCATCGCCAGGACAGGAGTCAGCCCGATCCCGGCCGAGAGCAGCACGACCGGCGTGGTGCCGTCCTGCAGCAGGAAGTCACCACGGGGTGCAGCGACGTCGAGGACCGCTCCGGCAGCCAGCCGAGTCATGTACGCGCTACCAACGCCGTGCGGCTCGCGCTTGATGCTGACGCGGTAGTCGGGCGTTGAAGACAACGAGTAGCTGCGCACCGCATCCGGCAGTTTGAAGGTCAGGTACTGTCCGGGGCGAGCCGGGGGCAGGTCGCTGCCGTCCAGGGTGGCGAGGCGTACCGAGAACACGTTGGTGCTCTCCGGAACCACCTCGGTCACCCGCAGCCGGCGAAAGCCGTCCCACGCCGGCTTCGGCTTGTCATCCGCAGCCAGCAGGTCCTGGAACGACCCCAGCCACCCGGGACTCAACGCAGGGATCTGTACGGCGACCTGCAGCTTGGCCCGGTCCCGGTGCGGCAGATAGAGCAACGCATCCGTGTCGGCCACGCTGAGCGCTCCCGGCCCGGTCGAGACCTTCACGATCGGGTCACCGGCCTGCACCGGTCCTTCGGTGATCACGCGGCAGTAGAACCCCGGCCGGTGATGGCTGACGAGCAGCGCCGGCAGCTCCGGCTCGCCCATCCGCAGACCGACCCGGTAGCACGTCACGCGTGGCTGTGTGACCTCGAGCTCGGCGCCGCCGATCCGGTACCGGTCGCCGATGCACACCTCGTCATCAGGCAGCCCGTCGATCGTCAGGTTCTCGCCGAACTGGCCGTACACGAGGTCGTCCCGGCCGAAGTGCTTCTCCCAGTGACGGTACGAGTCGATCTGGTAGACCATCACGGCCCGCTGCTCGCCGCCATGACCGGCCTTGTCGCCTTGCCCGTCGCCGTCGAGGTTCAGCCTGCGGACCATCACCGGTCCGTCGACGGGCTCCTTCCAGACCCCGGTGAAGACGGTCTTCCCGTTCCACTCGACGTTCTTCGGCATCCCGACGTTGACCGACAAAACACTGGCTGCACTCATCCGGACAGTTCCTCCACGGTCAGGTCGCGGTCGACACCATGCGAGATCACACCCTGACCAGGCTCCTGCCGCATCCGCTTCCCGTCCAGTTCCACCTCGACCTTGTCCGGTTCGAACGAGACCATCCCGGAGATCCGGCGGACCTCGGTCCAGGCGTCCTCGTAGGACCAGGCGGCCCGTTGCGCCGTACCGATGTCGTAGTAGCTGCACAGGCCCTTGTACGGGCAGAAGGTCTGGCCGTCGACCGGTGTGAGCACGCCGTCGACGACGTCCTCGCGCGGGACGTACCACCGCGGCGCGAAGCCTGATTCGAACAGCACCAGCGGGCGTGACGAGTCGGCAACGACCTGTTCGCCGGCACGGACGATCAGGTGCCGGCTGGTCTGCCGGATGTCGATCCGGTGGTACGCGTCGGCCGCGTGACCGACGATCCGCTCGTCCTCCTCGTAGAAGGCGTCCATCGCCCGCCACGAGAAGGCGACCCGTCCCTTCAGCTCGCTCGCGTAGTCCGGCAGCTCCACATGCTGCCAGGCCGAACGCGGCTTGCTCGCGTCACCAGCCGTCACCGTGTACCAAGCGGTCGCGCCGAGATCCTTGTGCTGCGTGGTCCGGTCCTCCGGCTTCAGTACGTCGGCCACCACGTCCGCCACCGGGAAGTACGCCACCGGGTACCGAGCAGGCTCGTGCAGCAGTACGACGTCCTCGCTGTCGGCGATCCAGTTGTCGCCGAACCGGACGCGCATCCGCCGGCGCGCCGGCTCGGCGTACAGCATCCGCTCCGGCAGCTCGACCGGTACCAAGAACCGTCCGATCGCACCGGTCCCCAAGGGACCTTGTTGCCAGGCCAGTCCCATCACACATCTCCGTTCAGATCAGCAGAACGCTTACGGACCACGAACGGCTCGCAGCGCTGCTCGTGGCACCGCTAGAGGGTGCGGCAGGCGTGAATCGGTTCGCATCCGCCACTGGCTAGCCACTCCGCGACGCCGGCAAGCGGGGATACCTTGAGGCTGTGCCACCTCTCCCTCGCCCTGCTGAACTGACCGGCCGCGACACGGAATGCGATGCGCTCGATCAGCTCGTCGCTGCGGTGTGCTCGGGGGAGAGCCGAGCGCTGGTGCTGTCCGGCGAGGCCGGGGTCGGCAAGTCGGCGCTGATGGACTACCTGGCGGCTCGGGCCCACCGCGGTCAGGTCGTCCGGGTCTCTGGCGTGCAGTCGGAGATGGAGCTGGCCTTCGCGGGTCTCCACCAGGTGTGCGCGCCGGCGTTCGACCTGCTCGACCGGCTGCCGGCACCGCAGGCCGACGCGTTGCGGACTGTGTTCGGTATCAGCGCTGGTCCGCCGCCGGACATGTTCCTGATCGGCCTGGGTGTTCTGAGCCTGCTGGCCGAGGCTGCGGTCGACCAGCCGCTGCTGTGCCTGGTCGACGATCAGCAGTGGCTGGACCGGTGCTCTGCCCAGATCCTGTCGTTCGTGGCACGTCGCCTTGGCGCTGAGTCCCTTGGCCTCGTCTTCGCGACCCGTCAGGTCGGGCAGGTCCTGAGCGGACTACCGGAGTACCAGATCGGTGGCCTGCGTGATGCGGATGCGCGTTCGCTGCTGGACGCCGTACTGACTGGGCCGATCGATGCGCAGGTGCGGGACCAACTGGTCGCCGAGGCGCATGGGAATCCGCTGGCGCTGCTCGAGTTGCCGCGTGGGTTGACCCCGGCGCAGTTGGCGGGCGGTTTCGGACTGCCGATCGCGACCGGCATCGAGGAGAGCTTCATCCGGCGGGTGACCGCGATGCCGGCCGAGACCCGGCGGCTGCTCCTGCTCGCCGCGGCTGAGCCGTCCGGCGACGACGCCTTGGTACGACGGGCCGCCGTACGGCTCGGGATCGATCCACAGGCCGCGGCGCCGGCGGCCGATGCGGGGCTGGCGGAGTTCGCGAACCGGATCCGGTTCCGGCATCCGCTGGTGCGATCGGCGGCGTACTGCTCCGCGTCGGCGGCCGACCAGCGCGAGGTACATCGGGCGCTGGCCGCGGAGACCGACGCCGAGGCCGATCCGGATCGGCGCGCCTGGCACCGGGCGCAGGGTGCGGCCGGGCCGGACGAGGAGATTGCGGACGAGCTGGAGCGGTCGGCCGGCCGAGCGCAGGGCCGGAGTGGGTTTGCCGCGACTGCCGCGTTCCTGCAGCGGTCCGCTGCCCTGACCATCGACCCGGTCAAGCGAGCCGGTCGGGCGTTGGCAGCTGCACAGGCCGAGCTGCAGACCGGTGCGTTCGACTCGGCCGCCGAACTGCTCGCCATGGCCGAGGGAGAGCAGCTCAGCGAGCTCCAGCGGGCTCGGGCGGACCTCGTGCACGCACAGCTCGCGTTCCTGACCAACAGAGGCAACGACGCGCCGCAGCTGATGCTGAAAGCGGCCAGGCGGCTCGAGAAGGTCGATGTGGTGCTGGCGCGTACGACGTACCTGGATGCGTTGTCGGCGGCGATCTTTGCCGGTCACTTGGCCACTCCGGACGGCGATGTGCTCGCTGTCGCGCAGGAAGCCGCTGCTGCGCCGCAGCCTGAGGTCACACGTTGTGTGGACCTGCTACTGGAGGGCTCTGCGCTCTACTACCGCGACGGGTACGCAGCGGGCGCTCCGACCCTGCACAAGGCGCTGGCCAGCTTCGGTCCTGGTCTCTCGGTCGAGGAGGAGCTGCAGCTGCTGTGGATGGCCACCACGACCGCACTGCGGTTGTGGGATGCGGACTGGTGGAGGCAGTTGTCCCACAGGCACATGCAGCTCGTGCGACAGACCGGAGTGCTCAGTGATGTCGCGTTGGCACTGACGTCGTTGGCGTACGTGTCCGTGTTCGCCGGTGACCTGGAGACGGCGGCCACGCTGACCGACGAGGTTGAGGCGGCGAACGAGGTGACCGGTGGCAAGCTCGCGCCGTACGGTCGGCTCGCGCTGGCTGCGTTCCGTGGGGATCGGTCCGAGACGCTGGCGCTGGTTGAGGCGGCTCAGCGGGAGGGAAGCCGACGTGGTGAAGGTATCGGGGTCGCATTCGGGGACTGGGCGGCCGCGGTGCTCGCCAACGGGCTGGGCAGGTACCAGGACGCGTTTGACGCGGCTCAACGTGCCAGTCAGGACCGCTCGATGATGCTCGCGCCCAGTGAGCTGGTGGAGGCGGCGGTCCGCACGGGTGCGATCGACACTGCGCACCGGGCTGCGCAGACGCTCGAGGAGATGGCCAACGCGACCGGGACGGACTGGGCGCTCGGAGTGTCCGCGCGGTGCCGGGCGATGGTCACAGCGGGCGAGACGGCCGAGGGGCTGTATCGCGAGGCGATCGCGCACCTGGAGAAGACCGCTCTGAAGGTTGAACTCGCTCGTGCCCAGCTGCTGTACGGCGAATGGCTGCGGCGGGAGCGACGGCGTACGGATGCCCGTGAGTACCTCCGCACCGCACACTCCGGGTTCGAGGCAATGGGACTGGCCGGGTTCGCGGACCGCGCACGGCGGGAACTCCAGGCGGCCGGCGGGACTGCCCGCAAGCGCGTCGTACCCACCCGCACCGAGCTGACCGCGCAAGAGGCGCAGATAGCCCGAATGGCTCGCGACGGCCTCTCCAACCCCGAAATCGCCACGCGGTTGTTCATCAGCGCTCGCACCGTCCAGTACCACCTGCGCAAGGTCTTCTCAAAGCTGGAGATAGCCAGCCGCAGCCAGCTGGACCAGGTGCTGCCACGGTAGCCACCTGCACAGTTCTGAGGGCTTCGGCCGCTACGCTGCTCGGACGGTGTCGGTGTGAGGCTTGAGCGAAGGTGGCTGCAGGTTGACGAGTTTGACTGTGGTCGCGCATGCCCTGACGCCTGCGCTGCGTGGGCTTGTGCTCGGCGGGGACATGGATCCGGATGCGGCGGGTCTCGAGGCAGCACGGGAGCTGAAGCTGTCGGCCGACGTGGTGTACGCCGGGCCCGAGCGGGCCGCTGTACGGACCGCCTCCGCGCTGGGGTTCGACCCGGTGGTCGAGCCCGCTGTGCGCGACCGTGAGTACGGCGAATGGGCCGGGCGCGAGCTGGAGGAGTTGCTCGCCGCCGAGCCGACCCAGGTGGCTGCATGGCTCGACCGGCCGCACACCGCGACACCCGGCGGCGAGACGGAGAACGACCTGATCGCGCGGGTCGCCGACTGGCTGGGTGATGTTGCCGAGCGCCACGAAGACGGCGGCTCGGTGATCGCGGTCGTGCATCCCGCGGTGGTCCGGGCGATCGTGCTGTACGTCGTCGACGCTCCCGCCGAGTCGCTGCGGCATGTCGACGTACGCCCGCTGGCGAGCGTCAACCTGTCCCTGCACGTCGGCTCCTGGTCGCTCGCGCTCCACTGAGTGATCCACAGGTCGGCGCCTGACGGGATGCGTGGGACCTCATCGCCTGGCAGACTGCGGTCAGTCCGGTCTCACGCCCAGGTGACCGGCTGTCACGGGGAGTCACGCCATGGACGAGCTGGCTGAGCGGTATCGCGCCAATCTCGAGTTGCTGGAAGCTGCCCGGGTCCGTCTGCAGGCAGCGGTCGACGCCGGTACCGCGGACGACGCCGAGCGACGACGGCTCGACACGGTCAAGGAACTCCTCACGCCGGTCACGGAATCGGCATCTGATGCCGAGGGCAACGTCGTGTCCGTGCAACGGCCACGGCAGTTCCTCAAGGTCGATGTGGACGGGCAGGGGCGTGCCGTCGAAGTCCTCGGGGATGTGCAGCACGCGAAGAACGTCGCGGTGCTGGTGCCCGGGATGGGGAACAGCCTGGACACCTTCCGTGGCCAGTCGGACCGCGGCGACCTGATCCGGCAGGAGTCTGGTCCGGCGGACACCGCTGTCGTGGTGTGGCTCGACTATGACTCGCCTCGGGGCGTGGTGCAGGCTGCGAGCAAGGACGCGGCGCTCGAGGGCGGGCCGCGGCTGGCGGAGTTCCTTCACGAGCTCGACGGGCTGAAGGCCGACGGAGCCGAGGTCACGGCGGTCGCGCACTCGTACGGGACCGACGTGCTCGGGCAGGCGCTGCTCGACGGCGGACGGGCGAAGCGCGTCGTGATGACCGGATCGCCGGGCATCACGAAGTACGTCAATGAAGCGGCCGACTTCGTGCAGCCACCGACCCGGCTGTACGTCGAACGCGCGCCAGGGGACTACGTCGCGTACTCCGAATGGCACGGGCCTGATCCGGCGACCTTCCCCGACGCGATCCGGATGGCGACGAACGACCCGATCGCCAACGACGAGGCGGTCTCGGTGCACTGGCACAACGAGTACTACCGCCCGAACAGCGAAGCGCTCCGCAACATCGGGCGCGTGGTCAGCGGCAAACTGAACTCGATCACGACGACGAACACCAGCCGGTCCGCGGAGACCAAGCTGGTCCTCGGAGCCTCGTGGGGCGGGCCGCTCAACGCAGTCGCCGGCGCAGCCTCGAAGGTGTACGACGGTGTTGTGTCCCTCACCAAGCCGTCGAAGGAATCCACCCGAGCCGCCGTCGACTCGGGCGGGGCCGGTTCGGGTAGCGGTGTCCGGGCGACCGGGGTGACGCGCGGCCGGCGGCCAGAAGGACCGAGACGATGACTGCACGGTCAGCGGGTGGGAGGAGCGCTGGGATGACGGGCGAGCGGGAGTTCTTGCGGAGTGAGCTGGTGGCGGTGGCGGCCGCCGTCGTACC
This sequence comes from Kribbella sp. NPDC000426, assembly GCF_040300265.1. Classification (NCBI taxonomy): domain Bacteria; kingdom Bacillati; phylum Actinomycetota; class Actinomycetes; order Propionibacteriales; family Kribbellaceae; genus Kribbella; species Kribbella sp. NPDC000426. The sequence continues at coordinate 350,547 of NZ_JBEPDK010000010.1, read as the reverse complement.
GGATCAGGAGCCGGTGGTCACGCACGATCCTGGCGCTGTGAATCCGGGTGTGTTGTTCGACGGGCGCGGGGCCGCGACCGTGTGCCGGGTGTCGGTCGAGACGGGCAACCCGAAGGACCCGGACCCGGCGGCTGCGGTCTCGGCTGCGGCGGACGTGTTGCGCGCCCGGGGATGGAACGCCGAGGTGGCGGCGCCGGAGGACGGGCACTTCCGGGTCGCCGCATCGCGCGACGGGTACGAGGTCGCCGTACACGCGTGGGCGTCGGACTGGCGGATAACGTTCACCGGAGAGACACCGCTCGTCTCCTGACAACGAAAACGCGGCGTGCTGTCGCGTGGGTTGGCCGCACGGTGTATCACGGATACCGTGACGTTGACCGAAGCGCGAAACTACCTCCGCTCGGAGCTCCTGGCGGTGGCGGCGATCGTCGTACCGGACCAGACACCGACGGTCACGCAGGACGTCGGCCCTGCCGACCAAGGCGCCCTCTCCGACGACCGCGGCCGCGAGTCTGTCTGCACGATCACCGTCGAAACCGGTGATCCGACAACCCCCGACCCGGTCGCCCAGATCGGCTTCACCGCTGAGACCCTCGAAGCCCGCGGCTGGAAGGTGACGGTCTCCGACGTCACCGACGACCACCACCAACTAACGGCCCGCCGAGAGGGCTACGACTTGACAGTCGACGCCCACACCACCGACTGGCGATTGACCCTCACCGGCCACACCCCGTACACCGACGACCTGTAGACGGTCAGCTGGTTGCGGCTCGTTCGGCGGCGCTTCGGAGGACGCAGAACTCGTTGGCTTCGGGGTCGTGCATCACTACCCAGCCGGTGCCGTCGGGGTTGCGGAAGTCGGTGGCGATGGTGGCGCCGAGGGCGAGCAGGCGGTCGACCTCCTCGTCGCGCGGGATGTCGGGCTCGAGGTCGAGGTGGACACGGTTCTTGACGGCCTTCTCGTCGTCGTTCTGCTCGAACAGCAGCGTCATGGAATCCGTCACCACCGCCGCGTACGGGTCGCCGGGCTGGTCGTCGTCGGGCCGTGGGGCGTTGAGGACCTGGAGCCAGAAGCCGGCCAGCTCGTACGGGTTGTGGGTATCGAAGGTCACCGATCGCACGCGAGATGTCATGCGCAGAGGCTACTTCTGGAAGAGCAGCCGGTCGTGCGGAATTTCCGTCGCCAGGTACGGCGCGAAGCCGGCCGCGACGGCGAGCTCGGTCAACTCCGCCGCTGTCCAGCGGTGGACGTGGATGTTCATCGGGTGGCCGCCGTACCCGGAGGTCTTATGGGTCGACGTCGAACCGGCGTGAAACCCCAGCAGCAGGACTCCGCCGTGAGCCAGCACGCGGTAGAACTCGGCGAACGCCTGGGGGACGACGTCGCGCGGCAGGTGGATGATCGACCACCAGGACACGACGCCCGAGGCCGCCCCGTCGCCGATGTCCAGCGCGGTCATCGAGCCGACCCGGAAGTTGAGATCGGGGTGGTCGCGCCGGGCGACCTCGATCATCCCGGGCGACAGGTCGATACCGGTCACGTGCAGTCCGCGCTCGGCGAGCAGGCCGGTCGTCCGTCCCGGCCCGCAACCGACGTCGAGGACCGTCCGCCCGCTCCCGGCGACGAGCTTCGCGAGCAGGTCGAACGCCTCGTCCTCCCAGTCCGCGCCGTCCACCACGAGCTCGGCGTACGAGACGGCGACGGTGTCGTAGGAGGTGCGGATGTCGTCCAGGAAGTCAGTCACCCGGCCGACCCTAGAGCCGGCCGGGGACAGTTTCAGGCCTTGCCGAGGGACTGCTTCTGCCGGCCCAGACCCTCGATCTCCATCTCCATCGTGTCGCCGGGAGACAGGTACGGGAACCGGCCCGAGAGCGCCACGCCCTCCGGCGTACCGGTGTTCACGATGTCGCCGGGGCTCAGCACCATGTACTGCGAGAGGTCCCGGATCAGCGCCGCCACCGAGAAGATCATGTCGCGCGTGTTCGAGTCCTGCCGCGACTCACCGTTCACCCACGACTTCAGCGCGAGATTCGTCGGGTCGACCTCGTCGGCCGGGACCAGCGACGGCCCGAGCGGGTTGAAGGTCTCGCAGCACTTGCCCTTCGACCACTGCCCGCCGGAGACCTCGATCTGGAAGGTCCGCTCGGACACGTCGTTCGAGACGGTGTACCCGGCGACGCAGGCCAGCGCCTCCTCGTCGGTCTCGACGTACCGGGCCTGCCTGCCGATCACGACGGCGAGCTCGACCTCCCAGTCGGTCTTGGTCGAGCCGCGCGGGACCAGGACGTCGTCGTCCGGGCCGACGACCGTGTTCGGGTGCTTGAAGAAGACGATCGGCTGCTTCGGCGGCTCGGCGCCGCCCTCGGCCGCGTGCGCGGCGTAGTTCATACCGATGCAGACCACCGCGCCCGGGCGGGCGATCGGGGCGCCGATCCGGAGCCCGTCGACCGAGGCGACCGGCAGCTCTCCGGCGTCCAGGGCGGCGCGGGTGCGCGCGATCCCGTCGGAGCCGAGGAACGCGGCGTCGATGTCGGCGGTGATCGGGGTCAGGTCGTGGACGGTGCCGTCGGCGGCGCGCACGTACGGGCGCTCCTCGCCGATCGGACCGAGGCGGAGCAGTTCCACAGAATCTCCCTGGAGTCAGTCCTGGTCAAAGATGGGCCGCAGGCGGGCACGCGAGGCTTCGATGTGCGACCGCATCGCCGCGGCCGCCTCCTCGGGGTTGCCCTTGCGGACCGCGGTCACCACTACCTTGTGCTCTCGCAACGCCTTCGTCGCGATGCCGCCACCGTAGTACAGCCGGAACAGATGCAGGTGGCAGTGTGTCCGCTGGAAGGACAGCCGGGCCGTCTCGTTGCCGGCCAGCTCCAGGACCAGGTCGTGGAACCGCTGGTCGTGTGCCGCCATCGCACGGTAGCTCTCGTACGACGGACGGTCCGGTACGTCGGTGTAGCTGAGCATCTCGGCCTTCAGCCGGGCCAGGTCCTCGGACCCGGACCGTTCGGCCGCCCGCGAGGCCGCCCACGGCTCGATGTGCAGGCGGTACTCGAACAGGTCCTCGAACTCCTCCCGGGTCAGCCGCGACGACACGCGGTACCCGCGCAGCGGCTCCTTGATCACCAGGCCGTCGGACTCCAGCCGGGCCAGCGACTCCCGGATCGGGGTCTGGGAGATCCCCAGCTCGCGGGTCAGCGCGTCGATGTTCAGCCGGGTCCCCGGCTCCACCACGCTGTCCATGATCAGGCCCTTGACCGTCTCGTAGACGTCGTCGCTCAGCACCTGTCGCTGGGGCAGGCGGGCGAGCTGCCCCGCGAGCCCAACATGCGCATCCGTCACTGTCACTCCTCCCGGAACGCTCATTCTGCCCCACACTTGACGGCTCCAGTGTGAAGCGGGAGCATCAGGTACGCAATATCCTATAGGATCTGGAGCCGCCGCCCGTGAGCACGATCACCAAGGCCGAGGCGTACCTGGTCGACCTCGAGGTCGAAACGGTCCGCACGGACGCCGTCCAAGCGTTCCTGAAGCAGGAGACGATCTTCGTCTCCTTGTCGACAACCGACGGGCTCACGGGTCTCGGGTACTCGTACACGATCGGCACCGGGGGCACCGCGGTGCTGGCGTTGTTGCGGGACCACCTGCTACCTCGGCTGGTCGGCAAGGACGCTCGGAACGTCGAGGAGCTCTGGTCGGACCTGTTCTGGTCTACCCACGCCACCACGGTCGGTGCGATCACGTCGCTCGCACTGGCGGCCGTAGACACCGCACTGTGGGATTTGCGGTGTGTGCGGGCCAGCGAGCCGCTATGGCGACTGGCAGGTGGCTATCGACAGCAGGTGCCGCTGTACGACACCGAGGGCGGTTGGTTGCACCTGACAACCGATGAGCTTGTCGCGGGCGCACTGGCCTCGCAGAAGGCCGGCTGGCCCGGTGTGAAGCTCAAGGTCGGCAAGCCGCGCGTACACGAGGACGTAGAGCGGCTGAGCGCCGTGCGGGACGCTGTGGGGCCGTCGATGGACATCATGGTCGACGCGAACCAGTCCATGACCTATCCGGAGGCTCGGAGGCGCGCTGCGGCGTTCGAGGCGGTAGGCCTGTCCTGGTTCGAGGAGCCGTTGCCGGCCGACGACGTGACCGGGCATGTGCGTCTGGCCGAGTCGACGTCGATCCCGATCGCGGTGGGGGAGTCGCTGTACTCCGTGTCGCAGTTCCGCGAGTACGTCGCTGCCGGCGGCGCCGGGATCGTCCAGGCGGACGTGGCACGCATCGGCGGGATCACGCCGTGGCTGAAGGTCGCGCATCTGGCCGAGACGTTTAACCTGGAGGTCTGTCCGCACTTCCTGATGGAGCTGCATGTGAGTCTGACCGCTGCGGTGCCGAACGGCCGCTACGTCGAGCACATCCCGCAACTGCGGGCGATCACTCGCTCAGAGATGGCTGTGGTCGACGGGCATGCCGTGGCACCCGACGTACCCGGTCTGGGGATCGACTGGGACCAGGACGCCATTGACGATCGGCGGGTCGGATGAGCCGGGTCGACGCGCATCACCACGTGTGGGATCTGAGCGTTCGCGAGCAGACGTGGATGGTGGGACCGGAGCTGGATCCGATCCGGCGGAACTTCTCGATCGAGGACCTCGCTCCGCTCGCCGGGGCGGCCGACATCACGTCGACCGTGCTCGTGCAGACGGTCGGGCTGGTCGAGGAGACCGTCGAGTTCCTGGAGATTGCCGCCGGCAACGACCTGGTGGCCGGTGTCGTCGGCTGGGTCGACCTGACGGCCGAGGACATCGGCGAGGCGCTGGACGGTCTGCTGTCCCGTCCTGACGGCTCCTACTTGAAGGCGATCCGCCACCAGGTCCACGACGAGCCCGACGACAACTGGCTGCTGCGCGCCGACGTACAACGCGGCCTGACCGCCATCGCCGACGCCGGCCTCGCCTACGACCTCCTCACCAAGACGCCGCACCTCCGCGCCGCGATCCAAACGGCCCGCAACCTCCCCGAGCTCAGCTTCGTCGTCGACCACATCTCCAAGCCCGTCATCGGCGAGGCGCTCGAGCCGTGGGCGGGGCAGCTCCGCGAGCTGGCAGCCCTCCCCAACGTCACTTGCAAGCTCTCGGGCATGGTCACCGAAGCCCCGTGGACCACCTGGAAGCCCGCGGACCTCCAGCCGTACGCCGACGTCGTACTCGAGGCCTTCGGACCGGACCGGGTGATGTTCGGCTCCGACTGGCCCGTCTGCCTCCTGGCCGCCACTTACGACCAGGTCGTCGAGACGGCGGAAGCCCTGACCTCCGGCCTCGGTCCCGCCGAGCGCGACGCCATCTTCAGCACGACCGCCACCCGCACGTACAGGCTGTAGATGGAGCTTGGAGTCGTCGAGGCGATCTGCCGGCGGGCGTTCGGCGCAGACGCGACGCCGGTGCGGGTCGTTGAGCTGGGCTTCGGGTCGTACAACAGCGTCTACCGGGTCGAGCTGACCGGGCGGGACGAGCCGGTCGTACTACGGGTGGCGCCCGCGGAGTCGGGCCAGTTCGGGTCGGAGCGGCACCTGATGCGGAACGAGTACGCCGCCGCGCCGTGGCTCGGCGTGATAACCGGGTTGATGCCTCGAGTGCTGGCGGTGGACTGGTCGCATGAGCTGATCGACCGCGATTGGATGATCCAGTCGTGCCTGCCCGGAGTGCCGGCGCCGGAGGGGCTGGGCAGGTATCCACGGTCTGGGCGTACGACGTTCTTCCGCCAGCTCGGAGTTATCGCCCGCTCGGTGCACGACGTACGCGGGCCGTACTTCGGTCGGCCAGGCGGGCCGGCGTACGCGTCCTGGAGCTCAGTGCTGATCGCGTCGTTCACCCAGATCGCGGAGGACCTGGAGCTGCTTGGGCTCGACGCGGCAGACGTACAGACAGCCGCTGACCTGGCAACTCAGGGTCGGGCGACGCTGGATGACGTGCAGGAGCCGCGGCTGCTGGCTGGCGACCTGTGGACCGTCAACTGTCTCCTCGACCCTGCCGAGCCGGAGCCGTTGATCTCCGGGGTGCTGGACTTCGACCGGGCCGAGTTCGGCGACGCGGCGGCGGACTGGACGATCCGGATGGCGCAGGCGAAACCCGACGAGCGCGAAGCATTCTGGGAGTCGTACGGCGAACTGGACCGCTCACCGGAAGCGCTGTGGCGGGCGAAGATCTACGAGGCACGTCATCTCGCGGCGATCCGCCTGGAGCGCCATCGCCTCGGCAAGACCGAAGCAGTTCAGGAGAGCTACGAAGCGATGGCGAAGGTCCTCAGCTAGCGGCGTCGGGAGGGACGAACTCGACGCGGACGCCGATCAGGCGGATCGGACGCCGGATCTCGAACTTCTGCAGTAGCTCGAGGGCCGTGCCGGCGATGACCTCGGGATCCTGCGTCGGTGCCTTGAGCTTGCGGCTCTTGATCGGTGTGTAGAAGCTGATGAAGCGGAGCTTCACCCAGACGCGCTGGATGGTTCGGCCGTCGGCGACGACCTCGCGGGTGACCTCCTCGGCGATCCGGCGGACCTCGCGTTCGATGTCGGGGAGTTCGACCAGGTCAGTCGCGAAGGTCTCCTCGTGGCTGCGGGAGACCGGTTCGCGCGGTACGTCGGACACCTGGGTGTCCCCGAGTCCTCGGCCGAGCGCGGCGTACCAGGCGCCCATGTTCGGGCCGAAGCGTTTCTTCAGTACGTCGACGTCAGCAGCGGCGAGCTCGGCGACGGTGGTGATGCCGAGCTCGTTCAGGTTCTTCTCCATCCGGCTGCCGATTCCCCAGAGGTCCCGGATCGGGCGATGGTCCATCACCTCGCGCCAGTTCGCGGCCGTGAGCCGATAGACGCCGTCGGCGGGCGCGGCACCACCGGCGGGCGTCGCGCCCTGGAAAGGCTCAGCGTGCGAGCGCTCGTGCTTCGCGAAACCAGTGGCGAGTTTGGCCCGGGTCTTGTTGTCCCCGATGCCGACCGAGCAGGTCAGGCCGGTCCGCTCGGCCACGGCCGCGCGGAGCTGACCGGCCAGCGCCTCCGGGTCGTCGGTCTCGGCGCCGACGAAGCACTCGTCCCAGCCCCAGACCTCCACCACGACCGGGAACGAGCGCAGCGTGTCCATCACCTCGGCCGACGCCGCGTCGTACGCCTTGGGGTCCGACGGCAGGAACACCGCCTGCGGACATTTCTTGTACGCCGCCCGCACCGGCATCCCGGAATGTACGCCGAACTCGCGCGCCTCGTACGACGCGGTGGCGACCACCTGCCGTGGCTGGGTCGGATCGCCGGACCCTCCGACCACGACAGGCAGCCCCCGCAGCTCAGGCCGGCGCCGGATCTCCACGGCCGCGATGAACTGATCCATGTCCACGTGCAGGACCCACCAGCTCATACCCCACAGATAACCACATCAGCTCGACGCGCTGGAGTACGTCAGCAAGCCGCGCCGCCAGACCAATCGAACTAGTGTCATTGCCACTATCGCAAGCCCGACCCCGAGCACAACCGGCCACCAGCCCAGATCGCCGGCCAGTGCCCGCACCGGGAACGTCGTCGCGAACGCCACCGGAAACGCGAACGTGAGGAACGTCCGCACGGCAACCGGGAAGAACACCAACGGGTACCGCCCGGCCTCCACCATGCTCAGGTAGACGACCCCGATCGGGTTCACCGACTGCAGCCAGAACGCCAGGAACGACATCGCCGACCACACCGCCGTCAGCAGCACCGATCCACAGCCGACCAGCACGACCGCTTGCATCACCTGCCCGGCACCGGGGCGGAGATCGGACTGCACCAGCCCGATGACGAGCACAACGATGCCGCTGGCAACGTTCGTCAGTTCGGCGACGTTGATCCAGCGCAGGGTCAGGTAGAACTGACTCGACACCGGTCGGAGCAGTACGCCGTCCAGCTCGCCTTCGGTCAGGTACGTCGTCATCCGATTCAGGTTCGGCGCCACGAACGTCGCGATCAGCCCGGTGACGATCTGGTACACGCCGATCAGCGCGATCACCTCGGCCCGCGACCAGCCGTGCACTTCAGCGGTGAACCCGAACAGCAGCAGCGTCGGCACGATCCCCAACCCCAGCTGCACCAGCCCCACCAGCAGCGTGGTCAGAAAGTGTGCGCGGTAATGCGTTTCGCGAACGACCGCCTGGGCGAAGAACCGGCGCCACAGCCGGACATGCCGCCACTGCTTCTGCAGCCAGTTCCGGTCGAGCGAAGGGCGTTCCTCTGCATACGTGCTCATGCTCCCACCGCCGAATACGCCCGGATCCCGGCTGCCCACACGAGGCGGGTGAGCGCGCCGAGCACAACGACGTACCCGAGCTGGATCGCGAACCCGGACAGTAACTCGCGGCCCGTCAGCTGACCGGCGACGATCTCGACCGGGAACGACACTGTGTACCGGAACGGCTGGTGGTCGACGAAACCGCGCGACCACGAGGGCATCAGCGCCAGCGGTACGACGGCGCCGGACAGCACGCTCGCGATGATGACGCGGGCCTGCACCAGCGCGCCCACGTCGTCCATCCAGAACGCCAGCGCCGCGATCAGGATGTCGATCGTGAACACCAGCACCGCACCGAGCGCGATGCTGACCGCGAACAGCGCCCATCGGCCGACGCCGGCCGGGATGTTCATCGAGTCCCGGAAGATCCACCAGACGATGCCGATCATCGGCACCAGCGCGAACAGCTTCAGGAACTTCTCCGACAGGTTGTTCGCGACGAACTTGACCAGCAGCGACGCCGGCCGCACCATCCAGCTCGACAGCTTCCCGAGCCGGATGTCGTTGGCCAGGAACGCCGCCATCCACGACGACGTCGCCATCGTCACGAACCCGAGCAGCACGAAGTACGTCGTGATGTACCGCTCGTCGACCGGCAACTGCGCGCCGTTCGCGAGCGCGGTCCGCCAGATCAGCAGCGAGATGATCGGCATGCAGATGTTGGCGAGCATGAAGATGATCCACGCCCCGCGGTACACGGACTGCTGGGCGATCTCGGCCGCCGTCATCCGGCGGACGACGCGCAGGTTGCGGGTGAGCGTGCTCATGAGGCGTCCCCCAGCGTGCTGCGGCGGAGGAACAGGTCGCGCATAATGTCCTCGACATCCGCGTCCGCGACGTCGAGATCGACCAGCGGACCGAGCCGGGTGAGCTGCTCCATCACGACGCCGGCCCGCTCCCGATCGGCTTCGAGCTTCACTGTCTGGCCGTCGACGTCGACCCCGGTCACGCCGTCGAGCCCGTCGAGCCGCGAGCCGTCGACAGGCGTCGCGTACGTCGCCCGCACCAGCTTCCGCGGTTGCGCCGTACGGACCAGATCGTCCAGGCCGCCGTCGAACTGCAGCCGGCCGTGGTCGATGATCATCACCCGCGAGCAGAGCGCCTCGATGTCGTCCATGTCGTGGCTGGTGATCAGGATCGTCGTACCGCGCAGCCGGTTGACGTCGGCGAGGAACGACCGGACGCGGGCCTTCGCGACCACGTCCAGGCCGATCGTCGGCTCGTCGAGGAACAGGATCTCCGGCCCGTGGACGAGCGCGGCCATCAGTTCGAGCTTCATCCGCTCACCGAGCGACGTCTTGCGGACCTGGACGTTGAGCAGGTGTTCGACCTCGAGCAACTCGGCGAGTTCGGCGACGTTGCGGTCGAACTCCGCGGTGGACAATCCGTACATGTCCTTGTGCAGCAGGAGACTCTCCATGGCCGGGACGTCCCACCAGAGCATGGTCTTCTGCCCCATGACGAGCGCGATCCGGCGCAGGTAGTCGTGCTTGCGGTCCGACGGCGTGTGGCCGAGGACCTCCAACTCGCCGGCGGTCGTGTACAGCAGGCCGGACAGCATCTTCAGGGTCGTCGTCTTCCCCGCGCCGTTCGGGCCGAGCAGGCCGACGACCTCGCCGCGGCCGATGTCGAAGGTGATCCGGTCGACGGCGAGCCGGGTCTCGTACGTGCGTTTCACCAGGCTCTTCAGAGCCCCGCCGAGTCCGGCGCGCTGCTGGTGGAACGTGTAGGTCTTGGTCAGATCATGGGCCGCGATGACCGGCGGCAAGGCAGGAACAGGCGTCACGAAGGAACACCGCTTTCGAAGGGAGTCGATTGACAGGACCGGGCAGCGCCACCGCGCAAACGCGCAGAGCGCAGGACGAGCACTTCGCCAGGAGAGTTCGGCCGGGGGACTGCGAGGTCCGTCCCGGCTGCGCGATCCGGTCCGATCGCGGAGTTCGCTAACCCATATCCAGGCGACGTGTCGACATCGCTCCCTGTGGTCCTTTCGATGCGGCTACCGCCGACCACGGTAAGCCGGGACGGAAAGCGCCGTCCAACCGATTTAGAGCTCCTTGCGCATCTGCTGTGAGACGACCGCGTAGCCGAGCGAGTCGTACAGGCCGATCGCGGTGGCGTTGTCGCCGAAGACGTTCAGGTCCAGGTACTGGTGGCCGAGGCGGCGGCACTCCTCCTCGCCGGCCAGCATGATCGCGCGGCCGTACCCCTTGCCGCGCTGGGTGCTGTCGACCTCGATGCTGTAGATGAACGCGATCCGCGGCCCAATCCTGATCCAGAGGCTGCCGACAGTCTCGTCATCCGCCAGCGCGAACCAGAGGAGGTGCTGCTCGGTGGCAGGCCCGTCCGGGAGCAGCTTGTTGGTCTCCTCGTACGCGGCCTTGAGCGCGTCGGCCTTGGTCAACCCGCGCGCCGGACCGATCGCGGCCGCGTACGACGTGGCGGTGCGGTCCTTCCATCCCGGGAACTCGGCGTCGGTGATCGGGCGGAGCTGCACCGGTGGGGTGGTCACGGCCTGACGATAGCCCGATATCGTGCGCCGGGTGACGGAATTGACCCTCGAGGTGGCTCAGAAGCTGTTGGCGGCGCAGCCGTTCAGTCTGCTGGTCGGCGCGCGGGTGACCGCGTTCGGGGACGGGGGCGCGACGCTCGAGCTGGACATCCGCGAGGAACTCCAGCAGCAGAACGGGTTCCTGCACGGCGGCGTTCTCGCGTACGCCGCCGACAACGCGATCACGTTCGCCGGCGGCTCGGCGCTCGGCCCGAACGTGCTGACCGGCGGGTTCACGATCAGTTACCTCCGCCCGGCCCAGGGCACGATCCTGCGGGCCGAGGCGAAGGTTGCCCACGCGGGCCGGCGTCAGGCGACGTGCACCTGCGAACTCACCACGCTCGACGACGCCGGTACGCCGACGCTGTGCGCGATCGCCCAGGGCACGGTCATCGCCCGCTAGTCGAAGAGCTCCTCGAGGAACGACTTCTTCTTCTTGCGCTGCGGGTACTGGTTCCCGTACCGCCGGTCGTCGTCGTACCGGCGGTCGTCGTACCGCTTCTTCTCCTCGTACCGCTTCTCCTCGTACCGCGGCTGCGGCGACGGGGAGTTGTACTGCAGTTCGGCGTCGACCAGCCGCTCGAGCTCACCCCGGTCGAGGAAGATCCCCCGGCACTCCCCGCACTGGTCGACGGTGACGCCGTTGCGCTCGTACGACCGCATCTCGCCACGACACTTCGGACACGTCAGGCTCTCCATCCAGCAACCCTAAGTGACGATTTCCGCCCGAAGCCCTACTCTCAGCGAACTCTCAGCAAGTCCTCATTTGAAGCTGGAGAGGAACGTCTTGAGGATCGGGCCGGCGGTGTGTGAGCCGGACTCGCCGCCTTCGACGATGACCGCGAACGCGACGTCGCCGCGGTACCCGGCCATCCACGCGTTGGTGATGACCTTGCCGCCGGAGACGAGCTCCGCCGTACCGGTCTTCGCCGCGACCGCGCCGTTGCCGGCCAGCACCTTCGCCGTACCGCCGGTGACCGTGGTCCGCATGAACGTCCGCAGCGCCGCAACAGTTGCCGCGGGCAACGGAGAGGCGGCCGCGCCGGCGGCGTCCTTGCCCGGCACGAGCACCGGCTTCATCGCCGTACCGTGGTCGACCGTCGCGGCGACCAGCGAGATCGCCAGCGGGCTCGCGGTGACCGTGCCCTGGCCGATCATCGAGGCGGCCTCGGCCACGTCGTCCTTCGGCAGCGGCACCTGGCCGCCGTACGCGTTCAGCGACAGGTTCAGGTCTCGGCCGATGCCGAACATCGCGGCGGCCTTGGTCATCCCGTCCTTCGGCAGCCGCGCGTGCTGCGAGATGAACGCGGTGTTGCAGGACTCGTTGAACGCCTTCTGCATCGTGCCCGCGCCGTAGGCCGCCAGGCCGTCGTAGTTCTTGAAGGTCTTGCCGAAGACGTTGATCGTGTTCGTGCACGGCAGTGCGGTCGCGCCCGTCTCACCGCTGCCGATCAGCGCCGCCGAGGTGACGATCTTGAACGTCGAACCCGGCGCGTACCGGCCCTGGAACGCCTTGTTGTAGCTCGCCGGCGTCGGCCCGTTCGCGGCGGCGAGGATCTGCCCGGTCGATGCCTGTACGGCGACCAGCGACGCCGGCAGCTTGCTGGTCGCCAGCGCGGCCTCGGCCGACTTCTGCATCGCCGTGTCGAGCGTGGTCTTCACCGGCTTACCGGCGGTGCCCTTCTGGCTGAAGACGGTCTTGATCGTCAGCTTGGTCTTCCCGTCCCGCAGGGTGACCGTGCCGCCCGGCGTACCGGCGAGCTGCTGCTGGAACGCGTACTGCAAACCAGTCGTGCCGACCTGGTCCTGCGCGGACGCGGTCGGGCCGGCGTTCTTCAGCGTGTCCGCGGTCGCGGTCTTCATCGTGCCGATCAGGTTCTTGGCGAACGTCGCGGTCGGCGGGAGCGACTGCGTGCCGCCCATCGTCAGTACGCCGGGCAGCTTGCTCATCGTCGGCCGGAGCGTCTCCCACTGCTCGGCGCGGATCGTGATCGCGTCCACGAACTGCCCGGCCGGGGCCGCCTTCGCCCGGGCCGCGAGCTTCGTCCCGTCGACCTGGAGGTACTTCGTGAACGCGGCGTACGTCGCCGCCGTCGCGACCGCCCCGGATGCGACGCCGACGATCACGACCGGCCGGTTCGCGGTCAGCGCGACACCGTTGCGGTCGAGGATCGAGGCCCGTGCCGGCAGGGCCCGGACCCGCTTGAGGTAGTTGTTGTCGCCCAGACCCGGGTAGATGGTGTCGCCGGATGCCTTGATCTTCCACGCGTCGCCGGTCTTCACCGCGGTCGCCGTACTGGTCCACTTCATCGCGCCGATACCGCGCAACTGGGCCTCGACTGCGAGCTCCTGCGTGCAGTTGCTGGCGTCACTGCACTTCGGATCCCCCTGCGGCGTCACCGTCACGGTGCTGGCAACCAGCGCGGTGTCGGTGTCGTCCAGCCGCTTCGCGAACACGGTCGGGTTGTCGGTGAGCGCGCCCGCCGCGTCCGGCTTCCCGTCCGGCGCCCACGCCTTCACCCATGCATCGGCAAACTGCTTGATCACCGCACCGGAGGCCTGCTGCTCGTCGCTCCCGGACTTCCCACCACCAGACTTGCTGTCCGAACAACCAGCGGTGATCAGCAGACTACTCAGGCAAACGATCGCAGTGGTTCGCTTCACGTTCTCAACTCTCGCACGACGACGGATGGACACCGGGGCACAGTCTTCGGCGTGTGGCGGGCTTGCCACGAGGGCGAAACTACTCAATGCACGCAAGTACGACGCGGCTGGGCGCTCAGGAGTTGGCGTCAGAGGGGGTGTGAATCAGGGGCAAGAGGTTGTGTGAATCGGCGGGGGCTGGTTCTGGAACCGCGTTCCAGGAGCGGCCGGTGCGGCGTATTCTGCTCGTTTGTGACCCGCCTAGCGCTGCACAGCCGCCTGATTCCCGGTACCGAAGAGGCCTACGAGATCGAGCATGCTCGCGTCTGGCCGGAGCTGATCACTGCGATGCACGCCGCCGGCATCAGCGACTGGTCGATCTGGCGCAGCGGGCGCGACCTGTTCCACCTGGTCGACGCCGACGATTTCGAGGCCTCGGTCGCGTACCTGCGCAACGACCCGACCGACCAACGCTGGCAGCAACACATGAGCCAGTTCGTCGAGGGCTTCGCCGAGAACCCGGAAGGCGTCGCCGGCCAGTCCCTGCGCCACGTCTGGACGATGAGCGAGCAGGCCGACTAGCCCGTCATCTCCCACACCAGCAGTTCGGCGCCGTCCGGACCGGCGGTGACACGCTCGCCGTCAGAGGGAGCCAGGCGTACGGCGTCCGCGGTGGCCAGCTCGCCCGCGTCCTCAAGCACTGCCGTGCCCGCCGCGACGAACAGATGCAGGTACGGCGCCGCCGGTAGCTCGAGGCTCTGCGCCGGGGCGAGGCGGGCCACCGACATACCGGCGCCGGGCTGGTTCAGGTGGATCGCGGTGCTCGCAGCGTGCTTGGACAGCCCGGAGGCGACCGGAATCAGCTCACCCGTGCTGAGGTCCAGCTCTGTCTGCTCGTACGACGGGGGCAGGTCGAGCTGCCCCGGCCGGACCCACATCTGCACGTAGTGCACCGGGTCGTCGCCATCGTTCCACTCCGAGTGCCGGATCCCCGAGCCCGCACTCATCCGCTGCGCCAGCCCTGGGTACACCACTCCGGTGTTCCCCCGCGAATCACGGTGCGCCAGCGCACCCCGCAGTACCCAGGTCACGATCTCCAGGTCCTGATGCGGATGCGTCTCGAACCCGGTGCCCGGGGCAACCGTCTCGTCGTTGTGCGCGAGCAGGAAGCCGAACCCGACGTTCGCCGGGTCGTAGTGCTCCCCGAACGAGAACGAATGCCGGGAGTCCAACCAGTCGCTCGCAGTACGGAACCGCTCGCCCGCCCGACGGATCTCCATGAGGTCTAGTAATACCCCGTCTGCCCGTCGAGCGACTCCCGCATGGTGTCCAGCTGCCCGAGATGCCGGGCGGTCTCCTCGACCATGTGGATCAGGATCCACCGCAACGACGGCTGGAACTCCGCGTCCTTGCTGACGTCATCCAGCGCGTGGGCAGCGGTGATCTCGTTCGACTGCGCCCATTGGGCCTCGAACTCGTCCAGCAGACGCGCCAGCGGTACGCCGTCCACTCTCCAGTCGGCGCTCTGCGGCTCCTTCTGGAACTGCGGGTTGGTCGTCTCCGGCTCTCCCAGGAAGATCACGTTGAACCAGCAGTGCTCCGTCCAGCGCAGATGCGACACCAGCCCGGCCGGCGTCATCAGCGGCGACGTCGGGAACACCGCCCGGTGCTCGTCGGCTTCGGCGAGCCCCTCCAGCTTCCGCCGTACCAGGACCCGCTGCAGGTCCAGCCAGCCGACGAGCTGCACCCGTTCGTCGGCCGTCAACGGCGGCCGCCTGTCGTAGAAGTTCATGCCGGGACCGTAGTCAACGAACCGGGCCACCACAGCAAAGGGACTGCGCCGCTCGGTGGGCGGCGCAGTCCCGGTTCTGGTACGACGGTCGGTCAGCCGGTCGGGTTCCCGTTGTCGGAGCCGAGGGTGGCCTTGATCGCTTGCGGCTTGCCGTTGCGGGTGACGGTCAGCGTGACCTGGTCGCCCGGGCGGTGCGAACGGACTGCGGCGACCAACGCGTCCCCTGACGCGATCGCCTTGCCGTCAACAGCGGTCACCACATCACCTGACTGGAGACCGGCTTTGTCCGCCGCACCGCCGGACGTGACCTCGCCGAGGCGCGCTCCGTTCGTGAGCCCGTCGGAGGACTGCGCGTCGCCGACCGTCACACCGAGCCGCGCATGCGTGGCCTTGCCCTTGGCCACCAGCTCGTCGATGATCGGCTTGGCCTGGTCGATCGGGATAGCGAACCCCAGGCCGATGTTGCCGCCTTCGGATTGTCCCGATCCGCCGGCGGTTTTGATCGCGCTGTTGATACCGACCACCTGGCCGGCGAGGTCGATCAGGGCGCCGCCGGAGTTACCCGGGTTGATCGCGGCGTCCGTCTGGATTGCTGGGAAGACTGTCGTGCTGTCCTGCTGCTCGTCGCCCGATGTCACCGGGCGGTTCAGCGCCGAGACGATCCCGCTGGTGACGGTCGCCTCCAGGCCGAACGGCGAACCGATCGCCACCACGCCCTGCCCGACCGCGAGCTTGCCGCTCGACCCCAGCGTGGCCGGGGTCAGGTCGGTCGCGTCGGCGTGGATGACGGCGAGGTCGGTGAGCGGGTCGGTGCCCTTGACCGTGGCGTTGACCGTGCGGCCGTCGTTCAGCATCACGGTGATTGTGGCGCCCTGCCCGGCACCCGCGACCACGTGGTTGTTGGTGACGATCAGGCCGTCCTTGCTGATCACGATGCCGGACCCGGTCGCCGCGCCCTGCGACGTCGCGACCGCGATCTTCACCACGCTCGGCAGCACCTTGGCCGCCGCGCTCTGCACGGAGCCGTCCGGCGCGGCCGCGGGTGCGGCCTGGTTGCCGTTCAGCGGTGCGGTCACGGACGGGCTGTTCGTGGTGTGGTCGTTGGTCGCCGAGTACACGGCGGCACCGCCGACACCGCCGGCCAGACCGACGAGCAGCGCGGTCAGCGCCACTACTGCCAGGCCGGCCCGCTTCTTCGGCTTCTCCGCCTTGACGGTCGCCGGCTGCGGTCCGAAAGGCCAGTTCGGGTCCGGAGACGCCCCCTGATGCGTCCCCGGCGCTCCGAACTGCGGGTAAGCACTCCCACCTGAGGGGTACTGTCCCGGCCGCTGCCCCTGCGGCCCCGAGTCCGGCCTCTGCTGTCCCGGCTGGCCACCCTGCGGCGCGAACTGCTGTTGCTGATGCTGCCCGTACATCGGCAACTGCTGCGTCCGCTCCGGCCCCTGCGGACCTTGCGGGTTCTGGCCGGGCTGGTTCTGCGGCGGCTGGTTCTCGGTCATGAGAAGTACTGTGTCCGCCGGACCTGAGAGGGCCCTGAAGATCCGCTCGGAGTGACCGAAGAACTCCGTGAAGATCCTCTGAAGGACCTGTCAGGAACCTTTCAGCGTGTCTGGGTCGCCGCGTGCGGCAGCCACAGCGTGAACTGCGCGCCTGCGCCGGGAGCGTTCCGGGCGTAGATCATGCCGCCGTGCTGTTCGGCTGCGTGCTTCACGATGGCCAGGCCGAGGCCTGAGCCCGGGCGGCTGCGGGCCTCGCTGGAGCGGTAGAAGCGCTCGAAGACATGTGGCAGGTCCGCCTCGGCAATGCCCGGGCCGGAGTCTGTGACTGTCAGTACGCCGTCCAGCAGGCGGACCGTGATGTGCCCGACCGGCTGCCCGTCACTGCGCTGCTCGGCCCCCTCGGGGACGCTGTACTTAGCGGCGTTGTCGAGCAGGTTGGTCACGGCGCGTCCGAGCAGCCGCTCGTCACCCCAGACCGGGAACGGCGTGATCTGCACGTCCCACTCCAGTCCGGGTGCGCGGCGGCGTACCTTCATCACCGCGTCCTCGACCACGTTGGACAACTCGATCAGCTCCGCGTTCCGCACCTGCGGAGTGTCGCGGGCCAGCTCGGTCAGGTCGCCGATCAGCGTGGTCAGCTCGTCCATCTGAGCGCGTACGTCGTCCAGCAGCTGCTGGCGATCCTCCGGGCGGAGTCCGCCGCGTTTGTCCGCCTGGGCGAGCAGGTCGAGGTTGGTGCGCACGCTGGTGAGCGGCGTACGCAGCTCGTGGCCGGCGTCACCGACGAGCCGGCGTTGACGGTCGCGGGACTGTGCGAGCGCGGCGAGCATCGCGTTGAACGCCATCGCCAGCCGGGAGATCTCGTCCGTACCGCCCACCGGGATCGGCTTCAGGTCCTCGGTCCGCGCAACATGCTCTGCGGCGCCGGTGAGCCGTGCCAACGGGCGCAGACCGGACCGGGCGACGGCGTTACCGGCCAGCGCGGCACCGATCACACCGATCAGCCCGAACGCCCACAGCACGACGCCGAGGTTGTGCAGGGTCTCGTCGATCGGGCCCAGCGATTGGGCGACAACCAGCGCACCGGGCTGGAGGAAGTTCTCCGGCTCCGCGCGGCAGGCCTCGGTCCGGCCCTGCGGGCAGTAGCTCGCGGGGACGGCGACCACGCGGAAGTGCGAGCCGCCGTTGCGGATGCCGACGGTCCGCAGGCTGGCCTCGTTGCCCTGCTCCCGCGCTATCTGGAGCTCGTCCTGGCCCATCGGCGGCAGCAGGCTGTTCGGCGGCCCGAACTGCTGCCCTTGCGCGCTGATCACGCCGACGCGGATGTCACTCAGACCGAGAGCGTCGGAGGGTACGCCCTGCAGGATCGTCAGATCGGTCAGCACGCCCTTCTTCGCGGCCGCGGCGGCCCGCTGGGTCAGGCTGTTGTCGAGGTTCTGGTACATCTGCTGGCGCACGGTGATGTACGCCGCGACGCTGACGATCGCGACCGCCAGGCCCACCGCGACCGCGGCGAGCAGCGTCACGCGGGCGTGCAGGCTGAGCTTGTGGAGGGTCTCGTTCCACCAGTTCTGGGTCCGGGCAGCCGTCGCCGCAACCCGATTTCCATTGCCATTGGCAACGGGTTGCGCAGGTTGTTTCGGCTTCGGCTGCGGCTGCTGCGGTCGTCCGGCGTACGACGGGAAGTCGTCGGGGTGTTGCTGGCTCACGGCGGGGTGTCCCTCAGCACGTACCCGATGCCGCGGACGGTGTGGATCAGGCGGGGCAGGCCGTTGACCTCGGTCTTGCGGCGCAGGTACCCGATGTAGACCTCGAGCGAGTTCGCCGTGGTCGGGAAGTCGTAGCCCCAGACCGCGTCCAGGATGACGGCGCGCTCGAGCACGCGGCGCGGGTTGCGGATCAGCAGCTCGAGCAGCGAGAACTCGGTCCGGGTGAGCTGCATCGCGACGTCGCCCCGGTGCACCTCGTGTGCGTCGACGTCGACCACGAGGTCGGCGTACTGCAGCACCTCGCCGCGCTGGCCGCCCTCGCCGGGCGTGGTGCTGCGGCGCAGCAGCGCGCGCAGCCTCGCCAGCAGCTCCTCGAGCGCGAACGGCTTGGTCAGGTAGTCGTCGCCGCCGGCGTCCAGGCCGTCCACCCGGTCCGCGACCGCGTCCCGCGCGGTCAGCACCAGGATCGGCACGTTGTTGCCCGCAGCCCGCAAGGCCTTGGTGGTCTCGAGCCCGTCCAGCCGCGGCATCATCACGTCCATCACCACGACGTCCGGCTCGACGTTGCCGATCACCGCGAGCGCCTCGGCGCCGTCGGACGCGGTCACCACCTCGAAGTCGTTGAACTCCAGCGAACGGCGCAGCGAATCCCGGACCGCCCGGTCGTCGTCCACCACCAGTACCCGCATCGTCCTGCCCCGCTCCGCTCGAAGTTCCGCTCAGCCGAGAGTAGGTCGCTTCTTTGAGAATCGCCTGAGAACCCGCTGATCGCTCGCACAACACCTCCAGGACACCTTAGGTTGCCAGACGTGGACGTTCTGGAATTCACCCCTGAGCCCGCCGAACTCGCCTGGACCTTCGGCGGCGCGCCGCCCGTCCGCCGGGTCAAGCCCGGCACTGCCCTCCGGCTGTGGACCGAGGATGCCTTCGCCGGCAGCCTCCGCAGTACGACGGACCTGGCCAGCGCCTCGCTGAACATGCCCTTCGTCAATCCGCAGACCGGTCCGTTCTACGTCGAGGGCGCCGAGCCGGGGGACACCCTGGCGTTGCACCTCGTCGAGCTGACTCCGGCGCGGAGCTGGGGCGCCTCCGCGACCATCCCGTTCTTCGGCGGCCTGACCAGCACGGACCGGACCGCCACTCTGCAGGACCCGCTGCCGGAGCGGACCTGGATCTACGAGGTGGACACCGCGAACCAGACTGTCGGGTTCCAGGCTCAGGGCAGTGACTTCGAGCTCGCCCTGCCGCTGGAGCCGATGCTCGGCACGGTCGGCGTGGCGCCGGCCGCCGGTGAGGTCCGGTCAGCGCTGGTGCCGGACATGTTCGGCGGCAACATGGACTCGCCCGAGATGCGCGCCGGCGCGACCTGCTACCTGAGGGTCAACGTCGAGGGCGGGCTGTTCTCGGTCGGTGACGGCCACTACCGCCAGGGCGAGGGTGAGTCCTGCGGTACGGCGGTCGAGGGTGCGATGAACGTCGTACTGATCGTCGACCTGATCAAGACACCCGGACCGGTCTGGCCGCGGCTGGAGAACGACGAGTACCTCGCCGTCATCGGCTCGGCCCGCCCGCTCGAGGACGCGTGGCGAGCCGGCCAGGTCGACATGGTCAACTGGCTCGGCTCGCTCTACGGGCTGGACAAGCTGGACGCGTACCAGCTGCTCAGCCAGGTCAGTGAGGTCCCGCTGGCCAACGTGGTCGACGCCAACTACAGCGTGGTCACCAAGGTCCCGAAGCGCCTGCTCCCACCGGTCACCGCGTACGACGGTATCCATCAGCACCTGCGCGAGGCTGCAATCCAGTCGTTCAGCTGAACTGCCGTACGACGTCCTCGGCGTAGCGCTGCATCGGCTCGTGGTCGTACGCGACGCCGGGGATGTACGAGATCACGTAGTCGACCCCTGCCTCGGCCAGCTGTTCGACGTGCTCGCTGAGCTCCTTCGTGGTGATCACGTCCGCCAGCACGTGGGACGTGCCGCCGGAGCCGATCTCCAGGAACTCCTCGAGGCTGTACCGACCCCGGGCCCTGGCGGTCGCGGTTTCCGGATCAGCACCGGACTCGATCGGGAACACGTTCAGGCTGGTCGACTTGATGATCTCGTCGTAGTCGCGGCCGACCTCCTCGCAGTGCCGGCGGAGGATCGCGAGCTTGTGCTTGATCACATCGACGCGCCCGGTGCCGAAGTTGCAGGCGTCACCGTACTTTGCAACTAGTCGCAATGTAACGCGTTCACCACCGCCACCGATCCAGAGCTTGGGCTTGCGCCGCGGTACGACGTACGGCTTGTCGACCGAGTGGTACTGCCCGTCGAACACCACGTCGTCCTCGGTCCAGAGCCGGTGCATCAGCTCGACCGACTCGACGAACGAACCCATCCGCTCCTTCTGGCTCGTCCACGGATAGCCGTAGGCCTTCCACTCGTGCTCGGACCAGCCGGCGCCCAGTCCCGCGTACATGCGCCCGTGACTCGCCACATCTACGGTGGCGGCCATCTTGGCGACCAGAGCCGGGTTGCGGTAGCCGTTGCAGCCGACCAGCTGCCCCAGGTTCACCCGTGAGGTGTCACGTGCCAGAGCGGCTGTCGTCGTCCACATCTCGAAGACGGTCTCGCGGACGGGCTCAGGGACGGTGTGGAAGTGGTCGAAGAGCCAGATCGAGTCCCACGGACCTGCGTCCGCTGCCTTGGCCACGGCGGTCATGGCCTCCCACTGCTCGACCGGGTCCGCCAGCTCGACCAGATCCATCCGCCAGCCCTGCGGTACGAACACTCCGAACTTCATGCACTCCTCCGAGAGATTGCGACTCCAGTCAGGCACAGCGCCCCGCCGGCCAGCGCAAGCACTGCAGGGGTCTCGCCCAGGAACAGCCAGCCCAGCACGATCGCCACCACCGGTACGGCGTACACCGTCACGCCCATGCGTCCTGCGCTGGTACGGCGGAGCGCAAAGGCCCACGTGGTGAAGCCGAGTGCGGTCGGGAAGGCGGCGAGGTAAACGACCCACCAGATGGTGGATGCGTCGGCCGTGCGGAGCTCATCGACCAGCGTGGGCGCGAAGGGCAGGCAGACGACCGCACCGATCGTGCAGGCGAGCCAGGTGACCTCGGCGGCAGGCAGTCGGCTCAGCAACGGCTTCTGCGTGACCACTCCGACGGCGTACGAGATCGCAGCGACGACACAGAGGACGACTCCCCAGGTCTCGGTGCGGCCGCTGGAGGTCGACGTACCGATGATGACGATGCCCGCGAACGCGACCAGGCCGCCGATCACCAGCTGCCGCGGGAAGCCTTCGCGGAGGCCCAGGCCCGCGAGTACGGCGATCAGCAACGGGGCGATGTGGACGAGCATGGCCGCCGTACCGGCGTCGAGGCGGCGCTCGGCCTCGTTGAGGGCGATGTTGTAGACGCCGAACCACAGCACTCCACAGGCGATCAGCGGCAGCCAGTCCCGCTGAGCGGGCCAGCGGCGTACGGCGGTCGGCCGGGCCCGGGTGAAGAGCAGCGCGCCGAGGAAGATGCTGCCGAGCCCCAGCCGGGCCAGCGAGAGGGCGCCGGCGGAGATCTCGGTGCCGACGTGCCGGATGGCGACGAACGACGAGGCCCACAGGACGACGGTCACGGCAGCGGCGCCGGTGGCGAGGCCGGTCCGGGCCGGGGCTTCGGTGAGGGTTGTCACGGTCACTAGAGTAAGAATGGAGTCTGCGCGGTTCCATGGCAGATCGGAGCCTAGGAGGCGGTTGTGCTTACCGAAACGAGAAGCCAGATGCTGGATGAGCTCAATACTCGAATCCTCGAGGAGCTGATCGCGGACCCTCGCCTGCGGACCACCGAGCTGGCCCGCCGGCTGGGCGTCTCGACGCCGACGGTGCGGGAGCGGGTCGCCCGGCTGGAGGAGTCCGGAGTGATCCGCGGGTACCGCGTCGACATCGACCCGGCGGCGCTCGGCCGGCCGGTCGCGGCCTGGGTGCGGCTGCGCCCCGGGCCCAACCAGATCCCGCGGATCATCGAGCTCGCGGGCCGGACGCCGGAGGTCGTCGAGTGCCACCGGATCTCCGGCGAGGACTGTTTCCTGATGCGCGTCCAGGTTCCGGAGATCGCCGCCCTCGAGGACGTCCTGGACAAGTTCCTGGTGCACGGCCAGACGACCAGTTCGTTCGTCGTCTCCACGCCGGTCCCGCCACGCTCCGTGCCGCTGTCCGCAGGGTGAACCCCAACCACTTCCGGGAGTGGTCTGCATCACTAGTCTGTAGCGGACTTCAGTGACCCTTGGAAGGACCCTGGACCATGGCTGTCCGCAGAGTTGCCCTGCTCACCGCCGGCGGGCTCGCGCCCTGCCTGTCGTCCGCCGTCGGCGGGCTGATCGAGCGCTACACCGAGGTGGCGCCCGACGTGGAGATCATCGCCTACCTGAACGGGTACCACGGCCTGCTCAGCGGCCGGTTCCTCGACGTGACGCCGCAGGTGCGGGAGAAGGCGTCGCTGCTGCACAAGTTCGGCGGCAGCCCGATCGGCAACAGCCGGGTGAAGCTGACCAACACCGCGGACCTGGTCAAGCGCGGCCTGATCCAGGACGGGCAGAACGCCCTCCAGGTCGCCGCCGAGCGGCTGGTCGCGGACGGTGTCGACGTACTGCACACGATCGGCGGTGACGACACCAACACCACGGCCGCCGACCTCGCGGCGTACCTGCACGAGCACGACTACGACCTGACCGTCGTCGGGCTGCCGAAGACCATCGACAACGACGTGATCCCGATCCGGCAGAGCCTGGGCGCGTGGACCGCGGCGGAGCAGGGCGCGCTGTTCGCCCGCAACATCATCGCCGAGCACAGCTCGAACCCGCGGATGCTGATCGTCCACGAGGTGATGGGGCGGAACTGCGGATGGTTGACCGCGGCAACGGCTCAGGCGTACCAGCAGTGGGTCGACGAGCAGGAGTGGAACCCGGGTATCGGCCTGGACAAGGCCGGCTGGTCGGTGCACGCCGTGTACGTGCCGGAGGCAACGATCGACCTGGACGCCGAGGCCGAGCGGCTGCGCAAGGTGATGGACTCCGCGGACTGCGTGAACATCTTCCTGTCCGAGGGCGCCGGTGTGCCGTCGATCGTGGCCGAGCTGGAGGCCCGCGGCGAGGACGTCCCGCGGGACCCGTTCGGGCACGTGAAGCTGGACACGATCAACCCGGGCGCGTGGTTCGCGAAGCAGTTCGCGGAGCGGATCGGCGCGGAGAAGACGATGGTGCAGAAGAGCGGGTACTTCAGCCGGTCGGCCGCGTCCAACGACCGCGACCTCGCGCTGATCAAGGAGTGCACCGACTACGCCGTCGACGCGGCGCTGCGCGGTGAGAGCGGTGTGGTCGGCCACGACGAGGAGCGCGGCGACGAGCTGCGCGCGATCGAGTTCCCGCGGATCGCCGGCGGCAAGGAGTTCGACCCGACCGTCGACTGGTTCGTCGGCCTGAAATCGGGGATCGGCCAGAGCTAGGAGCTCGAACTCAGGCGGCCGACCCACTGGTCGGCCGCCTTCTCGATCTGTGCGAGGACCGCGTCGAAGCCGTCGTCCTCGCCGTAGTACGGATCGGGTACGTCGTCGGCCGCGAACAACTGCGCCGTCGTACCCCGTCGGCGCAGCTCGGCGACATGTCCCGAGTCCATCGCGAGCGTGAGATCCGCGGCGCGCTCGAACTGGCGGGCCCGGTGCGCGCTGCCGTCGTACCCGCGCCGGCGTAGCGCTGCCGCGGCGCGCGGGTCCATCCGGTCGCCGACGTGCCAGCTGCCCGTACCCGAGCTGGTCACCTCGACGTCGTCCATCCCGGCGTCGGCGAGCTTGGCCCGCAGGACGACCTCGGCCATCGGCGACCGGCAGATGTTCCCGGTGCAGACGATCTCGACGTGCACTGAGGGCATGGGTGCCGGTCCCACGCCTACTGCGCGGCGCTCGGCACGGCACCTCGCCGCACGGGACCGAAGGCCACGATGCTCCGCATCGAGACCTTCGCCCCCGCGCGCCGATGCACCGCACCGAGCACCTGCTCGCTACGGCGTGGGACCGGCACCCATGCCCTAATGAACTTCGGCCTTGTCCGGCAGGACGATGTTGATGATCATGCCGACGACCGTGATGATCAGCGCGCCCCAGAGCGCGGACCAGAAGCCGTCGACGTGGAACTGGACGTCGAGCTTGCCGGTGATCCAGGACGTCAGCCACAGCATCAGCGCGTTGATCACGAAGGTCAGCAGACCGAGTGTGAGGATCAGCAGTGGGAGGGACAGCAGCTTCACCACGGGCCTCACGATCGCGTTCACGACGCCGAAGATCGCGGCGACGATCAGCAGCGTGAGGATGCGCCTGCCGGTGGTCGCGCCCTGCAGCGTGATACCGGCGACGAGCCAGCTCGCGACCGCCAGCGCGACCGCGTTGGCCAGCAGCCTGATGATCAAGTTCTTCATGCCCTCGATCCTCCCACCCGGCCGGTAGCACCACGCTCGGTACACACCCTGATCGATCCCGGGGTCTTGACACGGAAAATGACCAAGTGATCTGATCATTTTCATGTTCCGTCCCCTGGTAGCGGTTGTCGCGTCGTCTCTCACGGCAGTGGGCCTCACGGTCCCTGTCGCCTCCGCCGCCCCTTCGAGCTGCAACGCCGTCCGGACGAACTGGACCGCCCAGGCCCAGCCGCACGCCGCTCCCGAAGGGCTTCTGAACGCCTACAGCAACACCGGCAAGGGCTGGACCGGTGCAGACAGCACGTACTCCGTCGCCCTCCCTGGCGGCCGGACGGCGTGGATCTTCTCCGACACGTTCCTCGGACCGGTGAACCCGGACGGCAGCCGCCCGACGTCGGCGCCGTTCGTCAACAACTCGTTCGTGATCCAGCAGGGCAAGAACCTGAGGACGGTCACGGGCGGTACGCCGGCCGAGCCGACGGCCCTCATCCCGCCGCCGTCCGACGGCTGGTACTGGGTCGGTGCCGCGCAGACCAGCCACGGCGGCCGTGACCTCGACGTGGTCGCGCTGCGCTTCGTGAAGACCGGGACGGGTCAGTGGGACTGGCACTGGGCCAGCAACTACCTCGCCCGCTTCGACAGCACGACGTTCAAGCTCAAGTCGCTCACCCCGCTGCCGTCGGCTGCGAATGTGCAGTGGTCGGGCTGGCTGCTGCGGGATCGCGGCTACACCTACATCTACGGCGTCGAGGACCTGGGCGCCTCGAAGTACCAGCATGTCGCCCGCGTGCGTGGTGACGACCTGACTGCGAAGCCGTGGGAGTACTGGACCGGTTCCGGCTGGTCGTCCGACGAGGCGGCGTCGACCCGCGTGCTCGAGGGCGTGGCCAACGAGCACAGCGTCACGCAGTTCAAGGACGGCTACCTGCTGGTCACCCATGACACCAAGGAGCCGTTCAGCAAGCGGGTCGTCGGGTACTTCTCCTGCTCGCCGACCGGTCCGTGGGTCAAGCCGGTGGAGCTGTACCAGACTCCGGAGACCGGCGGGAACATCATCACGTACAACTCCCACGAGCACCCGGACCTGCGCCGCGGCAACGAGCTCCTGCTCAGCTACAACGTCAACAGCCTCGTCAGCGACGACCTGTACGGCGATGTGAGCATCTACCGGCCGCGGTTCCTGGCCGTGACGCTGGCGGCGGCCAAGTGAGCACCCCGGGTGGCGTCGTACGCCGCAGCCTGCTGGACGATCTGGCGACGTCGATGCTGTCGCTGATCGCGGAGCGGAAGCTGTCGCCCGGTGACCAGTTCGAGGCGGTGCGGTCGCTGGCGGAGCGGTTCAAGGTCGCCGTACCGACGGTCCGGGAGGCGCTGCGCCGGCTGGAGGCAACCGGTGCGGTAGAGCTCCGGCACGGTTCCGGTGTGTACGTCGGTCCGAACGTCGGCCGACTCGTACTGGCAAACCCCCTGGCGCTGGCACCCAGTGCGGACCGGCTGGTCGAGCTACTGCAGGCTCGCGCACTGATCGAGCCACCTGTTGCTGCACTGGCCGCAGCGACCCGTGGAGCGGCAGCACTCGAGCAGATGGAGCAGGACCTAGCCACTGCGGCCGAGCTGATCGCATCCGGCGACCATGCCCGGCTGGCCGAGGTGAACATGGACTTCCACCGCTCGCTGGCCCAGGCGTCCGGCAACGCGACCCTGGCCGAGGTGGTCGAGTCGGTGACCGTCGTGAACGCACGGGAGCAGCTGGAGATCCTGCACATCCACGGTGACCGGCAGGCCGACCTGGACGAGCACCGCGCGATCTACGACGCAGTCCGCTCCGGCGACTCAGACCTCGCCGAACTCCTCACCCGCGAACACCTGGACGGCGTACTGGCCGTCATCAACCAACGACTTCAGCATCCCTGAGCTGGAAGGAAACACCATGCAACGCAAGACCAACCGGAAGGCGCTGGCTGCCCTGGTGATGGCCGGCACGCTCGCGCTGTCCGCCTGTGGCGGCGGCGGAGCGGCCGCCCCGAAGAAGGGCGAGGACAAGCCGGTCGATTCACTGAAGTTCTACAACGACAAGGGCGGCTGGAAAGACGCCTTCACCCAGGTCGGCGCGGCCAGCAAGAAGGACATCGGCGTCGGCATGGAGCCGGTCGGGTACTCCGACTCGAACACGTACACCGCATTCATCCGGTCGTCGTTCCGGACCAAGGAGAAGGCCGACCTGTTCACCTGGCACACCGGCAAGGAGCTTCAGGATCTGGTGGACCAGAAGCTCGTCGCCGACACCACCGACCAGTGGACCAAGGCGATTGCCGACGGCAACATTCCGGAGCAGCTCAAGCAGTACTTCACCTACGGCGACAAGCAGTACTGTGTGCCGCTGAACGCCGGCTACTGGGTGATGTACTACAACAAGGCCGTCTTCAAGAAGGCCGGCATCACCGCCAGCCCGAAGAGCTGGGCGGACCTGATCAAGGACGCCGACAAGCTCAAGGCGATCGGCGTGAAGCCGTTCTACCAGACCAACATCCTGTTCTCTTTCGTCTGGTTCGAGACGCTGCTCGCGGGCAAGGACCCCGACCTGTACGACGCGCTCGCCGCCGGCAAGGCGAAGTACACCGACCCGGGCGTGGTCGAGGTGATGAACGAGTGGAAGAAGATGATCGACGCCGGGTACTTCAGCGACCCGGGCTCTAAGACCGAGCCGCAGGCACAGCTGAAGAACGGCGATGTCGCGATGATCAACTTCGGCACCTGGTTCAGCGGCAACCTGAACACGCTGAAGATGAAGCCGGGCACCGACTACGACTTCTTCGTGATCCCGAACGTGAACCCCTCGCTGCCGAAGACGTCGATGATCTTCGAGACCGGACCGGTCTGCTCGGCCGCGGCCAGCGACCACGCGTCGACGGTGCAGAAGTGGACCGACTGGTGGGTCACGCCGCAGGCACAGACCGCGTGGGCGAACTCCCGCGGCGACCTGTCGTTCAACCCGAAGGCCGAGGTCAAGGACCCGGGTCTGGCGGCGCTGAACAAGGACGTCGGCGGTGACGGCTACCGGCTGATCAACCGGTGGTTCGAGGCAACGCCCGTACCCGTTGCGAACAAGGCGCTCGAGGTGTTCGGCGCATTCGTGACCAAGCCGGGTGACCCGATGCCGGGCCTGCAGAAGATCCAGGCCGAGGCGGACGCGTACTGGGCCAAGCAGAAGTGACTTCCACGATCGAACGGCCACCGGTGAAGGTCCGGGCGAGCACCCAGCGCCCGGACCGGACCGGGGCCCGCATGGCGCCCCTGTTCGGGCTGCCGGCTGCCGGTGTGGTCGCACTGCTGCTCTACCTGCCGTTCCTGTGGACGACGTACGTCAGCTTCACGCAGTACGACGGACTGGCGTCCCCGGTCTGGACCGGGCTGGCGAACTACAAGGCGATGTTCAGCGACCCCGATCTGACCGGGGCGCTCGTCAACACGCTGCTGTGGGTCGTCGGCATGGTGACTCTGCCCGTAGTACTCGGGCTGCTGATCGCAGTACTGACCTACGGGCACAAATGGGGCACGTGGCTACGGCTGCCGTTCCTGCTGCCGTATGCGATCTCTGGTGTGGCCGTGGGCGTCATCTGGGGCTTTGTACTGCAGCCCGATGGCGCACTGGGCCAGGCACTCGGCTTCTTCGGGTTGCCGGGAGCACACACCGGCTGGCTGCAGGCAGGTCCTGGCAACACGCTGATGATGATCGTCGCGGTGACCTGGCAGGCGGCCGGCGTGAACGCGTTGCTGTTCGTCGTCGGTCTGCAGTCGATCCCAGGTGAGCCGCTGGAGGCTGCGCGGCTGGACGGTGCGGAGGGGTTCAGTCTCTTCCGCCACCACCTCTGGCCGCAGCTCCGTCCGATCACCACGGTGGTCATCGGGCTGTCGATCGTCGGCAGCTTGAAGACGTTCGACGTGGTGTGGGTGATGACGCAGGGCGGCCCCGGTACGTCGTCCGAGACGCTCGCGCTGTCCATGTACAAGGAGACCTTCGTGCTGAACGACTACGGCCAGGGTGCGGCGATCGCGCTGTTCCTCAGCCTGGTCACGTTCGCCGCCTCGATCCTGTACCTGCGCTACCAGTTGGGGGACGCCCGTGAGCAGGGTTAAGACTCCCTTCCTCGTCGTACTCGGGCTGATCTGGCTCGCGCCGATCTACCTGCTGATCGTCAACGCCTCCAAGTCCGTCGACGGGTACGACGCCAAGACCGTGTGGAAGCCGGCCGGCTTCTCGCTGTTCGCGAACTTCGGCGACGCGTGGAGCAAGGCGTCGCTCGGGGACACGCTGGTCGCGACCACGATGTACAGCGTGATCGCGCCGGTGCTGGCCGTGCTGATCGGCGCGGCCGCCGGGTACGCGATCGTCGTACTGAAGCTGAAGCGCGGGTTTCTGTGGTTCGTGTTCATCTTCGGCGGGACCATCTTCCCGCTGCAGATGATCCTGATGCCGCTGTTCTCCGGGTACGCGGACTCCGGGCTGTACGACACGCGGGTCGGGATGATCATCGTGTACACCGCGATCAGCGTGCCGTTCTCGGCGTTCGTGATGCGCAACTTCTTCACCGGGATCGCGCGGAGCGTGTTCGAGGCCGCGGTGGTCGACGGCGGCGGGCTGTTCCGGATCTTCCGCAGCATCTACCTGCCGATGGCGGGCTCCGCGCTGGCCGCGATCTTCATCCTGCAGGCGACCTTCGTGTGGAACGACCTGCTGCTCGGCCTGACGCTCTCGCAGTCCGACTCGGTGCGGCCGATCATGCCGGCGCTGACCGGCCTGCAGAGCACGTACGGCGGGGCGTCGCTCCCGACCGTGCTGGCCGGCGGCCTGCTCGTCTCGCTGCCGACAGTCGTGTTGTTCCTCGCCGCCCAACGCTTCTTCTCCCGGGGCCTCGCCCTGGGGCAGTTCTGAAAGGACACATATGCCGCAACAGTCCAACGCCGCCCCAGGCGGAGAAGAGAACGCCGCCTCCGGCGGCGGGGAGGGGGGCGGTAGCCGCACGATCGTCGTCACCGGCGGTGCAGCCGGGATCGGACGAGGTGCTGTCGAACGGTTCGTCTCCGCGGGGGATCGAGTGGTCGCGCTCGACCGGGACGCCGACGCTCTCGGCCGGCTGGAGGCCGAGCTCGGCGAGCTCGTGACCGGTCGGGCTGTCGACGTCGGCGACCGCGCAGCCCTCGCTGCGGTCGCCACCGAGATCGGGCCCGTCGATGCGCTGGTCTGTGCCGCGGGAGTCCAGCGGTACGGGACCGTCGTCGATACCCCTTGGAACGTTTACGACGAGGTGATGGCCGTGAACGTCGGCGGGGTGTTCTTTGCCTGCCAGGCGTTCGTGCCGAAGTTGCCGCGTGGGGGAAGTGTCGTGGTGGTCGCCTCGGTGCAGGCGTACGCGGCGCAGACCAGCGTCGCGGCGTACTCGATGGGCAAGGGCGCGCTGTTGAGCCTCGTCCGCGCGATGGCTGTGGACCACGCCGCCGATGGCATCCGGGTGAACGCCGTCTGCCCGGGATCGGTGGAAACACCCATGCTGCGGACGTCGGCCGCGCAGTTCGGCAACGGGCGATCGACCGACGAGGTGGTCGCCGAGTGGGGCCGATCGCATCCGCTCGGTCGGGTCGCGACCCCGGGAGAAGTTGCCGAGGTCATCTATTTCCTGGCGTCACCGGCCGCGTCGTTCATGACGGGCGCGGACGTGAAGGTGGACGGCGGCCTGACCGCCGGGCTGCCCGTCGTACTGCCGGAGGGCACGAAGTGAAGATCGTCGACGTACGCGCGACCACGGTCACGATGCCGCTCGAGGCACCGCTACGGCACAGCAACGGGGCGCACTGGGGACGCTTCGTACGGACTGTCGTAGAGGTCGAGGCCGACAACGGGCTGATCGGCCTGGGCGAGATGGGCGGCGGCGGGCAGAGTGCGGAGGCTGCGGTCGCCGGCTTGAAGCCGTACCTGCTCGGGCACGACCCGGCGCGCACCGAGGCGTTGCGCTGGATGCTCGCCAACCCGACCGCGAGCCTGTACAACAACCGCACTCAGTTGCTCGCGGCAATCGAGTTCGCCTGCCTGGATCTGCAGGGCCGTGAGCTCGGCGTGCCCGTGCACGAGCTGCTCGGCGGCAAGGTGCGAGACACGGTGCCGTTCGCGAGCTACCTGTTCTTCCGGCATCCGAACGACGACGGCACCGGCGAGATCCGGACCGCTTCGCAGCTGGTGGACCATGCTCGCGCGCTGGTCGACGAGCACGGTTTCAGTGTGCACAAGCTGAAGGGCGGCGTGTTCCCGCCGGACTACGAGCGCGAGTGCTTTCGTGCGCTGGCCGAGGCGTTCCCCGGGCATCGCGTGCGGTTCGACCCGAACGGCGCGTTCAGCGTCGAGGAGGCGATCCGGTTCGCGCGCGGTATCGAGGACCTCGACAACGACTACCTCGAAGACCCGACCTGGGGTCTGAACGGGATGCGCCGCGTTCGCGAGAACACCCCGATCCCGCTCGCCACCAACACGGTCGTCGTGAACTTCGAGCAGCTGGCGGCCAACGTGCGTGATCCGGCCGTCGACGTGATCCTGCTCGACACCACGTTCTGGGGCGGGATCCGGCCGTGTATCAAGGCGGCCGGCGTCTGCGAGACCTTCCAGCTCGGCGTGGCCGTGCACTCGTCCGGCGAGCTGGGCATCCAGCTGGCGACGATGCTGCACCTCGGTGCCGTCGTACCGAACCTGTCGTTCGCCGCGGACGCGCACTACCACCACCTGCGCGACGACATCATTGCCGGCGGCAAGCTTCCGTACGTCGACGGCGCGATCGCTGTACCGGATGCTCCCGGGCTCGGCGTCGAGCTGGACCGCGACAAGCTGGCCGAGTACGCCGAGCTGTTCCGCGAGCTCGGGCCTTATCCGTACGACCGCGATCCGGCCCGCCCGGACTGGTACCCCCTGCTCCCGAACACCGATTGGGCCGACCCCTCATGATCCCTCGCAGTGCCGACCTGGCCAGCGACGTCCTCACCCACACGTACGACGACATGTTCAACCCGCCCGGGCTGACGAACTTCCTGGGTACGGCGCAGGTCGACCATGACGTCGTCGCGATCCGCAGTGTGAACTTCCCGCCGTACTCCCACGGCGACACGATCACCGCCCAGCTGTACGTCGACGGCCGGCTGGCCCGCTCGTACGGCGGCACCGTCGAGGTGGTGTGGCGACCGGACTGCGTCGTACGGTCCACGACCGTAGACGGTCTGGAGCTACGCACCACGACCGCCTGTGCCCCTGGGCGCCCGGCTGTTGTGGTGCAGTTGGAGGTGTCTGGCGCACCAGGCCGATCGGTCCAGCTGGGGTTCGCGCTGGAGAGCACTGCGACCCGCTCGTCGACTGGTTGGTTGCGCCCGGAGCCGCCTTCCGAGCCGAACACGCTGCGGGTTGTCGATGGGCGAGTGGTCGGCACAGGAGAGTCCGAGTCGGCTGTGAGCCTGCAGGGCCTCGATGTGCCCTGCAGTGTGGACAGGGCGATGCTCGAGACGACCCTGGTTCTGGACGACGCAGGGCGCGGGCAGTTGTCGTACGTGCATGTGCTGGCGGGGTCGCTGGAGGAGGCCGCGGAGCACTTCGACGTCTGCGTGGCCGACGTACCTGCGGTGATCGCCGTGGCGGAGAGCGTGTGGGACGTGGCGATCGCGGATGCCTTCGACCCGTCCAGCGACGGCTTCAGCGGATCTCTGCCTGTGCTGGAGACCTCGAACGAGGCGCTGCAGAAGCTGTACTGGTGGGGCGTGCTCGGTGTCATCTGGTTCCGGCGGGACAACCCGGCCAGCGTGCTCGGGCGGACCTACGACACGTTGATGCCGCGGTACTGGCAGACGACGACGTTCATCTGGGACTACAGCCTGTCGTCGTTGACGCATGCGCTGCTGGACCCGGAGCCGATGCGCAAGCACATCGAGCACTGGATCGGACTCGACACCCACAAGCACTTCGGCACCGAGTGGCTGACCGGCGGACCGGTCGGCTACTGGTACTCGGTCAACGACTTCGCCATGACCAGACTGGTGCGCGACTACGTCCGGTTCACCGGGGACGAGGCGTTCCTCGACTCTCAGGTCGGTCCGAAGGTCGTCGCGGAGCACCTGCACGACTGGGCGACCGCCTGGCGCGGTCTGCGCGGTGACCATGCTCTTGCCGACTACGGCGGCATCGACAACCTGATGGAGTGCGTGAGCAGCTACGTGCACGAGGTCGCCAGCTTCAACGCTGCGAACGTGTGGTGCATGCGCGTCGCCGCTGAGATCGCGGACCGCTCCGGTGACTCGGACCGCGCCGCCTTGCTGCGCAAGGAGGCGTCGGCGCAAGCCGGCCACGTCAACGAGCTGTACGCCGAGGGCAAGGGCTTCTGGCACGCCCGGCAGCCGGACGGGTCGCTGGTGCCGGTGCGGCACTGCTACGACTTCAACCTCATCGGTACGACGATGCCGGACGACCTGTCCGAGTCGCAGTGCGCCGAGATGGTGTCGTTCTTCCAGAACGAGCTGCAGACACCGACGTGGATGCGCGCGCTGTCGCCGTACGACGCGGACGCCGCGTTCAGCGTCCGTCCGGACCACCAGTGGAACGGCGCGTATCCGGCGTGGCCGGCGGATGCGGGGCGGGCGCTGTTCGCCCTGGGCCGCGGCGACGTACTACTGGACTGGCTGCCGGGTCTGGCCAAGACCGCCAACCAGGGCCCGTGCGGACAGGCGCACTTCGTGGAGGAGGCACAGCCGACCATGGCCGGTGGAGCGGCCAAGTCGCCGCCGCAGTTCCCGTACCTGATCGACTGGTCCTGCTCGTCGTCCGGCGCCTGGGTCAGCCTGGTCCTGGAGGGCATCTTCGGCATCGAGGTAGCCCTCGACGGCACGGTGACGGCGAACCCACAGGTCGCCGAGCTGGACCCCGACGCGCGCCTGACCGGCCTCCGGGTCGGCTCGAAGACGTACGACGTGACGGCTGACGGTCTGGTCTGAGTCAGGCGGGCGGCATCGCGATGGCTTCCAGGAGCGACTCCTGGGCGCCTTCGAGGTGGCGGCGGAGCTCGTCGACGCATTCGTCGAGCTCGCCCCGCTCGAGCAGCCGGATGAGCTTGCGGTGGGACGCGACCTGCTGGCGAGCGTCCTGCCGCAGTGCGTCCACCCGGGCCAGGGCGAGTCGCGCCTCGCCGGTGACCGAGTCGGCGGTCGCGATCAGGCGCTCGCTGCCGGTCAGCGCGACCAGACTGCGATGGATCGCGAGGTGGGTCTCGGTCAGCGCCTCCGGGTCGGCGCCGTCCTTGGCGGTCGCGGCGAACACCCGCATGGCCTCGCGGACCCGCTCCCGGGCGGCTTCGTCCGCGTCGAACCAGGCCCGGATCCCGGCCGACTCCAGCACGAACCGGGCCCGGCAGATGTCCGCCACCGCCTCGGGATGCAGGATCGCGACGCTGACGCCCTTGTTCGGCTCGCGGACCGCGAGGCCCTCGGTGACCAGCATCGTCATCGCCTCGCGGATCGTGCTCCGGGCGACGCCCAGCGCTTCGGCCAGCGGTTGCTCGCGCAGCGGCGTACCGGGCTCCAGGTCGCCGGCGAACAGCGCGGCACGCAGCGCGTCGACCACCCGGTCGACCGTGGTCGAGCGGTCCACCCGCAGCCGTTCGTACATGGTGTGATTCTCGTCCAGACCCGGTCCGTTGTCGCGCTCGCCCCGCCCCGCCGGCCCGGCCTGTGGATAACTCCCGACACGATGACCCGGTTTTCGGGCACCATTTTCCTCAAGTGGCCGCCCCTCTTCGCGGACCGGCGCGGGAGTCCACTCGAGTGAGCGAGGAGCACAACGTGGGAGACAGCAAAGTGCTGCCGATCCTCGGCGCGATCGGGCTGATCCTGCTACTCCCGCTCCTCATCGTTCTGATCATGCTGCTCGGCGTCCTGGGCGGGATGGACACCGCCGAGGCGCAGTGCGCCCAGCAGGCCACCGAGCAGAGCCTGTTCGCCTATCCCACCGATTCGCAGAAGATCGACGTCGAGTGGACCGCGCCACTGGCCGTCGCCCCGCACCAGGGCTACGACTTCAAGGTCGACGAGGGCAGCAAGGTCTACGCCTCCCAGGACGGCAAGGTCGTCAAGGCCTCTGACGGCGAGGTCCGGATCCGGCGCGAGGACGTCGAGACGCGGACGACGTACCTGAAGACCATCGGCGTGGCGCTGAACGCCGACGTCAAGCGCGGCGACGTGATCGGCACTTCGGGCACCGGCAACGAGGTCGCGCCCGGTCTGAGCGGCCCGCACATCCACTGGGAGATGTGGGTCAACAAGGCCGAGAAGAAGGACGATCCGGCCGACTGGGAGACGCAGAAGCCGGACAAGAACCCGTTCGAGCTCGACACCTCCGATTCCGGCGACAGCGGTTGCTCGTGCCTCAACGGCGACCTGAGCGGTGCGAACAACCAGCAGAAGGCCTTCAACTTCTTCGTCCAGAACGGGTACACCAAGGAGCAGGCCGCCGGCATCGTCGGCAACATGATCAGCGAGTCCAGCGTCGAGCCGGGCCGCAAGCAGGGCACCGCCCCGGGCACCGTCACCAAGCCCGCCGACGTCCTCGGGTACTCCGGCGGCTGGGGCATCGTCCAATGGACGCCGGCCAGCAAGATGATCAACCCGTCCCGCGACGCCGGGGTGGGCGACGACGTCATCGGCTCGCTGGCCTATCAGCTGGAGTTCCTGCACAAACAGCTCCTCGGCAAGCCGCCGCTCTCGGAGAAGGGCGCCGGTGACGCGGTCAAGGCCGCCACCACCGTCGACGCCGCCGCGGTCGCCTTCGGCGGCCAGTTCGAGCGCTTCGCCGGCTACGAGAACCCGAACAACCCGCGGTACGCCGAACGCAAGGCGAACGCCGAGCACGTCCTGAACACCTTCGGCGGATCGGCTCCGGCCGCCGGCAAGGGCGACGACCCCAGCGGCTGCGGCGCCGGCAGCGGCAACATCGCCCAGGTCGCGAAGAACCTGGCCTGGCCGGACAGCGGTCACAACGGTGTCGCCGCGAGCATCGCCAAGCCGGAGTTCGTGGAGGCGATGGCGAAGTACAACGACGGCGCCAGCGGCGAGGATCCGTACAGCGACTGCGGACGGTTCGTCGCGACCGTGATGCACATGAGCGGCGCCGACCCGAAGTACCCGAACGTGGGCACCGACGTGCAGCGCACCTACCTGGAGTCCTCCGGGAAGTACGACTGGTGGCACGGTGAGCCACCGGGCGGGATGAAGCCGGGTGACATCCTGAACGGGCCCGGCCACACGTACCTGTATGTCGGTCCCTGGGGCAAGGAGGGCGGCGGCTACAACTCGGCGTCGGGGTCGCTCCACGGTCACGTGCCGGAGGCCGGCTTCCTGTACGGCGTCGGCGGGCAGTTCACTGTCTACCGGCTGAAGAGCGCGCCGGTACCGAAGAGCTGACGAAAGGAACGGGAGCAGCTGATGCTGGAGGAGAACCGGCGGCCGTTGTTTATCGGCGTGGTCGCGCTGGCGGTCGTCGTCGTGCTGGTCGGCGGCATCCTGCTGTTCCGCGGCGGTTCGCAGACCAGCCTCACCATCGAGTCCATTCCGAACGACCTGACGCTGAAGCTGGACGGTCACGAGATCCCGGCGAACGGGGAGGTCAAGGTGAAGGCCGGCCAGCACACGCTCGACGGTCAGCGCCGGGGCTTCGAGGGCTATTCGATGACGTTCACCGCCGAGGGCGATCGGCAGGCGGTCAAGATGTACCTCTACGCCAACAGCGCCGAGGGCCGGGAATGGGCCAAGAACAACCCTGAGCAGGAGCTGAAACTCGAGGCGGAGGCCGGCCAGAGGTTCGACGAGATCCAGGCCCGGCTGAGGCAGAAGTACCCGATCCTCGGCCAGCTCCCGTACGTCGGCGACGGCTTCGAGGCGACGTACACCAAGTCCAAGACCGACCCCACCAACCCCGAGGCGATCTCGGTCGTCATCGAGGTCTACGGCCCCCAGGGCAGGGAAAAAGCCAACCAATGGATCCAAGGCTATGGCTGGGACCCGGCCACCCTCGACCTGATCTGGACCACCGGCAAGTAGAACAAGAACTCCTGGCGGCAGGCTGGACCCACTGCGGTGTCGGCGACTGGGCGGTCGCCCTGCAGTCCCCGGACGGTACGGCGGTCGCACGCATCAGCCCGTTCGACCCGGCCGGCCCGTACGTCGCCGCGTTCTACCGCGAGGCGGCGTACACCGGCCAAGTCCCGCAACTGTTCGCGCACCACCGGCTGACCGGCGGTGGCGACCTCCAACTGATGGAACCCCTCCGGCCGGTTCCGGAAGCCGAAGCCGCCGCGTTCCACGAGGCGATTGCCGCACGAGCACCCGAAGTCGCCGACCTCGTCGACGTCGTACACCGGGTCCACGAGCGCGCCCAGGCAGAGCTTCCCTGGTGCGGCCCGTTGGACGACAACCCGGACAACATCATGCGAACCGCCGACGGAAGATTGGTCATCGCGGACCTGTTCTCCGCCGACGGCCCGAAGATCTACGCGACCGCCGTCTCGGACCCGGACCTCGTCGTCGCCCGGATCCCCGAGGCCGAGCGGCGGTTCATGACCGAGATCCCGCTCGCCAACACCGGGTCGTGGGAGCCGGCGGTGCGGGAGTCGATGCGGGCCGGGTTGGCGGCTGCTGACGCGCGTTCAGGCCGGGAGGAGTAGTTCACCGGCTGGGGTGGTGATGGCGGTCAGTGGGAAGTCCAGTGGGTTGGTCAGGCAGCGGGCCGAGCCGCCGCCCTTGTGGAACTCGGAGAGGTCCAGGACGACGACGCGCAGGCCGAGGTCGGTGAAGACGGCGCGAAGGCGTGGCGAGCAGGCAGGCATGATGATCGTCTCGTTCACCACGATGGAGTTCGCGGTGAAGGCGAAGGCCTCGTCGTCGGTCAGCACGATCGGGTCCGGGACGATGCCGGCGAGCTCGGCCTGGCTGGCGGCGTCGAACGCCGGCGGGTAGACCATCGCGTGGGTGCTGTCCACCGGGCAGAACGGCAGGTCCAGGTGGTACATGCCTTCGTGTGCGATCCGCAGCCCGCGGACGCGGATGTTCCACCCGGTCGCGAGGTGCTTGAGCGCGTCGGCCTCGGTGCGCGGACCGTACCCGACGACGAGGCTGTCGCCGAACACGAACGCGTCACCGGACTCGAAATGCGGCCCGACGCCCTCGCCGCCGGTCCGGTCCAGCTGGAACCCCTGCTCGGTGAACCACTCCGCGGCGCTCAGCGACTCCTTGCGGCGCGGCTCGAACCGCATGTGCGAGAGCATCGCCCGCCCGTCCGCGGCCGCCAGCCCGAGGTTCATCGCGTACACCATGTCGGGGGAGTCCTCGCGCTGCGCCAGGACCTCGACCTCGCCGCCGGCGTCCACGATCGCCTGCCGTAAGGACTCCCACTGCTTGAGCGTCAGCGCCGGGTCCGGCTGGTCGTGCGTCGACATGTACGGGTTGATCACGTAGTCGATCCGGAAGTGGTCCGGCCGGACCATCAGATAGCGACGACCCCACTCCAGCGGCTGCCCCATGAACACCCTCCCTGACCCGATGAGATCCAGTATCAGATCTCCTGATTGTCCGACAATCAGTCAGTTTGAGGCTCGTCGTACCCGGAGTCAAACGGTGTGCGCGAGGTCGCTCGAAGGAGGGTGGTTCCGGCGTGGGGTAAGGACTAACCTGCGGTCATGACCCCTGACAACGAGGTTCGCTTTCGCGCCTGCCTGGACGACGTCGCGGCTTACAAGCCGGGCCGTCCGCCGGCGCGCACCGATGGCCGGCCGACGTACAAGTTGTCCAGCAACGAGAACCCGTACCCGCCGCTCCCGGGTGTGCTCGCTGCCGCGACCGAGGCCGCGGCCCAGATGAACCGCTACCCGGACATGGGCTGTGTGGAGCTGCTCGACGCGCTCTCGGCCCGGTTCGGCGTACCGGTGAGCGACCTCGCGGTCGGCACCGGATCGGTCGCGCTGCTCTACCACCTGCTGCAGGCGACGGTCTCCGACGGTGACGAGGTCGTCTACGCCTGGCGCTCGTTCGAGGCGTACCCGATTGCGGTCCAGCTGACCGGCGCCACGTCGGTCCAGGTGCCGCTGACCGCGGATGCCCGCCACGACTTCAAGGCGATGGAAGCCGCGATCACGGATCGCACCAAGGTCGTGTTGGTCTGTACGCCGAACAACCCGACCGGGCCCGTCGTACGCCGGGACGAGCTGGTCGCGTTCCTCGACGCCGTACCGTCGAACGTGCTGGTCGTGGTCGACGAGGCCTACCGCGAGTTCGTCCGCGAGACCGAGGTCGTCGACGGCGTCGAGCTGTACCGCGAGCGGCCGAACGTGCTGGTGCTGCGGACGTTCTCGAAGGCGTACGGGCTGGCCGGGTTCCGCGTCGGGTATGCGATCGGGCACCCGGAGGTCGTCGCCGCGATTCGGAAGTGCGCGTTGCCGTTCGGGGTCAGCTACGTCGCGCAGGCGGCGGCGATCGCTTCGCTCGCGGTCGAGGAGGAGCTGCTCGAGCGGGTCGACGCGCTGGTCGTCGAGCGGACCCGGGTGGTCGAGGCGCTGCGTGCCGCCGGCTGGGATGTGCCGGAGTCGGAGACGAACTTCGTGTGGCTCGAGCTGGGTGAGGACACGGTCGAGTTCGCCGAAGCTGTGCAGGCCGAGGGCGTCTCGGTGCGTCCGTTCCCGGGTGACGGCGTACGCGTCACGATCGGCGAGTCCGAGGCCAACGACCTCTTCCTCGGCGTCGCCCGCGCTTGGCGCCAGTGACCGCGCTCGTCTGGATCTCCGGAGCCTCGGCCGGGATCGGCGCCGCCCTCGCCGCGGCGGTGCCGTTCCCGGACGCCCGCGTCATCGACATCTCACGCTCGGGCGGTACGACGGAACACGTGCGCGCCGACCTTTCGAACCCCGCCGACTGGCAGCTGGTCGAGCAGCACTTCACGAAAGAGCTGGCCGAGTACGACGGCGACCACGCGATCTTCATCCACAACGCCGGCACGATCACCCCGATCGGCCCCGCGGCGACTGCTGATCCCGACGCGTACACCCGGGCAGTGCTGCTCAATTCCGCCTCGCCGCAGGTCCTCGGCGCCGCGTTTCTCCGCGCGTCCGCCCACCTCACGTGCGAACGCCACCTGATCCTGCTCTCCTCCGGAGCCGCGAAGACGGCGTACGCCGGTTGGTCCTCGTACAACGCGGGAAAGGCTGCCGTCGAACACTGGGTCCGCACCGTCGGCCAGGAACAACCCGCGAACTCCCACGTCATCGCGGTGGCTCCCGGCGTGGTCGACACGGCCATGCAATCCGAGATCCGCGCCACGGACGAGGCGGACTTCCCGTCGGTGTCCCGCTTCCATGACCTGAAGCGCTCCGGTGCCCTCGTGACCCCGCAGTCCGCCGCCGCCGGCATCTGGTCGCTCCTGACCCGCAACCTCCCCAACGGCTCCTGCGTAGACCTCCGCCACCTCTGACCCTCCGCCGAGTCGAGGCGGTGCAAGGGCCGGACAGCAAAGAGCGGCGCCGGGAGGAGTGAGGCTTGCTCCCGGCGCCGCTGTTGTTGCGTGTTGCTCCGAATCAGTCAACCCACCGAGGTGGCTGGTTCGGGTCCTGCATCACTGACCAGGGAGGGTCAGTTGTTCTGCTCGTTGCTCTGCTCGCAGGTCTTCAGCGAGTCGACGGAGTTGCCGTCGTTGTCCAGACCCAGGATGCCGGTCGGGTTCGTCAGCGGAACGGTGCCGCCGATGCCCGTGGCGTCGATCTCGTTGTGGCAGACCTGCCACGGACCGACCTTGTTGTCGCTCACCGAGACAACACCGTTGCCGTCGGCCTTGTACCACTTGCGGTTCTGCTCGTTGCTCTGCTCGCAGGTCTTGACGGCGGTGATGCTGTTGCCGTCGTTGCCCCAGCCAACGATGCCGGTGATGTCCTCGGCCGGCACGGTGCCGCCGATGCCGGTGCCGGCACCGAAGTTGTGGCAGGCCTGGACCGCACCGAGGTCGTTGCGGTCGAGGGCGACCAGCGAGCCGTCCTTGTGCATGCCCCACCAGCGAGCGTGGCCCATGTCGTAGCCCTTGCTGGCAGCCGACGCCGCGTCAGCCAGGCCGGTGTCCTGAGCCTTCTTCTGGGCGTCGTCCAGAACGTTGGCGCTCACCATGGTGGCCAGGCCAAGGGTGGCCACGGTCGCCACTGCCGCAGCTGCGACGATCTTACGCGTTACCTGCATTATGCCAGGTTTCCTTTCGGGTTTGACGGATTCGTCTTAGTGCTAACGACACCTGGCAGCACCGGTTACAAACTTTTTCGTCAACCTTTTTCGCCGCCACCGGACACATAGGCGGCCGGTGATGAGTTCCCTGACAAAGCAAACAATCCCGTGCTGACCAGGCAACTTACCAGCAACGACACGGTCGGAAGAGCGAGCGGAAGTTGATACGGAAGTACCCGTAACCGACGTCATGGTGCGTCGTTGAGTCAGCGCGGGTGACGGATGCCCGGTGAATCGGAAGATTGTTTCGGTGGGCTCGGTGGTCGCCGAATTGGCAATAGCACGATCCGCCGGAATATCGTTGGAACCATTGCCGGAGATTCGCGCCGTGTTTTTTCGGGGCAGGGTGCGACCGGCGTCAGGCCCGCTGCCGCGCGCATCGGCAGCGGTGGGAGACCCGGGTCCCTCGTGGGCCCGGGTCTTTCCTTGTATTAAGGGGCCCGGCTACTTCCGCCGGCGCTCGGACGTCACCACGAGCGCGACCCCGACGATGATCACGGCGCCGCCGAGCAGGATCTGCCAGGTCAGGCTCTCGCTCAGGATCAGCCACCCCAGGAACACGGCCACGGCCGGGTTCACGTACGCATAGGTCCCGACCAGCGAGATCGGCGCGTTCGCCAGAAGATACGAGTACGCCGTGTACGCGAGCAGCGATCCGAACACCACCAGGTACGCCAGCCCGAGCCACCCCGACCCGTCCACGCGGTCTAGGTGCAGCCGGGCCGGCTCGCCCCGCAGTACGCCGAGCAGCACCATCGCCGTACCGCCGAACACCATCTCGTAGAGGGCGGTCACCAGCGGATCCCGCGGCAGGCCCAGCCGGGGCGCGAACCGCGAACCGATCGCCCAGCAGATCGTGCCGACCACGAGGATCGCGACCGACAGCGGCTTCGCGCTCGTGTTGCCACCTGACAACGCCAGCAACGCCGCTCCGCCGAACCCGATCAGTACGCCGACCCACGTCATCGCGCGCGGCCGCTCACCGCCGCCCACCCGCAGCAACATCAGCCACAACGGAATCGCCGCGACCAGCAGCGCCGCCAGCCCGGACGGGACCGTCTGCTCCGCGATCGCTACCGCACCATTGCCAAAAGCAAGCAGCAGTACGCCGACCGTCGCCGCCCCGATCGCCTCCTGCCGCGTGATCCGCAGCCGCTTCCACCCGGACTTGAGCGCCAGGCCTGCCGCCATAAGTACAGCCGCGGTCAGGAAGCGGGTCGCCATCCCCAGCATCGGCGGGATGTCCGCGTCCACGACCACCCGGATCGCCAGGTACGTCGAACCCCAGACGACGTACACGACCGTGAGCGCGGTCCAGATCATCGCGCTCGACGCCGGGCGGGAACCGGTCTCGACCACTGTGGCCGGGGCAGAGGCGGCCATCCGATCCTCCTCGGGAGTGACAGGGGCGTTATGCAAGAACGATGCTTACGCTAAGACGAGGTGATCCGGCGCGCAAGGCGGTTTCCGGCCAGCGACCGGCTGTTTCCCGCCAGGCCTCGATCGAGACTAAGTTGTGACACATGTCGTCGATGTGCCAGATTTCTGTAATATGAGCGCTGGGATGGGACCAGTGAGTGGACTGGTGTCTCATCCTGAGACCGTTTCCGGTACCGCCGTACCCGCCGGAGTCCAGACAGTTAGCGGATCAGGCACCTGGTCGGTACGGTGTCCGGCAAGATGGGAGTGAGACCGGTGAGGAGGTCCACTGCCAGCAGTGCATCAACCCCTGGAATCACGCGGACCAGCCTGCGAAAGCCTCATCCGGCGAAACAGGCCGGCCCCGTGCAACGTTGCGGTCGCGGCGATCCCGCGCTCGAACCCGAGGAGTGCATGTGAGTGAGTCGGTGCCGGGGACTCCCCCGGAAGTGTTCGCGCCCGTGGAGGCGCCGGTGAGTCCGCCCCAGGCCGCCGAGGAGGTCGAGTTCGTCCAGCTGCTGACGCCCGAAGGTGAGCGCGTCGAGCACCCGGACTACTCGTTCGACCTCGACGACGACGCGATCAAAGGCTTCTACCGGGACATGGTCCTGGTCCGCCGGATCGACGCCGAGGCGACCGCCCTGCAACGCCAGGGCGAGCTCGGGCTGTGGGCGTCCCTGCTCGGTCAGGAGGCCGCGCAGATCGGCTCCGGCCGGGCGTTGAACGACCGGGACATGGTCTTCCCGACGTACCGCGAGCACGGTGTCGCGTGGTGCCAGGGCGTCGACCCGCTGCGGCTGCTCGGCCTGTTCCGCGGCGTCGACCAGGGCGGCTGGGACCCCAAGGACAACAACTTCCACCTGTACACGATCGTGATCGGCGCCCAGACGCTGCACGCGACCGGGTACGCGATGGGTCAGCAGCGCGACCACGCGATCGGCGACGCCGAGAACGGCGAGGCGACGATCGCGTACTTCGGTGACGGCGCCAGCAGCCAGGGCGACGTGAACGAGGCGTTCATCTGGTCCTCGGTGTTCAACGCGCCGGTGGTCTTCTTCTGCCAGAACAACCAGTGGGCGATCTCGGAGCCGATCGACCGGCAGACCCGGATCCCGCTGTACCAGCGCGCCGCCGGCTTCGGCTTCCCCGGCGTCCGCGTCGACGGCAACGACGTGCTCGCGACGTACGCCGTCACGCAGCAGGCGCTGAAGCGGGCCCGCGAAGGCAGCGGCCCGTCGCTGATCGAGGCGTACACGTACCGGATGGGCGCGCACACCACGTCCGACGACCCGACGAAGTACCGGCTCAACGAGGACCTCGAGCACTGGAAGCTCAAGGACCCGATCGAGCGCGTGCACGCCTACCTGGCCCGGCACGCCGGGGTCGACCACGACTTCTTCGACGCGGTCGACGCCGACGCCGACAAGATCGCCGCCGAGCTGCGGGCCGGCTGCCTCGCGCTGCCGGATCCGGTGCTCACCGACTTCTTCAAGAACGTGTACGTCGAGGAGACGCCGCAGCTCGCCGAGCAGCGCGAGCAGTTCGCCGCGTACGCCGCGTCGTTCGAAGGCGAGGGCTGAGCGATGACCAAGATCACTCTCGGCAAGGCCATCAACGCGGGCCTGCGGGCCGCGATGGAGAAGGACCCGAAGGTCGTCGTGATGGGCGAGGACATCGGCAAGCTCGGCGGTGTGTTCCGCGTCACCGAAGGTCTGCAGAAGGACTTCGGCGAGGAC
Source organism: Kribbella sp. NPDC000426 (assembly GCF_040300265.1). NCBI lineage: Bacteria > Bacillati > Actinomycetota > Actinomycetes > Propionibacteriales > Kribbellaceae > Kribbella > Kribbella sp. NPDC000426. The sequence continues at coordinate 306,136 of NZ_JBEPDK010000010.1, read as the reverse complement.
CGCGTGATCGACACCCCGCTGGCCGAGTCCGGCATCATCGGCACCGCGGTCGGCCTGGCGCTGCGCGGGTACCGGCCGGTGTGTGAGATCCAGTTCGACGGGTTCGTGTTCCCGGCGTACGACCAGATCATCAACCAGGTCGCGAAGATGCACTACCGCTCCGAGGGCCGGATCAAGATGCCGGTCGTCATCCGGATCCCGTACGGCGGCGGCATCGGCGCGGTCGAGCACCACTCGGAGTCGCCGGAGACGCTGTTCGCGCACGTGCCCGGGCTCAAGGTCGTCTCCTGCGGCGACCCGGTGGACGCGTACTGGATGATCCAGCAGGCGATCTCGTCCGACGACCCGGTCGTGTTCTTCGAGCCCAAGCGCCGGTACCACGAGAAGGCGGAGCTGGACGAGTCCGTGCCGCCGGTGCAGCCGTTGCACCAGGCGAAGGTGGTCCGTGAGGGCGCCGACGCGACACTGTTCTGCTACGGCCCGATGGTGAAGACCTGCCTGCAGGCGGCCGAGGCCGCGGTCGAGGACGGACGCAACCTCGAGGTCGTGGACCTGCGGACGATCGCGCCGCTGGACCTCGCGACGATCTTCGCGTCGGTCAAGAAGACCCGGCGGGCGCTGGTGGTGCACGAGGCGCCGCTGTCGCTCGGCACCGGGTCCGAGATCGCGGCGCGGGTGACCGAGGAGTGCTTCTACCACCTCGAGGCGCCCGTACTGCGCGTGACCGGGTACGACACGCCTTACCCGCCGTCGCGGATGGAGGACGACTACCTGCCGGACCTCGACCGGGTCCTGGACGGCGTCGACCGCGTGATGGAGTACTGATGGGCATCCAGCAGTTCCGCCTCCCCGACGTCGGTGAGGGGCTGGTCGAGGCCGAGATCGTCAGCTGGAAGGTCAAGCCCGGCGACACGGTCAAGCTCAACGACACCATCGTCGAGATCGAGACGGCCAAGTCGCTGGTCGAGCTGCCGGTGCCGTTCGCCGGCGTCGTCAAGGACCTTCTGGTTCCCGAGGGCGAGACGGTCGACGTCGGTACGCCGATCATCTCGGTGGAGACCGATTCGCCGGCCGAAGCCCTGGCCGACGACATGGTCCCCACGGTCCCCGAGCCGGCCGAAGAAACCGGCGGCCGCACAGCGGTCCTCGTCGGCTACGGCCCCAAAACCACCGAAGCCAAACGCCGGGCCCGCAAGTCAGCGGCTTCTGCTCCGGCGGCTGCTCCGGCGGCTGTTGTCGCGGCGCCGGTCGCTGCCCCCGAGCCAGTTGTTGCTAAGAGCAATGAACAGGCTGCATCGGTACATGTGCTGGCCAAGCCGCCGGTGCGGAAGTTGGCCAAGGATCTGGGGATTGATCTGGGTGCGGTGACGGCTACTGGACCGGGTGGTGTGATCACCCGGGCTGATGTCGAGGGTCACGTGGCGGCTCCGGCTCAGGTTGAGGCAGCACCGGTGGTCAGTGCGCAGGGTGACACGCGTGTGCCGGTGAAGGGTGTGCAGAAGGTGATGGCGCAGGCGATGGTTGCCAGTGCGTTCACCGCGCCGCATGTGACCGAGTGGATCACCGTCGACGTCAGCGCCACGATGGAGCTGGTCGAGCGGTTGAAGGCCGACAAGGCCTTCCGGGACCTCCGGGTCTCGCCGCTGCTCATCGTCGCGAAGGCAGTCACGCTCGCGGCCCGTCGTACGCCGATCATCAACGCGGCCTGGGACGAGCAGGCGCAGGAGATCGTCTACAAGGGTGCGGTCAACCTCGGCATCGCCGCGGCCACCCCGCGCGGCCTGATCGTCCCGAACATCAAGGGCGCCGAATCGCTCACCCTGCCCGACCTGTGCAAAGCGTTGAACGACTTGGTCGCCACCGCGCGCGAAGGCAAGACCGCCCCGGCAGACCAGGCCGGCGGCTCGTTCACGATCACCAACGTCGGCGTGTTCGGCGTCGACGCCGGTACGCCGATCATCAACCCGGGCGAGGCCGCGATCCTCGCGTTCGGTGCGGTCCGCAAGCAACCGTGGGTGGTGGACGACGAGATCGTCCCGCGCTGGATCACCACGCTCGCGCTGTCCTTCGATCACCGCCTGATCGACGGCGAGAAGGGCTCGATCTTCCTCTCCGACGTCGCCAGCATCCTCGAGGACCCGGCCCGCGCACTGATGTTCTGATCCGCAGAGGAAGACCCGGGCAGACGACCGCCCGGGTCTTCGCCTGTTCGCGGGCGGACCCCAGACACTCACCAACGCTGCCTCTCGCGGTGTGCGGAGCACCGGCTGAGCGCGAGCCTGGGGCGAGCGCGCCGGTTGGTGAGTGCCACACGTCCGGGGTTTGACCTCAAGCGCTTGAGGTGTGTGACCGTGGCGGCATGACGGTTTTCACCATTCAGGAAGTCTCCCGCCGGAGCGGCCTGAGCGAGCCGACGCTGCGGTACTACGAGGACGCCGGGCTCGTCGGCCCGATCGACCGCGACGCGCAGAGCGGTCATCGCCGCTACCGGGACGCGGACGTCGACACGCTCGAGGCGCTCGCGTGTCTGCGCGCCGCCGGCGTCGGCATCGGCGATATGCGCACGTATCTTGCCAACCGGATCCGCGGTCGCGAGGCCGCGGCCGATCAGCGCGATCTGCTGCTGCGCCACGCGGAGCGGATCGAGGAGGAGATCGCAGCCCAGCGCGTGCGGCTCGATTACCTCCGCGAGAAGGCCGCGCTCTGGGATGCCCGCGACCGCGGCGACGCGACTGCCGAGGCCGAGACGATCGAGCGCCTCATCGGCGTGGTGGAGGTACTGCGATGATCCTGGTCACCGGCGGTTCTGGATACCTTGGCACCCACCTGATCGCCCGACTGCTTCGCGACGGGCAGGACGTTCGTACGACGGTCCGCTCGACGGCGCGCAATGCCGAACTACGCGCCGCCGTACGCCGAGGTGGTGCGGACGACGCCGGGTTGGAGATCGCCACGGCCGATCTCATGTCGGACGACGGCTGGTCGGCGGCGGTGGCGGGGTGCGCGGAGGTGCATCACGTCGCGTCGCCGATCCCGTTCACGCAGCCGGAAGATCCGGACGAGCTGATCGTCCCGGCGCGGGAGGGGACGCTGCGAGTGCTACGGGCTGCGAGTGACGCCGGTGCGCGACGCGTCGTACTGACGTCGTCGTTCGCGGCTGTCGGGTACACGCCCAAGCCGAGTGCGGAGTTCACCGAGGACGACTGGACGGATCCTGATACGCCGGGCCTTGCGCCGTACCCACGCTCGAAGGCGATCGCCGAGCGGGCCGCGTGGGAGCTGATGCGCGGCGCCGGCACAGAACTCGTCGTCGTGAACCCGACCGGGATCTTCGGCCCGACGCTCACCGCGGATCTCCGGTCGTCGACCCAACTGATCAAGCTGATGCTCGATGGCACGATGACGGTGGCGCCCAGAGCGCGCTTCGGCGTGGTCGACGTACGCGATGTCGCCGACCTGCATGTGCGCGCCATGGCCGCACCCGATGCCGCAGGCAAGCGTTTCCTCGCCGTGGCCGACGGTCCGACCGTCAGCTTCCTCGAGGTCGCAGAGATCCTCGGCCCGCCCGCTCCCACCGAGGAAGCGCCCGGTCCCGACCTGCCCCGGCCGATCATCCACAACGACCGAGCCCGAAACGAACTCGGCTGGCAACCCCGCGAGGTGAAGACGACCATCCTCGAAACCGCCGAAAGCCTCCGGGATCTCGGGCTAGTTCCAGGCGTCCTCTGAACGCCACCGCCAGCCGGCCATCGAAGGACGACCCCGCCGCCCGACCACCAACGAATGAAAGGTTGCGGACCAACTCCGTGGTCGCACTCGGAGCGTCCGGACCACGTCGGCGGCGACGTCTTCAGGTGATCGTCCGGGCAGCTGGAAGCGCAGGAACACCTGGAACTTCTCGGCCGGGGCAAACAGCGCCACCAGGAACTTGTCAGGATCTCGGTGATCCGCCGCGGCCCAGCTCAACTCGAGCCCGGCACCGGCGAGCACGTCGCGATCCACATCCTCGAGCACCAGGCGCGACGCCGTGTCGACGGGCTGCTGCCAGCTGCGGTCCGCAGCGAGCTGGTCGATCGCGGCGTCGTACGTCGTGGCGTCGAACGAGACCCCGTGATCGAGCGGCACGTCGACGTACCAGTCCCAGTGGACGGCGTCGCCGTCGCGGGTGATCTCGGTCTCGGTCGAACCGCAGCCCGGCTCACCACAGGTGCACCGGGCAACCAGAACCCGCCGCGGCTCCGCCGTTGCGACGAGCTGGTTCGCCGGGACGATCAGGTCGAACGGGTGCATGCCCATTCCGGCCCCGGCCTCGGTGATCTCGACGCCGTTGACGTAGACGAGTACCTCGTACGAGCGTTGTAGCTCGCGTGCCGGGACGATCTCGAAGCGGAGGTCGTCGGTGGGCAGGCGGGCGTACGTCGTACCGTCCTGGGTCACCTTCTGGCCGGGTGAGTGGCGGGTCGGACGCGGGATCGACAGCTCGTCCAGCGAGGTCCACAGGAGCCGGCGGAGCTCCTTCGAGCGAGTCGAATGAGGTACGCCGGCCAGCTCGCGTAGTGCGGGGGAGTCGAGTCCCTCGACCAGGAGGCGGGTGGCGACGTCGATCAAGCCGGCCGCGTCCGACGTACTGCGGGCGGCCGCGTCGTAGAAACGCTGCTCGAGGGAGACGTCCACCGGACCATCATCGGTGGTCGGCCGCGTGCTGACGACAGAGATACCGCGTCAGCGAGGCGGTCGGCTCCGGCGGCGGTCTGCGGTTGGCGTAATCCGGCTGCCTTCTGGGGTGGGCGGTGAGAGGGTGGGGCGGTGCTGGTCATCTTTGTGGTGCTGGGGGCGGCGGTTCTGCACGCCACCTGGAACGCGATGGCGCACGGGGCGCCGGACCGGGTCGCCGGGCTGGCGCTGTTCGAGCTCGCGGCCGGGGTGATCGGGCTTGTCGCGATTCTGCTGACGGGGCTGCCGCCGGCCGGCACGTGGGGGTACATCGTCGCGTCGGCGCTGCTGCACCTTGCGTATCTGGGCGGGTTGCTGGCGTCGTACCGGCTCGGTCAGTTCAGCCAGATGTATCCGTTGGCTCGCGGTACGTCGCCGTGGGTCGTGGCTGTGGTGTCGATCGTCGTACTGCACCAGCACCTGGCCGTCATCGAACTGGCCGGCGTGCTGCTGATCTCCGCCGGGCTGATCGGGCTCGTGTTCATCGGCCGCCCCGGTCGCCGTCAACTGCCGGCGCTGCTCGCTGCTTTTGGCACCGGCCTGATGATCGCGTCGTACACGGTCGTCGACGGGGTCGCCGTCCACAAGATGCCGGTCGCGACGTACATGGGCTGGGTCTTCATGCTCCAAGGCTTCGCGGTCCCGCTGGCCGTCGTGTTGTGGCGCGGCCCGCAAGCCTTCAACCTGCCCAAACCCGCCATCCTCTCCGGCCTGTTCGGCGGAGTCGTCTCGATGGCCGCCTACGGCCTCGTCCTCTGGGCCCAAACCCGAGGCACCCTCGCCGCCATCGCCGCCCTCCGCGAAACCAGCATCATCTTCGGCGCCCTGATCGGCACCCTCTTCTTCAACGAACGCTTCGGCCCCAAACGAGCCGCAGCCGCCGCCGTAGTAGTCACCGGCATCGTCCTGATCACCCTCGGATAGCTGATCTGTGCCCGGCCAGCAGTTGGTGTCGGACGACTTCGATCGGTTGGATGCGGCTGACGACCTCAGGTATCTGGGAGGCTCGGAGTGTGGCGCATCATCTGTGGCTTGATGTGGTGCTGATCGTTGCGTCGTTCGGGACCGCGCTGCTGTCTGGTGTTGCGGGCTTCGGTGGTGGTGTGTTGCTGTTGCCGGTGTTCGTTGCGGTGTTCGGTCCGCGCGACGCGGTGGCGGTGCTGACCGTTGCGCAATTGGCCAGCAACGGCAGCCGGGTCTGGTTCAACCGCCACGAGGTCAGCGGGCGCCTCGTCGCGATCTTCGCCGTCGGCGCGGTGCCCGCCGCGGTAGCCGGGGCGTTGCTCCTGGCCGGCGCGCCGCTCCCGGCTCTGACCCGGGTCATCGGGGCCTTCCTGCTTGCCATGGTCGTCTGGCGTCGCGTCCGGCCGGCGCGGGCTCGGGTCGGCGATCGCGGGTTCATCGCGATCGGTGCCGCCTCCGGGTTCGGATCCGCGCTGGTTGGCAGCGTGGGACCGATGGTGGCGCCGTTCTTCCTCGCCCGAGGACTGGTACGCGGCGCCTATATCGGCACCGAAGCAGCCTCGGCAGTTGTCATGCACGTCACGAAGCTGATCGTGTTCGGCGCCGCCGCCATCCTCACCTGGCGTACCGGACTGATCGGCCTTGCACTCGCTCCGGCAGCGGCCGGTGGTGCCTGGGTCGGCAAGAAGATCGTGGATCGGCTTCCCGTCACCGCGTTCATCATCCTGGTCGAGGCCGGCCTCGTCATTTCCGGACTACTCCTGCTGATCACCGGCGGCTGATCCGCTGCAGGTCGCAGACTGGGCGACGTGAACCTCAGTTGGTGGTCCGCTCTGATCAGCGTTGCGGGTGGCGTCGTGCTGCTGTGGGTGGCGCTCATCGTGGCGTTGTGGATCGGGAAGCCTGATGAGCTCACCGTCAAGGATGTGCTGCGGCTGCTGCCCGACCTGGTCCGGATGCTGCGGCGGCTTGCGGGCGACAAGACGCTTTCGGGCGGGGTTCGGGTTCGGCTGTGGTTGCTGCTCGCGTACCTCGCGCTTCCGATCGACCTTGTGCCGGACTTCATACCGGTGATCGGGTACGCCGACGATGCCGTGATCGTCGCCCTCACGCTGCGGTCGGTTGCCCGGCGGGCCGGCCCGAAGGCGCTGGAGAAGCACTGGCCGGGCACACCTGATGGACTGGCGGCGGTCAGGAAACTTGCCGGACTTGGTGGCTTGGCGTAGCAGGCCCGAGGAGTGAGTGGGGGTCCCGGGCGGTGGACCCCCACTCGGCTTTAGCGGTGGACGGCGTCCAGGGCGTCGGCGATGCCTTCGCCGTAGAAGGCGTTGTTGGCGGTGGTGCCGGTGCAGCGGGCGTCGGGGGTGGTCGGGCAGGCGGTGTCGTCGGCCTCGTGCCGCAGGGCTCGCTCGAGGTCGCGCGGGCCCCACCACGGGTGGGTGGACTTGAGCAGGGCGGCGACACCGGTGACGTGCGGGGACGCCATCGACGTACCGCTCATCAGGCCGTAGCCGCCGCCGGGCAGCGTCGACAGGATCGAGCTGCCGGGGGCCGCGACGTCGATCTTGTTCAGGCCGAAGTTCGAGAAGCTGCTCTTGGCCCGGGCCTGGGTGGTGCTGGCGACGGTGATGACGCCCGGGAGCTCGGTCGGCATGTCGAGGCAGTTGTTGTCGATCGTCCGGCTGACCGGGGTCGAGTCGTTCGGGCTGGTGGTGTCGGTGGTCTTGTTCGCCAGGTCGTAGTTCGAGTTGCCGGCGGCCGCGACCGACAGCGTCCCGCGGTCAGCGGCCCACGCGTACGCACGCCGTACGGCTTCCTGCACCGCGCCCTGGTCGCCGTTGTCCTTGCACCAGAACTGGAACGGGTCGATGAAGTAGCTGTGGTTCGTCACGTCCATGTGGTGCTCGGCGGCCCACACGATCCCGCAGATCGAGTACTCCGGGTAGATGAAGCCGTCGTCGTTCACGACCTTGACCGACGCGATCCGCACACCCGGCGCGACCCCGACGATGCCGATCCCGTTCCGCGCAGCGGCGACCGTGCCCGCGACATGCGTGCCGTGCGGACTGGTCGTCGGCCGCCAGATCCCGGGCGTCTGGTCCGGTACGCCGTTCTTCACGCAGCTGACCGAGTCGCGCGCGTCGAAGTTCGGCGCGAGATCGGGGTGGGTGTCGTCCACGCCGCTGTCGTTGATACCGACCAGCACGCGCCGCGAGCCGTCGGTCACGTTGTGTGCCTGGTCCGCCTTGATCTGGACCATGTCCCACTGCGAGCCCTCTTGCGGGTCGAGCACCGGCGTTGCAGTGGACTCGTCAACGGACCCGACCGAGCTCAGCCCGCCCGCGCCCTCGCTGACCGCCGCGGTCCGGGTGGCGCCGACCGACTGCACCTCGCGCCCGTTACGCCCGGATCGCACGTCGACCTTGAAGTTCGCGTTGGTCGACTGCGCGACCACCACCCCGAACTCCCGGTACGACGAGAGCACCGTCCCGCCGGCGTGCTTCACCGCGTCCTCGACCTTCCGGACGTGTCCGGGCGAGGCCTTGGTGTTGATCACGTAGTTCATCAGCGGCCCGGGCGTGGGGTCGTCGAGCGGTGCGGCGTACGCCGTCGCGGTGCTGAGGGACGTCAGCGCCAGCGTGGCCGCGGCCAGGCCGGCCGACAGCCTTCGGGGACGGGAAGTTCGGGACACGCTGCCTCCTCGGGGCGGGGCCCGGGCGGACGGGCCCGGGCCGTATCCGGAGACTCTAGAGCGGATTCCGGACCGAGGGAGTTCCTCATCCACAACGCAGGGGAAACCCTGCATTCGTCACTACCGAGCGTCCACCAGTTCACGCTCAGTTGCCCACATGCTGTGGATCGGCCTGTGGATAACTCGTGGACAAGCTGGGGAATAACCGGCCCCGCCGGTGGATTAGCTGTGTGTGTAAGATAGATACAACAGAGATACCAGTCGTATGGGTTGGGGAGTTCAGTGGTGAGCGGGTCGCCGGAGCCGGCGAGCGAAGCGTTGATGCTGGGAGACGAGACCGCGGAGATCGCGCGGGTGGTCGTCGAGGCCGCGCCGGGGGTGGAGAAGATCCCCGCGGCCGAGCGCGTCTACGCGTACGTGAAGGCAGCGATCCTCGATCGCACCTACCCGGGCGGCGAGCTGCTGACCGAGGGTGAGCTCGCCACGGCGGTCGGAGTCTCCCGTACGCCGGTCCGCGAAGCGCTCCTCCGCCTCGAGGAATCCGGGCTCGTGAAGCTGTACCCGAAGAAGGGCGCGCTCGTCCTCCCCGTGCTGCCGCAGGAGATCGAGGACGTCCTCGAGGCCCGCGAGCTGCTCGAGACGCACGCTGCCGCCAAGGTGTGGCCGCGGCGCAAGCAACTGATCGAGCGGCTGACGCAGCGCGTGGACGAGATGCGCGCGCACCGCAAGGCGGGCGACGCGAAGAGCTTCCTGGAGGCCGACCGGGCCTTCCACGAGGCCATCGTCGGTGCCGCCGGCAACGAAATCCTCGCCAAGCTCTACAACAGCCTGCGGGACCGTCAGGTCCGGATGGGCGTGCCTGGTATCGAGGTGCAGCCGGCCCGGATGGACAAGTCGATCACCGCGCACCAGGAGATGATCGACGCGCTCGGCGGCAACAGCGTCAAGCGGTTCCGGGAGCTCGTCGTCGCACACATCGCCGAAGCCGCGAACGATCTGCGGGGCACTCGGTGACCGAACTCCTCTTCCCCCTGGGCGGTCGGCGAGCCTGGGCGGTGTGGGCCACTGCTGTCCTGACGTACCTCGTCACGGTGCTGCACCGCGGCTCGATGAGCGTGGCCGGCCTGCAGGCTGCTGAGCGCTTCCACATCTCCGCATCCGCGCTGGCCAGCTTCACCGTCGTACAGCTGACTGTGTACGCCGCCATGCAGGTGCCCGTCGGCATCCTGCTCGACCGGTACGGATCCAAGCGTCTGCTGATCGCCTCGTCCGGACTGCTGTTCGTAGCGCAGTCAGCCTTCAGCCTGGTCGATTCGTACCCCGCTGCACTCGCCGCACGCGCAGTACTGGGTGTTGGCGACGCACTGGTGTTCATCAGCGTGCTACGCGTGGTCATGTCCTGGTTCCCCGCACTGCGGCAGCCGGTGATGTCACAGGCCACCGGAATGCTCGGTGGTCTCGGGGCGATCATGTCGACCGTTCCGATGGCTGCTGCCTTCCATGCGTTCGGCTGGACGCCCACGTTCGCCGGTGCGAGCGTGCTGAGCCTCGTGGCCGGCGTACTGGTCCTGTTCCTCATCAAGGACACGCCGTACGACGAACCGCTCCGTCGGGCCAAGCAGCCGCTCCATGAGGTCAGGAAGAACCTGCGTCGCGCCTGGAAGGAGCCGGGCACCCGGCTGGGGCTGTGGACGCACTTCACTACCAGCTTCTCCGGCAGCACGTTCGGACTGCTCTGGGGCTTCCCGTTCCTCGTGCAGGGCCAGGGCGTCGCGCCGACGACGGCTGCGGCGATGCTGATCCTCCCAGTGCTCGCCGGGCTCTGTTACGGCCCGCTGGTCGGGCGGTACGCCGCCAGGTTCCCGTTCTACCGGTCGTGGATCGTGCTGGCCGTCATCGCGGGCTCCGTGCTGATGTGGACCGTCGTACTGCTCTGGCCGGGTCGTGCGCCGATGCCGGTGCTCCTGCTGCTGATCGTCGTACAGGCCGCCGGCGGTCCGGGGTCGATGCTCGGACTGGACTATGCGCGGACGTTCAACCCCGCGACCCGGTTCGGTGCGGCCAACGGGATGGTCAACACCGGCGGGTTCATCGCCACGCTGCTCTGTATCGGCATGGTGGGCATCCTGCTCGACACCTCGTCCGGTGGAGCGCCGCAGACGATCGAGGACTTCAAGTTCGCGCTGGCGTTCCAGTACGTGCTGTGGGCGATCGGGACGCGGCAGATCCTCAAGTACCGCCGCAAGGCGCGCGGTCACCTGGCTCGCTACAACCCGGAGGCCTACCAGGCCCTGCTGGCCAACCAGATCGTCCCGCTGAAGGGCTGAGACAGCGCGCTGGCACGGGGTGTCAGGCAAGTGCCAGAGCGGTGCCAGGACGGCGCGCGAAGGTAATCCCAGTGAAGTAAGGCCACTGGGAGGAACTGATGACCACAACGAACCAGGTCGCCATCGAGGCGGTCGGTCTGGTCAAAAAATATGGCAACACGACCGCGCTTGCCGGCGTCGACCTGAGCGTGCCCACCGGCACGGTCCTCGGGGTCCTCGGCCCGAACGGCGCCGGCAAGACGACCGCGGTCCGCATTCTCGGCACCCTGCTCCGGCCCGACGCCGGTCACGCGACGGTCGGCGGGTACGACGTCGTCCGGGAGGCCGGCAAGGTCCGCAGCATCATCGGGCTGACCGGGCAGTACGCCTCCGTCGACGAGGACATGTCCGGCCGCCGGAACCTGATCATGATCGGCCGGCTGCTCGGATTCTCCAGGGAGCAGTCCCGCGCCCGGGCGGACCAGCTGCTGGAGCGGTTCGAACTCACCGACGCGGGTGAGCGGATCGCCAAGACGTACTCCGGCGGTATGCGCCGCCGGCTCGACCTGGCCGCGAGCCTGGTCGGCAACCCGAGCATCCTGTACCTGGACGAGCCCACCACCGGGCTCGACCCGCACGCCCGCAACGGTGTGTGGGAGACGATCCGCAACCTGGTCCTCGACGGCACCACGGTCCTGCTCACCACGCAGTACCTGGAGGAGGCCGATGCGCTGGCCGACTCGATCGTCGTGTTCGACAAGGGCAACGTGGTCGCCTCCGGCCGGCCCGCGGAGCTGAAAGCACAGGCGGGCAAGCAGTCGCTGGACGTCCGTCCGGCCGAGCCGGCGCACCTCGAGCGGGTCGCCGCGATCGTCGCCGAGTCGACCGGCACCCGGCCCTCGGTGGACGTGGTGAACACGCTCGTCAGCGTCCCGGTCAGCGACGGCTCGTCGATGCCGGTCGTCGTACGGCGGCTGGACGAGGCCGGGATCGCGGTCACCGAGCTGTCGCTGCGACTGCCGAGCCTGGACGAGGTCTTCCTCGCCCTGACCGGTCACACCGCCGAAGAGAAGACGTCCGACGCCGTACTGGAAGGAGCGGGTCGATGACCACCGCAACGCTTGAACCCCCTGCGCACCTCGCGCACCGGTCGCGCCCGTTCGCCTGGGTGTCGCAGAGCCTGACGCTGGCCTGGCGGAACATCGTCCGGATCCGGCAGAACCCGGAAGCGCTGGCGGACGTGACGTTCCAGCCGATCATCTTCCTGGCGCTGTTCCTGTTCGTCTTCGGCGGTGCGATCGCCGGCGGCGGCGGTTGGCGCGGGTACCTGCCGACGCTGCTTCCGGGCCTGCTGGTGCAGACGGTGGTGTTCGCGACGATGGGCACCGGGGTCGGTCTGAACGACGACTTCGCCAAGGGCGTGTTCGACCGGTTCCGCAGTCTGCCGATCGCCCGGATCTCGCCGCTGATCGGCGCCGTCCTCGGTGACGCGGTCCGGTACTCGCTGTCGATCGTGATCCTGATGACCAGCGGGTTCGTGCTCGGGTTCCGCTTCGAGAACGGGGTCGGCAACGGCCTGCTGGGCATGCTGATCGTGCTGCTGTTCGCGCTGTCGATGTGCTGGATCTGGGTCTGGCTCGGCCTGGTCATGAAGACCGCCCAGGGCGTGCAGGGCATCGCCTTCCTGGTGATGTTCCCGCTCACCTTCGGCAGCAACATCTTCGTCCCGACCAGCACGCTCCCAGGCTTCCTGCAGGCCTTCACCAAGGTCAGCCCGATCACCTACCTGGTGAACACGGAACGCGCCTTGATGGGCGGCGGCGCGCTCCAGAAGCCCCTGCTGATCACGCTGGCCTGGATGGTCGGCCTGGTCGCGATCTTCGCCCCACTAGCAATCCGCGCCTACCGCCGCCGTACCTGAAGCTGCGGTAGCTGAAATCTGTCGGTGGTGAGCGTCAGAGTTGTCGTATGACGACGACTTGGACGCTCACCATCGACTGCGTCGACCCGGCCGTGGTCGCGCGCTTCTGGTGTACGGCGCTGGGCTACACCGAGGCGGATCCGCCGGCCGGATGGGACACGTGGGAGGACTGGCTGACCGCGATGAACGTCCCCGAGGACGAGTGGAACGACGGCGCCTCGATCTCCGATCCGAACGGTGTGCTCCCGTCCATCTCGTTCCTCAAGGTGCCCGAGCCGCGCACGGTCAAGAACCGCCTCCACCTAGACCTGCAGGTGGCCGGCGGCCGCGCCGAGCCCCAGCACCTGCGCGAACAACGCATCCGCGCCAAAGCCGAAACCTTGCTGACCGCCGGCGCTGCCCTGATCCGCGAGGTCCCGATGGACAACTCCACCACCCTCGACCACCTCTGGATGCAGGACCCCGAAGGCAACGACTTCTGCGTCGTCTGATCAGGGCATCCAGGGGCATCCGAGGGCAGATTGACCGCGTTGTCCACAAGGGCATTTCAGGACAGGAGATTCTGTGCCCGTCGTGGATAACCTGCCCAGGTGCGGATCAATGTGTACATCGACGGTTTCAACCTGTACTTCGGCTCGCTCAAAGGCCGGCCGTACAAGTGGTTGGACCTCGAGAGAATGTGTGGTCTCTTGCTGCCCCGGTTCGAGCTCGGGCGCATCCGGTACTTCACCGCACTTGTCAAGGAACGGCCAGACAACGAGCAAGCACCGGTCCGGCAGCAGGCGTATCTGCGGGCACTCGGGACACTGCCGGCCGTGGAGGTCCACCTCGGTAGTTTCCTCACCAAGCCCACGCGGATGGCGCTCGCGAATCCGCCTCTCTCGGGGCCGCGGACGGTCGAGGTCATCAAAACCGAGGAGAAGGGCTCCGACGTCAACCTCGCGACCTACCTGACGGAGCCGATCCGGATCGTCCGGCATGAGCTCGGGAAGGTGGTGGGGTTGCTCAATCCTCAACCGGTGCCGAGCCAGCGACTTCTGACCTGCCGCCCGACGTTTGCGAAGCAGATTCGGGCGGGAGTTCTCGGAGCCAGTCAGTTCCCCGAAAGAGTGACGGACGGCAGGGGATCTGTGATCCGCAAACCTACCGGGTGGTGAAAAGCAGAAGCCCCACCGAAGTGGGGCCTCGCACCCAGCCACCGAAGCAACTGGGGGAATAGTCAGAGGCTAGCTGACGATCCGCTTCCGGGCAACACGGATCACCCGGGGTTGATCTCGCTGAAGGACAGTGGTTGGCGGGTGCAGAGGTAGGTTGCCCAGTGCAACTTTTGTGGGGTGCCGGTGGAGTCGCGGGTGATCTGTAGGAGTTCGCCGGTCTCGCGGCCGGAGACGGTCCGGTAGGTGTCCTCGGCGATCTTCTCGAAGACGGCCGGGGACTGCCACTCGGCGGCCGCGGGGGACTTCGCCTGCAGTACGCCGTTCTTGACCGTGAAGTCGAACGGGCTCCCCTCGGTGAACCACGTGCCGAGTACGCCGGCCAGCTCGGCCGGGACCTCGGTCCCCGGGACCCACGCGTCGGGCGGGAGCGGGTCGTCCTCGAGGACCTTGATGATCAGGTCGGTGGCGAGCGCGCTCGGCGCCGGCGAGGATGTCGCGCCGAAGAGTGCGATACCCGCAGTACCGGACTCGCGGTCGACGAAGGTCGACGTGATGTGGCCCGGCATGCCGCCGTCGTGCCCGACGAACAGCCGGTCGCCGCGGCGCAGCAGCATGAACCCGAGCCCGAACGCGAGCTGCCAGCGGTCCACGTCGGCCATGATCTGCACCTGGCACATCTCCTCGAGGGTGTCCTTCGACAGCACCTCGTCGACCGGGTTCGCGATGAACATCGCCCACTTCGCCAGGTCCTCGGCCGTCGACGCCAGCCCGCCGCACGCGTCCATCGCGCCGATGTCGAGCAGCGGCTCCCGGACCGGTACGTCGGTCCACGGCGGCACGTAGTACCCGCTCTGCGCCGGGCCGCCGTCCATGCCGACCGTCGTCCGGCGCATCTCCAGCGGGTCGAGGATCCGTGCCTTGACCGACTCGTACCAGGACCGGCCGTCGATCCGCGCGACGATCTCGCCGAGCAGCGCGAACACCAGGTTGGAGTAGTGGAACCGGTGGTGCGGCCTGCCGATCCGCTCCGCGTCGTTCCACCCCTCGACCAGCTCGTCGCGGGAGGGGAACTTCATCAGGTCCCACACGTCGCCGACCGGCTCGCGCTGCATGCCGCTGGCGTGGCTGAGCATCTGCCGGACGGTGATGCCTTCGTGCTTGCTGCCCGGGATCAGCTTGTCGACGGTGTCGTCCAGGGTGAGCTTGCCCTCGTCGCGCAACGCCATGATCGTGACCGCGGTCAGCGTCTTGCTCTGCGAGGCGATCAGGAACTGCGAATCCGCGGTCGGCGGTACGCCGGGATTCTCCAGGTCGGCCGATCCGGCTCCGGTCGACCAGGCCAGCTTCCCGGCGCGGGCGACAGCGCCCACCACCCCGGGAACCCGGCCCTTCGACTGCCGTTCGGCGACGATACGGGTCAGTGCGTTCTGCGTCTGCTCGGCGATATCTGTCACGAGTTCCGACCTTAAGCCTCGTGGGTGACAAAAGGCAGGGGGATTTGGTCGGTCGGATATGCGAGGCTGGTGGGGTGCGCATAGCGGTGCTTGGGCCTCTCGCGATGTGGGCGGCTGACGGGACTCCGCTCGACATCCGTGGCGTTCGCCTGCGCGGACTGCTCGCGCGTCTGGCGCTGAGCGCCGGCCGACCGGTCAGCGTCGAGACCCTCGTCGACGGCCTGTGGGGCAGCGAGGCCCCCAGTGCGAACGCTCTGCAGTCGCTGGTGTCCCGCCTGCGGGCCGGTCTCCCAGCGACCGAGTCGAGCATCTCGGTGCAGTCCGGCCCGGCCGGCTACACCCTGACGATCGGTCCGGACTGTGTGGACACCCTCCAGTTCGAAGACTTGGTACGCCGCGGCCGCGCGCTGCTGACGACCGAGCCCGAGCGCGCCCACGCCCTCCTGACCCAGGCCGACAGGCTGTGGCGCGGCGAAGCCCTCACCGACCTCCGGGACCTCCCGTTCGCCGCAGTCGAGGCGGACCGCCTGGGTGAGCTGCGCCTCGCCGCCGCGGAGGACCTCGCCGAGGCCGCCGTAACCTGCGGTCAGGCGCGCGACCTGGTCACCGACCTCGAGCAGCTCGCAGTCACGCATCCACTCCGCGAGCGGGTCCACGAGCTCCTCATCCGCGCTCTGTACGCCGACGGCCGCCAGGCGGAGGCCCTCGCGGCGTACGAACGGGTCCGGACCACGCTGGCCGATGAGCTGGGCGCCGACCCCGGCATCCGGCTCCGTGACCTGCACGTCTCGGTACTGCGTGGCGACAGCGTCGACCCGGCAGCCAAGTCTTCCGCCGTACCGGCCCCTGCGCCTTCGACGCCGCGCAGCAACCTGCGTGCCCCGCTGACCAGCTTCGTCGGCCGCCGGGAGGACGTGGCCGAGCTGACCCGGCTCATGAGCAACGGGACCCGACTGGTCACCATGGTCGGCCCAGGCGGCGCCGGCAAGACCAGACTGGCCACCGAGGCCGGCCGGACGCTCGTGGACCAGAGCGGCGACGGCATCTGGTTCGTAGAGCTCGCCCCACTCGGCGACGCCGCCGACGTGGCACCAGCTGTCCTGTCCACCCTGGGCGCCAGCGAGTACGTCGACGTACAGCCGGCCAGCTTTGCACCGAAGCACATCCCGACCAGCCGGGCCGCAACGCTCAGGCTCGTCGAGGTGATCGGCGACCGCCGCGTGCTGCTCGTGCTGGACAACTGCGAGCACCTGATCCAGGAGGTCGCCGGACTGGTCGACTCCCTGCTCGCCTCCTGCCCGCGGCTCCGGGTGCTGACGACGAGCCGCGAGCCGCTGAGCATCCCCGGTGAGCACCTGCATCCGGTCGGCCCGCTCGCCCTGCCGCCTGAGGACGAGCAGAAGGACACCGACGACTATCCGGCGATGCAGCTGTTCGTCGACCGAGCCCGCGCAGTACGCCCGGACTTCATGCTGGTCGACAACAACCGGGAGGCGGTCGCCGAGATCTGCCGCCGGCTGGACGGGATGCCGCTGGCGATCGAGCTGGCTGCGGCTCGTTTGCGGGCGCTCACCCCGTCGCAGATCGTGGACCGGCTCGCCGATCGCTTCCGACTCCTAACCAGTGGCTCGCGGACCGCACTGCCAAGGCACCAGACCCTGCGCGCCGTTGTCGAGTGGAGCTGGGACCTGCTCGATCCGGACGAGCAGGCGGTCGCTCGGCGACTCTCATTGTTCTCCGGCGGTGCCACGCTGGACGCTGCCGAGCAGATCTGCAGCGACGACCGCATCCCGCCCGAGTCCGTGCTCGGCGTCCTCGCATCGCTCGTGGACAAGTCTCTGGTGGAGGCTGCCGCCGACGAGCGGTCCGTGCGCTACCGGATGCTGGAGACCGTCCGTGCGTACGGCGCCGAGCAGCTGAAGGCCTCGGGCGAGCACGACCACTTCCGGCGCAAGCACACGGCGTACTTCAGTCGCATGCTGCGTAAGGCCCGGCCGAAGCTGCGGACCGGCGAGCAGATCCAGTGGATCGCCCGGCTGACCGCCGACAACGAGAACCTGCTCGACGCGCTCCGTACGGCGATCGACATCGGCTCGGCGCGGGTCGCCGTACAGATGGTTGCCGTGCTGGGTGAGTACTGGACGATGAGCGGCCGCCCGGCCGAGGCGGTCAACTGGATGCGCGCGGCCCTCGCCGTACCGGGGAAGAGCGCGCCGCTGGACAAGGCCGAAGCGCTGTACCTGCTCGCGCTCGGGCAGATGTCGACCGGGGACGATCCGGCCAAGTCGTTCCAGCAGATGATCCGCGGACTGGCGACGGTCCGCTGGATGACCCGGCGTCATCAGCAGCTCGTCGACGCCGGGATCGGGCTGTTCACCAACGCGGTCTGGGCCGCGATCCGGCGGGACAAGGCCACCTGCTTCCGTGAGCTCGAGGCGGCCGGTGAGCATCGCGATCCGTGGATCCGGAACATGGGCGTGATGATGGGCGCGATGTTCCGCGAGAACGAAGGCGACGTCGAGCAGATGGCCGCGAACCTGACGGTCGCGCTCGACGGCTTCCGCCAGCTCGGCGACCGCTTCGGTACGTCGATGGCGCTGCGCGGCCTCGCGAGCTACCAGGCCACCACCGGTGATCACGCCCAGGCACTGGAGTCGCTGATCGAAGCACTCCAGCTGATCGAGGAGCTCGGCACGACCGAAGGCGTCCCGCAGCTGCTCGGCGGCGCGGCGATGAGCCGGATCGAGCTGGGCGACATCGACGGTGCCCGGGCCGACCTCGAGCGCGCGTTGCGGCTGTCCGAGGAGACCGGGTCCCGCGGCAGTGAAGCGATGGCCTACATGGGTCTCGCCCGGATCGCGTACCGGACCGGTGCCTTGGACGAGTCGAGGGACCTGGCGGAGCGCGCGTACGGGCTGCTCGATCTCGAGGCCGAGCGGGTCGCGCCGCACGGACAGGCGAGCATGCTCGCGCAGCTGAGCCGGACGAACGCGGCCACCGGTGACCTCGAGCTCGCGCAACAGCGCAATCGGGAGGCCGTGCGGCTGGCGCTGACGACCGAGGACATGCCGCTGGTCGCCTCCGTCGTCGAGACCTCTGTGGATGTCGACGTGGCGGCCGGCGAGACCGAGCGCGCGGCACGGACGCTCGGGATGGCAACAGTACTGCGAGGCATGCGGTCGATCCCGGACGGCGACGTCCAACGGTCCATCGACCGCCTACGTGATGCCTTGGGCAACGAAAAGTACGACGCCGGCTTCGCAGCCGGCGCCGCACTGACCCGCGAGGACGCGATCGCCGAACTACGCAAGCGCTACAGCTCTTAAGCAGTGATGAGCTGTACGGCGAGGTCGCGCAACGACTTCTGCACCTTCTGCTCGGGCGGTCGCGGCTCGGCCAGCATCCAGTCGTAGACCACCGTGTTCACCGCGCCGAAGAACGCCAGCGCGAGGAACCGGAAGTCCTTGCGCTTGATCTCGCCGCGCTCGACCGCGGTGTCGCCGAGGTCGCGGACGTTGCCGATCAGCAGCTCCCGGAACGCGATCCGCTGCTCCTCGACCGCCGGGCTGGTGCCGACCACCTCGACGAACGTGATCCGCGCGCGGCGGAGATCGGCCATGATCGTGCGCAGGTACGAGTCGACGGCCGCGGTGATCCGCTCCCGGACCGGCCGGTCCGCGGTCCGGCGGAGCGCATCCCCGGTACTCCGGACCGCCAACTCGATCACCTGCGCGTGCACCGCGAGCAGGACAGCTTCCTTGTTCTGGAACTCGTGGTAGAAGTGCCGGGTGGACACTTTCGCCTGTGTACACAGGCG
Source organism: Kribbella sp. NPDC000426 (assembly GCF_040300265.1). Lineage (NCBI taxonomy): Bacteria > Bacillati > Actinomycetota > Actinomycetes > Propionibacteriales > Kribbellaceae > Kribbella > Kribbella sp. NPDC000426. The sequence goes on along the minus strand of NZ_JBEPDK010000010.1, from coordinate 287,113 downwards.
TTCCACGGATGTCGCCGGATATCCTTCGGTCCCGAAGAGTTCGAGCGCGGCGGCCAGCAGCCGTTCCCGGCGCGCGGCCTTCCACTCCTCGACTGACCGCCCGGAATAACGGCGTACGGAGGGTTCCCTCATCACACCTCTTGTCGCTACCCCGTGCCAGATGCCGGACATCCTATCCACCCTGCGGATCAGGTGTAACCGGGTTGGTCCTCGCGCGGAGGACCAACCCGGCTGCGCTCAGTTCATCTTCTCGTAGCCGGTCCCGCCGTCGAGGAGTTCCCGGATGATGTCGAGTTGGCCCAGGTGCCGCGCGGTCTCCTCGATCAGGTGGCACAGGACGTACCGGACCGACGCCTTGCCGGAGTCGCGGACGGCCTCGGCCCGTTCCACGTCGCCGAGGTCGTCGAAGCCGGCCACGATCTCGTTGGACCGCGCGCATTCGGCGTCGTACTCGTCGAGCAGTTGGGCCAGCGGTACGTCGTCGACGAGCATCTCGGCGTCCGGGTGCCCGTCCTCGGTCCACGGGGTCTGGCCGGTGTCCGGCGTACCCAGAAGGTTCATGCTGAACCACGAGTACTCGACCCAGCGGAGGTGCGCGACGAGTCCCGCCACGGTCATCAACGGGGAAGTCGGCAGCACCTGCCGGTGTGCGTCGGTCTCGCTCAGACCTTCACACTTGATTCGCACGAGCGACCGGAGGTGATCGAGCCAGCCGGTCAGCTGGGTCCGCTCGTCGGCGGTCAGCGGCGGCCTCATGCCAGGCTCATCTTCGTGTAGCCGGTCTTGTGGTCGAGAAGCTCTCTGATGATGTCCATATGTCCCACGTGGCGGGCGGTCTCCTCGATCATGTGGCAGAGGATATAGCGCAGCGATGCGGCTTCCCCTGCGGCGGCGTACGGTCCTTGCTCGGTCGCGTCGAGCGGCAGTCCGGCGATCGCCTCGTTGGATCGCGCGCATTCGGCGTCGTACTCGTCGAGCAGTTGCGCGATCGGTACGTCGTCGACGAACATCTCGGCATCCGGGTGCCCGCCCTCGGTCCACGGACTCTGGCCGGTGTCGGGAACGCCGATCAGGTTCTTCTGGAACCAGGACCACTCGTTCCACCGCAGGTGCGCGGCCACTCCGGCCAGCGTCATCAGCGGTGAGGTCTCCAGAACCTTGCGGTGGGCATCTTCTTCGGAGATTCCTTCGCACTTCATCCGGACGAAGGAACGCTGCAGGTCGAGCCATCCGATCAGCTGGCCGCGCTCGTCGGCGGTCAGCGGCGGACGTTGTACTTCGGTCATTCGAAAGCTCCTGTGGTGATGAGGAGCCACCCGTCTCAGCCGCGGGCGCGGCGGACGGGCAGCACGACGATCGGACTCGACATCGCGCTCACCTCCTCTCCGCCGCCGGCGGTGTCGTCCCCCGGCAGCAGCACCGTACACCGGCGCCTTGGGCACCGGGCAACCATATTTCCGGCTGCGAAACGGTTGGTGGGTGCTCAAGGTGGGATCCGGGGATGGCATGCTCAGGAGCAGCACAGCGCCCGCACCGCGCGATGAGGTGAGACGTGGACCCACGATTCGATCTGCCGCTCTACACCCGTGCCGAGGTCGCGCTGCACCTCGGACTACCCGCTACCACGCTCGGCGACTGGTTGCGATCGGGCGCGCTCGAGGCCGGCAGCGGAAGCCGGGGTGAACCGACGATCACCTTCGCCGGGCTGGTCGAGACCCATATGCTGCGACACCTGCGCCGGTCCGGTCTGTCGCTGCAGGCGATCGGCGAGGCCGCGGTCGCCCTCCGCTCGCGCGCCGGCCGGCACTATCCGCTCGCCTGGTCCGGCCTGGCGTACGACGGCCGCGACCTGCTGATCGAGATCTCGAACGAGGGCCGCGAGCACGGCTGGGAACGGATCCGCGACAGCCAGGGCGGCCTGCCCGGAGTACTGCGCCGTGGCTCGGCCGCCATCGGCTGGGCCGACGACGGGTACGCCGCAACGCTGCGGCTCGTCATCTACTCCGACATCGACGTGATCGTGGACCCGGGACGCTCGTACGGTCGCCCCATGGTCGACGACGTCCCCGTCGAGAACGTCATCGATCAGGTCCGCACGGGAGCGTCGTACCGCGAGATCGCCGCGAAGTTCAACCTCGAGGACTTCGAGGTGGAGGCCCTGGTCCGCCCCCACATCCGCCCACCCGCCTTCCGCAAAACCCGTCACCTCCAACCCCAAACCGACTCCCTCCTCTGACGAACGCAAACGCCCCACGCGCGCTCCGCAGCCGTCTCTCGTCGCTCCGCTCCTCGGCACGGCCGCTACGCCCGCTCCCACCCACCCCCGGCTCATCGCCGGTGTGCCGGCTACCGCCGGGCGTTGCCGGCTACCGCCGGCGATCTGAACCCCGCGCGCGACACGGCCGCTTCCTTCGTCGCTCCGCTCCTCAGCGCACCCGCTCCACGTGCTCCCACTCACGCCGGCTCATTGCCGTGCATCCGCTCCGGGTACCGCAGGAGCCTGCCGGCGGCTGTCCGGTGTTGGGCTGCCGACTGACTGCAGTGGCGAAAAGTTGGCGCGACTCTGTGGATAACTTCGGCGGAGTGTCGGGGTCGGCTGGCATTCTGGTGGGAGTCGCGTCGAGAAGGGTGGTGTGGAGATGGATCCGCGGTTCGATCTGCCGATATTGACCCGGGCGGAAACTGCTACGCATCTTGACCTTTCGCCTTCGACGCTCGGCTACTGGGTGAAGACCAAGGCGTTGCATGTCATCGAGCGTGAGCGGCCCGGCGACGCCTCGATCACGTTCGCCAGTCTGGTCGAGACGCACATGTTGCGTCAGTTGCGTCAGTCGGGTCTTTCGCTGCGGGCCATCCGTGATGCGGCAATCAGACTTCGCACGGAGCTGGGCAGGGAGTATCCGCTGGCCTGGCGTCGGATCGCTCATGACGGGCGAGACGTCCTGGCGGAGATCGCCGCCGAGGGAGAGGACTCCTCGTGGGAGCGGATCCGCGACCGTCAGGGAGGTCTTCCTGGGGTGGTGGAGTTGGGGCTCGAGTCCATCGAGTGGGCCCCTGACGACTACGCCGAGCGGCTTCGGCTGACCGCTTACCGAGGGGCGGACGTGATGGTCGATCCGCAGGTCTCGTTCGGGCAGCCGATCCTCGCCGGCGCCGGAGTCCGGGTCGAGGATGTCGTCGACCTCGCGCGAGCCGGTGAGCCGTACCAGGTGATCGCCGACGAGTTCGGTATTCAGACCGCAGAGGTCGAGGCCCTTGTCCGGCCGCACATCCGAGCCGCCTAGGTTCTACGTCGACGTCGGTCTCGGAGGCATCGTCATTCCGAACCTGGTTCGCAGGATGGGGTGCATCGCACTGACCAAGGCCGAGGTGTTCGGTCGACGGCGCGTCGAGGACACCGAGTGGATCGAGTGGGCGGACGCGGAAGGTGTCGCCGTACTGACGAAGGACGACGCGATCCGCAGGCGTCCCCTCGAGCGCGCTGCGCTGGGGAGATCGAACCTGCGAGTCTTCTGCCTGACCAACGCAAACCTGACGAAGGCCGAGCAAGAAGCCCGGTTCGAGAGCCGATGGCAAGCAATCCTTCGGCGATGCGATCAGCCTGGCCCTTATGTCTGCGGCGTGTATGTCGACCGCCTGCAGGACCTCCGGATCTAGCGGTTGTCCTTGATTCGTTTGGCTTTGCCTAGGGAGCGTTCCAGGGTGTGGGGTGGGACTACTTCTACTGCGGCGGTGATGCCTACTCGGTCCTTGATGCGGTGGGTGAGAGCGGTTGCGGCGGGGGTGTAGTCGGTCAGGTCGGGGGTGGCTTCTACCTGGACGGTTAGTTCGTCGAGGCGGCCGGGGCGGGTGAGGACGCAGAGGTAGTGCGGGGTGAGGCCTTCGACCAGGAGGATCTGTTCCTCGATCTGGGTGGGGAAGACGTTGACTCCTCGGACGATCATCATGTCGTCGGTGCGGCCGGTGATCTTCTGCATGCGGCGGAGGCCGGGGCGGGCGGTGCCGGGGAGGAGGCGGGTCAGGTCTCGGGTGCGGTAGCGGAGGACCGGGAAGGCCTCCTTGGTGAGGGTGGTGAAGACCAGTTCGCCTTCGGAGCCGTCGGGGAGGACCTCGCCGGTGACCGGGTCGATGATCTCGGGGTAGAAGTGGTCTTCCCAGATGTGGAGGCCGTCCTTGGTCTCCACGCATTCCTGGGCGACGCCTGGACCCATGACCTCCGACAGCCCGTAGATGTCGACGGCGTGGATGCCGGTGCGTTCCTCGACCTCGGTGCGCATGGCCTCGGTCCAGGGCTCGGCGCCGAAGATGCCGATCCGGAGCGAGGTGTCGCGTGGGTCCAGCCCGCGGGCGGCCATCTCGTCGACGATCGAGAGGAAGTACGACGGGGTGACCATGATGATGCGCGCGCCGAAGTCGCGGATCAGGTCCACCTGCCGCTCGGTCATCCCGCCGGACACGGGTACGACGGTGCACCCGAGCCGCTCGGCCCCGTAATGCGCCCCCAGTCCGCCGGTGAACAGACCGTAGCCGTAGGCAACATGACACACGTCGCCCGCACGCCCGCCGGCAGCGCGGATCGACCGCGCCATCAGATCGGCCCAGTTGTCCAGGTCCCGCTTGGTATACCCGACCACCGTCGGCCGGCCGGTCGTACCGGACGACGCATGCACCCGCGCCACCTCGGTCCGCGGTACGGCGAACATCCCGAACGGGTAGTTGTCGCGCAGATCCTTCTTCGCCGTGAACGGCAGCCGGCCCAGATCCTCGAGCGACTGAAGATCACCCGGCTTGAAACCGACCTCGTCCAGCGCGGCCCGATAGTGCGGCACGTTCTCGTAAGCGCGCCGTACGGTTGCCTGCAGCAACGACAATTGCCGGACGCGGAGTTCGTCGACGGACAACCGTTCGCCGGCGTCCTGCAACTCCGAAGGACAAGCCTCACCGAGCATGGTGAACCCCTAAGGACGAGTGAGCAGGGTCGCGATGCCCTGTCCGACACCGATGCACATGGTGGCCAGCGCGTACCGGGCGTCGCGGTGGCGAAGCTCGAGCGCGGCGGTCAACGCCAACCTCGCGCCGGACATACCTAGCGGGTGGCCCAGGGCGATCGCGCCGCCGTTCGGGTTGACGTGCTCGGCATCGTCTGGCAGGCCGAGCTGCCGCAGTACGGCGAGGGACTGGGACGCGAACGCCTCGTTCAACTCGATCACGTCGACATCGGACAACGCAACCCCGGTGCGGTCGAGCAGCTTCCGGGTCGCGGGCGCCGGCCCGATCCCCATGATCCGGGGCGGTACGCCGGCCGCCGCCGTACCCACGACCCGCGCCAACGGATTCATCCCGAAGCGTTCCACCGCGTCCCCGCTCATCACGAGCAGAGCGGCAGCTCCGTCATTCACGCCCGACGCGTTGCCCGCGGTCACCGTGCCGGGCGACCGGAACGGGGTCTTCAAACCGGCCAGAGCCTCGAGCGACGTCTCCCGCGGATGCTCGTCGGTATCGACCACGGTGACGGCGCCACGCTTGCCCGGCACGTCAACCGACACGATCTCCTCGGCCAGCCGCCCGTTCGCCTGCGCCTTGGCCGCCCGCTGCTGGGATCGCAGCGCGAACAGATCCTGGTCCGCACGAGAGATCGAGAACTCCGCCGCGACGTTCTCCGCGGTCTCCGGCATCGAGTCGATCCCGTACTGCGCCTGCAGTGCCGGGTTCACGAACCGCCACCCGATCGTCGTGTCGAAGATCTCCGCCTGCCGCGAGAACGCAGTCGTTGCCTTGGGCATCACAAAAGGGGCCCGTGACATCGACTCGACGCCACCGGCGACGACAATGTCGTTGTCCCCGGCAATGATCGACCGGGCGGCGGACGCGACCGCGTCCAGCCCGGATCCGCACAGCCGGTTGATCGTCGTGCCGGGCACCGAGTCCGGCAGGCCGGAGAGCAGCACCGCCATCCGGGCGACGTTCCGGTTGTCCTCGCCGGCCTGGTTCGCGCAGCCGAGGATCACGTCGTCGATCAGCGCCGGGTCGAGCGCGGTCCGGTTCAGCAGCGACGAGATCACGTTCGCCGCGAGGTCGTCGGGCCGGACGCCGGCCAGCGCGCCGCCGTACCGTCCGATCGGGGTCCGGACGCCGTCGACCAGGAACGCTTCGCGAGTCATGCTTCCTCCGGGGCAATGATGGTTCCGGACAGTTGGCGGCTGCGGCCGCGGAACTCGGCGATCACCTCGTCGCCACGGGTGACCGTCACGTCGTAGATCGCGTTCCGCCCGAACGTCGTCCGCTCGGCAGCCTCGGCGACCAGCAGATCGCCGCGCCGGGCCGGGGCCACGAAGACGATGTCGCAGGCCTGCGCGACCGTCACCTGGTTGCGCGAGTTGCAGGCGAACGCGAACGCGGAGTCGGCCAGACTGAACACGAATCCACCATGCGCGATCCCGTGCCCGTTGACCATGTCGTCGCGCACGCTCATCTCGAGCCGCGCCGTACCCTCGCCGACCGCCACCAGCCGCATACCCAGCCCGGCGCTGGCGGTGTCCTCCGCCCACATCGCCGCGGCCACCCTGGCTGCCAAGTCCATCCGGCCTGCCCCATCGAGAAGAAGGTTTATGACACTCTAGTCCCGGTTGCGCCCACGACTGTAACATCGCAGGCATGACCGATCTGCTCGCCGCTCATCGTGACCGACTCGACGCTGCTCTGACCGCGATCCGCAGCCGCGGCTACCACTCCGCGTTCCCCGAGTCGCCGAGCCCGCGGGTGTACGGCGAGAACGCCGCAGCCAACGGGAAGGCCGCGTTCGAGGCCCATCTGGCCAAGACGTACGAGCTGGACATTCCCGGTGCGCGCGGAACGGTCGTCACCGAGCAGTCGCCGTTCGGCATCCCGCTGGACGTCGCCTACCCGCGCATCGTCGAGGAAGGCCTGGACGAGCTGCTCACCGCCGCCCAGCAGGGCCTCGCGGACTGGCGCCGGGCCGGGATCGACGGGCGCACCGGTGTGGTGCTGGAGATCCTCGATCGGCTGCACAAGCGGGTGTTCGAGCTGGCCAACGCGGTCCAGCACACCAGCGGGCAGGCGTTCGTGATGGCGTTCCAGGCCGGCGGCGCGCACGCGCTGGACCGGGCCCTCGAGGCGGTCGCCTACGCGCACGAAGAGATGCACCGGTACCCGGCCACCGCGGCGTGGGAGAAGCCGGCCAAGGGCGACCCGATCCGGATGGAGAAGACGTTCACCGTCACCGGCCGCGGCGTCGCGCTGGTGATCGGCTGCAACACGTTCCCGACCTGGAACTCCTGGCCCGGCCTGTTCGCCTCGCTCGTCACCGGCAACGCGGTCGTCGTCAAGCCGCACCCGCTGGCGGTCCTGCCGCTCGCGATCACGGTCGACGTGTGCCGCGAGGTGCTCGCCGAGGCCGGATTCGACCCCAACCTGGTGACGCTGGCGACCGAGCGGGCCGGCGACGGCCTGGCCAAGCCGCTCGCGCAGCGGCCCGAGGTCAAGCTGATCGACTTCACCGGCGGCAGCGAGTTCGGCGAGTGGCTCGAGCAGAACGCGACCCAGGCGACCGTCTTCACCGAGAAGGCCGGCGTGAACGCGATGATCATCGACTCCACCGACTCCTTCAAGGCGCTGTGCAACAACCTCGCCTTCACCCTGAGCCTGTACTCCGGCCAGATGTGCACCACCACCCAGAACCTGTTCGTCCCGGCCGGCGGGATCGAGACCGACGAGGGCCACAAGTCCTTCGACGAGGTCGGCCAGGGCATCGCGACCGCGATCAGCAAGCTGCTCGGCGACGAAGCCCGCGCGGTCGAGATCCTCGGCGGCATCGTCAACCAGGCGGTGATCAGCCGCCTCGAGCTCGCCCCGGAGTACGGCGACGTGGTGCTCGAGTCGCGTGCGATCGAGCACCCGGCCTTCCCGGACGCCGTCGTACGGACGCCGCTGCTGGTCGCGATCGACGCCGAGGACGCCGACGTGTACCGGCGGGAGTGCTTCGGGCCGGTCTCGTTCCTGGTCAGGACCGCGGACACGGCGCAGTCGATCGACCTGTTCACGTCGACCGTGACCGAGGGCGGTGCGATGACCGCCGGCATCTACTCGACCGACAGCAAGATCCTCGACGAGGCCCGGGACGCGGCCCTCGACGCGGGCGTCGCCTTGTCCGAGAACCTGACCGGCCAGGTGTTCGTGAACCAGTCCGCCGCGTTCAGCGACTTCCACGGCACCGGCGCGAACCCGGCCGCCAACGCGACGTACACCGACGGGGCGTACGTCGCGAGCCGCTTCCGCGTCATTCAGTCCCGCCGCCACGTTGGGTGACAGCGGTCCTGCACGCACAGTGAAAATGACGTTAAAAAATAACTGAGCGCTACCGCTTGCGTTTTTGGATCCCACCCCCGACACTCTCAGTTAGTTGAGAGCGTAACAACTTATGCACGGGGGATCTGGGGTGGAACTGGGGACGGGCAGACCTGCCCGAATAGTGGCGCTGGTGCCTGCCCACAACGAGGAAGCGGCGCTACCGGCCGCGCTGGACTCGCTGTGGCGGCAGACCAGGCGACCGGACCGCGTGATCGTGGTCGCGGACAACTGCACCGACGGGACCGTCGCGCTGGCCACGGGGGCCGGCGCGGAGGTCTTCGAAACCGTCGGCAATCTGGACAAGAAGGCAGGCGGCCTGAACCAGGCGCTCGCCATCCTGCTACCGGTGCTGACGCCGGACGACCGCGTGCTGGTGATGGACGCGGACGGCGTACTCGCGCCGAGCTTCCTCGAGACCGCACTGCGGGAGCTGGCCGACGACTCGGTCGGGGCGGTCGGCGGGATCTTCTGGGGCGAGCCGGGCCACGGCCTGCTCGGCGAGGTGCAACGCAACGAGTACGCGCGGTACGCCCGCGACATCGCCCGGAAGAACGGCCGTGCGATGGTGCTGACCGGTACGGCGACCCTGCATCGCGTCGACGTCCTGACCCGCATCGCCGCTGCCCGCGGCCGCGACCTGCCGGGTCCGCGCGGCCTGGTGTACGACACCACCGCGCTGACCGAGGACAACGAGATCACGCTCGCGATCAAGTCGCTCGGCTACCGCTGTGTGTCGCCGGAGGACTGCTGGGTGATCACCGAGGTGATGCCGACCTGGCGGGACCTGTGGCGGCAGCGCCTGCGCTGGCAGCGCGGAGCGATCGAGAACCTGCGCGCGTACGGGATCAACCGCGTCACGCTCCCGTACGCCGGGCAGCAACTCGGCATGGGGATCGGGGTGATCGCGATGTGGTCGTTCGTGCTGCTCACCGTCCTGACGGCCGGCAACGGCCTGCGTGTGCAGCCGCTCTGGCTGTCGGTCGGCCTGATCTTCGTCGCCGAACGCGTCGTGACGGTACGCCGTCGCGGCGCCCGGCCCATGCTGCTCGCGGCCGTGATGGTCGTCGAGTGGGCCTACGACCTGTTCCTGCAGTGCGTTCTGTTGCGCGCTGTCTGGGACTCGGTGCGCCGGGCCGAGGCCCGCTGGCACCACGTCACGTCATTCAATCCACTGATCACAAGGAAGCCTCATGTACGGACACCAAAGTTTGACCTTGCCCGGAACCACGTTGGCCGCCACCGGCGCGGCGACCCAGACCCTCGGCTTGCTGGTGGCCGGGTTCGCACTCCTGTTCGCCGGACTCGCGGTGCTGAAGTTGCTGCCGAAGCGTCGTTGAGCTGACCCTGATGCGGAAGGTATGACTGAATCATCTCCATCCGCCGACCCGTCCAGGAGACCGACCGTGACTGAAAGCTTGACCGAGGCACTCGCTTACTACGACAGCTGGCTGGCGTTCAACCAGCGTTATCAGCGGGTGCCGGGCATCCAGGTCGCGGTGTACGCCGGGGACGCGATCGCGTTCTCGGCGGCGTACGGACTCGCGGACGTGGAGAACGACGTACCGCTGACCGAGCAGCACCTGTTCCGGATCGCCTCGCACTCGAAGACGTTCACCGCGACGGCTGTGATGCAGCTGGTCGAGCAGGGCCGGTTGCGGCTGGACGACAAGGTCGAGCAGCACGTGACCGAGATCGTCGGTACGCCGCTGGGCCAGCGGACCGTCCGCGAGCTGCTGGCGCACGCGGGCGGTGTCACCCGGGACGGTCTCGACGCGGACTGGTGGCAGCTGTCCACCAGCTTCCCGGACCGCGACGAGCTGCTCGCGGTACTGCGGAGCGAGTCGTCCGCCGTGATCCCGGAGAACGACCGCTTCAAGTACTCGAACATCGGCTACGGCCTGCTCGGTCTCGTCATCGAGGCGGCGTCCGGTACGCCGTACAACACCTACGTCCAGACCGCGATCGTCGACAAGCTCGGGCTGGCCGGTCTCGGTCCAGAGCTCGACCCGGCCCGGCTCACGGAGTACGCGGCCGGCTACAGCGCGCTGGCGTACGCCGACAAGCGTGTCCCGATCGAGCACATCGACACCCGGGCGCTGGCGTCGGCAACCGGGTTCTTCGGCAACGCACGCGACCTGGTCACCTACTTCTCCGCGCACCTGCCCGGCGACGACCGGCTGCTCACGGACAAGTCGAAGCGTGAGATGCAGCACCCGCTGTGGACCACCGGCGCGGACGACAAGGCGCGCTACGGCCTCGGTCTCGCGGTGACGAAGGTCGGCGACGTGGACGTCTTCGGCCACGGCGGCGGGTACCCGGGCCACATCACCCGGACGCTCGTCGACCCGGAACGGCGCCTCGTCGTGTCGGCGCTCACCAACGCGATCGATGGTCCCGCGGCGCAGATGGCGGAGGGCCTGCTCCGGCTTCTGAACCTGGCCGACTCGAAGGACCGGGTCGAAGAGTCAGGGCTGGGCCGGTTCACCGGACGGTTCGCGAACCTCTGGGGCATCACCGACTTCGTCCTGCTCGGCGGCCGCCTCTACGCCACCGACCCCTCCGGGCCGAACCCGGCCGAGGAGCCGCAGGAGCTCGAGGCCGACGGCGACACGCTGCGGGTCACCGGCGGCAACGGCTACGGCTCGTACGGCGAGTCGTACCGCTTCAGCTTCGACGCCAACGGCGCGGTCGAGTCGGTCCGCGGCTCCAGCGGTCTCAGCCTGCACCCCATCGAGAAGTTCGCCCTCCCGGAGCGGGTTACCGTGGCCAAGTGACCATTCACGGCGACCATCCGTTCCTGCCGGCCGAGTCCGAGCGGAGTCCGGTCCGGCGGTTCCGCGGGCGGCTGCCGTCACCGGTCGGCCTGTGGACGACGTCGTACGACGGGAAGCGGGCCGGGCTCACCGTGTCGTCGATGCTGGTGGCCGACGGTGAGCCCGGGTACGTGATCGGGCTGATCGATCCGGACTCGGACCTGTGGGAAACGTTGCGCGAGGCAAGGACCGCGGTGGTGTCGCTGCTCGGCGCCCCGCACCAGCAGCTCGCCGACGCTTTCGGGTACGTCGCTCCGGCCCCAGGCGGACCGTTCCGGTTGATCGACTGGACGGACACCGCTTGGGGCCCGGCGCCGGTCGGCGTCAGCACCTGGGCCGGCTGCACGCTGGTCGACCCGGACCCGCCCGAGGTCGGCTGGGGTCTGCAGGTGCAGCTGGAGATCGTCCACGTGGAGCTGACCGCCGACGAGGCTCCGGCACTGGTCCACCGACGGGGCCGATACACGACGATCTAATCTGTGCCCTATGCGTGCCACAGTGATCCATGCCCCGTTCGACGTCCGGCTGGAAGAGCTTGCGGACCCGAAGATCGAGGGGCCGGGCGATGCGGTGGTCAAGGTCGTTGCCTCATGCATCTGTGGGTCCGACCTCTGGCCGTACCGCGGTGAGCCGCCGGTGAAGCAGCCGCGGCCGATCGGGCACGAGTTCGTCGGCATCGTCCAGGACGTCGGCTCCGAGGTCCGGACGGTCAAGCCGGGCGACTTCGTCGTCGCGCCGTTCGTGGTCAGCGACGGGACCTGCCCGAACTGCCTGGCCGGCTACCAGACCGCGTGCCAGAACATCGTCGGCTACGGCCAGGGCAAGGCCGACGGCGGCCAGGGCGAGTACGTCCGGCTCCCGTACGCCGACGGCACGCTCGTCGCGACGCCCGGGATGCCCGCCGACTCGCTCGTCCCGTCGCTGCTCACGCTGTCCGACGTGATGGGCACCGGCTGGCACGCGGCGCGGTCCGCGCGGGTGAAGGCCGGTGACACGGTCGTCGTCGTCGGCGACGGCGCGGTCGGCCTCTGCGGCGTACTCGCGGCCTCGCGGCAGGGTGCGGAGCGGATCGTTGCCTTGTCGCGGCATGAGTCCCGGCAGAAGCTGGCGAAGGAATTCGGTGCCACGGACATCATTTCCGAACGCGGCGACGCGGCCCGCGACGCCGTCCTCGAACTGACCCGGGGCGTCGGGGCCGACGCGGTGCTGGAATGTGTCGGTACCGCCCAGTCGATGACGACCGCGTTCGACGTCGCCCGGGCCGGGTCGACGGTCGGGTTCGTGGGCGTGCCGCACGGGGTCGAGGTCCCGATCAGCAGGATGTTCCGGAACAACATCGGGCTCGCGGGCGGCGCGGCGCCGTGCCGGGCGTACCTGCCGGACCTGATGACCGACGTACTGGGCGGTGAGATCAACCCCGGCAAGGTGTTCGATTCGGAGCTCCCGCTGGCCGACGTGGCCGAGGGGTACGTCGCGATGCACGAGCGCCGCGCGATCAAGGTGCTGCTGCGGCCCTGAAACGCACAGCGGGTTTGCGCACAAGGCTCCTGACGGGTCAATATGTGCGCGCTCTCACACTGTCAAGGTGCGAGGGGTCACGGCTGCGCAACGCGCTTGCGCGGATCGTTGACACCCGCCGGTAACCGTCCCAGGCTTGGGCCGTCAAGGGGGCATCGTTGTCACAGGCGGCTCCATCCAATGATCGGAGAGTGAATCATGCGTGGTGGTCTGAGTAAGACCCTGGCGCTGGTGGGTGCTGCGGGTCTTCTCGCGGTGAGCGCCTGCGGAAACAGCGACGACAGCGGCGGCGGCGGTGGCAACTCGTCCGCGAGCAAGGACGTCACTGTCTTCACCTGGTGGGCCGACGGTGGTGAGAAGGCCGGCCTGGACGGCCTGGTGTCGGTGTTCGGTACCGACTGCAAGGACTACAAGTTCGTGAACTCGGCCGTCGCCGGCGGCGCGGGCTCGAACGCGAAGCAGGTGCTGGCCAACGACCTGCAGGCGGGCAAGCCGCCGTCGACGTTCCAGGCGCACGCCGGTGCGGAGCTGAAGGACTACATCAACGCCGGCCAGGTCGACGACATCAGCCAGCTGTACAAGGACTTCGGGCTGGACAAGGCGTTCCCGCAGAACCTGATCGACAACCTGACGGTGGACGGCAAGATCTACTCGATCCCGGCGAACGTGCACCGGGCGAACGTGGTCTGGGCGAACCCGACGGTGCTGAAGAAGGCGAGCATCGACGGCACGAAGGCCCCGGCCAACGTGGACGCGTGGATCGCCGACCTGACCAAGCTGAAGGCTGCCGGTGTGGCCGCCCCGCTGGCGATCTCCAAGGGCTTTGCCCAGGAGATGCTGGTCGAGGCCGTGCTGCTGGCCGAGCTCGGTCCGGACAAGTTCAAGGGTCTGTGGGACGGTAAGACCGACTGGGCCGGCGGCGACGTCACCGCGGCGCTGAACAAGTACAAGACGCTGCTGACCTTCACCAACACCGACCGCGAGGCGATCGACTGGCCGGACGCGCTCGGCTACGTGAACTCCGGCAAGGCCGGCTACACGCTGATGGGTGACTGGGTCGCCGCGCAGCAGGTGGCGGACAAGGTCCCGGACTCGGCGTACACCTACTGGCCGTCGCCGGGCACTGCCGACGACTTCCAGTTCCTGTCGGACTCGTTCACGCTGCCGACCAACGGCGCGGACCCCGACGGCGCCAAGTGCTGGCTGAAGACGGTCGGTTCGGCCGAGGGCCAGAAGGCGTTCAACACCAAGAAGGGCTCGATCCCGGCCCGCTCGGACGCCGACCCGGCCGACTACCCGAAGTACCAGCAGGGCGCGATGGCCGACTGGAAGAGCAAGACGATCGTTCCGTCCTGCGCCCACGGTGCCGCGTGCACGCTGGGTCAGAACAACGACATCCTGTCCGCGATCAGCCAGTTCAGCGGCAGCCCGGACGTCGCCAAGCTGCAGTCGGCGCTCGGCACCGCGATGAAGACGAGCTGATGCAGGGCGAGTTGCGGAACCGATCCGAGACGGAGGACTGAGCGTGCACGGAAGAATCCGCACCTGGGGACCTGGTGCCCTGGTGCTGCTGCCGACCGTGCTGCTGCTCGGGTACTTCGTCTACGGGCTGATCGCGTGGTCCTTCAACACCTCGCTGACCGACCGGCACACCGCCCGCAAGGGTCCGGCGAGCTATGTCGGGTTCGAGAACTACACGAACCTGTTCGGCGAGGAACGGTTCCAAAACTCGCTGAAGAACCTCGGCGTGCTCACGGTGGCGTTCATCGTGGGCACGCTGGTCTTCGGCCTGCTCTGGGCATTGCTGCTCGAGAAGGGCGTGCCCGGCGAGTCGGTCTTCCGGTCCATCTACCTGTTCCCGATGGCGATCTCGATGATCGCCTCGGGCGTCGTCTGGGGCTGGTTGCTGAACCCGTCCCAGGGCGAGGACGCACGTGGACTGAACCGGTTGTTCGAGATCCTCCATCTGCATTTCCTGGAGAATCCCTGGTGGACCGCCGGCAGTAGATGGACGACGATGGCGTCCATCGCGCTGCCCGCGGTCTGGCAGATGTCGGGCTACATCATGGCGCTGTTCCTGGCCGGCTTCCGGGGTATCCCACCGGAGCTGCGCGAGGCGGCCCGCGTCGACGGGGCGTCGGAGTTCAAGCTCTACCGGCATGTGCTGTTCCCGCAGCTGTCGCCGATCGCGCTGTCCGCGCTGATCATCCTCGGCCACATCTCACTGAAGCTGTTCGACCTGATCTACGCGATCACCGGGCCGAACCAGTTCCGTACCGAGGTGCCGGCCATCCTGATGTGGAACACCCTGCTACGCAGCGATCTGGCCAAGGCGTCCGCGATCGGGATCGTCATGCTCGCGGTCGTCGCCGTACTCGTCATCCCGTACCTCGCGTGGACCGTCCGGCAGGAGAACGAGCAATGACCGCCGTAGATGCCGCGACCGGCCACTCCGCCGCCGCGATCCGGCAGAAGCCTCGCCGCGGAGCGACCTCCGACGGCACAACCCGGCGCAGCCGGACCATCCGCTACGTACTGCTGCTGTTGTTCCTGCTGTTCGTGCTGATCCCGGTGTACGTCGTACTGATCACCAGCTTCAAGACCTCCGGTGACACCACCGCTGCTTCGCAGTGGAACCTGCCGAAGGAATGGACGCTGGAGCCTTGGCGCAAGGCCTGGGACGTGCTGCAGCCGTACATGATCCGGTCGCTGTCGCTGGCGATCCCGGCCGCGATCATCTCGTCGCTGATCGGATCGGTGAACGGGTTCGTGCTGGCCCGCTGGCGGTTCCCGGGCGCGAACATCGTGTTCGCGTTCATCCTGTTCGGGATGTTCATCCCGTACCAGGCGGTGATGCTGCCGCTGCGTACGACGTTCACCGAGCTGGACGTGACCCGGGGCGTGCCGACGCTGATCATCGCGCACTGCATCTACGGCATCCCGATCTGCACGCTGATCTTCCGGAACTACTACGCCACGATCGTGCCGAACGAGATCATCGAGTCGGCCCGGGTGGACGGCGCCGGGCTGGTCCAGACGTACGCGCGGATCATCCTGCCGATCTCGATCTCCGGCTTCGTGGTGACGCTGATCTGGCAGTTCACCTCGGTCTGGAACGACTTCCTGTTCGCGCTGTTCCTGACCCAGCAGAACAACGGTCCGGTGACGTTGGGCCTGGCCGCGCTGGCCGGCGGGCAGAAGGTCGACTATGCCGCGAGCATGGCCGGCGCTCTGATCACGTCGTTCCCGACGCTGATCGTCTACATCCTGCTCGGCCGCTGGTTCATCGGCGGCCTGATGGCCGGCGCCCTGAAGGGCTGACCTTCGTTGAGCACGCACCAACCACTCCGCGCGCCGCGGAATGGTTGGTGCGTGCACAAAGGTGGGTACGGCGGGTTGTCCACAGGACGCGCGCACCGGACTGCGGCGGACCGGTTCCGGACGGTAATCTCACGAAGGTGACCAAGTCTCCACGCGGACGGGACGGGCGGCGCAGCCACTTACGGCTCGTCCCCGATCCGGGCGAGCCGCACGGGCCGACGGCGGGTGTCGATGTCGACACGACGCCGAGCGTTGCCGTGCTGGAGACCCTGCTCGAAACGCTCTCGCTCGACCTGGCCGCGGTGCCGGCCGCGCTGCATCCGGTGATCGCGGAGGCGTCGGTGGCCCGCTCGGCCTCGATGCTCGCGGATCAACTGTGGCCGGCCGGGCGTCCGGACGAGATCGGCGAGGTGGAGCGATTCTTCTGGGCCGACGCCGCGCGGGTGCTCGGTGAGCGGCGCGACCCCGAATCGTTCGTCCTGCTGACGAGTCTGGCCCGGACGGTCGGTCCGGCCGGGCGGTTGCCGTTGCAGCGGGCCCATGTTTCCCGGCTGCGCACGCAGGACGCTGTGCCCGAGTGGGTGACGCGGATCGCCGGCTTCCGGCTGACCAGCGCGATCGTGTCCGAGGACATCACCGGCGACGGCCTGAGCGTCGTGCTCGACTACGACGACGAGCAGCACCCGCACACCGTGGTGGTGTTCATCGACAACAACCTCGGCGCGATCGTCAAGGACGTGTTCGTCGGCCCGCCGGTCGACCGGGTGCTGGAGGCGTACCAGCGCGGCGGCCGGGTGACGATCCGCACGGTGCGGCCCTCGACCGCGGCCGGGATCATCCTGCAGGCGCTGGGGGAGACCCGCGACTACGACGATCCGCCGGTCAGCGAGGACTTCGAGTTCTTCACCGGCCTGCTGGTGAACCGGCTGACCCAGTTGCCGGAGCGACCGATCCGCCCGCCGATCCGGCCGCTGCTGTCCCCGCGTCAGCGCGATCAGTTGGTCGAGGAGTTCCTCGAGTCCGCGCCTTCGCTGCCGGCCGATGCCGCCGACATCGTTCGGCTGTGGATCGACCACGCGGTGGATCACACCGTCGGCGGTCCGCTGCGCGTCAGCGCCGTCCTGGTCGAGCTTTTCCTTGCCCACTGGCTGCCGCGCAAGGTCCTTGCCGACAGCACGTACTTCGACGCGGTTCCCGTTGCGGTGAAGGCCTGGCTCCGGTTCGCGGGCGACCGCACGCAGTTGCCGCTGGATGCGATCGACGAGGCAGTCGATGCCGTCGACATCTGGCAGCCCGCGCTCGAGGCCGCCGCGATGATCGACCCGGTCGGCTCGAAGCCCGGCGAGCGCGTCTTCCTCGACGACACCACGAACGACCTGGAAGACGCTTACCGAGCCCTTGCCGGCCTAGGCTCCCCGCCCCAACCGGACCTGCGCGGCCTCGACAACTCGCAAGCGGCCACCCTGTCCGTCCTGGCTCCGCACGCCTGGCTGATGGCCGGCGAAACCCTCGGGACGGCGTACGCCCCCGACGCGTTCGACATCGCCGAGCGCCTGGTCCGCGACGCCCCCGACCTCCTGGCCAAGGCCCGCCTCTCCACCTGGCCCCGCGCCATCGTCTGGCTCCTCGCCCACCGCCACCGCCTCGTCGGCCCCGGCGAGCCCCTCACGCCGTACGCCCTGGCCACAGACCTCTCCTCCTCCCCGGCGACCCTCCGCAAAACCGCCAAACTATTGACCGACACCCTGATCCTCCCGCTCTGATCCCAGTCACCGGGCCCGGCGCGGATCGGGTTGAGCCGCGGCGGACAATGGGTGCATGCATGTGCGTGCGCCGGAGTTGCGGGGTCGGGGTTGGTTGAACACTGGTGGTCAGGAGTTGTCGCTTGCTGACTTCCGGGGGCGCTTTTTGCTGCTCGACTTCTGGGCGTTCTGCTGCATCAACTGCCTGCACGTGCTGGACGAGTTGCGGCCGTTGGAGGAGAAGTACGGCGATGCGCTGGTGATCGTCGGCGTGCACTCGCCGAAGTTCGCGCATGAGGGCGAAGAGGCCGCGGTCCGGGCTGCTGTCGAGCGGTACGAGGTGGGGCATCCGGTGCTCGATGACCCGGACCTGATCACCTGGCAGAACTACACCGCCCGCGCCTGGCCGACACTCGTGCTGGTCGACCCGAACGGGTACATCGTCGCGCAGTACTCCGGCGAGGGGCACGCGCACGCACTCGACGCCCTGCTGGCCGAGCTGATCGAGCAGCACGAGCAGGCCGGGACGCTCACCCGCGGCAAGTCGCCGTACGTCGCACCTGTTGCCGAGTCCACCGATCTTCGCTTCCCAGCAAAAGCCGTTGCTTTGGACAACGGGCTGCTCGTCGCGGACGCCGGCAACCACAGCATCGTCGAGCTCGCCGCCGACGCGACCACCGTCGTACGCCGGATCGGCACCGGCCGCCGCGGGTTCACCGACGGATCCGCCGACGAGGCGTCGTTCTCGGAGCCTAACGGGCTTGTGCTGCTTCCACCCGACGTCGCCGACCGGCTTGGGTACGACGTGGTAGTCGCCGACACCGTGAACCATGCCCTGCGGGGGATCTCCTTGGCGGACGGGCACGTGCGGACGTTGGTTGGCACGGGCAAGCAGTGGATGGACGGCGACGGCACCGACGTACTCAGCTCGCCGTGGGACGTGGCGTGGTGGGGCGACACGGTATGGATCGCGATGGCCGGCGTACATCAGCTGTGGACGTTCGACCCGTTCAGCGGCGTCACCGAGGTTGCCGCGGGTACGACCAACGAAGGGCTGAAGGACGGTCCACTCAAGGATGCGTGGTTCGCGCAGACCAGTGGGCTCGCAGCGGATGGCGATCGGCTGTGGCTGGCCGACTCCGAGATCTCTGCGCTGCGGTGGATCGACACCGAGGTACACACTGCGATCGGGACCGGGCTGTTCGACTTCGGCCTGCGCGACGGGAAGGCGGGCGAGGCCCTGCTGCAGCATCCGCTCGGGGTCACGGCTCTCCCCGATGGGTCGATCGCGATCGCCGACACCTACAACGGCGCCGTACGCCGCTATGACCCGCGCACCGAGGTCGTCGAGACGATGGCGACCGGCCTGGCCGAGCCCAGCGGCGCGGTTGTCGTAGGCAACGAACTCCTGGTCGTCGAGTCGGCAGCCCACCGCCTCACCCGGGTGCCGCTGGGAGCGTCCGCGATCGCCGACGAGTTCAGCACGCAGACCCAGCGCCCGCCGATGGATGTGGCCGCCGGCGAGGTCACCCTGGAGGTCGTCTTCACCCCGCCTCCCGGGCAGAAACTCGACGACCGCTACGGCCCGTCCACTCGTCTCCTCGTCTCCGCGACCCCCGACACGCTGCTGCGTGAAGGTGCTGGCGACTCCAGCGAACTCGTTCGCCGGCTCGTCATCGACCCGCACGCGGGCACCGGCGTCCTCCATGTCGCCGTCCAGGCCGCGTCCTGCGACGATGCGTCCGAGGTGGAGTTCCCCGCGTGCCACATGCACCGGCAGGACTGGGGCGTGCCGATCCGCGTCACCCCCGACGGCCCCGACCGGGTCGAGCTGGTGCTCTCCGGAGGCAAGTAGCGAACGCTTCCGGGGGCGACGGCCGGGAGCGTACCGTGAGAGCGTGGCATCGAGATCCTTGCCGCAGCGCGCGGTTCGCGCGGTCGGCGAAAGCCCGGTTTCGGAGCGGCTCGCCCATGCGCAGGAGCTGGTGTACCAACGCCTGATCGACCGGGTCCGTGACAGCCCGCTGCACACCGACGTACTCGGTCATTCGTTGCATCCGTCGCTCACCGACGTGACCACCGGGTGCTGGCTCGGTACGTCGCTTCTCGATCTCGCGGGCGGATCCCAGTCGCGTCGCGGGGCGACGGTCCTCGCCGGGTTCGGGCTGCTGGCGTCCCTGCCGACGGCGCTCGCCGGCGCAGCCGACTGGGCGGAGCTGTCGGGCGAGGAACGCCGGATCGGCGCGGTCCACGCGATCGGCGCGGACACGGCGACGTTCCTGTTCGCCGGCTCGCTCGTCGCTCGTCTGCGCGGGAAGCACGGACTCGGTGTGAGGCTCGCCATGGCCGGGAACCTGGTGATGGCCGGTGCCGGTTTCCTCGGCGGGCACCTGGCTCTGCACCGCGGAACCGCTCGCCGTCCTGCGGCCAATTAGCCGTTTGGTGAATGGGTACAGAGAGGTAGCTTTGACGATGTAGGACGACTCGCTGGGAGGCTCGCATGAGCATCGGTGTGGGGATCTTTCTGATGGTGGTCGGCGCCGTGCTCGCGTTCGCCGTCCGCGACACCTGGGACGCCGTGAACCTGCAGGTCGTCGGCTACATCCTGATGCTCGCCGGCCTGGCCGGCATCCTGCTCTCCTTCTACATCACCAACCGCCGCCGCCGCGTGGACACCGACGCCATCGACCCGGCCGTCGAGGAGGAGTACCGCGTCGTCGAGGAACACCACCGCGACATCAAGGAGTAGGCACAGTTCCCGGTCATCCCTGAGGAAGGCTCAGGGACAGCTCGGGGGATCTGCCTGATCCAGCGGCCGCGCCTTGCCGCCTACTGTCGATGCGACAACGTGGGTGGGCTCGAGAAGAGGCGGACGATGGCGGAGAACAAGCAGCTCGGCGTGATCCTGCTGGTGGCGGCGGCCGGGCTGGCGTTCTGGCAGTTCGGGGACAAGGACTCCGACGACACGCACAAGGTCGACGACAAGATCACCACGGTGCAGCTCGCCGCCGATCACTCCGACATCACGATCAACGTGTCCGACGACGACACGACCACCGTCCAGGAGCAGCGCAAGTACTGGTTCTTCAAGCACGGTGACGCGTACTCCGTGAAGGACGGCGTACTCAAGCTCGATGGTGACTGCGGCTGGCAGTGCAACGCCGACTTCGAGATCACCGTCCCGCGCGGCACGAAGATCACCGGCGAGAACGGCAGCGGCGACCTGGAGCTGACCGGTGTCGCCGGCGTCGACGCCAAGTCCCGCTCGGGCAAGGTCGAACTCCGCGACATCAACGGCGATGTGAACCTGGACGTCACCTCGGGGGACGTGTCGGTCAGCAACCTCACCGGCAAGCTGGACGTGAAGGCGAACTCGGGCGACATCGAGGCTGCAGGCCTGAAGGGCGGCCCGGTCGACGTCGAGACCTCGTCAGGAGACATGGAGCTCCAGCTCGCCGAGGCCAACGACGTGCGCGCGAAGGGGACGAGCGGCGACATCGAGATCTCCGCGCCCGGCGGCGACTACAAGGTCTCCACGGAGTCCCGGACCGGCGACGTCGAGAACTCCCTCGGCAACTCCACGGATGGCTCCCACAGCCTCACCGCGACCACGACCTCAGGCGACATCGAGCTCCACGCCCGGTAGTTCAGCGGTGGAGCTCGCCGCGGGAGACGGCTTCTGCGAGGTCGTCGCCGGTGGTGCCGTAGAAGGTGCGGGCCCAGAGGGTGTCGTCGTACCAGTAGGGCCCGTCGTCGCCGGGGAGTGAGGCTGGGGCGGTGCCGCGCTTGAGGGCTCGGCGGCAGTCGGCGCAGAGGGGGAGGGTGAGGGTCGTGCCGTCGGCTTCCACCTGGGTGGATTTGCCGGCGGACCGGCCGTGGAGCGGGTTGAAGGCGCACAGGTCCGGTACGGCGTCCGCGCGGCCGGTGACCGCGACGTCGTACTCGCGGCGTGCTTTGTCCAGGAGCACCATCGCGCCGACCAGATCCACCAAGGACGTGGAGGAGTCGAGCACCTTCCCGGCCGCCGCGTGATCGTCGAGTGCCGCCTGCTGATGCGCGAGGCCGGGACCGTCGGTCGTCGGCAGCGCGGCGAGCTTCGTGCCGAGCGTGGTCAGCTCGGCCGTCGTGTCCCGTTCCAGCCGCCGGCGTCGCTCGGCCGCGACGGTCGCGGCAACGTGCGGCGGGATGCGGAAGGCCTTCTCCCACTGGGGTGCGCGCCGCCGCAGCCCGATCACCAGACCGAGCAGCACCAGCACGACAAGTCCGCCGACGATCGACAGCGCGACGACCCAACCGTGCCCGCCCGACTCGTCGTCCGAGGACGAGGAGCCCGACGTGGGCTGCGACGTCGGACGAGGTGACGTCGACGGGATCCCCGGCGCGGCGAGCAGCTCGTACATCCGGGCCAGCACCTCGGTCGGCCCGGCGTCGTACCCCTCGTCGTCCAGCGCGCGTTCCCGCGCCGCCTGCAGCTTGTCGTCGCTGACCTGCGGTACGTCGCGCGCCTCGTACCACGGGAAGCGGTCCCCGCCGTCGACCACGACGTACAACCCCGGCTTGCGCAGCGCGTCCGTCACCAGGGTGAGCACGGTGCTCTCCTGCCCCTGGAACTCGTCGCTCGGCGTCAGCGGCAGGATGATCGTGTAGATCGGGTACCCGACCGCCTTCGCCTTCGTCCGTACGTCGGCCCGCAGCTTGTCCGGCAGCGCCGACGCGTACGCCGGATCGATGTACAGCGGGTCCTTGGTCAGGGCCGTCGCGATCTCCCGGGCCCGTTCCGCGGGCGTCCGGGCCGCCTCGGCCTCGGCCGGGACCGCGACCAGCAACACCAAAGCCGCCAGGCAGCTCAACAGCCCCTTCACGCGCTTCCCTTCCGACGCCGGGCGCCGATCGCCGCCACGATCAACACGAATCCGGCGAGCATCCCGCCGCCGATCATCCCGAGCGCGCCGCCGCCGAGACCGTTCCCGATCGCCTTGCCGACGGTGAACTTCTCCTCCGGGTACGAAGGCTCCGGCTCGGTCGGCACCGGTTCGGTCCGGGCCGGCCCGGGCGAGTAGCGAGCGTTCAGCTCGACCTCGCCCAGGTACTTCGAGAGCTGGGCGCTCAGGGTCTCGTCCTTGTCCCGCCACGTGCTCTCCGGCGCGTACGCCGCGAGCTCGTGCGCCACGCCGTACGCCGTGTCGCCGTCCATCACGACGTACACCCCCGGCTTCCCGTTCGCCGCGGCCAGCCGGCCCGCGAGCAGGTTGGCGTCGTCCTTCTCCGGAAACCACTGTCCGGTCGGTACGACGGCGACGAAGACCGGCATCTTCGCCGCCGAGATCACCCGCAGCATCTCGTTGCCATCAGCAATCGAGACGAAGTCCGGATCGACGTACAGCCCCTGCTTCGCCCAGGCCGCGGTAGCCGCGGCGATCCGGGGATCGGCGGGCGTGGCCGCCCAGGCCGTCCCGGTCAGTGTGAAGGCAGTTGCTAGCAGCAACAGAATGAGCCGCCTCATCGGACCGCGATCCGCTCGGGCAGGTCGTCGGACAAGGCACCGAAACCGGTCGCGACCATCGGGTTGTCCTCCGGATCGAGCGTCCAGTACGGAACCTTCTTGCGGTCATGACCGAGCAGCCCGGACTTGCCCCAGACCCGCAACCCGATCGGCGTCCGGCCGCGCCGGATCACGCTCACACACGACTGGCACGCGGGCACCTCGACCTGGTCCTCCCAGTCGATCGTGGTCGTCCCGGGGTTGTGGACCGGGTTGAAGAAGCACGGCGGCTGCAGCTCCGCCCCGGAGGCGACGCGCTCGGCCTGCCGCGCGAGGACCAGCGCACCGGCGGCCGCGAGCAGGTCGTCCGGCTGATCCGCGCGCAGCGTGCGCGCCGCGTCCAGCCGGCGGTACGCGTCATCGCGCTCGTCGAGCTGCTTGGTCGACTTGTTGCTGCGCTTGTCGAGTCGCGCGAGCGCGCGCTCGGCCTGCTTGATCTTGTCGTCCGCCTTGAGCTCCACGTCCCACGCCTCGATCGGCGGGCTGTCGTCGCTGCGCTCGCGCCTGGCCTGCTTGGCCGGCCGTCGGCGGCGAAGGCCGAGGAAGAGCACCAGCGCAAATCCGATCACCCCGCCGACCCCGAGGCCGACGTACGCGGACCGGTCCTCCTTGTCCGTCACCGAGAGGCCGCCTTCGCTGCGCTGCGGCTCCAGATCAGCGGCCAGGACCTGCGGCAGCGGACGACCGTCGTACGCCGTGGAGGCCTGCTGGATCGTGCGGACGACCTGCGGGGCCGGGCGCTCGTCGACGATGTCGGAGTCCTGCTTGTCGTCGGCCCGGACGCTGGACAGGTCCCGGCCACGCAACCCGGCCGGCCGGAACAGCTCAGCGTTGTCCGACCAGTAGTTGTCGTAGACAACCGCGACGATGTAGACCCCGGGCTCGCCGATCCGCGCGTGCAGCAACGTCGGCAGGTCGTAGCCGCTCGCTCGGAGGTACGGCGACTGCGGCACGAGCGCGACGTACACCGGCAGACCGGCGGTGCGCATCGCCGTACGGATCCGGGCCAGCTCGGAGGCCGGCATGGTCGCCCGCAGCCGCTCGTCCACGGAGAGATGGTCGGTCCGCCAGGCCGCGGCGATGCGGTCGGGCAGTTCGGGGGTATCGGCCTGCGCAGGCAGCGCCGGCACGAGCGCGAGCGTTGCGCCGAGAACGGCGGCAACACGGGCGGCGAGGAGGCGGGCGGCGGACATCGCCGACAGCCTACGACGACCCCAGGTGGACACACTCACACGGACGCTGCGTCCCATCGGTTGGTTCCGGAATAGACGCGACCCTGGCTCGGACAGGGGAAGCCAAGCCAGGGTCACGGTGTTGCAGGGCAGAAACGTTGCTACAACACCCCGCCGTACAACAGGGCAGATCGCGGGGCATCCCGGGGCAGATGAATCTGCCCCGAGTTGGAACCCTCCGGCTCGAGCCGCGCAAGCGCTCAAGCCGGAGGAGTCTTCAGAAGGCGGACTCCGGCAGGTCCATCACGTCGAGGTCGGTGAGCTCGGCCTTGATCCGCTCGGCCCGGACCGACGGCATCGTGCTGCGGACGAACCACTGGGCGGCCGCCACCTTGCCGGCGTAAAAGTCCTGGTCAGCAGGGGAAAGGTCGCCGCCCAGCCGCTCCAGCGCGACCTCGGCCTGGCGGAGCATCAGCCACGAGCAGACCACGTCACCGAGGACGAACAGCAGCCGCGAGGTGTTCAGGCCGACCTTGTAGATGTTGCGCGGGTCGCCGTTCTCCGCCTGCGGGTTGCTGGCCATCAGGGCCTGCCCCATGATGCCCAGAAGCTTCTGGGTGTCCTCGAGACCCTTCGCGAGCAGTCCGCGCTCCTCCTTCAGCCGGCCGTTGCCTGCCTCGGAAGCGACGAACGCCTGGACCTGCTCGGCCAGGTGACCGAGCGCCTTGCCCTGGTCCTTGATGATCTTGCGGAAGAACAGGTCCTGGCCCTGGATCGCCGTCGTGCCCTCGTAGAGCGTGTCGATCTTCGCGTCCCGCACGTACTGCTCGATCGGGTAGTCCTGCAGGAAGCCGGACCCGCCGAACGTCTGCAGCGACTCGGTGCCGAGCAGCGTCCACGACTTCTCCGAGCCGTAGCCCTTCACCAGTGGCAGCAGCAGGTCGTTGACCCGCTCGGCGAGGTCGTCGTGCTCACCGGCGTACCGCGCCTGCTCGGCCCGGTCCTGGTACGTCGCCGTGAACAGCACCAGCGCCCGCAGCGCCTCGGCGTACGCCTTCTGCGTCATCAGCGAGCGCCGTACGTCGGGGTGGTGGGTGATCGTGACCCGCGGCGCGTCCTTGGCCGGCTGGGTCAGGTCCGCGCCCTGCACCCGCTCCTTGGCGTACTCCAGCGCGTTCAGGTAGCCGGTGGACAAGGTGGCGATCGCCTTGGTGCCGACCATCATCCGGGCGTACTCGATGACCTGGAACATCTGCGCGATGCCGTCGTGCACCTCGCCGAGCAGCCAGCCCTTCGCGGGCACGCCGTCGCCGAAGGTGATTTCGCACGTCGTGGAGACCTTGATGCCCATCTTCTTCTCGACGTTCGTGACGAAGGCGCCGTTGCGCTCACCCGTCAGCTCGCCGGTCTCCAGGTCGAAGTCGTACTTCGGCACCACGAACAGGCTGAGGCCCTTCGTGCCCGGACCGCCGACACCCTCGATGCCCTGCGGTCGCGCGAGCACCAGGTGGATGATGTTCTCGGTCATGTCGTGCTCGCCCGAGGTGATGAACCGCTTCACGCCCTCGATGTGCCAGGAGCCGTCCTCCTGCAGCGTGGCCTTGGTGCGCCCGGCGCCGACGTCGGAGCCGGCATCCGGCTCGGTCAGCACCATGGTCGCGCCCCAGCCGCGCTCGATGATGTGGTGGGCGATCTTCTTGTCCCGGTCGACGCCGTTGCGCCAGAGCACGTGGGCGAAGTTCGGGCCGGCGGCGTACATGTGCACCGGCGGGTTGGCGCCGAGCACCAGCTCGGCGGCGGCCCAGCGCAGCGACGGGGGCGTCGGCTGGCCGCCGAGCTCGGCGGGCAGCTCGAGCTTGAACCACTCGGCGTCCATGTAGGCGTGGTAGCTCTTCTTGAACGCCTCGGGCATCCGGACCTCGTGCGCGTCCGGGTCGAAGACCGGCGGGTTCCGGTCGGCCTCCGCGAACGACTCGGCCAGCTCGTGCTTGGCCAGCCGGTCGACCTCCGCGAGCACCTCACGGGCGGTGTCGACGTCCATATCGGCGTACGGGCCCTGACCGAGCACGTCGCCCCGCCCCAGGACCTCGAGCAGATTGAACTCGATGTCCCGCAGATTCGACTTGTAGTGGCTCACAAAGATCCCCTTCGCAGCTTACTCACGAGTAACTTAAGTATATACCCGCCGGTAATGAAGGCAAAGTGGGATTAGGTGTGAGGTATGAAGCTGATATTCGAGACGCACTCGACCACTCTCGACAACGAGCGCGGGATCGCGACCGGTTGGCTGCCCGGGGAGTTGTCCGAGCGAGGGCGGCGGGAGTCGCGCGAGCTCGGGTTGCGGCGGACGGACGCCGACGTGGTCTTCAGTTCGGATCTGCATCGCGCGGTGCAGACGGTCGAGCTGTCGGGCCTGACGGTCCCGCGCGCCCAGGACTGGAGGTTGCGCGAGTGCAACTACGGCGAGCTCAACGGGGCGCCGACAGCGGCGCTCGAGCCGCGCGTCGACCGGGTGCACACACCGTTCCCCGGTGGTCAGAGCTACGGCGACGTTCTCGAGCTGACGCGCTCGTTCCTGGCCGACGTCAAGCGCTGGTACGACGACGCGACGGTCCTCGTGGTCGCCCACTCCGCCAACCGGTGGGCGTTGGACCACCTGCTGGGGAGCGGGAAACCACTCGAAGAGCTGATCGAGTCGCCGTTCGACTGGCGACCCGGCTGGACCTACGCCTTGTAGACGGTCGCGCTGCCGTACAGCTTCTGGGTGAACGCCGACATGTACGACGACGTGTCGGACTCGGTCAGGTTGTACGTGAGGAACACGCCGTACCCCTCGTTGACCGTTCGCTGGGCGAGGCTCGCGGCCGTCGACGAGCTCGTGTCGGTGTAGGAAATGGCAGCCGGCGAGAGGCGGGACTTCTCGCTCGGACCGCTCGGGACACCCCACGTGCCGTAGTACGGGTTCCAGGCATAGTTGAAGGTCTCCGCGATGCTCTGGCCGTTGTAGCTCAGGCGGTCGGCCGCGGGGCCGATGTCGTAGAGCGTGATGAGCTTGTTCGGGAGCTTGGCGCGGAGTGCCTGGACCAGGTAGACGAACGAGAAGTCGTTCGGCTGACCCGTGCCGTTGTTGCCGTACTCCGCGTACTCGTCGTCGAAGTCGATGCCGTCCAGGCCGTACTGGTTGACCGCGTCGGCGAGTTGCTGCGCGAACGCGTCGGCGGCCGCCTGGGTCGGGAAGTTCGCGAAGCCGGCGCCCTGGTGGTTGCCGAGGACCGAGAGCAGGACCTTGATCCCCTTCTGCTGCAGCGGGCGGACCTGGGTGGCGACGTTGTTCAGGACGTTGGTCACCTGGTCGTTGAAGAACAGGTACGCGTTCGAGCCGTCGTAGTTGATGTTCGCCGCGAAGATCACCGCGACGTCGATCACCTGCGCGCCGCCGTTGGCCAGCGTGTACTTGCCGGCGCTGAGCATGCTGTGGTCGTTGACCTCGATGTAGGCGACGGTGACCGGACCGGTCTTCCGGGCGCGGCGGCACTTGGGCGCGGCCTCGGCGGGGAGTGCGGCACCGGTGGCGGCCGCGGCAGTGCCGGCGGCCAGGGCTGACAACAGGGTCCTTCGCTTCATGAGCTGATCGACTCCTCGTCACAGTGGGCGGGTCGCTATATCGGTTAAGCACCCGTCGCCGCCCGGAGGGTGGCCCAGGCGGCGACAGGAGATAAACCGGTATAGCGACACCGATCATCGATCGGCCAAAACCCGGTGTCAAGGGTTCACCGCAACGGTACGACGTCCGTCCTGCCGTCGGCCTCGACCTTGACCTCGGCCTGCTTGCCGGGCGGCACCAGCAGCGCATTCGACCGCGCCGGGCTCCACGTGCCGCCGTCGTACCGGAAGGAGAGTTGCGCGTCCTTGCGGGCGACGGCCCAGCCCTGGTCGTCGGGCAGCTTGATCGCGACCGGAAGCGCCACCGACGGATCGGGTACGCCGCCGTGGACGATCCGGAGCTTGCCCGTCTTCGGCTTGAGTACGGCGTACACGTGGGTCGGGTCGTTGTCGAGCGCCTGCTCGCCGAGGTACACCGCGGTGCCGTCGGCGGTCACGCCGTACCCGGTCCAGATCGAGAACGCGGTGCTGTTCGCGTTCGGGTCGCTGACCTTGCCGACCGCGTCGTTGAAGACCTCGTTCGCCTTCGTGCGCAGTTTGTCCGCGCCGTCGCTCATCGCCCAGAGTCCGTCGCCCTCCTGCGCGAAGCCGGACCACAGCCGGTTGTCCGGGGTCTGCGTCATCGGCGGGCCGGTGTACAGGACGGCGAGAGAGGAGAAGCCGGTGCCCGGCATCCGGTTGATTCGCAGGTCGTCGTCCTTCTGGCCGGCCGGAAGCTTCACGACCGCCACCCGGTCGTGGAACGTCAACGGGGTGTAGACGCGCTTGACCGAACCGTCGTCGGCGTACGTGCGACCCAGCGACAGGCCGATCTGCTTGCCGGGCATCTGCACGACGACCAGCGCCTTGACGCCGTCCTTCTCGGCCACGAACGCGGTCTGCTGGGACGAACCCGGCACCGGGTAGTCGTCGCCGATGACGATCGGCTCGCCGTTCTTGCCGTCGACCACGTACCCGACCAGTGCGGCGACGCCCTCGTGGTACAGCTGAACGTCCGAGTGGTTGCGCAGGTCGGAGTTCTCGACCACGATCGCGGCCCGCCCGCCGGGGGTGTTGCCGGCCCACGCGACCTTCGCGTCTCCCTGCATGTAGTTGAAGATGCCGCGGTCGTGGTTGATCGACTTGCCGTGCGAGGACCGCCAGACCGCCAGGACCTCCCTGATGTACGTCGTGTCGCCGGCCAGGTCACCCCGGGTCGGACCGTTCATCAGGAACGCGTACGGGTCGCCTGTGCCGGGTGTGGACGCGACCGGCGGATCGGAGCGATGGTCGAACATCCCCGGCGCGGTCACCGCGACCCCGCCGACGACGGCCGACGTCAGTGCGACCGCGCCGGCGGCGAGGAAACGGCGCCGCCGAAGCCGGCGGGCGCCGCCGGCCCGGGCGCGGTCGAGCAGGTCGGGCGGGGCCTCGACGGTATCGACGTCCGCGCTCAGCCGCTGCTTGAGTTCGGTCTCGGTCATCGCAGTCCTTCCAGAATGGCGGGTTCGGTGATCAGGCGGAGCCGGTCCAGTGCGCGCGACGTCTGGCTCTTCACGGTGCCGAGTGAGCACCCGAGCGCGTCGGCGGTCTGGGCCTCGGTGAGGTCTTCGTAGTACCGGAGCACGATCACGGCGCGTTGCCGCGGCGGAAGCTCCTGCAGAGCGGTGATCAGCTGGTCGCGGACCGCGTGGTCCTCGGCGGTGTCGGGCGTCGGCCGGTCGTGATCGGCGAGTGCGACCTCGGGTTTGCGGCCCTTGCTGCGCCAGCGGTTCGCCGCGAGGTTGGCCAGGGTCTTACGGGCGTACGCGTCCGGTGCGCTGTGGATCCGCCGCCAGCGGACGTACACCCGCTCGAACATCTCCTGGACGAGATCCTCGGCCGCCGACCGGTCGCCGACGAGCAGTACGGCGGTCCGGAGCAGCCGGGTCGAGCTGCCCCGGACGAAGTCGTCGAAATCATCACCCCGCGTGACCATCCACCCCTCCTCGGTGATCGTCCTCGTAATCAGCTAGACACCGGAGCAGTCCGGAAGGTTGCCTTGCCCGAGTCGCGGCGTGGCCGCGTTGTGGATGAAGATGGACGCTCCGACCGCCATCGACGGGAGTTGATATGCGAGTGATCGGGCTGATGTCCGGGACGTCGTACGACGCGATCGACGCTGCAGCCGCCGACCTGCGGCTCGACGGCGACGTGCTGGTGCTGACGCCGCTGGGCATGCTCAGCCAGCCGTATCCGCCGGAGCTGCGGGCTGCCGTCGCCGCGTCGTTGCCACCGGCATCGACGACGGTCGAGCAGGTCTGCCGGCTCGACACCGGGGTCGGGCAGGCGTTCGCCGCGGTCGCCCAGCAGGCGGTCGAGCAGCTCTGCGGCGGGTACGCCGACCTGATCGTCTCACACGGGCAGACGGTGTTCCACTGGGTCGACGACGGGACGGTCCGCGGGACGCTGCAGGTCGGGCAGCCGGCGTGGATCGCGGAGGCGACCGGCGTACCGGTGGTGTCGGATCTGCGGGCGCGGGACGTGGCTGCGGGCGGGCAAGGGGCGCCGCTGGTCAGCATCATCGACGTGCTGTGGTTGCGCGGACGTCCCGGCGTACCGGTGGCTCTGAATCTCGGCGGGATCGCGAACATCACCGTCGTCCACGGCGAGCCGGTTGCCTTCGACACCGGTCCGGCGAACGCGCTGATCGACGCCGTAGTGACCGAGCTGACCGGGCGGCCGTTCGATGCTGACGGGGTGATGGCGGCGCGGGGGCAGGTGCATGAGGAGCTGCTCGGCCGGCTGCTGGCGGAGCCGTACTACGCGCGCCCCGCGCCGAAGTCGACGGGCAAGGAGCTGTTCAACCTCGCCTATCTGGCGCGGGCGATGGAGGGGCTGCCGGAGATCCCGGCGGAGGACCTGGTCGCCACCGTGACCACGCTGACCGCCAGGACGGTCGCCGACGCCGTACGGCGGTACGGCGGGACCGAGGTCGTCGCATCGGGAGGCGGGATCCAGAACCCGGCGTTGATGCATCTGCTCGCGGACGAGCTGGAGATTCCGGTCCGGACCACGGACGAGCTGGGGATGCCGTCAGCGGCGAAGGAGGCGTACGCGTTCGCCGTACTGGGCTTCCTGAGCGTGCACGGCCTCGGCGGGACGGTGCCCAGCTGCACCGGCGCCAGGCACTCCAGCGTCCTCGGCTCGGTCACGCCCGGTCTCAGCGGACTGCCGACGATCACAGGCGAGGCACGACCTCCCATGCGCCTTCTGGTGCAGTGACCGCACACTAGTGCTGTGACGAGGATGTTCGTGGTGACCGGGGCGCCTGGGTCGGGGAAGTCGACCGTCGTGCCGGAGCTGGTGCGGCTCAGCCCGGGGAACCTGGTCGTGATGGACATGGACGAGCTGCTGGACGACAACGGACGGCTGCTCGGGATCGACATCGCCAGTCCGACGGCGGCGCCGATCTGGCCGGCGTACAACGCGCTCTGGTTGCGGATCACCGAGCTGATCAGGCGGTCCGGGATTCCCGTGCTGCTCCTGTCCCCGCTGCTGCCCGCTGAGCTTCCCGAGGGCCGCTGGCTGCACCTGGACTGCCCGGATGCCATCCGCCGCAAACGCCTGGCGTTGCGTGGCTGGGCCGAGGACCAGATCGCCGACGCGCTCGCCGACGCGGCCGAACTCCGGACCCGGGTTCCGCGGTCCGTCCGCGGTGACCTGTCGCCGGAACGCGTGGCCCGCAGCATCCTCGACTGGATCCGCGGCGAACGGTTCGGCAAGACCATCAGCCTGTGGGGCCGGCTCCGGAGTTGACCTTCGAGTTGCTTCAGGGATCA
Organism: Kribbella sp. NPDC000426; assembly: GCF_040300265.1. Classification (NCBI taxonomy): domain Bacteria; kingdom Bacillati; phylum Actinomycetota; class Actinomycetes; order Propionibacteriales; family Kribbellaceae; genus Kribbella; species Kribbella sp. NPDC000426. Next base: position 255,175 of record NZ_JBEPDK010000010.1, on the reverse strand, counting down.
GGGTCGGGCCCATGAGGCTGACGATCAGTGAGTTTGCGCGGGTAGTGGGGCTGGCGCCGAGTGCCCTGCGGTTCTACGACGACTGCGGGCTGCTGCCGCCCGCTTTCGTGGACGAGTCGAACGGCTACCGGTACTACGACCGCTCCCAGCAGTCCAGAGCTCGCCTGCTCCGCGACCTCCGCGAGATCGACCTGCCCCTGCCCGAGGTACGCATCGCTCTGGATGCCGAATCAGCCGATGTGGCAGACCTCGTCCGAGCCCACCTCCGAACCCTGGAAGCCAAATCCACCGCAACTCGCGAAGCCGCCACCCGCCTCCTCACCCAACTGGACACCCACCGAACGGCCGCAACCCTCGGCGGCCCCGAACTAGCGAGCGCCATCCGCCAAGTAACCCCCACCGCAGCCCCGCCGTCCGCAGGCGCCGCGGGCTCGTCCACGAGCGCTGCTGGGTCGGCCTCGGCCGGCTCCGCCTCACCCGTCGGCGCGTCGTCCCCGGCTGAGGCGGTCGGGGTGGAGGATCTGCAGGCGGTGCTGGCGTGTGTGCTGATCGAGTTCTCGCCGGACGAGATCTCGTTCGTGGCGACTGATCGGTATCGGCTGGCAGTGCGTACGGTTCGGCCGGTCGAGTTTGCGGGGGCTGGTGGGCGGGCGCTGGTTCGGGCGGATGAGCTTGCGGAGCTGAGTCGTTGGGCTGCAGCCGGCGACGTCGTACGGATGGAGCTGACACCCGGCGGGGTGGTGCTGGTGCGGGGCGAGGAGTTGCGGGAGCTGGCGGTGGTCGACGCCGAGTATCCGGCGTACCAGCAGATTCTGGACGGGCTGACGCCGCCGGTCTGCCGGGTGGTGGTGGATCGGGCCGGGCTGCTCGACATACTGGTCGGGCGGGACGTTGTTGCCTTTGACATCGACTCCGAGAGCATCCGGATCGGCGACGACGTGAAGCTCGACGCGATCGGGGCCGGGTCGGTGCGGGTCGGGTTCACGGCGAGTCTGCTCGCGGCTGCGCTGGAGGCGAGTGTCGGGCCGGACGTGTTGCTCGAGATCTGCGAGCCGGCGCGGCCGGTCGTCGTACGGTCGGCTGATCAGGGTACGTTCACCACGCTCGTCATGCCTGTCCGGCTGGACGGGTGACGCGGTCGTACTACGGCTGGCTGGCAGGCTCCACCCTCTCGGTACTCGGCGATGCCGCGCTGTTCTTCGCGCTCGGTTGGGCGGCGACGGGGATCGGCTCGCAGGTCGCGGCGCTGGTGCTGACCGGATTCACCCTGCCGCGGGCCGTACTCCTCTTGCTCGGCGGCGTCCTCGGTGACCGGATCGGTCCGCGTCGCCTGCTGCTTGCGTGCAGCGCCATCGTCGGAACGTGCTGCTTCTTGCTGGCCGGGGTGGTCGGGATGCGGGGGGTTTCGGCCGGTCTGCTGTTGACGACGGCGGTGGTGGTCGGGACGGTTGACGCCTTCGCGCTGCCGGCCGCGGGTGTGTTGCCGCGGCTGTTCGTGCCGGACGATCAGTTGCCCAGGGCAATGGCTCTGCGGACGTCGGCGACGCAGCTCATCACGTTGGCCGGCGGGCCGCTCAGCGGGTTGCTCGTGGCAACGGTCGGGCTGGTCGGGGCGCTGATGTTCGACGGGGTGACGTTCGCGGCGCAGGTCCTTGTGCTGTTCGTGCTCAGGCCGCCGTACGACATGAGTCCGGCGCCCGGCCGGTCCGTCGTGCGTGACGCTTTGGACGGGTTGCGGGTTGCTGCTGCAGATCCTGTGCTGCGGATGGTGCTGGCCGTGGTGGCGTTGGTTGCGGCCTTCGTGCTGCCGGTGACGTCGTTGTGCGTTCCGTTGCTGGCCCGATCGCACGGGTGGGCGGCCGGGCCGGCCGGGTTTGTTGTGGCTGGCAACGTTTGTGGCGGGTTGGTGGTGACGGTCCTGGTTGCCCGGTTCGGCACGTTCCAGCGTCCCGAGTTGACCGGTGGCGTCGGGTGTCTGCTCGCCGGGGCCGGGATCGCGGGCCTCGCGCTGGCGCCTTCCGTCCCGTCGGCGGTCGGTGCAACGCTTGTGCAGGGCGTTGGCATCGGGCTGTTCACGTCGCACCTTGCGCCGGTGTTCGTCCGCAGTACGCCGAAGTCGCATCTGACCCGGCTGCAGTCGCTGCTGTCGTTGGTGCAGACCGTTCCGCTGATCGTGTCGACGAACCTGCTGGCGACGCTCGACGTACGCCGTGCGCTCGCCCTCGCCGCCGTCGCGACCGCACTCGCCGGCTTCCTGCAGGTCCGCGCCTATCTACCGAAGTCGATCTCGAAGGTCGGGTAGTCCGGCTGCGGGCACGGCTCACCGCGATACCCCAACTTCTCGTAGAACGGCGCCGCCCGCTCGTGATGCCCCTGCCACTCGAGATGCCGGACCCGGGTCGATGCCCACTCCGCCACCGCGTCCATCAGCGCCCGCCCAACCCCACCACGCCGCCGCTCCGGCATCACATACAGATCATGCAACCGCCCGTGGTGCCGCCGCCCCGCCCGCAAGTGCGTCCCGTAGTCCTGCACCGCGGCGTACCCGATCAGCTCCCCGTCGTCGTCGTACCCCAACGCCACCCACCGCGGATCCGCCACCAACTCCTCGAAGTACCCCCGCGACTCCACCTCTGAATACTCAGTCCCAAACCCCTTCACCAGAGGCCACAACCCGTCCCAGTCACCCACCGTCAACTCACGCACACCCATCCCCCCACCCTCCCAGTCCAACCCGCCCCGAAGCACCCGATTTCTGGTCTTGTAAGACGGACTGTCTTACGATGAGTGTATGGCGGACACGATCACGATTCGTACAGACGCGGAGACCGAACATGCACTGGCCGTGCTGACCCATGACGGGAGTTCGCGGTCCGCGGTCATCAGGCAGGCGGTGCTCGAGGCGGCGTCACGTCGCGAGCGAGCTGCGGAGCTGCGCCGCGCGGTACTGCGCATGCCGCTCGGCGAGCCCGACGGCGTCGACGTCGCGGCCGAGTTGTCCCAGGACCGGGACGGGGAGCGCTGAGTGATCTACCTCGACTCGGCAGCGATCGTGAAACTGGTCCACGCCGAGACCGAATCGCAGGCGCTGCGCGACTGGCTCGACGAGCGCGCCGAGGTGGACTGGGTGAGTTCCGTTCTCGCCGAGGTCGAGTCGTGCCGGGCTCTGGCCCGGCATGCTCCCTGCGCGGTGTCGCGACTGCATCTGGTCCTGGATCTCATCGACCTCGTCGACCTTGATGCAGGAACGCGGATTCTTGCGCAGACGGTTCGGCCGGCGACGGTGCGGAGTCTGGACGCCATCCACCTCGCGACCGCCCTTCGCATCCAGCCGCTCACCGCCTTCGTCACGTACGACAAGCGCCTCGCCGACGCGGCCCGCGCGGCCGGCCTCACCGTCGACGCCCCCGTCTGATCCATTGACAACACGTTGTCGTGATGACAGCATGTTGTCTATGAGGACAGCTTATGTGGCGGTGTACGAGACGTTGGCGGACTGGGAGATCGGGCATCTGGTGGTGGAGTTGCGGACGGGGCGGTTCACCGGGGTGCCTTGGAGTGTGGTGACGGTGGGGGAGTCGTTGGAGCCGGTGGTGACCATGGGTGGGATGCGGGTCGTGCCGGATGTGACGATTGCCGACGTCGAGCCGGATGCGGGGGATCTGCTGGTGCTGGCCGGGTCGGGGCAGTGGGACAACGGGGGTGGGGACGCGTTCGCGAAGTTGGCGGCGCGGTTCCTGGAGGCTTCGGTGCCGGTGGCGGCCATCTGCGGTGCGACGGCAGGGCTGGCCCGGGCGGGGCTGCTGGACGAGCGCAAGCACACGAGTGCCGCGAAGGAGTATCTGCAGGCGACCGGGTACCAGGGCGTCGGCAACTACGTCGACGAGCGGGCTGTCATCGGCGGGGATCTGATCACGGCGGGGCCGGACTCGCCGGTGCAGTTCGCACGGGCGGCGCTGCAGCGGCTCGAGCTGGCGGACGAGCGGAAGCTGGATGCGTACGAGGGCGTGTTCCATCGCGCGGACCCGGCGGCGTACGGCGTGCTGGTGGGATGACGCGGGCGGCCGGCGCGGACCGGCGTACCGGATGATGGTCCGATGACGGTTCCACCCCGGGAAGAGTGGCCGAAGCCGACGAAGCAGTCGGAAGGTGGTGCGGTGTTGACGGATGTCGTCCTCGCCACCTTCCGGCTGAACGCGCGGCTGATGGAGGCCGCCCAGGACCTCGCCGCGCACGGCGGCCTGACGGCTGCGTGGTGGCAGGTGCTGGGCGGTGTGCTCGACGAGCCGCGGTCGGTGGCCGACGTCGGCCGGATCATGGGCGTCAGCCGGCAAGGGGTACAGCGGATCGCGGATCTGCTCGTGGAGCGCGGGCTCGCGGAGTACCGGCCGAACCCGGCGCACCGCCGCGCCAAGCTGCTTGCCTGCACCGAGGCCGGTTACTGGGCGATCCGCCAGATCGCGGTCGCCCAGCATCCGTGGACGTCGGAGCTCGCCAAGGCCGTCGACCTCGACGACCTGCGTACGACGCTCGCCACCATGCAGGCGATCATCACCAAGCTGGAAGAAGCTTGATCGCCAGACTGCTCCCGTAGGTGTGGCGGGTGGTGAAGGTCAAGCGTGTGCCGGTGAGCGTCCGCGTCACCTGAACGCCGGGTACGGGCGTCGCGGGCCTGAGGTACTGCGCCCAGAGGTTGACCGTGATGGTGTCGCGCTGCGTCGTCGGATCGGACACCGCCACCTGCACGCTCGACACTTGCCGCCGAAGGAGCAGTGAGGCCGGGCCGTCGATGGTCAACCCAGGAAGGTTGTGAGGGCCGGCCGTGAAGGTATTGGCAGCCGTCAGCCGAAGGCCCAAGTGCTGGATCGCCTGCATTTTAACGGTGTTGGCGAGCGGCAGGATCCGATTGTGCCGGTATGCCTTCAATGCGGATTCCGTTGCGTTGGGCACCAATGCGTAGGCGAGGGATCCGCCGGACCCGGCGGGTTGGGTGGCGGTGAGAGCGAAGACCTGCTTGGTGATCGCGGTGTCCGGGTTGGACGTACGCACGACTCGGCGGCTCCGGGTGATCGCCTGCAGATCGACGGACAGCTCGGACGGCTGGAGGAAGTGGTAGCCGATGGCGGCCGTGCTGTTGGCGTAGCGGAGCCATCGCGGGGAGACGGTGCCGGGCCCGGTCCACGGCCGGCCGTCCCGCCGTACGCCGGTGATCGTGACGGGGTCGGTCGCACCGGCGATGCGGGTGTCGAGGGTCGTCGTGACGGCGCGGGTCGCGTCGCCGACCCCGGCCGCGAGTACGACGATCTCGTCGTCGAGCAGGAACCACGACTTGGTCGCCGACGCGTTCTTGTAGACCACGAAGTCGTCCGGCAGGCTCGTGCGCGACGCGTAGGCGACGTCGTCCGACTGCACCCAGCCGACCGCGCCGTACGCGTCGAGGGTCGCGCCGCCGGACTGCACGTTGGTGCCGGTAGGGAAGTACACGTAGGTGTTCTGCTCTTCCGACGACGCGGTGAAGGTCGGCGGATTGTCGTACCACGCCGTCCCGTAGAGCTCCGGCACCGACTTCCGCGTCTCGACCGGAGCGGTCACGCCGCCGAGCGCGTACGGCGAGACCGTCGTGTAGTAGTCGATACCGAACGACTTGGTCTGGTCCTCGCCCGCCAGATACAGGTAGTGCGCGCCGTCGCCCTGGAACCACGGCATCAGGTTCTCGCCGCTCATGTACTCGTACTTGCTGATCCGCTCCGAGTTCCGCGCGACCGCGAACGCGTACCCGGGCCGCCGATGCACGGTCCGGTCCATCGCGTTGAAGGCCGTCGTACTCGCGGCCGGATTGAGGTCCGCCGGCACGATCGCAGGATCGTTCTTCAGGTCCGCGAACCGTCCGATGCTGACCGGTGAGACGAAGGAGTTCACGTTGATCGTCGGCCGCGCGGTGAACTTCGCGAACGCCTTCAACCGCTGGGCGTCCGCGCCGGTCGCGTAGTCGGCCAGGTCGACGATCGCCTCGACGACGACCGCCACGTCGTCGTACCCGGTCGCCGTCCGCGAGACCGCGCGGCCCTTGACGATCTCCATCATCCAGCCCTCGAAGATCAGCGGCGCGAACCCGTGCTCGACCCAGCCCTGCACCACGCCGACCAGGTCGTCGCCCTGCGCGTACTCCGTCCCCGCGAGCGTCTTGATCGTCTGTACGACCCGGCTGAGCAGGCCTTTCCCGTACGAACCCGTGTACGCGACCGAGGCGTGCTGGATGAACGAGCCGTCCGCGTAGTACCCGTCGGTGACGTCGTGCTGCAGGTTGTACGGATCGATGGTCGCGAAGACCGTGAACTGGTCCTGCAGCGCCTTCCGGATCCGCGCGTCGTCGTCCAGCAGGGCGCCCTGGAGAACGCGGTTCGCGGTGATGTCGACGAGGTTGGCGCCGGTGTGGAAGCGCGAGTCGAGGTCGACGTCGCCGTTCTTCCCGTTGCGCAGGTACGCGTCCATGGAGGCGACGTACTGCGTGACCAGGTCGGCCGGGGCGTCGATCAGCGCGAGCGTCTTCGACACGAACGTCGAGATGCCGATCTCCCACGTGAACCAGTTGCCGTAGTACCCCTTGGACTGGTCGCCGTAGTAGTTCGCGTGCAGCCAGACCAGCTTCTCGGCGATCCGCGCGCGCACCTGCTCGTTGCCCTGCAGGTCGGACGCGGGACCGGGCCGGCGGAAGGCGAGCGCGATCTCGTAGAGGTGCTGGTACGACGAGCTCAGGTTGGGATCGCTGGTCCCGAGGGGGAGGCCGGCGAACAGCTCGCCGGCTCCGGCGCGGTCGAGCGCGGACAACCAGGTCCGGGCGGTGCTGTCGATCGCGGCGACCTTGGCGGCGACCTCGGGGCGCGCGTTCGACTCCGCCGTACCGGCGTAGATCGCGATCGCGTTGGCCAGCAGTTGGCCGGGATCGGCGGTCACCGTCCGCCCGTCAGCGCGGGCGGCCGGCGCCGGGTTGACCGCGGTCAGCAGGGCGGTGGCGGGGACGAAAGACAGCAGGCGGCGACGAGTGATATCCACTGGAACTCCCGGGCGGTGGGAAAAACCTCACCCCGGGAGTCAAGCAGCCGGAACTATCTTCCGGCAAGCGCTTACTGGCCGCCGGCTCCGACGAGTTGCGGGTCGATCGACAGGACCCGGACCGCTTCACCGCTGGACTTCGCCGGGATGACCAGTGCGACCTGGTGGAGGTAGTCCTGGTGCAGGCTCTGCGTGTACTTGACCATGCTGCTGAAGGCGGTCGCCTCGCCGCTGGTCCAGTACGCGTTCGAGCCCGGCTCGACACGCTGCAGGTACTGCTCGGTGAGCGTGAGGAACACCAGCGCGTCGCCGGACGACGTGATGAACGTCAGCGGCTCACCGGATGGCAGGAACGCGTCCGTCACGCTCGCGATGTACGGCTCCGCGGTGTCGCCGGCCTTCGACGTCGCCCGCAGCTTGAGGAAGCTCGTCAGGCCCGGGCTCGGCGTGAACAGCTTCGACTGCGGGGCGTTCGGGCCGCCGGTCAGGTACGTCGCGAGGTCCTTCGCGACCGTCGCCGGCTGACTCTGCAGCTTGCTCAGGTCGCTCTTCTCCGGGGTCCGCATCCCGTCGACCGGTGGCAGCTCGACCCCCTTCGGCGGGTAGACCGAGTGCGTCAGCAGCCACGGGCTACCGGCGTTCTCCCGCTGCCAGACGCCGAGCTGCCGGTTGCCCGGCGCGTTGGAGACGCCCGAGCTGACCACGAACCGCATCGGGTACGACGCGAACTGCGGCGCGCCGATCTCCGGATCGGTGTAGCTGAACGGCTTCGAGACGTCCTTGCCGGCGGCGTCGAGCTTGCGCCCGATGACGAAGCCCGCCCGGGTCTGCGCGAGCGTCGGGTTGCCCTCGATCGTCGCGGAGAGCTTGGCGTCGCGGGACTGGTTCGCCTGGTTGTTGAGCTGGTTGTAGCGCTGGACGACGGCCTGCGCGTCGGCGAGCGTGACGGCCGGGCGGCTGTCCGGCGCGGTCAGGCTGTTCTTCGGCGGCATCAGCCCGCAGCTCGTTGTCGTGAGCAACAAGGCGCCGCTGGCCAGTAGGGCGGCGGTGCGGCGGACCGCCTCGTCGCTCTTCTCGAACTCCGGCGAGGCCGCCAGCGGGACGGTCTCGGTCTCGGGCCCGGTGGATCCGGCCGGCCCGGAGGCATCGGGGCGCTCGACGGTCGCGGTGCGCTCGGTCAGCTCGTCGTACAGCGGCTGTGCGGGCTCGTCGTACCGCGGGGAGGCGCCGACGCCGATCAGGGCCGGCGACTTCGCCCGGGCGACTGCGGCCGGCGACATGAACATCGGTGCCGCCGGCATCGGCGTCGGCGTCGGCCTGACCGGCGCGGGCCTGGGGTTCGGCTTGACGGGCGCCGGCACGGTTTCTGCGGACTTCGCGGCCGGCTTCGACCCGGCGGGGGCGAACGGGCTGAGCCGCTCCGGCGCGAACGGCGAGACTCGGTACGCCGGTGCGTTGTCCTCCGATGTACCGACCGCGACCGGAACCAGGACCGGGATCCGCGAGCTGACCGGCAGCGGGATCTCGGTCGTCGCCTCGATGTCGGCCGGGGCCTTCCGGCGACGGAACATCAGCGCCAGTCCAGCCGCGAACACCAACACGCCCGCGCCCAGCACCAGCAGGCAGATCCCGAACAGCCGGTGCACCTGTACCCCGAAGCTGACCTGCGCTCCGACCGCCGGGGTGCCGTCCGCGTTCATCACGACGACCTCGTACCGACCGTCCTGCATCGGCCAGCTCACCGACTGCGAACCGGAGGCGGACTGCGCGACCCACCAGTCGAGCTGACCGGGCGGCGTCAACTTCCCGCTGCGGCCGCGCAGGTCCTGCGTGCCGAAGGTGCCCGGCGGCTCGAAGCGGGTCAGCCGGGTGTGCGCCGACCCCGCGAGGTAGTCGCGAACGTCGAGGTCCTGCGCGATGCCGACGAACAGCGGCTTGTCGCCGGACGCCTCGACGTGCAGGGTCGGGCCGTGCCGGTCGAGCAGCGTGGGCGCGGTGACGACGGCGAGACCCGAACTGGCGAACTCACGGCCGGGGGTCGAGATCGTGTTGTCCGGACCGACCAGCCAGAAGGCAGCGACGGCTCCGGCCACGGTGGCCACCAGACCTGCCAGCGTCAGCAGCAGACCGAGGGTGATGCGGGCGAAACGCATGAAGAGGCTCCCGTTGTACGACGAGCCCGGCGACGGACGGGTGCACCGGACGGCGGGGTGACTGGTCCGGACCCCTCTCCAGGTATCCGGAAGCTCACCCGTTGTCACTGAATAACTGAGCCAACAAGAATCTGTTACGGCCACCTCTCAATGCAGGTACGACGCTCCGTTGAAGTCGAGGACCGCGCCGCTGGCCCAGGTCGCCTGCCCGGACGCGAGCCAGAAGATCGCGTCTCCTACTTCCTCGGCGGTCGCGACACGGTCGAACGGGCTCTGGGCGCGGATCGCGTCGCCGCCGGGCCCCGCCAGGAAGGTCTGGGTCATGTCGGTGGCGATGAAACCGGGCGCGATTGACGTCACGCTGATGTCATATGGCGCCAGCGATGCCGCCAAGGACTGTCCGAGCGAGTGCAACCCGGCCTTCGAGGCGCCGTACGCGGGCACATCCGGCTCGCCGCGGTAGGCGCCGCGGGATCCGACGTTGACGATCGAGCCCCGCCGTACGCCGTCCGCGGGGTCGTTGTCGAGCATCTGCCGCGCCACGCACCACGTCACGTGCGCCGCTCCCTCGAGGTTGACGGCCAGCGTACGGCGCCAGGTCGCGACCCACTCGTCGTACGACGTCTCGGCCAGCGGGTGACCGACCCGCCGCGACCCGCCGACCGGCTCGTCGACGAACATTGCCGCGTTGTTGACGAGTACGTCGATCCGCCCGAGCGCGGTGGCCGATTCGTCAACCAGGGCAGGGATTGCGGCCGGATCGCCGAGGTCTGCGGCGATCACCGCATGGCCGTCGCCGGGCAGCCCGGCCCGGATCTCCTCGGCGCGGTCGACAGCCCCGCGACAATGCAGCACGACCCGGTCGCCGGCTCGTGCGAACGCCTGCGCGGCGGCCGCGCCGACGCCCCTGGACGCGCCGGTGATGAGTACGCCTCTGGACACGGATCCTCCCTCGGTTGACTGCACGCCATTCTGCCTGTGCCGCCACTCTGGCGACGACCTGACATCAGAGGGGTTGACAGTGACGTCATCATGACGTCATGATGATGCACATGGAACTTGACCACTACCTCGAGTCGGTCCGGCGGAGCGTCGAGAACGCCACCGCCCTGGCCGATGAGCAAACCCGCTCCGTGGCCCAGCGCCTCGGGGCGACGCTGGATGACGCGGGCCGCCTGGCCCTCATCTCAGCCCTGTCCGACGCCGCCGGGGAGATCAGCCGCGAGCTGTCCCCGGGCTCGGTCGAGCTCCGGATGGCCGGTGGCCGTCCTGAGTTCGTGGTCACGCCGGCCCCGAGCCAGCTGACCGGTCCGGATGAGACCGACGACGACATCGACGACGAGGCCGACGCGGAGGCGGGCGAGCAGTTCGTGTTCGACGCCGACGAGCCGACCGCCCGGATCACCCTCCGGCTGCCGATGTCGATCAAGAACAAGGTGGACGAGGCCGCGAATGCCGAGGGCATCTCCTCGAACGCGTGGCTGATGCGCACCGTGATGACCGAGCTCAGCGACCGGGGCCGCCGCGGCGGCTCGCGTCCGCCCCGGCCGCCGCGCCCGCCGCGGGGTCCGGTCTTCGGTCCGGAAGGCCCGCTGGGCCCGAACGGCCCGCTCGGCCCCGACGGCGTCTTCGGTCCGAACGGCGTGTTCGGCCCGAACGGACCCTTCGGCGACGAGGGCGTCTTCGGCCCGGAGCGCGGCCGCCGCGACCGCGACCGCCGGCGTGACGATCGCGACCGGCGCCGCGAGGACAAGGAACGACGCAAGGGCGGACACGGCCCGGGACAACGGATGACGGGGTGGGTCGAATGAGCGGGTTCAGCCAGCAGATCACCGACGACGAGAGCGACCGGATCAACCGGATCCGGATCGAGATCGGCTCCGGTCTGGTCGAGCTCAAGGCCAACCCGGACGGCGCGGGGACCGCGGTCGCCATCGACGTCGACGAGGGCCGCGAGGAGGACGTGATCGTGGAGGTCGTCGACGGTGAGCTGATCATCGAGGGCCCGCGCAACGTCCGCCGCGGACCGGAGATCCAGGTCCGGATCGCCACCTCGGCGGTCCTCGAGGCCCGGGTGAAGACCGGCTCCGGAGACATCAGCTCCGAGGTGCCGCTCGGCCCGGCCCGGCTGTCCACCGGCTCCGGCGACGTACAGCTGACCCGGGTCGAGGGCGAGCTCGGCGTCAACACCGGCAGCGGTGACGTCAAGGTCGAGTCCGTCGCCGGCGCGGTCAAGGCCAGCACCGGTTCGGGTTCGATCGACATCGACGAGGCCGGCGACGCGCTCGGCCTGAGCACCGGCTCCGGGGACGTCACCGTAGGCGACGCCAACGGTCCGACGTCGGTCAAGGTCGGCTCGGGTGACATCACCATCGAGCGGATCCGCGACCACTCGGTCGCCACCTCCGGTTCCGGCGACGTGAAGGTCGAGATCGCCGACGGACCGAGCGTCCAGGCCGAGACGGCCCGCGGCGACGTCCAGATCGGGGTGCCCGAGGGCCTCCCGACGTACCTCGACCTGAAGACCGTCACCGGGCAGATCCGGTGTGATCTCGAGCCCGGCGAGAAGCCGGCCGAGGGGGAGCGCGCCCTGATGCTGCGGGCCCGCACCGTCTCCGGCGACATCACCGTCTACAAGGTCTGACCACGAACAACGCCGTCCGCGTCGGATCGGCGCAGTCGGGTTCGTTGGGTTGATGTAAGCGATCGAGGTCCCGCCGCGCACCAGCGGCGGCGGGACCTGAGCGAAGCACTGCCAAAAACCAGTCACGGGGATTACCTGAGGGGAACACGACCATGATCACCGAACACCAGGAAGTTGCCCGCTACCGCGTCGCCGAGCAGCTGCGCGCCGCCGAGGCCCGCGCCATGCTCCACGACCGCAAGGCGAACCGCACCAGCCCGCGGGAGGGCCTGGCCAGCGCACTGCGCCGGCTGGCCGACCGCCTCGAGCCCACCCGCCGCCTGGCCGAGCCCGCGTCCCGGGTCCTGGCCGACCAGCAGCCCCGCCACCGCGGGACCGGGCTCTCGATCGTCCGATGAACGGCGTACCGGTCAACAGCGCGGCCGCCGCGCTGTACCACCTGCTGCAGCGTCTGGGGCTCGCCCGGACCAGCTGAGCGATTCCCCGACGCTTGCAGCTTGGTGCAAGGCCTGTGGATAACTGCCGGGCCGACCCATGGACACTGCTAGCGTTCAGTCGATCATTCTCGGTCGACCTTGGGGAGAGAAACCAACGATGTTGCGCCCGATGGTGGCAACTACAGCCGTCACCGCCGCCCTGATCCTCGTGGCCGGTTGCGGCGGCAACGACGACAAGAAGTCCGACGGGGGATCCGACAACGGCGGCCAGTCCACCACCTCGGCCACGCCGTCGGCCCCGACCGTCCCGTCTTTCGACCCGCCCAAGGCGTTCAGCGTCGCGGCAGCGTTCCCGTCGGCCGACTACCCGGGCCGCTCCGCGCTCGACGAGTCCCAGATGGGCATCGCCGGCCAGGTCGCGCTGATCGGCGGCTACGCCGGCCTCAGCGGGCGCGACGTCGCCAACCCGAACAACCAGTGGATGATCCCGTCGAAAGCGGCCGATACCACCACGGTAAGCGCGGCGAGCGCGCCGATGGCGGCCAAGCTCGACGGCAAGGACGTCGCGGTGGTCGCCTACGCCGAGACCGACAAGGGCAACGGCACCCAGAAGCCGAAGGGCCTGATCGTCGTCCACTGGATCGACGTCATGTCCGGCCAGAAGATCGCCGAGGCATCCATCCCGGTCAGCACGGTCGAAGGCACGGGCACCGACGCGGTCGGCACTCCAGGCATCACGAACGCAGTGGTCGACCCGGAGACTGGTCAGATCGCCATCGGTTCAGGGACCAGCGGAAGTTCTTCGGTGCGGAGCACCACTCTGTCGGTGTATGCGGATCCGAAGACGAAGAAGGCCACGCTGCTGCCGGGCATCACCGCGGCCGCCGTCCACGACGGCGTCATTGCGGGTGCGAAGCCGGCGAGCCCGACCCAGAACGCGCAGGACGCCATGATCGTGCTCGCCGATGGCGCGAGCGGGAAGATCACCAAGCAGATCCCGGCGAAGGAAGGCGTGCTGAACCCACTGGCCGGTGCGGCCAAACACGCCTATTTCTACGGCTCGAGGTACATCGACTACGGCCAGGGGACCAGCGCCTCCGCGATCCTCGCGGTCGACCTGGCGACCGGTGCCGTCGTGCAGACGGCGCTCGGGTACTCGGAGAACGCCAGCTACAGCTGCGTCGCGGACCAGGCGGCCTCGATCGTCTGCACCGGCGTGGTGTCCGGCTCCGGCAAGAGCGAGATCATGGGTTTCGACGACAACACCGCGAAGAAGACCTGGGGCTTCAACAGTGATTCCGGCGGGCGGGTCGTGCCCACCGTGACTGCGGCGTACCACGGTGTCGTGTACGCGAAGACCGAGGCGCAGCCGGTGATGCTGGACGCCAAGACCGGCCAGGACCTGCCGAGCGCGGCCCCGTCCGGCAGCCCGAGCTCGAGCGACACTCCCTCCTCGAGCGACACTCCTTCCTCGGGTGACACCCCGTCGTCGGGCGATACGCCGTCCGACGGCTCGTCCACGTCGCCGGGCAACGACAACGCCGACGCGGGTCTCAGCCTCTACAACGGCAAGCAGGAGTCGCCCGTCGCCGTCTCCCCGTTCGGAGGCGTCTACCGGCAGTTGCCGACCGGCTACGACTCGTCGGATCTCGAGTCGATCTGCGTCTTCGTCAAGGCGACCGCCTGATCGCACCACATGAGTAAAGCCCCGGGACCAGTTCACCGCTGGTCCCGGGGCGTCTTTTCAGGCTGTCAGATGTCGCTGCGATGGAAGTTGCGGTAGGAGCGCGACGGCGTCGGGCCGCGCTGGCCCTGGTAGCGCGAGCCGTACTTCTCCGAGCCGTACGGGTGCTCCGCGGGGGACGACAGCCGGAAGAAGCAGAGCTGGCCGATCTTCATCCCCGGCCACAGTTTGATCGGCAGCGTGGCGACGTTCGACAGCTCCAGCGTCACGTGCCCGGAGAAGCCCGGGTCGATGAAGCCGGCCGTCGAGTGCGTCAGCAGCCCCAGCCGGCCGAGCGAGGACTTGCCCTCGAGGCGGGCCGCGACGTCGTCGGGGAGCGTGATCAGCTCGTACGTCGATCCCAGGACGAACTCACCGGGATGCAGGATGAACGGCTCCTCGCCGTCCGGTTCGACCAGCCGGGTCAGATCCGGCTGTTCCTCGGCGGGGTCGATATGCGGGTATCGGTGGTTCTCGAAAACCCGGAAGAACCGGTCCAGCCGTACGTCGACACTCGACGGCTGCACCATCGCAGCATCGAACGGATCCAGCTGGACCCGCTTCGCGTCGAGCTCGGCCAAGATGTCACGGTCGGAGAGCAGCACGGTCGCACGTTAGCAGCGTGCTGCTCCTTCCGCCCAGCCTGAGGCCGTTCCCAGCGGCTGGTGGTGAATCGTCCGGAGCCCTCAGCTCTCCGGCGGGATCACACCACCAACCTGGGCCTGAGGCAACTAACCTCAGTCGGCCAGCTTGTTGAACTTCGACACCTGGGTGGCGAAGGTCTTCACCTGGGCCGGGGACCAGTCCTTGAGCAGGTCCTCGATCACCTTGTGCCGCTTCTTCCGGGCCGCCGTCAGCTTGCGCTTGCCGGCCGCGGTCAGTGTCAGCAGGGTCGCCCGCGCGTCCGACTTGTCGGCGGCACGCTTCAGCAGACCTTCTTCTTCGAGTCGCGCGCAGGCCCGGCTGACCGGACCCTTGTCCACCTCGAGCGCTGCCACCAGGTCGGCCATCCGCACCGGCGCCAG
Organism: Kribbella sp. NPDC000426; assembly: GCF_040300265.1. Lineage (NCBI taxonomy): Bacteria > Bacillati > Actinomycetota > Actinomycetes > Propionibacteriales > Kribbellaceae > Kribbella > Kribbella sp. NPDC000426. The sequence continues at coordinate 240,140 of NZ_JBEPDK010000010.1, read as the reverse complement.
CTCCTCGACGTGGTTCAGCAACGCGTACTGCGCCGGCTCCAGGTCCGGGTGCGCCTCGTCGGACAGCGTCCGCTGCAGACCCCGCAGCCGCCGTGCCAACGTGACGAGTTCCTTCTCCAGGTTGTCCACCGCGTCACTTGTGTCTGTTGCCACCGTTCACCCCTTCATCCAGTTGCCCCGCAACCATTTTGTCCGGTCCGGAGGACCGCGTCCTCACGTTGCGTCGAATGTTGCCCCCGGCAACGCGTTCTAATCTGCCAGAAGATGACGTACCTGCCCAGTCCTGAACGCGCCCTTTGTGGAAAACTGCCCAAGAACCCCCGGCGCAAACCGTCCGCACCCCGATTTTCGATGCATTCGGCACCTTCTGGGGACAACACCCTGACCGCGCAACAACCGACGCGCGGACCCGGCGTGGTTGCGAGCCCGCCGATCGGCTATCCTCATCACTGCTGCCGGGAGACCGGCGACGCGCGGGTGTAGTTCAATGGCAGAACATCAGCTTCCCAAGCTGACAGTGCGGGTTCGATTCCCGTCACCCGCTCCACCACAGCCCCAGGTCGGGAGCAGGTTTCTCACCTGGGGCTGAGTCGTGTCGGTTATCGTTTGGCGGCATGAGCTACCCGCAGCAGCCGCCGCCCCAGTTCCAGCCGCCGCAGCCGTATCAGCAGTTTCAGCCGCCGGGTCCGATGGGGATGCTGCAGCTGACCATTCAGGGCAGTGCGATGACGTCCAACATGATTCCGCCGACCGTGCACCTGAACGGTTATCCGGTGCCGGTGAAGTACGGCCGGAACGATATCCCGGTGCCCGCCGGGCCGCTGCACATCGATATCCACGCGCAGTGGATTCGCGTCTACGGCAAGGCCGCGCTCGACTGTACGGTGCAGCCGAACCAGGCGGTGCCGGTGTTCTACGCGTCGCCGTTCCACCAGTTCACGTCGGGGAGCATCGGCCACACCAAGGTGAAGCGTAGAGGCCTCGGCGCGCTGATCGGCATCATCGCCGCCATCGTCGTCGTGTCCGTTCTGCTGACGGTGCTCTCGTCCCTCGGCTGAGGCAACCGGCGTCCTCCGTCCACCCGAACGTTGACCCGCGCAACTATCCGGCCAGGCAAGGAAAACGAACGCTTCAGGCGTTCGTTTGACGCGCTTCTAAGGAAGCTCTAAAGCTGGCTGAAACCACAGCTGAGGCCGCGCTGTTTGGGTGTTCCCACGGCGCCGGTTCTCGGCCGGCGCGTTCAGTGGACGAAAGGACTCACGATGATCAAACGATCCCAGCGAATCGTGGCCACGGTCGTGCTCGCCGCGCTGGCCACGACCGGTACGGCGTCGGCGCAGACGTCCGGTTCGGATCCGAAACCCGGTGCCGCGAAACCCGGCGCCCCGGCAAAGACCGACGGCGGGTCCAAGGCCGCCGCAGATGCCGACTTCGCCGCGGTCGCGGCGAAGCTCGGGGTCACGACCAGCCGGCTCACCGCGGCGTTGTCCGCGGCCAAGCTGTCGCTGGCCGGCCGGACCAAGGTGACGCCGCAGGCATTCGTCGCGGCGGTCGCGGCCGAGCTGCGGCTGCCCGTCTCTCGGGTCAGGGCAGCCGTCGAACCGCTGCTGCTCAAGCCCGGGCGTCCTCGTGGCGGTGACGAGGGGCACAAGGGCAAGGAAGGGAACGACCCGAAGAATTCGCCGTTCGCTTCGAACGCCGCGGCGGCACGCCTGGCCACGGACCTCGGCGTCTCCCGGGCCAAGGCCAAGGCCGCCCTGATTACCTTGGTATCGGCTCCGGACGGAATTACGCCGACCTCCAAGGCCTTCCGTCAGATCGCTGCCTCCCTGGGAGTCAGCCCTGACCGTCTGATGAACGCTTTGGGACGGCTGAAGCAGTCACTGGCCAACGGCTGATCACCGTTGTGTCCGACCTCATCAGACCTTCATGATTGACGGCGAGGATGGACGACCATGCGGATACTTGTCGTGGACGACGACCCGGCGGTCCGGCGGTCGTTGGAGCATGCGCTGCGCCGGGACGGGTACGACGTGGCATCCGCCATGGACGGTGCGTCCGCCCTCGCCGAGCATGGCGTGTTCCGCCCGGACGCGGTGGTGCTCGACGTCCTGATGCCCGAGCCGAACGGGCTCGAGGTCTGCAGGCGGCTGCGTTCGGGCGGGCACGACACACCGATCCTGATGCTGACAGCCCGGGACCTGGTCACCGACCGGGTCGCCGGGCTCGACGCCGGAGCCGACGACTACCTGGCAAAGCCCTTCGCGTTGGAGGAGTTGCGGGCTCGGCTTCGAGCCTTGCTCCGGCGTAGCGGCGCGAGGGCAGAGGTGCTGCACTTCGCGGATGTCGATCTGGACCTGAGCGGCCGCCGGGTCGAGCGTGCCGGTCGGCGCCTGGAGCTGACCAAGACCGAGCTGTCGCTGCTGGAGTTGTTTCTGCGCAATCCCGAGCGGGTGCTCAACCGGACCCAGATCTTCGAGTCGGTGTGGGGCTACGACTTCGGCCCGGAGTCGAACGCGCTGTGGGTCTACATCAGCTACTTGCGCAGCAAGCTCGAAGCCGACGGCGGCAGCCGACTGATCCAGACAGTGCGCGGCCTCGGGTACGTCCTGCGCGAGGAGCCATGAACCTGCGCACCCGGCTGGCCGTCGCCGGAGGGTCCATCGCGGCAGCCGCGATGCTGCTCGTGTCGGTAGTTCTGTACCCGGCCGTGGAAGCCAACCTCCGCGGCCAGATCGACAGCGCTCTGGTGAAGGCGGCCGGCAAGGCCCCGGACGTGGCGAAAGCCGTCAAGCAGAAGTTCCGGGGGACGGCCAACGAAGCGGAGTTCCCGACCGCTCCGCTGGCGATCGGGAGCACCCAGCTGCAGATCGTGCCGGACCCGGTCCGGGCCGGGCCTTCGACGCAGTTCGTCGACCTCACGGCCCACGACGTCGAGGTTGCCAACGGAACCGCCGCTGCGTACTTCCGTACCGCGGTCTACGACGGCGTCGCCTATCGCATCTACACCGCTCCTTTCCCGGGAGCACCCGGCACTCTGGTGCGTACGGCGATTCCGCAGTCCGACCCGGCACCCACCCTGCACCAACTCGCCTGGCTGCTCGCCGGATCGACCGTGGCCGCCGGACTGCTGGCAGCTGTCGCCTCCCGGCTGGCCGCCCGCCGCGTCCTGCGGCCGGTACGCCGCCTGACCGAGACTGTCGAACGGATCCGCAGTACCGGAGACCTGGCCATCCCGATTCCCGCCGAGAGCCAGGACGAGATCGGCCGGCTGGGATCCGCGTTCGCGGGGATGACCGCCGCGCTGGACGAATCCGTCGGGGCCCAACGACGCCTGGTCGCAGATGCCTCGCACGAACTGCGCACACCCCTCACGAGCCTGACCGTCAATCTCGAACTGCTGGCGGAGAACCTGGCTGACACCCAGGCTCCACACCTGGCTGCCGAGGCACTCGGTCAGGCCGGCGAACTCAAGACCCTGATCAACGACCTGGTCGACCTCGCCCGCTACGGCCAACCGGCGTTCCACACCGAGGACGTCCGTCTCGACCTCGTCGCGGAGCGCGTCGTGGCCCGCGCGGCACGTCGGGCGGCGGACATCGGGTTCGACCTGACCTGCGCGCCCACTCTCGTGCACGGCGATCCCGACGCCCTGGAACGCGCCGTCGCGAACCTCCTCGACAACGCTGTGAAATGGAGTCCACCCGGCGGCCGGGTCCGGATCAGCCTCGAGGCGGGCGCTCTCGACGTCGCCGACGCCGGCCCGGGGATCCCCGACAGCGACCTCAAGTTCGTCTTCGACCGCTTCTACCGCTCGCCCGCCGCCCGCGCACATCCCGGATCCGGGCTCGGCCTGGCCATCGTCCGGCAGGTCGCCGAAGCTCATGGTGGGACCGCCGAAGCCGTGCCGTCCCGGACCGGTGCCCTGCTCCGTCTGAAGCTGCCGATCTGTCAGCTCCCGTAGACCTCCAGTTCGACGATGCGGGAGTACGTGTGGTCGTTCCCGTCGAGGCAGAGGATGCGTACGGCGTCCGCGTGGACCGGGGTGAACGTCGAGGTGACGTGCCCGACGGTGTTGCCACGGACCTGGTCGACGGTCTGCCAGGTGTCGCCGACCTTGACCTGGACATCCCAGTCGCGCAGACCGTTCACGCGGGCGGGGTACTTCGTGGAGTCCAGCGTGTAGAGCTCGACCCGGTTGATGGTGGCCGGTGTCGACAGCGCGACGTCGTACGTGTCGGGGAAGGCGGCGCGGGTGCCGTCGTTCCAGCCGGTCAGTGTGTCCCAGTGCTCGGAGTCCTTGTCGCCGTCGACGGCGCCGCAGAGGGTGAAGTTGCCATGGGTGGACGAGGCCGTTGCCTGCTCGCCGAGTGCGAGGTTGTCGCCGGGACCCTTCGGCGGCAGCGGGTTGACGGTCACCGGGACGGTCACGCGCTTGCGGTCGACCTCGACGCCGATCTGGTACGACCCGGGCAGGGCATCGCGCGGTACGCGGACCTCGACGGGCGCGGAGACGGGCTGATCGGGATCGAGTGCGGGCAGCCATGACGAGAAAAGCGTCCGGGAGAGCTGCAGCGGACCCGTCGGCTCGAGCGTGAGGTCGGCGTACCGGTCCTGTGCGCCGGTGTCGGTCATCGTCAGGTTGAGCAGGCCGGGGAAGCACGGGAGGCCGACCACGCTCAGCTGCTCCGGTGCGACACTCACCGCCACGTCCGAGGTAGTTGCCTTGGGCACCGAGCTGGACCCGAGCAGCGCGGCTGCCGCGAGCGTTCCGACCGCGATCACGGTCTGCCGGGGGATCTTCATGCTTGCACCTCCGAGATGCCGGGGCGGCCGTCCTCGACGAGGAGTTTGGCGCGGGTGCTGACAGTCCCGTTCTTGACCGAGACCTTGTCGACCACGCGGTAGTCGGAGACCCACAGCTGTGGGGTGATCGTGCAGCTGACGTACCCGCGCTGGAAGTTGCCGAACTTGATGTGCGGGTTCTCGTTCAGCAGGGTCTGGCCACCTGGATCGAGATCCATCCCGTCGATTCCGGACGTGATCGAGGTACCGACGAACTCGGCGGCGACGGTCTGCGAGCCGGGATCGGTGAAGTCGAGCTTGAGGTCGGACGCGACGCTGCGGTGCAGGTCGCCGGCGATCGCGACCAGGTTGCGCACCTTGCGCTGCGCGGCACCGCCGAGGATGCGATCGCGGGACGCCTCGTAGCCGTCCCAGGTGTCCATCGGGACGAGCACGTCCGGACCGTCCTTGGTGTCGAGCCGAGCGATCGCGGTCTGGTTGGCCATCACGTTCCAGCGCGACTGCGACGCGGTCCAGCCGTCGAGCAACCACTTCTCCTGGGCGTCGCCGGTGATCGTGCGGGCCGGGTCCTTGGTCTCCGGGCCGGGCGCCTTCGTGCCATCGCCGTAGGCCTGGTCCGAGCGGTACTGCCGGGTGTCCATCACGCTGAACTCGGCCAGTCGCCCGTACTTGATCCGCCGGTAGAGCTGCATGTCCGGGCCCTTCGGGAACTGGGAGAACCGCAGCGGCATGTGTTCCCAGTAGGCGCGGAACGCGTTGGCCCGGCGCACCCGGAACACCGCCGGCGGTGCGCTCGGGTGCGCCTCGTCCGCCCAGTTGTCGACCACCTCGTGGTCGTCGAGGGTCACGATCCACGGCGCGACCGCGTGCGCATGCTGCAGGTCCGGATCCAGCTTGTACTGCGCGTACCGCTGCCGGTACTCGTCCAGCGTGACGGTTTGCTGGGTATTGATGACCTCTTTCGAGTCCGGGCGGATGCCGCGGTCGATGCCGAACTCGTAGATGTAGTCGCCGAGGAAGAACACCACGTCGTGGTCGCGCCGGGCCAGGTCGGCGTACGCCGTGTACCAGCCCTCCCAGATGGCCTGGCAGGACGCGAAGGCCAACGACAGCTTGGACAGCTGGGTGTCGGCGGTCGGCGCAGTCTTGGTCCGGCCGACCGGGCTGAGCTGACCGTTCACGCGGAAGCGGTACCAGTAGTGCCGCCAGGGACGGAGCCCGCGGACGTCGACGTGGACCGAGTGACTCGCCTCGGGACCGGCCTTCACCGAACCGTGGCGGACGACTCGGCGGAAGTGCTCGTCCTCCGCCACCTGCCACTCCACGTCGACCGGCCGGCGATCCATCCCGCCGAACGGCGCGAGCGGATCCGGCGCGAGCCGGGTCCAGATCACGACCGCGTCCGGCAGCGGGTCGCCGGACGCGACGCCGAGCGTGAACGGGTCCCGCCGGTCCGGACGGCCGGTCCAGCCGGCCGCGGCACTCTTGATCTCCGGAAGACTGCCGGTCAGCGCGAGCGCTGCCGCCGCCCCGGTCGCTGTCAGAAAGCTTCGTCGACTACTCCGCATCCGCACAGGCCCCACCCGATCATCGAGAGGTGATCACATCCGTAACGGGAGATTACGAGAAGTTCACACAATCGGGTGGGAACTGACCGGTTCCGGTCGTTACTTGACGATCTTGCTCGCCGGCGGCGCGGTGATGTGCACCGGCTTGTTGTAGTCGGTCATGGACATCACCATCGAGACGCCGACCAGGTCGAACGACATCCGCCGAACCAGGTGCGAGCTGTCCATCCAGAGTGAGTACGTCATCGACTTCGGGGCGCCGGCCGGCAGCTTCTTACCCTGCAGGGCGAGCGCTTTGGCAGTGCTGACGCTGATGTCGTAGCGCTCGAGCTTCTGGCCGTCGACGGTCTCGGGGCCGACGTACTTCACGCTGCCCAGGCTGGAGCCGAACGAGTTGAAGATCTTCGTGGGGTCGCCGCTCTCGAGCAGTTCGCCGACGTCACCGGTCTTCGCCCCGGTGAACTTCACGAACTTGCCGGCCGAGGTCAGCCCGGGGAACGACATGTACGCGACGTTCTTGATGGCGACGATCCTGGCGGTCTTGCCCTCGAAGGCCGCGCCGGCCATCTCCATCGACAGCGCGTCCGGCTTGGCGGTCTGGAAGCCGTCCATCGTCATCAGCGTGCTGCCGTTGGCCGTTACCTTGCCGACGATGTGCCACGACTTCTGCTTGGTCAGTGCGGCCTTCATCGCCGGGACGAAGGTGACGCGGTTCAAGCGGGCGACCGGCGCCTTCACGATCGGCGCCGCGGTCTTGGTGACGATCGCGGTCGGCGTCTCGGCCGGGACCGACGGGCGGTAGCCGGTGGCTTTCGGGTCGCCGTTGCCGCACGCGGCGAGGCCGAGAACCAGTGGTACGGCGGCAACGGTCGCCACCGCGGTGTGCAGCTTCATGTCCCTCCCCAGATGATGCAGACGAGGGATATTATGGTCTGGACCACCTGGGGAGGAAGGGGATTGCAGCTAGTTGCAGCTACTCGCCACGTTTGACCGATGCGAGCAGGAGTTGCGCGACGTCCTGCACCTCGACTGACTCGCGCGCGGAGCCGTCCGCCTGCTTGGCGGTGAGGCCGTCCGACAGCATCACGCGGCAGAACGGGCAGCCGGTGGCGATCTTGTCGGCGCCGGTCTCGACCGCCTCGGTGGTGCGGTTCAGGTTGATGCGGGTGCCAAGCTTCTCCTCCATCCACATCCGCGCGCCGCCCGCGCCGCAGCAGAACGATTTCGTCTGGTTGCGCGGCATCTCGGCGTACTGCGCTCCCGGGATGATGTCGAGCAGTTCGCGCGGGGCGTCGTACACCTGGTTGTGGCGGCCGAGGTAACACGGGTCGTGGTACGTGATCGTCTGCCCGTTGAGCGAGCTGTCGGCCGGCGCGACCGGGGTCAGCTTGCCGTCGCGGACCAGGCGGTTCAGCAACTGCGTGTGGTGGATGACGTCGAGCTCGACACCGAGCTGCGAGTACTCGTTCTTCAGCGTGTTGAAGCAGTGTGCGCAGGTGGAGACCACTTTGCGGACCTTGGTCTCTTTGAAGACCTCGGCGTTCTGCATCGCGAGCTGCTGGAACACGAACTCGTTGCCGGACCGCCGGGCCGGGTCGCCGGTGCAGGTCTCGCCGTCACCGAGTACGGCGAACGTCACGCCCGCGATGTTCAGCAGCTCGGCCACCGCCTGCGTGGTCTTCTTCGCGCGGTCCTCGAACGCGCCGGCGCAGCCGACCCAGAACAGGTACTCGACCTCGTCGAGCGACTCGACGTCGGTGCCGACCTGCTTGACCTCGAACGGCAGGTCCTTGGCCCAGTCCATCCGGCCGGACGGGTTCATGTTCCACGGGTTGCCCTTGTTTTCCAGGCCCTTGAACAGCCCGTTGAGCTCGGACGGGAACGACGACTCGATCAGCACCTGGTACCGGCGCATGTCCATGATCGCGTCGACGTGCTCGATGTCGACCGGGCACTGCTGCACGCAAGCGCCGCACGACGTACAGGCCCACAGCGCTTCCTCGTCGATGACCGCGACGTCCGCGGGTCCGACCAACGGTTTGTCCTGCTCGGCGAGCACCAGCTCCGGCAGCGACTTGCGGGTGTCGTCGTCGCTCGCCAGCAGGTACGGCGCCTTGGCGTAGGCGTGCTCGCGCAGGCCCATCATGATCAGCTTCGGCGACAACGGCTTCTCGGTGTTCCAGGCCGGGCACTGCGACTGGCACCGTCCGCACTCGGTGCAGGTGGTGAAGTCGAGCAGTCCTTTCCAGGTGAAGTCCTCGACCTTGCCGACGCCCAGCGCGGCGTCCTCGTCGAGCTCGTCGATGTTCTCGAAGTCGATCGGCGCGCCGTTGACCATGATCGGCTGCAGGGCGCCCAGCGCCGTACCGCCGTCGGCCTTGCGCTTGAACCAGATGTTCGGCCACGCGGTGAACCGGTGCCAGGCCACGCCCATTGTCGCGTTCAGCGAGATCGTGATCATCCAGGCGAACGAGATCAGGATCTTGATCATCGCGACCAGGTAGACCGCGTTCTCCAGCCCGTGCTCGCTCAGCCCGCCGAAGAGACCGGAGCCGATGAAGAACGTCATCGGGAAGTGAAACTTGTCGCCATCGCCCAGCTGGTACTCGAGACCGCGCAGCAACAGGATGCAGACGAGCACCCCGAGGATCGTGTACTCGACGTAGTACGCCTGCCAGGCGGTCGAGCCGTAGAACCGGGACGAGCGGGGGTTGTCGCCCTTCGGCAGGTGCATCAGCCGATAGATGATCAGGCCGACGATCGACACCAGACCGGTCCAGGTGAGGGCCTCGCTGACCCACTCGAAGACGAACCAGTGCCCGATGACCGGCAATGCCCAGTGCGGGTCGAACAGCTGGCCGAACGCCGTCACCAGGGTCAGGAACAGCCCGATGAACCCGAACGCGACGAACCAGTGCATCACCCCGATGTGACTCCACTGCAGCATCCGGGTGTGGCCGAGGGTCTCCTTGGCCAGGGTGACGGTCCGCTTGCCTGGGTTGTCGGTCCGGCCGGCCGGCTGTCCGAGCTTGATGACGGACACGATGTGCCCGATCGTCTTGCCGAACAGCGCAACGGCGACGAGCGTCACCGCGAGCGAGACGACGATGGCGAGGATCTGCATACCAGCGATGTTATTGGTTGGTTACTCGTCAGTCATGTCCTTGCGGTCATCATCACGCCCGCGTGTTTCGTGTCACGTTGCGCTCAGTCGACCAGTCTCGCCAGCCGTGCCGCGACCGCGGCGTGGCGCGGATCGGCGGCCGGGAGTACGGCGGCCAGCGACTCGAAGATCTCCACGTCCTCCGCGCCGGTGGACGTCTGGGCGAACTGCCACAGGACGTCCGGGCTGCGCGTGTCGAGGGTGGCGCGTCGGATCGTGGCGTCGAGCTCGTCGCGTTCCATGCGCAGAGCCGGTGCGTCGGAGCGGGCGAGGAGCGGACCGGCGTACAGGGTGAGCGCGGTGTGCAGGTTTCCTTGCCGGAGAGCGGTCTGGACCTGGGTCACGTCGCCGGTGACGTCGGCGATGATCCGGTACGGCTTGGTGTCGAGTACGCCGCCGCCGAGCAGGTTGCGGAGCCGGTGCATCTCCGCGCGCACGGTGGTCGGGTTGCCCTCGTCGCCGTAGAGCTGGAGCATCAGCTGCTCCGCGGTCAGTCCCGACGGATGCAGTAACAACAGTGCGAGTACTTCGGCCCGCCGCAGCGTCAGCGCGATCTCGCGACCGCCGACTATCGCGGTCGGCTGACCGGAGCCCAGCAGCTTCAGCTGGAGTGACGGGCGCGAACGGCGTACCGGCGTACCGGGCATGCGGAGCAGATAGCCCTCGTCGAGCCGCTCGACCAGTCCTTCGCGTCCGTCGCCGAGGTCGATCCGATCGGCGCCGTCCGGTACGACGAGGCGGTCGGGCAGCCACTCGAGCGGCTGTACCGCGAGCACGCGGCCGGTCGGCGTCAGCAGCGCGCCCGGTGCGTCGCCGAGCGCCATCAGATGCCGCATGTTGCGGGCGCGGAGCATCTCGTCGGCCGCGGCCATCCGGACCTTCAGCTGCCCTTCGGCGAGCTGGGCCGCCGCGGTCACCAGCGCGACCATTGCGGGGTGGACCGTGCGCAGCGGTCCGGAGACGTCGACCGCACCGAGCAGCTTGCCGGTGTCGGGGTCGTGGACGGGCGCGGCGGCACAGGTCCACTCGTGGATCCGGCGGACCAGGTGTTCGGCCGAGTGGATCTGGACCGGCTCGCCGACCGCGAGCGCCGTACCCATGCCGTTCGTGCCGATCTGGTCCTCGGACCACACCGCGCCTTCCGACAACGCGATCCGGTCGGCCTGGCGTTTGACCTCGGCGGAGCCCTCGCGCCACAGGATCATGCCCTGCGCGTCGGTGATGATCATGATGTGCGACGCCTCGTCGGCGATCGTCGTCAGCGTCTGCCGCAGGACTGGGAGGACGGCGCGGAGCGGATGGTTCTCGCGCAGCGTCTCGACCATGTCGTGGTTGAGGACGAGCGGCGGCTGGTCCAGCTCCGGGTCGACCGCGGCGGCCAGTGAGCGCTCCCAGGACGCGGCGACGAGTGGGCGTGGCGCACCCGGCACCCGCGCGCCGCCGAGCACTTCGTCGTACAACTCGCTCAGCCGGCGGGCCTGTTCCCGTTGGTCCATGCCGCCTCACTCCGCGCTGCAACGTTCGTGCAACGTCAACCAGCCTACGGTCGGTCCAACGTCGAGGGAGGACCTATGACGATCTTCGCAGCTCCCGGGCAGGATGGCAGCCCGGTCACTTACAAGTCGCGCTACGAGCACTACATCGGCGGCGAGTGGGTCCCGCCGGTCAAGGGCCAGTACTTCGAGAACCCGTCCCCGGTGACCGGGGAGACCTTCACCGAGATCGCACGCGGTACGGCGGACGACGTCGAGCGCGCCCTCGACGCCGCCCATGGTGCCGCGCCGGCCTGGGGCCGGACGTCGCCGGCCGAACGGGCGAACATCCTGAACAAGATCGCCGACCGGGTCGAGGCCAACCTCGAACTGCTCGCGGTCGCCGAGTCTTGGGACAACGGCAAGGCCGTGCGCGAGACGCTCGGCGCGGACCTGCCGCTGGTGATCGACCACTTCCGGTACTTCGCCGGCGCGCTCCGGGCCCAGGAAGGCTCGGTGTCGGTGATCGACGACGACACCATCGCCTACCACTTCCACGAGCCGCTCGGCGTGGTCGCGCAGATCATCCCGTGGAACTTCCCGATCCTGATGGCGACCTGGAAACTGGCGCCGGCGCTGGCGGCCGGCAACACCGTCGTACTGAAGCCGGCCGAGCAGACGCCGGCGTCGATCCACGTGTTCCTGGAGCTGATCCACGACCTGCTGCCGCCCGGTGTGCTGAACATCGTCAACGGGTTCGGCGTCGAGGCCGGCAAACCGCTTGCCTCGAGCAACAGAGTTGCGAAGGTCGCGTTCACCGGTGAGACCACGACCGGCCGGCTGATCATGCAGTACGCCTCGGAGAACATCATCCCGGTCACGCTCGAGCTGGGCGGCAAGAGCCCGAACGTGTTCTTCGCCGACGTCGCGGCCGCGAACGACGACTTCTACGACAAGGCGCTCGAGGGTTTCGCGATGTTCGCGCTGAACCAGGGCGAGGTCTGCACCTGTCCGTCCCGGGCGCTGATCCAGGCCTCGATCTACGACGACTTCCTCGGCGACGCGACCGCGCGGGTGAAGGCGATCAAGCTGGGCAACCCGCTCGACACCGAGACGATGATGGGCGCGCAGGCCAGCAACGACCAGTACGAGAAGATCCTGGCCTACATCGACATCGGTCAGGCCGAGGGCGCGAAGGTGCTTACCGGCGGAGCCCGCGCGGAGCTGGACGGCGATCTGGCCGGCGGGTACTACATCCAGCCGACGATCTTCGAGGGCGACAACAAGATGCGGATCTTCCAGGAGGAGATCTTCGGGCCGGTCGTCTCGGTGACCAGGTTCGACGACTACGCCGACGCGATGAAGATCGCCAACGACACGCTCTACGGGCTCGGCGCCGGAGTCTGGTCGCGCGACATCAACACGGCGTACCGGGCCGGGCGGGAGATCCAGGCCGGCCGGGTCTGGACGAACTCGTACCACACCTATCCGGCGCATGCGGCGTTCGGCGGGTACAAGAACTCCGGCATCGGCCGGGAGAATCACAAGATGATGCTCGACCACTACCAGCAGACCAAGAACCTGCTGGTCAGCTACAGCCCGTCGAAGGTCGGGTTCTTCTGATCATGCAGGTCGAGAAGGTGTTGCTCACGGACGAGGCGGCGGACTGGCTCCGTCGTCTCACCGCGATGCACGGTCCGCTGATGTTCCACCAGTCCGGTGGGTGCTGCGACGGCAGTTCGCCGATGTGCTACCCGGACGGGGAATTTCGAACGGGGTCGGCGGACGTGCATCTCGGCGATCTCGCCGTCGACGGCCTGGACCGGCCGATCGCCTTCTGGATGTCGGCGAACCAGTACGGGTACTGGAAGCACACCCAGCTCACCGTCGATGTGGTCAAGGGCCGTGGCAGCGGCTTCTCGGTGGAGGCCCCCGAGGGCGTCCGCTTCCTGATCCGCTCCCGGCTGTTCACCGACCAGGAGTCCGCAGCGCTCGGACTCCTCTGAAGCGAGTGCCGACCGTCCGGTGGCGTTGCCGGACGGCCGGCACTCTTCCTGTGGTTGACAGATCTTTCCCGGGAGGGAAGGCTCATCCGGAAACTTCTTTCGGAATGATCCGTTCTTAAGTGCGTTGACCTTCGCCCGAGGTGACCCGCCATGAGACCTTCCTTTCGCGCAGCGCTGACTGCTCTCCTCGTCCTCGTCCCGCTTGCGATCGCACCGGTCGCTTCTATAGCTGTTGCTCCAGCCGCTCCAGTTGTTGCTTCGCCCGCGCGTGATGCGCTGGTGCGGTTGGTCGGACGGCAGTACGCCGACCAGGTCACGCTGCAGACGCTCGACCGCGGTACCGGCAAGGACTACTTCCGGGTGTTCGCGGTCGGCCACCAGCTGGTGATCGCCGGGACCACTCCGGCCGTGCAGCTGACCGGCTTCGGCTGGTACCTGCGGCACGTCGTACATGCCGACATCGAGCTGGAGGGCGAGCAGCTGAACCTGCCGGCGCGGTTGCCGCTCCCGAAGCAGCCGGTCGAGCAGCGTGCCTCCGTCGACAACCGGTTCGCGCTCAACGACACCAACGAGGGGTACGCCGGTCCGTACCTCAGCTGGTCGCAGTGGCAGCGGCGCATCGACGTACTGGCGCTGCACGGCATCAACCAGGTGCTGGTGTACGAGGGGCAGGAGGCTGTCTATGAGCAGGCCTTCCAGAAGTTCGGGTACTCCGCTGAGGAGCTGCGCGCGTGGATCCCGCAGCCGGCGCACCAGGCGTGGTGGCTGCTGCAGAACGAGTGCTGTCTCGGCAGTCCGATCTCGCAGCAGCTGATCGACCGGCGCGTCGTACTCGGCAAGCAGATGGCCGACCACCTGCGCGAGCTGGGCATGGTGCCGGTTCTGCCCGGGTACTTCGGCACTGTGCCATCCGGCTTCACCAGCCGGAACCCTGGTGCGAAGACTGTGCCTCAGGGCAAGTGGGACGGGCTGGCCAGACCGGACTGGCTCGACCCGACGAACCCGGTGTTCGCACAGGTCGCAGCTGAGTTCTATCGGGTGCAGACCGACCTGTTCGGTGCCAGCACGATGTACAAGATGGACCTGCTGCATGAGGGCGGCACAGCCGGCGACGTGAGTGTCCCGGATGCCTCGAGGGCGGTGCAGGCTGCGCTGGAGGCCGCGCACCCTGGTGCGATCTGGACGATTCTCGGGTGGCAGAAGAACCCGCTGCCGGCCACGCTGCAGTCGATCGACCGGTCCAAGATGCTGGTCGTCGACGGTATCTCCGAGGCGGTGAACATCACCGACCGGGACAAAGACTTCCTGGGTACGCCGTATGCGTTCGGGACGATCTGGAACTTCGGAGGGCACTCGAACCTCGGCGCGAGCCTGGCGTTGTGGAACCAGAAGTTCCATGCCTGGCTGGACAAACCGGGTACTGCGCTCAACGGCATCGCGCTGATGCCCGAGGCGATCGACAACAACCCGGCCGCTGTGGCGTTCTTCACCGACCTGGCCTGGCAGAGCCAGCCGGTGGACTTGCAGCAGTGGTTCGCGGACTACGCCACCAGCCGGTACGGCGCGGCCGACCCGCATGCGATCGCTGCGTGGCGGATCCTCGGCAGCACCGTCTACAGCTGGCCGGCCGAGGCAGACAGCAAGCACCCGACCGGGCTGTTCGACTACGAGCCCAGTCTGGGCGTCACCGGTACGGCGATCCCGTATGACCCGGAGGTGTTCCGCCAAGCGCTCGGTGAGCTCCTGGCGGTGCAGCCTGCACAGCGGCGGAGTACGGCGTACCGCTATGACCTGGTTGACGTTGCGCGGCAGGTGGTTGCCAATGACAGCCGGACACTGCTGCCGCGGATTGCGTCGGCGTACCACTCCGGCGATCTGACTGCGTTCCGGAAGCTGACTGCGGACTGGTCGCGGCGGGTGTCTCAGCTCGACGCTCTGCTCGGTACTGACGACAACTTCCTGCTCGGGTCTTGGCTGGCCGGCGCTACGGCGCAGGCTGCCTCGCCGGAGGAGGCGGCGGCGCTGCGGTACGACGTACGCACGCTGGTGACGGACTGGACGGCTACGGCGACGCTGCAGGACTACGCGCGGCGGGAGTGGAACGGGCTGGTCGGCGACTACTACGGCGGCCGGTGGCGGACGTACTTCGCTTCGCTCGACAAGGCGTTGTCCACAGGGCAGGCGGCTGTGCCGACGGACTGGAAGGCCTATGCGGAGCGGTGGGCGCAGACGGATACGCCGTACCCGGTGAAGGCGCGGGGCGACGCTTATGAGCTGGCGTCGCAGATCGCGGCCATCCCGACCGGCGCTGTTCGGGTGGAGCCGTCTGCGCGCGGGGTGCGGGCTGGTGAGACAGTGCGGGTCACGGCGACGTACACCAACACGAACACGCTCCGGGCGGCTCGCGCGGTGCGGGTGGGGCTGAGCGCTCCGCCGACGTACAAGGTGAAGCCGGTCGGACCGTCTGTTGCCGGTGAGGTTGCGCCGGGCGGGACGTTCAGCGTCGCTTATACGGTCACTGTCCCTGCTGGTGCACATCCGTTGGACGTGCCAACGTTGACCGCGACCGCTAAGTGGTCTTCGGCTTCGGAGTCTGCGAGCACTCGGCTGCTGGTCAGCGGTGAGGTCGGTACGCCGTGGCACAGGCAGTCGACCAACGATGCTTCGTTCGCCGTGTCGGGCGACGACGTGGGGATCGCCGGTGGTGGCGACGACATGTGGAAGGGGACCGACGAGCACGGCGCTGTGTACCGCTCACAGGTGCTCGGGGAGGGGCAGGCGGTGACCAGCGAGGTCACCTCGCAGGACGCGACAGCGCCGTACGGCCGGGCGGGGCTGCTGGTGGGCAACGACCTGTCGGCGGCCAGTCCGGTTGGCTACGCGAACATCGCGGTCACTCCGCAACACGGATGTCTGTTCAGCTGGGACTCCAATGGTGACGGGACGCTGGACACCTACACGGCTGCGGATGGCTTCACTGCGCCTGTGTATGTGCGGATCGCTCGGTCCGGTGGGCGGCTCAGCGGTGCGTGCAGCCAGGACGGCGTGAACTGGACAGTGGCCGGCTCGGCGGTTGTGCCGGGCGCTGCGGCGGTCCAGGACGTCGGCATGTTCATGAGCGCTGTGAACACGCATACCGGGGTCACCGGGGTCGCGACATTCCATGGCTTCGCAGTCGCGCCGTACGCACCACGGGACACGTCGGCCGACGCCGTACTGAGTGTCGGCAAGCCTGTAACAGCTCTGAGCTCGGAGGACGGCCACCCAGCGACAGCAGCAAACGACGGCAGCCGCTCCAACAACCCCTACTGGGGCGGTCCGCTAGGCCCCACCTGGTGGCAAGTGGACCTCGGTGCCCCATCGCTGGTGTCGTCCGTCAACGTCCGCAACTACGTGGACGGCACCCGCTACTACAACTACCGCCTACTAGGCAGCCAAGACGGCACCCACTGGTACCTCCTGGGCGGCCGCGGCGGCACCACGCCGGTCACAGACGCCGGCGACACCTTCCACACCGAAACCACCACCCGCTACATCCGCATAGAAGGCATCTCCAACTCCGCCAACAACACCTTCCACCTAACCGAGCTAACCGCCACCGGGACCACTGGCTAGCACTGCGCGATAGATGTCGGAACTGCTCAGGTCCGGGCCGGCGGCCTTCAACCGCAAGATGGTGAGCCGCTGGTCCGCCGAAGCATCCCGTAAGCGCAGGGCGTCGGCGACGTGTGGGCGGTCGGCGACGTGGAGCCAGAACGTTAGGTCTATTTTCCAGGTGGGGGTGTGGAGTACGGCGTAGAAGCGTTCGTCGGTGGGGGCTGGTGTTGGGCGGCGGTCGGCGCGTTCGTCGCCGAAGTCGGCGGTTAGTCGGTCGACGCGGGTCGCCAGGGTGGTCAGGCCTTTGAGGATCTTGGGGGCGGTTGCGTCGGGGGCGTCGAACATGACGTCGAGGTCGCGGTCGACCATCAGGCCGGAGAGGGCGCTGCCGATCAGGACTGGTTGCCAGGGGAAGGCTGTGCCGAGGTCCAGTTGGGTGAAGAGGGACTGGGCCTCGGCCTGTAGAGCCTGGGCGTCGTCGACGAGGGACATGTCTTCGACGGTAGGGGTCAGGTTGTGGGGATGACCAAAGGTTTTCCGGGAGAGACGCGCGCGTTGACCGAGTGGGTGGTGCCGTCGACGGTGATGGTTTCGAGGTCCAGGTGGCCGGACTGGCAGGCAATTGTCAGGTTGTCTGCGGAGTGGGTGGCGGTGGCCCAGCCGGTGTTGGTGGTGAAGGGGAACTGCCACGTGTCGGCTGAGCGGGCTATCGGCAGCGGGGCGAAGGTGATGGTCTTGGTGAGGGCGTTGTGGTGGTAGCCGGTCAAGGCTTCCAGGACGGACCAGCCGGCGGCGTTGCGGATGTAGTGGTCGCCGCATTCGATCGGGTTGAAGGGGTTGCGACGGCTGCCGTCGTACCGGGTCCAGAGGCCGTTCAGGATCGACATGCATTCGTCGGTGAGGCCTTCGTACAGGCAGTGGGCGGCGACCTGGTACTCCGATCCCGTCCACACCTCGTCGCAGTACCGGGTGGGTACGTCGGGCCGCCCGCCGTGGGGCCACGTGCACATCAGGAGCCCGGTGTCGTCCGCGTCGGCGAAGACGCGGTACGGGTGGTCGAAGTCGTGGAACCCGGTCCGCAGGTTGTGCCGTACGACGTTGCGCAGCGCCGTCCGCACGTGGTCAGCCGGAAGGATGTAGCCGAGCTCGAGCTGATGAGCCCACCACTGCCCGATCAGCTGGTCCGCAAGGCAGCCATCGCCCCACTGGAAGTCCCTGGTCTCGTCGGGTTCGAGGACCTGCCGGTAGTACTCGCCGGTGAACAGCAGCTCGTCGTACGCCGTACTGCCCGCCTCGAAGAGCGCTCTGAAGCCTTTGGAGTCCTCACCGAGCAGCAGCGCCATCTCCTCGGCAGCACGCAACGCAGCCAACCAGAGCGTGCCCATGAACGAGTTGACCCCACACAGGTCGATGTCGTGCGTGCTGGGCTGGATGCCACGCAGTACATCGTCTCGCAACCACTTGCCATGGATGTGGTCGAGCAACCGGACCACCTGGGGCCAGCGTCGACCCAGCCAGTCCAGACCGGCGCCCTGGCGCACCTCGCGGTACGTCTTCAGCACGCTGCCGAGCATCCCGTCCAGTGCGGGCTCCTCCGGCCCACCGATCACCACGTCCCACACCTGCTTCATGTAGAGCGGTGCGCGGACCCGGTGCGGGATGTAGCCCTCGGGCGCCTGCATCACGTCGTACTCCGTGTCCCGCATGTTCTGATCCAGCGACGGGAAGAGGCGGGAGAGCGTCTGCTCGTAGTTCCACACATGCGTGCAGTTGAGCGGACACGAGCCGCCGTACCGGCCGCCCCACATCGCTGTGGACGCACCGAGCACACCCTCGAACCCCAGCACGTCGCCGTCCGCGGTCCGGAAAACCGTCGGGCTCCGTACGTCGGCCACCAGTGCAGCGATCCGTGAGCCCGCCTCACCGGGCAGACTGCTCGACTCGAACGCCTCGGCCCACGCAGTGGTCAGCTCCTTATGCTCGGACCACTGGGCGATGAAGGACTCGGCCGCGGCGACGGCGTCCGGCGTACGACGGGTGTACGCGTTGCCGAGCCAGAAACGGCTGTGGCCGTACTCCGGGTGCGGGCCGAACTGGTTGAAGTCGACATATCGGTTCGGGAAGTGCCAGGCGATCAGGAACCGCACCTGCTTGGTCTCACCCGGCTCGAGGTGGAAGGGAACCGCCAGGCCACCGTTCCAGGTCGTGCCCGCCGCGCTGGAACCGCTGACCGGGTTCACGGGTCCGTTGAGGAAGGCAACGAACTCCTCGGGGCGTGACCATTGCGGGTGGGCGAGCGCGTCAGCTGTGTCGGCCGCCAGCACCAGCTGGCCAGCGCCGGGATGGTCAATGGGCAGGGTGGTGTTCTCGAGGACCAGGTGCGTCCAGTCGCTGGTACGGCGGATGCGGTTGGTGTTGCCGCCGTACTGGCTGCACGTGGTGCCGTCGATGGGGGTGACGCCGTCCCAGCCGACCGAGTTCTGCAACGCACCCGCCAGCTTGCCGTGCAGTGCGATCTCGCCCGGGTTGTGCAACGTGAACGTGAACCCCACCACCGGCTGCGAGCTGACGTCGACATCAGCTGCAACCAGCGGGTTGAACACGTCCAGGCTCAGCCGAAGAGGCAGCTCAGTCTCGTAGTCCACACGTGCCCGGGGGTACGTCGCAGTCACCGTCGTCGGACCGATCGGCCGGATGACCTCCTGCAGGTGCTTCTCAGCGGCGGGCACCACGTCGTCGGTGACCAGCGGAGTCTCAGTCGGCTCCAGCGCTGGCCCTTGCAGCAGGCGGATCTCGTCCAGCGGCGGCTCGACCTGTGAGAGCCGGAGGGCGAAGAAGCTGTCCGGCACGTGCCCCTCGTGGTTGCCGATGTTGTGCAGTTGCCACTGGCGCAGCGCACCGTTGCCGGCCAGCGCGACCGTGCCGGTGCCGAGGCCACCGAGAGGCAGGGCGAAGTGTCGAAGGTTGTCACCGGTGTAGTGCATGTTTCTCCGTCCATGTACCAGCAGAGGCGAACAACGCCACCGGACCGGGGGCGAGCAGAAGTAGTGAGGCAGTTACCGAGGTCCCGAGAACTAGTGCCAACAGAACTAGTGCCAGGACGCCGAGGGGGACAAGTGGTGCACGTGCAACTAGTTGCAATGAAGCTAGCCAGAGCGTCTTACCGCGTAGCCCAGCGGTCACGCGGAGGCTGAAGGCGTGGCAGGCGGCGAGTAGTAGGAGGACGCTCGCGCAGCCGCTCAAGGCCAGCGGGAGGGCGAAGAGAGGCCCGGAATACAGCTGCCAGTTGAGCAACGTGAGTGCAGTGCCGACGGCCGGCACGCAGGCGACCTCGAGACCGGCCGGCGCCTGGCGCTTGATGTTGTGGAGCAGGAGCAGGACGCCCCCGCGATCGTCGCGGACGATCGCGTCGGTTGTGGCGGTGACGGCTGCCCACGTCGGTCCCACGACGACGGCGCCCAGCAGGAGGCTGAGCGGAGACAGGCCGGGGCTGATGAGGACGACGAGGGCCGAAGCGACGCAGACCAGCACACCGGCCGCGGCCAGCACCGGGAGCTCGTGCCACAAGGCCTTGAACGCCCTGGGTAAGTAGGTCATGCGCGAAGGCCCGTCGACGCGATGGAGGCGATGAACGAGCGCTGGAAGATCAGGAACAGCACGAGGATCGGCAACACCACCAGAGTGATCGCGGCGAACAGCACCACCGCCGGACCGCCGCCCATCGCCCCCTGCAACGACACCAGTCCCACCGGCAGCGTCATCTTCTCCGGCGACGACAGGAAGATGTACGGCCAGAAGAAGTTGTTCCACGACGCCTCGAACACGAAGATCCCCAGTGCGGTCAGGCCGGGCCGCGCGAGCGGCAGGATGACCCGGAACAGGATCCAGAAGTGCCCGGCGCCGTCCATGATCGCGGCCTCGTCCAGCTCCCGCGGGATCGAGGCGATGTACTGCCGCAGGAAGAAGATCCCGAACACGTTCACCAACGCCGGCAGCCAGATCGCCACGGTCGTGTCGACCAGATGCAGCCAGCGCATCATGATGAAGATCGGCACCACGGTCAGCTGCACCGGTACGACGAGCGCCGCGAGCAGCACCGAGAAGATCTGATCGCGGCCCGGGAAGCGCAGCCGGTTGAACGCATAGGCCGCCAGCGCGCTGGTCAGCAACGCACCCGCCGTCGTCAGCACCGCGATCTGCAAGCTGTTCCACGCCATCTGCGCGAACGGGATCAGATCCGGCACCTGCTGGAAGTTCTGCAGCGTCGGCGGCCGCGGGATCCACTGCGGCGGCAGCTGGAACGCGTTGATCGGCTCCGACAGCGCGTTCACGATCAGCCACACCAACGGCGCGATCATCACCAGCCCACCGAGTACCAATACCAGGTCGAGCAGCTTTCCCCTCATTGGTGTACCCACCGACGCGAAAGCCGGAACTGCAGGCCGGTCACGACCATGATCACCACGAACAGCACGAGCGACAGCGCGGCGGCGTACCCGACCTCGAAGGACTGGAAGCCCTTCTCGTACGTGTACTGCACGATGCTGCGGGTCGCGCCGTCCGGACCGCCCTGCGTCATGATCACCATCGGATCGAAGATCTGGAACGCGCCGATGAACGTGATCACGGTCGCGAAGAAGATCGTCGGTGACATCACCGGCAGCGTCACGCTCCAGAACCGCCACCACGCGTTCGCGCCGTCCACCCGCGCGGCCTCGTGCAACTGTGCAGGCACCGTTTGCAGCCCGGCGAGCAGGATGATGAACGTGTACCCGATCGTGTGCCACCAGTCGACGACGATCAGCGTCGGCAACGCCCATGTCGGCGACGCCAGCCAGTTCGTCGTCGTCGAGAGGTAGTAGTTCGCCAGTCCGAACGCCGGATCGAGAACGTACTTCCAGATCAGCGCGACCGCGGCCCACGACACCAGGAACGGAAAGAAGTACGCCGTCCGCACGAAGTACTTCGTTCCGCGCGTCATCGTCCGGTGCACGCCGAGGGCCAGCAGCATGCCCAGGCCGATATGCGTCACCACCGACGCCAGCGCGAACACGAACGTGTTGATCACCGCGCGGATCGTGGCGCCGTCGCTGACCAGTTGCTTGAAGTTGTCCAGCCCGGCGAACTCCGGCGTACTCAGCAGGTCCCAGTGGAACAGGCTGAGGCCGAAAGCGGCGACCAGCGGCAGCGCGACGAAGACCAGGAAGAGCAGTACGGCCGGGCTGATGAACAGGTACCCGGGCAGCCAGTCGCGACGTTGGGGCTTCAGACCAATCCCTCCAGCGCGGTCTGCGCCTTGCCGAGCGCGTCGGCCGGCGCGGCGTTGCCGGTCAGCACCTGCTTCCAGCCGTCCTCGATCGCCTTCTGTACGGCGGCGCCCTTGTCCGGCGACGGGATCGGCGTCGCGTAGGACAGCGCCTGGTACAGGTACTCCGTACCCTTCGGCGCGTCCTCGAGGAACGACTGGCTGTTCGCGACCGACTTACGGGCCGGCACGATCGTCCCGCCGAGCTGGGCGAAGAACGACGAGCCTTCCTTCGAGATCAGGAACTTGATGAACGTCCAGGCGTCGTCCTTCTTCTTCGACGCCTTCAGGATCGGGTACCCGTTCCAGCCGACCGGCGAGCCCGGCCCGGCCTTCACCGGCCACGGCACGATACCCATCTTCGCGGTCGCCTTCAGGTTCCGGATGCTGATGATCGGCCAGCGCCCGCCGCCGAACATGGCCAGCTTGCCCTGCGCCGCCGCGGTCGTCGCGTCGAACGTGCCACCCGGTGGCGGCGACAGCTTGTCCGCGACCAGCTTCCGGTTGAAGTCGGCGGCCTCGATGACGCGGGGATCGTCGTACGTCGGGTTCGACCAGTCGTCGCTGAAGCTGCTGGTCCCGTTCGTCAGCAGCCACGGCATGATCGCGGCGAAGTACTCCGGCCCGGCGGCGTACCCGAACGCGCCGGTCTTCGCCTTGATCTGCTCACACGCGTGCCGGAAGTCGTCCCAGGTCCACTTCGCCGTCGGCTCCGGTACGCCGGCCTTGGCGAACAGCTCCTTGGAGTACCACATGCACATCGTGTTGAACTCGCCCGGCAGGTAGTACGTCTTGCCGTCGGTCGACGCGTACTTCTTGTCCCACTCGACCAGGTTCGGGTCCATGTCGCCGTAGTACTCGTCGATCGTCGACTTGTCCTTGGCGATGTAGTCGTCGAGCGGCGCGAGCAGACCCTTCGAGGCGAACAGCCGCTGCCCCTCGGTCGCGATCTGGATGACGTCGGGCACCTGACCGCCGGCGATCCGGGTGGACAGCTTGTTGAAGAAGTCGCCCCAGTTCGACAGCGGGATGCCTTCGGCCTTGAGCTTGATCTCCGGGTGCTGCTCGGTGAACTTCGCGAACAGCTTGTTCCAGGTCGCCTGTTGCTCGGCCGTACCCATGTAGACGAACGACAGCTCCTTGGACGACGAGCCGCCGCCGCTTCCACCGCCGCCACCGCAGGCGGCCAGGCCGGCGGCGAGCGCCGTACCACCCGTCACCTGGAGGAAGTGTCGTCGACTCAACAGGGGCTGATCCATGTCCGCGCCTCCAGGCAGGGAAATCGATTTCTCGAAGGTTCCCGGCAGCATAGCCCCGGCTGTCCAAACCGTGTCAAGACTCGGGCGCCGGGAAACTCAGGGGGAAACCTTCACCGCTTCGCGCACCCTGCGTAAGCCCGTGATTACGCGGAAATTCCGGTCCGATCGGTGCGGGTGTCATGGATTCACCTATGACATTTGTCAGTGGTCCGATCGCTGGCATCGGCTCGCCCGGCGGACGGACGATGCGAACACCCCCCAATAAATGCTGGCCTCCGCCCCGGCCGTCAGGGTTCTCGGAGCGGAGGTCTGCCCAACTCGAGGAGTCCAGTTGAGGCAACGGATTCTCGTGTCCGCCCTGGGCGTCGGCGCACTGGCCGTCGCGGGACTGACCGTCCAAACACTGTCCGCATCGGGAGCCGACGCGGCGACCCCCTACACCGCGGGGAAGCACGCCGCCCGCGTGTGCTCGACCGCCAAGGCCAAGCACACCGCGAGCTGCAACGCGGTGAAACTCGTGAACCCCGACGGGTTCGCGCCGAACGCGAGCGCGCCGCCGTCGACCGGCCTGACCCCAACCGGTCTGCGGGACGCGTACAAGCTCAACGGACTCAGCGCCGGCGGCCGCACGGTCGCCATCGTCGACGCCTACGGCTATCCGAACCTGGAGCGCGACCTCGGCGTCTACCGCTCGCAGTTCGGCCTGTCCGCCTGTACGACAGCCAACGGCTGCCTGAAGGTCATCAACCAGACCGGCGGTACGTCGCTGCCGAGGTTCAACGCCGGCTGGGCCGGTGAGCAGGCGCTCGACGTCGACGCGGTCTCCGCAGCGGCGCCGGACGCGAAGATCGTCGTCGTCCAGGCCAACTCCGCCAGCTTCGCCGACCTCGGCACTGCGGTCCAGACCGCGGCCAAGCAGGCCGGTGTGGTGGCGATCTCGAACAGCTACGGCGGCGGCGACGCCTCCGACTCCACCTACGGCCAGTACTACAACCACCCGGGTATCGCGGTCACCGCGTCCACCGGTGACGACGGCTACCAGGGCGGCAGCTACCCGGCCTCCTCGTCGTACACGACGGCCGTCGGCGGTACGTCGTTGGTTGCCGCCAGCAACTCCCGGGGCTGGAGCGAGAGTGTGTGGAGCGGCGCGGGCTCGGGCTGCTCGACGTACAACACCGCACTGCCGGGCGCTGCGTCGTTCAGCACCGGCTGCTCGAAGCGTGCGATGGCGGATGTCTCCGCCGCGGCCGACCCGGGCAAGGGCGGCATGGCGATCTACTACCCGACGAGCAAGACCGCGTCGACCTGGGCGCAGTTCGGCGGGACGAGTGAGGCCGCACCGATCATCGCCGCGGTCTACGCGCTGTCCGGCAACACCAGCGGCTACGCGAATGCGTTCCCCTACGCCCACCCGGGGTCCCTGTTCGACGTGACCAGCGGCAGCAACGGTTCGTGCCCCACGACCCAGTGGTGCAACGCCCGGACCGGTTGGGACGGCCCGACCGGCCTCGGTACGCCGAACGGCGCCGGCGCTTTCTGAACCCGCGTTAAAACTCAGGGCGACCGGACTGTGGCTGCGTGCAACCATTGTCCGGTCGCTCCTAGTACTGTTCCGAGCACGAAGGACAACCCTCGACTCCGCGACATTCCGGGGATTTCTCTTCCCCGGAAGCCCCCGCAGGCTTAAGGTCAGCCCCCGGGACGGGTCGTGGAGGGCGACCCGCTAATTCGAACTCCATGGAGATTTGCTGTGACAACATCACGCAGAGGGCGGGGGCTCCTGGCAGTCTCAGCCGTCTCCGCGGCCGCCGTCGTGCTGGCCATGACCGCCGGTGGCGCGGACGCCGCGCAGAAGCCCGGCGGCGGCGACGCCAAGAAGCCGGCCCAGGCCGACAAGCCGGCGTCGGGCAAGGAGCGGAAGGGCAACTACGACGCCCGGACGCCGAATGCCAAGACCACCTACGCCCGTAGCGCCAAGGTGCAGGGCAAGGAGACGGCCGCGTCGAAGAAGTTCCGCGACTCGCTCGGCGCCCAGGGTGTCGTCGAGGTCGACCCGAACACCGGCACCCCGGCCCAGGTCACCAAGCTGAACGGCTTCCTGACCGGCAAGAGCGCCAAGAAGGCCACCGACGTCGCCCTCGGCTACGTGCAGGCCCACCCGGAGATCTTCAAGCTCTCCGACGCAGACCTCGGCACGCTGAAGCTGCGCAAGGACTACGTCGACGATCTCGGCACGCACCACATCTTCTGGACCCAGGTGGTCGACGGCGTCGAGGTCTTCGGC
The DNA here is from genome assembly GCF_040300265.1 of Kribbella sp. NPDC000426. Taxonomy (NCBI): domain Bacteria; kingdom Bacillati; phylum Actinomycetota; class Actinomycetes; order Propionibacteriales; family Kribbellaceae; genus Kribbella; species Kribbella sp. NPDC000426. The sequence goes on along the minus strand of NZ_JBEPDK010000010.1, from coordinate 214,680 downwards.
AACGGCCTGAAGGCCAACGTCACCAAGAACGGCCAGCTGATCTCCGTGATGGGCTCGCCCGTCGCCGGCCTCACCACGGCCGCGCAGACGCGCTCCGCCGAGGCCGCGCCGAAGGTCTCCGCGTCCGGTGCCCGCAGCGCCGCCATCAAGGACGTCGGCGGTACGGCGAAGTCCGCGACCGCGACCACGTCCGGTGTGAACACCAAGTGGAGCAACGGCGACACCGCCCAGCAGGTGTGGTTCCACACCGCCGACGGGCTGCAGAAGGGTTGGCTGACCTACACCAACTCCGGCGGCCAGAACATCTACAGCCACGTCGTCGACGCCCAGACCGGTGCCACGCTCTACCGCAAGGACCTGGTCAGCGAGGGCAACGGCGACGCGCTGGTGCAGGACTACTACCCGGGCGCGGCCGTGGGCGGCACGCAGCGCACCGAGAACCTGATCTACAACAAGTGGCTGCCGAAGAACGCGAAGACCCTCCTCGACGGTACGTCGGTCTCCGCCTTCGCCGACGTCAACGACGACAACCAGCCGAACCCCGGTGAGACGGTCAAGGTGCCCGGCACCAAGACCGGCTCGGAGTACAAGCTGACGACGTTCCAGAGCGCCTCGTCGTTCTGCTCGGCCGCGTTCATCTGCACCTGGGACCCGGCGAAGCCGGACTCCTGGAAGACCAACATGAATCAGGACGTCACCAACGCGTTCTACCTGGCCAGCAACTTCCACGACTGGCTGGCGAAGCCGCCGATCAGCTTCACCCCGGCGGCCGGCTCGTTCGACGCCGCGGGCGGCGACCCGGTGATGCTGAACGCGCTGGACGGCGCGGCCACCGCCGCGAACGGCGGCCCGGACGCCAACCACATCGACAACGCGAACATGTCGACCCCGCCGGACGGCCAGTCGCCGACCATGCAGATGTACCTGTGGCACTTCCCGGGCACGACCGACCAGCAGGAGGGCTACGTCCCGTCCAGCGGGGCGAACGACGCCAGCATCCTGTACCACGAGTACACCCACGGTCTGTCGAACCGCCTGGTCGTCGACGCCACCGGGAACTCCACGCTGAACAGCATCCAGGCCGGCTCGATGGGCGAGGCGTGGAGCGACTTCTACGCGATGGACTACCTGGTCTCGCACGGCCTGGAGAAGGACACCACCGCTCCCGGTGAGGTCCTCGAGGGCCGGTACGTCTCGCACGGCGAGCTGTTCCGCACGCAGGCGATCGACTGCCGCGTGAAGGCGGTCAGCCCGAACTGCATCCAGCCCGACGGTTCGAAGGGCGGCTACACCTACGCCGACTTCCCGACCATCGGCGGCTCGCCCGAGGTGCACGCCTCCGGTGAGGTGTGGGCGCAGACCCTGTGGGACCTGCGTGAGCGCTTCGGCCGCAGCTACGCGATGAGCATCATCACCCGCGCGATGGAGCTGTCGCCGGCCGACCCGACGATGCTCGACATGCGCAACGCGATCGTCCAGGCCGACCTGGTCGCCAGCGGCGGCAAGAACGCCGACATCATCTGGACCGTCTTCGCCAACCGCGGCATGGGCTGGTACGCCGGTGTCGTCGACGGCGGCGACGCGTTCCCGGCCGAGGACTTCCACAAGCCGCCGACGGGTGCGACCACGACCCTGACCGGCAAGGTGTTGGACAAGGACACCGGCGCTCCGGTGGCCGGCGCGCTGGTCTACGTCGGCGGCCACTCCTCCGGGTACGCCGGTGACTACGCCGGTACGACCGATGCCAACGGCAACTACTCCATCACCGGTGTCGCGGCGGGTACGTACCCGAAGCTCGTGATGTCCGCTCCGGGCTACGAGCTGCTGGTCCAGCCGGCCACGGTCAAGCCCGGCGCCAAGGCGAACTTCGCACCGCGCCGTAACTGGGCCGCCGCTTCCGGCGGTGGCACGGTGGCCGACTTCAACGGTCCGGACTTCTCGCCGCAGTGCGGCCCGGGCTTCGCGATCGACAACGCCCAGGGCACCGGCTGGGGCAGCACGACCGGCGACGACAACGGCACGCCGACCAACACGATGATCGAGAAGCACATCGACATCAAGCTGCCGGCCAAGGTCAACGTCAGCGGGTTCAACATCGACCCGTCCAACACCTGTGGTGACCCAGGCAGCGCCTCGACCGGTGGCTACCGCGTCGAGACGTCGGCCGACGGCACCACCTGGGCAGTCGCGGCGTCGGGCACCTTCGACGCCACGAACCGGGGCAAGTACAACCTGGTCGCCCCGACCGGCAACGCGGCCGGCGTCCAGTACGTCCGGTTCGTGATGACCAGCCCGCAGGTTCCGGACTTCAAGACGAACTGCCCGGACGGCGCCTTCGGCGGTTGCCAGTTCACCGACATGACCGAGATCCAGGTCTTCGGCACGAAGTAACGCAGTACTGCTGAAGTGAAGGCCGGCCGGGCTTCTTGCCCGGCCGGCCTTCACGCATGTTTCGGGGGTTTGGCCGGCGGGACGGTCTGCGCCCATTCGGCCCAGTCGGCGAGTGCGGAGTACAACCGGATGCCGGCTTCGATCGTGACGCGCATCGACTGGGTCTGTTCGCTGTACCCGAACTCGCCGCGGTCCTTGCGGGCGGCGTAGTCGCGGTACTGGTCGGCGAGCTCGCGGTAGTAGGTCGCCTCGGCCTCGAGGTGGCGCTGCAGTTCGTCGGTGTCCATCATCCAGAAGAACAGTGAGCGCAGCAGCGGCTGCAGCCGCATCGTGTGGTCGACGTCGACTTCGGTCAGCCAGCGCTTCACCTCCGCCACGCCGGCCGCCGTGATCCGGTACGCCTTCCGCCGCCGCGGCCCCTCGCTCTCGACCTCGACCAGACCCTCCGCGGCGAGCTTGTTCAGCTCGGCGTAGATCTTCGGGTGCTGCGCCGGCCAGATCGAACCGAGCACCTCGGTGAACCGTCTGGCCAGGTCGTACCCACTGGCCGGCCCTTCGGCGAGCAGTCCGAGCAACCCGTGCCGCAGTGACATGTCCACCTCCTTCGCTGTTCGGCCATCTTGACATGTCCGGTGGGACATGTGCATGCTCAGATATGTCCCTAGGGACATGTCCATGAGAACATCTGTGAGGGGTTTCTATGACTGAGACACGGGCGGTTCTCGTCACCGGCTCGACCGGCGGCATCGGTACGGCGACAGTCCGGCTACTGCAGAGCCGAGGGTTCACGGTGTACGCCGGGGCCCGCGGACCGGCTGCCTTCGAGCCGGGGGTGCGGGTGGTGCCGTTGGACGTCGCGGACCCGTCGAGCGTCGCCGCGGCGGCCAAGCGGGTCGCGGGCGAGGTGGACGGGCTGTGGGCGGTGATCAACAACGCCGGCGTCATCGTGCAGGGGCCGCTCGAACTGGTCCCGGCCGACGAGTGGCGGCGACAGCTGGAGGTGAACACGCTCGGCCCGGCCTCGGTCATCCGCGAGTTTCTGCCGCTACTGCGGTCAGGGGCTGGGCGGATCGTCAATGTCAGCGCGGCGACCGGGCGGGTGGCGATGCCGTTGCTGGGCGCGCTCTCGGCCAGTAAGGCCGGGCTGGAGGCCCTCTCGAACGCACTCCGCCTGGAGTTGACCCCGTGGAAGATCCCGGTGATCGTGATCGAGCCGGGCACAACCGAAACCCAGATCTTCACCCGAGCCGGCGCTGCCGCCGATGCCGCGATGCAGCAGTCCGATCGCGACCAGGTGGACTTGTACGCGGCCCACCTAATGGCGTACGAGAAGGCAATGTCCCGCTTCAAGCCAGGCCCGGTGGACAAGGTCGCCAAGGTCATCGTCCGAGCCGTCGAAGCACGTAGGCCACGGCGCCGGTACGCCATCGCCGAAGCCCGCACCCTCGGCGCCATCCTCCCGAAACTCCCAGCCGGCTTGAGAGACCGCGTCGTCAGCGGAGCCGTCGGCCTGAACGGCATCAAGCCGTGAGCGCGCCGTCCGGATCTTGGACAACGGACAGTAAGTGTAGTGAATTAGTCTAGTTTCGGGCGGGTGGATGTTGCTGTGGATCGGGGGTCGGCTCGCCTAGGTGGAGGGTGGGGCGGCTACCGAGCCGCGTTCGATCAGCGTCGGTGTGAGGGTGGTGCGGCGGACGCGGCGGTTGGTGTCGACGGCGGAGGTGACGCGGGTGACGACGTGGGTGACCAGGTCGTCGAGCGGCCAGTGGAACGTCGACAGGGGTGGCGTGAGCAGCTGGGACATCGGCTGGTCGTCGTAGCCGAGCAGGGACAGGTCCGCCGGGATGCGCAGGCCGAGCTCGCGGCTGGCGGCGTACACGCCGAAGGCCATCGAGTCGGCGAGCGCGAGGATGCCGGTCGGGCGGGGCGTGCTGGTCAGCAGCGTGCGGGCGACCTCGGTCGCGCCGGCCAGGTCGTGCGGGCACTGCAGCAGACGGATCTCCAGCCCGAGGTCGGCCGCCACCCGCTGGGCGAGCTCCTCGGCGGGGCGCTCGACCTCGAAGCGCCGGGTCGGGCTGAGCACGGCGACGCGGCGGTGACCGGCGTCCGCGAGCCGGCGCAGCGCCGTACTGACGCCGGTTTCGTTGTCGAAGACGACCTCGGACTTCGCCTTCGCGCCGGGCAGGGCGTCGCCGATCGCGATCACCGGCGCCTGCTTGGCGATCTCGGCCCAGGCCTTGGCGGCCGGGTCGATCGGGATCACGACGATCGCGTCGGCGCGGTGGTCGACCAGATGCTGGGCGAGCTCGAGCTGCCGGTCCGCGTCGCCGGCGGAGTCGATGATCCAGGCGTTCCGGTCCGGGGCGAGGAGCTCCCGGCCGAGCGCAGCCGCGACCCGCTGCTGCCAGAGGTCCTCGAGGGACGCGCACAGTACGCCGATCGAACCGCTCCGGCCAGAGGCCAGCGCGCGGGCGACCGGATCGGCCTGGTATCCGAGGCGGTCGGCCGCGTCCTGGACCCGCTGCCGGGTCTCGGGCGTGCCGTGCAGACCGCGCAGTGCATACGACACAGCGGCCATCGAGAGCCCGGTCTCGGCGGCGATGTCCTTGAGGGTTGGCCTCCGGCCGGTTCCGGACATGCCCACGACCCTAGCCGCAGCCGTGGACAAAAACTTGACAACGTGGCCTTTGAAGCGCTTCACTCTAAGCATCCTGAAGCGCTTCAATCTGATCAAACCGCGGAGAGGAGGAGCCGATGATCGACGTCCACCAGCATCTGTGGCCGGAAGCGTTCGTCGACCGGCTCCAGGCCCGCGGGAGTCATCGGGAGCCGCCGTACCTCGACGGCTGGACGCTGCACACCGCGACCGAGGCGCCGTACGACGTGGATCCCGCGGCGCACGAGCTCGGCAAGCGGGTGGCACTGGAGCAGGACGCCGGTACGACGCTTGCCGTGGTCTCGCTGTCTAGTCCGCTGGGCATCGAGGAACTCGGCGACGAGCAGCTGCTGGCCGCCTGGCACGAAGGCGCTGCGAGCTTCCCCGAGCCGTTCAGGGCCTGGGCGTCCGTCGCGCTGCCCGAGCCCGACCTCGAGGAGCTGGAATCCCTTCTGGACAAGGGATTTCTCGGCTTGCAGCTGCCTGCGCACGTGCTGAGCGCGCCGTCCTCATGGGAAGCGTTGGGTGAGTTGCTTCAGACCATGGAGCGGTTGAACAAGCCGATCCTCGTGCACCCCGGCTCAGCCCGGTCGAACGAGGCGCCCTGCTGGTGGGCGCCGGTCGTCGACTACACCACTCAGCTGCAAGCGGCCTGGTGGGCGTGGCACGCGTTCGGCGGACGGCGTACGTACCCGCGCCTGCGGTTGTGCTTCGCCGCCGCGGCCGGTCTCGCGCCGGTGCACCACGAGCGGCTGGCCGCGCGCGGCGGGCGGCTCGGCACCATCGACCCCAATCTGTACGTCGATACCTCGAGCTACGGCCCGCAGGGGATCGACGCGGTCGCGCGGATCCTCGGCATCGACCAGGTCGTGCACGGCACCGACCGGCCGTACGCCGGAACCACCGACCTCCGCCAGGGCGACGCCGCAACCGCGGTGATCCGCCACGACAACCCACACCGGCTCCTGTTCGGGGCCGGACCTACTCCTGAGAGGGGAGTGCAGTGACTGCTCAGCCGATCGACGTACCGAACGTTCCGGCTCGCCAGGCCAGCCGGCTCGTGGAGCTCAACAACTGTTTGTCGCTGGACGACCTTCCGGGGCGGGACCTGACGCCCGCCGAGCTGTCCGAGCTGGCCGCGTCGATCGCCGCGCAGCCGCACCTGTGGGAGGACCAGGTCGCGTACTCCGACGAGGAGCGCGTCTTCGCCTCCCTGCACCGGGACGCGAACGTCGACGTCTGGCTGATCTGCTGGACCCCGGTCAACGACACCGGCTGGCACGACCACGACGTGTCCTCGGGTGCGGTCGCGGTCGCCCGCGGCAAGCTCGTCGAGCACAACCTCGCGATCGGCGTCGAGTCGATCGAGACCGAGGTCGAGGCCGGCGACGTCTACGGCTTCGGCCCCGACCACATCCACCGCCTCACCGGCCTCGACAAGGGCAGCGTCACCGTCCACGCCTACAGCCCACCCCTGTGGCGCATGGGCCAGTACTCCGTCAAAGAAGGCGTCCTCCGCCGAGTCTCCGTCTCCTACGCCGACGAACTCCGCCCCATCGACTGACCGACAACCAAAAGAAGCACAAACAAAGACGAAGATGGAGTGGAGGGTTGGGCGCCTGGCTGGATCCGGCAGTCCGCGTCAGCCAGCATCTCGACGGGAGCTCGGCGGTCGCCTGGTTCGCCGAGTCGTGGCGAACGGCCCCTGGACGGTACGCCGAGTCGTGGACCCTGGCTGCAGAAATCTCGCCAGGACCCACCTCCGGCGGACCGCCGAAGGTGGCCACCACTCTAAATCTCTTCTCTTCTTTGTTCTTTATCTCTTCTTTCCTTTCCTCTCGGTCTGTTTGGGGCATCCCGGGGCAGATTGATCTGCCCCGGGATCTGGCCTGCCTGGGGGTGGGTTTTGTGGTCAGGCTTGGGTGTCATGACGATGCACTTGGAGCTCGAGGAGCACTACGGCGAGCGGTACGACGAAGCGAGTCGGCTGGGGTCGACGGTCAAGGGGCGGTTGGAGCTGGCCCGGGTGCAGGACCTGCTGAACAGGTATCTGCCGGCGCCTCCCGCCGCGGTCGCGGACATCGGCGGCGGACCCGGCGTACACGCGAGCTGGTTGAAACGCCGCGGGTACGACGTCGAGCTGCTCGACCCGGTCGAGCGCCACGTCCGGCAGGCGACCGAGGCCGGGATCAGCGCGGTACAAGGAGACGCGCGGCGGTTGCCGTGGGAGGACGAGGAGTTCGACGCGGCGTTCGTGGCCGGGCCGATGTATCACCTGCGGCAGCCGGACGAGCGGCAACTCGCGCTGCGTGAGGCGATTCGGGTGACGAAGCTCGGCGGGTTCGTCGCGGTGGTCGCGATCAACCGGGCGGCGAACCTGATCGGCTCCACCCTGGCGAACACGTTGATCGAACGGCAGGCCGTGGTGACGGACATCCTGCGCGACGGGTACAGCCCGCGCAACGACCGGATGGCGCACACGACTTACCACACCGTGGCCCAGCTTCGGGCCGAGCTCACTCATGCCGGCCTGCGCGGTGTGATGATCCACGGCCTGACCGGGCCGGGCGGCTGGCTGACCGTGATGATCGACGCGCACTACGGGGACCGTCCGCTCCCCGACAGCCTCCTGGAGCCGGATCCGCTACGTACGGCGCTCGAGTGCGCGCGCCTCGCGGACAGGTATCCGGACATGGTCCAGTCGAGTTCTTTGCTGTTCGGGGTAGGCCAACGGGCAGATCTCTGACTAAAGTCAGAGGATGGGTGTTGGCGAGGTGCGGCGGTTCAATCGGATGGTGACGCAGCGGGTGGGGGCGTTGCAGGAGGACTATCTGGCGCGCGGTCGTCCGCTGGGGGAGGACCGGGTGCTGTGGGAGATCGGCGCGGACGGGTGCGACGTGCGGACGTTGCGCGCGAGGCTCGATCTCGACTCCGGGTACATGAGCCGGTTGCTCAGGTCGTTGACGGGCGCCGGGCTGGTGCGGGTCGAGCCGAGTGCGGCGGATGCGCGGGTGCGGATGGCCACGCTGACGACGGAGGGGCTCGCGGAGCGGCGGGTGCTCGACGCGCGGTCGGACGAGTTGGCGGCGTCGATCCTCGAGCCGCTCGACGAGCGGCAGCGGGAGCGGCTGACGGCGGCGATGGACGAGGTGACCAGGCTGCTCACCGCGTCGATGGTCCGGGTCGAGATCGTCGATCCGCGGCTGCCGGCGGCGCAGTACTGCTTGAACGCGTACTTCGAGGAGCTCGGGCGCAGGTTCGAGACCGGGTTCGACCCGGCGCGGAGCATCTCGGCTGACCACGCCGAGTTGACGCTCCCCGCCGGGTTGTTGCTCGTAGCAACGTTGCGGTCGGAGCCGGTCGGCTGCGGTGCCCTCAAGCTGCACGGCTCCGAACCGGCCGAGATCAAACGGATGTGGGTCTCCCCGGATGCGCGCGGGCTCGGCCTCGGCCGCCGGCTACTGGCCGAGCTCGAGCGTACGGCGGCCGCCCACGGCGCTACCGCCGTACGCCTCGAGACCAACCACAACCTGAAGGAGGCGATCGCCCTCTACCGCTCCGCAGGCTTCAAGGAGGTTCCGGCGTTCAACGCCGAGCCCTACGCGCATCACTGGTTCGAGAAACCGCTCTGATTCCTACGGCATCCGGAGTTGGCCGAGGAGCCCGTGGGTCTCGTTGGCGGGACCGGCAGAGAACCAGAGGGTTTCGGTGCCGCCGGTGGTGGCGGTGCCGGGCAGGAGCGCCCAGAGGCCGTCGATCGTCAGCGGCTTGCCGTGGGTGTTGCGGACCTGGCCGGCGAAGTCGAACCTGCCGTGGGACTTCGGATGCAGGATGTTGATCCGGCCGTCGCCGAAGTTGCCGACGAGGAGCGTGCCGGCGGGCTCACCCCAGGACGCGGGTGCCAGCGTCAGACCCCACGGTGCGTTCAGCATGCCCCGGGAGGCGACCCGGGTGACGAACCTGCCGTCGGCGGTGAACTCGTCGACGTACCCGAGTCCGCGTCCGGCCTGGCTGCGGCCGGTCTTCGGGTCGGGCTTGGCGTACGTCACGAAGATCCGGCCGTTCAGGGTCTGCACGTTGAACGGCGCGTACCCGCGCGGCAGCGAGAAGTCGCGGAACGCCCACTTCGACAGCTTCACCGGCATGAACTCGCCGTCGAACACGTCGACCCGGCCCTGCGCGAAGTTCGCCGCGAACAGCCGGTCGGGCATCGCCGCGATGGCGAGACCGGTGTACGCCGCGCCCTTCGTCGTCGCCTTGATGTCGGCGGGTCCCATCAGCGGGTTGATCGTCGGGTTCCAGGCGGCGATCTGCCCGGTCAGGGTGGCGAAGATGAACCGGGCCGGAGCGGACGCGGTCGCGTTGCTGACCAGGAACGCGCCGCCGGCGTTGGACACCTGCCCGGTCGGCAGCGGCACCGTCACCCGGACGGCCGGCGACTTGGTCACCGCGTCCGAGCCCGGCGCGGCGGAGTACAGCGTGGACGTCGACGTACCTTGGTTCGACACCCAGAGCGGGGTGGTCGCGCCGAGCGACAGCCCCCACGGGTTCACCAGGTCAGGGTCGGTCAGGACGGCTTTGCCCGCCTGGTCCGAGACCAGGTTGACCTGTTGTACGGCGAGCGCGTGGTGCGAACCGTGCGCGCTGGCGGTCACCGGGGTGACAAGTGCGAGGCCGCTGACCAGTGCGGTGGCTACCGCGAACGGCCGGCCCTTCGAGCGGAGTGACATGTCACTTTCCTGTCGGTAGGGATGCGGAACACCATCGATACGACCGGGTGGGCTAGGCGGTTCAATCGGCGCAGGGTAGACATGGCGGAGTACTCGGGTGGGGAAGCATTGAGGAAGTCGAAGGGGGAATCCATGCCAGATCTAGCGATCGAGCAGCTGAATCCGTCGATCCTGCCGATGTCGGGCAAGTACAGCCACGGTGTCCAGGTCGACGGCGCGCAGCGGATGGTGTTCGTCAGCGGGCAGGTGCCGTGGGGCAACGAGCACGGCCGGGTGCCGGAGACGTTCGAGGCGCAGTGCCGGATGGTGTGGCGGAACGTGCTGGCGGTGTTGTCCGAGGCGGGGATGGGGATCCGGAACCTGGTGAAGGTGACGACGTACCTGTCCGACCGGCAGTACCGCGCGCTGAACGCGAAGATCCGCGAGGAGGTCCTCGGTGACCACGCCCCGGCGCTCACGGTCGTCATCGCTGACATCTACGCGGAGAACTGGCTGCTCGAGATCGAGGCCGTCGCGATGGCCTGACCGGTCCACCCGGTCCGGAATGGCTATGGAAACCCGCTGCCGTCCTGTTTAGCGTCAGGTTATGAGGATCAGGGTTGTCGACGCGTTCGCCGCTCGTCCGTTCACCGGGAATCCGGCCGCCGTGTGTCTCTTCGACGCCGGGGAATGGCCCGACGAGGCCTGGCTGCAGGCCGTCGCCACCGAGATGAACCACGCCGAGACCGCGTTCGCCAGGCCCTCCGAGCGAGCCGACGCGGACTGGGATCTGCGCTGGTTCACGCCGACGAACGAAGAGGTGCTCTGCGGGCACGCGACGCTGGCGACCACCCACGCGCTGGCCGCGGACGGCAAGGTGTCCGGCAAGGTCGGGTTCGCAACCCTCAGCGGGATCCTCGTCGCGACGGTCGAGGACGACGGGATCAGGCTGGACTTCCCGGTCAATCGACCGTTCGAGGTGCCGGTCCCGGACGGGCTGGCTGCGTCGCTGGCGGTCGAGCCCCTCGAGGTGTACGTCGCGGGCGAGCTCCGTGACCTGCTCGTCGTCGTCCGTGACGAGGCGACCGTGCGCGCGGTCGTGCCGGACTACGACGCGATGGCCGGGATCATCCGGCGCGAGAAGCTGCGCGGCGTGATCGTGACGGCGCAGGGTTCGGAGTACGACTTCGTCTCGCGGTTCTTCGCGCCGGGCAGCGGGATCCCGGAGGACCCGGTGACCGGGAGCGCGCACACCAGCCTGGCGCCGTACTGGGGTGAACGCCTCGGGCGGAACGAGCTGGTCGGCTACCAGGCGTCCGCCCGAGGCGGGGTCGTACAGGTCAGCTCGTCCGGCGATCGCGTCTACCTGAAGGGCCAGGCGATCACGGTCCTGGACGGCGAACTGCTCGTCTAGGCCCAGGTCTCGGCGTGGGTGGCCACGCCGTTCGGGGCGATGAGTTCGGTGACGACGTCCTCGGCGTCGGCGTCGAGCGGCTCGAACGGCGGCTCCGGTACGACGTACGCCCGCGCGCCGGCGACCATCTCGATCCCGGGCAGCTCGAACCAGGCCTCGCCGACCTCGCGGCTGATCTCGTAGATCGCCTGCTCGGCGGAGTCGACCGGCTCCCGCTCGCCGGACTCGTCCAGCTCGGCCGGGTGCCGCTCCTGCGCGGCCCGGCCGGCCTCCAGCAGCGCGTCCAGGTCGACCACGCGCAGGTCGAACCGGGACACCACACTGATCACCTGGTCCGGCTCGACGTCTTCCTCGTCCTCGTCGTCGTCGGACTCGTCCAGCAGCAGCGGCGTCGTACCGGTGTGCTCGAAGACGGCCTCGTTCCAGTCTTCGACCACGCCTTCGAGTGCGGCGTTGTGCTCGAAGAGCTCGGCGTTGTCCTCGTCGCCGGTCATCGCCAGCAGCGCCTCGGTGTGGGCCAGCAGGCGCTCGGCCAGCTTCTGGCTGGCGTCGGCCAGCGCGGCCCGGGTCTCCGCGGAGAAGAACTGCTCGGCGGGGGCGGGGGTGTCCAGTTCAGTCACGTGCGGGATCTTCCCTTGTCTGTCGGTGGGGATGCCAGCCGTAAGTATGTGAGAAGCCTGTGAGAGCTGTGTCAGCGGGTGTGAGAGGCCTGCGAGAACCCTCCTGACCAGGCAGCAAGCGGTGTGCAGTGAACCCATGAGCACTTTTGCAGCGAGGTGGCGCCGTCATGGGTGACGTCGTCTACCTCGCCCTCACCGTCGTCGTGTTCGCGGCCGTCTGGTTCGCGTTGCGTGGAGTGGAGAAGTTGTGAGCGCCGAGAACATCGCCGGCCTGGTCGTGGCCGTTGCTCTGGTCCTCTATCTGATCGCCGCCCTGGTCTTTCCCGAGAGGTTCTGATGTCCGACACCGCAGCCGGCCTGCTCCAGGTCGGCCTCCTCCTCGTGTGCCTCGCGGCCGTGTACCGCCCGTTCGGCGGCTACATGGCCAGGGTCTACACGTCCGACAAGGACCTGCGCGTCGAGCGCTGGACGTACAAGCTGTTCGGCGTCGACTCGAAGGCCGACCAGACGTGGGCCGTGTACGCCCGGTCGCTGATCGCGTTCTCCGCGCTCAGCGTCGTCCTGCTGTACCTGCTCCAGCGCCTGCAGCACTGGCTGCCGCTGTCGCTGGGCCTGCCGAACGTCGAGTCCGGGCTGGCCTTCAACACCGCCGCGTCCTTCGTCTCGAACACCAACTGGCAGAGCTACGTGCCGGAGGCGGTGATGGGCCACCTGGTCCAGTTCGCCGGACTCGCGGTCCAGAACTTCCTGTCGGCGGCTGTCGGCATCACCGTCGCGATCGCCCTGATCCGCGGTTTCACCCGGTCGAAGACCGACCGGGTCGGCAACTTCTGGGTCGACCTGGTCCGGACCGTACTGCGGGTGCTGCTGCCGATCGCGATCGTGGGCACCGTCCTGCTGGTCGCGATGGGCGTCGTACAGAACTTCTCCGGCGGCCACGAGGTCACCTCGGTGGTCGGCCAGACCCAGCACCTTCCGGGTGGCCCGGTGGCCAGCCAGGAGGTCATCAAGGAGCTGGGCACCAACGGCGGTGGGTACTACAACGCGAACTCCGCGCACCCGTACGAGAACCCGAACCCGCTGTCGAACCTGTTCGAGATCTTCCTGCTGCTGCTCATCCCGGTCTGCCTGACCCGGACCTTCGGCGTAATGGTCAAGGACAAGCGCCAGGGGTACGCGATCCTCGGCGTGATGGGGACCATCTGGTCGGCGTTCGTCTTCCTGGCCACCTGGTTCGAGGTCCAGGGCGCGGGTACCGCGACCCGGGCCGCCGGCGCCGCGATGGAGGGCAAGGAGACCCGGTTCGGGGAGTGGGCGTCCTCGCTGTTCGCCGTCTCGACGACCGGTACGTCGACGGGCGCGGTGAACTCGATGCACGACTCGTTCACCCCGCTCGGCGGCGGCGTCCCGCTGTTCCACATGATGCTCGGCGAAGTGACGCCCGGCGGCACGGGGACGGGGCTCTACGGCATGCTGATTCTCGCCGTACTCGCGGTGTTCGTCGCGGGCCTGATGGTCGGGCGCACCCCGGAGTACCTGAAGAAGAAGATCACCGCGCGCGAGATGAAGCTCGTGTCGCTGTACATCCTCACCACGCCGACCGTGGTGCTGGTCGGTGCGTCGATCGCGATGGGGCTGGCGACGGCCCGGGCCTCGATCCTGAACACCGGCAGCCCGCACGGGTTCTCCGAGGTGCTGTACGCCTTCACCTCGGCCGGTAACAACAACGGCAGTGCCTTCGCGGGTATCAGCGCGAACATCCCGTTCTACAACACGGCCCTCGGGCTGGTGATGCTGCTCGGCCGGTTCGTGCCGATCGTGTTCGCGCTGGCGCTGGCCGGTTCGCTCGCCCAGCAGCAGCCGGTGCCGGTGACCCAGGGCACGCTGCCCACCCACAAGGCCTTGTTCGTCACGATGCTCGTCGGCGTCGTGCTGATCGTGACCGGCCTGACGTACTTCCCTGCTCTGACTCTTGGACCCCTCGCGGAGGGACTGTGACCACCGTAACGACGCCGCCTGCGCAGCAGCCGGCGACCACCCCGAAGAAGGCGCCGTCGGGCGCGTTCGACCCGAAGATGCTGCTGACCTCTCTGCCGCACGCGGTCAAGAAGCTCGACCCGCGCCTGATGGTGAAGAACCCGGTCATGTTCGTGGTCGAGGTGGGTGCGGCCGCGTCCACGATCAAGGCGATCACCGATCCGAGCGTGTTCGTCTGGTGGATCGTGGTCTGGCTCTGGCTGACCGTGATCTTCGCGAACCTGGCGGAGGCGGTCGCGGAAGGCCGGGGCAAGGCCCAGGCCGAGACGCTGCGTCGGGCCAAGACCGAGACCACCGCCCGCCGCCTGGTCGGCGACCGGGAGGAAGAGGTGCCGGCCACCCAGCTCAAGCTCGGCGACCTCGTGGTCGTCGAGGCCGGCCAGATCATCCCCGGCGACGGTGACGTCGTCGAGGGTGTCGCGAGTGTCGACGAGTCGGCGATCACCGGCGAGTCGGCCCCGGTCATCCGGGAGTCCGGCGGCGACCGCAGCGCGGTCACCGGCGGCACCAAGGTGCTGTCGGACCGGATCGTCGTGAAGATCACCACCAAACCCGGTGAGAGCTTCATCGACCGGATGATCGCGCTGGTCGAGGGCGCGTCCCGGCAGAAGACGCCGAACGAGATCGCGCTGAATATCCTGCTGGCCAGCCTGACGATCGTGTTCCTGATCGCCACCGCGACCCTGCCGACGTTCGCGAACTATGCGCACACGAACCTGAGCATCGTGATCCTGGTGGCCCTGCTGGTCGCCCTGATCCCGACCACGATCGGCGCGTTGTTGTCCGCGATCGGTATCGCCGGCATGGACCGGCTGGTGCAGCGCAACGTACTGGCGATGTCCGGGCGGGCAGTCGAGGCCGCCGGCGACGTGAACACGCTGTTGCTGGACAAGACCGGCACGATCACGCTGGGCAACCGGCAGGCAGCGGAGTTCATCCCGGTGGGTGGAGTGACCGACACCGAACTGGCCGACGCGGCCCAGCTGTCCAGCCTTGCCGACGAGACGCCGGAGGGCCGGTCGATCGTCGTCCTGGCGAAGACCGGGTACGGACTGCGCGAGCGGCACACCGGAGAGTTGCCGCACGCAACCTTCGTGGAGTTCACCGCACAGACCCGGATGAGCGGCGTCGACGTCGACGACCGGCAGATCCGCAAGGGCGCGGCCGGTGCGGTCAACGCCTGGATCAACCAGCACGGCGGCTCGATCGACGCGCAGCTCGGTGAGATCGTCGACGGTATCTCGGCCTCCGGCGGTACGCCGCTTGTCGTTGCCGAGAGCATCGACGGCGGCGCCCGGGCGCTGGGTGTCATCCACCTGAAGGATGTGGTCAAGGCCGGGATGCGGGAACGGTTCGACGAGATGCGCCGGATGGGCATCCGGACCGTGATGATCACCGGTGACAACGCGCTGACCGCGAAGGCGATCGCCGACGAGGCCGGGGTCGACGACTTCCTGGCCGAGGCGACGCCCGAGGACAAGATGGCGTTGATCAAGAAGGAGCAGGAGGGCGGCCGGCTGGTCGCGATGACCGGCGACGGCACCAACGACGCGCCGGCGCTGGCCCAGGCCGATGTCGGGGTGGCGATGAACTCCGGTACGTCGGCCGCCAAGGAGGCCGGCAACATGGTCGACCTCGACTCGAACCCGACCAAGCTGATCGAGATCGTTGAGATCGGCAAGCAGTTGCTGATCACCCGAGGATCGCTGACCACGTTCTCGATCGCGAACGACGTGGCCAAGTACTTCGCGATCCTGCCGGCCCTGTTCGCGGCGGCGTACCCGGGCCTGGACAAGCTGAACGTGATGGGCCTGCACTCGCCGGAGTCGGCGATCGTGTCCGCGATCGTGTTCAACGCGCTGATCATCGTGCTGCTGGTGCCGCTGGCACTGCGCGGCGTTCGCTACAAGCCGTCGTCGGCGTCGGCGATGTTGCGCCGCAACCTGCTGATCTACGGCGTCGGCGGTCTGATCAGCCCGTTCGTCGGCATCAAGCTTCTGGACCTGGTGATCTCGTTGATCCCCGGGCTGCGCTGAAAGGTAGTTGGTGATGGCAAGCAATCTGCCCGGCTCCGTCCGGCAGTTCGGGGTGGCGCTACGGGCGCTGCTCGTGTTCACGGCGATTCTCGGTATCGCGTATCCACTGGTGATGACCGGTGTCGCCCAGGTGCTGTTCCACGGCAATGCCAACGGCTCGATCGTCAAGGTCGACGGCAAGAACGTCGCGTCGGACCTGATCGGTCAGGCGTACACGATGGACAGCGGCAAGAAGGACTCCGACGGCAAGGCGATCATGGTCGCCGACCCGAAGTGGTTCCAGACCCGCCCGTCCGCGAGCGACTACGACGGCGCGGCCAGCGGCGGTTCGAACCTGGGTCCGAACAATGCGGACCTGGTCGCGGCGGTGGGCGAGCGGCGCAAGGCGGTGGCGGCGCTGGAGGGCGTCGACCCGTCGCAGGTGCCGCCGGACGCGGTCACCGCCAGCGGCAGCGGCCTCGACCCGTCGATCAGTCCCGCGTACGCCGCTCTGCAGGTCAACCGGGTGGCCCGCGAGCGCGGACTGTCGGCGGACCAGGTCAAGCAGTTGGTCAAGGAGAACACGAAGGGCCGCACGCTGGGCTTCCTCGGTGAACCGGCCGTCAACGTTGTCACGCTCAACAACGCCCTGGCCGCGCTCGGCTGACCTGAGATCATTCGAATATGAGCAAGAGCGGCCGTGGGCATCTGCGGATCTATCTCGGCGCCGCGCCTGGCGTTGGGAAGACCTACAAGATGCTGGGTGAGGGTCAGCGCAGGCTGGCCCGGGGCACCGACGTCGTGGTCGGATTCGTCGAGACCCACGGCCGTGAACACACCGCGGAGATGCTGACCGGCCTCGAGCTGGTCCCGCGCCGGATCATCGACTACCGCGGGGCGAGCTTCACCGAGCTTGATATCGACGCGGTACTCGCCCGGCGGCCGGAGGTCGCGCTGGTCGACGAGCTCGCGCACACCAACGTCCCGGGCAGCCGGAACGAGAAGCGCTGGCAGGACATCGAGGAGCTGCTGGCCGCCGGGATCGACGTGATCTCGGCGGTCAACATCCAGCACCTCGAGTCGATCAACGACGTGGTCGAGAAGATCACCGGCGTACCGCAGCGGGAGACGGTCCCGGACCGCGTGGTCCGGGCCGCGGACCAGATCGAGCTGGTCGACATGACCCCGGAGGCACTTCGCCGGCGAATGGCCCACGGCAACATCTACGCCGCCGACAAGGTCGACGCTGCCCTGGGCAACTATTTCCGGGTCGGCAACCTGTCCGCCCTGCGTGAGCTGGCGTTGCTCTGGCTGGCCGATCGGGTGGATGCGGGCCTGCAGCAGTACCGGCAGGAGCACGACATCGACTCGACCTGGGAGGCCCGGGAGCGGGTCGTCGTCGCGCTCACCGGCGGTCCCGAGGGCGAGACGCTGATCCGGCGGGCGGCCCGGATCGCGGCCCGGTCGTCCGGTGGGGACCTGCTCGCCGTCCATGTGGCGCGGTCCGACGGGCTGACCGGTGCGAACCCGAGCAAGCTGGCGGAGCAGCGCAATCTGGTCGAGAAGCTCGGCGGGACCTACCACCAGGTGGTCGGTGACGACATTCCGACCGCGCTGCTGACGTTCGCGAAGGCCGAGAACGCCACCCAGTTGGTGCTCGGCGGCAGTCGACGGTCGCGGATCGGCTCGCTGTTCACCGGGCCGGGGATCGGCGCCACCACGATCCGCGATTCGGGCGATATCGACGTACACATCGTCACGCACTCGTTGATGGGGCGCGGGCGGTTGCCGCGGTTGCGGGGCAGCCTGTCCCGGCGCCGGAAGATCCAGGGCTTCGTCCTGTCGATCGTGCTGCCGCCGGTGCTCGCGCTGGTCCTCGGGCTGGGCGGCGACACGCTGAACCTGACCAGCAACGTGCTCGCGTTCCTGCTGGCGGTCGTCGTAGTGGCGCTGGTCGGCGGGATGTGGCCGGCGATGGTGACCGCGATCGGCGGGTCGCTGGTGCTGAACTGGTTCTTCACCCCGCCGAAGCGGACGTTCACGATCGCCGAGCTGAACAATGCGCTGGCGCTGGTGATCTTCATCCTGGTCGCGGCGATGGTGAGTTCGGTCGTCGACCGGGCGGCACGACGGACCAGGCAGGCGGCCCGGGCGGCCGCGGAATCGGAGACGTTGGCGACCTTGGCCGGATCGGTACTACGGGGAGAGACCGCCCTGCCCGCGCTGCTCGAACGGGTGCGCGAGGCCTTCGGGATGACCGGGGCGTGTCTGATGGAACGTGTGGACGACGACGAGCTGACCGAGGTCTGGCGACCGCTGGCCTCGGCCGGGTCCCTGACCTGCACCCGTCCGGAGGAGGCCGACGCGGAGATCCCGGCGCGGGACGACCTGGTGCTGGTGCTGCAGGGCCATCAGCTGGAGGCCGACGAGCGGCGGCTGGTCGGGGCGTTCGCGGCCCACGCGGCGGCGCTGGTCGACCGGGCCCGGTTGAGCGAGGCGGCCGCCGAGGCGAAGCCCCTCGCCGAGGCCGACAAGCTGCGTACGGCGTTGTTGCGCGCGGTCGGCCACGATCTGCGATCGCCGCTGGCGTCCGCGAAGGCGTCCGTGACGTCGCTGCGTAGCGACGACGTCGAATGGACCGAGTCCGAGCGGGCCGAGCTGCTGGAGACCGCGGACGAGTCGCTGGACCGGTTGTCGCGGTTGGTGGACAACCTGCTCGATCTGAGTCGGCTGCAGGCCGGAGTACTGCCGGTGTTCACGCGGCCGATGGCGCTGGACGAGATCCTGCCCGGCGTACTGGGCGAGCTGGGGGACGACGCCGACCAGGTCACGGTCGACATCCCGCACACGTTGCCGCTGGTCGAGGCGGATCCGGCGCTGCTGGAGCGCGTCGTGGCGAACCTGCTGGCGAACGCGATCCGCTACTCGCCGCCCGGGCGCGCGCCGCTGATCACCGGGAGCGCCCTCGGCGACATCGTCGAGATCCGGGTGATCGACCGTGGGCCGGGGATCCCGCGCGAGGACCGGAACCGGATGTTCGCGCCCTTCCAGCGGCTCGGCGACACCGACAACACGGTGGGCGTCGGGCTCGGTCTGGCGCTCGCCCGCGGGCTCGCCGAGGCCATGCACGGCACGCTGCTGCCCGAGGACACCCCGGGCGGCGGACTCACCATGGTGGTCACCATCCCGACCGCCACCCTCCGCCCGACCGACGCCCCGGTCCCGGGAGCACGCGAACGATCGGAGCAGGAGTGACGAGAGTACTGGTGGTCGACGACGAGCCGCAGATCGTGCGGGCGTTGCAGATCAACCTGAAGGCGCGCGGGTACGAGGTGCATCTGGCCGGCACCGGTACGTCGGCGTTGAAGGTCGCCGCGCAGCATCCGCCCGAGCTGGTGATCCTCGACCTCGGACTGCCGGATTTCGACGGCGTGGACGTGATCCGCGGCCTCCGCGGCTGGACCGACGCGCCGATCCTGGTGCTGTCGGGGCGGACCGACCAGACCGACAAGGTCGAGGCCCTGGACGCGGGCGCGGACGACTACGTGACCAAGCCGTTCGGCATCGACGAGCTGCTGGCCCGGATGCGCGCCGTACTGCGGCGGAGCAACATCGCCCAGGACCAGCCGGTGGTGACCGTCGGCGGCGCGGTCGTCGACCTGGCCGCGAAGCGCGTCACGCTGGAGAACGGCGAGGACATCCGCCTCACTCCGACCGAGTGGCACTTGCTCGAGGTCCTGGTCCGCAACCCCGGCAAGCTGATGTCCCAGCGCCAGCTCCTGACCGAGGTCTGGGGTCCCGGCTACGAGACCGCGAGCGGCAACCTCCGCTTCTACATGGGCCAGCTCCGCCGCAAACTCGAAACCGACCCGGCCCGCCCCAAACACCTGCTCACCGAACCGGGCATGGGCTACCGCTTCGAACCCTGAGCGTGTCCGTTTCGTTCAAGACCTCCGGCGGGATCTGCGGGAGGGTAGGCGCATGGACATCTTCACGGCAGGTCGGGACTTTGTACGGCGGGACGCTCGGCTGCTCGAGCGTCGGCTCTTCGCCACGGTTTTCGAGGGCGCTGATCCGCAGGGCGTGATCGATGCCCTGCGCGGGTTCCAGAACGCCGACGGGGGCTTCGGGTGGGGGCTGGAGCCGGACAAGCGGTGTCCGGACAGCTTGCCGCTCGACGTCGAGGTCGCGTTCAGCACCCTGATCGCGGCGGACGCTCGGGACGACGAGATGATCCGGCGGGCAGCCGATTGGCTGGCGCAACTCGCCAACGCCGATGGTGCGGTCCCGCTGTGCGGTCCGGCGGTGGAGGGCTACCCGCGCGCCGAGCACATCACCGAGTGGACGTACCAGCCCGGCATCAACCCCACCGCGGGCTTGGTCGGCCGGCTGCACACGCTCGGCGTCGAGCACCCGTGGCGCGACAAGGCCGGAGCCTGGTGTGCGGCCGAGCTGGCGAAGGAGTTCCCCGAGGATGCCCACGGGATGCACGAGGCCTTGGAGTTCCTGGAGCACACGGATGACGTCGACGTCGACCGGATCCGCGACTGGCTGCCCAAGCTTCAGTGGTTCCGCGCCGACGCCGCGGATCCGACGTACGGCGTGACGCCGCTGCAGTTCGCGCCGACGCCGGACAGCTTCTGGAAGCAGCTGTTCACCGACGAACAGCTCGAGGCCCACCTCGACCGCCTGATCGCCGACCAGCAGGACGACGGCGGCTGGGCCATCACCTGGGAGCCGCCTGGCCCCGCGGCCACCCTGGAGTACCGCGGCATCGTGACCGTGGGCGCCCTCCAGACGCTCAAGGCCTACAACCGCCTGTAGAGACACCAAAGCCCCCCGCGCCGGCGGGGGGCTTTTGCTGTCTTACCGCTCTTCGCGGAAGTCGACGTGCTGCTGCAGCTTCGGGTCGTACTTGCGGATGATCAGCCGGTCGGGATTGTTCCGGCGGTTCTTCCGCGTTACATAGGTGAAGCCAGTGCCTGCGGTGCTGCGAAGCTTGATGATCGGGCGGAGATCGGTGCGCTTGGCCATGGTGTCCTTTCCCGGATCACCTGGCGGGTGACCCTCAGTACGTGCAACACCATCGGGGTGCTGGCTATTCCGGTTGTCGTTTTCAACAAGACAGGAGAGTCGATGCTGCCGGTGACCTTGCTGACGGGCCTCGACGAGGGGTTCCGCGGCGCTGTCGCGGGGAATCTGCTGGCAGCCGCCGGCCCGGCCGGTGTCCTGGTGGAGTACGACGTGAGCGGCCTGGGCGCCGGCTCCGTCGTCCGGGTCGCCCGGACCGCGGCCGGCGTGATCGACCGCGAGGTGATCACGATGGACCATCCCTGCGTCTCCTGTGCGATGCGCGGCTCCCTGGTCCAGCTGCTCTCCAGCATCGCTGCCATTGAGCGGTACGGCGCGGCAATCGTGAACGTCCCCGCCGCCGGTGACACCCGGGCGATCGCGGCCGAACTCGAGGCGGCCGACGACCTCCGTATCGACGCCGTCGTCACCACCGTCGACGCCGACAGCGTGGTCGCCGACCTGACCGGCGACGAGCTGATCCGGGAGCGCGGCATTCCGACCGCCGTCGAGGACGGTCGCGCGATCGCCGAGGTCGTCGTCCGGCAACTGGAGTCGGCGGATGCCGCGGTGCTGAGCGGCGAGGCTCCGGCCGCGCTGGTCCGGGCGATCAATCCAAGACTGCTGGTCAGGACCACGCCGGCCGGCCTGCTCGGCGTGGGGCTGCATCGTCCGGGGAACGTCGTCGAGCCCGGTTCGATCGCGGCGCCCGCGGACGGCGAGGTGCCGACGCTGGTCTGGCAGTCCAATCGGCCGTTTCATCCGGAGCGCCTGTACGACGCCCTGGAGGACCTGGTGGCCGGATCCGCCCGCGGTCGCGGGACGTTGTGGATCGCGACCCAGCACCGCAACCGGCTCAGCTGGGACAGCTTCGGCACGAACATCGCGATCGGGGTGCTCGGCCCGTGGCTGGCCGACCTGCCGGCCGACCGCTGGCCGTCGGTCGGGCAGCAGCACCAGGCCCGGTCCGCCCTCGAGTGGCATCCGGAGTACGGCGACCGCGCGTCGTACCTGTCGATCACCGGACCCGGTCTGGACGTGCGGGAATTAACCGGCCGCCTCGACGGTTGTGTCCTTCGTGCGGATGAAGCGGTCCATCCCCTGACCGACCCGTTCGCCCCTTATCTGGAAGGAAGTACTGCCGCATGAAGAAGGACATTCACCCCGACTACCGCCGGGTCGTCTTCCGGGACAAGTCCGGCAACTTCAGCTTCCTCACCGGTTCGACCCGCGAGAGCAACGAGACGGTCGTCTGGCACGACGGGAACACCTACCCGGTCGTCGACGTCGAGATCTCGTCCGCGAGTCACCCGTTCTACACGGGCCAGCAGCGCGTGATGGACACCCAGGGCCGGGTGGAGAAGTTCAAGAAGCGCTACGGCCAGAAGTAAGACCTGGTCTTCTCACAGCCCGTCGCCCCCACCGAGGGCGACGGGCTGTTCGTTTGCCGTCGCCTTGTGGCAGAACGCCTGCAGCCAGCGTCCGTCCGAGCGGACGTAGACCTGGCTGATCCATTCCTCGATCTCGTACGGCGCCCCGTCCCAGTTGCCGGTGCTCGCCTTCCGGGCCGTGAGGACGACCGTGTCGCCCACCCGGACGATCCGCTCGCCGCCGACGGTGGTCATGCTGTGATGCTGGAGCCGGCCCGACGCGATCCAGCCGATGATGTCGGCCTTCGGTGTGACGCCGGCGGCGTCGACGGCCACCCAGTCGGCGGTCCAGCAGGCCGCGATCAGTTCGGCGTCGTTGCCGATCAGCACCGCGTCCGCCGCGGCCGCCTCCGCGCGTACTTCGTCCTCGACAGTCATGCCTCGATTTTGCCCGTCTCGGATTCGAGACGTTCAGATGCGCGCGGCGCTTACCCGACCGGGCCGGGCGGTTCCACACTGTGGGGATGGAGCCGGTTGAGCTGACGGGTGCCGGGTTGAGCCCGCTGGAAGCGGTGGCGCTCGGCCAGCGGCGTACGGCGGTTCGGCTGAGTGACGTCGCGCGGAAGCGGATGGAGGCGTCGGCCGCGGTGGTGGCCGAGGTCGCGGGCCGGCGGCCGGTGTACGGACGGACGACCGGCGTCGGCGCCAACCGCGACGTGCTCACGTCCGACCCGGAGCACGGCGCGCGCCTGCTCGGATCCCACAGCACGACCGGTACGACGTCGTACCCGAAGGATGTCGTCCGGCTCGGGCTGCTGATCCGGGTCAACCAGCTCGCCGCGGGCGGGTCCGGGCTGGACCCGGCGGTGGCCGACGCGATCGTTGGTCTGCTCAACGACGACGACCTGCCGGATCTGCATCGCGGCGGCGCGATCGGGACCGGCGACCTCGGTCCGCTCGCGGAGCTCGGGCTCGCGCTCGGCGACGTCGTGGACGGGACAAGTGCGCTCCCGCTGCTGTCCAGCAACGCGCTCACGCTGGCGGAGTGCTGCCTCGCGTACGTCGAGGCCGGCACGCTCATCAACGTCGTACCGCTGGTCGGCGCGCTCTCCCATGTCGCGCTCCGCGGCAATGCCGAGGTGTACGACGTACGCGTGCACGAGGCCCGTCCGCAGCCGGGGCAGGTGCGGGTCGCGCGCCGGATGCGTGGACTGCTCGACGGTCTGCCGTTGCCGCCGGCACGGATTCAGGATCCCTTCGGATTAAGGGCTTTCGCGCAGGTGCTCGGGCCGGCCGTCGATCATTCCGAGGCCCTGGGCAACAGTGTGCGGATCGACATCAACGCAGCCGCGGAGAACCCGCTGGTCGTCGGCGACACCGTGCTGCACAACGGCAACTGGCATGCGATGCCGATCGCGCTCGCCCTCGACTCGCTCCGGCTCAGCCTGCACAGCGTCGCGACCCTCTCGACCACCCGCGTGGCGAACCTGGTCGACCCGGACTACACCGGTCTCAGCCGGTTCCTCGCCAGTGGCGCGGAGGCGAGCTCGGGCGTGATGATGATCGAGTACGTCGCACATGACGCGCTCGCCGCCGTACGGTCCGCCGCCCAGCCCGCCACGCTGGGCACCGCGACGCTGTCCCGTGGCGCCGAGCTCCACGCGAGCTTCGCGCCGCAGGCCGCGGTACTGACAGCTCAGCTCCTGGATGCCCTGCGTGAGGTGATCGCGAGCGAACTCGTCACCGCCGTACGTGCAATCCGTCTGGCCGGCCTGACCCCCGACGACCTCGCCCCGGCCGCCGTCGGCCCGTGGCTGGCCGACGCCCTCGCCGCCCTCCCCGGCGACCTCGCCGACCGCTCCCTCCGCGAAGACCTGGAGATCGGCCGTGGTCTCCTCACCCAATGGGGCGACCGCCAGGTAGAACACCCGGCCGAGGCGGGATAGACCGACTACCCGTGGAGGCGGCGGGTGAGGGCGGTGGCGGCTTGGCGGATGCGGTGGGCCAGGTGGGGGCGGTCGGGTGGTGGTACGGCGTCTGTGCGGAAGGTGACGCTGATGGCGGCGGCCGGGTGGCCGGCGTGATCCACGGCGGCACTGGCGACCGAGGCCATGCCGGGGGTGATGAACGAGTCCTCGACCGCGAAGCCTTGGCGCTTCTCGTCGGCGAGCAAGCGCCGTAGCTGGGTGAGAGTTTGCGGTCCCAGGTCAGTCCGCCGGACGAACGACTCCGGCGTGGGGAAGAGTGCGCGCACCTGAGCTGGAGGTAGCTCGGCGAGGAGAGCACGACCGGATGCCGTGAGGGTGGCGGGTAGCCGCACCCCGACATCGGTGACCAGCGTGACCGGCCGCGGCGGCTGTTCCTTCAGCAGGTAGACGAGCTCCCGGCCGTGCAGTACGCCGAGATGCGCCGTCTGCCCCACCTCGTGCACCAACTGGACCAGCAACGGCCGCGCCAACCGCTCCAACGGGTCGTGCCGCAGGTACGCCGACCCGATCTCGAACGCGGCAACCCCGAGCCCGTACCGCTTCTCCTCCGGCAGATGGACGACGAAACCCTCGTCGATCATTGCCCGCAGCAAGTGGTACGTCGACGAGCGCGGCAGGCCGACCGCGGAGGCGATGCGCTCCATCGGTACCGGACCGGGCTGGGTGGCCAGGAACGTCAGCACCCGCAGCGTGCGGGTCGAGGCGGGAACGTTGCCGCTCACAACGGCAGCGTATCCCGGCAGGCGCTAGATCCCTGACGATTCGCGTTTCTTCGCGCGGCTCCGCCGGAGCCAGAACCGCAGTCCCTCGCCGGCGACCGCGATCGCGAACAGCCCTGCGGCGACACCCCAGTCCAGGAACTCCGAGCCCGAGACCAGCAACCCGACCGCGAGCGACACCAGCAGGAAGAACAGCAACGAGACAACGAGTCGCTTCACAGGGCCTTCTCCGCAGTCCACGCGCCGGACGTCGTCCGGTAGCCGAGCCACTGGTTGACCGCGAGCATCGGTGCGTTGCCCGCGTCGTTACCGGTTGATGCGGTAACGAATCCGGCGTCCCGGGCCGCGGCCAGTGCGTGCGACTTCACCACCTTCGCCAATCCGCGCCCGCGGTCCGACGGGATCGTGCCGGTCAGGTTCGACCAGATCACCCCGCGGTCCGGATCGGCAGTCGTGGTAACGAACGACAGCACCCGGTCACCGTCGAGCACCGCGAAGCTCAGGTCCCGCCGGATGTCCGGGTTGTTCCACGACACCTTGACCCATTCGTCGTACGCCGGTCCGCCCGAGAACCCGCTCGGGTCGTCGTCGCGCACCTGGACCTCGGCGTCGAACACCTGCCGCGGCTCGAGGTCGTCGTACGTGGTCAGACGTAGCCCGGCCGGCGGCGCAACCGGCTCGCGCGCCTCGCACAGCTCGGCGGCGGCATGGCTCATCCGCCGCCCCAGCGCGAACCCGCGCTTGTCCGCGAACGCCTTCGAATCGTCGTCGTCAGCCACGGCGACCAGCAACCGGCCGGCCCCGGCGTTGACAGCCTGCGCCGAGATCGCGGTCAGCAACGCACTGCCGATCCCGCGCTTGCGTTGCGACGGCGGCACCTGGACCGTGATCCGCACCCGCGCACCTGCGGCGCCTACCTCGGGCAGGTAAAGGTTCGAGTACCCGACCACGTCCGGACCGTCCACGGCGAGCAGGATCACGCGGCTGTGACCACCCCGCAGTTCGGTCTCGATGGCCCGCGCCGACTTCACCAGATGCGGCATCACGGCAGCCCAGACCTGGGCGACGCCGACCGCGTCCGCCGGCCGCGCCGGCCGGATCTCGAACACCATGGCCTGACTCTATGTGTTCGCGGGTCCACACCTGACGTCTCAGATACGAGACAGAAACTGGCCTGCCGCTGCTGTCGAGGAGCAGCCCGGCGCGGTCCAATGATCGGGTGGAAGACACGGTGATTGTCGGTACTGGACCGCTGACCCCGGCGGAGGTGGTCGCGGTCGCACGGTACGGCGCGCAGGTACGGATCGACGACCAGGCCCTGGAAGAGATCGCGAAGTCACGCGCCGCGATCGGGGCACTGGCGCATGCGGACACCCCGCACTACGGGGTCTCGACCGGGTTCGGCGCACTCGCGACGCGGCACATCGCGCCGGAGTTGCGCGCGCAGTTGCAACGCAGCCTGATCCGCTCGCACGCGGCCGGCTCCGGCCCAGAGGTGGAGACCGAAGTCGTCCGGGCGCTGGCCCTGCTCAGGCTGTCGACCCTCGCCACCGGCCGCACCGGTGTGAAGGTGGAGACCGCCCAGGCGTACGCCGGTCTGCTCAACGCGCATCTGACTCCGGTCGTGCACGAGTACGGCAGCCTCGGCTGTTCCGGCGATCTAGCACCGCTGTCCCACGTCGCACTCGCGATCCTCGGTGAAGGCAAGGTCCGTGATGCCGACGGCAACCTTCTCGACGCCGGCGAGGCCCTGCGGCAGAACGGTCTGACGCCGGTCGTGCTGGCCGAGAAGGAAGGCCTCGCGCTGATCAACGGGACCGACGGCATGCTCGGCATGCTGGTCCTCGCACTCGCCGACCTCGACCGGCTCTTCAAGACCGCCGACCTCGCCGCCGCGATGAGCGTCGAGGCCCAGCTCGCCACCGACCGCGTCTTCGCGGCGGACCTGCAGGCGCTACGGCCGCACCCCGGCCAGGCCGCGTCGGCCGCCAACCTCCGCGCGATCCTCAAGGACAGCGCGATCGTCGCGAGCCATCGCGGCCCGGACTGCAACCGCGTCCAGGACGCCTATTCTCTGAGGTGCTCCCCGCAGGTCCACGGTGCCGCCCGGGACACCGCTACCCACGCGGCGAGCGTTGCCGACCGCGAGCTCGCGGCCGCGATCGACAACCCCGTCGTACTGCCGGATGGTCGCGTCGAGTCCAACGGCAACTTCCACGGCGCCCCGGTCGGGTACGTGCTCGACTTCCTCGCGATCGCCGTGGCGGACCTGGCCAGCATCAGCGAACGCCGTACCGACCGCTTCCTGGACGTCGCGCGCAACCACGGGCTGAACGCCTTCCTGGCCGACGATCCCGGTGTGGACAGCGGCCACATGATCGCGCAGTACACCCAGGCCGCGATCGTGTCCGAGCTCAAGCGTCTCGCCGTACCCGCCAGCGTCGACTCGATCCCGAGCAGCGCGATGCAGGAGGACCACGTCTCGATGGGCTGGTCCGCCGCACGCAAGCTGCGCAAGGCCGTCGACGGCCTGCAGCGGGTACTGGCGATCGAGATCCTCACCGCCGCCCGCGCGCTCGACCTGCGCGCCCCGCTCGACCCCGCCCCGGCCACCGCGGCCGCGCGCAACGCCTTACGTCAGTACGTCGAGGGCCCCGGCACGGACCGCCACCTGGCGCCCGAGCTCGAGCACTCCGTCCAACTAGTTGCCAACGGCACCTACATCGAAGCCACCCAGGCCGTCACCGGCCCACTCAACTGAGAAAGGCTGGATCACCCATGTCCGGACCCCGTCCTGTGCGCGCACCCCGCGGCACCACCCTGACCGCCCGCGGCTGGCAGCAGGAAGCCGCGCTGCGGATGCTGCAGAACAACCTCGACCCCGAGGTCGCCGAGCACCCCGACGAACTCGTCGTGTACGGCGGTTCCGGCAAGGCCGCGCGGGACTGGAACTCGTTCGACGCGATGGTCCGGACGCTCACCACGCTCAAGGACGACGAGACCATGCTCGTCCAGTCCGGCAAGCCGGTCGGCGTGATGCAGACGCACGAGTGGGCGCCGCGCGTCCTGATCGCGAACTCGAACCTGGTCGGCGACTGGGCCACCTGGGAGGAGTTCCGCAAGCTCGAGGCGATGGGACTGACGATGTACGGCCAGATGACGGCAGGGTCGTGGATCTACATCGGCACCCAGGGGATCCTGCAGGGCACCTACGAGACGTTCGCCGCCGTCGCGGAGAAGCGTTTCGGCGGCACGCTGGCCGGCACGATCACGCTGACCGCCGGCCTCGGCGGCATGGGCGGCGCGCAGCCGCTGGCCGTCACGATGAACGACGGCGTCGCGATCTGCATCGATGTCGACTCGTCGCGGATCGACCGCCGGATCGAGCACCGCTACCTCGACGTACGGGCGAAGGACCTGGACGACGCGCTGCGGCTGGCCGAGGAGGCCAAGAAGGCCCGCCGGCCGCTGTCGATCGGTGTCCTCGGCAACGCCGCGGTGATGGTGCCGCAGTTGCTCGAGCTGGGCGCGCCGATCGACATCGTCACCGACCAGACGTCGGCGCACGACCCGCTGATGTACCTGCCGGTCGGTATCGACTTCGACGACTGGGCGACGGCTCGCGAGAAGGACCCGGCCGGGTTCACCGAGCGCGCGCAGGCTTCGATGGCGCGGCACGTCGCGGCGATGGTCGGCTTCCAGGACGCGGGGGCCGAGGTCTTCGACTACGGCAACTCGATCCGGGACGAGGCGCGCAAGGCAGGCTTCAACCGTGCCTTCGACTTCCCCGGCTTCGTGCCGGCGTACATCCGGCCGTTGTTCTGTGAAGGAAAAGGCCCGTTCCGGTGGGCCGCGCTGTCCGGTAACCCCGCCGACATCGCGAAGACCGATCAGGCGATCCTGGATCTGTTCCCGGACAACGAGCACCTGACCCGCTGGATCAAAATGGCCGGCGAGCGGGTCGCGTTCCAGGGGCTGCCGGCCCGGATCTGCTGGCTCGGACAGGGCGAGCGGGACAAGGCCGGCGTTCGGTTCAACGAGATGGTTGCCTCCGGCGAGCTCGAGGCGCCGATCGTGATCGGCCGCGATCACCTGGACACCGGCAGCGTGGCCTCGCCGTACCGGGAGACCGAAGGCATGCTCGACGGCTCGGACGCGATCGCGGACTGGCCGTTGCTGAACGCAATGGTGAACGTGGCCAGCGGTGCTTCCTGGGTGTCGATCCACCACGGCGGCGGCGTCGGCATCGGCCGGTCCATCCACGCCGGTCAGGTATCCGTTGCCGATGGCACCGATCTGGCCCGGCAGAAGCTGGAGCGGGTGCTCACCAACGATCCGGCGATGGGTGTCATCCGGCACGTCGACGCCGGCTACGAGAAGGCCGTCGAGGTCGCGGCCGAGAAGGGCGTCAGGATCCCGATGCAGGAGTCCTGACCACGGTCAGTATCTCTACCGATACAGTGCACTTTCCCGAGGGGCGAGAAACCGGCCGATCGCGTGGATTCGGTCTCTCGTTCCGCTAGGGTCTTTCGGGCGACCAACGAGCGCGAAGGGGCGCCATGATCGAGTTCGAGGACGTCACCAAGCAGTATCCGGACGGCACCGTCGCCGTCGACAAACTGTCCCTGCGGATCCCGAGCAACCAGATCACGGTGTTCGTCGGGCCCTCCGGGTGCGGCAAGACCACGTCGCTGCGGATGATCAACCGGACCATCGAGCGGACCAGCGGGACGATCTCGATCGACGGCGAGGACATCAACTCCCAGGACGCGGTGACGCTGCGCCGGGGCATCGGCTACGTGATCCAGAACGCCGGACTGTTCCCGCACAAGACCGTTGTCGACAACGTCGCGACCGTCCCGAAGCTGCTCGGCTGGGACAAACGCAAGGCGCACAGTACGGCGATGGAGCTGCTCGAACGCGTCGGCCTGGACATCAAGCTGGCCGAGCGGTATCCGGCGCAGCTGTCCGGTGGCCAGCAGCAACGAGTCGGCGTCGCCCGCGCCCTTGCGGCCGATCCGGCGATCATGCTGATGGACGAGCCGTTCAGCGCCGTCGACCCGATCGTCCGGCACCAACTGCAGGAGGAGTTGCTCCGGCTGCAGCGCGACATCGGCAAGACGATCGTGTTCGTCACGCACGACATCGACGAGGCGATCAAGCTCGGCGACAACGTCGCAGTACTGCAGGTCGGCGGGAAGCTGGCCCAGTTCGCACCGCCGGCCGAGCTGCTCGGTGAGCCGGCCGACGACTTCGTCCGCGGCTTCGTCGGACAGGATCGCGGTTACCGCGCCCTTACGTTCGTGCATCCCGACGAGCTGCCGGTGCAGCCGGTTCCGGACGAGCTCGCGCTGACGGACGGCGTACCGGTCGGCTGGAAGAACGGGTCCGGCGAGCTGCTGCCGATCGGCGCGGTGTTCAAGCGCGGCGATTCGTTGCGCGCGGCCCTCGACGCGGTACTGACCTCGCCCACCGGCTGCGGCATCTGCGTGGACGACGAGGGCCGGGCCGTCGGCGTCATCGACCAATCGACCGTCGCGCAGGCGTTGCGATCATGACGTGGATCGGTGACAACCTCGGGCTGATCTGGGAACAGCTGCGCGAGCATATCTACCTGGCGATCATTCCGGTGATCCTCGGGCTGATCATCTCGGTGCCGTTGGGGTACGTCGCCACCCGGTACTCCTGGCTGGCGAACCCGCTGATCGCGTTCGGCGGCCTGCTGTACTCGGTGCCGTCGATCGCGCTGTTCATCGTGATCCCGGCGGTCATCGGCACCAAGGTACTGTCCACGATCAACATCATCGTCGCGCTGACCATCTATACGGTCTCGCTGCTGATCCGGAACGTGATCGACGGGCTGCGCTCCGTGCCGCCCGACGTACGGCAGTCCGCGATGGCGGTCGGGTACGGGTCGCTGCACCGGCTGGTCGCTGTCGACCTGCCCATCGCCGTACCGGTCATCTTCACCGGACTGCGCGTGGTCACGGTCGCGAACATCTCGATGGTGAGCGTCGGCGCCGTGATCGGGATCGGCGGCCTGGGCGAACTGTTCACACTGGGCTTCCAGAAGGACTTCCTGACGCCGGTCGTGGTCGGAGTCGTGCTGTCGCTGGCGCTGGCTCTGGTCGCGGATCTGATCCTGGTGTCGTTGCAGCGGGTACTGACTCCTTGGGCTCGGGTTTCGACGCCGGTGGCGGAGGTGGCGTGACATGTGGCAGTACTTGACCGACTCGTACAACTGGTCCGGCAACGAGGGGATCTGGGCGCGGATCCTGCAGCACCTCTGGTACACGTTTGCCGCCCTCGGACTCTCCGTGGTGATCGCGCTACCGATCGGACTGCGGATCGGGCACACCCGGCGTGGCGCGTTCCTGGCGATCAACCTCGGCAACGCGGCCCGGGCTCTGCCGAGCCTCGGTCTGCTGATGATCGCGGTCCTGCTGACCAACCAGATCGGCTTCCTGCCGGTGCTGATCGCGCTGGTCGCGCTGGGCGTCCCGCCGATCCTGGCCTCGACGTACGCCGGTCTGTCCGGTGTCGATCCGGCCACGATCGACGCCGCGCGGGGGATGGGGATGACCGGACGCGAGATCCTGACCAAGGTGGAGATCCCGATCGGGCTGCCGCTGATCATCTCCGGCATCCGGAGCGCCACCCTGCAGGTCGTCTCGACCGCGACGATCGCTGCCTTGGTGTCGCTGGGCGGCCTCGGGCGCTACGTGGTCGACGGGCTGAAGCTCCGCGACTTCCCGCAGATGTTCACCGGCGCGCTGCTGGTGGCGCTGCTCGCGCTCCTGCTGGACGCCCTGTTCGCGGCGATCGGCCGGATCACGGTCTCCAAAGGGCTGAAAATCGGCTGAATTGTCCGTCGTACCTGCTGAACTTGAGATGCATCCATCGGCACCGGCCGGTGGCTGACGAGAACACTGGAGGCTCTCGTGTTGAGATCCACACTCATCCGTACTGCGATCGCCGGGGTGGCGGTGCTCGGCCTGGCTGGTTGTGGGGGTGGGGGCGACCAGCTCGGCAGTGACAACGCCGGCAGCTCGCCGGCGCCCTCGAAGGTGACAAGCATCACCGTCGGGTCCGCCGACTTCTCCGAGAGCCAGTTGATCGCGGAGATCTACGGCCAGGCGCTGGCCGCCAAGGGCATCGAGGTGAAGAAGAAGCCGAACATCGGCAACCGCGAGACCTACATGGCCGCGATCAAGGACGGGTCGGTCGACCTGGTTCCGGAGTACACCGGCGCCTCGCTGGCCTACTTCGACAAGAACTCCACCGAGACCGACCCGCAGAAGGCGTACGACGCGCTGAAGAAGGCGCTGACGCCGGGTCTGGAGATCCTGGAGATGTCGCCGGCGACCGACGAGGACACCATCGTGGTGACCAAGGCGACCGCGGACAAGTACAGCCTGAAGTCGATCGGCGACCTGAAGGACAAGAACCTGGTCGCAGGCGGTAGCTCCGAGTTCAAGGTCCGGACCGCCGGGCTGAAGGGCATGAAGGAGAAGTACGGCGTCGAATTCAAGGAGTACAAGACGCTCGACGCGGGCGGTCCGCTGAGCATCAAGGCGCTGGAGGACAACACCATCCAGGTGACCGACCTGTTCACCACCCAGGCCGTGATCAAGGACAAGGGCTGGGTCCAGCTGGACGACCCGGAGCACATCCTGCCGCCGAACAACATCGTTCCGTTGATCCGGACCGACCACAAGTCCGACGACGTCGTCGCCACGCTGAACGCGGTCGACGCCAAGCTGACCACCGACACGCTGACCGACCTGGTCAAGCGGATCGACGTCGGCAAGGAGAGCGCGGACGCGGTCGCCAAGGACTGGCTGTCGAAGAACCCGCTCTCTTGAGTTTCGAATCCCTCTGGGCCGACCAGTCCGCCATCGGCCGCAACCCCGAAACCGGCGGTTACACCCGAGGCGGCTGGTCCCCCACCGAACGCGAGGCAACCCACTGGTTCCTCGACCAGTGCGCCGCCCGCGGCCTACCCGTCGAGTCCGACGGCATAGGCAACCTGATCGCCTGGTGGGAACCGCGTGGAGAGCCGGCCCTCCGGCCGGCTCCCCACGCGGGCGGTGCATCGGAGCCCGGTCCGCACGGTGGTGCTGTTTCTCCCGCACTAGGCGGTACGCCGGCCGCGGACCGCGGCAACCGGGCCGCTGGCGCGGGTCTTGCCTCCGGCAGCATCGGGCGCACTGTGTCCGGCTCGTTTACAACCCCGGGCGGGGAGCCGGCCGGAGGGCCGGCTTCCCGCCCGGGAGGCCCGGGTTACGCGCGGCCGGGTGTGGTTACGGGCAGCCACCTGGACTCGGTGATCGAGGGTGGGGCGTTCGATGGGCCGCTTGGGGTCGTCTCGGCTTTGGCGGCTGTTGATCGGTTGCGGGCGGAGGGGTTTGAACCCGGCGTGCCTATCGGGGTGGGTGCGTTCGTGGAGGAGGAAGGGTCGCGGTTCGGGATGCCTTGTTTGGGGTCTCGGGTGGCGGCCGGTGTGTTGTCTGCCGAGAAGGCGCTGGCGCTGACGGACCGGGCCGGGGTTTCGTTGGCGACCGCGCTGGAGCAGGCGGGGATCGACCCGGCTGGGGTTGGGCCATCGCCTCTGGTGGGGCGGATGGGGACCTTCGTCGAGCTACATGTGGAGCAGGGCAGAGGGCTGACGGCGCCGGTGGGTGTGGCCAGCTCGATCTGGCCGCACGGGCGGTACCGGTTCACCTTCGGCGGTGAGGCCAACCACGCCGGCACCACGCTGATGGAAGACCGCCACGACCCCATGCTCACCTACGCGATGACCGCGCTCGCCGCGAACAAGCAGGCCCGCCTGGCCGGCGCCCGCGCCACCTTCGGCCGGGTATCGGTCGAGCCCAACGGCACCAACGCCGTACCGTCGCAGGTCACCGCCTGGCTGGACGCCCGCGCCGCCGACACCGCAACCCTGGAATTGTTGCTCGCGGCAATCACCAAGCAGGCCACCGAACGCGCCGAGCGCGACGGCACCACGCTCGTGGTCACCCCGGAATCGGTCTCGCCGATCGTCAACTTCCCGACCGGCCTGCGCGACCGGCTCGTCGGCGTACTCGACGGCGCCCCGGTCCTCCCGACCGGCGCCGGCCACGACGCCGGCGTGTTCTCCGACGCCGGCATCCCGACCGCGATGCTGTTCGTCCGCAACCCGACCGGCATCTCGCATTCGCCCGCCGAGTACGCCGAGCAGGACGACTGTCTCGCGGGCGTCGAGGCCTTGGCCGCAGTACTGAAGGATCTTGCGAAGTGACGTCGTACTGGTGTGAGACCGCGATCCTCCCGACCGGCCTCGCGCGCGGCGTCCTGGTGACGGCCGCGGACGGCCGCTTCACCTCGATCGCAACGGATGCCGCGCCCGGCGACGCGACCGTGCTGACCGGGCTCGTCGTCCCGGGCCTGGCGAACTGCCACAGTCACGCGTTCCACCGCGCGCTCCGCGGCCGGACCCAGACCGAGCGCGGCACGTTCTGGACCTGGCGCGACCAGATGTACGCCGTCGCCGCCGCGCTCACCCCCGACACGTACTACGAGCTCGCGAAGGCTGTGTACGGCGAGATGCTGCTCGCCGGGATCACCGCGGTCGGCGAGTTCCACTACCTCCACCACGCGCCGGGCGGCCGCCGGTACGACGACCCGAACGCGATGGGCCTGGCGCTGATCGCGGCCGCGCGTGACGTCGGCATCCGGATCACGCTGCTCGACACCTGCTACATCGCCGGCGGCATCGACCAGCCGCTCAACGACGTACAGCAACGCTTCAGCGATGGCGACGCGACCGCGTGGGCTGCTCGGGTCGCGCAGTTGAGCGGTGACGACGACGTCGTGATCGGCGCGGCCGCGCACTCGGTGCGGGGCGTGCCGCAGGACCAACTCGGTGCGGTGGCGTCGGCGTTTCCCGACGTACCGCTGCATATTCATCTGTCCGAGCAGGTCGCGGAGAACGCGGCCTGTCTCAAGGCGTACGGGCGGACACCGGCGCAGGTGCTCGACGAGGCCGGGTTCCTCAGTGGGCGGACGAGCGCGGTCCACGCCACGCATCTGACCGAGGTCGATGTCGGGTTGCTTGGGAGCTCCGCGACGTACTCCTGCTTCTGCCCGACGACCGAGCGCGATCTCGCCGACGGGATCGGTCCGTCCGTGCAGCTGCGCGCCGCGGGCTCGTCGTTGACGCTCGGTTCCGACAGCCACGCAATCATCGACCTCTTCGAAGAGATGCGAGCTGTCGAGCTCAACGAGCGCCTCGCGTCTCAGGAGCGCGGCCACTGGTCCGCCGCCGAGCTCCTGAAGGCAGCCACCACGGACGGCCACCGCTCGATCGGTTTCGAGGACGCGGGCGCGATCGAGGTCGGAGCCCGCGCCGACCTGGTCGCCATCCGCCTGGACACCGTCCGGACGGCCGGCACCGGCGGGACGTTGGAGACCGCGGTCTTCGCGGCGTCGGCTGCCGACGTCTCCGATGTCGTCGTCTCCGGCCGCGCTGTGGTTGCTGATGGCAAGCATCTTGGCCTGGATGTGTCGTCACAGTTGGGGAATTCGATCGAGGTAGTGACCCGATGACCTCACTCCTGCTCACCAACATCAGCTCACTGGTGACCAACGACCCGACGCACGGCGGTCTCCTCGGCGAGCTCCACGACGCGGCCCTGGTCATCGACGGCACCAAGGTCGCCTGGGTCGGCTCGCGCCGAGACGCGCCGGCGGCCGACGGAGCACTGGACCTCGGCGGCCGGGCCGTCATCCCCGGCTTCGTCGACTCGCACTCGCATCTGGTCTTCGCCGGCGATCGGGCCGAGGAGTTCGCCGCCCGGATGACAGGTACGCCGTACTCCGCCGGCGGCATCCGCACGACCGTCGCCGCGACCCGCGATGCCACTGACGAACAGCTGACCGCGAATGTGTCCCGCCTCGTCACCGAGATGCGCCGGCAGGGCACCACGACGGTCGAGATCAAGTCCGGCTACGGGCTGACGGTTGCCCACGAGGCCCGTGCCCTGGAGATCGCCGGGCAGTTCACCGACGAGACGACCTACCTCGGGGCGCATGTCGTGCCGGCCGAGTACGCCGACGATCCGGCCGGCTACGTCGACCTGGTGACCGGCCCGATGCTCGATGCGGCCGCCAAGCACTCGAAGTGGATCGACGTCTTCGTCGAACGCGGCGCCTTCGATGCGGACCAGGGCCGCACGATCCTCCGGGCCGGCATCGCCCGCGGCCTCAAGGCCCGCGTCCACGCGAACCAGCTCGGCGAGGGTCCCGGCGTACAACTGGCCTGCGAGGTCGGCGCCGCCTCGGCGGACCACTGCACGTATCTCACCGACGCCGACATCGACGCCCTGGCCTCGGCGGGCGTCGTCGCCGGCCTGCTGCCAGCGATCGAGTTCTCCACCCGTTCGCCGTACCCCAACGCCCGCCGCCTCCTGGACGCCGGCGTCACCGTAGCCCTCGCCACCGACTGCAACCCCGGCTCCGGCTACTCCTCCTCCATGCCCTTCTGCATCGCCCTCGCCGTCCGCGAAATGCACATGACCCCCGCCGAAGCCCTCTGGTCAGCCACCGCCGGCGGCGCCGCCTCCCTCCACCGCCCCGACCGAGGCCACCTGACCCCCGGCGCCCAAGCCGACCTGACTGTCCTGAACGCCCCCACCCACCTACACCTCTCCTACCGCCCCGCCGTCCCCCTAATCTCCCAAACCTTCATCGCCGGCCGCCCAGTCTGACGGGCTGCGGACCGCCACCACTCAGTAACCTCCAGGCAGGTCACCACCCCACGCTCAAGCGCCGCCTCAGGCAGCACGAAGTAGGTGCTTAGTGAGTGGTGGACGTCCGACAGCCCGCTCGATAGTGGCCACCACCCAGTCCGGGTCGTACATGATGTCTTCCCAGCTGAAACGAAGCACTCGCCAGCCGCGGATGGTGAGGTGCACCTGCCGGCGGCAGTCCTTGACCAGCGCCCGCCGACTGCCGTGGTGCTCGAATCCGTCGGCCTCCAGGTCGAGGCGGAGCTCCGGATGACCCAGGTCCAGGCGAGCCGAGAACTCTGCGTCCTGCACGACCAACTGAGGAACGAAACCCTCGATCCCGTGCTCGATCAACAAGGATCGAAGGACCGACTCCAGAACAGACTCCGCCCGGCCGTCCGCCAACGCCGCGACGTGCTGCACGCGTCGGCGATACGGGCCCCGAAGCCGAGCCGCCGCGTCGAGGAGCTCATCCTGCTCGATACAACCCGTGCGTAAGGCGGAGTCCGCAATGGCGAGAGCTTCGGCTGGCGGCAAGCTCCGAAGGCAGTCCAAGACGGTCCGAAGCGGGGTAGTGACATCCTCCAGCGCGGGAACGTTCGCCCAGTGCAGGACGCAGGGCAGCCCCGTCCGTCGCCGGACCCGTCCAGGCGCGAGCGTGACGTGCGGCAGAGTCGGTGGGGTGATGACTCCAAGACCCCAGTGCTGCGCAGCACTCAGGTGCGAGACGACGCCTCCGTGGCTGCGGGCCGCGGTCAGCGCGGGTGGCGCCTCCGGCAGCGCGTAGACGCCTTTGGCGACCCGTCGGATCTCCCCGGCCGCGAGCGCGTTGCGGACTGCGCGCGCCGTCACTAGCGCGCGAAGCTCGGCGAGGGTCGCGGATCCGCCACGTCTGCCGATCACCTCGGACACATCAGCCACTCGAACATCATGACGAAATCGGGCCGGCCGAGGCCGCCACTATCCACAGGCGGACCGCCCGCACTCAGTAAACCCGCCGATCCACGGCTGGCCGAAGCGAGCTAGGCGTAGGCGCAGGTGCCTCGGGCGCCTTGCTGAGTGGCGGGTGTCCGCAAACCAGATGCAGCACCCTGCCGCCGGCCGCCATGCTGAGAGCATGACTGGTTTGAGCGAACGGCTGCGTGAAGCATTTGAGTGGCGGACGGACCGCGGGGCGTGAAGTAGATACGCCGACGTCACCGGGTGGTGGCGGGATGGGGAGTTGCTTCGGGAGATTGGGCCTGCGCTGGGTGGGTTGTACGACGAGATGCCGACGGTGGTGCTGGGGCCGGTGTCGCGGGGGTCGTTGGTGGGGGCTTTGACGGCGGCTGCGCTGGGGGTTGGGTTCGTCGAGATGCGGAAGGACGCTGAGCCGGCGGTCGACAGCGATCGGTGGTTACGCCGTACGAGTGGGCCCGACTACCTGGATCGGCATGTCGTCTTCGGGTTCCGGCGCGACCTGATCCGGTCGGGCGATCGTGTCCTGTTCACGGACGACTGGGTGGATACCGGTGCGACGGCGCTGACCGCGCGGGCGTTGGTGGAGGCGGCCGGCGCGCGCTGGATCGGGGCGGCGTGCATCGTCGACGGGCTGACCGAACCGCGGCTCCGGCGTGAGCTGCCCGTCCGGGCGCTGGTCGACGTACGACGGCTCTAGTCGGCCAGTTCTTTGGTGAGGAGGAAGGCGGGGGTGCCGTCGGGGAGGGGCTGCTTGCCTATTTCGATGTAGCCGCGGGTGGTGTGGAAGGTGAGGGCGCCGTCGTCGAGGGGGTGGGTGCGGACGCGGGTGACCGCGCGGTCGAACGGCTTGGCAGCGCGTTCGATGGCGCGGTAGACCTGGGAGCCGATGCCCTCGCGGCGGTGTTCGGTCGCGACGACGATCCGCTCGATCAGCAGGAAGCGGTTCGCGTACGTCTGGGTGAACCAGTCGAACTCGAGGCCGTCGTACGCCGAACCCGGGGTGAAGGTCAGCACGAACCCGGCGGGCTTGCCGTCGAGGTCGATGATCGCGGCGTGCGCGGCGATCAGCCGGAGCCAGTCCAGGCGGTCGGCGCCGAGGGGATCGACGAGGCCGGCGGCGGCGTTGTTCAGCGCGAGGACCGCGCCGTAGTCGGCGGGGGTCATCGGGCGGAGTTTCACAGGAACCAGCGTCCCATGGAAAACGTTTACTTCGGGAGGGGTCTCCCTGGCCGCACCCTGGACCGGACCCCGAAATTCGGACCCGCCCTTGGGAATGACCTGGGCGGTGTGCAATGTTGAGCCTAGTGAACTCAAGTTTGTTCAGTCACGGATTTGAAACCGAGGCGGACGAACGGCAACATTGAGTCTGCATCACTCAACTTCGTGGAGGTAACAGAATGGCCCGCGCGGTCGGAATCGATCTCGGTACGACGAACTCCGTCATCGCCGTACTGGAAGGTGGCGAGCCCACCGTCATCCCCAACGCCGAGGGAGCGCGCACGACGCCCTCGGTGGTGGCTTTCGCCAAGAACGGCGAGGTCCTGGTCGGCGAGGTGGCGAAGCGCCAGGCCACCACGAACGTCGACCGCACCATCCGCTCCGTCAAGCGTCACATGGGTGAGAGCTGGAGCGTCGACATCGACGGCAAGAAGTTCACCCCCCAGCAGATCAGCGCGTTCGTGCTGCAGAAGCTGAAGCGGGACGCCGAGGCGTACCTCGGGGAGCAGGTCACGGACGCGGTCATCACCGTGCCCGCCTACTTCTCCGACGCGCAGCGCCAGGCGACCAAGGAGGCCGGCGAGATCGCGGGCCTGAAGGTGCACCGGATCGTCAACGAGCCGACCGCGGCCGCGCTCGCCTACGGCCTGGACAAGGGCACCGAGCAGACCATCCTGGTCTTCGACCTCGGTGGCGGCACGTTCGACGTGTCGCTGCTGGAGATCGGCGACGGCGTCTTCGAGGTGAAGGCGACCAGCGGTGACAACCACCTCGGTGGTGACGACTGGGACGCCCGGATCGTCCAGTGGCTGGTGACCCAGTTCAAGAACAAGAACGGCACCGACCTGTCCGGCGACAAGATGGCCATGCAGCGCCTCTCCGAGGCCGCCGAGAAGGCCAAGATCGAGCTGTCCGCCGCGGCCGAGACCACGATCCACCTGCCGTACCTGAGCCTGACCGAGTCCGGCCCGCTGCACCTGGAGGAGAAGCTCTCCCGGGCAGAGTTCCAGAAGATGACCAACGACCTGCTCGAGCGCGCCCGCGCGCCGTTCAAGGCCGTCATCAACGACGCCGGCATCGACGTGTCGAAGATCGACCACGTGATCCTGGTCGGCGGTTCGACCCGGATGCCCGCGGTGGCCGACCTGGTCAAGGAGCTGACCGGTGGCAAGGACCCGAACAAGGGCGTGAACCCGGACGAGGTCGTCGCGGTCGGCGCCTCCCTGCAGGCCGGTGTGCTGAAGGGTGAGGTCAAGGACGTCCTGCTGCTCGACGTGACCCCGCTGAGCCTGGGGATCGAGACCAAGGGCGGCGTGTTCACCAAGATCATCGAGCGCAACACCACGATCCCGACCAAGGGTTCGGAGATCTTCACCACGGCCGAGGACAACCAGCCGTCGGTGATGATCCAGGTCTACCAGGGCGAGCGCGAGATGGCCCGCGACAACAAGTCGCTCGGCAACTTCGAGCTGACCGGCCTGCCGCCGGCGCCGCGGAACGTGCCGCAGATCGAGGTCACCTTCGACATCGACGCGAACGGCATCGTGCACGTGAACGCCAAGGACCTGGCCACCGGCAAGGAGCAGCGGATGACGGTCACGGGCGGCTCCGCGCTGCCGAAGACCGACATCGACCAGATGGTCCGCGACGCCGAGCAGTACGCCGAGGAGGACCGGCAGCGCCGCGAGGCGGTCGAGAACCGCAACCAGGCCGAGAGCCTGGTCTACCAGACCGAGAAGTTCCTGCAGGAGAACGAGGACAAGGTCCCCGACGACGTCAAGACCGAGGTCAAGGACGCTGTCGCGGAGCTGAAGAAGGCCCTCGAGGGTGACGACGCCGAGGCGATCAAGGCCTCCTCGGAGAAGCTCGCCCAGTCCAGCCAGAAGATGGGCGCCGCGATGTACGCGAACGCGCAGGCTGCCGGCGGCCAGGCCGACGACAGCGCCACTTCCGACGACGCGAGCTCGAGCAGCAACGACGACGACGTCGTCGACGCCGAGATCGTGGACGAGGACCGGCCGCAGGACAAGACGGAGGACAAGTGACGGATCGACCCACTGGCAGCGAGTTCGGTGACGGCGAGCCCGTCGTCCGGGACAAGCGCCGGATCGACCCGGACACCGGCGCGGCGCGGGAGACTGCGGATTCGTCCGCGGCTCCCGCGCCCGGCGCCCGGCCGGGTACGCCGGGCACCCCGGGCGCACAGCCGCCCCGGGACCCGTCCGACCTGGTCGGTCCGTCCGCCCAGGAGGCTCTGTTGACCGAAGCGCTCGCGGAGCGTACGGCGGACCTGCAGCGACTGCAGGCCGAGTACGTCAACTACAAGCGCCGCGTCGACCGGGACCGGGAGGCGTCGCGGGAGCTGGTGATCGGCTCGGTCCTGACCGAGCTGCTCGGCACGCTCGACGACGTCGGCCGGGCCCGCGAGGCGGGTGAGCTCGAGGGTGCGTTCAAGGCGGTCGCGGAATCGCTGGAGCGCGTCACCGAGAAGCTCGGCCTGGTGAAGTTCGGCGAGAAGGGCGACACCTTCGACCCGCGGATCCACGAGGCCCTGCTGCACAACTACTCCGACGAGGTCGACGGTCCGACCGCGACGATGATCATGCAACCGGGCTACCGGCTCGGCGAGCGGGTCCTGCGCGCGGCCCGGGTGGCCGTGTCGGAGCCGACCGAACAACTGCCGGCCGACGCGAAGGCCGACGTACCGGCGGAGAGCACAGATGATGACGCGGACAGGTCCGCGCAGTAGTAACGACCACGACGGGAGGGGAGGCGTCAGATGAGCACGAAGGACTGGCTCGAGAAGGACTTCTACAAGGTTCTCGGCGTCTCCAAGACCGCCGAGGCCGACGAGATCAAGAAGTCCTACCGCAAGCTGGCGCGCAAGTACCACCCCGATTCCAACGCCGGTGACGCGTCCGCGGAGGCCAAGTTCAAGGAGGTCTCCGAGGCGTACGACGTCGTCGGCGACCCGAAGAAGCGCAAGGAGTACGACGAGGCGCGCCGGCTGTTCGGCAGCGGCGGCTTCCGGATGCCGGGCGGCGGCAGCCAGGGCGGCGGCGGGTTCAACTTCGACGTCGGCGACCTGTTCAACCGCGGCGGCTCCGGCAGCACCGGCGGCGGGCTCGGCGACATCCTGGGCGGCATGTTCGGCGGCGGTGGCCAGCGCACGACCACCTCGACGACGGCCCGTCCGCGGCGCGGCCAGGACATCGAGACCGAGGCGACGATCGAGTTCGCCGAGGCCGTGAACGGCGTCACGGTCGGGCTCCGGATGACCAGCGACGCGCCCTGCCCGACCTGTCACGGGACGGGTGCGAAGTACGGCACGGTGCCGAAGGTCTGCCTGAAGTGCGAAGGCACGGGTATGCAGACCTCGGTGCAGGGCGGCGTGTTCGCCATGACCGAGCCGTGCACCGAGTGCAAGGGTCGCGGCCTGGTCGTCGACCAGCCGTGCGAGACCTGCCACGGCTCCGGCCGCGGCCAGTCGAGCAAGACCATGCAGGTCCGCATCCCCGCGGGCGTGCAGGACAACCAGCGGATCCGGCTCAAGGGCAAGGGCGCGGCCGGCGAACGGGGTGGCCCCGCGGGTGACCTCTACGTCACCGTGCACGTGAAGTCCCACCGGATCTTCGGCCGCCAGGGCGAGCACCTGACGCTGAACGTCCCGGTGAGTTTCACCGAGGCGGCGCTGGGTGCCGAGATCAAGGTTCCGACCCTGGACGGCCTGCCCGTCACGGTCCGGATCCCGGCCGGTACGGCGAACGGCAGCAAGCTGCGCGTCCGCGGCAAGGGATCGGTCCGGCGGGACGGGACCAAGGGAGATCTGCTCCTCACGCTCGAGGTGCAGGTTCCGCACGAGTTGACCGACGAGCAGAAGGAAAAGCTGCAGGAGTTCAACTCCGCGTCGGATCATCCTGATCTGCGGGCCGGGTTGTTCGGGAGTTCGTGATGGGTATCCCGTTCAGCCAGGTGCCGACCTGGGACGACCGCACCCCGATCTACGTGATCTCGGTGGCGGCCCAGCTGGCCGGCATGCACCCGCAGACGTTGCGCCAGTACGACCGGCTCGGCCTGGTGGTGCCGAGCCGGGCGTCCGGCCGCGGCCGGCGGTACTCGGCGTACGACGTGGCGAAGCTGCGCTACGTGCAGCACCTGTCCCAGGAAGAGGGCATCAACCTCGCGGGAATTCGCCACATCCTCGCGCTACAGTCGGAGGTGGAGGACCTGCGTCAGCGGGTCAACCAGCTTCTGGCCGAGGTTCAACGCGGTGTCGGCGCCTCCCGGCGCACCGCCACCAGCCGGGTCTTCTCGGCCGGTCCAGCCGGCGACGTGATCGCCATGGGCCGGCAGCAGACCACGACACGATGGATCCGCACCCAGCCACTGGAACTCGGCTCGCGCTGATCCTTCACCCCGGGGGTTTCACCTGACCACCGGAGGTACTCCGAAACCCACCCTCGGAGGCCTCCGGCTCCGGTGGAGGGCCGTCGTTCCCCCGCGACGCCTCCACAGTCGAAGGCGCGTCATTCCCCCCGGCGCCCTTCGACCCCCGCGGGGTGGTCCGTCATGGACCGCCCTGCGGCCTCTTCGCCAGAGCCTCCGGCCGGACCGGCCGGAGGCTCTGCGTGCGTTCATCCGCCGGACATCCCAGAACCTGTTGTCTGCGGCCACGGACCGCATACTCTGGCGAGGTGACGCTGAAGCTGGAGACGGACCGGCTGCTGATCCGGGACTGGGAGGAAGACGACGCCGACGCCGCGCTGGAGATCTTTGGCTCCGCCGACGTGGCGCCCTGGCTGTCACCGGCCATCGACAAGGTGCCGGACGCCGCGACCATGCGGTTGATCCTGCAGTCCTGGATCGAGGCCCAGCCGAACTTCGTGGTCCCGGCCGGCCGCTGGGCGGTCGTGCGTCGCGACGACGGCGAGCTCGTCGGTGCCCTGCTGATCCGGCTGCTCCCGCCGTACGAGGAGGATCTGGAGATCGGCTGGCAGCTGAGACCGAGCGCCTGGGGCAACGGCTATGCGACCGAGGCCAGCCGCGGGCTGATGAGCTGGGCGTTCAAGGAGGGCGACGTCGACGAGCTGTTCGCGGTCGCCCGCCCGAACAACAAGCGCGCGATAGCGACCGCGACCCGCCTCGGCATGCAGTGGGTCGGCGAGACCGACAAGTACTACGACCTGAACCTGCAGGTCTACCGGATGCGGGCTTCGGAGTTCAGCCGCTGAGCCTTCACCATCAGCACCAACGCCGAGATCAGGTAGGCGTTGGCCACCACGCTCTGCCAGGCGTTGTAGTGGAACTCCTGGTCGTGCGCGAACGGCAGCCACCAGACGATCCCGGTCGCGAACACACCCGTGATCACGAGCGAGCCTGCCGTTCGCCAGGACACCAACGCGGTCCGATGAGACCACAGCACCGCGACCGCGGGCACCGCCCACACCCAGTGGCCGGTCCAGGAGATGGGTGACACCAACAGTCCGGTGAGCGCGGTCACGACGACGGCCTCGAACGCCCAGCCGCGCTCGTGCAGCCGGCGGGCGAGCAGCATCCCGGCGACCCCGACGACAGTTGCCGCTAGCAACCACAGT
The DNA here is from genome assembly GCF_040300265.1 of Kribbella sp. NPDC000426. Classification (NCBI taxonomy): domain Bacteria; kingdom Bacillati; phylum Actinomycetota; class Actinomycetes; order Propionibacteriales; family Kribbellaceae; genus Kribbella; species Kribbella sp. NPDC000426. The sequence continues at coordinate 170,148 of NZ_JBEPDK010000010.1, read as the reverse complement.
GGCGCGGCCGCGGCCGAGCCCTGGGTCAGCCGGGCGATCAGGCCGCGCAACGACTGGTTCGCGATGTAGTGCGCGGGTCCCGGCCGGTCGGGGTCGAAGATGTACTTCGTCCAGAAGTCCACCGTCGCCTGCGGAATTACCAGGTACGCGACGACCATCGAGGCCACCGTCGTACCGGCCGCGACGGCTGCCTCCCGGTATCGCCGGGTGATCAGGAGGAACAGGATGAAGATCCCCGGCGTCAGCTTGATCCCGGTCGCGATGCCGACCAGGACGCCGCGGAACCGGCGTGGTACCGAGCCGGTCAGGTCGAGCATCAGCAACGCCAGCAGCACCAGGTTGATCTGGCCGAGGCCGAGTGTCGATCGGACCGGCTCGAACAGCAGCGCCGCGAACGCGACCACCACCGCGGCGACCGGCCCCCACCGCAAGGCCTTCGCCGTCGTCCAGCCGACCACGAGCAGCGACACCGCCGAGGCGAGCGTGATCATCACCTTGGCGACGCCGAGCCCCGCCGCCAGCGGCGCGAACACCAGCGCCGCGAACGGCGGGTAGGTGAACCCCAGGCCCATCCCCGGGAACTTGTGGTGCACGGTGTAGATGTCGTCGCCGTCGACCAGGCCGCGTGCGGCGGCGTAGTACACCCGGAGGTCACCCATGGTCGCCGACCACGGGTGCCAGACCAGCAGGCAGAGCACCGGCAACATCGTTGCCGCGAGCACCAGAACGGCTGTCGGCACCCGCCGCCGGACCCGCTCGGAAACCACGTTCGTCGTCATGGTTCCGACGATCCCGGCGACCCCGGGGCCGGCACATCGCCGCCGAGAGCCAACCGTTGTCGCCGCCGCGAGCCATCCGTATGCGGCCGGTGTCGCACTCGAGAGCGACCGGGGTGTCACTCCTGAGAGTGACGGCAGCGAGCCGCGCGGCCAGCACAATGGGTGCTGTGACCGGACGACTGCGTAACGGCCTGGCCGCCTGGTTCGACCGGCCGGCGGACGCTCGCATCGCCTGGCCGGACGTGGTCCTGGCGGTCCTCGTCACCGCGGCGGTCCAGTTCTGGGTGGTCCAGCGCGACGACTACTGGGTCTGGGGCCCGCGGTGGCTGATCGTCCTGGTTGCCTGGACGCCGTTGTTCGTCGCGGTCCGGCGCCTCGACCCGGCACTGGCGCTCGGTGGGCTGCTCGTCGGCGCGTACGGGATGTCGCTGCTGGCCGGCAGTATCGGCTGGCCGCTGTTCGCTGGTGCCCTGCTCGCCGCCTGGTATCTGCCGAAGCGCTGGGGGACCGTCACCGGTTTGGTCCTCGCCGCCGTTCTCACCGGGCTCCCGGTGCTGGCCGACCTGGCTCGCGCCGACCTGGTGTACCGCGTCTACCCCAACGTCTACACGCATTTCGCTTCCCAGGACGGCAGCACCACGACGATTGGCGGGATCACTGAGGCGTCCTTCGACCGGGTGCTGTACCACCACTGGCCGTGGTGGGCGTCGGTCGCCGTCCTGGCCACGGCCGTGCTGGCGACCGTGGTGCAGCGCCGTCGTGGCGTCGTCCCGGTACGGCGTACCACCGGGCAGTGGGTCGAGGACCTGCAGGCAGCCGCCCGGCCGCGGATCGACGGGTTCCCGGTCCAGGTGCTGGTCGCGGTCGCGCTCGCCGTACCGGTGCTGGTCGAGCTGACCTGGGACATCGGCCGCAACGGCAACTGGTGGACGGCGCCGCGATGGATGCCGTGGGCAATCGCCTTCACGCCGCTGACGCTGGTCGTCCGGCGGCGCTGGCCGGTGATCCCGATCGCGGTGCTCGGGGTGGTTGCCCTGGTGTCCTACTGGCAGACCAACGAGGTCTGGTCGCTGCTGCTCGCGCTCACGGTCGCGCTGCTGTCCCTCGGTACGTCGCCCCGCCCGCTGACGTGGACGATCCCCGGCGCCATCGTTGTGCTGGCCGCGTTGCCGACGATCGCGGAGCTCATCAGATACCGGCAGATGGTGTGGATCTTCCCGCGGATCAAGCACGACGGGTGGGACTTCGGCAGCTTCGGCGAGATCCACAACCGGACCTACGAGGACATCGTCGACCGTCAGTGGCCGTTGACCTGGTCGCTGATCCTGCTCGTGCCGTTGTGCGCGGGGATCGCGGTGCGGCTGTACCGGCGGAACCGGGAGGCGGCCCGGCGGGAGGTCGAGCTCGAGCGGGTCGCCGTCGAGCGCGAGGCCGAGCAGGTCGTGCTGACCGAGCGGTCGTACATCGCGCGGGACCTGCACGACGTGGTCGCCCACGCGGTGAACCTGATGGTGATCCAGGCCGAGACCGGCCCGGACCTGATCCGGCGCGGGGAAGCTGACGTCCTCGCCGGGTTCCAGCGGATCGGGGACGCCGGGCGGCGGGCGTTGAGTGAGCTGGACCGGCTGCTGTCCGCACTGCGCGACGAGGACGGCGTACCGGATCCGCAGTTGGCGCCGCAGCCTGACCTCGGCGATCTGTCACAGTTGGTGACGGACGTGTCGGAGGGTCACCTGCCGATCGCGCTCGAGGTCACCGGCGATTCCGGCCGGCCGCCGCAAGGGCAGCAGTTGGCGACGTACCGGCTGGTGCAGGAGGCGCTGACGAACGTGGTCCGGCACGCGACGGCGACGGCCGCGCGGGTGCTGGTCCGGATCGAGGAGACGGGGGTGCGGGTCGAGGTGACCGACGACGGGAGCGGGTTCGACGTCGCCGCGGCGGCGCGCGGCACCCGGCACGGGCTGGCCGGGATGCGCGAGCGGGTCCGGATCGAGGGCGGGACGCTGGACATCCGCAGTACGCCGGGGACCGGGACGACGGTCGCCGCCTGGTTCCCGGCCGGAGGTGGCCGGTGAACGACCGGCCGATCAAGGTGATGGTCGTCGACGACCAGGACCTGGTCCGGGACGGGATCGCGATGATCCTGGACGGCCAGCCCGATATCGAGGTGGTCGCGCAGGCGGTGGACGGCGCGGACGCCGTCCGGCAGTCGGCGGCGATCCTCGACCTGGCCGTGGTGCTGATGGACGTGCGGATGCCCGTCATGGACGGGATCGAGGCGACCCGGCGGCTGGCGGGCGGTCCGCGGGTGCTGATCCTGACCACCTTCGACCTGGACGAGTACGTGTACGACGCGCTCCGCGCCGGCGCCAGCGGCTTTCTGCTGAAGCGATCGTCGCGGGACGAGCTGATCAACGCGGTCCGGGTGATCGCGGCCGGCGACGCGCTGCTCGCTCCACCGGTGACTCGGCGGCTGATCGACCGCTTCGCCGACAGCGGTCCGGCGCCGGAGGTCGCGGCGAGCCTCGACGTACTGACCGCACGCGAGCAGGAGGTGCTCGTACTCGTCGCCAAGGGCAACTCGAACGCCGAGATCGCCGCCGAACTCCAGCTCACCGAGCACACGGTCAAAACTCACGTCAGCCGCATCCTCGCCAAATGCAACCTCCGCGACCGGGTCCAAGCCGTAATCCTCGCCTACAACGCAGGCCTGGTTACCGCAGGCCGCCGCTAACCCCGGCGGCGGACAGGTGCCACCTTGTGCCCCCGTGGCGCGGGTGGGGCTTCGGCGTGCCGGGGATCACCCGGAGAAATCCCCTAGAGTTGAGTGGAATGGACTCAACTTTGGATAAGTTGTACCTAGTGACTGTTGTTGCTGGAGCTTGAAAGGCTGGAAATAGATGGATGTTCAGCGGTTGACGACGCTGGCCCGGGAAACCCTGTCGGTCGCGATCCGTCAGACCTCCGCGGCGGGCAACCCGACCGTGGAACCGATTCACCTGCTCTCCGCGTTGCTAGCGCAGCCCGAGGGGACGACGATCGGTCTGCTCGAGGCAGCCGGCGGCGATATCGACGCCGTCCGGCAGAAGACCGCCGCGCAGCTGAGCCGGCTCCCGAAGGCGAGCGGCGGCAGCGTGCAGGCGCCGAGCCTGTCGCCGAAGACCGGCGACGTGCTGAACCAGGCAGAGCAGCGGGCCCTCGGACTCGGTGATGAATACGTATCCACCGAGCACTTGCTGGTTGCGCTCGCGACCGTCGAGGGTGCGGCCCAGACCGCGCTCGGCGTGACCGCGGACGCGCTGCTGCAGGCGTTCGACCAGATGCGGGGCAACCGCCGGATCACCTCCCCAGAGGCCGAAGGCACCACCAAGACGCTGGAGAAGTACGGCGTCGACCTGACCGAGCGGGCGCGCGACGGCAAGCTCGACCCCGTGATCGGGCGCGACTCCGAGATCCGGCGCGTGGTCCAGGTGCTGTCCCGCCGGACGAAGAACAACCCCGTGCTGATCGGTGAGCCCGGCGTCGGCAAGACCGCCGTCGTCGAGGGGCTGGCCCAGCGGATCGTGGCCGGTGACGTGCCCGAGTCGCTGCGCGGCCGCCGGCTGATCAGCCTGGACCTCGGTGCGATGGTCGCGGGTGCGAAGTACCGCGGTGAGTTCGAGGAGCGGCTGAAGGCCGTACTGACCGAGATCAAGGAGTCCGACGGTCAGATCATCACGTTCATCGACGAGCTGCACACCGTCGTCGGCGCCGGTGCGTCCGGCGAGGGCGCGATGGACGCCGGCAACATGCTGAAGCCGATGCTGGCCCGCGGTGAGCTCCGGATGATCGGCGCCACCACGCTGGACGAGTACCGGACGCGGATCGAGAAGGACCCGGCGCTGGAGCGTCGTTTCCAGCAGGTCTTCGTCGGTGAGCCGAGTGTCGAGGACTCGATCGCGATCCTGCGTGGCCTGAAGGAGCGGTACGAGGCGCACCACAAGGTCGCCATCTCCGACTCCGCCCTGGTCGCCGCGGCCACGTTGTCGCATCGCTACATCTCCGGCCGTCAGCTTCCCGACAAGGCGATCGACCTGGTCGACGAGGCCGCGTCCCGGCTGCGGATGGAGATCGACTCGTCCCCGGTCGAGATCGACTCGCTCCGACGTACCGTCGACCGGCTGAAGATGGAGGAGCTCGCGCTGTCCCGCGAGGACGACCCGTCGTCGCAGGAGCGGCTGGAGCGGCTGCGTGCCGACCTGGCCGACCGCGAGGAGGAGCTGCGCGCCCTCGAGGCCCGTTGGGATCGCGAGAAGTCCGGCCTGAACCGGGTCGGTGAGGTCAAGGAGCGCATCGACGAACTGCGCGGCCAGGCCGAGCGCGCCCAGCGCGACGGCGACCTGGAGACGGCGTCCCGGCTGCTGTACGGCGAGATCCCGCAGCTCACCAAGGAGCTCGAGGAGGCCGACGCGGAGGAGGAACTCGCCGAAGGTCCCGAGGCGATGGTCAACGAGGAGGTCGGTCCGACCGAGATCGCCGAGGTGATCGCGATGTGGACCGGGATCCCGACCGGGCGGCTGCTCGAGGGCGAGACCGGCAAGCTGCTCCGGATGGAGGACGAGCTGGGTCGCCGGCTGATCGGTCAGCGCGAGGCGGTCAAGGCCGTCAGCGACGCCGTACGGCGGGCGCGGGCCGGCATCTCCGACCCGGACCGGCCGACGGGTTCGTTCCTGTTCCTGGGCCCGACCGGTGTCGGTAAGACCGAGCTGGCCAAGGCGCTTGCGGACTTCCTGTTCGACGACGAGCGGGCGATGGTCCGGATCGACATGTCGGAGTACGGCGAGAAGCACAGCGTCGCGCGGCTGGTCGGCGCCCCACCCGGCTACGTCGGGTACGAAGAGGGCGGCCAGCTCACCGAGGCAGTGCGGCGGCGTCCGTACTCGGTGATCCTGCTCGACGAGGTCGAGAAGGCGCACCCCGAGGTCTTCGACATCCTGCTGCAGGTGCTGGACGACGGTCGGCTGACCGACGGCCAGGGTCGTACGGTCGACTTCCGCAACGTGATCCTGATCCTCACCAGCAACCTGGGTTCGGCGTACCTGGCCGACATGTCGCTGGACGAGAAGGCGAAGCGGGACCAGGTGATGGCGGTCGTGCGGCAGTCGTTCAAGCCGGAGTTCATCAACCGGCTGGACGAGATCGTGCTGTTCGACGCGCTCGGCAGCGAGGAGCTGACGCAGATCGTGGCGCTGCAGATCGCGGCGTTGCAGCGGCGGCTGGTCGACCGGCGGATCACGCTGGAGGTGGACGAAGGCGCGATGGAGTGGCTGGCGATGACCGGGTACGACCCGGTGTACGGCGCCCGTCCGCTGCGCCGGCTGGTCCAGTCCGCGATCGGTGACGAGCTGGCTCGCGGGTTGCTCGACGGCTCGGTTCGCGACGGCGAGACCGTCAAGGTCACCCTCAACGAGGCCAAGGACGCCCTCGAGGTGTCCTGACGAAAAGCAGGGTCCGGTCTTCACGACCGGGCCCTGCTTCGTCAGATCCGGTAGCTCAGGATCGTGACCCCGTTGTCCAACGCGGAGTGGCCGGCCAGGGTGAGCTTCGTCCCCGGAGTCCCGTCCGTGAACAGCTTCTGGCCCGTCCCCAGCAGGACCGGGTGCAGCATCAGGTCGAGCTCGTCGACCAGGTCGTTCTCGAGCAGGCTGCGCAGCAGGGCCGGGTTGCCGTACATGATGATGTCCCCGCCGTCCTGTTGCTTGAGCTGCTTCAGGGCGGCGATCGCGTCACCCTCCAGCAGCGTCGCGTTCCAGGTCAGCTCGCCTTTCAGGGTGGTCGAGGCAACGAGCTTCGGCAGCTCGCGCAACCGGTCCTCGTACGGGCCTTCGGCGTTGCCCCAGGCTGCCGCGAACATCTCATAGGTACGCCGTCCGCACAGGAAGTAGTCGCATCCGGCCAGCGCTTCGATGGACCTCCGGACCGATTCCTCGACGAAGTACGGCTGCGCCCAGCCGCCGTACGACGTACCGCTGTAACCGCCCGGATCCTCGGCGACCCCGTCGAGGGTGACGAGTGCCGAGGCGATGATCTTGCGCATGATTCTCCTTTCGTTCCTGGTGTAGACCGGCGGCGGAGCCGAAAGGAATCGGGGAGAATGGTGCGGTGACGCACTGGGTCAACACCACACACGACTGGGCAGCCTCGGTCGACCGGGCACATCTCGACGCGATCCTCGCCGACAGCGATCGGTACGCCCCGGGCGGCGTACTTCATCTGGTGCTGGAGGTGCTCGCCTATCCCGACGACGAGGCCGAGTCCGTCGGGCGTCGCGGGCAGTGCTCGGTGACGCTGCACGAGGACGGCTCGATCTCGATCGCGGACAACGGGCGGGGGACCGATACGCGGGTCGACCCGCAGGGGAACGTGGTGAAGAAGCCGGTGATGGCGACGAAGGACCTCCGCTTCTTCGACGACCCGGCCGCGCCGTTGCTCCCCGACGGTCATCCGCGGCGCGGGATGTCCGTTGTGGCCGCGCTCAGCGATTGGCTGGTGCATACGAATCGGCGCGTGAACGGGTCGTGGACGCAGCGTTATGAGGGCGGCATTCCGGTCACCGACCTCGAGCCGGTCCCGGGTGACGGCAGCACGGGTACGACGGTGCGCTTTCGGCCTACGTCGTACGCCGGCTTGACCGACCTCACGCCGTACCTGCGCTTCCCGCACCTGGACGTCACCGTGGATCAGAGGTCTTTGCGGAAGAAGTAGTTCGTGTGGCCGGGCGGGTAGTCGTGCTTCACGCCGTACTGCGTGTAGCCCGCCTTCCGGTAGAAGCCGGGCGCCTGGAAATCGAAGGTGGTGACGTCGGACCATCGGCAGCCGCGGCGGCGGGCTTCATCCTCGATCGACCGGAGCAGGGCGCTCCCCAGACCGAGGCCGCGCCTGGTCTCATCGACCCACATCGTGTCGATCGTCAGCCAGTGCCAGACCCGCTCGACCCGGCCGGCGCATCCGCCGTACATGGCGCCGTCCGGGCCTAGTGCAAACACTTGCACCGGCTCGGACTTGAGGTTCGCCGGCTCGAACCGCTCCCGGACGACCATCGACCGCGACTTGTTGTAGGCGACCAGGTGGTCGACCAGTTGATCCTCCAGCGCCGCGTCCGGGCCGGCTTGAAGTTCGAACTCGTCCACGTGATCACTGTCGTGGTTGCCGGCCTTGACGACAACGCATTTCCCGGAGCCCGCTTGGGTCATCTGGCAGGATCGGGGCGGGGGCAGGTGGAAGGAACTTCGGACCGAATGAGTGAGCAGCGCGGCGACCTGCCGGGCGAGGAGCGACCAGGACCGTACAGCGGTCTGTTCGGTGCGGCTCCGGACACGTACGGCTATCAGCTGACTCCGCCCAAGCAGGTGACAATCGCCTCGGTGATCGCGATCGGGCTGGGCGTGATGTGCCTGCTGCTCGCGATCCTCACGCTCACCTCGGCCGGCGACCAGATCTCCGAAGTACTCACCGGCTCCCGCGGCAACGCCCCGGTCGCGGTGGCGGCGGCGATGATCTGCGCGTTCATCTACCTCGTCCCCGCCCTGTACCTCCGCAAGCGCCGCCGCTGGTCCCGCTACATGCTGATCGCCGTCGCCGCCATGGGCATAGCCGGCGGCGTCATGGCCCTACCCGCCAGCATCCTCGGCCTGGCGATCCACGTAACCCTCCTGACCCTCATGCTCCAACGCCCCACCAAACTCTGGTTCGGGCGGCCGTAGCAGAGATCCGGATCTGCCCCCGGATGCCCCGGGATACCCCACGACACCTGTGGATAGTCGCAGTCCTGACTTCAGAAATTCCTGGACAATCCTCGGGTGTCCGATCCCGCCCACGAGTTCACCTTGTCCGCCTGGGTCGACGAATCGGTGATTATCGACGGGCTGCGGTGTCCGGGTGGGACTTACACGTTGGCAGCAGCTGTCGTCGAGACTGCCTCGGCGACACGAATGCGGGAGAGCCTGCGAGACCTGACACTGGCGAAAGGCGGTCGCCTGCACTGGGTCGACGAATCAGCCAAGCGTCGCGACCGCATTGCGGCGGCGATCGCGGATTTCGATCTGGCGGCAATCGTTGCCACCGGGTCGCCGGTTCATCGCTCCAAGCAGGAGCGAGCGCGACGCTGCTGCATGGAGCGCCTGTTCTACGAGTTGGCGCTGATCGGCGTCGACGAGGTCTGCCTGGAGTCCCGTACGAGCACGCCCGACGGGCGTGACCTCCGGCTGGTGGACTCCGCCCGAGACAAAGGCCTGATACCGCATGGATTCAGGGTCGGATTCGCGCGGCCGCGCGACGAGCCGATGCTGTGGATCCCGGATGCTGCTGCCGGGGCACTCACAGCGGCGCGGCTGGGCGAACCGCGCTGGCTGCTTGCGATGTCCGAAATCCTGACCGAGCACGAGGTTGTCGTGCGCTAGAAAGCGCGAAAGCTGGGTCCCATCCTCCGGTGGGGGTCCCAGCTTCACTTCTCACCAAGCAGCACCTGGCGAGCTGATACCAGTATCGCACACCTTGTGTGGGCTGTGCTGGCGGTGACGGTGTCAGAGTTTCTGTAGGCGGTTCAGGGCTTCTTGGAGGACTTCGGGTTGTTTGCAGAAGGCCCAGCGGACGAGGGGGCGGCCTAGGGAAGTGTTGTCGTAGAAGACTTGGTGGGGGATGGCTACTACGCCGGTTTTTTCGGGGAGCTGGCGGCAGAAGGTGATGCCGTCGGTGTGGCCCAGGGGGCGGATGTCGGTGGTGATGAAGTAGGTGCCGGCGGGGCGGTGGACCTCGAAGCCGAGGTCGGCCAGGCCGTCGGCGAGGAGGTCGCGGCGGGACTGGAGGTCGGCGCGCAGGGCGTCGAAGTAGTCGTTGCCTAGGGCAAGCGCGTTGGCGACGGCGGGCTGGAACGGCGCGCCGGAGGTGAACGTGAGGAACTGCTTCGCGGTGGTGACAGCGGTGACGACCTCGGGAGAGCCGGTCACCCACCCGATCTTCCAGCCGGTGACGGCGAAGGTCTTGCCGGCGCTGCTGATCGACACGGTGCGGTCCGCCATGCCGTCGTACGACGCGAGCGGCCGGTGCTGGAGCCCGTCGTACACCAGGTGTTCGTAGACCTCGTCGGTGATGACCACCAGATCGTGCTCGATCGCGACGTCGCGGATGCCTTGCAGTTCGAGGTCGGTGAGGACGGTGCCGGTCGGGTTGTGCGGTGAGTTGATCAGCAGGACCTTCGTCCGCGGCGTGACCGCGGCCCGCAGTTCGTCCAGATCCAGCCGGTACGACGGCGCCCGCAGCGTCACCGGAACCCGGCGCCCGCCCGCGAAGGCGATGCCGGCGGCGTACGAGTCGTAGTACGGCTCGAGCGCGATCACCTCGTCGCCCGGCTCCACGAACGCGAGCAGCGCCGCCGCGACCGCCTCGGTGGCGCCGGTGGTGACCAGGACCTGCGTGTCCGGGTCGTACGCGAGGTCGTAGAACCGCTTCTGGTGATCCGCGATCGCCTGCCGCAGCGCGGGTACGCCGCGAGCCGGCGGGTACTGGTTCGCGCCCGCGCGGATCGCCGCGATCGCGTCCTCGAGCAACGAGTCCGGCCCGTCGCGGTCCGGGAACCCCTGACCGAGGTTGACCGACCCGGTCGCCACCGCGCGCGCGGACATCTCGGCGAAGATCGTCGTACCCAGCCCGTCCAACCGCTCAGCATGTGCGCGCATCAATCAACCTTCGACGGCCGCGACCATGTGTGCAAGCCAGGCGCGCGCGGCCGAGCGGTCGGTTGCGCTGAACGACGCCTCGAGTTCGTCCTCGACCTTGCGGATCGCCGGGGTCGCCTCGTCGAGTCGACGGGCTCCGGCGTCGGTCAGGTGTACCTGCTGGGTACGCCGGTCCTTCGGGTTCGGCCTGCGCTCGACCAGGCCGGCCCGCTCCATCCCGGTGATCAGCTCGTTCGCGGACTGCCGCGTGGTGCCGACCACCCGGCCGACGTCGGCGACGGTCAGGCCCGGATCCTTCCGCACGCAGAGCAGCGTCCCGTACTGCTGCACCGACAGCCCGTGCTCGTCGAGCGCCTCGGCGAGCACGGACCGCATGCTCAGCCAGGCGTGCCGGACGAGGAACGTCACGCAGCCGTCGTCGCGATAGGAGTCCATGCTCCCCATTCTGCCCGGGTCCGCGAGTGGACACGAAAAGGAGATTGACAGGTTCCTGTCAATCGAGGATGATCGAGATCTCGTCAGGGTCCTGACAATTATAGGAGACTTCGTGTCCTCGATCGACCTCATCCCCGAGCGGCGGCAACGCCGCATCCTCGCCATCCTGGTCGTCTCGGCCGTCCTGATCTGGATCGACTCGACCGTTCTCGGTATCGCTCTCGAACGCCTGGCCGACCCCGTCGACGGCCTCGGCGCCACGCCCGGCCAGCTCCAGTGGGCCGTCGGCATCTATTCACTGCTCTTCGCCACCGCCCTGTTCCTGGCCGGTGCTCTTGGCGACCGCTTCGGTCACCGCACCATCCTGATGCTCGGTCTGCTGATCTTCGGCGGCGCCTCGGCCTGGGCCGCCTGGGCCACCGGCCCGGTCGCGCTCGTCCTGGCCCGCGCGGCGATGGGCCTCGGCGGCGCGCTGATCATGCCGACGTCGATGGCGATCATCGGCTGGACCTTCCCGCCGGAACGCCGGGCCGGCGCGATCGCGATCTGGGGCTCGTCGGCCGGGGTCGGCGTCGCTGTCGGTCCGGTGCTCGGCGGCCTGCTGATCGACCACTTCTGGTGGGGCTCGGTCTTCACCATCAACCTGCCGATCGTCGCGTTCGGCCTGGTCGGCGCCGCCCTCGTTCTGCCGAACCCGCGAAGCCCGCAGCGCCGCCGGCTCGACCCGCTCGGCCTCGGCCTGTCCACCCTCGGTCTGCTCGGCCTCTCGTACGGGCTGATCGAGGGCGGCCACCAGGGCGGCTGGAACCGCTGGCAGGTCTGGGCGAGTATCGCGGCCGGACTCGTCCTGCTCGCCGGATTCATCTTCTCCGAATGGCGGGAGCGGCAGCCGAGCTTCGATCCGCGGCTGTTCCGCAACCGCCGATTCGCGGCCGGCAACTTCACTCTGGCGGTCGTATTCCTCCTGCTGACAGGCCAGAGCTTCTACCTCGCCTTCTACTTGCAGGGCGCTCGCGGGATGAGCGCGCTGTCGGCCGGCCTGATGTCGTTGCCTGCAGCAAGCGGTGTCATCGTCGGCTCCCAGCTGGGTTCGAGGCTGGCAGCCCGGTACGGCGTGGCCAAGGTCTCCGGTACGGCGGTCTTCGTACTGGCCGCCTGCTCCTCGATGAACCTGCTGTACGACGTGGACACCTCACTCGTCTGGATCGGCGTGGTCGGCGCACTCGTTGGCCTGTCCATCGGTATGACCACGGCTCCGACCACGACCGCAGTACTTGCGACGCTGCCGCTCGATCGGATGGGCGCCGGCTCGGCCGTCAACAACGTCCTTCGCCAGGTCGGCAGCGTGCTCGGTGTCGCCATTCTCGGCACGATCGTCTCGTCGACGTACCAGCATCGGATCGCGCCGTCGCTGGTGGGCCTCCCGGATGCGGCCGGTACGTCGGCCGAGGCGACCCGGCACGTGGCGGGCACGCTCGGCCGCCCCGAGCTGGTGACGGCCGCGAACGACGCGTTCATCCACGCCATGCACGTCGCGGCCCTCGTCGGTGCCGGCATCGTCCTGGTCGGCGCGATCGTGCTGGTGCTCGCGTTCCGGATCCCCACGCCATCACAATCACCGGATCCGCGGGCCGGTGAGCCTGAACCCGCGGATGCCGGGCGATTGTGAGGGGCTGAGGATCCGCTAGCCCCAGGGTGACGGCGGCGGGGGCGGTACGACGGCGGGGCGGTCCTCGCACCACGTCGCGCCGGTCCAGCCGCCGTCGTTGCCACCGAGGTCCCGGACCTCGAACTCGGGCGGTCCGTTGAAGTGGAACGTCCCGCAGTTGTTGACGAACGGTGCGCCGACGTTGCGCGCGTCGACGTTCTCGAACGTCGCCCAGCCGCCCACCCGGGCGTTCACCACGTTGGTGCCGGTGCCGTCGACCTTGATGTTGCGGACGGCAACGTTTGTGATCGCGTAGTCGTCCTTCACCGGCCAGTCGACGACGAACATCATCGCGTTGTACGTCGAGTCCAGGAACGAACTGTCGGTGATCTCGATCGTCCCGGACATCGTCGACTGCAGGGCGTACAGCCAGATCGCGCCGAGCCCGATGTCCCAGTTCAGGTCCCGCGGACCGCCGCGGACCGTGGTGTTGCGGGCGAACGTCAGCGTGCCCTCGAACGGTGTCGCGTTGAACCGCGAACCAGCGTGCAGCGTGCTGCCCTCGCGGATCGGGTCCGCGACCAGGTTGTCGGTGACCGCGTTGTCGCGGCCGCCGTAGATCGCGATGTCGTTCGCGAGCACCGGCGTCTGCACGGTGTTGTGGTCATAGACGTTGTCGTGGTTCACGACGCCGGAAGGGTTCGACTCCGACCACATCGCCAGCCCGTCGTCGCCGCTGTTGCGCACGAAGTTGTTGGTCGCCCGAACGTTGGACACCCCAAGGTGCAGGTTCATGCCGTCGGCAACGGCATCGGTGATGACGTTGTTGCGGATCAGCAGCCCGTCCATCGGCCCGTCGAGCCAGATGCCGACCTTGGTGTGGTGCAGGTACAGGTTCTCGATCGTCGAACCGCCGCCGATCGCCCCGCCGATCCCGTTCACCTGGTCGGTGTCGATCCGCTCGCGTACGTCGCTCTCGATCGCGAAGTCCGACAGATGTACGCCGGTGCTCCCGCCGTCCGCGGCGTACTTGCCGTAGAAGCCGGGCGCGCTGTGCACGGACTTGTCCGGCGCGGGCTCGGCCAGCGGGAGGACCTTGCCTTTGATGATTGTCCACCAGTTGCCGGCCCCGCGAATCGTCACCTTGTCGACGACGATGTGCCGGTTGACCTGGAAAGTACCGGCCGGGATGAACGCCGACCAGCCGATTCGCTGAGCTGCGACGATCGTGCGCTCGATCGCCGGGGCCGCGTCACGCCGTCCGGTCGGGTCGGCTCCGAACAGCCGCACGTCCAACGAGCGCGCCGGTTGCCTCAGCGGCGCTCCCACCAGCTCGAAGTCCGCGACGTCGAGCACGGTCCAGGCAGCAGCGGTCGCCCGAGGTACGGCGAACCGCACGCGCGAGCCGGCCGCGTACGTGTGGTCGAGCATCACCCGCTGCTCGTCGTAGAAGTGGTTCGGCCGGAAGGGCTTGGCGACCGGGTCCGGCTCAGGCTTCCACCAGCCCGGGATCGGGTCCACGTTCGGGTCGTTGGAGAACGGATACATGCCGTACAGCCAGGCGTACTGCGACGTCAGCGTCATCGTCCGCTTGCGCTTCCCGTTGACCGAAACGTCGAGCGGCGCGGTGATCCCCCCGCCGCCCGGCGCGTCCGGGATGCTGTACCGCAAGGTCAGCGCATTCGCCGGGCGGGTCAGCGTGAATTCGACGTACTGCTTGGGCTGTAGCCGCACGGCGGTCCGCCCGGACGCCTCGGCCGGGAGCGTGTACGCGTCCCGGCCCGGGCCGATCTTCTCGCCGGTGAAGACGGCGTTCTCCGCCTCCTGCTCGACGAACGGTACGTCGGCGCCGCGGCCGGCGACCAGGGCGGGATCGAGCCCGGCCCGCGTGATCCGCGGCGCCGGATGCGCGGCGGCTGGTTGAGCTACAAGGACGGCGCTGAGTAGGGCGGTCGCAGATGCGACCGCGAGCAAGCGTGAACGGGACATTGGCGGATCCCCTCCGGACGAATTGTCTGGAGGTTATGCAGCCGACGATCTCCGCGCAAGATCTCGACAGGTCAGAGAAATTTCCGGACCATGAAGACGTCGACCGGGTCTTCGCTGTCCACGACGAAGCCATGGCGCTCGTACAGCTTGCGCGCCGGGCTGCCCTGCAGGACGTTGAGCCAGACCGTCCCGTCGGTCGGATCCAGAACGGTCCGCAGTACTGCGGTGCCGAGGCCCTGGCCCTGGTGCTCGGGCGCGAGGTAGAAGTGCTCCAGCCACCGGCGATCCTCGGCCGGCCTGACTGCGATCGAACCGGCGAGCTCGCCGTCGACCTCGATGATCTGGGTGTGCTCGGGCGCGAATCCGTCACGCAGGCGTTGCCGGATGCGATCCGCGTCGTACCGGCCGAGGCGCTCCAGATCCGGGCGCATGACGACGGCGCGGAGCTCGACGAGGTCCTCGAGATCGGTCGGCGTCGCGGGGCGCAGCGTCCACCTCATGGCAGATCGGGTTGGGGTTCGGGGCGGAGGGCGCGGAGCCAGAGCTCGGTCTGGGCGATGTGCGCGGAGGCCGCTGTCGAGGCGGCCGCCGGGTCGCGCATCTCGATCGCGGCGAGGATGGCGCGGTGGCCGCGGTCGCTGGTCTGCTTGATCGCGTTGAAGTCAGCGCCGGGCTCGAAGATCCGGTAGTGGCCGCCGCGGCCGCGAATCACGTCGGTGAGCGCGCTGACCGTCGGGTTGCCGCCGGCCGCGCAGATCGCGCCGTGGAACTCGGCGTCGAGGAAGTGGATCTCGGTCGCGTCGGTGGTCGACTCGAGCCGATCGAGGATCTCGCCGAGCCGGGCGGCGAGGTCGGGGTCCTGGCGAGCGGCCGCGGCGGCGGTGGCGTGCGATTCGAGCACCCGGCGCAGCTCCAGCAGTTCGAGCACGCCCTCGAGCGGGATCAGCTCGACCGACAGCGAGAACCGGCTGATGATCGAGGCGGGGTCGAGCGCCGAGACGTACGTCCCCGATCCGTGCCGGGACTCGATCACGCCGAGCGCGGCCAGCGACCGCACGGCCTCGCGCAACGAGCTGCGGGACACCCCCAGGTGGTCGCACAGCTCGGGCTCCGGCGGGAACTTCGCCCGCGGCCCGAGCTCGCCCGACGCGATCATCTGACGCAGACCGGCCAGCGCCTTGTCCGTGGCAGCCATTCGTCACCTCCTCCCCGAAGCGTAAGTCCTCAGACCAATCCCAGTCACATTCGGCACAGGTGAGCGTAATACGTCGACAGGACCTGCCGATTCATCAGACGTCAGGAGGTCAGTTCGCGGGCCACGACCAGGCCGAGCTGGAAGCGGGTGGTGACCCCGCGGTCGGCCATCAGGTGCGCGATCCACCGCCGGGTGGTCCGGAGGCTGATGCCGAGCTGACGGGCGATCGCCTCGTCCTTCAAACCCGCCGACAAGAGTTGTAGCACCCGCTGCTCGGACTTGGCCGGCGGCTGGCCGCCGTTCAGGTGCTGGTCGAACGGGATGCTGCGCTCCCACATGCCGTCGAAATGCGTGACCAGCAGCGAGAGCAGGGAACTGGGATGAACGAGCACCGCGGTCTCGGCCACGTCCGCGCCGTCGACCCCCAGCGGCAGGAGTGCGAGGCGGCTGTCGACGATGACCATCTTGGTCGGCACGACGGGCGAGAGCCGCGCCTGCTCGCCCGCGTCCCGGAAGGCCGTCATCGTGGCGAGCTGGCCCGGCTCGGTCAGTGACTCGGTCGAGTAGATCGCACGCCACCGGACCCCCCGGGCCAGCGCGTTGATCTCGTCGGGGTTGTCCTGCGCGCCGACGTACGGCGGTTTGTCGAACAGGACCACCTCGTGCTCGGCGCCGCTCATCAGTTGGGCTACTCGCTGGCTGATCGTGGCCTGGCCGCTGATCAGCTCGACGACCTGCGAGGTGTGTTCGTAGCGCGCGCCCTGATGGAAGTCCACGAGCAGACTCTCCGCCGCCAGCCTGGCTCGCTCGAGCTCGTCCTGGCGATGGGCGATCAGCGAGCCGACGGCGACATCAGGCGGCGCCGGCAGGAATCTCGCCGGTACGCCGGGCCTCCGGCTCACCAGTCCGGAGCGCACGAGCCGTGCTATCGCCTGCCTGGCCCGGGCTGCGCCGATCCCCGTCCCGGATGTCAGCTCGGCCAGGGTCGAGCCCGGGGCTGTCAGCAACAGCCGGTAGAGCTGCTCGTCCAGAGCTGCGACGCCAACGGCGGAGAGCTTGCCCTCGTCGGCTCGCTCGCTGGTGGACATCGTCGCGAGAGTACTCCGCCGAACCGGTCCCAGTGCAGCGATTTTCTCGATGGCCGGTCAAGGACATTGGCTTCATCGTGCCGCTCGATTCTCTGGCCGCGCGCTCTGCGCCGTGAGCACACTGCATCCGCCATAGATCGATTTCCGTCCTGCCATCGGGAGTGCCCCCATGCATCCTGTACCGAGACGTGTCGCCCGAGGAGCGCTGGCGTTGGCGACGCCGCTGACGCTCGTCCTCGCGGCGACCCCGGCCACCGCCGCACCACCTTCTTCGACGCCCAGCACCCGGGTGATCGTCCAGTTCGCCGGCGCCCCGGCCCTGTCCGCGGGAACGCTGGTCCCGCAGCGAGCGACGGCCGTGCGGGCCGCGCACACGAGCTTCCGGCAGGCGATCGCCGCCGCGGGCATCAACGCCACCGTCACCCACGAGTACAACCAGCTCCTCAACGCCGTCGCAGTCACCGCGGACGCGGCCGGCGAAGCCCGGCTCCGTACTCTGCCCGGCGTCACCGCCGTGTATCCGGATCAGCAACTCCACTCCAGCGGGGACGCCGCGCTGTCGCAGATCAAGGCGCCCGACGTCTGGCAGACCATGGACCGCAAAGGTACGGCGGTCACCGGCGCCGGGCAGACGATCGCGATCGTCGACACCGGCATCGACTACACCCACCCCGATCTCGGCGGCGGATTCGGCCGCGGTCACAAGGTTGCCGCCGGCTACGACTTCGTCAACAACGACGCCGACCCGATGGACGACAACGGGCACGGCACCCATGTCGCCGGGATCGTTGCCGGCAGCACCACCCGGCCCGACGGCCGGACCGGTGTCGCGCCGGGTGCCAACCTGACCGCCTACAAGGTGCTGGGTGCCGACGGCAACGGGTACGAGTCGGCCGTCATCGCCGGGTTCGAGGCAGCGGTTGCCGCCGACAACCCGTACCGCGCGGACGTGGTGAACATGAGCCTGTCCGGTGATCCGTCCCCGAATGATCCGCTCGAGCAGGCAGCCGAGAACGCCGTCCACGACGGGGTCGTCGTGGTCGCGGCCGCGGGCAACGCAGGTCCTGGCGAAAGCACCGTCGGTTCGCCGGCGGAGACGCCCGGCATCCTCGCGGTCGGTGCGAGCATCACCGGTATCGACGTACCGTCCGTCACGGTCACCGCCCCGACCCGGCGGGTGCTCGACGTACAGCGGATCGGGCTGTCGGCGAACCCGCCGGCCGGCGGTGAGGACCTGGAGGTCGTCGACGCGCTCAACGGTGGGCCGGGCGACTACGACTCCGTCGATGCGACCGGCAAGGCCGTCATCGTCACGTACAACAGCCAGACACTCGGCGACGTCATCGCGACCGCCGAGCAGCACGGCGCTAAGGCCGTCCTCTTCCGGACTCCGAACTACTACAAGGGCGGCGCGGGTCACCTGCTGCTCCCGGCCTTCGCTACCGGCAAGGACGACCCGGGTAAGGCCTCTGTGGTCGCCACCGTCATCAACGGGACGGACGCGGCAGACCTGGCGCAGTGGCTGGCCCAGGGACCGGTCCGTGTCCACATCGGCGGCACCGACGCGACCGATCAGATCGCCGACTTCAGCTCGCACGGCCCGGTGTCCGGCAGCTTCGCGATCAAGCCGGATCTGGTCGCGCCGGGCGTCGAGATCCGCTCCACCTGGCCCGGCGGCCAGTACGCCGAGGACAGCGGAACGAGCATGGCCTCGCCGCACGTCGCCGGTGCCGCCGCGCTGATCAAGCAGGCACACCCCGACTGGACTGCCGATCAGATCACCGCTGCGCTGACCAGCGGCGCCGACCCGCTCTCCGGGTACGACGCCGTGACGCAGGGAGCGGGGCGGCTCGATGTCGCCGGCGCCGACCAGCTGGCCGTCCTGCCGAGCAAGCGGTCCCTGAGCCTGGGCGTCGCGGATCTGAGCGGCCACACGCTGCGTTCCACGACCACCGTCACGCTGACCAACGTGTCGTCCACGACCAGGACGCTGCACTTCGACGCTAAGTCGGCGGACGGCACGCCTGCGAAGACGTCCGTTACCCCGAGCTCCATCCGACTCAGTCCGGGGAGGATGGTGTCGGTCCGGCTCACGGTGACCGGCGCGCGTCCGTCCGGCGGTGCGGACTGGAGTGGCTGGCTCCGTGCCTCGGTCAGCGGGTCACCGGACCTGTCTGTCCCGTGGCTGCTCGCCGTGCGGCCACTCGACCTGCACGCCAATCCGGACCCGACCGTCGCGGGCGCCTCGGTCTACATCCACTCGGAGCCGGACCTGACCGCGGCTCCGCGGGTGACTGTGACGGCGCCCGGTTCGCACCACGAGACCACCGGTACGGCGACGTTCGACCACGCCGGCTGGTGGAAGTACGCCGTACCTGCTGGGCCGGCTGGTGCGTACCAGGTGTCGGCGGTCGCTCGGACGACCACGGGTGCTTGGCTCGACGGACAGACGTCGTACGAAGAGCTGGGCACCGCGCACGGGTCCGGTCCGGACGGGTGGCAGTCCGTCGGGCCGGTCAGCCAGGGTGCGGAGAAGATCGGGTACACCTCGAAGGCCGGGCGGATGTTCGCCATGCCGTACCTGTCGCCACGGCCCGGTGTGTTCCGGACCGACGACAACGGCACCACCTGGCAGGAGCTGCGCAACCTCCCGGTCGGCGGCGGTGTGGACCTCGGGATGGCCACCGACCCGACCCGGCCGGACACGGTGTACCTCGCTGTCGAGGGCGGACCGGATCCGACGTACCAGGGCAAGCTCCTGGTGAGTCATGACGTCGGCGAGACCTGGACGACGCTGCCGTTCCCGGACGTCAGCCCGAGTGACCTGTCGATCGACCCGACCGGCCGCGTCCTCGTCGTACCGGCGTTCGACAACAGCGTCTACGTGAGTACCGACCGCGGACAGACCTGGGCGAACTACCCGAGCCCGGGTGAGCACCTGCAACGGGTCAGCCTGATCGGCCACGACCTGTACTTCGGGGACGGCCTGAAGCTCTACGTGATCCGGAACGTCGACAGTACGCCGGAGCCGCGGCAGGAGCTGTTCACCTCGCCCCAGGAGGACCAGTTCGTGGCGGAGGTCGCCGGCGACGCGAACCTTCTCGTGGCCCGCACCCCGCGGCAGCTCTATCTGTCCCGGGACAACGGTGCGAGCTGGCAGCCCGGTCCGGAGGCGCCCGTGGGCAACACCATGTCCACGGTCCAGTTCGTCAACGGTGACGTGTACGCCGCCACGGAGGACGAGATCTTCGTCGGCCGGAGCGAGGGAACGCAGTGGAGCACCATGCCGAGCCCGGTCGGCAACGACCTGCTCCGGATCTCGTCGCCGCCGAACAGCAAGCGGCTCGTGGTCTCGGCCGAGGGCAGCGGCCTGTACGTCACCGACGACTCGGGTGCGACGTACCACCGCGTCGGCCTGACCAGCGCCGACGTCCACGCGCTGGCAGTCGGCCAGGACAGCTCGGGCAAGTCCACGCTTGTTGCCGGTACGACGTTCTCCACCTTCACGACCGCCTTGCCGGTGCAGCGCACTCCGAGCCCGGCCGACCACGACTGGGGTCTCAACGGCAGCGACATCCTGCTGGGGAACCGGATCACGGCGCTGACCACCGACCCGGCTGATCCGCACCGGCTGTTCCGGGCCGTCTCGAAGGCGCAGGGACGTCCGACGATCGAGGAGTCGACCGACGGCGGTACGACGTGGGCGGTCAAGCTCGACGTGCTGGCCGACGCGCGGATCTACCAGATCGTCGTCGACCCGGTGAACCGCGACTACATCTACGCGGCGGTCGAGGACGCCCTCAGCCCAGGTGTCGTCGTCAGCCGTGACGGCGGCAAGACCTGGCGGAAGAACAACCTGGCCATTCCGGTCACCACCATCGTGGCCGATCCGCACAACGCGGACAGCCTGTGGCTCGGCGGGCCGGACGGGTTGTACCGATCCGGCGACCGGGGGGAGTCGGTGCAGCGGCAGTCCGCCGTACCGGTGTCGGTCATGGCGCTGGATCCCAGCAACCCGGATCACCTGGTCTTCGGCGGGGCCGGCATCTCCACCAGCTGGGACGGCGGCCGGACCGTCAAGGCCGCGTCGACGTCCGGGTTCCGGCTGAACATCACCGCGCTGACGTTCGGCGCGGAAGGCCGGCTCTACGCGGCGGACGGCGACAGCTCCGACGCGGGACTCCCGGTCGGCGGCCGGGGTGTGCTGACCAGCAGCGACGGCGGACGCAGCTGGCACAACATCTCCGACGGACTGCCCAACCTCGACGTACAGAGCCTGATCACGTCACCGGACGGACAGTGGCTGTACGCCGGAACGGTTGGAGGCGGCGTCTACCGCATCACGACGCGCCACCTGTAGCCAGATGCCCGAGGAACGCTGGCAGGTCCCGCACCTGCCAGCGTTTCGGCGCGAGCAGCTGGTACGGCGTCCCGTCCGCGAACGCCTCATGCGTCACCCAGGCCGTCGTCATCCCGCGCTCGTGCGGGAGCGTGAGGTTCACCTCGAGGTCGTCGATCATCGCCGCCCGCGACGGGTCGACCGCGAAGCGCGCCAGGAACGCGTCCAGGCTCTCGGCGTACGGCTTCGGGATCAGGTCGCCGGCGAGGATGTCGAATACGCCGTCGATGCAGTCGGCCAGCCCGAGCTGTCCGAGCGCCTGCTCGGCGTGGTAGGCCGATCCGTTCGTGTAGACGTACCGGCGGCCCGGGAGTGAGCGGAGCGCCGTCGCCAGGAGCGGATCCGGGCCGATCACCGTGTAGTCGAGGCGGCGTTCGAAGTCGAGGAACGTGTGCGGGTCGATCGTCCCGGTCACCATGGCGCCGCGCAGCGAGGTGCCGTACTCGGCGACCAGGTCGGACTGGATCCGGCGGGCGCCGTCGAGGTCGGTCCCGTAGTGCTGCGCGATCGTGGACAGGATGCCGTGGGTGAGCTGCTCGGCCAGCGCGGAGCGGGCGGAGTACAGAGTGTTGTCGAGATCGAGAACCCAGGTGTCGATGTCCGCCAGCACCCGACCAGCGTAGGTGACAGACTGAGGGCGTACCTACGGGAGGACGGAGATCATGCCCACTGCGCTCGTCACCGGGCCGGCGACCGGGATCGGCCGCGCGTTCGCGGACAAGCTGGCGCTGGAGGGGTACGACCTGGTGCTGGTGTCGCGGGACGAGGCCAGGCTCAAGGAGGTCGCGACCGACATCACCCGGCTGCACGGGGTCGAGTGCGAGGTGCTGGCCGCGGACCTGACCGACGCCGACGATCTGGCTCGGGTGGAGGAGCGGTTCCGCACCGGTCCGATCGAGGTGCTGGTGAACAACGCCGGCTTCGGCCAGAAGAAGCCGTTCTGGGCGAACCCGGTCGACGTCGAGGAGAAGCAACTCGACCTGCTCGTCCGCGTCGTACTGCGGCTCACGCACGCGGCCGTGCTGCCGATGATCGAGCGCGGCTCCGGCGCGGTGATCAACGTGTCGTCGGTGGCCGGGTTCCTGCAGCGCAACGTGTACAGCGCACACAAGGCCTGGGTGACGAACTTCTCGGCCGGTCTCGCCCTCGAGCTGCACGCGAAGGGCGTCGCCGTGATGGCGTTGTGCCCCGGGTTCGTGCACACCGAGTTCCACGAGCGGATGGGGATGGACAAGTCCCTGATCCCGTCGTTCATGTGGCTCGACGCGACCGACCTGGTGGACGCCGCCTGGAAGGACCTGATGCGCGGCAAGGCGGTCTCGATCCCCAGCCGCCGCTACAAACTGATCGTCGCCGGGACCCGGTTCATTCCCCGGGCCCTCATCGCGCGGGTCTCGACGGTGGGCCTGGACGGCCGACGCCGCGCTTGAGCGGGTTCGGTCGCAGGGATTCGTAGATCGTCCGGCCGAGCGCGCCGGCGTACGCGTTGTGCTCCTCGATCGACGGCTTGAGGCCGGTGAAGTTGACCTCGAAGCCGCGCTGGAAGCATGCGCCGAACAGGAGTGCCGCCGCCGCGCCGACATCCGCGGTACGGCGGACGCGGCCGAGCTTCTGCTCTTCCTGGAGGTAGCGGACCAGGCCTTCCTGCGCTTTGTGCGGCCCGGCGTCCAGCTCCTGCAGACGCCGGCGATGTGCAGTCAGCAGGTCCTGGGACGAGAACAGCGAGACCAGGATCGGGAAGCCCTCGACGTAGAAGTCGATCGCGATCCCGGCCAGGCGGGTCAGGTTGGCGTGGACCGTTGCCGAACCCGGGCTGCCGATCAGCTCCTTGAGTGAGCCCGGCAGCGTGGGCATCCGCTCGTGCATCACGGCGAGCAGGATCGCGGCCTTGTCCGCGAAATGCTTGTAGAGCGCGGCTTCGGAGTACCCGGCGACCTGGGCGATCGACTTGGTCGTGGCCCGGGCGAATCCCTGCGTCCGCAGGACCTCTGCGGCCGCGTCCAGGATGTCGTCTCTCGTCCCCATGATCGGCAGCCTATCTTGACAGGTTGGTGAGTGTTCACTAACCATGGTGAGTGAGTGCTCACTAACCTGGAGGGGTTGACGATGAAGCTGGTGGTGTTCGGGGCGTCCGGCCGGATCGGGACCGAGCTGGTGCGCCAAGGCGTGGCGGCCGGGCACACGGTCACGGCGGTCGTCCGCGAAGGATCGAGTCTCCAGGTGGCACTGCCCGAGCTCCGGCTGGTTGCCGCGCGGGCCGGCGTCCCCGGCGGACTGGTCGATGTGGTGACCGCCGACGTGATGGATCCCCGGGCGATTGCGCCGATCCTGGCGGGACACGACGCCGTGCTCTCCGCACTGGGCCCTCGTCCGTCAGGTTCGAGCACGGTCCTCACCGACGGTGCGCGCAGCATCCTGCAGGCGATGGGCGAGAGCGGTGTCCGACGGTTCCTCGTGGTGAGTGTCGCCGGCATTCACAGCACGGGCGACGACCCGTTCACGAAGTACGTCGTGAAGCCGATCCTGCAGCGGATCCTGCGCGAATCGTTCGCGGACGCCCGCCGGATGGAGGCCGTCGTCGGGGCCAGCGAGCTGGATTGGACCATCGCGTGCCCGCCGCGGCTGACGAACGGCGCCGCGAAGGGGACGTTCCGCAGCAACACCGAGGGGACAGTGCGCGGCGGATTCTCGATGACGCGAGCCGACGTCGCGGCGTACCTGCTCAGCGTGGTCGACGACGCCGACCTGATCCGGAAGACGGTTGTGATCTCCAACTGACTACAGCTTCTCGGCGACCTCGGTGAGGACGTTGAGGGTGGCGGTGATGAGGGGGTGGTCGGCGCGGCTGGCGCGGACGGCGGCGTAGACGCGGCGGGTGGGGACTGGGTCGGGGAGCGGGCGGATCAGGGCGAGGGTCGGCTCGGGTACGGCGAGGCGGGGGACGAGGGAGACGCCGCCGCCGGCTGCGACGAGGGCCGCGACGGCGCGGAAGTCGTCGGACTGGTGGACGATGCGCGGCTGGAAGCCGGCCTGTTCGCAGGCGAGGACGACGACGTCGCGGATCGGGTTGCCCGGTGCGGTCATCACCCAGTCGTCGTTCGCGAGCATCGCGAGTTCGAGCGTGTCGTGGTCCGCGGCCGGGTGCGTCGGCGGCAGGACGGCGACGAAAGGCTCGGCGTACAAGGGGATCCGGACCAGACGGCGGTCGTCGGGGCGGGGTGAACCGCGGTGCTCGACGGCGATCGCGAGGTCGGCGTCGCCGTCGAGCAGGTGGGTGATGCCTTGGTGGCCCTCGGCATCGCGGACGACGAGATCGAGGCCGGGGGTGGTCTCGCGCAGCCGGGGGAGGGCCGGTGCGACCAGCAGCGTGATCGCGGTGGCGAAGGCGACGATGCGGACCTCGCCGTTGGCGCCGTTCGCATGCAGGCGCATCGCGTCCTCGGCGCGTTCGACCTCGGCGAGGATCGTGTCGGTGTGTTCGAGGAGCAGGCGGCCGGCGGAGGTGATCGCGACCCGGCGGCCGCGGCGTTCGAGCAGCTCCTGGCCGACCTCGGACTCCAGCGCGGCCAGTTGCTGCGAGACGGCCGAGGGCGTCAGATGCAGCACCTCGGCCGCCGCGGTCACGGTCCCGTGGTCAGCAAGCGCGCGCAACACCCGCAGGCGTCGTACCTCGATCACGGACCTCAGCTTCGCACGCGTCGGTCGCAGACGCGATCAGGGTCAGTCCGACGGGCTGCGGAGCCGGGGTACGGCGATCCCGCCAGCGCCGTACGGCGTCGCGGATCGGGTGGCGTTTCGGGACATATGGCCGGATCGGGGCGTCCGGCATGGCGGAGTGGGTCTGTTCGTGGATCGACTTGATCACGGAGAACGGTACGTAGTGCACGGTGGTTCCTTTCGACTCTTCGACAGTAGGAACCGGGGCATTGATACGTCCAATGAAAGTTCCGCGCGGAGTTGATGTGCCTGGTGCATGATTGGGGTTATGGAACTACGGCAGCTCAGGTCGTTCGTGGTGGTGGCCGAGGAGATGAACGTCGGGCGCGCGGCGGCGCGGCTGCACCTGACCCAGCCCTCGCTCAGCCGCCAGATCGCGGCGCTGGAACGCGATCTGGGCGTGGAACTGTTCGCCCGGGTGAAGAAACGGTTCGTCATGACGGCCGCGGGCCAGACGTTCCTCGCCGACGCCCAGGACCTGTTGCGCCGGTCGGACGAGGCGGTGCGCGCGGCGCAGCGGACGCAGCGCGGCGAGCTCGGATCGCTGCGACTGCGATTCGTGCAGTCGGCAACGTTCTCGCCGCTGCCGCAGATCCTCGGCGCGTTCCGGCAGGCGTATCCCGAGGTCGTCCTCGACCTGGAGTCCTGGACGACGCTGCGGCAGACCGAAGCGCTGCGGGACGGTCGCATCGACGTGGGGCTGCTGCGCCCGACGGCGCCGGCCGACGCGACGACGGTGGTGCGGTTGGCGCCGGACCTGGCGTCCCGGGTGGTCGCCGAGGACTCGCTGGTGGCGGTGCTGCCCGCGCGCCATCGGTTGGCCCGGCGCAAGCGGCTGCGGCTGGCCGAGCTCGCGGACGAGCCGTTCGTGTTCTACTCGCGGCCGAGTGGGCCCGTCGTGCACGACACGATCATCGGGTTCTGCCGAGCGGCCGGATTCACTCCTCGGATCCAGCAGGCCGCCGACGTGCAGACGATCGTGGCGCTGGTCGCGGCCGGTCTCGGGGTCTCCCTACTCATCAGCCCGACCCCACCGACCAACCCGGACGCCGTGGTCTACCGCGAGTTGTCCGACGACCTACCACCCTGGCCACTCTCCGTAGCCTGGTCGCCGGACAACCGCTCACCCGTCCTACAGCGTTTCCTGGAGTTGATCTAGCCGAAGACGTCCGGGTCGCCGCCGGTGCGGACGCCGGTTTCGAGGTCGGCGATCGTTGCCATGTCGTCGTTGTCGAGGCGGAAGTCGAAGACCTCGAAGTTCTCCTTGATCCGGCTCGCGGTCCTGGACTTCGGGATCACCACGTTGCCGAGCTGCAGGTGCCAGCGGATCATCACCTGGGCCGCCGACTTGCCGTACTTCGCGCCGATCGTCGTCAGCGCCGGGTCCTCGATCAGCTCGCCGGACGCCAGCGGGCTCCACGCCTCGGTGACGATGTCGTTCTCGGCGTTGAACGCCCGCAGTTCGTCCTGCGGCAGCGCCGGGTGCAGCTCGATCTGGTTCACCGCCGGGCGGATCGTGGTCTCCTCGAAGATCCGCCGTAGCGCGGGCTCGTGGAAGTTCGAGACGCCGATCGCGCGGATCCGCTTGTCGGCGTACAGCTGCTCGAAGGCCTTCCAGGTGTCGACGTACTTGTCCTTCTTCAGGCACTGCCAGTGGATCAGGTACAGGTCGACGTACTCGAGACCGAGCTGGTCGATGCTCTTGTCGAACGCGGCCAGCGTCGAGTCGTAGCCCTGGTCGCTGTTCTGCAGCTTGGTGGTGATGAACAGCTCGTCACGGGGCAGGCCGGATGCCGCGATGGCTCGCCCGACGCCGGCTTCGTTGCGGTACGCCGCGGCGGTGTCGATGTGCCGGTAGCCGGTCTCGAACGCCGAGGTCACCACATCGGCGACGATCTCGTCCTCGACCTGCCAGACCCCCAGGCCCAGCTGCGGGATCTCGACGCCGTTGTCCAGAGTGATGGAGGGGACTGTGCTCATCTGCCCATTCCACCCGGCAAAGGGTTGCTGGCCCAGTCATCCGACGTGTGACAACAACCTCATTAACCGGCAGTAACCACTTCGTGGGTCTTTGCATCAGGCTCGAGAAAACGGATCAGCGCGCTGCCCTCAGGCTCCAGCTCGGCCTGCGTCTTCTTCAGCAGCTTGCCGAACGGCGTGAGCGTGAGAGTTGCCACACCACGCTTCTTCTCGGCCGTCCACAGCCCGGCGACCAGCCCGTCGACGAGGTACGTCGCCTTGACGCGAAGGTTCTTGGTGAAGACGTGCGGCTTGTGCTCGTCGGCGATGATCCGCTCCCGTTTCGCGTGCGAGAGCAGCACGTTGTCGAACTCCGGCAGGAACCGCGCCGGCGCCGGGGTGTCTTCATCGGGCCGCGGCCCGTCCGGTACGTCGTACAACGTCTTGCCGGCCTCGTCCGTGAACGTCTCCAGCTCGAGCTCGTCGAACAGCGGCTTGGCCTTCTGCAACCCGGACCAGGTCTGGAAGTCCGCAGGCGTGGCCGGTCCGAAGGCCTGCAGGTAGCGCGTCACCAGCTCGGCCGGCTCGGCGCGTTTGTGCAGCTTCTTCCCGATCCATTCCTCGGCCGGCGTGAACCGCGAGTTGGCCGTCCACGACCAGCGCACGTCAGCCGGATACATCACCAGCGGCACGAGCATCCGCGTGCAGAACCCGAGCGCCCGCTCGTTCACCTCGGGGAACTGCTCCTGCAGCGCGTCCCGCACCTCGGTGAACGTCAGCGGCTCCTTCGCCAGCAACTTCTCCGCCGCCGCGACGACCTTGTCCGGCTCGAGGCCGGCGCCCCGATCGCCCAGCACCTTCAGCCCGGCCTCGAGCACCGGCGCCACCGTCACCCGGAACCGCAGGTAGTCCGCCGCCGTTACCAGATGCAGCGTCCCCCGGAACATCGTCGCCCGGACGACGGTGCGCTCCTGGACCGCCTGATCGAGCTCGGCCTCCTCGAACCCGTCGATCCGCGACCACAACCCGACGTACGGGTGCTTGGGCTCCTGCCCCTGCATCCCCGCCAGCCGCCCCACGACGTCAACCGCCGGGACGCTCGCCCGCTCGAGGAGCAGCTGCCTGGCAAGCGTTGCCCTGTTGACCGCCCGCGCATTCAGAACCGACATGCCCACATCCTGCCTGTCCGCACCGACAAAGTGGGCCAGTGGACCGTCCGAATATCGCCCCGCCGGGATGATTCGGGCCTGGCACCGGACATGGAACCTTCATCGTGAGAGCCCGAGCTGCGCACCACCGAGCCGGAGGGGATGGGGCTGATGAGGCGAGCGGTTGGTCTGGTGCTGGCGGCGTTCCTGCTGGTGTCCTGTGGCGGGTCCGGTGAGCGACCATCCGGCTCGTCGACGCGTACGCCGGCGTCGGTGAGCGCATCACTCCCGGAAGCGACCCGTACGCCTGCACGCGAGGAGAAACCGGTCGCAACGACGTCCACGCCGTCCGAGCCGGAAACCTCCAGAACGACCAAGACGCAGACGGAGACCGAGACCACCCGGGCGACGAAGACAGAGACGACCAGAGCCACCGAAACCGAGACCACCAGGGCCACGGAGACCAGGAGGGCCACGGAAACCGAGACCACCACCGCGACCCGGACAGCGTCGGTCGTACCGTCGGCGGCGAACACCTCCTCGACACAGCCCACCTCGGCCGAGACCGGCGGGGCGCCTACCTGGCTGTGGTGGGTGCTGGGGGCGATCGTGGTCGCGCTCGCGGTGGGGATACCGCTGATGGTCAGGTCGCGCCGTCGTCAGGCCTGGCGGGACGACCTCGCGTCGGGTGAGGGCGAGGTGGCGTGGTTCGCTCGCACGCTCATCCCCGAACTCCGCCGGCAGCCTTCGCCGGCGCAGGCCGCCGGGGCGTGGAACGTCGAGTCCAGCCGGGTCGTGACGGCCGAGGACAAGCTCACCGCACTCGAACAGTCGGCGCCCGACCAAGCCGCCGGCACCCGGGCCCGCACCCTCCGGGACGCCGTCCGGGCCGCCCGCGGCGACATCGAGAACCTGCTGGCCTCCGCCACGTCGATCGCGATGCCCGGTGACCTGGACGCGGTCGCCGCGCGGCTCGAACAAGCCCTCGGACAACCCCGTCCGGAGGCAGCTACCCCGCCAGGGCCGCCCGGGCCTCGATGAAGGCGGCGACGGCGCGTTCGACGTCCGCGGTGGAGTGTGCCGCCGAGAGCTGGACCCGGATGCGGGCCTTGCCTTGCGGTACGACGGGATAGGAGAAGCCGATCACGTAGATACCGAGCTCGAGGAGCTTGTCGGCCAGGCGGCCGGCCTCGGCGGCGTCCCCGATCATGACGGGGGAGATCGGGTGGTCGCCGGGGAGGACGTTGAAGCCGGCCTCGGTCATCTTGGTGCGGAAGAGCTGGGTGTTGGCGGCCAGCTTGTCGCGGAGGGCGCTGGAGGTGCCGATGAGCTCCAGGGCCTTCAGGGACGCCGCGGTGACGGACGGGGCGAGGGAGTTCGAGAACAGGTACGGGCGGGAACGCTGCCGCAGGAGCTCGACGATCTCGCGGCGGGCGGAGACGTAGCCGCCGGATGCGCCGCCGAGAGCCTTGCCGAGCGTGCCGGTGACGATGTCGACGCGGTCCTTGACGCCGAACAGCGAGGGCGTACCGGCGCCGTCCGGGCCGACGAAGCCGACCGCGTGCGAGTCGTCGACCATCACCAGCGCGTCGTACCGCTCGGCCAGGTCGCAGATCTCGTCGAGCGGGGCGACGTACCCGTCCATCGAGAACACGCCGTCGGTCGCGATCAGCCGGTACCGCGCGTCGGCGGCATCCTTGAGCTGGGCCTCCAGGTCGGCCATGTCGCGGTTCTTGTAGCGGTACCGCTTCGCTTTGGAGAGCCGGACGCCGTCGATGATGCTGGCGTGGTTGAGCTCGTCGGAGATGATCGCGTCCTCGGCCCCGAGCAGGGTCTCGAAGAGTCCGCCGTTCGCGTCGAAGCAGGAGCTGTAGAGGATCGTGTCCTCGGTGCCGAGGAAGTTGCTCAGGGCACCTTCCAGGTCCTTGTGGATCTGCTGGGTGCCGCAGATGAAACGCACCGACGACAGCCCGAAGCCCCACCGGTCCAGAGCTTGTTTGGCGGCGGCGACGACCTCCGGGTGGTCGGACAGTCCGAGGTAGTTGTTCGCACAGAAGTTCAGTACTTCGTTGCCGGTAGCAACGGAGATCAGCGCCTGCTGCGGTGAGGTGATCACTCGCTCGGACTTGTACAGCCCGGCGTCCCGGATCTCGCCGATGGTCGCCGTCAGGTCGTCCCGCATCCGTCCGAACATCAGTGCTTCTCCTCCAGAGATTCCGCCGTCCAGTCCATGATCACCTTGCCGCACTGCCCCTGTCGCGCGACATCGAACGCGCGCTCGAAGTCGCCGTACCCGAACCGGTGGGTGATGACCGGCGTCAGGTCGAGCCCGCGCTCGAGCATCACCGACATCGAGTACCAGGTCTCGAACATCTCCCGGCCATAGATGCCCTTGATCGTCAGCATGTTGAGCACGACCGTGCCCCAGTCGATCGCGATCTCGTCCGAGGGCAGGCCGAGCATCGCGACCTTGCCGCCGTGGGTCATGTTCGCGAGCATGTCGCGCAGCGCGGCCGGCTGCCCGGACATCTCCATCCCGACGTCGAATCCCTCGCGCATGCCGAGGCTCTGCTGCGCCTCCGCGATCGTCTCCTCGCCGACATTCACCGCGCGGGTGACGCCGATCTTCCGGGCGAGGTCGAGGCGGTACTCCGAGAGGTCCGTGATCACGACGTTCCGCGCACCCGCGTGCAGCGCGACCGCGGCGGCCATCACCCCGATCGGGCCTGCCCCGGTGATCAGCACGTCCTCGCCGACCAGCGGGAACGACAGGGCCGTGTGGACGGCGTTGCCGAACGGGTCGAAGATCGCGGCGACGTCGAGGTCGACCGGGTCCTTGTGGACCCAGGCGTTGGTCGCCGGCAGCGCGACGTACTCCGCGAACGCGCCCGGCACGTGGACGCCGAGGCCGCGGGTCTTGATGCACAGGTGGCGCCGGCCGGCCCGGCAGTTGCGGCAGCGGCCGCAGACCAGGTGACCCTCGCCGCTGACCAGGTCGCCGACCGCGACATCGCGGACGCCGACGCCGACCTCGACGACCTCGCCGCAGAACTCGTGGCCGGTCACCATCGGGACCGGCACGTTCTTCTGCGCCCACGCGTCCCAGTTCTGGATGTGCAGATCGGTGCCGCACAACCCGGTACGGAGCACCTTGATCAGGACCTCGTCGGCCTCGATCTTCGGCTCCGGAACATCCTGCAACCACAGACCGGGCATGGCCTCAGCCTTCACGAGCGCCTTCATGCCCACATCGTCGTCCCGGGCAACCATCGCCGTCCATCGACACGTCGTGCACAGCCTTTTCAGTCGAACTGCATACTTGTCGCATGCGGGGAGTAGTCAGGGGACTCGGGATCGTGTTCCTGGTGGCAGGCGTGGGACTGCTCGGGTGGGTGGGGTGGCAGTACTTCGGGACCGGGATCAGCTCGAACCAGCAGATGGGCAAGGCCGAGGACTCGCTGCGCAATCAGTGGAAAGCCCCCGAAGCCGGGAAGACTGTGACGCCGTCGACAGGTAAGGCGTTCGTGTTGCTGCGGATCCCGCGGTTCGGCGCCGACTGGGAGAAGCCGGTCGTCGAGGGTGTCGACGCGGACGACCTGGCGCGCGGGCTCGGCCACTATCCACAGACCCAGCTGCCGGGCCGACCGGGCAACTTCGCGATCGCCGGGCATCGCGTCACGCATGGTTCGCCGTTCCGCAAGCTGCTCGAACTGCGCAAGGGCGACCAGGTCGTCGTCGAGACCCAGGACGCCGTCTACACCTACGAACTGGACGGCTCGCCCCGCGACCTGACCGTCGAACCGACCGACACCTGGGTCCTCGACCCGGTCCCCGGCAAGCGCGACGCCCCGACCACATCGATCATCACCCTCACCACCTGCCAGGACCTTTTCCACTCCCCGGACCGCTCGGTTGCCTTCGGCCACCTGGTCAAGGTCCAGAAGAAATCGTGAGCTCAACCGTGTTCTAAGCTCAAGGCCCATGAGCTACGACCGGGACGGACTGCTGGAGCAGGTCAAGAGCAAGGCGATCGTGCATGGGCGCGTGACGCTGGCGTCGGGGAAGGAAGCCGACTACTACGTCGACCTGCGGCGGATCACGCTGGACGCGGCCGCGGCGCCGCTGATCGGGCCGGCGATGCTCGAGTTGACCAAGGACCTGGAGTACGACGCGGTCGGCGGGCTCACGCTCGGCGCCGACCCGGTCGCGATGTCGATGCTGCACGCGGCGGCGCAGCAGGGCCGGACGCTCGACGCGTTCGTCGTACGGAAGGCCGAGAAGACGCACGGTCTGCAGCGGCGGATCGAAGGGCCGGACGTGAAGGGCCGCCGGGTGCTCGCGGTCGAGGACACGTCGACGACCGGCGGTTCGGTGCTGACCGCGGTCGAGGCGCTGCGCGAGGCGGGCGCGGAGGTCGTTGCGGTCGCGGTGATCGTGGATCGGTCGACCGGCGCGCAGGAGCGGGTCGAGGCGGAGGGACTGGAGTACCGGACCGTGTTCGGTCTGGACGACCTGGGCCTCAGCTGATGCAGAGCAGCACCCTGCTGTTCGTAGCCCTGGCCGTCGTCGTCGGTGTCGGCCTCTTCTACTTCAACTACTACCGGGCGAAGAAGCGTCGCGAGCAGTTCGCCGGTTTCGCGGCCCAGCAGGGCTGGTCGTACGTGCCGTCCAATCCGTCGCTGGCCGGACAGTGGTCGGGTACGCCGTTCCAGACCGGCGACAACTACCGCGTCAAGAACGTGCTGTCCGGTCCGTACAACGGGCACCCGATGGTTGCCTTCGACTACAGCTACCAGACCCACACGACCAACGGCCGGGGCCAGCGGCGGACCACGACGCACCGTTTCGCGGTGGTCGTGATGCAGCTCCCGGGTGCGCTGCCGCATCTCGAGGTGACGCACGAGGGAATCTTCGGTGGCGCGGTGGCGAACGCGTTCGGCTTCCGCGACATCCAGTTCGAGAGCGAGCAGTTCAACCGGACGTTCCGGGTCAAGGCGACCGACGAGCGGTTCGGGCACGCGGTGGTCACCCCGCGGATGATGGAGCTGCTGCTCGCCCGCGGTGAGATCGGCTGGCGCACGGAGGGCAACTCGCTGGTCGGCTGGGGCAAGGGCGACCACGACCCGAACCAGCTGATGAACCGTCTCGGGCTGCTCCAACAGGTGATCGAGAACGTCCCGCCGTACGTCTGGCGCGACTACGCCGGCATCGACCCCCGCGTGCAGTAACCAACCATCGGACCCACGGAGCCGTAGAGTCGCAGTCAGCACTGCCAACACTCGGGAGCTCGTCATGGTTTGGGTCATCATCGTGATCGTCGCGGTGATCGTCATTCTGGCGATCATGCTGATCACGTCGTACAACCGGTTCGTCAAGCAACGGAACCTGATCCAGGAGTCCTGGCGGCAGATCGACGTCGAGCTGCACCGCCGGTACGACCTGATCCCGAACCTGGTCGAGACCGTGCGCGCGTACGCCGCGCACGAGCGGCACGTGTTCGAGGAGGTCGCCCGGCTGCGCACCCAGGCGGTGAACGTGCAGGGCGCGACCCCGGAGCAGCGGGCGGCGGCGGAGGGTCAGCTGTCCGGTGCGCTGCGTCAGATGATGATCTCGGTCGAGGCCTACCCGCAGCTGCAGTCGAACCAGAACTTCCTCGGCCTGCAGCGCGAGCTGACCGACACCGAGGACCGGATCGCGGCCGGTCGCCGGTTCTACAACGCGAACGTCGGCGACTACAACACCCGGATCGAGGCGTTCCCGTCGAACCTGATCGCCGGCGGCTTCAAGTTCGAGAAGGCCGGGTACTTCGAGGTCAAGGACGAGCAGGTGCGCGCCGTACCGCAGGTGTCGTTCGGCACGATCGGGTCGGTCGCCGGTGAGCAGGCGCCGCCGCAGATGCAGCCGGGCGCGCCGTCGTCGGGGCAGATCCACCCGCAGATGCCGGGTGACCAGGGCAACTACCAGGCCCCGCCGCAGCCGATCCCGGGCGGCTACCAGCAGCCCCCGGCGCAACCGCCGTACCAGGGTCAGCCGGGCCAGTATCAGCAGCCCGGGCAGTACCAGGGACAGGGAGAGCCACCGGTGGGCGGGCCGCCTGCGGGTTCCCCCGCTCCGCAGGACGGTCAGCCGCCATTCACCGGTGGCCAGTAGGCACCGGATCCCCGTAGCCCAGGACCCCCGACCCCGGACTCTCTCCCAGTGCCAGACCCGGTGTGACGGCGGTCAAGTCGCCACGCCCGGGCCTGCCCTCCCCCCGGTACCTGAGTCAACAGTGCCGCAGCGAGATACATCCGGCGTACATCGGGCTTCCGCATGGTGCGACCGGATGACACGATAGGCCGGTTCAAGAGTGGAGAGGTCGGACGAGTGGACAGTCTGAGGTACGCGATCCTCGGACCTCTGCGGCTCGTCCACGTCCAGGGCCAGCCGCTGAAGGCCGCCAAACCGCGTCAGCTGCTCGCGACCCTGCTGCTCCACCCGAACCGGTTCGTCTCGACCGACCTGATCGCTGACGCGCTCTGGGAGAGCAGTCCGCCGCGGTCGGCCACTGCGAACATCCGGACGTACGTCCGGGCTCTGCGTGGCGTGCTGCAAGACGCTGGACTGCCCGCACCGATCGACACCTCGGCTGCGGGCTACAGCATCGAGGTGGGCGTCGACGAGCTCGACGCCAGCCTGTTCGAATCGCTGCTGGCCGAGGGCGGCCACCTGCGGGACGCCGGCGACGGGCGGCAGGCGATGCAGGTCCTGTCGCGTGCGTACTCGCTCTGGCGTGGCCGTCCGCTCGACGATCTACCGATGCCCGCGGCCTGGGAAGGCTCGATCGCCCGCCTGGAGGCGCAGCACCGCGGACTCGTCGACAACCTCTTGGATCTGCGGCTCGAGCACGGCGACGCGAGCGGCGCGGCCGTACTACTCAGTGCCCGTCTCACCGACGACCCGTACGACGAGCAGCTCTGGCGGCGCCTGGTCGACGCCCTTCTCGCGGCCGGCCGGGTCGGTGAGGCACGGGCGGCGTACCAGAAGGCGGTGCAGACGCTCGCGGACGAGCTCGACATCAAGCCCGGCCCCGAGCTGGAGGCAGCGGGTGCCCGCGCCGAGAACGGCCGCTCGGCCAACTGGCCCAACCCGGGCATCCCCGCGGACCGTACGGCGGAACGCGCCGAGCCGACCGCACAGCCCGGACCGATGGCGGCCCCCGAGCTGACCGACCCGGTCCGGCCGCCGAGCCAGCTCCCGCTCGACCTGGCTGACTTCAGCGGTCGGCAGGCTCACCTGGAGCAGTTGCGGGACCTGGTCTGCGGTCGTGACCCGGTGCGGCCGCCGATCGCTGTCATCTCGGGCGCACCGGGGACCGGGAAGACCTCACTGGCCGTTCGGCTAGGCCATCTGGTCCGGGAGTACTTCCCGGACGGGCAGATCTACCTGGACATGCACGGCGCGACACAGCCTCGCGATCCGGCGGCCGCACTGACCGATCTGCTGCTCAGCCTCAACCTGCCGGACTTCGCGATCCCGACCGATCCGGAGCGCCGGTCCGCAATGCTGCGGTCCGAGCTGGCAAGTCGCCGGGTGCTGATCATCCTCGACGACGTCGCCGCGGCCGGCCAGGTCACGCCGCTGATGCCCGGTACTGGTGCGTCGGCAGTCGTAGTGACGAGTCGGAACCGGCTGATGGACCTGGCCGGGGCGGACAGCATGCCGCTCGACACGTTCGACGACCGCGAGGCAGCTTTGCTGCTCTCGTCGGTCGCTGGATCGGGGCGGATCGACGCGTCCTCGCCGGAAGCCGAGGAGATCCTGACCGCGTGCGCGAACCTGCCGCTGGCGATCCGGATCGTCGGCAGCCGGCTGGCGCAGCGGCCTGATCTGAGTGCGCGAGAGCTGGCGCGACGGCTGCGGGACGAGACGTCGCGGCTGGACGAGCTGAGCATCGGCGAGCTCGCCGTACGGACGAGCGCGGACCTGAGCTACGGCGCGTTGAGTCCGGAAGAGGCCCGGCTGTACAGGCTGATCGGCCACTTCGCGGTCGGTGTGTTCTCCGCCCGCGCGTTGGAGGCAGTCGCGTCGCCGGCCGCCGTACGGCGGAGTCTGGACCGGCTGATCGAGGTCAACCTGGTCCGGATCAGCTCGGTCGACCATCGCGGCACGGCGCGGTATCGCGTCCACGATCTGCTGCGGCTCCACGCGCTCGGCGTCGGCGACGACGAGCAGAAGGCGCAGGCCGTCCGGGACGTCGAGACTGTCGTCGACGCGATCCTGAACAAGATCCGCCGCGCCAACGACGCCTTGTCCTTCGAGTACTTCGGCGTCCTCGAGCACACCGGGCCGTTGACGGCGCCCGACCCGTCGCCGTTCACCGAGGCCGACGCGATCGCCTGGCTGGACAGCGAGCGCAGTACGTTCGTGCCGGCGATCCGGGCCGCGGCGCAGAACGGATTGCACGACCACGCGTGGCGGATCGCGGCCGCGTGGGGTCCGTACCTCGACCTGCGAGCCGGGTTCGACGACTGGAACGGGTCGCACCAGCAGGGTCTGCTGAGTGCGATCGAGTGCGGCGACCGGCACGGCGAGGCGATCATGCATCGCAATCTCGGCCAGCTCGCCGTGTACCAGGACGACTGGGACAACGCGCGGCGGCACTTCGACGCGGCCGCGGAGGTGTTCGCTGAGGTGGGTGACCGGCTCGGCGAAGGCATCGTGGCCGTCGGACTCGGCACCTGGCTGCGGGAACGCGGCCAGCGCGACGAGGGGCTGGCGCAGTACGAGCGGGCGATCGAGGCGTTCGTCGAGGACGGCAACGGGAACGCCGAGGCGCTGGCGCGGACCGCGGCGGCGAATGTTTACCTGGTCCGCGGCGACCTGGACACGGCACGGAGCCTGCTGGCGCAGGCGTTCCTGATCGCCGTCCGCCGGGCCGACGCGCATCGGGAGGCCAAGGTACGCCGCCGGATCGCGGCGCTCCGCGTCAACCAGGGGCGGCACGAAGAGGCGGTTCGGCAGCTGCGTAAGGCGCTTGCGATCTTCGACGGGATGGGCGACGACCATTGCGCCGCGTACACCCGGGCGCTTCTCGGGCAGGCGTTGATGGAGCGCGGTGAGGTCGCCGCGGCGCGGAAGACGCTCCTGGACGCGATCGACGTCGGTCACCGGCTGGGCGATCGCAGCGTCGAGGGTCAGGCAGCGCAACACCTCGGCGAGCTGTACCTGTCCACGGGCAGCCTCGACAACGCCCGCCGTACCCTCGAGCGCGCCGCGCGGGTGTGGCAGCAGGCGGGCAACGACGGCGCCGCCGGCGAGTGCCGCCGGATGCTGGCCGGGTCTGAAACAGGGGTTGCGGCCGGCTGAGCCGAATGTACGGCGGCTGTATCCGGGCCGGACAGGATTCGACCATGCCACGGCACGCAGGCCGAGGTTTCGGGGAATCGGGGGAGAACCTATGGCCTGGGGGGAGGTTGCTGTGGAGCGCCCGAACGTCCCGCGGGTATCGAACCCGCGGGACAACGAGGCGGCGCTGAACTGGCAGCTGGAACGTCTCGGATCGGCGGCCTGGAAGGACTGGCCGCTGAAGTTCCAGCGGATGGCGTTCGGCTATGCGCACGACAGCGGTTGGCACGATGCGGCCGATGCGGTCGGTTGGCTCAACCATCACGACCTGCTCCGCGAAGGGGTGGCGCCACGGGGGGCGCTGGTCTGGTACCAGGCGGCAGACCGGATCCGGGTGGCTTGCTCACTCGGCTCCGGTCAGGTGGTTGGTCCGCTCCTGCTCGGCCCGGTCGAGGTTGCCGACCTGTCGCTGCTCAGCACCGACTTCGTCTGGTCGGACCCGCACTTTCCCTTCGGGCACTGACCTTCAGTCGTTCGGTACGGCCCGTCAGTCGTTCGGTACGGCGTGCTTCGGCGCGGCGTGCTTCGCCGTACCCGAGCCGCCCTGGCCGTCGGAGTTCTTGTTGCGGTTGCGGCGCTTGGCGAGGAAGTACTCGACGACCATCGGGATCAGCGAGACCAGCACCAGCAGGATCAGCGCGGCCTCGAGGTTCTTGTGGATGAACTCGACGTTGCCGAGCGCGTGGCCGAGCAGCGTGATCGTCGGCGCCCAGAGCACCGCTCCGACCGCCGTCCAGACGAAGAACTTGCGCGGCTCCATCTTCCCGGCGCCCGCGACGATCGTGACGAACGTGCGGACGATCGGCACGAACCGGGCCATCACCAGTGCACGCGGGCCGTACCGCTCGAAGAACTCGTGCGTCTGCTCGATGTACTTCGGTTTGAGGATCCGGGCGTTCGGATTGCGGAACAGGGACGTCCCCAGGAAGCGGCCGATGTAGTAACCGGACACGTTGCCGAGGAACGCGGAGATGGTCAGCAGCACGCAGGCCAGCCACAGCGGTACGTCGATGGTGCCCTGCGCGATGAAAAGGCCGACTGCGAACAGCAGTGAGTCACCGGGCAGGATCGGGAACAACACCCCGCACTCGATGAACACCACAATCAGCGTGCCCCAGAGGGCCC
Organism: Kribbella sp. NPDC000426; assembly: GCF_040300265.1. Lineage (NCBI taxonomy): Bacteria > Bacillati > Actinomycetota > Actinomycetes > Propionibacteriales > Kribbellaceae > Kribbella > Kribbella sp. NPDC000426. The sequence continues at coordinate 131,566 of NZ_JBEPDK010000010.1, read as the reverse complement.
AGTTACCCATCCAGTTCAGGAGGTACTCCGGGTCCATCCAGTTCGGCATCAGCATCGCGACAAGAGGAAGCACGCGGACAGGGTAGCGTCCCGACCTGTGCATGAGCTGAGCAGCGACCTCCGGGGCGCGGACATGGTCGGGCCGAACGAGGTCGGCGTCGGCCCGTGGGTGGGCGATCGGCCGGACGACCCGCGGCTGGATCCGGAGTTGCTCGCCGAGGGTGACCGGCGCAACGTCGTCGACAAGTACCGGTACTGGAAGCTCGAGGCGATCGTCCAGGACCTGGACCGGCAGCGGAACCCGTTCCACGTCGCGATCGAGAACTGGCAGCACGACCTGAACATCGGCTCGGTCGTGCGGACAGCGAACGCTTTCCTCGCGGCGGAGGTCCACATCGTCGGCAACCGGAAATGGAACCGCCGCGGCGCGATGGTCACCGACCGCTACCAGCACGTCCGCCACCAGCCGACGCTGGCCGACCTGGCGTCGTACGCCGCCGCCCGTGGCCTGCCCGTCATCGGCATCGACAACCTGCCCGGCTCGGTCCCGCTGGAGACCTACGACCTCCCGCGCGAATGTGTCCTGCTCTTCGGTCAGGAGGGTCCCGGGCTGACCGAAGATGCCCACGCGATCTGCACAGCCGTCCTCTCGATCGCGCAATTCGGCTCGACCCGCTCGATCAACGCCAGTGCCGCGGCCGCGATCGCCATGCACGCGTGGATCCGCCGTCACACGTTCGGTCAGCCGTCGAGCAGCTGATCCAGGATTCCGGCGGCCAACTGGAGTACGGCGCGCTCGGTCGGGTTGAGCCGGGTTTCGATGGCTTCGGCCAGCCAGTCATCGGAGCTCTTCATATGTTCGCGAAGCAGGTGCCGGCCGCTGTCCGTCAGCTCGATCGTGTGCCGGCGGCGGTCCTGCGCGTCCTGCTCTCTTTTGATGAGGTCCTGTTCTTCCAGGCTCGCCAGCACCCGCGTCAACGATTGCGGCTGCACGCGCTCGGCCGCTGCGATCTCGCTCGCCGTCAGCACTCCCCGGCGATGCAGCTGGCCCAGCACGGCAACGCCCGTACTCCCGAGTCCGTCGCCTGTCCGCTCTGCCCGCAACCGCAGGGCCAGCCGGGTGCTGGTTCGCCTGAGCGCGATCGCAGTATCGTAAGCTTCCATTAACCAACCTTCTGATGACTACGCTTAGAAATGCTAAGCTCAGCTTACTATGAGCGTCCTGCACTGGTCTCGAGACACGCCTGTTGTCCCGACTCAGATGGTCACCGCGGCCCTCGCGATGGCTGGTCCCATCACCTATGGCGTCACCACCAACCACCTCGCCCACGCCTCGTTCGCAGCGCTCGGGGCCCTGGCCACGCCCCACCTTGGGCGCGCACCAACCATTCGCCGGCGGCTCGTGCGGTTGGTGGGTGCACAAAGTGGTCTTGGGGTGGTGGTGACGGTGGGTGCCCTGGTTGGGGTGTGGCTGGGTGGGCGGGGGTGGGGTGGTGCGGCCGGCGTGGTCGGGCTGGCGGCGGTGGCGGCTGTTGTGGGTGGGTTCAGTCGGTGGATGGCGGACGCGACGACGCGGTTCGTCACCTTTCTCGTGATGGCGACCGGGCTGGGCGCGGCTGATCCGTGGGGGGTGGCACGCTGGTTCGCGCTCGGGGTCGCGTGGGCGGTCGTGCTCGGGTTGGCGTTCTCGTCCGCTGGGCCTGAAGCCGCGCGGCCGACGTACCGGCTGTTGTGGCGGCGCTTGCTGTTGCGGAAGTGATAGGCCAGCTGTGGCATCAGGAGAAGGGTTACTGGATCGCGCTGGCCGTGGTGATCGTCGTACGGCGTCGTGGCGGATCGTTGCTTCGGGCAACAGAGCGCTGCGCCGGGACCTGTGCCGGCGTACTGATCGGCGGCCTGCTGATCCTGTGGGCGCCGCCGTCGGGGGTGATCGTGGTGGTCGTCAGTGTCCTTGCCGGACTGCGGCCGTTGCTGAAGGAACGCAACTACGCTGCTTATGCCACCGTCATGACCCCGCTGGTCGTGCTGCTGATGGACCTCGGCCGTACGCCGGAGCTGTCGACCGTCGGGTACCGGCTCGTCGACACCGTGATCGGCTGCCTGATCGCGATCGTTCCTACTTTGCTGTTGAGGAGAAGACATGTGGGCTGACCACGCGATCTGGTGGCAGATCTACCCGCTCGGATTCACGGCCGATCGCACCGGCGCCCGCCTGGCGCACCTGGAGAACTGGCTCGACTACGCCATCGAACTGGGCTGCAACGGACTCCTGCTCGGTCCGATCTTCGCGTCCGAGACGCACGGCTACGACACCATCGACCATTTCCGCATCGACCCTCGCCTGGGTGACGAGGCCGACTTCGACCGCCTGGTCGCCAAGGCGCACGATCGCGGTCTGCGGATCGCCCTCGACGGCGTCTTCAACCACGTGGCGCGCTCGTTCGTCCACCCGGAGTGGTTCCGGAGCGACGGCGCGACCTTCGAGGGCCACGAGCACCTGGTCACCCTCGACCACAGCAATCCCGCCGTCGCGCAGTACGTCGGCGATGTACTGCGTCATTGGCTCGACCGCGGCGTGGACGCGTGGCGCCTGGACGCGGCGTACGCCGTGCCGCCCGAGTTCTGGCGCGCCGTGCTGCCGCGGGACCGGGACGCCTGGTACTTCGGCGAGGTGATCCACGGGGATTACGCCGCCTACGTGGAGAAGAGCGGGCTCGACTCGGTCACGCAGTACGAGCTGTGGAAGGCGATCTGGAGCTCGCTGAACGACGGCAACTTCTTCGAGCTCTCGTACGCGCTGGGCCGGCACAACGCGCTGCTCGACACGTTCGTCCCGCAGACGTTCGTCGGCAACCACGACGTGACCCGGCTCGCGACCCGCCTCGAGGACGAGCGGCATCTCGGGCACGCGCTCGCGATCCTGTTCGCGGTCGGCGGCGTACCGAGCGTCTACTCGGGGGACGAGCAGGCGTTCCGCGGCCTGAAGGAGGACCGTGCCGGCGGTGACGATGCGATTCGCCCTGCCTTTCCGGACACGCCCGACGAGTTGGCGTCGTACGGTTGGCCGACGTACCGCCTCCACCAGGAGCTCATCGGTCTGCGGAGGCGCCACTCGTGGCTCACGCGGACTCACACAGAGGTCGAGCACGTGACCAACCAGACGATCGCCCTGCGGGCCCGGCACAGCGACGAATGGGTGCTGCTCCTGCTCAACGTCTCGAACTCGGACGCTGAGTTCCCGGTCGAGGATGCGGTCGTCGTCCCGCCGCACAGCTGGAAATTCTTGACACATCCGTAACGTGCGGCCGGGGTGCCGCGTTGTACCCGATGACAGAAGTGAGGCTTCTCGACCAAAGTCAGCCCCAACTCGGGGGGCTCGGCGTGCATCAAGCACGTCGTACGGGTTTGCGACGGGAATCATGGGGGTTTGTTGATGAACGCTCTGTGGGACGAACTGATACACGAGTTGGGGACCGTGCGCGCCTTGAGCGCGGCGGCTCTGGAGGCGCGCACGGAGACCTCGCGGGTCGCGCTGATCACCCTGCTGGACGCCGAGACCGCGGAGATCTCGGCGATCCTCGACCAGATCCTCCGCTCCGAAGCGTCATCGGCGGCCTAAGAGCGGTCAGGCACGCCCGAGGAGCGCGCTGACCGCCTGCTGCAGCGCATCGGTCGGGTCGTCGGGCTGTTCGAACGAGCGGTAGGCGATGTGTGCGTCCGGACGGACGAGGAGACAGCCCTCGTCCGGGATCTCGCGCACCCGCGCCCAGTCTCCGTACAGGTCGTCCAGCTCACGGCCCGGCCCGATCACGTACGGCTCGATCGGTACGCCGAGGTGCTCGGACACGGACTGCGCCGCCTTCACCCACGCGTCGCCGCCGATGCCGGTCAGCAGCGTGAACCGGCCCTTGCCGACCACGTCCAGCGTGCTGACGGTCTCCGACCCGCGGGTCAGCCAGCAGTGCGGGATCCGGGCGCCCGGCCAAGTCGTCGGGTGGTAGTACAGCTCCTGATCCCGCTCGTACGGCGGCTCGGGTGTGCCGTCCTCGACCACGGCGGAGGACTTGTAGCGGTGCCCGAGCTCGACGCCGTGCGCGTTGAACTCGTAGTCCTTGAGCTCGATCGCCTGCCGCAGTTCCTCGCGCTGTGCGGCGCCTTCGGGAGTGTCGTCCTTGCGGGACTCGATCGTCCGGCCGGCCGGCGCGTCCGGGGTCATGCCAAGGGCGCGGAAGATCTGCCCGAACTGGTTGCGGCTCTTGTTGGCGCGGTCAACGATCTGCTTGGCGATCGGCGCTCGCTCGTCGTCGTAGGTGTCGAGCAGGTCGGGCGAGGCCTGGCCCTTCAGGACCAGAGCCAGCTTCCACGCCAGGTTGTACGCGTCCTGGATCGACGTGTTCGAGCCGAGTCCGTTGCTCGGCGGGTGCCGGTGGATCGCGTCGCCCATACAGAACACGCGGCCCTTGGAAGCCTTCTCGGCGTACATGTGGTTGACGCTCCAGACCGACGTACTCTTCAGCTTCACGTCGATGGTGTCGTCGCCGACCAGGTTGTGCACGATCTCGGTCGCCATCGCCTCGTCGACCACCGGCGCGGGCTGCGAGATGTCGTAGCCCCAGACGATCAGCCATTCGTTCCACGGGCGGACCATGCGGACCAGTCCGGCGCCGATCCCGCCGATCTGCGCGCCCGGCTGGAGGACCCAGTACAAGACGCTCGGGCGATGCGCGACGTACCGGCTGAGGTCTGCCTCGAAGACGATGTTCATCGAGCCCTCGATGTCCATCGCCCCGGCCATCGGCAGCTCGATGTCCTGGGCAACCTTGCTGCGTCCGCCGTCGGCCCCGATCAGGTACTTCGCCCGGATCTGGTACGTCGTGTCGCTGAGCCGATCGCGGACCGTCGCGGTGACGCCGTCGTCGTCCTGCTCCAGCGACAGGTACTCCGTGTTGAAGCGGAGCTGTGCCCCGCGGCTGGCCGCCGTACTGACGAGGATCGGCTCGAAGAGAGTCTGCGGGAGGTCGCACGGCAGGCACGGACTCGCCTCGGTGTAGTCGGCGAGCCGGCGCGGATGCGTGCCCCAGGTGCGGATCCGGCCGATCTCCTCGCCCGCGAGGCTGGTGCAGAAGGCCGTTTGCCCCATCAGGTCGTGGGCGGTGCCGTTGTCGATGATCTGGTCCTCGATGCCCATGTCGCGCATCAGCTCGATCGTGCGCTGGTTGGTGATGTGCGCACGAGGCGTGTTCGCGGTCCAGCCGTACCGGGTCAGGACGATGTTGTCGACGCCGTACGTGGACAGGAAGAGCGAGGCGGCGCCGCCGGCCGGGCCGCTGCCGACGATGAGGACGTCTGTCGTGATCACGCTTGCGTCTCCTCGGTGGTCGCGAGCACCAGGTCGTACTCGACGGAGTAGTAGGTCTTGCCCTCGTCCTGGTGTTCGGTGAAGTCGGCGATCAGGGACTGCTTGACTCCGAAGACCGCATCCGTGTCGAGGTACTGGTCGCCGGCCGCGAAGACGTGAGTGATGAGCCGGCTGTAGCCGGGAGCCGTCACCATGAAGTGGATGTGCGCCGGACGCATCGGGCCACGTCCGCCGGCCCGCAGCAGCTCGCCGACCGGTCCGTCGTCGGGGATCGGGTAGGCGACCGGCTTCACCGCCCAGAACCGATAGTTGCCTTCAGCATCGGTTGTGAGATGGGCGCGGTTCTGTGGCCCGTCGAGGTCCTTCTGTACGTCGTAGAACCCGTCCTCATCGGCCTGCCAGGTCTCGACGAGCGCACCGGCGATCGGCTCGCCCTTGGTGTTGAGGACCTTGCCACTCACCAGGCACGGCTGTCCCGGGGCGCCGTTCGCGATGTCGTCGCCGAGTTGCGCTTCGGGCGATCCCTCGACGAAGAACGGGCCGAACACGGTGGACTGCGTCGCCTCGGGCGGCTTGCGGTTGCCGAGCCCGACGGTCAGCATCGACAGCCCGAGTACGTCGGCCAGCAGCACGAACTCCTGCCGCGTACCGGTGGAGATCTGGCCGGTCCGGGTGAGGAAGTCGATCGCGGTGAAGTACTCGTCCTCGGTCAGCTCCACCTCCCGCGCGAACGCGTGCAGGTGCCGTACGAGGGCGCTCATCACTGTCTTGTAGCGGTCGCTCGCGCTGCCGTCGAAGCTGGCCACCACCGCTTCGGTCAGGTCATCGCCTTGCAGATCCATCGGTCTCCTCGTTCGTCCAAGGGTTCATCAAGGTGCGTCACGGTCGCGTGCCGGCCCAGGCGCGGGTGAGGATCTCGCGCACCAGGTCCTCGGTCACGGGGATCGGGTTGTCGGTGGGCTTGAACGCCGTCGCTGCTTCTCGCGCCTGGTCCTCGGTCAGCCCTAGGTCCTTGAGGCTGGTCGGGACCTCCGCCGCCTCGAACAGGTCGTACAGTCCGGCTGCCAGATCTGTTGCGTCGAGCGCTGCTTCCAGGCGTGCTTTTGATCGTGGCACTGCGGGAGCATTGATGCGGGCAACCTGTGGCAGCACGGCTGCGTGCGTTTCCGCGTGGGGGAGGCCGTAGGTGCCGCCGAGCAGGTGGCACAGCTTGTGATGCAGTCCCGTGCCGGCAGTCGCCAACGCCGAGCCGGCCAGGCAGGCGCCGTACAGGAGGTTGCTGCGGGCATCTAAATTCAGTGGGTCGGCGAGTGTTTGACGTAGGCCGCCGGCGAGGGTGCGGAGTCCTTCGACCGCGATGACTTCGGTGATCGGGTCGGCCTTCGGTGTCCAGACGGCCTCGACGCAGTGCGCGATCGCGTTGGCGACGCTTGCTGCGGTGACCTTCTTCGGCAGATGCTGGCTCAGGACCGGGTCGTACACGACGACTCGCGGCAGCACGCCCAGATCAGTGCCGGTCGTCTTGCTCCCGCCGGAGGTCTCGCCCCAGACCGGCGTCATCTCGGACCCGGCGTAGGTCGTGGGCACCGCCACGATCGCCACCTCGCTGGTGAGGGCGACTGCTTTGGCGAGGCCGATTGCCGAGCCGCCGCCGATGGCGATGATCCCGTCGGCGTCGACCTCGCGCGCTTTGGCCCGGGCCTGTTCCGCGACCTCGGTCGGGACGTGCTGGGTCACGCCGTCGATCCGCCCCGCGAACCGGTCGCCCAGCTGCACCTCGACCACGTCCGCCGCATCACGCGCCGAGTTGGTCGCGACGACCAGCGCCCGCCGTACCCCGAGGGTCTCGATCTCGCCGGCCACCTGGTCGAGCGAGCCCGCTCCGAACACCACTCGCCCCGGCAGGAACGTGTGTACGAACCCGGCCTGAGGCTCCGCTCGTCCCGGTTCTGCTGGACGCGGCATCGGCAGCTCCGATAGGATTTCGCTCAGCGAATAGTTCTTCTTTCAACGAAAAGTAGGCTAGCCGATGGCGAGTGACGCGTCTACAGGCACGTTTCTGCAAGGCCTGGAGCGCGGGCTCGCGGTGATCCGCGCGTTCTCCGCCGAGGCGCCCTCGCTGACCCTGAGCGAGGTGGCGCGAGCGGTCGGCATCACGCCCGCGACCGCGCGGCGGATCCTGCTGACCCTGGAAGAGCTCGGGTACGTCCGCAGCGACCACCGCCGCTTCTCGCTCACCCCGCGCGTGCTGGCTCTCGGCTGGGCCTACCTGTCGTCGCTGGATCTCGGCGAACTGGCCGGCCCGTTCATGGAGGAGCTGAGCGCCAAGACCCGCGAGTCCTGCTCGATCGCGACCCTCGACCTACCGGACATCGTGTACGTCGCGCGCGTCCCCACCAGCCGGATCATGACGGTCGCCCTCGGCGTCGGCGCCCGGCTCCCGGCGTACCCGACGTCGATGGGGCGGGTCCTGCTCGCGGGCCTTCCGGAGGAGGAGCTCACGTCGTATCTCGACTCGCTGCAGGCCGAGGCACTCACCAATCGCACGGTCACGTCCCCGGACAACCTGCGCGCGACGATCGCCCAGGCCCGCACGGACGGCTATGCGCTCGTCGACCAGGAGCTCGAGCAGGGCCTCCGCTCGATCGCCGCCCCCATCCACAACTCCCGAGGCCGCGTCATCGCCGCCCTCAACGTCTCCGCCCACGCCTCCCGCTCGACGCCGACCTCCCTCCGCACCGAAGCCCTCCCACACCTCCAACAAGCCGCCGCCCAAATAACCACCGCCCTAACCCACCGCGGCAACTTCTAGGCGCTCTTCAGGCCTTTGAGGATCTCCAGGTAGTGCGGGTTGGTCATGATGCCGATGAGGTTGCCGAACGGGTCGACTACCGACGCCGTGCGGAAGCCAGTGTTGTTGCCGCGTTCGGTGATCGGTTCCTGGAGGGTGGCGCCGTGGTCGAGGAGGTGCTGGAGCTCGGCTTCCAGGTCGTCGACGTGCCAGTGAATAACGGCGCCGGCGGGGCCCGACGTGACCTGGTGCGTGGCGTACTTGGCGTCGATGATCCCCAGCTCGCATTGGAAATCGCCGAAGCGGAACTCGACGTACGCCGGGTCGTCGGCGCTCGGCACGGCGTAGTACGCCTCGATGCCGAGCAGCTCCTCGTACCAGGTGCGTGCCGCCTTCACATCCGCGGCGTAGAAGCTGACGGTGGCGAATCCTCGCAACATCGTGGTGGTCCTTTCGTCGGGTCTTCCCGGTTGATGACCACCACGATTCCAGCCAAAGTGCTCACCGAGTGAGCACTTTGTTGGGCGAAGTCAGGCGTCAGTACGCAGACGGCCGTGCAGGTGCCAGTCGTGCCACCCGTCGGCGTGCTTGATCGCCTGCCGCAACGTGCCCTCCACGCCGTAACCCGTTCGCTCGGCGACGCGGCAGGACGCTGTGTTGACCGTGGAGTGCTGAATACCCAGGCGGTTGAAGCCGATCGACCCGAACGCCCAGGCCGAGAGCACCTCAACCGACCTCGCGGCAACGGACCGGCCCCGAGCCGCCGGGGTCACCCAGTACGACAGACTGGCCGACCCCTCCGCGAGCGAGATGCTGCGCAGACCGACCTGCCCAACCACCAGCCCGTCGCCACCGTGCCCGCCGCCAACCGCCGCCTCGACACCCCCGATCGCGCCGCCACCCACGTCGACTACTGCCCAACTGGCGGCTGTCTCGGAAGTCCAGCGCTGGGGCCACTGGTCGATCCACTCGGTCGCCTCCTCGAGTGTGTCGAGCCGGCGGACGTGCCACCGCTGGATGTCAGGACACGTGAACGCCGCCAGCACAGCGCTCGCGTCGTCGCGCCGCCACGGCCGCAGAACCAACCCGTCGCTCTGCAACGGTCCCGGGGACGATCCGTCGTCCTGCGACGGATGTGTGGGCGGGCCGGTGGCTGCTGTCAGGTGCGGCTGGGTGGCGTCTCGGAGTGTTCCTTCGGGTAGTGCTGGATCGACGAGGAGCGGCACGGGGTCAGTCTGTCTGGGTTACCTTGCGGAGGCCTCGGGGGGCGTCGGGGTCGAGGCCGAGTTTGCGGGCCAGGAGTTCGATGGCTCGTTGGGCTGGGATGACGAGAGCCAGCGGGGCGAGCGTCTCGGGGAGGGCCGGGCCGGGGAGGTTCACGTCGCAGCGGTTGGCGAAGGTGGGGTCGCCGCCGATGCCGAGGATCTTGCTGCCCTTCTCGCGGACGAGGCCGGCCAGCTCGGTCATGCCGGGGAGCGCGGGGCCGTCGCCCGCCGCGACCAGGATCGTGACCAGGTCGGCGTCGACGACAGCGATCGGGCCGTGCTTCAGGTCGGCGTACGAGAGTCCGCGCACCGGCTGGAGGCAGGTCTCCTCGAGCTTCAGGGCGACCTCGAGAGTCGTGCCGAACGTGAGTCCGCGACCGCTCGCGAGTACGTCGTGGGCGCCGGCGAGCAGGTCCGCGGCTGCCTCGACTGATCCGGACAGCATCTTGGCCGCCTCGTCCGGCACCCGCGCGATGTCCGCGTCGAGCGTCCCGGGCCGCTGCGCAAGCGCGTCCACAGCCACCGTGATCGCGGCCAGCTGTGTCGTGTAGGTCTTGGTGGCAGGTACGGCGAGCTCCTTGCCCGCCTGCGTGATCAGCGCGACGTCGGCCGTCGAGGCCAGCGGGCTGTCGCCGTCGTTCGTGATGCCGACGATCGCGGCGCCGTTCCGCTTCGCCCACTCGGCGGTGTCGACGATCTCCTGGGTCGCACCCGACTGGCTGACCGCGACGACCAGCGAGTTCGACAGGTCGAGGTTCGCGCCGTACAGCGTAGCCACCGAGGGGGCGGCCAGCGACGCCTGCCGGCCGGCGTGGATCTCGGTCAGGTACCGCCCGTAGACCCCGGCGTTGTCCGACGAACCGCGGGCCACGAAGATCACGTGCCGCCGCCCGGCGGCGAGCCTGGTGATGTCGTGCCGCAGCGGCAGAACATGCTCGAACGTCGCCGCGAGCGCCGCCGGCTGCTCGGCGATCTCGCGCGCCATCTGGGTTTCCTGGACGGGCACAGACACCACTGGGATCACTGGTCCTATCTGGTCTTAACAGGTATGCTGCGCACGATAGCAGTGAGCGGCGTCCCGGGGCACCCCCGAGATCCGCCCAGGTCTGGAGGATCGAGATTCCATGGTGGCGACCAAGCGGGCCCAGGTCCGATCGGTGCTGGAACGGCTGATCGATGTCGAGCTGCATCCCGGCGATCCGATCCCGTCCGAGCGGGCCCTGGTGGACAAGCTGAACGTCTCCCGGGTGACCGTCCGGCAGGCGATCAGCGACCTGGTCGAGTCCGGCGCGTTGGAGCGGGTGCACGGCAAGGGCACCTTCGTCACCGGCCCCCAGGTCGACTCCCAACTGCACCTGACCTCGTTCTCCCGGGAGATGCGGGCCCGTGGCCTGGAGCCCGGGACCGTGGTGCTGTCGGCCAGCGAGATCGAGGCCTCCGACGAGACCGCGAAGGGCCTGCGGGTCGCCAAGGGCACCAAGGTGATCCGGGTCGAGCGGCTCCGCACGGCCGACGCCTCGCCGATGGCCTACGAGGTCGGCTACTACCCGTCCGCGCTCTTCCCCGGCCTGCTCGGCCGCGAGCTCGGCACTCTGTACGACGTCTTTGCCAGTGAGTACGACGTCGTCGTCACCTCCGGTGAGCAGACCGTCCGGGCGGACAACGCCGACGGTCATGTCGCCCGGGTGCTCGGCGTGGCCAGGCGGGCACCCCTGCTGGTCCTCGAGCGCACCACGTTCGCCGGCCGCAAGGTCGTCGAACTGTCCTGGTCGGCCTACCGCGCCGACCGCTACCGGCTGCACATGGCCCTGACCCCGCGCGGCCCGCGAACCGGGTCCGCCTGACCGTCCCCGGAGCGGCCTCCACCCCGGGAGGACATCCGGACGCAACGAACTGGATCGGTCCTGTTCATCAACTGGTCTACATCCCTGCCGATCGCTCCCCGGCCACCGGGCCGGCCCGGCAGGCAGGCCGCTGGTCACGACGAAGTGCCAGGCGGCAATACTGGAGCCGAACCCACAAGAACTGTGTTGTGAGGAGTACCGCGAGACATGCCTATTGCAACCCCTGAGGTCTATGCCCAGATGCTGGACAAGGCCAAGCAGAACCGCTTCGCCTACCCGGCCATCAATGTCAGCTCCTCGCAGACGCTGAACGCCGCGATCCGCGGTTTCGCCGAGGCCGGCTCGGACGGCATCATCCAGGTCTCCACCGGCGGCGCGGAGTACCTGTCCGGTCCGACCGTGAAGCACATGGTGACCGGTGCGGTCGCGCTGGCGGCCTACGCGCACGAGGTCGCCAAGAACTACCCGGTGAACATCGCGCTGCACACCGACCACTGCCCGAAGGACAAGCTCGAGGGCTTCGTCCGCCCGCTGCTGGAGATCTCCGCCGAGCGCGTCGCGCGTGGCGAGAACCCGCTGTTCCAGTCGCACATGTGGGACGGCTCGGCGGTGCCGCTGGCCGAGAACCTGGAGATCGCCAAGGAGCTGCTGGCCAAGACGGCCGCGGCGAAGATCGTCCTGGAGATCGAGGTCGGCGTCGTCGGCGGCGAGGAGGACGGTGTCGCCAACGAGATCAACGAGAAGCTCTACACCACCGTCGAGGACGGCCTGGCCACGGTCGAGGCGCTCGGCACCGGTGAGAACGGCCGCTACCTGACCGCGCTGACCTTCGGCAACGTGCACGGCGTCTACAAGCCGGGTGCGGTCAAGCTGCGGCCGGAGATCCTGGCCGAGATCCAGGAGCAGGTCGGCGCCAAGGTCGGCAAGGAGCGTCCGTTCGACCTGGTGTTCCACGGCGGCTCCGGCTCGACGCTCGAGGAGATCCGGGCTGCGGTCGACCACGGTGTCATCAAGATGAACGTCGACACCGACACGCAGTACGCGTTCACGCGGCCGGTGGCGGCGCACATGTTCAGCAACTACGACGGCGTGCTGAAGGTGGACGGCGAGGTCGGCAACAAGAAGGCCTACGACCCGCGCGCCTGGGGCAAGGCGGGCGAAGAGGGTATGGCGAACCGCGTCGGCGAGGCCTGCGAGAGCCTCCGCTCGACGGGTACGTCGCTGAACGGCTGACATCATTTGGGTCCTCCTCTAGGGGATCTTCGAGGGGCTCACCACCGCGTCGACTGCACGCGGCGGTGGGCCTTTCTGTCTGTCACATCCGGGCTCGGGCCTGGTTGAAGTGGCGGATGCCGGTGCGGCGGGCTGCCCGGGTGAACGTGGTTCGGATGCGGTCGGCCACGGTCGGTGGGTCGTCGAGGTCTGCCCAGGAGATCCGGCAGTGCTCGACGGGTTGCGGTCCGTCTGGATCGGCGGCCAGTGTTTCGGGGAGTGGTTCTTCGACAGAGGGCTCGAATTCCTCGCACCAGAAGGGGAAACGCGCCTCGAACTCGACGACAGTGCGCTCGTCGGGGAACCAGAGTCCTTCGGCCGGGAAGTCCGGGTCGTCGGCTAGTGGCGGCAGTGACGGGCTTGGAGTCGGCAAGCCGGCGGTGGCAAGGATCAGGCGCAGGCGGGACTCGGCGATCGAGGCGGCACCCGTGAGGTGGTCCAGGACCGCGAGCGCACGTTTGCTGCCGTGGTCGAGCGTGGAGACCGCATGTCTCAGCGTGCGCATGCTGACGAGACCGGCGTACAGCGCGGCGTCGGCGAGAACGACTGCAGAGGCCGGTGATGCGGTGGCGGAGACCTCGGCGATTGCACGGGCCGGTGAGGCCATGCGCAGCCCGTTCCACAGTTGGAGGCCGGGGCCGACGGGATCACGGATGTGGCGATGGACGCCGCCGCGTATTCGGCCGGATCGCCCGTCGGGAGCTGTCACGTGGACGCGTGTCAGGTCGAGACCCCAGACCGGTAGGGCGTGAAGAGCCGCGGCGGTTTGGTGGCTCGCGAACACGTTGGGCCCGCCGGCGCGGAGGACGCGGTACACCTTCCGCAGGTGCAACACCTCGTCGGTGACGAGCATGAGTGAGCGTTGGGCGGCATACGTCCCGCGCCGGATCCGGCGCCAAGCACCGGTGTGCAACAAGGAGTCGATGTCAGCGTCGGGGTAACCGCAGGCACGCGCGTCGGCCCGGGTGAACACGCCACCGCGGATCGACGCCATCACAGCAAGTTGAGGATTCATGCCCTAGAAATTGCCGTGATCGGCCCCCGGGCAGACGGACGATTTTCAAACTGTGGAGAACTTGTGCCGCACCCACACGTTCGGCTCGACGTAGACCGCGCGATCGGCGGCAACGTCGCAGTCCACCGGGACGAGACCGCCGCCGACCTCGACGGAGCCGCTGCGATCGAACGGAAGCCCGGTCCACGAACGCCACTCGGCCAGTGAGCCGGCGATCACCCAGGAGGCGGACGCGACCGCGGCGATCTCCCCGCCGGCCCGGACATGAGTCCGCAGCCACGGATCACACGGCAGCCCGTCAGCACGCGTCCGAGCGACGTACTCATCCATGGACGTCTGAGGTTCTAGGTGCTTGTGAGTCGGCCGCACGGGGGCATCCAGGACGTCGAGTCCCGCGTCGCCGACCGCCTGCCGAAGGGCGGCGAGCATGAGTGCCGAGATGCCCTGATTCTGCAGGTCGTGCGCGACGCTGATGTTGAGGGCACACGCCGCGTCCGGTCGTACGCCGCGGCGTACGTCGGTGAAGGCCCAGACGACTGCCTGTTCCCATCCGCCGGGCGGGAAGTCCGAGCGGCGGGCGAACTGGACGGCGTGGGCGTCGGCGACGACGCGGTCGCCTGCGGTGGCGATCAGGCAGGTGCCGGGGAAGACCGCAGGGACCTGGCCGAAGTACGCCTCGGACACGCGGTTGTGGCGCATGAACTCGGGCCAGCCGCGGACGTCGACGTCTGCGTTGGCGAGCTCGGGGCGATCAGCGACGGTGGTGATCTCCACGGGCATGAAAAAAGCTCGTCATCTGTCTATGACGAGCTCGGCGCGGGTTGGTACCCAGGGTTGCCAAAGGAGCGGCATGTTGGCCTCGGACGGAGTGCGGTTGCCTTTCCGCTCGTTGCACGAGGCATGGGCGGCCACGGCGTTCAGCCACTCGGTGCGGCCGCCCCTGGATCTGGGTTGGACATGGTCCATGGTGTCGGCGTTCTCGAGGCCGCAGTACGCGCACCGGAACTTGTCGCGGCGGAGGACGCCGTGCTTGCTGTACTTCATCCGGCCGGCTGCGTAGCGCCAATGCGTGACGACGTACCGGACCAGGCGCAGGACGCGAGGGACCGGGAAGGGGCCGATGGTTCGCTCTCCGTGCGCCTCTTCCACCACTGCGACCTCACGCACCAGCATCCGGATGGCGTGCTGGATCGAGACGGTGTGCAGCGGTTCGTACGACGCGTTCAGGACTATGACGCTCATCCGGTGCCTCCTTCCGGCCGTAGCTGGGAACCACGGCGGTTTGACGCAGGGTCTCAAGCATCCGTGGCCGGTGGGTGAACGGTCAACGGATTTCGTCAGACGGTCACGTGCCGGTACGGCTGCGTGATCGGCGAAGATGTGCTTATGGAATTGAACAATCTGCTCTCAGGCCCACCCGAGACACTACTACCGGTCGACCCGGCCGCGGCGGAACTCGCCGACGGGGCCGCTCCGGCGGACGTCGCCGCCAAGTACCCGACGTCGTCGCTGGCCTGGGCCGTGCTTGCCGAGGGCGCCTTGGCGGACGGCAGGACGATCGAGGGGTACGCGTACGCGCGGACCGGCTACCACCGCGCGCTGGACCTGCTCCGGCGCAACGGCTGGAAGGGCCACGGACCGGTGCCGTGGGAGCACGAACCGAACCGCGGGTTCCTGCGCGCGCTGGCGGCGCTGGGCAAGGCGGCCGCACTCATCGACGAGAAGGACGAGGCGGAGCGTTGCGCCACGTTCCTGCGCGACTCGTCGCCGGCTGCCGCCGACGCGCTGAGCTGAAACCTGGTTGTGGGGTTGGTCGCTCGGCGGAATGATCTGCCGGGTGACCAGTCCTTATGCGCAGGCCGGGTTCGGCGTCGGGTTCGACTGGGGTCCGGTGGGTGCGGGGATTGTTGCCGGGGACATCGTGGCTGTCGCCGACGTGCTGTCGTTCACCACCGCGGTGACCGTCGCGGCGGACTGCGGGATCAACGTCTACCCGTATCGGTGGCGGGACGAGACGGCCGTCGCTTATGCAGCGCGGTGGGACGCGAAGCTTGCGGTCGGGCGGTCCGAGGCGGGGCCGGGTGACGTGAGTTTGTCGCCGGTGACGATCAGGCGTGCGGAGGGTGTCAGCAGGCTGGTGCTGCCGTCGCCGAACGGCTCGACGATCGCCAGGCAGCTGAGTGATGGTGGGGCCACGGTGATCGCGGTGTCGTTGCGCAATCGCCGAGCCGCTGCGGATTGGGTCAGAGAGCAGCTGCAGGTCGCGAGCCGCCGCCACCAAGCACCCAGGGTTGTCGCCATTGCCGCAGGGGAGCGGTGGCAGGACGGATCGCTCCGGCCGGCTGTGGAGGACCTCTGGGGGGCCGGTGGGTTCCTCAGTGCGCTCGGGCTGGACGACCTGTCTCCGGAGGCGCGCGCGGCGGTCGCGGCGTACGACGCGGTTGCCGATGACCTGCCCAAGCTCCTGCACGAGTGCGCCGGCGGTCGCGAGCTCACGCAGTACGGCTATCCGGAGGACGTCGCGATCGCGGCGGAGCTGGATGAGAGTACGAGCGTGCCGGTGCTCGAGGACGGTACGATGTTCAGGTCAATCTGAACCAATGAATGCCCGTTGACAGTGCCGGCAAGCGGCGAGCGTCCCCGCTACTTGCCGAACATGGACGGTTCTAGGCGGACGGACAGACCGGCGAAGCTGGACGCCCACGGTCGGGTCCCCGCCCCTCCGGGCAGCGGAAGGTCACACCGTGCCGGCTCTCACCGGACGGACAGCCGCGCCCACTTACGCAGCGGTACTGCGTACTCCGGGCGCGTGGAAGTTCTACCTCGCGGCGGCCCCGGCAAGGATCGGGATCGCGATGACCGGCCTCGGCATCGTCTGGCTGGTGCACGGATCGACCGGCTCGTACGCCGCGGCAGGCAGCGTCACCGGCGGCTTCGCCGTGGCCGAAGCGGTCGCCGGCCCGCAGGTCGCACGACTCATCGACCGTTTCGGTCAGACCCGGATGTTGCCGATCACGCTGTTGGCGCATGCGGCCGCGGTCGCACTACTGATCTCTTTGACACTGACCGGCGCGCCGTTGCCGATCCTCATCGCGACCGGGGTCCTGGCAGGTGGCTCGCTGCCGCAGATCGGTGCGCAGACGGCGGCGCGCTGGTCGGAGGCGCTGCGCGATACGCCGCTGCTCTCGTCGGCGTTCGCGCTCGAGGCCTTGAGCGTCGGCGTGGCCTTCATGGTCGGCCCGGGCCTGGTCGGCGTGGTGAGCTCCTTCAGCACGCCGGCGGCGGGTTCGGTGCTCGCGACGATCCTCGTGGTGACCGGCGGGTTCCTGCTGGCGATGCAGCGCGGTACGGCGCCGCCGCCGAGGGTGGCTGGTGAGCATGGTGGCGCGAAACGCCTGCTGCACAAGCGATTCGTAGGGCTTGCCGGTACGAATGTCGGTGTCGGGCTGTTCTTCGGCAGTATGCAGGTCTCTGTCACCGCGTTCGCAGTGTCGCAAGGTACGCCGGGTCTGGCCGGGCCGCTCTACAGCATCACCAGCCTGGTGAGCCTGCTCGTCGGGCTCGCGTACGGTGCCCGACGCTGGCGGACCGCGCCGGAGACGCAGTTCGTCATCGCCTTCGTCTGGCTCGCGGTGAGTTGCGTGCCCTTGATCGCCGTGCACACGCCGGTGGCGGCAGCGCTCGCGTTGACCCTGCCTGGCCTGGCGATCGCGCCCTTCCAGACCCTGTCGTCGGTCCTGGCTGAGTCAGCCGTGGAGCCCGCCGTCCTGACACAGGCCTTCACCTGGCTGAACTCAGGTGGGGCAGCGGGCATCGCACTGGGCTCCGCCTTCGCGGGCTGGGTCGTCGACGGGCACAGTGCGCAGTACGGCTTCGTGGTCGCGCTAGGCGCGTCGGTGACGGCCCTCTTGATGGCAATGACGGTGAAGCTCAGCGGTAGGTGATCTGGCGTTCGGCGGCCGCCCTGGTGGCGTACTCCGCCGGGGTCAGGCCGATCTGCTGCTTGAACTCCTTCGAGAAGTGCGCTTGGTCGAAGTAGCCGAGGGACGCGGACAGTTCCGCCAGCTCGGCTGCCTCGCCCTGGGCCAGGAGCTCGGCGCCGTCGTGGAGGCGGTAGCGGCGGAGGACCCACTTCGGGCCGACTCCGACGTACCGCCGGAAGAGGCGCTGGAGGGTGCGGACAGGTACGCCGAAACGCGCCGTGATCTCGTCCACGCGGGCCAGCGTGCGGTCGGCCGCCATCGTGGTGACGATCTCCCGGACGAGCTCGTACGACGGGTCGGGCGGTGCGAGGTGGTCGCGCAGGAACGCCTCGAACACCGCCCGGCGCCGTACGTCGGACTCGGCCTCGAACATCAGGTCCGCGAGCCGATCGCCGTCGGGGAACACATCGGTCAGCGGCAGCACCAGGTCGCAGAGGGACCCGACGTCGAGGCCGGTGATGGCGCCGAAGCCGCCGGCCCAGAACTTCACCCCGAACGCCCGCCCGCGCCCCGACAGTTCGCGCTCGAACTTGCGGGTGCAGACCCCGTTCACGAACGCGCCGCCCGGCTGCTCGAACGTCACGTTCACGCTCGGGAACGGCAGCACCTCGGCCGTGTACGGCTCGTCCAGGTCCCACTCGACGATCCAGTACCACTCCACGAACCGGCCGGCCTCCGGGCCGGGCGCGAGGCGGTGCAGCGAACGGTGCCGGGCCTGCTCGCGTGGATGCAGGATGCCTCGCTCGCTGTCCGGTAGCTGGGTCAAGGCTGTCGCTTTCTTACAAGACCGGTACGGCCGTCACGCCGTTGACTAAGAGTCATGACGACGAACACGGTAAACCCCATCCCCGACGGTTATCACTCGCTGACCCCGTACCTCGCCGTCCCGGACGGGCCGAAGGCGATCGAGTTCTACCAGTCGGTGTTCGGGGCCGAGGTGATCAGCCGGCAGGACATGCCGGACGGGCGGGTCGGTCAGGCCGAGCTGAAGTTCGGCAACTCGATGTTGCAGTTGAGCGACCAGATGCCGCAGATCGGGCTGCGGGCGCCGAACGGCGAGTGGGTGCACTCCTCGCTGGTGCACTACGTGCCTGACGTGGACGCGACGTACGCGAAGGCGATCGAGGCCGGGGCGACGTCGGTGGAAGAGGTGCAGACCTTCATGACCGGGGACCGGTTCGGCACGGTGATCGATCCGTTCGGGCATCGCTGGGCGATCCTGACGAAGGTCGAGGACGTCTCGCGCGAAGAGGCTGACCGGCGGGTGAAGGAGTGGCTCGCCTCGAACCCCGAGGGCCTTGAGTAGAAATGAGGCTGCGTTCCTAGAACGAGGAAGCGGCCCGCCGGAACCGTCCCCTGCGGCAGTTTCGGCGGGCCGCTGACTAAGAGTGTGCACGCGATCACGCAAATTGGCAACCCGTCGCCTGATGAAACAAGTACTTGAAACGGTTGCTTATGGGTTCTGGACAGGCCCGAAAGCTCCGCCCCGAAGTCCGGTAGGCTTTGGTCGCAAGAGCCTGGATGCGTTGCCGGATGAATGTCCGGTGAACGTCTCCGGGCTTCACCGTTTCAAGCACAGGAGGGCTGAGATGCCCGCAATCGTGCTCGTCGGCGCCCAGTGGGGCGATGAGGGCAAAGGCAAGGCGACCGATCTGCTCGGCAACACGGGCGAGGTCATCGACTACGTGGTGAAGTTCAACGGCGGTAACAACGCCGGCCACACGGTGGTGATCGGCTCCGAGAAGTACGCGCTGCACCTGCTCCCGAGCGGCATCCTCACACCGGGTGTGACGCCGGTGATCGGCAACGGGGTCGTGGTCGACCTCAGTGTGCTGTTCGAAGAGCTCGACGCGCTGCAGGCGCGCGGGGTGGACACGTCGCGCCTCGTGATCAGCGCGAGCGCGCACGTCATCCCGCCGTACAACCGGACGCTCGACAAGGTCACCGAGCGGTTCCTCGGCAGCCGGAAGATCGGGACCACGGGACGCGGCATCGGTCCGACGTACGCCGACAAGATGAACCGCGTCGGTATCCGGATTCAGGACCTGTACGACGAGAAGATCCTCGAGCAGAAGGTCACCGGCGCGCTGGAGCAGAAGAACCAGCTGCTGGTGAAGGTGTACAACCGGCGCGCGGTCGAGATCCGCGAAGTGCTGGACGAACTGCTGGCGTACGCCGACCGCCTGCGGCCGATGGTCGCGGACACCAGCCTCCTGCTGAACAAGGCACTCGACGAGGGCAAGACCGTGCTGATGGAGGCCGGCCAGGCCACGCTGCTCGACGTCGACCACGGCACGTACCCGTTCGTCACCTCGTCGAACGCGATCTCCGCGGGCGCCTGCACCGGCACCGGCATCCCGCCGACGCGCATCGACCGCGTGATGGCCGTCGTGAAGGCGTACACGACCCGTGTCGGCGAGGGCCCGTTCCCGACCGAGCTGCTGGACGCCGACGGTGAGTGGCTGCGCCAGCAGGGCGCCGAGTTCGGTACGACGACCGGCCGCCCGCGGCGCTGCGGCTGGTACGACTCGGTCATCGCCCGGTACGCCGCCCGCGTGAACGGCGTCTCGGACTTCGTGCTCACCAAGCTCGACACCCTGACCGGCCGCGAGAAGATCCCGGTCTGCGTCGCGTACGAGGTGAACGGCGTCCGGTACGACGAGATGCCGATGACCCAGACCGACTTCCACCACTCGGTCCCGGTCTACGAGGAGTTCGACGGCTGGTCCGACGACATCACCGGCTGCCGCACGTTCGAGGACCTGCCGAAGGAAGCGCAGTCCTACGTCCGCGCGGTCGAATCGCTCAGCGGCGCGCGGATCTCCGCCATCGGCGTCGGCCCCGAGCGCAGCCAGATCGTCCAGCTGTAAAGCCGAACGGCCTCCCCGTCGTCAGTTACCGATGATGGGGAGGTCCCGGATGAACGGCGCGTTGCGCAGGTCGCCGAGGGTCGGACGCTCGATGTTCGGCGTCTCGATAGGAGTCCGCGCCCAGTCCGCGCCGGCTCCCTGGGTGGCCTGGTAGAACGTGATGCCGCCGATCGCCAGCAGCACGACGGCCATCAGCGCGGAGAGCCAGTGCGCGCGGAACGTGTTGCGCGCCGCGATGTGGGCGCCTCGACGCAGCGAGCTGCCACCAGGGCCCCACCAGCTGGTGAAGAGCGCAGTCAGTGCGGCGCTGCCGAAACCGACCGCTGACAGCGGCTGCCAGTTCAGGTCGTACGTCGTGGCTGCTACGGCGGTGACGATGCCGCCGATGACGACCGCCATGATCAGCGGAAGGATCAGACAGGGCAGCGTGATCAGCGCGGCCATCGCCAGCTGCAGCGGGCTGGCAGCAGCTGCGATGACGCCGTCGGACTTGCCGGAGCGTCCGCGGACCTGG
Organism: Kribbella sp. NPDC000426; assembly: GCF_040300265.1. Taxonomy (NCBI): domain Bacteria; kingdom Bacillati; phylum Actinomycetota; class Actinomycetes; order Propionibacteriales; family Kribbellaceae; genus Kribbella; species Kribbella sp. NPDC000426. The sequence goes on along the minus strand of NZ_JBEPDK010000010.1, from coordinate 110,653 downwards.
CGGCGACGCATCAACGCCGTACTCGATCGATCGACGGTACGTGCGAGCACCAGGAGCACCACGGCGACTGCTGAGCCGATCAGCGGAGTCAGCGCGATCAGTCCGGACAGCGCGACCATGAAGCCGACAATGACCGCGGTACGCCGACCGGTCGGTGGGGCCTTAGCGGGCTGAGCGGGCTGGGCGGGTTGCACCGGAGCCGGCCGCACCGAAGCTGGCGGCCCGGCCTGCTGGTACGGCTGCGGGTAGGGCTGCGCATACGGCTGCGAGTAGGGCGCCGGCGGACCGCTCTGGTACGGCAGGGGCATCCCAGCCGGAGCAGCTGCGTTGGGCGCCGGGCTGTAGGTCGCCGGATGCGGTGGCACCTCGGCAACCGGCTTCTTCGCCGCAGCGTCCCGGATCTTGTCCCGGATCGGCGTGAAGGCCGATAGCGGTGGGATCACCGGCGGCACGAGCAGTGCCACCTCGGTCGGAGTCGGGCCGGCCGGGGGCTCTTCTTCCGTCGGCATGAGCTTCGTCACGAGCCGGGTCGGCGGCACGGCGGCGACAGTAGGCGTCTCACGCGGCGGCAGGGCATCACGGCCCTCGGAGTACCGGGTGAGTCCGTCCATGATCTCGGCCTGCGTCGGGCGGTCGGCCTTGGTCGGTGAGAGCGCTGCGGCGAGCAGTGGCTTCAGCCGCGGGTCCAGCCCCTCCAAGTCAGCCTGGCCGGAGTGCACGCGTGCCAGCACCGCCTCGAACGGTCCCTTGCCGAACGGCCGACGTCCCGTCGCGGCGAACGCCACAGTGGCGGCCCAGCCCCACCAGTCCGCGGACTGCGACACCATCTCGCCCTCGATGAGTTCGGGCGCCAGATACCCCGGCGTACCGATCACGAGGCCGGTCTGCGTGAGCCGCAGGTCGTCGGCGGCCTGGGCGATGCCGAAGTCGATCATTACCGGCTTGCCATTGAACATCATCACGTTGCCGGGCTTCAGGTCGCGGTGGATCACGCCGACGGCGTGGATCGCCTGCAGCGACTCGGCCAGGCAACCGGCCAGCGGCAGCCACTTGCGCGGAGTCAGCGGACCGCGGTCGTCCACCTGCTCGTCCAGCGGCCGACCCGGGACGAAACGCGTCACCAGGTAGGGCCGCTCCGCCTCCAGGTCGTGGTCGAGGATGCCGGCCACGCCGGGGTGGTCCACCTTCTGCAGCGTGGTCGCCTCGCGCTGCAACCGGGCCCGTGCGATCGGGTCGTGCGCGACGTGCGGCCGCAGTACCTTGACCGCGACCTCCTGGCGCTCAGGGCCTTCGGCGAGGTAGACGACCCCCATGCCGCCCTGGCCGAGCCGCCGGATCAACCGGTACGGTCCGAGCCGCTCGTCCTCCACCTCCTCCGCATGGGTGGAAGGCGGTCCCCCTGTGACTGACATGGCATCTACGGTACGTCGGGAGCAGATCAAGCCGTCACGATGACGTCAGAGGTAATCGCCTGAATTCTCCCCGTGGTCAAGGCTGGAGCCATGACACAGAGAATGAAGGCTTACGCGATCGCCTATCTGCGCAACGTCCGGATGGGCGCGGACATCGTCGAGTACCTCGAGCGGATCGACGAGACGCTCGCGCCGTACGACGGTCACTTCCTCGTCCACGGCGCGACGCCCGAGCAGATCGAGGGAGAGTGGGACGGGGCGCCGATCGTGATCGAGTTCCCGGACTTCGACCACCTGCGGGACTGGTACGAGTCGCCCGACTACCGCGAGATCCTGCCGCTGCGGACCGAGAACTCCGACGGCGTGGTGATCTTCGTCGAGGGCGTCGACCGCAAGCACAAGGCCACCGACGTACTGGTCTGAGGGCGCTGGCCAGATCCTTGCGAACATGGGCGTCGTGGCCACTGGCTGCCTCCGAGCCGTCCCGGTTGGGTGGAGGTATGCGAATCGAGATCCTGGTGTTCGACGGTGTGGACGAGATGGACGTGATGGGGCCGTTCGAGGTCTGGAGTCACGCGGCCCGCCGGCCCCAGTTCGACCTGGCGCTCGTCGGGCTGGACGGGCCGGCCGAGGTGACCGGGCTGCACGGCCTGCAGTTCAAGGCGCCTGAGGGCCTCGGGCAGCCGGATGCGCTCTTCGTCCCGGGCGGCGGATGGATGAACCGCGCGGAGAAGGGTTCGTGGGCCGAGGCGCGGCGAGGCGTGATGACGGCGCGGATCGCCGAGCTCGCGCCCTCGCTGCAGTGGATCGGCTCGGTGTGCACCGGCTCGATGCTGCTCGCCGAGGCCGGGTTGGTGAAGGGGCGTCCGGCCACCACCAACCGCGGCGCGTGGGCCGAGCTGGAGGCATTCGGCGCCGACCTGAAGACCAACCGGATCGTCGACGACGGCACGCTGGTCACCGCCGGCGGCATCACCTGCGGGATCGATCTCGCGCTGCACGTCGTGGAGCGCGAGCTCGGCCCGGACGTCGCCGACGGGATCGCCGGAGCGATGGAGTACGCCCGGGACCGGGACGTGTGGACCTCCAGCACTCACCAACTGGTCTGAGGGCGGTCGCCGACGGGTCCCGGGAGCGTGCGACCCGTGGGCGACCGCCGGCTGGTCAGTGGCTCACGTCCGCCAGCTCGGGGTATACGGCGGTGAGGTCGCCGGACATGGCGGCCTTCGCGCCGCGGGCGGTGTCGTCGGCGAGGACCTCGTGAGCACCGGACTCGATACCGTCGAGGGCCTGCTTGGCGATGTCCTCCGGGCGGGACTTCGGGGCGGTGACCGCGGAGGTCATGTCGGTGTCGACGTACCCCATGTGCAGGCCGGTGACGCCGATGCCGCGGTCGAGCAGCTCGACGCGGATCGCGTTGCTCTGCAGCCAGAACGCCGCCTTGGTCGCGGAGTACGCGCCGTGCCGGGCGACCCAGGACAGGGCCGAGTGGGCGTTGAGGATGTGGCCGCCGCCGTTGCGCTCGATGATCGGTACGAACGCCTTGGTGAGCTGCAGCGGGCCGAAGAAGTTCGCGTCGAAGACCTCGCGGATGTCGTCGATCGAGCTGTCCAGGTAGGTGTCCGGCGAGCTCGCGCCGGCGTTGTTGACCAGGATCGTGACGTCCGGAGCGGCGGCGGCCAGCGCGTCGATCGAGGCCTGGTCGGTGATCTCGAGCGGCAGCGGTACGACGCGCGGGTCGGTGCTGGGCTTCGGTGCCCGGGCGGTCGCGTAGACCTTCGCCGCGCCACGGTTCAGCAGGTCGTCGACGATCGCCTTGCCGATGCCGCGCTGCCCGCCGGTGACGAGCACGACGGCGCCTTCGAGTGTGGTCATCTGAAACTCCCTAGGAGGAAACTGATCTGTTTCCAACACAGTAAACCGATCGGTTTCCGTTTTCAAATCCAACCGGTACCCTCGTTCCATGAGCACTTCGGCGACACCCCGTGAACGACTGCTGGACGCCGCGGGGGAACTCTTCTACCGCGACGGCGTGAACATCGGGGTGGACGCGCTCTGCAAGGCGGCCGGGGTGTCGAAGAAGTCGATGTACCAGCTGTTCCGGTCGAAGGACGAGCTGATCGCGGAGAGCCTCGCCAGCCGCGGACCGGCGTACCAGCTGTTGCTGCAGCCCGGGCCGGAGGACGAGCGGTCCCCGCGGGAGCGGATCCTGACCGTGTTCGAGCGCCAGGACGAGCTGGTTGCTTCAGGCAACTACCTGGGCTGTCCCTACGTGAGCACCGCGGTCGAGCTGAAGAATCCTGAGCACCCGGGGTCCGTGGTGGCCCGGCATTTCAAGCAGCAGCTCACCGACTTCTTCCACCGTGAGCTGGTCAAGGCCGGGGCCGATGACGCGTCGACGCTGGCGATCCAGCTCACGATGGTGTTCGACGGCGCGAGCGCGCGAGCCGTTGTCCGCGCCCAGCCGCTCGGCGGCATCGGCGCCGTCACGGCCGGTGCGCTGATGGACGCGGCCGGCGTGCCCGCCGGCGAGTTCGCGCTCCGCTGAGCCACCGTGCAGATTCCGAGCGAGTTTCATGACCTGCTGGCGTCGAAGGCGATCGCGATGGTCGGCACGATCGGCCGGCGCGGCGAGCCGCAGGTGACGCCGCTGTGGTTCCTCTGGGACGGCGAGCGGGTGCGGATCAGCCTGGTGGACGGGCGGCAGAAGCTGCGCAACCTGCAGCGCAATCCGGCGATCTCGCTGGTTGTCGTCGACCCGGCCCGGCCGACGTACTACGTCGAGCTGCGGGGCCGGATCGACGACCTGGTGCCGGATCCGGACTTGGCGCTGGAGCAGGCGGTCGCGCGGAAGTACACCGGCGACTGGACCGACGTCGAGCCGCCAGGTACCACGCGTTACGCGACGAGCGTTGTCGTCGAGCGGATCACCAGCCAGCTCGGTCACTGAGGGCCGCCAGCTCGGAGCCGGCGAGCAGGAAGGCGCCGACGCCGAAGTCGGCGGTGGTGTTGTAGGTGATGGGCTGGCTGGACTCGGGGCGATCGCCGACGCCCTGGACGTAGCCGAGGAAGCCGTCCGGGTGGACGGCGGTGGCGACCATGCCGTTCCAGGCGCGGGCGGCCAGCGGGAGGTAGGTTGCGCTGGGCAACAGTCCCGTGCTGACCGCGTACGCGGCGGCGTACGCGAAGAGCGCCGTACCGCTGGTCTCCGGGCCGGGGAGGTGCTGGGGGTCGGTGAGGTTGACGTTCCAGAAGCCGTCGGTGCGCTGGATCGGGCGGAGCGCGGTGACGAGCTGCTTGAGGGTGTCGGCGTACTCCTGGTTTGCAAGGGTTTTCAGGGTCTTGACGTGGGCGGCGGCGACCCAGCCGTTGCCGCGGGACCAGACGACGGGCTTGCCGTTCGGCGAGGTGATGCCGCCGGGCCGGAAGCGCTCGTCGCGGTACCAGAGTCCGCTCGACGGGATCCACAGCTGCCGGGTCCGCTTCGTGTGGTTGTAGAGCTGGTAGAGCTTCGTCGCGTACGCCGGATCGCCGCGGAGCTGCCCGAGCCGGGCGAACGACGGCATCGCCATGTGCAGCGCGTCGCACCACCACCAGTCGTCGATCTTCGTGCTGTTGACCATCCGCTGGATCGTGTCGGTCGCGGCGGTCAACTTGTTCGCGGACGGCTCGAGCTCGTACAGGTCGAGGTACGTCTGGATGCAGTTGTGGTTGTCGGCGTGCCGGGTGCTGACGCTGCCGGGGATGCCGTACGCGTGCTTCTCGGCCCACGCGCGGGTGTAGTTCAGGTACTGCGTTTCGCCGGTCAGCCGGTATGCGGCCATCAGACCGCTGAACAAGGTCGACCGGGCCCAGCCGTTGTCACCGGAGTCCGGGTGGGAGGCGATCCACTGGTCGGCGACGCGACGGACGGTGGCGACGATCGCGGCCCGGGACGGGAGCGTGGCAGGCGGTGGGGCGGCGGTAGCGGTGACGGAGGGTAATGCCGGGGCGGCCATGACTGCGGTTCCGAACGCTAGGAACTGGCGTCGTTTCATGGGACAGATCCTCACTTTGTTCCACTGAGCTGGGAAAGTCTCCTGTTTTGTTCCGATGTGAACTTTCTTCTGGCTGAGATGTTGACGCCCTTACGGTCCGTCGTCAAACTTTCGCAAAGACCCTGCGCTAGTGGGGGAAGCGCAAGTGTCCACCGCCCCGAAAGACAGGACACCGCCCATGAGAAAGAAACCTCTGGTCCTGGCCGCAGCCTGTGCTGCGCTGGTTGCCGGGACCCTCAGCAGCCCCGCGGTCGCGTCCTCGAACGCTCCCGCGACAGAGGACGCACCCGCCACGTTCACCCATCCCGGTGTGGGTGTGAGCGTGGCTCAACTCGACTTCGTCCGGGCCAAGGTGCAGGCCGGCGCGCAGCCGTGGACGAACGCGTTCAACCAGGCCAAGAGCAGCACGTACGCATCCCTGTCCCGGACGCCGAAACCGCGCGCGGTGGTCGAGTGCGGCCCGTACTCGAACCCGAACCTCGGCTGCACCGACGAGCGCGAGGACGCGATCGCGGCGTACACGGACGCACTGCTGTGGTACCTGACCCGTGACGACCGCTACGCGCAGAAGTCGATCCAGTTGATGGACGCGTGGTCGGCGACGATCCAGGACCACACCAACAGCAACGCACCGCTGCAGACGGCCTGGTCCGCCTCGTCGTGGCCGAAGGCTGCGGAGATCATCAAGCACGTCTACGGCAACTGGCCGAACTCGGGCCGGTTCGCGACCATGCTGCGCAACGTCTACGTGCCGGAGATGATCAACGGCTCGAACTCCAACGGGAACTGGGAGTTGAGCATGACCGAGGCCCTCCAGGGCATCGGCGTGTTCCTCGAGGACAAGACCATCTACGACAAGGCGATCTCGCTGTACCGGCTGCGGGTTCCGGCGTACGTCTACCTGGAGTCCGACGGCGTCCTGCCCAAGACGGTACCGAGCCAGAACCTCAACACCCGCGACAAGATCGTCAGCTACTGGCAGGGCCAAGGGACGTTCGTGACAGGCTTGACTCAGGAGACCTGCCGCGACTTCACCCACACCGGCTACGGCATCTCGTCGATCTCCCACGTGCTCGAGACCGCGCGGATCCAGGGCATCGACATGTACCCGGAGTTCGGTGAGCGGCTGCGTCAGGCGCTCGGGTTCCAGTCCCGCTGGGAGCGCAACCTCGAGCCGGTGCCGTCCTGGCTCTGCAAGGGCACGGTGAACCGCGGTCTCGGCCCGATCACCGAGGTCGGCTACAACGCTCTGCACACCCGGCTTGGGATCGCGATGGCGAACACCCAGGCGCTGACCGAGTCCCGCCGTCCGGCCGGTTCGAACAACCTGTTCGTCGCGTGGGAGACCCTGACCCACGCGGAGAACCCGTCCTAGGAGAAGACCTCCGGGAGGGCTGGACCTCTGCCCTCCAGCTCTCCCGGATTGCTCAGCAGTGGGCCTCGCCGCGCTTCCAGTAGCCCTGGAAGGAGATCGACGCCTTTGGCATCCCGACGACGTTGACCAGGTGCCGGCGTACCGACTTGATCATCGAGGACTCGCCGGCGACCCAGGCGTAGTCCGCTTCGAACGGCAGCTCCGCCGATTTGAGTGCCTCAAGCAACGACCCGTCCGTGACCCAGGTGACCTCACCAGGCAGCGGCCGCACGTCGGCAACATCCGGTACGGCGATGAACACGGTGGCATGTACGCCGGTCGGCAGCTCCTCGAGGATGCCGGCCACCGCCGGAAGCGCGGTCTCGTCCGCGACCAGGATCCGGCGCACGCTGCTTGCCGGGGGCACGTAGTCGACGCCGGAGTGCAGCAGGCCCTTGGTGCTCGTGGTGTCGACCGCGAACGGCAGCAGCAGGCCGACCTCGTCACCCGGCTGTGCCTCGCTGACCCACGCCGACGCCGGCCCGTTGACCCCGTGCAGGACGAACTCGACGTCGAGCTCGGCGACCTCCGGGCGGAGTGCGCGGATGGTGTACGTCCGCATGATGAAACGGTCGTCGACCGGCTGCGCGCACCATTCGGCGTACCACTCGGGTCCGGACGGCAGCTTGATCGCGGTGCCGTTCGGCGGGGCGAGCAGGACCTTGATCCGCTGGTCCGGGCCGGCCGTCACCGCCTCCGCGATCCGCGGTGCGACGAACGTCACGCGGCGCAGGTGCGGGCTCAGGTCCTCGACGGCCGCCACGGTGGCCAGGAGCGAGTCGAACTCGATCGGTCGCTCGAGCACAGTCGTCATACTGTGGTTTCTCCATAAACATCGCAGGGGGAGACGCAGGGTGCGTACCCGACGGCGGCCGGGTTATGGTGAAGCATCTAGAGGTTAGCCTTACCTAAGAGGATCCCGAAAGTCCAATGCCTCCGCCTACCGCTGTCACCTCCGTCGACCCCGATCTGGCAGCCGCTCCCGCGCGTCCCCGGCGCCGGGCCCGGCGGACCACGCTCGTCCTCGGACTGGTCGGCTGTGTCGTCCTGCTGCTCCTGGTGTGCCTGCTGAGCATCGCGATCGGGTCGAAGCAGATCCCGCTCTCCACGGTGATCGATGCCCTGCGCCACTACGACGAGTCGAACACCGACCACGTGATCGTCCACTCGTTGCGGATCCCGCGGACGCTGATCGGGTTGATGGTCGGCGCCGCGCTCGGGCTGTCCGGGGCGTTGATGCAGGGCGTGACCCGGAACCCGTTGGCCGATCCCGGCATCCTCGGGGTGAACGGCGGGGCGGCGTTGTTCGTTGTCGGGGGCATCTACTGGTTCGGGTTGTCGACGTTGACGGCGTACGTGTGGCTCGCGTTCGCCGGCGCGGCGGCGGCGTCCGTGGCGGTCTACTTCCTCGGGTCGCTGGGGCGGGAGGGCGCGACGCCGGTGAAGCTCGCGCTTGCCGGAGCGGCGCTGACGGCGATGCTCGGATCGTTGACGACGGCCCTGCTGATCGGTGACGTGGACACGTTCGACCAGTTCCGGTTCTGGTCGGTCGGGTCGTTCGCCGGTCGCGGCTCGGACGTGGCGGCGCAGGTGGCGCCGTTCATCCTCGCCGGGATCGTGCTGTCGCTGTTCTGCGGGCGGGTGCTGAACGCGATGTCGCTCGGTGACGATGTGGCGAAGTCGCTCGGTCAGCGGGTCGGACTGGCTCGGTTGTTCGTCGCGGTGGTGGTCGTACTGCTGTGTGGCGCGGCGACCGCGGCGGCGGGGCCGATCGGGTTCGTCGGGTTGACCATTCCGCACGTGGCGCGGCTGGTGACCGGTCCGGACTACCGATGGATCCTGCCGTACTCGATGCTGCTCGCGCCGATCCTGCTGCTCGGTTCGGACGTGATCGGCCGGGTCGTCGCGCTGCCCGGTGAGCTGCAGGTCGGGATCGTCACCGCGGTCCTCGGTGCGCCCTTCTTCATCATCCTGGTACGCCGACGGAAGCTGGCGGACCTGTGACGGCCGAGGCAGTTCAGGTCATCGCCCGGGCGCGCGCCGCCCGGCAGACCCGTTCGCTGGTCGTCATCGTCGCGTTGGCGGTCGTGGTGTTCGCGACGTTCTGCGTCTCGTTGTCGCTGGGTGATTTCAAGATTCCGGTGCTCGATGTCGTGAAGACGCTGTTCGGCGGCGGCGATCATGCGACCGAGTTCATCGTCAACACGCTCCGGTTGCCCAGGGCACTGACCGGCCTCCTCGTCGGTGCGGCGCTGGGCCTTTCCGGCGCGATATTCCAGAGCATCGCCCGCAACCCGCTGGCCAGCCCGGACATCATCGGTGTGACGTACGGCGCCAGCGCGTTCGCGGTGTTCGCGATCGTGACACTCGGCGTCACCGGGGTCGCGGTATCGGCGTTCGCGATCGCCGGCGCGGTGCTGACCGCGTTCCTCATGTACGTGCTCGCCTGGCGGCACGGGGTGTCGAGCTACCGGTTGATCCTGATCGGCATCGGGATCGGTGCGATCGCGACCAGCATCACGTCGTACCTGCTGACGAAGGCGCGGGTGGAGATCGCTCAGCAGGCGCTGATCTGGCTGACCGGGAGCCTGAACGGGCGGGACTGGTCGAACGTACGGTCGCTGGCGATCACGTTCGTCGTACTGCTGCCGTTCATGGTGTTTCTCGTCCAGCAGTTGCGGATCCTGCAGCTCGGCGACGAGACGGCGTACGGGCTGGGGTTGCGGGTGGAGGTGTCGCGGCTCGGGCTGATCGTGATCGCCGTACTGCTCGCCGCGGTGGCTACTGCGGCGGCGGGGCCGATCGGGTTCGTGGCGTTCGTCGCGCCGCCGATCGCGCGGCGGCTGACCCGGTCGCCGGGGCCGGCGATGATCGCGTCCGGGCTGCTCGGGGCGTTGGTGGTGGCGTTGTCGGACCTTGTTGCCCAGCACGCGTTCGGGGACACGCAGTTGCCGGTGGGTGTGGTGACCGGCGTGGTGGGTGCGCCGTACCTGATGTTCCTGCTGGCCCGGGCCAACCGTGTCGGAAGTGGTGGCTGAGGATGGAGAACGTTGTGGAACACAGCTTGGCTGCCGACGGTCTTGCGGTCGGGTACGACCAGCGCGAGATCATCCACGACCTGTCGGTGCGGATCCCGACCGGGAAGATCACGGTCATCGTCGGCGCCAACGCGTGCGGCAAGTCGACGCTGCTGAAGACGCTGGCGCGGTTGCTGAAGCCGTCGCGCGGGACCGCGCTGCTGGACGGCAAGAGCATCCAGCAGATCCCGACACGCGAGGTGGCAACCAAGCTCGGTCTGCTGCCGCAGTCGCCGACCGCGCCGGAGGGGATCACGGTCGCGGATCTGGTCGGCCGCGGGCGGTACCCGCGGACGCGGTGGATCCGGCAGTGGTCGAAGTCCGACGACGAAGCGGTCGCGGAGGCGATGACGTCGACCGACGTACTGTCGATCGCGGACCGGCCGATCGACGAGCTGTCCGGCGGTCAGCGGCAGCGGGTGTGGATCGCGATGGCGCTGGCGCAGGAGACCGACATCCTGCTGCTGGACGAGCCGACGACGTTCCTCGACCTGACCCACCAGTTCGAAGTCCTCGATCTGCTGGTCGACCTGAACAAGTCCGACGACCGGACGATCGTGCTCGTGCTGCACGACCTCAACCAGGCCTGCCGCTTCGGCGACCACCTGATCGCGATGAAGGACGGCGACATTGTTGCCGAGGGCAACCCGGCCGAGGTGATCACCGAGGACGTGGTGCAAGACGTGTTCGGCCTGGCCGTGAAGGTCGTCCCGGACCCGGTCGCCGGCACCCCGATGGTCGTGCCGATCGGCCGCCACACCACTCGGGACGACACTCCCGTTGCAAACGGCCAGTCCAACCCGGCAGCTGCGGCGTTGGCCGCGAGCGCTGCAGCCAACGGGATCTGCCGCCCGTCAGCCAGCTGATCGGGTCGTAAGGACAGGAAGTGGTGGGTCATCGCGCCTGCTGATCACGCGGCTCAGGCGTGCCGGCCGGCGGCTGGGAGGACTACCTCCTGTCGTTAGCGCGGCTTTTCGTCGGTCAGGGTGGTTATGGTTGCCGGCATGTTGTCCGTGCTTGGGTATCACCGGGCTGTCCTGGCGGTTGTTCGCCGGGCAGATGAGCGTGCCTGGACGGCGTTGCTCGGTGGGCCGGAGGGGGACCTCGGCGACGTACTGTTGCGGAACGCGTACCGTCTGGAAGAGGACGCACATCCCGTCGTCCACCGGGCGGGGCGGCGCGCAGCTGACGCGCTCGGGGTGACTGCGGACGTCGAGTACTTCCAGGTCAGTGGTGAGCCCAACGCGGCGTACATCCACCAGGTCAGGCCGGTCATTCTGTTCCAGGGGCCCTTGCTCGATCGGCTGGATGAGGACGAGCTGACGGCGGTGATCGGGCATGAGCTCGCGCACCGGCTGTTGTGGGAGGCCGAGGACGGCGGGTACCTCGCCGTCGACCGGCTGCTCGACGCGGCAGCTGCTGACGCGCGGACGCCGTCGCAGTACCTCGAGACCCATCGCCGGTGGTCGCTGGCGACCGAGCTGTTCGCGGACCGGGGTGCGCTGACTGCGTGTGGCGACCTGAGTACGACGGTCCGCGCGTTGCTGAAGCTGGAGACCGGCCTGAGTACTGCGGACCCCGCGGCGTACCTGCGCCAGGCGGAGTCGCTCGATCTGCGCTCGGGAAGTCGTGGGACGACGCATCCGGAGGCTGTCGGACGGGCCTGGGCGTTGAAGAACTGGGTCGACGGTGAGTACGTCGAGGAGCTGGTGACTGGGCCGCTCGACGTGGATGCGCCGGATCTGCTCGACGCGGTGGTGCTGCGCGAGCTCAGCCGTGACTTCGCAGCCGTGATCGCGCAGACCGAAGGCTTACGGACCGACGCGGTTGCGACGGCGGCTGCCGGATTCGCGGACGGTCCGGGCGAACCGGCGGGAACTGTGCGGTTCGATGAGCCGTTGACAGTGCGTCCGGTCGATGGGGCGCCGATGCCGCGACCGAGACCGCTGGCGGCGGCGACCAAGCGGTACCTGTGTTACCTGCTGCTCGATCTCGCGACCGCCGATCCGGACGCCGGCGACGCCGGACTCGTCGCGTCGCTGGCCCTCGCGCGGCGCTCGGGGCTGCCGGGGTACGTCGACGTCGCGGACGACGAGCTGGGATGGAGCGACAAGCAACGCGCAAGGTTCGTGCAGGCCTCGGAGGTGGTCGGATGAGCGCTGAGGATCTCGTCGCGCTGGCCGTCTCCCAAGGCGGGCTGGGTAACGATGCGTTGCTGGCTGCGGTGCTGCCGTTGTTCCACGAGACGGCCGCCGTGCATGAGCGTGGGCTGGTCGCCCCGTTGCGTGGTCTGGATCGGATCGTCGTCGACGAGCAGAACCGGCTCGGCTTCGCGCCTGCGGACGCGGGCCGGCCGACGCTCGCGGTGCGCGAGCTGGACGCCCGGCAGGGGTCGCGGCCGACGGCTGTCGAGGTCGTGACGCACCGGCAGTCCGACTTCGACCTGGGTGAGAGCGGCGGCGGGCAGGAGAAGACCGTCGTGCCCGAGCCGGTGCCGGATGCGATCACGGCGCCGACGCTGGTGGCGGGCTGGCAGAGTTGGGAACACGTGCTCGGTCACCACGATCAGCTCACCGACATCTTCAGCCTCGGGCAGTTGCTGCTCGGGCTCGGCTGCGGTCTCGACCTGTCCCGGACCGCGGACGTCGCCACTCTGATCGATGCCCGAGGCAACTTGTACCGGCTGGATCCGGATCTGCACCCGGTGATCGTCTCGGTCGCGGCGCAGATGGTCGAGCCGGACCGGCACCGGCGCGCGCAGGACCTGCCTTCGCTGATCGAGCAGCTGGAGAACTACCGCGATCAGCCGCTGGACTTCGACGTCGAGGCGATCGTGCGGGGCGCGGCGGACCGGCGTACGGCGGTGTTGGGCGCGTTGCGGGACCGGCTGTTCGACCTGTCGCGACGCAACCGGCTGATCAACTTCCGCCCGACCGCCCAGACGCTGAACCTCACCGAGGTGTCGGTGCCGTTGATGCTCGACGTCCGGACGATCCGCTCGGAGCAGCTCTTCACGTGGCGGGACGAGCTCGCGGGCGAGCTGCTGAAGAAGGCGCAGCCACTGGGGAAGTGGATCCGGTACGACGAGGCGCCGTACGCCGCGAACACCTTGGACAAGCTGATCTCGACGGCTCGTCGCGATCGGGCCGACTACGGGCAGGACCAGCTGAGGCTGGTGCCGGCGTTCCTGCGGTGGCATGACCTGAAGAACGACCGGGACACGCGGATCGCGTCGCCGCTGGTGCTGGCGAAGGTGGAGCTGACGCGGAAGCGCGGCGTACGGGATTCGTACACGTTGCGGGTCACCGATCCGATCGCCGAGGTCAATCCGACGCTGCGGCACAGTTTGCGGGTCTTGTACGGGATCACGTTGCCGGAGACCGTCGACCTGTCGTCGCCGGGTGCGCTGCGGCAGTTGCACGAGCGGTTGGCGAAGGAGATCCAGGCGACCGAGCCGGGGCTGCAGCTGCATCTGCGGGAGAAGCTGCGGATCGATCTGGTGCGGCAGCGGGCGATGACCCGGCTGCGCACGTACAACCGGCGGCGGCGCGGGAACGTGGCGACGGGGTTCGGCGGGAAGCAGTACCCGTACTCGTATCGACGTACGGACTATCAGCCGCTGGGTGTGCAGATCTATCGGACGCAGATCGCTGAGCAGACGCTGCCGCTGGGGATCGCGCTGGGTGAGGCGCCGCGGCCTGCGCGGGCTCTCGAGACTGATGTGTATTCGATGGACACCGAGGGCGGGCCGTACTCGTGGGACGTCGATCTGTGCGCGGTCTCGCTGGCGAACTTCAACTACCGGACGCTGGGGTTGGTCCGCGATTACGACGATCTGCTGACGAGCGGGGAGTCGGCGGCGTCGTTCGAGCAGCTGTTCTCGGACCGTCCGCGACCGATCGGGAGTACGCCGCCGGAGTTGGCGCCGGCTGATCGGCATCTCGTCGTACCGGCCGATGGTTCGCAGGTGGCGGCGATTGCTCGTGCGCGGCGGGGCGAGAGCTTCGTGATCCAGGGGCCGCCCGGAACGGGCAAGTCGCAGACGATCACGAACCTGATCGCCGACTTCGTTGCGCGGGGGAAGCGTGTGCTGTTCGTCTGTCAGAAGCGGGCGGCGCTCGATGTGGTGCATGCGCGGTTGGCGAGTCGGCGGTTGGACGGGTTGTGTGCGCTCATCCACGACTCCCAGGGCGACAAGAAAGCGTTCGTCCACGGGCTGCGCGAAACCTACGAGTCCTGGCTGTCTGCCGAGGACGACCTGGACACGCTCACCACCCGCCGAGCCGACCTAACTGCCCGCGTAGACCGCTTGCTGTCCACAGTCGCCGCCTTCGAACACCAGCTGTCTGCCGGAGACCCGCCCCTCCGCGACCTAGTCAACCGCCTCGCCGAACTCCACACCCACGCCTGGACTCCAGAGTCTGTGGTGCCTGAGGTTGGGGAGTGGTGGCAGGCGCGGGACGCCGTGCGCGAGGTGGCCCGGGAGCTGGCCTCGGCGGCTCCGGCGACTGGCGGCGTGCTCGCACGAAGCTCGCTCGCGTTCGTCGCGAGCAAGCACTGGGACGACACCGACGTCACTGTCGCCGCACGCGATCTCCGCGCACGATGGGACGCGGTAGCGACCGCGTTGGTGGCGCTCGACGCGCCGGGTGCCGTCGCCGCTGCGGCGCCACCTCCCCACCAGGCCGCGGCCGTGGGCGGCGGCGGTGTGCAGGAAGTGCGTGGGTTGGCTCGGTTGGGGCGGGTGGTGGAGCCGTTGGTGGGGGTGGATCGGGTGGGCGCGATTGTGCCTCGGTCTGATGTGGCTCGGGAGTTGGCGGCTGCTGGGGTTGAGCGGCAGCAGTTGGTGGTGGCTGCGGAGGCGGCCTGGAGGGAGGCCGCGGGGTGGAGCGAACCGCTGGCGCCGGCGGACGCGCGATCGGCGTTGAAGGTTGCTCAGGGCAAGGAAGGTGGGATCTTCTCGTTCTTGAGCGGTGATTGGCGACGGGTGAAGAGCCTCGTCCGCGCCCGCTTCGACGCGACCGGCCGCGCCGTGCAGCCATCGATCACCGACACCCTCACCGACCTGGTTGCCGCGCAGTCCGCCTCGGCAGCCGTCGAGCAGCACACCGAGCAGACCCGCCGCGACTGGGCGGTCGACGACCCGCGCGAACTGATCGACCAACTCGCAGCTGCCCGCAAGGCCGTCCCCGACTGGCAGCTCGTACTCCGCGACGGCGCGCCCGCCGAGCTCTCCCGCCTGGCCGACGCGCTCGACCAGGCCGAAGAACCAACCCAGGACCTCCTCGCCGACCACTGGGACACGCTGACGGTCGACGGCCTCCGCGACCTGGCCGACCGGCTCGTCGCCGAGGGTCCCGTCGTACGTGCGGTCGGCCCCAAACTGCGCGACCTCGCGACCGCCCCGCCCGCGGTCCTCACCGCCCTCCGGCGACTCGACGCCACACCCGACCAGCTCGAGTACGCCGTCTGTGCCGCCGAGTGGGAACGCGCCCGCGCGGCCGCACCCCTGCAACTCTCCTCGGCCCGAGTCGACGCGATCGTCGGCGAACTGAGCATGGTGTACGACGACCTGACCGAGCTCAACGCCCAGGTCGTCACCGCCCAGGT
Organism: Kribbella sp. NPDC000426; assembly: GCF_040300265.1. Lineage (NCBI taxonomy): Bacteria > Bacillati > Actinomycetota > Actinomycetes > Propionibacteriales > Kribbellaceae > Kribbella > Kribbella sp. NPDC000426. The sequence continues at coordinate 95,103 of NZ_JBEPDK010000010.1, read as the reverse complement.
CCGCCGCCGCTTCCTCGCCGAGGTTGCGCACTCCGAGCAGAGCGTCACCGGGATGTCGCCTGCGGACCGCGAACGCAAGAAGACCTTCGCGACCGGCCGGCGCGAGCTGGAACACGAGTTCGGCAAGGTCATGCGGTACCGCTCGATCCGCGACCTCGCCTCCGGCGCGCCCGGCGAGGTGGTCTCGGTCCTCCGGCCGGTCTGGCTGATGAGCCCGTCCTCGGTCTCCGAAACGTTGCCCTTGACAACTTCGTTCGATGTTGTCGTCTACGACGAAGCCAGCCAGATCCCTGTGGAGGAGGCGATCCCGGCACTGCACCGCGCACCGCAGGTGATCGTCGTCGGCGACCAGATGCAGCTCCCGCCGACGCAGTACTTCCGCGTGCGGACCGCCGACGAGGAGCTGGACGTCGAGGACGAGGCGGCCGAGCAGGTCGGGATAGCGCTGACGGAGGACAGCTTCCTCTCGATCAGTGCGCTGCGGCTGGCGTCGACGATGCTGACCTGGCACTACCGGAGCCGGTCCGAGGCGCTGATCTCTTTCAGCAACTCCGCGTTCTACCAGGGCAAGCTCGCGACCGTGCCGGATCGGCTGCCACCGCATCCGGCGCCGCCGTGGACGGTGCGGTCGGATTCGCCGATGGTGTCCGAGGTCTGCGACAGCATGCTGGCCGGCAGCATCACCGCGGTCCGGCTCGTCGACGGCGTGTACGTCCGGCGTACCAATCCGGCCGAGGCGCGGTGGATCGCGGCGTTGGTGCGGGAGACGTTGCTCCGGCAGACCGGGAAGAGCCTGGGGATCGTCGCGTTCTCCGAGGCCCAGCAGGGCGAGATCGAGCGGGCGCTGGACGAGTTGGCAGAGGCGGACCCGGAGTTCGCCACGCTGTACGAGGCGGAGCAGGTGCGGACGCACGGCGAGCAGGACGCCGGCCTGTTCGTGAAGAACCTCGAGAACGTCCAGGGCGACGAGCGAGACATCATCCTGATGAGCGTCTGCTACGGCGCCGGTCCGGACGGCCGGATGCTGATGAACTTCGGCCCGATCAACACCTCCGGCGGCGAGAAGCGCCTGAACGTCATCTTCAGCCGCGCCCGTGAGCACATGGTGATCGTCAGCAGCATCGAGCCCGAGGCGATCACCAACACCTACAACGACGGCGCCAACACCCTGCGGCGGTTCCTCGCGTACGCCACCGCAGTCTCCCGAGGGGACAACCTGGCCGCGAAGGCCGCGCTGACGCCGTACGCCGTGAAGGCTCCGGCGTCAGCACGACCGAGTGCTGTGATCGAGCAGCTCGCGGCGGCGCTCGAAGCACGTGGCGTCGACGTGGACACGGCCGTTGGGGAGTCGGTGTTCCGTTGCGATCTCGCGCTCAAGTTGCCCGGCGAAGCCGGCCATCGCCTTGCGGTACTCGTGGATACGCCTGACCGCGTTGCCTCGGACACCCTGCTGGAACGGCTGACCACTCACCCCAGCGCCCTGACCACCACGGGCTGGCGAGTCCGCCACGTCCTGACCACCGACTGGACCCGCTCGCCGGAGACGGTCACCTCGCAGCTGATCGACGCCCTTCACCGTCCGGCAGACTGATGCGGACTTGGTAGACGATCAGTCCGGCCAGCAGTGCGCCCATCGTGCCGAGGGCGAGATCGCCGAGAGTGTCGGTGTACGCCGTCTGTAGCTCGGGGGAGTTGCGGACGAAGGCGACGTACTCGCCCAGCTCCCACACGACCGCCGCGGTGGCGCCGAAGCCGAGAGCCACGAACGCGGTGAGCCCCCGGGACAGTCCGCGGGGCGCGAAGGCGAGCAGGACACCCACGGTGAGGAAACCCCAGAGGATGAAGTGCATCGCGTCGTCCCACCAGTCGACGGTGTCGAACAGGTTGAGCCGGTTGCCGATCAGGTCGATCAGCCACGGCAGCGTCATCAACAGATCCGCAGGCCACGGGAACGTGCTGTGGAGTTTGCTGCGCGTCCGGCCGTAGGCCCACCACCACAGCGGAAGCACCATTGCGCCGATCGGGTACACGACCAGGCGGGCGGTCGAGGCCTTGCCCTTGATCCCGCTCAGGTCCGGCCAGATCAGGGCCGAGAGCAACAATGCGAACAGCAGCACCTTGGCGGCCAGGGCGGCGTACCGCAGCCAGCCGGCCCGGGCACTCCGAACCGTGGTCACAGTCATCGTCGTCATGCCTCCCAGTCAATCGGGCCGCTGGGCGAGGCGGATGAGTACAACTACGCGAGAACCCCCGCGACTCCGTCATTGTGACGGAGTCGCGGGGGTTCCGAACAGCGTTTGATTCAGCTGACGCTGATGAGGTCCACCACGAAGATCAGGGTCTCGCCCGGCTTGATCGCGTTGCCGGCGCCGCGGTCGCCGTACCCCAGGTGCGGCGGGATGACCAGCTTGCGGCGGCCGCCCACCTTCATGCCCTGGACGCCGGTGTCCCAGCCCTGGATGACCTGGCCGACGCCGAGCTGGAACGCCAGCGGGGCGCCCCGGTTGTACGACGCGTCGAACTCCTCGCCGGTCGAGTGGGCCACGCCCACGTAGTGCACGTTGACCCGCGAACCGGCCTTCGCCTCGTCGCCGTCGCCAACGGTGATGTCGGTGATCTCGAGATCCGCCGGCGGCGGCCCGTCCGGAAAGTCGATCTCTGGCTTCTCAGTCATACCTTCCAGCTAACCAGATGGTCAGCCGAGGACCTGGCGCAGGGTGGCGGCGAACTCCTCCGGCTTGCCCGGCTGGCCGTACTCGTTGCCGAGGAAGCCGCCGTGGCCGCTGGGGAACGTGACCGGATCCAGGCCGAGCCGTGCCGCCGCAGCCTTGCCGCCGCGCGCAGCCATCTGGTTCGCCGACTCCTCGCCGACACCGATGACGATCCGCTCCTTCGCCTTGCCCAGCGCGTCGAAGTCGGGCTGGTACGACGTGCAGCCGCGAAGGTTCTGGCCGAGGAGGGCGTCGTTGCGGGAACCGTCGTCCTGCGTCGGGAGGCCGAACATCGCCGGGTCCGGAGCGGGCTGCTGTGTGTAGTCGGCGGGAACCTCTCCGTCGTACCCGACGAAGGCGATGAACTTCGCCATCCCGGCGCCCATGCCGTCGCGCTGGTACGTCGCGTACATATCGGCGACCGCGGCCAGGGCTGCCTCGCTGTCGGGGAGGATCGCGGCCAGCGGCGGCTCGTGGGCGACCAGGGTGTTGATGAGGTCAGGACGCTTCGCGGTCAGGGCCAATGCGTTCACCGCACCGCCGCTGCTGGCGAAGATGTCGACCGGGCCGGCGTCGAGGTGCTCGATGAGCGCTGCGAGGTCCGCGGCGTGGTCGTCGGGGGACAGCTCGGTGATCTCACCGGTGCGGACGCTCCGCTCGACGCCGCGCGGGTCGTACGTCACGACGGTGCGGTCGGCGAAGTGCGAGGCCAGGGTCGGGAATCCGCTCGCGCCCATCGGTGAGCCGATCATCAGCAGCACCGGGCGGTTCGCGAGGTCGCCGCGAACGTCGTACGTCAGCGTGGCTCCGGGCACGTCGAGCGTCTGGGTCACAGGCTCTGGCATCACAGCTCCTCTGGTCGGTCTCGTGATCGTGAGCCTAGACCGCGGTGGGCGGACGGAACAGGAACTCAACCGGAACCCGATCGGCACTAAAGTTGCCCTCCGTGATGAAGACGCTCGCTCTGGTGATCGGCCTGTCCGCGGTCCTGACACCGGTCGTCGCTGTGGCGGATCCGCCGAGCTCCGGCGCGGAGACCTATGCGCAGTACTCGCTGATGTTCGAGAAGTCAGCCGGTCAGTACTTCGCCGGCGGGACCGCTGCCGGCCAATGGGCCTGGACCCCGCTGAGCGCCACCGAGTCCGACATCTCCTGGGGCGACCCCAAGGCCTGGCCCCCGAAGTCCGCCGAGCACTTCGTCCACGACGGCGACTGGGTCCTCCTCGACGGTTACAACGACGGCGCCGGCCGCCCGCTGACCCAGATCCAGCGCGTCACGACCGAAACCATGGGCGACGCGAACTGCAACAGCATGCAACCCGTCCCGTCGAACGGCGGCCGCCAGCACTACGTCAAATGGACCGTTCCCGCCACCGGCTACTGTCTCGACGCCACCGGCACGATCAAACCGCCGAACGGCACGACGACCGTCAACTTCCGCCACCTGCAGAAGTGGTCACCGCCGCACGCGTGCTCCAACCCGTACTTCACCGGCCAGATCTGCATCACCCAGTTCGAGCAATGGTGGGACGACAATCAGCACCCGTACTCCCTCCAGCTGAGCCGCACGGTCGAGCTGGCCCGCGGCCTGGGAATGGCCTTCACGAACCGAACCACCGTCCCCCTGACCTGGAACGCCGACGGCCGCTTCTACTGGCACTACTAGAGCAGTGCCGTCGGCACGCTAGGCTGAGCGCCCGTGAAGGTTTTGGTGGTCGGGTCCGGTGGTCGTGAGCACGCGCTGGCCTGGGCGTTGACCCAGGACCCCGAGGTCGAGCAGGTGGTAGCGGCGCCGGGTAACCCGGGGATCGCCGCGTTGCGCCCCGCGCACGACGGTCAAACGGTCGTTTGCCGGGCAGTGGATATCGAGGACCACGACGCGGTCGTCGCACTCGCACAGGAGCTCGAAGCGGACCTGGTGGTCGTCGGTCCGGAGGCCCCGCTGGTGGCCGGGCTGGCCGACCCGCTGCGGGATGCCGGTATCGCGGTGTTCGGCCCGTCGCGCGAGGCTGCGCAGATCGAGGGCTCGAAGGCGTTCGCGAAGGACGTGATGGCGACGGCGAGCGTGCCGACCGGGCGCGCGTACGTGTGCACGACGCCCGAGGAGGCCGCGACAGCGATCGACGCGTTCGGGCCGCCGTACGTCGTGAAGGACGACGGGCTCGCCGCGGGCAAGGGCGTTGTGGTCACGTCGGACCGCGAGGAGGCGCTCGCACACGCGGCCCAGTGTGAGCAGGTGCTGATCGAGGAGTTCCTGGACGGCCCTGAGGTGTCGCTCTTCGCGATCACCGATGGCACCACGGTGCTCCCGATGCAGCCGGCGCAGGACTTCAAGCGCCTCGCCGACAACGACGAGGGTCCCAACACCGGCGGCATGGGCGCGTACACGCCGTTGCCGTGGGCACCGGACGACTTGGTAGCCGAGATCACCGAGAAGGTCCTGCAGCCGACGATCGACGAGCTCCGCCACCGCGGTACGCCGTTCAGCGGCCTCCTGTACGCCGGTCTCGCGCTGACGTCACGCGGCGTCCGGGTGATCGAGTTCAACTGCCGCTTCGGCGACCCGGAGACGCAGGCCCTGCTGCCGATGCTGAAGACCCCGCTTGGCGGTCTGCTGCTCGCCGCCGCCACCGGGAAGCTGGCGGACCAGGGCGACCTGAGCTGGCGGGACGCGGCGTCGGTCGCGGTGGTCGTCGCCGCGAAGAAGTACCCGTCCAGCCCGCGCAAGGGCGACCCGATCGCCGGTGTCGAGCAGGCCGAGAGCGACGACGTACGAGTCTTCCACGCCGGTACGGCGCTCGAGGATGAGGAACTCGTCACCTCCGGAGGCCGTGTGCTGGCGGTGAGCGCCGTCGGAAAGGACCTCGCCGAGGCCCGCCAACGCGCGTACGCCGCGGTCGGTCAGATCCTGATCAAGGGCTCGCAGCACCGCACCGACATCGCGCTCAAGGCCGAGCGCGGCGAGATCACCGTCTGACCTACCCAGCGGTCCAGGTGCCCGGCGAGGGCCCGATGGAGCCGTCGACGGTGTTGTCGCGTACCGGCTTGATCGAGGCGACCTTGGGCATCTCCGGGAGCGGGTGCTCGACGACCTCGCGGAGCTGTGCGTCCTCGATCCCCGCTGCACCGAGGACGGCAACCCGCCGGAGCCCGCTGCCGGGACGCGCGGCCAGGTCGCGGTACGTCGAGCTGAACCAGCGCAGGAACCGGAGCTGGCCCTTCGCCCGGACCGCGGCGTCGAGGCCCGCGACCTCCTTCGTGGCTGCTAGCCGCACTAGGAACTCGGCGACGCCGAGCCCGCTATCCGGGACCAGGGCGAGCGCGGCGGCCTCGACCGGGTACGTCGACTCCGTGCGGGCCACCTTCACCCGTTGCCGCTTGTAAGCGATCTCCAGCCGACCGTCGGCGGCCAGCGCCACCAGGGTGACCAATGCGGCTCGCTCCGCACCACCGACCAGCCAGGCGACCTCGTATGCCGTCAGTGTCTCCATTCCGCCATGGTGCTGGCTGCGCAGGTCAGACTGTGCTCTGGTTTCATGTTGGTTGTGTTGCGGAGTTGGGGGACCGGCGTGGTCGTGCTGGCCGCTGGGGTTGTGCTCGCGGTGATTACGTGGGCGGGCGGTTCGCCGGGTGGTGCTGTGACACAGTTGGTGCTGTTCGCGGCGCTGGCGGCGGCGTTCTCGCCGCTGGCGTTTCCGCGCTCGATCAGCGCCGCTGGAGCCGCGAAGGCGGGAAAACCGATCATCTACTGGCGACCTGGCTGTCAGTACTGCCTCCGGATGCGGTTCGTGCTGCTCGGAGCAGCCCGCAGGGCGTCCTGGGTGAACATCTGGACCGATCCCGAGGCGGCCGCGGCGGTGCGGGCGGTGGCCGACGGGAACGAGACCGTTCCGACCGTGGTGCTGGATGGGGAGAGCCGGGTGAACCCCGGACCGGGCTGGGTACGGGAGCGATTGACCGGGCGCTCCGGCTAGCCCGAAACTCGATGGAACCGAATCGGAACCTCAGGGGTGTAGGTGGGTATGGAGACGGAGGGGCTGCGGGAGTTCTACCGCGCGCACCAGCCACGGCTGGTCGGGGTGATCTCGCTGCTGACCGGGTCGCGGGCCGAGGCGGAAGACATCGTCCAGGAGGCGTTCGTCCGGCTGGTGCCCCGGTGGCAGAAGGTCTCACGGTACGACTCTCCGGAGGCCTGGGTGCGCCTGGTCGCCGTACGGCTTGCCGCGAACCGGCACCGGGACGGCAACAGGTTCACGCAACTGTTCCACCGGCTGCCGGCGGAACACGTCCCGGACCCCGCCGACAGGTACGCCGGTGATCTCGAGCAGGCTCTCGCCGGCCTGCCGATGCCGACCCGGCAGGTCGTCGTCCTCCATTACGTCTGTGACCTGAGCGTGGCTCAGGTGGCGGACACGCTCGGGATCGCGGAAGGCACGGTCAAATCGCGCCTGTCCCGCGCCCGGGACGCCCTGTCCGATTCATTGCTGTTGAGGAGTGACGACCATGCCTGATCTGCAAGAGGACCTGCAGGCCCTGGCGGACCGCAAGGCTGCTGAGTCCGCCGGTGACTTCGACTCCGTCCTGACCGCGGCCCGTTCCCGCAAGCGCCGGATGACCGCCGGCCTGACCGTCCTCGGCGCGGCCGTCGTGGTCGGCGCCGTCGCGGTCGTCCCGACCCTGCGGCCCGCGCACAACACGCCGGTGGCCGACAGCCCGGTCCCGACGAACATGGTCGCCCCGCCCGAGGTCTCGGTCCAGCCGAACCCGGCCCCGGTCGAGAAGGCGGGTCCGCTGACGCTGACCTCGGCGAAGGCGCTCGTCGCCGGCGGCCAGGTCGTCGCCTCGTTCCCGGACAAGCAGGTCCGCAACGTGACCTTCACGCTCGCGTCGGCGGCCAAGCCGGACGTGCCGCTGTACACGCTGGTCGCCAAGGTCCCGGGCGACGCGACCACGCCGTACTCGATGCGGGTCGTCCCGGGTGAGTCCGGGATCGCGATCCCGCAGTACACCAGCGCCGGGCCGTACACGCTGGCCCTGCCCAAGGGTCTCGCCGCCGGGTCGTACCAGGTCTGCACGCTGTCCGGCACCAAGCTCTGTGGTCTGGTGACCGTCGGCTAGTCGCTGTCTGGGAGAATGGGGCTTGTGACCAAGCCCCTGATCCCCAATGTTCTCGCCGCGCGCTACGCCAGTCTGTCGATGGCGGAGCTGTGGTCACCGGAGCACAAGATCGTGCTCGAGCGGAAGCTCTGGGTGGCGGTGCTGAAGGCCCAGAAGCAGCTCGGGGTCGAGGTTCCGGACGGGGTCGTCGAGGACTACGAGCGGGTGATCGACCAGGTCGACCTGGCGTCGATCGCGGCCCGGGAGCGGGTCACGCGGCACGACGTGAAGGCGCGGATCGAGGAGTTCAGCGCGCTCGCCGGGCACGAACACATCCACAAGGGGATGACGAGTCGTGACCTGACCGAGAACGTCGAGCAGCTCCAGATCCGCGCCGGCCTCGAGCTGGTCCGGGACCGCGCGGTGGCGACCGCCGTTCAGCTCGGTCAGAAGGCCGCCGAGCACGCCTCGCTGGTAATGACCGGCCGCTCCCACAACGTCGCCGCGCAGGCGACCACGCTGGGCAAGCGGTTCGCATCGGCCGCGGACGAGCTGCTGGTCGCGATCGCGCGGATCGAGGAGCTGATCGAGCGGTATCCGCTGCGCGGCATCAAGGGCCCGGTGGGTACGTCGCAGGACATGCTCGACCTGTTCGGCGGCGACGCGACGAAGCTGGCCACGCTGGAGACCACGATCGCGCAGCACCTGGGCTTCAGCCACACGCTGACCAGCGTCGGCCAGGTGTACCCGCGGTCGCTCGACTACGAGGTCGTGTCGGCGCTGGTGCAGCTGGCCGCCGGGCCGTCGAGCCTGGCGACGACGATCCGGCTGATGGCAGGGCACGAGCTGGTCACCGAAGGCTTCAAGGAGGGCCAGGTCGGCTCGTCCGCGATGCCGCACAAGATGAACACCCGGTCCTGCGAGCGGGTCAACGGTCTCGCGGTGATCCTTCGCGGTTACGCGTCGATGACCGGTGAGCTGGCCGGCAACCAGTGGAACGAGGGTGACGTCTTCTGCTCCGTCGTACGGCGGATTGCGCTGCCGGACGCGTTCTTCGCGCTGGACGGGCTGTTCGAGACGTTCCTGACCGTCCTCGACGAGTTCGGGGTGTATCCGGCGGTCGTGTCGCGCGAGCTCGAGCGGTACCTGCCGTTCCTGACCACGACCAAGGTGCTGATGGCCGCCGTGAAGAACGGCGTCGGCCGGGAGACCGCGCACGAGGTGATCAAGGAGCACGCGGTCGCTACCGCGCTCGACCTGCGCAAGGGCCTGGCCGGGAACGACCTGTTCCACCGCCTCGGTGTGGACGGGCGGCTCGGGCTGACCGAGGAGCAGATCGTCGGCATCGTCGGCGAGCCGCTGACGTTCACCGGCGCGGCCGTCGCCCAGGTCGGAGTCGTCGTCGGGAAGATCGACGATCTCGCGAAGCGCTACCCGGAGGCGGCCGCCTACACGCCGGGTGACATCCTCTAACCCGTGTTCGCACCGCTCACCTGGTTCCTGGTCGCGCTGTCGCTGGCTGCGGCCGTGTTCGCCGTCGTCCTCGCGGCCCGCGACAAGCGGATCAACTGGACCTTGCTCGGCATGCTCGGGGTGATCGAGGTCGCGCTGCTGGCCCAGCTGGTCGTCGGCATCGTGCAGCTGAGCGGGACCACCCGGGATGTGTCCGGACCGTTCTTCGTCGGCTACCTGATCGGCTCGCTGATCATCCTGCCGATCGGCGCGTTCTGGGCGCTCGCGGAGAGCAGCCGCTGGGGTGCCGGCGCGCTGGCCATCGCCTGCGTCGTGATCCCGATCCTCGAGCTCCGGCTGTACGACGTGTGGACGGCCTGAGATGACCGATCCCGCAGCGACCAAGCACGGCCCGGGCCGGATCCTGATCGCGGTGTACGGCGTGTTCGCGCTGGCCGCCACCGCGCGGGCCGGCGTACAGATCGCGACCAAGTTCAGCGATGCGCCGATCGCGTACCTGCTGTCGGCCGTTGCCGCGATCATCTACTGCGCGGCGACGTTCGCGTTGGCGAAGGCAACGAACGTGTCCCGCAAGGTCGCCACGACCGCAATCGCGATCGAGCTGATCGGCGTGCTCGCGATCGGCGCGTTCAGCTACGCCGTACCGGACGACTTCCCGGACGCGACCGTATGGTCGCACTTCGGCCAGGGCTACGGCTTCGTCCCGGTCGTACTGCCAGTTCTCGGACTGCTCTGGCTGCGTCGCACGCGGTAACTGCCAGCGAACTGCCAGCCACGCGCAGGGGCTGGCACAGGTTGACCGGACAGCATCGGTGTCATGCAGATTCCAGGTCACCCTCGGGTCGAGATCGTCGTACCCGTCAAGAACGAGGAGAACGACCTCGGACCGAACATCAGACGGTTGCGGGAGTTCCTCGACACCGCTTTCCCGTTTCCGGCCGAGGTCTGCATCGCGGACAACGGAAGTACGGACGCGACCTATGAGATCGGCATGCTGCTCGCGAGCGAGCTGCCCGGGGTCCGGATCGTCCGGCTCGAGCAGTCCGGCCGCGGCCGCGCGCTGAAGCAGGTCTGGTCCGCGAGCAACGCTGAGGTGCTCGCGTACATGGACGTCGATCTGTCCACCAATCTGAACGCCCTGCTCCCGCTGGTGGCACCGCTGCTGGCCGGGCACAGTGATGTTGCCATCGGCACCCGGTTGGCGAAGAGCTCCCGGGTGGTCCGGCGGCCGAAGCGTGAGTTCATCTCGCGCTCGTACAACCTGTTGCTGCGGGCAACGCTGAGTGCGCACTTCTCGGACGCGCAGTGCGGCTTCAAGGCGATCCGCGCCGACGTGGCCCACCAGCTGCTGCCGCTGATCGAGGACACCAGCTGGTTCTTCGACACCGAGCTGCTGGTGCTGGCCGAGAAGGCCGGCCTGCGGATCCACGAAGTACCGGTGGACTGGGTCGACGACCTCGACTCCCGGGTGGCGATCGCGAAGACGGTCGGCGAGGATCTGCGGGGGATCGCTCGCCTGATGCGCAGCCGCGTCGACCTCGAGCCGGTCCGGCAGAAGTACGGCCGGCCACGGATCCTCGACCCCCGGACGGCGATGGCGGCCCGGGTACTGCGCTTCTGTGCGGTCGGCGTGCTGAGTACGGCGGCGTACGCGCTGCTCTATCTCGTGCTGCGTCAGGGGATGCCGGCCCAAGTGGCGAACCTCCTGTCGCTGCTGATCACAGCCGTCGGCAACACCACGCTGAACCGCCGGATCACGTTCGGCGTACGCGGTGTGGAGGGGCGTTGGCGGCACCAGCTGCGCGGCCTCGTTGCCTTCGGCATCGGCTGGAGCCTGACCGCGGCGTCGCTCTGGCTGTTGCACACGGCAATCGCCGTACCGCATCAAGCGGTGGAGATCACCGTGCTGACCATCGCGAACCTGGCCGCGACCGTGGTCCGGTTCAGCCTCTTCCAGACGTGGGTGTTCGACGACGACGCGCCTACCTTGCCCGCCTTCGAACCCCCAGCGGTTCTCGACCAGACCCGGAGCAACTGACATGACTACGCTGACTGATCCCGTCGAGGCCACCCGGTCTCGCTCGATCACAACGCAGTACACGCTGAGTCGGGACAAGGTCCTGTACGGCGGTCTGCTCGTACTGACCGCGATCGCGTATCTGTGGGGGCTTTCCAAGAACGGCTATGCCAACGAGTACTACGCGGCCGCCGTGCAGGCCGGGTCGACGAGCTGGAAGGCCTGGTTCTTCGGGTCGTTCGACGCGTCGAGCTTCATCACCGTGGACAAGACCCCGGGCTCGCTGTGGATCATGGGGCTGTCCGCGCGGATCTTCGGCTTCAACAGCTGGAGCATGCTGGTGCCGCAGGCGCTGATGGGCGTCGCGAGCGTCGGGTTCGTGTACGTGTCGGTGCGGCGGTGGTTTTCCGCGAACGCCGGGCTGCTGGCCGGGGCGATCCTCGCGGTGACGCCGGTCGCGGTGCTGATGTTCCGGTTCAACAACCCGGATGCGCTGCTGATCCTGCTGCTGTGCGCCGGTGCGTGGGCGGTGACGCGGGCGATCGACTCGGTGAAGCACTCGGCGCGGTGGATGATCCTGGCCGGGGCACTGGTCGGGTTCGGGTTCCTGACGAAGATGCTGCAGGCGTTCCTGATCCTGCCGGCGTTCGGGATCGCTTATCTGGTGGCCGGGAAGCCGGCGCTCGGGAAGCGGCTGCTGCACCTGCTGCTCGCGACGGTCTCGCTGATCGTGAGCGCTGGCTGGTGGGTTGCGATCGTGGAGCTGCTGCCGGCGTCGGCGCGGCCGTACGTCGGTGGGTCGTCGAACAACAGCATTCTCGAGTTGACGCTCGGTTACAACGGTCTTGGACGGCTGAGCGGGAATGAGTCAGGGTCGGTCGGGGGCGGTATCGGGAATCCTGGCTGGGGTGGCGCGACCGGGTTGCAGCGGTTGTTCGGTGGCGAGTTCGGGTCGCAGATCTCATGGCTGATGCCGGCTGCTTTGCTTGCGACCGTCGTACTGGTCGTTGCTGCGGGCAAGGCGCCGCGGACGGACAAGACGCGCGCGTTCGCGTTGCTGTGGGGCGGGTGGCTTGTCGCTACTGGCTTGGTGTTCAGCTACATGCAGGGGATCATCCATCCGTACTACATGATCGCGTTGGCGCCGGCGTTCGGTGCGGTGATCGGTGGGGCGATGTGGATCCTGTGGCGGCGGCGGGCCGAGTGGTTGCCGCGGGCAACTCTTGCCGGCGGGGCGTTGCTGACGGCCGGGTGGAGCTTCGCGTTGCTGAACGGTACGCCGTCGTGGCATCCGTGGTTGCGGTGGGTCGTGCTGATCACGGGCGTGCTTGCGGCTGGGTTGGTCATGTTGCTGCCGGAGCTCAAGCTGCATCGGACGGCGGCTCGGCGGGCTGGAGTCGCTGCTGCGGCGGTCCTTGCGTTCAGTGCGTTGGCCGGGCCTACGGCGTACTCGCTGTCGACGATCAGCTCGGCGCACACGGGCGCGATCCCGACTGCCGGTCCTGGCGGGATGGGCGGGATGGGTGGCGGGCGTGGTGGCGGTGGCTTCCCGGGTGGTGGCCGGATGGGTACGCCGCCTGGTCAGACCGGAACCGGCACGACCGGGCAGCCGGGGACCGGGACTACGACCGGAGGCGGGATGCCCGCGGGTGGCGGTATGGGCGGATTCCTCGGCGGTGGCGGGATCAGCGGCCTATCGAGTGAACTCGTGACGCTGCTGCAGAACGGCTCGAAGGGGTACACCTGGGCCGCCGCGGCAGTGACCGCGAACGGGGCCGCGCCGCTGCAGATCGCGTCCGGCGAGCCGATCATGGCGATCGGCGGGTTCAACGGGACCGACCCGGCGCCGTCGCTGGCCGAGTTCAAGGAACTGGTTGCCCAGGGCAAGATCCACTACTTCATCGGTGGTGGCGGGATGGGCGGCGGCTTCGGCGGCCGCGGCGGGACCTCGAGCGACATCTCCACCTGGGTCTCCGAGAACTTCACCGCCCAGACCGTTGGCAACACCACCGTGTACGACCTCAGCACCGGAACAGGAGCATGAATATGACGCAAGAAGCCCAATGGCAAGCAGCCCGAGCAGCCCAGCCGGGCGAACCGCAGCAAACTGCCCCGGCACCCCAGGCAGGCGTGCAGGCAGCCGGCGCCGCGCAGCACGCGGGAACCGCGAAGCAGCCCGCCGTGCAGGCCGGCTCCGCGCAGGCCGGTGCGACGCCGCAGGCGGGTACTGCGCCGCAGGCGGGCGCTCCGCAGTACGCGGGACCTGCGCCGCAGGTGGGTTCTGCGCAGTACGCGGGTTCTGCGCCGCAGGTGGGCTATGGGCAGGCCGGCGGATCGGCGACCCAGGCGCCGGGTGGTGCTTCGGTTGCCTCTTCCCCCTCATCCCAGTCCGCACCCGCGGGTGGGAAGCGGCCTAGCAATGTGGTTCTGGCTGGGGCGGGGTCTGTGTTGGCGGTGCTGGCATTCCTTGGCGGGATGGCGGTTGGGCATTCATGGGACGGGACCAGTAGTCAGCAGAACCAATTCGGTGGGCCTGGTGGTGGTGGCTTCGGACGCGGGTTCCAGGGCAACGGGCAAGGGACCGGGCAGGGCACGGGACAGGGGACCGGGCAGGGGCAAGGGACGCTGCCAGGTCAGGGAACTCAGCAAGGACAAGGGACGCAGCAAGGGCAGGGAACCCAGCAAGGGCAGGGGACTCAGCAGCCTGGGGTGACGCAGAACGGGTGAAGTTGGGTTGAACTAGGCAGCCCGGCGGGCCAATGAGCGGACACTCGGCCCGTCGGGCGCTGTTTCTGGACGGTCGTCAAGCGATGAGACGACACGCGGAATGGTTCACCGGCCCACAGGGTGGGGTAGGGATGGGGGCGTGGAATGGTCGAACGTCACCTGGTTCCTGACCGCGCTCGGTGCGGTCGTCGTACTGATCACGCGCGTCCGGCTCGGTGGCACGGTGGTGGACGGCACCGGTCACGGCGCGGGCCGGCACGGGTTTTCTGCTGCCCTGCTGCGATCGCACACCGTCGTCGGCGTGGTCACGCTGCTCGGCTGGGTCGTTGCCCTGGTCACCGGTCGGCGTGAGATCGCGCTGGTGATGCTGGCCGGCTGGTGGTTGCTCACCGTCATCGGATTGTTGCTTCTGGCCCGTTGGTTGCCGGGCGGAGGCAAGCACGCCCAGGACACGCAGAGTGATGCGTGGGGTTCCGGCGCGGGCCTGTCCGTGCTCGGCCACGTCGGCATGCTGGTCGGTGTCTGCTACTTCACGTTCGTCACGATCACCGAGCGCCTTTGAGGCCGGCGATCAGCGCCACGACAGAGCGTCGTACGGCGGTCTCGAACGCTTCTGGTGAGAGCGTTGCGCCCGCCCCCGCGACCCGGTCGTACATCAACCCGTCCATCATTGCGGCCACCGGCCACGAGGCCGCCTCCGGTTCCGGTACGCCGAGCCCGTCGAGCAGCTGTGCCAGCATCGCCCGCAGCTGCCGCCCGCCGGTGTTGATCGCGGTCCGCAGTTCCGGCTGACGACTCGCCTCCAGTGACAACTCGTACCGCGCGACCAGATCGTCCGGCCGGTCGCGCGCCATCCCGACCGTCATCGCCACCATCAGCTCGACCGGGTCCGCCCCGGCCGGCGGCATCGCGCTGACGTCCCGGGTGAGCATCCGGCTCACGCACGCCGTGAGCAGCGCGTTCCGCGTCCGCAGGTAGTACGACGTCGATCCCGGCGGCAGGCCCGCCTCGGTGTCGACCGCCCGGTGCGTCAGCCCGCGCAGACCGCGCGTCGCGACCAGATGGATCGCAGCATCGGCGATCGCGTCCTGTCGATCCGCACCCCGAGGAACCGGCTTCGTCACGCCGGTCAGTCTCGCACCTCCCAACCAAACTCTACAGATGTAGAGTCAAGGTCATGAGTACGGCGATCGTGGTGGGGGCGGGTATCGGCGGGGTCACGGCTGCTGTCGCGCTGCAACGGTGCGGCTGGCAGGTCACGGTGCTGGAGCGCGCTCCGGAGCTGGGCGAGGTGGGGGCGGGCATTTCGGTCTGGCCGTCGGCGGTGGCGGTGCTCGAGGAGCTCGGCGTGAAGGGCGTCGAGAAGGCGTCGGTGCAGTCCAAGCCGGCCGGCATGCGGAAGGCGGACGGCCGCTGGGTGGTTACTGCGGCCGAGCTGGGGGTCGAGCTGCCGGTGATGATCCACCGCGCGCAGCTGCACGACCTGATTACGGCCGAGTTCGGTCCGGCTGTCACGGTCCGGACCGGGTACGACGTACGGACGGTCACGCAGGACGCCGACGGCGTCACGGTCAACGGCGAGCTCCACGCGGACCTCGTCGTCGCCGCGGACGGGATCCGGAGCGTGGTCCGGGGCTCGCTGTACCCGCAGTACAAGGGCCCGAGGTACTCCGGTTTCTCGGCGTACCGCGGGATTTCGGACCTGGACATCGACGACGGCGGCGGAGAGACCTGGGGCCGGGGGCAACTGTTCGGCTTCGCGCGACTGATCGACGGACGCTTCTACTGGTACGGAACGGCGAACCAGCCGGCCGGCCGGACGAGTGAGCCGACCGTGTTCACGAGCTGGCACGACCCGATTCCGCAGCTGATCGCAAGCAGCGAGAAGGTGCTGCAGAACGACATCTACGACCTGACGCTGCCGCTGGTCCCGTTCGTGCAGGGCAGGATCGTTCTCCTCGGCGACGCCGCCCATGCGATGACGCCGAACCTGGGCCGCGGCGCCTGCTCCGCGATCGAGGACGCCGGCGCCCTGGCGCGCCACCTTCAGGCCGGCGAGCTCACGCAGGCGCTGACGGCGTACGACGCTGAACGGCGACCCGCGACGACCAAGCTGGTCAAGCGGTCCCGGAGTCTCGGCCGGCTCGGGCAGGTCGAGAATCCGGTGGTGTGCTCGGTCCGCGACGGGCTGTTCGGCCTAGGGGGCAAGCTGATGGCACTCCGCGCCCGCAAGTAGGCTCGCGGCGTGATCACAACGCCGCAGGCGCCAGAGATCCCCGGCGCGAAGCACATCCACTCCGGCAAGGTCCGGGACCTGTACGAGCTGGACTCCGGCGACCTGCTGATGGTGGCGAGCGACCGGATGAGCGCGTTCGACTGGATCTTGGAGACGCCGATCCCTGACAAGGGGAAGGTGCTCACCGCGATGAGCCTGTGGTGGTTCGAGCAGTTGGACATGCCGAACCACATCATCTCCACCGACGTGCCGGCCGAGGTCGCGGGCCGCGCCGTGGTGTGCGAGAAGCTGGCGATCTACCCGGTCGAGTGCGTCGCTCGCGGTTACCTGAGCGGCACCGGCCTGCTCGACTACAACGCCACCGGCGCGGTCTGCGGCATCCCGCTGCCGGACGGCCTGGTAGAGGGTTCGCGGCTGGACGACCCGATCTTCACCCCGGCGACCAAGGCCGAGCTCGGCGAGCACGACGAGAACGTCTCGTACGACGCGGTGGTGGCGACGGTCGGCGCGGATACGGCGTCGACACTGCGCGACACCACGCTGGCCATCTACACGTGGGCGCGGGCGATCGCCGAGGACCGCGGGATCATCCTGGCGGACACCAAGTTCGAGTTCGGCGCTCGCGCGGACGGGACGCTGGTGCTGGCCGACGAGGTGCTCACGCCGGACTCGAGCCGCTTCTGGCCGGCCGACCAGTGGTCGCCGGGCAAGCAGCAGCCGTCGTACGACAAGCAGATCGTCCGGGACTGGCTGCAGTTCGAGTCGGGCTGGGACCGGACGTCCGGGGAGGCCCCGCCGCCGTTGTCGGGCGAGGTGGTCGAGCGCACCAGGGCGGCGTACATCAACGCCTACGAGCAGCTGACCGGTCGCACCTTCAACGCCTAGAAAGAGCTCACGCCGAGAGCGAGCAGGATGAAGCGGGCGCCTCGGCCGGCGAGGACCGACAGCGCGAACACGGCGGTCTTCATCCGCGAGGCGCCGCCGATCAGTGCCACGCCGTACAGCGGCGGGACGCCCACGAAGGCGCTCAGCAGCGTGACCGGGATGCCCCAGCGGCTGTCGCTCATCGCGTCCAGCAGCCGCTTGGACAGGTCGCGGTTCCACTGGATGAACCGGCCCCGGCGGGTGTCCAGGTCGACCGGCTTCGGTTCCTTGGTCTTGCGGGCCGCGTAGCCGGGGCGGTACCGGACGGCCAGGAACATGGCGACCTTGCCGATGGTCTGCCCGACGGAGATACCGGCCGCGGCGACCACCGGGTTCAGGGCATGGGTAGCGGCGACGGCGAGGACGTATGCCTCCGCGTTCATCACCGGTACGACGGCGGAGCCGATACCGAAGCCCACCGCGAGTACCAGTTGCCAGACCCACATGACTCCGAGGCTATTCGCCAGAGCGGCTATTCCCACGGAACTCAGGTCCACCTTCCGGGGTAGACCAGGGTCCACCCCCTCATCGTGACTGTCCGGGAGAGGCGAGCTGGCGGCCGGACAGGATCATGATCAGACGGTACGACGACACCACCTTGACGGCCAGCGCCGCGATCGCGACGGCGTACGGCAGCCACTGCGCGCCGGTGTGATCGGCCACGACCAGTGAGACCACGACTGCGCCCGTGTTCAGCGCCTTGGCGGGCTTGGACCAGTTCCAGAGGTAGATCGGCCGGTCGACCTTGTAGAAGTAGTTCGGGCTGAGCATCCACGGCCAGAGCAGGAACGAGAACGTCAGCATCGTGTCCAGTACGCCGAACTGGGCCAGGTAGATCGCCAGCGGACCGATCGTCGCCGGGTACGTCGCCATGAACGCGGCGGCGAGCAGGAACGAGCAGGCCCGGTCGCAGACGATGTCGAACACGGCGCCGGACAGCGACTCCTCGTTCCGTTTGCGAGCCACCCAGCCGTCCAGGCTGTCGCCGAACCAGTACGAGAAGTACCCGAGCACCAGCCAGGCCAGATCGCCGGTCCGGAACGCGACCGTGGCGACCGCCATCGCGATCAGCGTCCGGACCAGCGTGATCCGGTTCGGCAGGCCCAGCAGCAGCGCAGGCCGGACCGCCAGGGGGGTCGTACTCATGCGGCCCTCAGATTCTCGGGATCGAGTGCGTCCCGGAGTTGGTTGCGGAGGAGATAGCCGGCGGCCGCGCCGCCGAGATGGCCGAGCAGCCAGCCCCCGGCCGTCAACGCCGCTGCGATCAGCAGCGTGCCTGGCTCGAATGGATCAACCGCACCGCCGACCACGCGGCCGAGGCCGATCAGGGTGCCCAGCAGCAGGCCGGTCGCGAGCGCCGGTGCGGCAACCGCCGTCAGTTGGCGACGGATCACCCGGCGTAGGAATGCCAGATCCACACCCAGTGCGGTCAGGCTGGCGAACTGGCGACGCTGGTCGACCAGTTGGTCGGCGACACCGACGATGAGCGCGGCCATGGCGGTCAGTGCGACCAGGACCAGCCCGGCGATCGTCAGCCCGAATCCTGTGTTGTAGAACGCCGGACTGCCACCCACCTGGTCGTCCGCCTGGACACTAGCGATCCCGTTGGCCATGGTGCCGACGAGGAAGCCGCAGCAGCCCAGCAGCATGCAGATGCGGGAGGCCGGCCGCGAGTCGGTGACCAGCCGGAGTCCGGTCAGCATGTACGCCGGATCGCTCGACCGCTGAAGCCGCCGGCCGACGGCGCGGATCCACACCGCCGAGGTGCTCAGGAAGAACAGTGCGATCCCGGCCAGCGCGATCGTCGACGCCACATAGCCCAGGTACGGCGAGGTCAGCAGGCCAAGCAGGATCAGCACCGGCCCGGCGATGATGCCCGTACGACGCTGGGCCATGGACTCCGCTGCGACCGGCACCGGACCGTCTCGGTGCAGCAGACTGCCGATCACTGCACCAGCGGCCGTCATGGCGATGACCACGGGGACCCACAGCGCCAGGTCCAGCACCTCCGCACCCGGCAGGATGCGAGCCATCCGGGGGAGTGCGCCGAAGAGCAGGCTGAGCAGCAGGTACGCCGGTCCGGCGAGCAGACCGCCCACCAGACCTGCGATCGACGCATCGGTCACTGTCAGCTGACGCAGCTGCTTCCTCGATGCGCCTGCCAGTCGCAGGGCGTGCATCCGTCGTTCGCGGGCCGCCGTACCCAAGCGCAACGCCTGGACCGCGAGGCCTCCGGTCAGCACGGCGAGAATGATGAGGATCGCGATCAGACCGGAGCGGAGGCCGCTCTCGGCGACGTAGTTGCTGTAGATGCCTTCACTCAGCTCGCCCTTGCCCAGGCGCACGATGCGCAGTGCCCCGAGCAGCAGGGCTCCGCTGAGTGCGAGGGCTGCGGTGGCCAGCTGGACCCGGCTGCGGTCCGCCGGGGTCCGTGAGCGGGACAGCTGCACCAGCGTCTCAAGCGTCATCCGAGCGACACCTCATGCTGGATCAGGCCGTCGCGCAGCCTGATCTCTCGGTCCGCCGAGGATGCGACGACGTTGTCGTGCGTCACCATCAGCAGTGCGGCGCCGCGGTACCGGGCAGCCTGCAGCAGCACGTCGAGCAGCTCCTGGCCGGCACGGCTGTCCAGACTGCCCGTCGGCTCATCAGCGAGTACGACGGACGGCCCGGTGACCAGTGCTCGGGCCAGTGCAGCCCGCTGTGTCTGGCCGCCGGACAGCTCCGACGGCACCGCATCGGCATCGTCAGCGATGCCCACCTGGTCCAGCCAGTGGCGTGCGGCCACGTGGGCTTCACCACGCTCGTGGCCGTCCAGGAGGAGTGGCAGCGCCACGTTGTCGATCAGCGGCAGGTCCGGCACCAGCTGCCCGAACTGCAGCACGATGCCGACCTTCGTACGCCGGAGTGCCGCGCGCTGCTCCTCGGGTAGCGCGGACAGGTCCTGGCCGTCGACGCGGACGACGCCCGCATCCGGACTGAGGATGCCGGCCGCACAGTGAAGCAGTGTGGACTTGCCGCATCCGCTGGCCCCGGTCACCGCCACCACCTCGCCTGGCTTCAGGTGGAGACTCACACCGCGAAGCGCAGGGTTCCGCCGGTACGAGTACTCGACGGCCTCCAGCTCCAGTACGGGTTGTCCGGTCATCTGTGAGCCCCCCTTTGCTCTGAGATGCGGTCCAGGGCGCTGTCCAGCCAGCGCAGGTCGGCGTCGAGATGGGCCACGATGTACTCGCGGACCAGTGGTGAGGTCGGGTCGTCGTCGGCGGGAGTCTCCCGCAGTTCGCGGATCCGCCGCAGGTGGCTGGCGCGCTGGCGAGCGAGGAACCCGGCCGCGTCCCCTCCGGTGCGGATGGCTGCGACGAGCTTCCGCAGTACCTCGTCGGCACTGCCCCAGGCGGGTGGGACCGGATCGTTGAGCCAGTCGGCCAGGTGGTCGCGGCCCTTGCTGGTGAGCGCGTAGACGGTCCGGTCCGGACCTCCGCCGGATGTCTTGTCGACCACCTCGACCAGTCCGTCGCGCTCCAGTCGCCCCAGTGTCGTGTACACCTGGCCGAAGGCCAGGGGGCGGCTGTCGGGGAACCATGCGTCGTGGCCGCGCTTCACGTCGTACCCGTGCGCCGGGCCGGCGGACAGTAGCCCGAGGACGAGCTCTGCGGTGGCCATACCGGTGACTATACACTGCGTGTATGTACTGAGTGAATAGTCCGCGATGCGGCATTCTGGGCCTCGCTCGGTAGGATTCAGCCGTCACCCCGCAACGAACCTGGAGTAGTCAGTGGCTCGCGTTGTCGTCGACGTCATGCTCAAGCCCGAGATCCTCGACCCGCAGGGCAAGGCGGTGCACGGCGCGTTCGGCCGGCTCGGCTTCGACGGCGTGGCCGACGTCCGGCAGGGAAAGCGCTTCGAGATCACCCTGGACGGTGAGGCGACCGAGGAGCGGGTCGCCGAGATCCGCAAGGCCGCGGACACCCTGCTGGCCAACCCGGTGATCGAGGACTACACGCTGCACGTGGAGAACGGCCAGTGAAGATCGGGGTCGTCACCTTCCCGGGCTCGCTGGACGACGCCGACGCCCGGCGTGCAGCCGCAGTGGCCGGTGCCGAGGCGGTCGCGCTCTGGCACGGTGACGCCGATCTGCACGGCGTGGACGCGGTCGTCCTGCCCGGCGGCTTCTCGTACGGCGACTACCTGCGCGCCGGTGCGATCTCCCGGTTCGCCCCGGTGATGGAGACGATCATCAAGAAGGCCGGCGAGGGTATGCCGGTGCTGGGGATCTGCAACGGCTTCCAGGTGCTGTGCGAGTCGCACCTGCTGCCCGGTGCACTGATCAAGAACCACCACCGCAAATTCATCTGCAAGGACCAGCCGCTGCGGATCGAGAACAACCGCACCGCCTGGACCAGCGACTACGACGCCAACCACGAGATCACCATCGTGCTGAAGAACCAGGACGGTTCGTTCGTCGCCGACGAGGCGACGCTGGACCGGCTGGAGGGTGAGGGCCGGGTGGTCGCCCGCTACCTGGACGAGAACCCGAACGGCTCGTACCGCGACATCGCCGGCATCAGCAACGAGCGTGGCAACGTGGTCGGCCTGATGCCGCACCCGGAGCACTGCGTCGAGACTCTCACCGGACCGACCACTGACGGCCTGGGCTTCTTCACCTCGGTGCTGAAGGCCGTCGTCGCCTCCTGATGAAGCAGCTGGTCGCGGGGAAGGGGTGGCCCAGCCGGGCCCTTCTCCGCACCGCCGCGCTGCTAGCGGCGACCGCCGCTGTCGTCGGACCCGCCGCGGCGAGTGCCGCATCGCAGGCGCAGGCGGCAAGCTCCGCGCAGCAGACGGGCGCGCAGGCGACGCCCGCGACGGGCGTTCCCACCGCGGGAGCCGCTCACGCGGTGAGCTCCGCGCCGCGCGCGACGAGCGCCGCGCCGGAGGCGCGAGTGCCGACTGGGGCGGCTGACCTGATGGCGAAGGTTGTGGTTATCGGGGTGCCGGGGCTCACCTGGAGTGATGTGAAGGCCTCGCCGGAGCTGACTGCGCTGGTGGATCAGTCGCACGTCGGGTCGATCTCGGTGAAGACGGCCGGACCGCACACCTGTCCGATCGACGGCTGGCTGACGATCAGCGCCGGTACTCGCGCCTGGGGCAACGTCCCGGACCAGCCGTGTGGCGACCTGCCCGCAGTGACCGACGGCAAGGTCAGCGACTGGCAGACGTACGTCGACCGCCAGGCCGAGCACCACACCGGCGCCCCGATCGGCCGCCTCGGCGTCAGCCGTGACCGCGTCTGCGGCTTCGGACCGGGCGCGGCAGTCGCAGTAGCGAAGACCGACGGCACGGTCGCCAACTGGAGCCCGGAGTTCGACGCCGCCAAGCTCGCCAGTACTGCCTGTGGCGACGCGATCGTCGACGCCGGAGCGATGCCACTCCGCGAAGGACGCGCCGAGGCACGCAAGCACGTGGCCGACCGGGTGGCCCAGGCCAGAGCAGCAGGTGGCTGGGTGCTGCTCGTCGGCGTCGGCCAGGAGACAGTCGACGCGCATCAGCAAACGCTGGTGGCGATGCAGCTGCCTCCGGACAACGGACCGCGCTGGCTGACCAGCGACTCGACCCGCCGCCCCGGCATGATCCAGCTGACCGACATCACGGCCACGGTCCTGCGTGGTGAAGCCAAGTCGGTCGACCCGGCCGGGTCCGAGAAGGCAGGACCGCTCGACGGCGCGGAGATCCACTTCACCGGTGACGTGCACACCGATGCGGCAGCGGTGATCGAGGACAGGCTGGACGCCAACCAGCGGTTCGAGCAGCCGCGGCCGGTGCTGTTTGCGGTTGCGTTGACGATCGTCGGCGCCGAGGTACTCGCGCTGGTGTGGTTCCTGATCAGGCGCAGCCCGGCGTCCCGTCGTACTGCTGTGTTCACGTTGCTGGTGCAGGGCGGGTTCTACATCGCGGTCTTCTTGGCACAAGCGACCGTCTGGTGGCGGTGGCCGTCGCCCGGGTTCTCCTTGTACGCCGTGACGATCGGCATCAGCGTCCTCTCTGCAGCAGTCGCACAGGTGCTCCTGAAGCGGTACGCGTACCTGGGGCTCGCGTTAGCGGCGTACGTGCTCCTGTTGGTCGACGGAGTGCTCGGTACGCCGATGCAGGTCGGCAGCATGTTCGCTGACGGACCTGTGATCGGCGGGCGGTTCTACGGCTTCGGCAACTCGACCTTCGCGACGCTGGCGGTCGGTGCGCTGGTCACTGCCGGGTGGGCCGCGCAGAAGCTGCTCGACAAGAGCAGAGTGCAGGCCGCACTCGCAGTACTGGCCATCGGCGGCGCTGCGATCGTCGTGGACGGCAAGCCGGGCTGGGGCACCGACTTCGGCGGCATCATCGCGCTGACCCCGGCGGTGCTGCTGATGGCCTGGCTGACCTGGAAGGGCACCATCTCGCTGCGCGCGCTGATCGGCGTGGGCGTGGCCGGCGTACTGGCGGTGTCCGTGGTCGCCTTCCTCGACTACCTGCGTCCGCCCGAGCAGCGTAGCCACTTCGGTACGTTCGTCGCGCGCCTCCTCGACGGTGACGTGAGCGACGTACTGATCCGCAAGTTGCAGATGGCGGTCCAGTTCTTCAGCGGACCGGCAGGCTGGCTGATGCTCGTCGCCGTCGTCCTGCTCATGCTGGCCACGGTCCTGCCGCACCGAGTGCCGTCGGAGTCTTACCGCGAGTTCTACACCAGTCGGCCGATGGTCCGGCCCACGCTGCTGGCCATGTCGACCTGTGGACTGGTCGGCATGCTCCTGAACGACGCCGGGGTCGCATTGCCCGCGATCATGGCCGGTTTCGCTGTCCCACTGCTGGTGGCTCATCTGATGGCTTCCCAGCAGCCCGCTACCGTTTCACCTGAGTCCCACCTAGTGCAGGAGTCCTGAAGTGTCCACCGACACAGTGAACAACGCCACGAGCACCCCTGAGGTCGAGCAGCCGTGGGCTGAGCTCGGACTGAAGCCGGACGAGTACCAGCGGATCCGGGACATCCTGGGACGCCGGCCCACCAGCTGTGAGCTGGCGATGTACTCCGTGATGTGGAGCGAGCACTGCTCGTACAAGTCGTCCAAGGTGCACCTCAAGCGGTTCGGCGAGATCCCGCAGGAGACGCCGACCGGGAAGATGCTGGCCGGTATCGGTGAGAACGCCGGCGTGATCGACATCGGCGAGGGATACGCGGTCACGTTCAAGGTCGAGTCGCACAACCACCCGTCGTACGTCGAGCCGTACCAGGGCGCCGCGACCGGCGTCGGCGGCATCGTCCGCGACATCATCGCGATGGGTGCCCGCCCGGTCGCGGTGATGGACCCGCTGCGCTTCGGTCCGCTGGACGCCCCGGACACCAAGCGGGTGCTGCCGGGCATCGTGTCCGGCGTCGGCGGGTACGGGAACAGCCTCGGCCTGCCGAACATCGGCGGCGAGGTCGTCTTCGACCCGACGTACCTGGGCAACCCGCTGGTGAACGCGCTCTGCATCGGCGTGATGCGGCACGAGGACCTGCACCTGGCCAACGCGACCGGCGTCGGCAACCAGATGATCCTGTACGGCGCCAAGACCGGCGGTGACGGTATCGGCGGCGTGTCCGTGCTGGCGTCGGAGACGTTCGCCGAGGGCGGTCCGACCAAGCGGCCGGCGGTCCAGGTCGGCGACCCGTTCATGGAGAAGCTGCTGATCGAGTGCACGCTCGAGCTGTT
Organism: Kribbella sp. NPDC000426; assembly: GCF_040300265.1. Taxonomy (NCBI): domain Bacteria; kingdom Bacillati; phylum Actinomycetota; class Actinomycetes; order Propionibacteriales; family Kribbellaceae; genus Kribbella; species Kribbella sp. NPDC000426. The sequence continues at coordinate 70,191 of NZ_JBEPDK010000010.1, read as the reverse complement.
CGCCGCGAACGTGGTCGAGGGCATCCAGGACCTCGGCGGCGGTGGTCTGTCGTGTGCGACCTCGGAGCTCGCCAGCGCGGGTGACGGCGGCATGCGGGTTTCGCTGGACAAGGTGCCGCTGCGGGACGCGTCGCTGTCGCCCGAAGAGATCCTGATGAGCGAGTCGCAGGAACGCATGATGGCCTGCGTCACCCCGGAGAACGTCGAGGCGTTCCTGAAGATCTGTGCGAAGTGGGACGTCCAGGCCGATGTGATCGGTGAGGTCACCGACACCGGCCGGCTGGAGATCGACTGGCACGGCGAGCGCGTCGTCGACGTACTGCCGGAGACCGTCGCGCACGAGGGCCCGGTCTACAACCGCCCGTACACCCGGCCCGACTGGCAGGACGCGCTGCAGGCCGACGGCGCCGAGAAGTTGCCTCGGGCAAGCAGTGGCGCCGAGCTGCGGGACACCCTGCTGCGGCTGGTCGCCTCGCCGAACCTCTGCGACAAGTCGTGGGTGACGGACCAGTACGACCGGTACGTGCTCGGCAACTCGGTGCTCTCGCAGCCCGAGGACAGCGGGATGATCCGGGTCGACGAGACCAGCGGCCTGGGCGTCGCGGTCTCGACCGACTGCAACGGGCGGTTCGCCAAGCTCGATCCGTACACCGGCGCGAAGCTGGCGCTCGCCGAGTCCTACCGGAACGTCGCCACCACGGGCGCCCGGCCAGCAGCGGTGACAGACTGCCTGAACTTCGGCTCGCCGGAGGACGCGGGCGTGATGTGGCAGTTCACCGAGGCGATCCGCGGTCTGGTCGACGGCTGCATCGAGCTGGGTATCCCGGTCACCGGCGGCAACGTGTCGTTCTACAACCAGACCGGTGAGACCCCGATCCTGCCGACCCCGGTGGTCGGTGTGCTCGGTGTGATCGACGACGTCACCCGGCGTACGCCGATCGGGTTCACGGCCGAGATGGAGGGCCACCAGCTGTACCTGCTCGGTGAGACCGAGGAGGAGCTGTCCGGGTCCGAGTGGGCGAACGTGATCCACGGGCACCTCGGCGGACGGCCGCCGGCCGTCGACCTCGAGGCCGAGAAGCAGCTGGCCGACATCCTGATCAACGCGTCGCGGGACGGGCTGATCGACGCAGCGCACGACGTCAGCGACGGCGGTGTCGCCCAGACGCTGGTCGAGTCCGCGCTGCGTGGCGGCGTCGGCGCCCGGGTATGGGCGCCGGACGGGCTCGACCCGTTCCTGTTCCTGTTCGCGGAGTCGGCCGGTCGCGCGGTCGTCGCCGTACCGCGGACCGAGGAGGTCCGATTCACCGACATGTGCACCGCCCGCCGCTTCCCGCACGCAAAGATCGGCGTGATCACCGGCGACACCCTGGACGTCCAGGACCAGTTCGAGATCCCGCTGACCGAGCTCCGCACAGCATGGACGGCCACACTGCCGTCCGTCCTGAACTAGACACCCGTCTGGCACACTCGGTGGGGACGAGTGAGGTGACGGATGGCGGAGCGGCGGCCGGTCAAGCCGGGCGAGTTGATGGGGCTGGCAGCCGCGGCCGGGCAGGAGGCCCGCGCTGCGGCGGCCCGGCGGCGGATGGCCCAGATCCGGCTGACGGACGAGGAGCGGCGGGTCGCCACCGATGAGCTGGCGGAGCAGTTCGCGATCGGCCGGTTGGACGAGGGCGAGCTGCACCGGCGGGTCGATCTGCTGAACGACGCCGTGACGCATGGCGACCTGCAGCCGATCTTCGCGGGGCTGCCGGCTCCCTCGCTGTACACGCCACCGGCGCGGAAGCCCGGTAAGTGGCGGTGGGCGGGATTCGCTGCGGCCGCGTGGTTGGCCGTGCCGTTCGTGCTGACCGGACTGGTGTTCATGGTGTTCGGGCGCGAGATCGCTGCGGCGATCTTCGGACTACCCGCGCTGGCGTGGACGTTCTATGCGTACCGGTGGGCATCGCGCCCGGCCCGGGAGGAACGCCGGCGGTCAGGCTCCTAGCGTCGACTCCCGTGTGACCAGCTGGGCCGGGAGTTCCAGTACGCCGTGGTGTGGCGTGCCCGCGATCGCCTCCAAGAGCAGCGTGGCGGCCCGGCGACCCAGGTCTTCGAGGCGGAGGTCGACGGTGGTGAGCGGCGGCCTGCTGGCCAGAGCCATCACCGGCCAGTTGTCATAGCCGGTTACTGCGATCTCGTCGGGCACGGAGCGACCCAGCTCGCGGAGGCGGTCGCAGACACCGCGGGCGATCTGGTCGCTGCCGCAGGTGATTGCGTCCGGCTGCTGGCGCAGTACGAGGTCTGTGGCTTGGCGGCCCCAGCGCTCGCTCCACTCTCCGAACAGTGGCTCGGTGCAGAGCGCAGCGGCGACTGCTTCGGCGCGCTCTGCTGCAGAGCGGTGGTAGGCCGGGCCTGTGATGTGGGCGATCCGGGTGCGACCGAGACCTTGCAGGTGGCTGATCGTGGCGGCGGCGCCGGCCGCGTCGTCGACTATGACCGAGGCATCCGCCGGATTAGTCGAGGCAGCCAGTGCGTAGACGACTGGCAGCGGTACGTCGATCGGCGGGCGCGGCTCGGTCCGTCGCCCGGTCACGACGATGCCGTCGACACCACGGGCGACCAGTGCGCGCAGATAGCTCTGTTCCCGCAGCGGATCGTCGCGGGTGTCGCAGAGGACGGTCGCCAGCTCACCTGCGCTGAGCACGTCCTCCACACCGCGCATGATCGGGATGCTGAAGCGGCCGGAGCTGTCTGTGGTCAGCAGCGCGACGGTGTACGTCCGGCCGGACGAGAGCGCGCGTCCGCGGGCGTCCGGCGTGAACCCGAGTTGGGCGGCGGCCCGCCGTACCCGGGCGCGCGTCTCCTGGCTGAGCTGACCGGTGTTGTTCAGCGCCTTCGAGGCGGTCCCGGCGGACACGCCGGCCAGCGCGGCAACGTCAGTGATCCGCACACCTGGCCTCTTCATGGCGTTTCCTCCCATTCTGCTGCGGAAGCCTAGCAGGACTGTCTCAGGACCCTGCTGACCTGCGCTTTGATCTTGACCGAGGCGGCTTGCAGTCCTACGTTGTCAATGACGGAAAACGTGTGCGGTCTTTCCGTCGGTGTGATGTCCGCCCCCGTCACCCGAAAGGCATATCGCCATGCCCGAACCCACCCCAGAAGGAATGCCCAGACGTGACTTCCTTGGTGTCTCCCTCGCCGCGGCGGCTGTCATGACCGCCGTCGAACCGGCCGAGGCCTCCCGCCCTTCAGGTCCGCCCGCCGGCCGCGGCGGGCACTACGTCCCCCAGCGCGCCCCACTCCGGCCCGTCCCGTTCCAGAAGCTCCCACCCGGCGCGATCGAACCGCGCGGTTGGCTGGCGCAGCAGCTCGAGCTGCAGGTCGACGGACTCTGCGGCCGGTACGACGAGATCTCCGACTTCCTGGTCTACGAGACGAACGGCTGGGTCGACCCTGCGCAGGGAGCCTGGGAGGAGCTGCCGTACTGGCTCCGCGGGTTCGGCGACCTCGGGTACGTCACCGGCAACACCGGCGTACTGACCAGGACGCAGAAGTGGATGGAGGGCATCCTCGGGACCCAGGCCGCGGACGGATGGTTCGGTCCCGAGCGGCTGCGGACCTCACTGGAGAGCGGACCGGACTTCTGGCCGGGCATGCCGCTGCTGGCCGCCTTCCGGTCCTGGTACGAGTACTCCGGCGACGAGCGGGTCATTCCGTTCATGTCGAAGTACCTGCGGTTCCAGAACACGCAGCCGCCGCAGGTGTTCAACCGGTCGTGGGGTGCGTTCCGCTGGGGCGACAACATCGACAGTGCGTACTGGCTGTACAACCGCACGGGAGACGAGTGGCTGCTCGACCTGGTGACGAAGATGCACAGCGGGTCGGCGGACTACGTCAACGGCATTCCCACCTGGCACAACGTCAACCTGGCGCAGGGGTTCCGCGAGCCGCTGCAGTACTGGCTGCTGTCCGGCGACGAGCGGCACCGCGCGGCGACGTACCGGAACTATGCGACGGTGATGGGGCGCTACGGGCAGTTCCCCGGTGGCGGGTTCGCGGGGGACGAGAACTCGCGGCCCGGGTTCGGTGACCCGCGGCAGGGGTTCGAGACGTGCGGGATCGTCGAGCTGATGCACAGCTGCGAGTTGCTCACCCGCTTCACCGGAGACAGGGCCTGGACGGACCGTTGTGAGGAGCTGGCGTTCAACTCGCTGCCGGCGTCGTACGACCCGCAGCAACAGGTGATGCACTACATCACCTGTGCGAACAGTGTGCAGCTGGACGACCAGCCGAAGCACGGGCAGTTCCAGAACCCGTTCCCGATGCAGGCGTACAAGTACGGCGTACATCAGTACCGGTGCTGTCCGCACAACTACGGCATGGGCTGGCCGTACTACGCGCAGGAGCTCTGGCTGGCGACGACGGACAACGGCCTGGCTGCGTCGATGTACGCCGCCAGCAAGGTGACTGCTCGCGTCGGGGCTGCCGGCGAGACGGTGAGCATCGTGCAGGACACGGAGTACCCGTTCTCTGACACCATCTCGTTCACTGTGCAAGGGTCTGCGCGCTTCCCCTTGTATTTAAGGCGTCCTGGCTGGGCCGGCGAGGTCTCGGTGAAGGTCAACGGTCAGCCCGTGCGGGTGAGTGGCGACTGGCTCAAGGTGGACCGCGCCTGGCACTCCGGTGATCGCGTGGAGCTTGTGCTGCCGATGCGCACGAGCACCAGGGTCTGGGACGACAACCAGCGCTCGGTGTCTGTGGACCGTGGTCCGTTGACCTATTCGCTGCAGATCGACGAGCGGTACGAGCACATTGGCGGGACCGACGAGTGGCCTGAGCTTTCCGTCTATCCGGAGTCCCCCTGGAACTACGGCCTGGTCGCCGATGCACGCTTTGACGTCGTACGGCGAGACGCCGGCGCGAATCCCTTCACTGCCGAGGGAGTGCCGCTCGCACTGACCACACAGGCGCAACGGCTCCCGCAGTGGGACACGGACACCGAGGACGTGGTCGGACTACTGCAGCCCGGTCCGGCGCGGTCAGAAGAACCTGTGGAGACTGTGACACTGATTCCGATGGGTGCGGCCCGGCTGCGGGTCGCGTCGTTCCCGCAGATCTCTCCGCATGGGAAGGCGTGGAGCTACCGCACGCGGATCACGGCGTCGCATGTGAACGACGGTGACTCGCTAGAAGCTCCTGGCTCAGGGCGGATGCCGGAGTCCTCTGCTGACACGTCGATTCCGCGCTTCACCTGGTGGGACCGGCGTGGGACGACGGAGTGGATCTCCTACGACCTGCGTTCAATGCGCGAGCTCTCACAGGTCAAGGCGTACTGGTACGACGACACCGGCTCCGGCCAGTGCCGCGTGCCCGAGTCTTGGCGGGTGTTGTGGCTGGATGGGGACACCTGGCGGCCGGCGGACAACAGCACGCCGTACGACGTGGCAGTCGACCAGCTCAACACGACTCGCTTCGCACCGGTGCGGGCGCAGTACATCCGGGTGGAGGCGGTCCTGCAGCCGACGTACTCGGGAGGATTGCTGCTTTTGACATTCGACTGACCGCTTGAGCCTGCGAAAATGATCCGGTGGGGGATGAACCGGCGCTGGAACATGCGCTTCTCGAGCAGCTGCAGTTCGCACCGTTGAGCCGGGCGGAGCTGGTACGCCGTACGGGCGCCGGCGAGCGCCGGGTCCAGGTGGCGCTGGACGACCTGATCCAGGGGACGTTCGTCGTACGTCGCCCGCAGGACGCCGGACCGGCCGACTACGAGATCACCGCGGCCGGCTTCGGCCGGCTGCAGGTGGTCGACGAACTCCTCGGCTCCCCACTGAAGATGATGGGGAAGCTGTTCGTCGCGACCGTCGCGGACACCGTCCGGCCGCAGCAGACCACGCCCGAGGACCCGCGGGACCTGCTGCTGTCCAAGGAAGACCGGTCGGACTGCTTGCAGGCGCTGGAGATCGAGTGCGCCGTCGGCCAGATCGACGAGGCAGAGCTGGCGCGTCGCACGCAGCTCCTGCTCACCGCCAACACCCGCGGCGAGCTGGACCCGGTTTTCCGCGGCCTGCCGATGCCTGAGCTCGTCGATCCGGTGACCTTGCCGCCCGGGGTGAAGGGCCCGACCTGGGGAACGGTCGCGTTGATGCTGCTGCCGGTGCTCGTCATTGTCGGGTTCATCGCGGCCTCTCTCGGGTTCGGCCACGCGAGTCTGCCAACGGCGGTCCTGTTCATCATCGCCGTCGTCGGTGTGATGCTCTGGCCCTTCCGAAGCAGACGGAAGTGACCGACCCGCGGGTGGAGCGCCTAGTGCTCAGACATCTGGAGGGGCGGCCGCTGAACCGCGCTGAGCTGGTTAGTCGCACTGGCGCCACGGACCACCAGGTGCAGGCGGTACTGGACGAGCTGATCGGCACGTCGCACATCGTTCGTCGCCCACAGGACATCGGACCGGCTGACTACGAGCTCACGCCGCTCGGAGTGGAGCGCTTGGCCGACATCGGCCGGATTACGGCCGCGCCGATCGCCAAGCGGCCAGCCGTCGTCAAGAGACGTCCACCGCAGCGTCTGCGGCAGCGTGCTGGGCTGACCGAGCAGGAGCGAGAGTGGTGCTCGGAGGCTCTGACGCGGGAGTACCGTCTGGGGCGGATCGGCAAAGAAGAGATGGCTCGCCGCACGGACCTCCTGTACCGCGCCCGGAACCGGCACGACGTGGACGTGGTTTTCGAAGGCCTGGCAGGTCCTGGCCTCCCGAAGCCGGTTCGTCGCACTGCCCAGCCTCCGTCCGCGCCGGCTCCCCGCGCGCCACGCTTCGAGGCAGAGCCGAAGCCGGATGATCGTGAGTTGATCGCGAACCTCGCAAAGAGCCTCGTCATCGGGCTGGTGTTCGCAGGCGTCATCATCCTGTCGGGCGCCAGCGTGATCCTGCTGCTGGTGGCCCTCGTCGTGACAACAGGGAACATGTTCGCCAGCTACCGGTCCTGGACGGACAAGCGCCGTTCCAAGTGAACTAGCCTGTGCGCGTGGACCCTGTGTTGCGCTTGGCCGTGCCGGTGGACGGAGCTGCGATTGCGGAGCTGGCCCGGGCCTCCGTCCTGGACGTGTTCCCGGCGTACTACGACCCGCTGGAGACCGCGAGCGCCGCGGAGCACATCACCACGCTGGACACTGCGCTGATCGACGACGGCACGTACTACGTGCACGACGCCGGCGGCGAGATCGTCGCCTGTGGTGGGTGGAGCCGGCGGAACAAGCTGTTCAACGCCAGTACTGCGGGAGCCGACGACCGGCTGCTGGACCCGGCGACCGAGCCGGCGCGCATCCGGGCCATGTTCGTCCGCGCGGACTGGACCCGGCGTGGACTCGGCAGGGCGATCCTGACCGCGTGTACGGACGCAGCGCGGGCGGAGGGGTTCACCCGGTTGGCGCTGATGTCCACGCTGCCCGGAGTACCGCTCTACAAGGCGTTCGGCTTCACCGAGGTGGAGGCTGCCCAGCTACCGATGCCGGACGGCACTGTGCTCGCCGGTGTCGCGATGGAACGACCGATAGATCTCGAGGAGATGGCATGACCGCAGGTACCACTGTCAGCGCGCCCGACGGCAGCGAGGTCGTACTGGGTGAGATCGGGACCCGCGTGCTGCTGAAGAACTCGCGTGTGCGCGTGTGGGAGGTGTCGCTGCAGCCCGGTGAGGCCCAGGGCTGGCACCTGCACCACAACCCGTACGTCGTGCTGTGCCTGTCGACCTCCCCGTGCCACATGGACTGGCTGGACGGCAGTCCGGCGCGTCAGCTGAGTGAAACCGTCGGCGGGTCCGTGTACCGCCCGGTGTCCCCGGTGCACATGCTGACCAACGATGGCGACGCGCTGTACCTCAACCGCCTGATCGAGGTCCTGGACCTGGGCGAGGAGGCCAGCGGCGACCCATACTTCGCCGTAGCCGGGGTCCCAGCAGACTCCGGCTTCGATCAGGCCGGCGAGCTCCCGGTCAAGGTGGTCGTAGACGAGGACGACGTCCGCGTGCAGCACGTGACCCCCGAGCCCGGCACCTCCTACAACTGGCACACCGGCGCCTACCCGGCCTTAGTGGTCGATCTGGACCTCGACCACCCGGACGTCACCTACCTGGAGCCCGGCGAGTCCTATAGCCTCCCCGCCAAGCCCGCACGCACCTCCGGCTTCAACCTGGTCGAACTGCGCTACTACAGCAAGCCGCGTACCTGATCCGCGTCCCTTGCTTGGAGCACTGCGGCAGTGTCGACCTGGCTGAGGTCGGCCTGCCGCAGTCGTGCTTTGACGAGAGGTACCTGTGGGCCTACGGCGCTGAGCTCGGTGACGCCGAGGGCCGCGAGTAGTACTGCGGCCTGTGGATCGCTGGCGAGGTCGCCGCAGACTGCGACGCGGACGCCGGCGTTGCGTACGACGTGGTCGATGAGTTGAAGGACCGCCGGGTCCAGACCGTCGGCCAGGGAGGCGACCGCAGTGTTGGTGCGGTCAGCAGCGGTTGTGTACTGCGTGAGGTCGTTCGTGCCGATGCTGACGAAGTCGAGGTCCCGGGCGAGCGTGGCCACGCGCAACGCGGCGGCGGGGACCTCGACCATGATGCCGACCTCGAGACCGTCCCGTGCGCCGAGCTCGTCCAGTGCCCAGGCGACCTCGTCCGCGGTCGTGACCATCGGGAACATCACGTGCACCGGAGTCTCGGCCGCCACCCGACGGATGGCTTCGAGTTGGTCGCGCAGCAGCTCGGGGCGACGGCGGAAGACGCGGAGGCCGCGCTCGCCGAGAAACGGGTTCGCCTCCTTGGCCTGGGCGAGGAACGGGAGCGGCTTGTCGCCGCCGATGTCCCAGGTGCGGATCGTGATCGGCTTGTTCCCCAGCGCCTGCGCGATGGCCCGGAACGCGGCGACCTGCTCGTCGACGGTTGGCGGCGTACGGCGGTCGCCGAAGAGCACCTCGGTCCGCACCAGGCCCGACCCGTCCGCGCCCTGTGCGTCGACAGCATCTTGGACGACCCCGACGTTGACCAGCACGTCGATCGTCTTGCCGTCGAGGGTTTCGGCGGGTTCGCTGGCTCGGGCGACGGCTTGCTCGCGCTCGTTCTGCCGCTCGCGGATCGTCGCGTGGACCCGGTCCTCATCCGGAGCGACTTCGAACGAGCCGGTGCGTGCGTCGAAGGCGATCGTCGCGCCGGGATGTACGTCGATGTCGCCGATCCCGGTGATGAGCGGGATGCCGCGCGATCGCGCCACGATCACGCCATGTCCGGTCGTCCCGGCGGCACGTACGGCGATCCCCGCGATCCGGGTCGCATCGAGCGTGGCCGAGGTCGCCGCGTCCAGCTCGGGTACGACGAGGATGCCGGCCGCCGGTGTTTCCTCGGTCGCGCCGACGAGGATCCGCAGTACCCGATCTCGTACTGCGCGGACGTCCTGGGCGCGCTCGCGCTGGTAGGCGTCGTCGAGCTCTTCGAAGGTGGTCGCCAGGTCGTCGTACACGCCCAGCCAGGCGGCCGGGGCCGACGCACCGCCCGAGATCGCGTCCTCGACAGCGTCGAGAATGTTCCGATCCTTCAGCAGGGCAAGGTGCGCGACGAAGATGTCCCCGTGATCGGGCGTCGTGTCGCGCAGTTCGCCAAGCTGCTCGGCGGCAGTCGCGCAGGCCTGGTGGAGCCGCGCAAGTTCGTTGTCCCCGGCAACATAACCGCTCAGGTCGACACCTGCACCCACCACCACCGCGGGCCCGATAGCCACATCCAACCCGGACCCACCTGCCGCGGGCACGCTGGGGGACGCTTCCGCAGCTGTAGGGCTTGATGCATCGCCGAAGTCTTCGTCTGCGAGCTTCTCGATGGCGGCCAGTGCCTCGGATGCCTGCGGACCGCTCGCGGCCACGCGGATCCGATGACCCTGCTGGGCGTTCAGCGTCGCGACCATGCTCAGACTGCCCGCGTCGACCGGACCGCGACCGGTGTCCAGATCGGTGAGCGTGACGACAGCATCGAACCCGTTCACCAACCCGACCAGCCGAGCGGCCGGTCGCGCATGCAAGCCATGCTCGTTGCCCACCAGAACCTCAACGCGCTGGTCGGCCTCCACGACAGGGGCCGCCTCCACGGCCGGAGCGTCCCCGAGGTGGTCCTGCTTGCCGACCAGCCCGCGCTCCGCCTCGGCCACCACAGCGTCAAGAGGCGCGCCGGTCGACGCCGTCACGACCGCGGCGACCAGCCCCTCCACCAGCGGAGCGCTACTCAGCCGGACGTGGTCCGCAACGGACGGATCCACGAACTCGAGCGCCATTTCCGCGCTCAGCACTGCACTGCCCAGGTCGAGCAGCACCAGCACCCCGTCCGGGCTGTCCGCGGCAGCCACTGCCTCCGAGACCGCCATCGCGTCGGTCCCGAACGTCGTCGCATCCAACCCGGCAGCGACTGCGATCACCGGACGCTTGTCCTCGGCAACCATCTCCGACGCAAGCCCGACCGCCGCCTCAGCCAAGGCGCGGCTGTGCGACACCACCACGATGCCGATCATGCAGGTGGCCGGACCGTTGCCGCAGTACGCGTCATGCCAGCGTCCGGGCCGCGGACTGGAGGATCAGCGTCGTGCTGGTAGCCCCCGGATCCTGGTGCCCCGCGCTCCGCTCGCCCAGGTAGCTCGCTCGGCCCTTCCGCGCGACCAGCGGCACCGTCGCGTCCCGCCCCTTGGCAGCGGCCTCCGCCGCCGCGGTCAGCGCCGGACCGACCTCCGATCCGCCCGCCACCGCGGCGTCGTACGCCTCCAGCGCGGGCGCCCACGCGTCGTACATCGTCTTGTCGCCGAGCTCGGGCTTGCCGCGGGCGAGCACACCCTCGACCCCGGCATGCAGCGCGCGTCCGATTGCGTCCGCGGTGAGATCGGCGCCGGCCAGCGCGGTCCCGAAGCGCAGGAAGAACGTGCCGTACAACGGCCCGCTCGCCCCGCCGACCTTGCTGACCAGCGTCATCCCGGCCTTCTTCAGCAGCTCGTCGGCACTGTCGAACGACGTCTCGTCCAGCACCGCCACGATCGCCTGGAACCCGCGATCCATGTTCGCGCCGTGATCCGCGTCCCCGATCGACGAGTCCAACTCGGTCAGGTACGCCGCATTCTCATGCAACACACCCGCAGCATCCCGCAGCCAGTTGACGAAGGAATCGACTCCCATGCTCACATGCCCCAGCGTAGGCCGGGGGTGTTTACCGGGGCGTCCCAGAGGCGTACCAGTTCGTCGTCCACTTTGAGGAGGGTGACCGAGCAGCCGGCCATCTCCAGGGAGGTGATGTAGTTGCCGACGAGCGAGCGGGCCACGGTGATGCCGGCGCGGTCGAGCAGTTGGGCCACCTCGTTGTACATCAGGTAGAGCTCGATCAACGGCGTACCGCCCATGCCGTTGACGAAGGCAATGACCGAATCGCCTTGCTGGTAAGGCAGATCGCTGACGACCGGATCGACCAGCATCGCGGCGATCTCGCGTGCCGGTGCCAACGGCAACCGTTGGCGGCCGGGCTCGCCGTGGATGCCGATGCCGACCTCCATCTCGTTGTCGGCCAGGTCGAACGTCGGCTTGCCCGCGGCCGGGACCGTGCACGACGTGAGCGCCATCCCCATACTGCGGCCGTTGTCGTTCACCCGGCGGGCGAGATCCGCGACCTGGGCCAGCGGCTGGCCCTCCTCGGCGGCCGCGCCGACGATCTTCTCCAGCAGCACGGTGACGCCGACGCCGCGGCGACCGGCCGTGTAGAGGCTGTCCTGGACGGCGACGTCGTCGTTGGTCACGACCGACAGCACCTCGGTGCCGGCGTCGGCCGCGGCCAGCTCGGCGGCCATCTCGAAGTTCATCACGTCGCCGGTGTAGTTCTTCACGATGTGCAGTACGCCGGCACCCGCGTCGACGGCTTTCGTCGCCGCCATCATCTGGTCCGGCACCGGGGAGGTGAACACCTCGCCCGCACATGCGGCGTCCAGCATCCCGAGCCCGACGAATCCGCCGTGCATCGGCTCGTGCCCCGACCCGCCGCCGGAAATGAGCCCCACCTTGCCCGGCCTCGGCGCGTCCTTGCGGTAGACGATCCGGTTCTCCAGATCCACCCGCAACCGATCCGGATGCGCTGCCGCCATCCCCCGCAGCGCCTCACTCACAACATCACTTGGGTCGTTGATGAGCTTCTTCATATCCCCATCTGAGCACACGCCCGCCCAGAACGGGAGCCCCCGATCAGACGGCCTCCACCTCGGCCAGCAACGGGATCGACCGGATCGATCGACTGACAGTGAGCAGCAGGGAGCCGACCACGAGCAGGCCGCCGAAGATCAGCAGCGCCGTCCGTGCGCCGAGTGTCTCCAGGAACAGGCCACCGAGGAACGGAGCCAACGGCATCGAGATGTTCGACAGGAACATCACCGCGCTCTGGGTGCGGCCCTGGAGGTTGTCGGGCGTGATCAGCATCTGGTAGCCGAACAGGCCCGAGTTCAGCGCCGGCAGCAGGAAGATCGCGAATGCCGGCAGCACGATCAGTACGGCGGGATGTGTGGTGGCGGCGGTCGCGGTGAAGGTGACGGTGATGATCCAGCAGGCGACGACCGTGATCCGGCCGGTGGTGAACCTGGACAGCAGTTTCGGTGAGGCGACCGCCCCGGCCAGGCCGCCGATCCCCATCGCGGTCTCCAGCAGCCCGATCACCGACGGTCGCACGCCGCGCTGCTGCATGCTGAGGATGAGGACCAGGATGGTCCCGTTCGCGGCGAAGTTGAGGATCGTGCCGACCACCGCGATCGTCCGCAGCGACGCCTGCCGGAACAGCCACGTCAGGCCGGAGCGGATCGCCTTGAGCATCGGCTCGTGCGCGTCGCCGTCCGGCTTCGCTGCCGGCAGCGGATGGCGGATCGTGACGAGCAGGATCGCCATCACCAGGTACGAGATCGCGTCGACGGCGACCGGGATGACTCGGCCGATCGAGAACAGCAGGCCGCCGAGCGGTGCACCGGTCAGGCCGGCGATGTTCTGCCGGCCGTGCGCGGCGGCGAGGGCGGTGCTGATGTCCTCCGGGGCGACGATCTGCCGGAGCGCGGCGGACTCTGCGGGCATGAACATCGCGAACCCTGCGCCGTTCAGGAGGCTGACTGCGATCAGGTGCGGGAGAGTCAGGTGCCCGAGCCAGCCGGCGACCGCCACCGAGCCGAACAGGACAGCGCCCAGGAAGCTGTAGCCGATCAGGATCCGGCGCCGGCTCCACCGGTCCGCCAGCGCGCCCGCGGGCAGAGCGGCCAGAGTTGCTCCGAGGGCGTACGCCGTACCGACAAGGCCGGCCTGGACCGCGGAGCCCGTGATGGCGAAGCCGAGCAGCGTGAAGACGAACGAGCTCATCGCGGAGCCGATGGAGCTGATCGTCTGGCCGGTCAGCAGCTTGAGGTAGTCACCGTTGTGCAATAACCCCCGGGCGGACATAACTCGGAGGGTATGCCTGAACTAGGCCAACCAGCGGGGCAGACGTATTGCACGTTGATGCAATTCAGTCCTTGGGGCGGAGCAGTGGGCGGACGACCTCGCGGGCGTCGTGGATGCGGGACTTGACCGTGCCGAGCGGTGCGCCGACCTCGGCGGCGATCTCCTCGTACGACAGGCCGTAGACGTCTCGCAGTACGAGCGGGGTGACCATCTGCGGACGGTCGCGCTCGAGGGTCTCCAGCGCTTCCAGGAGGTCCAGGCGGGTGCCGGCGATCACGCTGGTGGTGCGGGGGTCCGGCTTCTCCATCTGCTCCGGGTTGTGCGCGGCCTGGGCGCTGCGCTTCAGCTTGCGGTACGTCGAGCGGGCCGAGTTGGCCGCGACCGAGTGGACCCAGGTGGAGAAGCTGCTGCGGCCGGAGTACGTGTTGATCTTGGTGGCGATGTTCAGCAGCGCTTCCTGGGCCGCGTCCTCCGCGTCGGCGGAGTACGGCAGGACGCTGCGGCAGATCCGCAGGACGCGCGGATAGACCTGTCGCAGCAGGTCGTCCATCGCGTTCTTGTCGCCCGCCTGCGCCTGCTCCGCGAGGGTTGCGAGGTCGTCGGTCGGGCTGGTGCTCTCGCTCATCTGCGCCTTTGCTCTCGATCGGCCCCGGCACGGGACACTCCAGTACTCCATAATGCCCTGTATGGGGGTCCCAACCAGACTCGGGCGTTACGTCGTGCGCCGACGCCTGGGCTCAGGCGGTTTCGCTACGGTATGGCTTGCTCACGATGAGCAACTGGATGCCGAAGTGGCGATCAAGGTGCTCGCGGACAACTGGGGGCACGACGACTCCGTCCGGCACCGGTTCCTCGAGGAAGGCCGGTTCCTGCGCCGGGTCGAGTCCGAGCACGTCGTCCAGGTGCACGACGTGGGCGAACTGGAGGACGGCCGCCCTTTTCTGGTCCTCACGTACGCCGATCGCGGCACGCTCGCCGACCGGTTGAAGAAGAAGCCGCTCCCGCTGGCCGAGGCCGTCGACGTGGTCGTCCAGGTCGGCCGCGGACTGCAGGCGCTCCATCGACGCGGGCTGCTGCACCGTGACGTGAAACCCGCGAACGTCCTGTTCCGCAGTACGGACGACGGCGAGCGGGCAGTCCTGTCCGACCTCGGCCTCGGCAAGTCGCTCGACGAGGTGTCCAGGATCACGATGCCGGGCGGCACCCCGTCGTACGTCGCCCCCGAGCAGGCGCTGGGGGAGCGGCTGGACCAGCGCGCCGACCAGTACTCGCTGGGAGCCGTCGCGTACGCCGCTCTGACCGGGCGCTCCCCGCACCAGGTCGACGGCCTCGGCGCGGCCAGCCGGGTCGAGGTGGCGCCGCCGCCGAGCTCGCTCGGGTTCGAGCTGCCCGAGCAGGTCGACGCCGCGATCGTGCGCGCGCTGGATCCGGACCGGGAGAAGCGCTGGCCGGACGTGCAGTCGTTCACGCGGGAGCTGGTCGGCGGGCTCGACGAGACCACGCACGACTTCCCGCTGTCGATCCGCGAAGTGGTTGCCGTCGACACGGACCACCTGGGTGCGAAGACCGCGCTGAGCGACGAGAACCAGCCGACGATCGTGAAAGACGAGCCGTCGGAGTCCGCCGACGCCTCCGCCGAGACGATCGCCGTAGGACAGGCAACGGAAGCAGCAGCCGCGGAAGCACCCGCCGTACCGGCCGAGCCCCTGGCCACGTCCGAGCCGCAGACTGCACCGAAACGGAAGCGCAAGCGCGGCCGGTGGGTCGTCGCAGCCCTGCTCGCGCTGGTGGTCGGGGGCGGCGCCGGGTACGCCGGCCAGTGGTACCTGTCCAGCCGCGAGGCGATCGTGGTCTCGGAGGGACAGTTCCAGGTGACGGTGCCGCGGGCGTGGGCCAAGTCGATGGCCCAGTCGGACTGGCTGGCGCCGGGTGGCAAGGACCGGACGCCTGCCTTGCGGGTCAGCCGGGACTCCGACTGGTCCGCGACGACGCCGGGTGTGTTCATCGGCGTGGCTGGATCGAAGCTCGCACTCCCGGACAACAAGGCGCTCGGGTGCAAGCCCGGCCCGTCCTATCCGGGCACGTTCAATGACCGGCCGACCACGGACCGGATTTCCAGTGGATGCGCCGGGGCGGATATGGTCCTGTTCGAACGGGTCGTCGATCGCGGGGACGGCGGCTCGCTGCTCGTCCAGGTGATCACGCCAGACGCCGCCCGTGCTGCCGAGATCGCGAATTCGGTGAAGTACTAGCGCTGAGGAAGTCCCCCATGCGTTTTCCGACCGAACGGCTGCGGCCGTCGCCGGCGCTGATGCAGTCTGCTCGTCGCACGTTCTACCGGCTGCGCTCCACGATCTTCCGCACCATCTGGCCGGTCGACTAGGCGACTGTCAGCCAGGTGATGCCGAGTGCGACCAGCCACAGCACGCCGCCTGTCCAGGCAAGGATGTGGAGACCTGCGGTGAAGTTCGCGGCGTGGCTCAGGACCGCACTGTAGAGCGCCACACCTGCCGCACCGACGGCCTGTCGGGCGGTGTTGTTGACGCCGCTGGCCAGGCCCGCACGGTCCGGGGGCAGCGCTGCGATCGCCGCGTGCACGACAGCCGCGGTCAGTAGACCCATGCCCAGGCCCAGACCGACCTCCACCGGAATGACAGCGCCATAGCCGCTGCCAGGGCGAACGATCAGCAGACAGAACGACCCGATGGCGCCGAGAGCAAGGCCGCACGACATCGGGAGCCGCGAGCCGTACCGGGCGGTGATGCGCCCTGAGACCGGACCGAGAACGGCGAGCGGCGTCAGCACCGGCAGAAGCTCGAGACCCGCACGGAGCGCGGATTGGGCCAGATGCTCTTGCAGGTAAAGGGTTAGAGCAAGCAGCGTGCCTAGACCAACCAGATTCATCAGGCCGGACACGACATTGGCTCCGACGAAGGCCGCGCCGATGCGCAGCCGGACACGGGCCTGAGCGCGAGCGGTCCGGCGGCGTGGCACCATCCGCCAGGCCATTGGCAGCACCAACGCGATGATCGGCAGGTTCAGCAGGAAGACCGAGCGCCAGCCGAGCCCGCTGACGAGTACGCCGCCGAGGATCGGCCCGGCGACCAGCGCAAGCGCACCCGCGCCCGCCCAGATCCCAACGGCACGGGCTCTTGCGGCGCTGTCGACGTACTGATCGGTGATGACGGCCAGCGTGCTGGGCAGGAGCAGGGCGGCGCCGACACCCTGGAGCGCGCGTGCTGCGACCAGGAGCTCGATGTTCGGCGCGATGCCGCAGATCAAGGACGCAAAGCCGAACACCGTCAGGCCGGCGAGCACAGTACGGCGGTGGCCGATGCGGTCGCCCAGTGCGCCACAGACGAGCAGGAGCCCGGCCAGCGCGATCATGTAGCCGCTCACGACCCACTGTTGTCCGGATGCACTGGTGTCCAGGCCGGTCCGGATCGTCGGCAGCGCGACGTTGACCACGGTCACGTCGAGCTGGACGAGGAAGATTCCGACACACAGCAACGCGAGCAGCATGCTTCCCACCGTGCCACCGGAACACTTCGGGTTGCGCCGAAATATGACGGTGTGAGCATGGAGTACATGAGCGGAGATGCCGATGTGGCTCGCGCGGCCGGCCTGATGGCGGAGCCCGCGCGGGCGAAGGTTCTGATGGCGTTGGCGGACGGCCGCGCGCTGCCTGCCTCCTTGCTGGCCTCAGAGGCCGGTGTGTCACCGCAGACCGTCAGCGGACACCTGCGTAAGCTGCTGGACGGCGGTCTGGTCGCAGTCGAGCGCTCTGGCAGGCACAGGTACTACAAGCTCTCCGGGGCGGACGTGGCCGCAGCCGTAGAAGCCCTGGCCCGGATAGCGAAACCCCAACCGATCAAGTCACTCCGCCAGAGCACCCGCGCTGCAGCACTCCGCGAAGCCCGCACCTGCTACGACCACTTGGCCGGCCGCCTCGGCGTGGCCCTGCTGGACGGTCTGGTACGCCGGGGAGCCCTGACCCGCACCGACGGCGGCGTCGGCGCGGACCGCCGTCCGGACGACCCGCTGGCCGCACAACTCCCGGACGGCCCGTATGCCCTAGGCCCCAACGCCGCCGAGGTATTCGGCGAACTGGGTGTCGACCTGTCCGACGAACCGCCCCGCCGCCGACTCCTGAGGTTCTGCGTCGACTGGAGCGAACAACGCCATCACCTGTCGGGCCAACTAGGAGCATCCGTCGTCAACAGCCTCCTGGCCAACAACTGGCTCCGCCGCCGCCCCAACCAAAGAGCCGTCGATCTCACCACCACCGGCCAAGAATCGCTCGCCGGAGTGATCGGAGGCTAGGACGCGCGGATCGGCGAGTCGTCGCGAGTGGCCGAGTTGGCCGCGTGGTCGAGGATGTCTTCCATCGCCTCGCGGTCCTGCGGCAGGCCGGTGACGGCGATCTCGAACGTGCACAGACCCTCGCTGTTGGCGACCCATCGGATGATCACGTAGCGGAGCGAGTTCTCCGGCACGTAGGTGTAGACCAGCGTTGCTTCCTTGGTGTCCGGATCCACGGTCTGCGACTTGATCGACAGCATCTGGGCAGCCGGCACCGTGGCAAGATCCGTCAGCCTCTGGGCCATCGATTCGGCCGGTGGCCGGCGGATGGTGAACCCGGCTTCGATCCGGATCCAGCGCTTGGAGGTCGGGTCGGTGTACCGGCCGATCTTCGGGGGATCGGGGTGCGTGAAGCCCCAGTCCCTGGGCACCTTGAGGCGGACGTCCGACCGCACCACGCTGGTCGCTGTGAATTCACGGACCCGGTACTCCAGATCGTCCTTGTCCAGCGCCTTGGTGTCGTCGGGGACGATCTTCTTCGGCGGCGGGGCCGGGGTGGACGGCGTCGCCGGCGGCCCCGACGTGACAGCCATCGGCAGCGGTGCCGCAGTACCGGCCAGGCTGGGCTCGTCGGTGAGGAACAGGCCGACGCCGTACCCGCCCGCGCCGCCGACTCCGGCCAGCGTGAGCAGGCCGGCGCCGAGCAGCGCGCGCCGCGACATCGTCCTCTTCACGCCCCCACCTTCCCCAGTCACCTACTCAACAGAAGACACCTGAGTCCAGTCTCAGGTTGCATGCCCGGACGTAACAATTCCGTGAAAGCGCTCAGCCGACCTCATGGACCGACGTCGAGGTCCGCTGCAGAACCTCATCCAGGGCGGCCGCGTCCTCGGGGATGCCGGTGATGCTCATCTCGACGTTCGTCAGCTGACCGTCGATCGCGATCCAGCGCACGATCACATAGCGGAGCGTCTCGCCCGGGATGTAGGTGTAGATCAGTGTCGCGACCGGCCGGGGATCGCCGTCCTCGCCCTTGATGGTGTCGGTGGTGTGGCTGACGATCTGTACGTCGTTCTCCGGGGGCTGGCTCTTCTTCAGATCGACGATGAGCTGGGCCATCGCTGCCTCGGGGGTCGTGTCCACCGGCTCGACCGCCTCGACGCGGACCCCGCGCTGCTGCTGGTCGTCCAGGTACTTCACCTCTTGCGGCCGCTTCGGGTCGCGCGTCTGCTTCCAGCCCTGGGGGATCTCGATCGAGAGCTGCACCGAGGGCTCGTCCTGCGGGGTGACCGTGAAGGTGCGCCGGGTGTACTCGAGGCCCGGTTCCAGCGGTTCGAGGTTGCTCGGGACCGGGGTCTTCACCGGTAGGGACGGTTCCGTCGGGGTTGGGGACGGGGACTCCGACACTGTGCCCAGGGGGCCGGCGGTGCCTGCGGCGGTGGGTTCGGGGGTGTCGAAGCGGTCGCCGGTGTAGTAGCCGCCGCCGACGCCAAGCGCCAGGGCCAGCAGCAGAAGGCCGGCCAGGAGGACTCGTCTCACGCCTGCACCGGTCCGTGCGTGGACGTGGTGGAACCGCCGGGCAGCGATACGGGGTACGGCGTACCGGCCGGAGCTGGGGAGGCGGTCACGGGCACAGCGCCATCTTCTCAGGAGAGGCGGGCAGGAGCCCAAAACCGCGGCGGAGACCTTTTCACACCGGTCCGGACTGAATCCTTTCAATGAGGTCTTGACAGGCGCCTCGGGCCATCCGTAGCGTCCCGGTGACGAAAGTAACACGATCCTGCGGTTACTTCACAGACTTCGCCGGTATCTCGGCGCACAGGAGGACCCATGGCATTCGATCAGTCCGTCAGCCGCAGGCGGCTCCTCCAGTTGCTGGGCGGCGCCGCGGCGGCCGGGACGCTCGCCGCGTGCGGCGGTGGCGGCGGCTCGTCGTCGTCCGGCGGCACGCTCAAGGTGATCGGCGTCGGCGACCAGGAGGCCGGTCTGCGGAAGGTGCTCGACGCGTACAAGTCGTCGCACTCCGGCTTCGACTTCAACCTCTCATTCGCGCCGGCCGACCAGGTGCAGACCGCGCTGCGGACCCAGCTCGGCGGCGGCAACGCACCCGACGTACACGTCGTGTACCCCGGCAACGGCAGCGCGATGTCGATGGCCCAGCTGGCCAAGGCCGGACTGCTCGCCGACCTCAGCAGCCAGTCCTGGACGCAGAAGATCCCGGACGGCTTCAAGGGCGCGTTCCAGAGCGACGGCAAGACGTACATCTTCTCGCCGGGCTCGAGCATGCTCGGCGCGATCTACAACAAGAAGGCGTTCGCGACCGCCGGCGTCGAGGTGCCGACCACCTGGTCGGAGCTGCTGTCGGTCTGCGAGAAGCTCAAGGCGAAGGGCATCGTCCCGATCGCGCTCGGCGCGCAGACGCCGTGGATCACCCAGCTGATCCCGTACGCGCTGGTCCCGGGCACGGTCTACGCCAAGACGCCGGACTTCGACGACAAGATGCTCGCCGGGCAGGCCTCGTTCGCGGACTCCGGCTGGGTCGACGCGATGAACAAGTACCTCGAGCTGCAGAAGAAGGGTTTCTTCAACGACAACCCGAACGGTACGACGTACGAGCAGGCGACCTCGATGGTTGCCACCGGCAAGGCTGCTATGGCGGTCCAGGTGTCCGCCGTACTGTCGGCGTTCCGGGCCGCCTCGCAGACCCCGGACGACCTGTCGATGTTCCCGTTCCCGGCCACGGATGTTGCCGCTGACAACTGGATCCCCGCCGGCGTGGTGGTCGGTATCGCGGTCAGCGCGAAGAGCAAGAAGTCCGACCAGGCAAAGTCGTTCCTCGACTACTGCGGCCAGCAGGAGAACCTGAACACCTGGGCCGAAGCCGTCTCCTGCGTCCCGCTGTACGGCGACGCGAAGGTCGACCAGGCCCTGAACCTGTTCCTCCCCGCCCTGAAGGCGAACAAGGCAGTCCCCTTCATGGACCAACGCTGGCCGAACGCCGAAGTACAACCAACCCACTTCGCCGTCGTCCAGGAACTACTCGGCGGCAAAACGACTGTCGACGCCGCGCTCAAGAAGATGGACGACGCCTACCGGAAGAAGGCATGAGGGTACGCATCGCCCCGCCCTGGTGGTTCGCGGTCCCCGCGGTGGTGGTGTACGCCGTTGTGGTGCTGTATCCGAGCATCGCCGGGGCGGGGTCGGCGTTTACGGACTGGTCCGGGGTTGGGAATGCCAAGACGTTTGTGGGGATCGACAACTTCAAACAGCTCGTGCATGACAGTCAGGCGCTCGGGGCGTTGCGGAACACGTTGTTGCTGACGGTCGCGATCGTCGTTGTGCAGAACGGGATCGGGCTGTTGCTGGCGCTCGGCGTGCATACCGGGATCAAGAGCCGGATGGCGTTGCGGCTGGTGTTCTTCGCGCCGGTTGTGGTGAGTCCGGTGATGGTGTCGTTCCTGTGGAAGTTCGTGTACAACCCGGCGCCGGACGCGGGGCTGAACGCGGCCCTCGGCGCGGTCGGTCTCGGGGGGCTGCGCCAGGACTGGCTGGGCAATCCGTCGCTGGCGTTGTGGTCGGTCGCGTTCACCGTGATCTGGCAGTGCGCGGGGTACTCGATGGTGATCTTCCTGGCCGGGCTCGAAGGTGTGCCCGCCGAGCTGCACGAGTCGGCGATGGTCGACGGCGCCGGTACGGTCGCTCGCTTCCGGCACATCACCTGGCCGTTGCTCGCGCCGGCGGTGACGATCAACGTGATGCTGTCGACGGTGGGCGGGCTCACGTTGTTCACGCAGATCATCGCGATGACGAACGGCGGGCCCGGGTACGCGACGGACACGCTGTCGACGGTGTTGTACAAGCAGGCGTTCGTGTTCGGGAAGTTCGGCTACAGCACTGCAGTCGCGCTGGTACTGGCGATCTTCGTCGCGGCCGTGTCGTTCCTGCAGATCGGGTACCTGAGGTCGAGGGAGACGGCGGCATGAAGTATCGCCCGCGCACGTTCCTGCTGGAGCTGGTGATGATCGCGGTCGCGATCGGGTTCCTGTTCCCGGTGTACGTGCTGGTGACGCTCGCGTTCAAGGACCCCCAGCAGATCGCGAACCGGCCGTTGTCGCTGCCGTCCCCGCCGAGCGTGGGCAGCTTCGGCGAGGCGTGGCGATCGGCCGGGCTGAGCTCGGCCCTGCTGAACAGCACGTTGATCACCGTCGTCAGCGTGCTGCTGCTGATCGCCTTGGGCTCGCTCGCGGCGTACTTCCTGGCCCGTACGGCGACCCGCCTGAGCTACAGCCTCTACATCCTCTTCCTGGTCGGCATCATCCTGCCGTTCCAGCTGGGGATGATCCCGCTGTACCAACTCGTCGACAACCTCGGCCTGCTTGGGACCTACCAGGGGATGATCCTTTTCTACACAGGGATCCAGCTGCCGTTCACGGTCTTCCTGTACACGGGCTTCATCCGGTCTCTCCCCGCGGACTACACCAACGCCGCGCTGATCGACGGCGCCTCACATCTCCAGGCGTTCGCGCACGTGATCTTCCCGCTGCTACGGCCGATCACCGGCACAGTCCTGATCCTGAACGCCGTACAGATCTGGAACGACTTCTTCACCCCGCTCCTGTACCTCGGCGGCTCCGGCCACGAGACGGTCCCCGTCCGGGTCTTCGCATTCGTCAACCAGTACACGTCGAACTACGGCCTGGTCGCCGCCGGCCTGATCCTCGCCGCCCTACCGATCCTGCTCCTGTTCCTGGTCCTACAGCGCTACGTCATCCGCGGCTTCGCCTCCGGCCTGAAGGGATGACCTCCTTCGTACCGGACACTGTCCTTTCACGAAGGGGGAGCGAGATGGTACGTCGGTTGCTCGCCGGACTGTTGGCCGTCGGGGCGATGCTGGGTGGGGTTGTGGTTGCGGCGCCGGCCGAGGCGGCGGTGAAGGACACGCTGTTGCCGGGGCAGAAGCTGCTGGCGCTCCAATCCATCAAGTCGGCCAGCGGTGTGTACACGCTGACCATGCAGCGCAACGGCAACGTGACGCTGCTGCAGCGCGGTACGAGAGAGCCGCTGTGGATCACCAACACGTACCGGCCCGGGGCCGTGCTCGTGATGGGCACCGACGGCGTGATGCGGGTCATCTACGGCCGGACCACGATCTGGTCGATGGGCGCCGCCAGCCCGCAGGCGAAGCTGGTCCTGCCGAACACGGGCCTGCTCGGGATCTACAACACCCGGAACAAAGCAGTCTGGAACCGGCACATGGTGATCGGCACCCTCATGCCGAACGCGCTGCTGCGCGCCCAGGACAGCGCCGGCCGCGACGTGACGATGTACTCCGTCAACCACGTCTACACGCTCCAGTTGCTGACGAACGGCAACCTGGTCTTCCTGAAGAACGGCAAGACCATCCTGTGGAGCACCGGCAAGACCGGATGGCCGGAGTCCAGGGCCTACATCGACAGCAGCGGCCGGTTCGGCACCCTGAACCGTGACGGCGACGAGACCTGGGGCTACGACAGCCGCCGGGCCGGAACCGTCGTCCAGATCCGCGACGATGGGCACTTTCTGCTGATCAACGGCCGGACGGTCGTCAAGACGTTCGTTTGATGTAACGCGGGAGCGGCTGGGCCGATACAACAGCGGGTGCGCATCGGTTCGCCCATTCTGGCTCTGGGGGTTCCGTTGCGTAACGTTCTTGTGCGTTTGGCCGCGCCGCTGGCGGTGTCGGCTCTGATGCTGACCGTGGCCGCGCCGGCCATGGCATCGGTCGAGCAGTCTGCGGCCGTTCCCTCGGTACCGGCCGGTGTGCGGGTGAAGGGCACGTTCACCGGTATCGACCTGGCCTGGAGCCTGCCGGCCGACCAGGGGAGTGGCCTCACCGGCTTCGTCGTCCACCGCAGTGTGAACGGGACCGAGACCACCTATCCGATGCCGCCGACCAAACTGAACTGGCAGGACACCGAGCGGATCCAGGGTGCGCTGTACTCCGTGGCCGCGGTCAACGCCGACGGTGAAGGACCGGCCAGCACGCCCGGCCCGGCCGACACCGTGCCGAACGCGCCGGTCGCCGCGCCGACCGATGCCATCACCGTCGCGAACACCGTGACGACCGACGGCGTCAGCCGGACGTTCCTCGGCCAGATCGCCGTCCAGGGCGCGACCCAGGTGATTCCGCTCGCCACCTCCGGTCCGACGCAGCAGGTCGACAAGGCCATCGCGGCCTCGGCCGACGGACGGCAGGTCGTCTTCTCGCAGGGGCAGACGAGCCTGTGGACGGTCTCGGCGGTCGTCCCGCACGCGCAGCCGGTGAAGATCCTCGACGGCTCGAGCGGGATCACGACGAAGTCCTGGTCACCGGACGGCACCAAGATCGCCTTCGAACGCGAGCAGAGCGGCTCCTCCTGTATCGAGGTCATCGGCGCTACCGGCGGTACGCCGACCCGAGTCGGCTGCAACCTGTCCGCACCGTCGTGGCTGCCCGACAACCAGACCCTGATCGTCAAGGACCAGGTGACGGGCAAGCTGCGGCGCGTCCGGGCGAACGGCACGGTCCTGACGACGTACGCCGGCACCGAGCTGGCCCAGCACCCGGTCGCGTCCCCGAACGGTCTGTGGATCGCCTACTTCAAGAACACCTCGGTCAACGTGATCCCGGTCGCCGGCGGCACTCCCGTACCGGCGTATCCGTACGGCACGGGTGGGGACTCGATCAGCTGGGCGAGGTCCGACCTCTTGCTCGTCGCCCGCCGGACCGATACCGGGAGCAGCACGCTCCAGCAGATCCCGGTCAACGACGGACGGCCGTACGCGAACGTGGAGCTGTTCGTGCCGCCGGCGGGAGAGACGGTCGAGTCGGCCGTCTGGCAGGGTCCGCGGCTCACGATCAAGCCGACCCCGGCCGTGGTCGGGTCGAACCTGTCGCTCCCCTTCGACACGACCGGACTGGTCAATCCCTACATCAGTTGCGAATTCGACGGCGTGAAAACCGCGCCCTGCCCGGCGACGCCCTTCCAGAGGACCGGCGTCACAGCCGGCCAGCACGTACTGCGGATCTGGGGCGTCGAGGACGGCGGCCGCGGCACCGAGGCCGTTCGCTGGCTGACGGTCGACACCACCACCCCGACCGTCAAGGTGACCGGCCCGACGTTCGACGTCACCAAGGCCGCGACGGCGAACGTGACCTACGCCGGCGCGGATGACAACGGCGTCGCGTCGTACGACGTCAGGTGGCGGATCGCGCCGACCGCCGGGAACTTCGGCGCCTACGCCACGGTCAAGTCCGGTACGACGGCAACCTCGGTGGCCATCGGTCTTGCGGCGGGCTACGAGTACTGCGTCTCCGTCCGGGCTCGCGACATCGCCGGCAACGTCTCGGGCTGGACCGTCGACAAGTGCTTCTCCCGGCCCTCGGACGACCGGCTGATGGGCGCCGCCAAGGGATGGGTCCGGGCGTCCAACCGCGCGTACTACCTGGGCACCGCGACCGCTACCACCACCAAGGGCATCTCGGTCTCGCGCAGCGTCCAGGCCAAGCGGCTGTTCCTCATCGCGACCAAGTGCGTGACCTGCGGCGGACTGAACGTCTACTACAACGGCAAGTACGTCGGTGCCGTGAACCTGTACAAGGCCACGACCGAGTACCAGGCGATCATCCCGCTGCCGGTGCCGGCGGCCTTCCTCACCGGATCCGTCCTGCTGACCACGCGGACGTCCGGCCAGATCTACCAGGTCGACGGGCTCGCCGTACGCCGTACCTGATCGTCTAGTACACCTCGATGCGGTCGAGGCTGATGACCGTGCTGGCCGATGCCGGGTTCTTGTCGCCGGTGACTCGCACCTTCAAGGTGTGGGCACCGGCGGCGAGTGTCGGGGTGATGTACATCAGCTGCTCGCCGACTCGGATCGAGCTGTAGTAGTCGATGCGCTGCTCGGGGCCGCCGTCGACGGAGATCGCGGCGATCCCGTTGCCGGTGTCGGCGACGCTGAGCAGGGCGGCGCGGGTGCCGGTGAAGTGGATCGTGGCGGTCGCGTTGGTCTCACCGCTCCAGTGGTCGTTGCCCCAGAAGCACTGGTTGCCACAGCCGGATCCCGAGCTCCAGTTCCCGGCGTACTCGACCGTGCTGTCGGTGTCGTTGATCCAGTAGTTCGACGAACCGGGGTCGCCGGACGGCAGGTTCTGGGTGGCGCCGGCGGCGAGCGGCCGACCGAGGTTCGGCGTCCCGTCGGCGTTCCAGGTGATCTTCTGGACGCGGGTCGTACGGAATGAATACGTATACGTACTGGTGTTCTTGCCGTGGTACGCGATCCAGTCCTCGGTGCCGTCGGGCGACTTGAAGAACGAGTGGTGGCCCGGACCCCAGACGCCGGTCTCGTCGTTACGGGAGAAGATCGGGCCGGCGTGCTGGACCCAGTTCGACGCGACCATCGGGTCGGCGCCGTTCGCGATGCTCTTCATCCACAGCTGGTAGTCCGGTTTGCCGGTGTCGCACGTCGAGTAGGTGAGGAACGTACGGGTCGCGCCGTACAGCGGGGTCGGTCCTTCGCGGACCTCCGAGCAGCCGCCGTCCGCCGCGATGGCGACGCGATCGCCGGTTGCCGTCCACGGGTTGCTCATCCGGACGATGTACAGCTGGGCCGGTCCGCCCTGACCGCGGCCGGGACCGGTCCAGACGAAGTACTGCCGGCCGTTGACCGTGATCGGCTCGCCGTCGATCGCGTACTCGCCGAAGTCCGCGATCTTCGCCTTGAAGGAGTACGGACCGAGCGGGTCGTCGCCGGCGGACTCGAGGACGTACATCCGGTGGTTGGCGTCGACGCCGTCCGAGGCCGTGTAGTAGATGTACCAACGGCCGCCGACGTGGCGGAACGCCGGCGCCCACATCTGCGTGTTGCGGCTGGTGTCCGAGTCCCGCCACACCACCTGCTCGGGTTGCACGAGCAGCGTGGCGAGACTGGACGACGACCAGATCCCGATCCGATCGCCGCGGGTCGTCGCGACGTAGTACCTGCCGTTGTAGAACATCAGCGACGGATCCGCGGCCGGATTCACCGGATTCCGGAAGGTCTGCGAGGCCACTGCGGTCTCCTGCGTCTCGACTGCTGGTGCGGGCGGCGCCAGTACGCCGGTGAGCAGTACGGCGGCTGTTGCGGTCACTGCGGCACGGAACGACCTCATGACACACCTCTCGAAACCTGGGGGGCGGACCAGTCTCTCTCAAGGTTCTACTGGCTCTTTACCAACGTTGTAAACCCTTCGAACAAAGATCGAATGGGTCCGCCGCCCGGACCCCTCGATCAGCCGCGCTCGTGCTTGTCGAGCTTCTTCTGCGCCCGCTTCGCGTCCCGCTGGGCGGAATGGATCTGGCTCGCCGCGGTCTTGATCGCCTGTTTCGAGCCAGGCATGCCGCGCAGGCGTTGCGCGTCCCGCTGGCCTTCCTTGGCCATCTCGACGCGCGAGTTCGCGGAGTCGACCGCCTGCTCCAGACGACGCTGCTTGCGGTTCTGTCCCCAGCTACCCATAACTGTCTGCCTTTCGTGAGCGTTCGTTGCTGACGGGGGTTCTGACGCCGACCGTAGAACCTGCAGTTCCTTGTCCAGCACCCTTTCGATCTGGGTCGAAAGGAACCCGGGGGTGAGGTATGGCGTCTCACCGCACATGAAGCTCAAGGTGCGGGTCGTGCACTACCGGCCGGACGGCTGGTACGCCGACATCGACGACGCCGACGATCGTCAGCCGGACGATCCCTACTGGTACGCCGACGGCTGCCGGACCCAGGCCGAGGCGATCGCGCTCGGCTGCTCCCAGCTCGCCGCGCTCGACCAGGCAGTTGCCGCCGGCACGCTTCCGTCCCGGATCAGCGAGACCGTCGCCGCCTGATCCCCCGGACCGTCAGACTAGGGCGATGCTCGGTGAATCTGACGGCACCAGAGGCGACGCGACGATCGAGCAGGTCGGCCGCCGCCGGACCTTTACCAGCACACTCCAGCTCGCGATCATCCTCGCGATCGTGCAGGCCCCGATGCGTTCGGCGGTCGGCCAGGCGGCCGGTGCGCCGCTCGGTTGCGCGGCGCCGGCGCGGCTGTCGCTCCTTCTCGACGCGACGTTCATCATGGCGTACATCTACGCGGCGTACCGGGCGTACAAATACGTCAAGTTCCTCGATCGCCAGTCCTGGACGCAGATCGCGGCCGTCGGTTCCTGGCTCGTCCTGCTCGCCGCCGCACTCGACGTCGCCGAGGACATCCGGCTCTGGAGCGACTTCGGATCCGGCCCGTGCGCGGATCTCTCGGCCGGCTGGCTGACCTGGTTGATGCGAGCAACCTTCCTGGTCGGCGCAGTGATCCTCGCGGTCTGCCTCCTCGCGACGAGCCGCTTCGGCCAGCGGAAGTGGTACGGCGTGGAGCCCGCCTCGCCCGCGACGTTCCGGCGCGCCAAGCGCGACAACAAGGACGCCGGCCGGCTCGTCATCACCTGTTCCGGCGGTGGGATCCGCTCCGCCTCGTTCTGTCTCGGCGCGCTGCAACTGCTGCGCGAGTGCGAGCTGTACGACAAGGCGTCGACGGTCATCGGCGTGAGCGGCGGCGGTTACATGGCGGCCGCGTTTCACGTACTCCGTCGTACCTGCGCGGATCCGTTCTCGCCGGGATCGCCCGAGCTGGCCCGCCTGCGCCGGCAGACGCGGTATCTGCTGTCGGGCGGCCGGGCGATGTTCCGCGCGGCGCTGTCGGTGCTCTTCGGCCTGGTCGTGAACCTGCTGCTGATCGGCATCATGCTGCGAGCGATCGCGTGGGTGCTCGGCTGGTTCCTCGCGGACCAGAAGGTGATTACGTCAGGGCTGCACGTGGACTGGCGGCCGGACGACTCCTGGTACTTCGTCGGTCTGTCCGTCTTCCTACTCGCGGTCAGCGCGCTGATGTTCCTGATCGAGAAGGTCTGGGACCGCTGGGCGCGGATGCCCGACAGCGTCCGCATGATCCTCAACTGGATCGGCAACCTCACCTTGCGGTACGGCGTACCCGTCGCGGTTCTCCTGCTCGGAGTGCCGGGAGGCCTTTATCTGCTGGGAAAGATCCCGGACGGATCGAGTGATCTGCCGTCACTGCTCCTGGCGTTGGTCGATCCAACGAAGCAGGGTGTCGCCTCGTTCGGCGCGCTGGTCGTCGTACTGATCGGGCTCGGAAAGTCGGTGTGGAACGGGCTGACGGTCGAGGCCGCGACCGGGTTCCGCCAGCGGCTGCTGGTGTTCGCGCGGACCAAGCTGGCGCCGTGGGCGGGGAGCGCGATCATCGTGGTTGCCGCGATCATCGTTCTGCTCCGCTGGACGGGCGGGTACGCGACCGACCCGTCGTACCAGGAGGACTGGAACGTTGCGTTGGTGCTGGCCGCGATCGCGCTCGCGATCAAGCTGCTCACCGACGCGAACCGGACCTCGCTGCACTCGTTCTACCGGGAGCGGTTGTCGCGCGCGTTCCTGGTGACGCGGAAGGAGAACGGCGCCGCGGTCGCGCTCGACTACCACCTGCGGCTGCGGTACTCGGACTGGGCCAAGCCGGTCGCCGGCGGGCCGCAGCTGGTCATCGCCGGGGTCGCGAACGTCGACGATCCGGACTTCGTACCGACGGAGCGGGACTGCGTGCCGTTCGTGTTCGACCCCGAGCAGATCGGGATCGTGGGGGATCGGTCGCTGCCGGACGGCGGCCGTCGGGTGACCGACGACTACGAGCGCGAGGCCGACGTACTCAAGCGTGAGGTGACGGTGCCGGCCGCGATGGCGATCAGCGGGGCCGCGTTCAGCCCGCTCACCGGCCGGGCGAACGCGCGGACCAGGCCGGTGCGGCTGCTGCTCGCCGTACTCAACGCGCGGTTGGGCGTCTGGCTGCCGAACCCGTACTGGAACAACCGCGCCGAGGCCGCGTTCCCGGACCGCCACGGCTTCGTCCCGAAGGTACGGCGGTACGTCGGCAGCGTGATCGACAAGCCCGGACCGTACCGGCTGCTGCACGAGGCGGTCGGGTCGCCGTCGATGTACGAACGCCGGATCTACGTGACCGACGGCGGCCATTACGACAACCTCGGCCTGGTCGAGGCGCTCCGCCGCAAGCCCGCGCAGGTGATCGTGATCGACGCGTCCAACGACGTCGAGGATCGTTTCACCGCCCTCGCCGAGGCGATCGCGACCGCCCGGATGGACCACGGCATCGAGGTCGACCTCGACCCGTCCCCGATGATCCGCGGCACCAAGCCCCGCGCCGACCGCGCCTGGGCCTACGGCGTCGCCACCCACCCGCGGGAGGACGGCGAGGAGAAGCCCTGCACAACCGAGGTGTTCTTCGTCAAAGCCGTCCTCGCCGGCCACCTCGAGTGGGACCTGGAGCAGTACGCGGTCGAGCACGACGACTTCCCCCGCCGCACCACCGGCGACCAGTCCTACGACGAATGGGACTTCGAGGCCTACCGCTCCCTCGGCTACTCGATCGCCCGCTCCCTCACCGACCACACCAAGGCGCACGCCCGTCTCTTCGAGATGTAACACAACGTCACGGTGACTGGATGTAACCCCCGAGGGGGGAACTCACCATGGCAACTTTCAATTCACCACCAGGCTGGCCGGCGCCGCCGCAGCCGAACTGGGAACCGCCGCCCGGCTGGCAACCGGACCCGTCCTGGCCGCCGGCGCCACCCGGGTGGGCGTTCTGGCTGAACGCGCGAGGGCTGCGCGCCCGCGGACCGAACGGACGGTACGGCGCCGAGCCGCCGGTCAAGCTGATCGCCGGCTGGGCCGCGGGTGCGGTCGCGTTCATCGTCATCCTGGCGGCGATCGGTGGCAGCAACAGCCCGGCGGCGGTGTCGTCGACACCTGGGACGACAGTCACCGTCCCCGGCCCGACCACGACGGTGACAGCGGCCGGAGCACCAGTCACCGTGCAGCAGACGGTTCCCGGGCCGACGGCAACCGTCACGCTGCCGCCGCTGCCCGCGCTGACTGTCACAGTCGCGCCGCCGCCGACGCGGCGGACGACGAAGACCACCGCGCCGGTGCCGCTGGTGCAGAGCACCCGGAGCACCGAACCCACGAAGACAAAGCCACCGGAGACCAGCGTGTACTACGCCAACTGCGCGGCCGTCCGGGCAGCCGGCAAAGCACCGTTGTACCGGGGCGACCCCGGGTACGCCGCACATCTCGACCGCGACAACGACGGGGTCGCGTGCGAGTAGTCCACCAACACGCTGTGTGTCCACAGAAAAGGCTGTGGATAAAGGGGTCTAGTTGTGGATATGTGGACGGTTGCTGTGGACAACCTGGGCGTCGGCTGTGGAGGGGGCAACTAATGCCGGTGAGGATGCACGTGCAGTCCGGCCAGTGAGAGAGCGGTTGCCGGGGTGGGGTTCTGGTGGTGAGATAGGTGGCCGTGTGCCGGATGAAACTTTACGAAGATTTATCCGTGACATTCGGCGTGCCAGCTCGTTGATCTGTCAGGCAGTTCGCGAATCAGCGGATCGCTGGGGAATCCGGAGGGACCGCTCGTGCACAAGTTCAACGCTCCACCCGACTGGCCTGAACCACCGAGTGACACCTGGCGCCCGCCGGTGGGCTGGGAGCCCGACCCGGCCTGGCCCGACGCTCCGGCCGGTTGGGGTTTCTGGACCAACCGCAACGGCCGCCGCAGCAGCGGCCCGATCGGTGCGTACGGCGCGGTCGACGCCGGCCGCCTCGAGCTGGCGACGGTCGACCCGGCCCTGGTGCTGATGCACTCCTGATCGTCCATCCCGGCTCCCGCATGCCGACCGGCTGCGGGAGCCGTGCTGTGTCCGCGTTCGGTCAGGGGGCTGGCGCGTTCTTATCGCCTTCTGGTGTTATGTTATCAACCTAGATAACACTCACCTGGGAGGGCTTCGTGGGCTGGATCGGTCTCGACCTCGGCACGCAAAGTGTGCGTGCCGTGCTGGCCGATGCCAAGGGCCAGGTGCTGGCCCGGGCAACCCGTCCGCTCACCAGCCACCGTGACGGCGTCCGCCACGAGCAGGACCCTCAGGCGTGGCTCGATGCCGTCGACGCGGTCCTGGCTGAGGTCGGAGCGGCCGGGCTCGACGGCATCGCGATCTGCTCGACCTCCGGCACCTTCCTCCTGACCGACCGCGCTGGCCGCTCGGTCACCCCGGCTCTGATGTACGACGACGCCCGCGCGGCCGCCCGTCGCGACCACATCGTGGACGCCGACCCGGACCGCTGGTCCACGAGCATGCAGCCGACCTGGGCCCTCCCGAAGATCCTCGACCTGGTCGCGGACGGTCACGAGCTCGCCGATCGCCGGGTCGTCCACAGCGCCGACTTCGTCGCAGCCCACCTCGTCGGCCATCCGGTCGCCACCGATACCAGCCATGCGCTCAAGACCGGGTACGACCTGGTCGCCGAGGCCTGGCCGACCGCTGCTTTCGACAAGCTCGGTCTGCCGCTGTCGGCGTTCCCCGAGGTCGTCCGCCCCGGGACGGAGCTCGGCCGCACCCCGGCCGGCGTACCTGTCCACGCCGGCATGACGGACGGCTGCGCCGCCCAGATCGCCGCCGGCGCGCTCAGCCCGGGCGCCTGGAACTCCGTCCTGGGTACGACGCTTGTCCTCAAGGGCGTCAGCAAGGACCTCCTGACCGACCCCACCGGAGCCGTCTACAGCCATCGTCATCCCGACGGCGGGTGGCTCCCCGGTGGCGCGTCGAGCAGCGGCGCCGGCGTACTCAGCGAGCTCCTCCCAGGAGCCGACCTCGACGCCCTCGGCAACGCCGCCCGCTCCGCAGCTCCGATCAACGCCGTGACGTACCCGCTGACCAAGACCGGCGAGCGGTTCCCCTTCGTCGCGCCGCAAGCCGAGCGCTTCACCCTCGGCAGCACTCCCGACGACGTGCACACGTACGTCGCCGTACTGCACGGCGTTGCGTTCATCGAGCGGCTCGCGTTCGAGCACCTCGAGACGCTCGGCGCCGACCCGGTCCGTTCGGTCTCGCTCACCGGGGGAGCCACGCGGAGCGACTACTGGAACCAGCTCCG
This sequence comes from Kribbella sp. NPDC000426, assembly GCF_040300265.1. Taxonomy (NCBI): domain Bacteria; kingdom Bacillati; phylum Actinomycetota; class Actinomycetes; order Propionibacteriales; family Kribbellaceae; genus Kribbella; species Kribbella sp. NPDC000426. The sequence continues at coordinate 37,404 of NZ_JBEPDK010000010.1, read as the reverse complement.
CGCCGACGTACTCGGCGTACCGGTGGAGCTTCCGGCTGTACCAGATCCGGCGTACGGCATGGCAATCCTGGCTGCGTCCGGCGGGACCGACCTCACCGGCACCGCGCGCCGCATGGTCCGCGTGGATCGCGTGCTCGAACCAGCCGGCCAACGGCTCGACGATTTGTACGGCGCATTTGTCGCAGAGCTCGATCGCCGGGGGTACCGCGGATGAGAACGACGATCGTCCTGGCCCGCCACGGCCGGACCGAATGGCATCACGGCAACCGGTACACCGGTTCGACGGACCTCCCGATCGACGAGGTCGGCGTACAACAGGCGCAGCAACTCAAGGACTGGGCGCTGGACTACGCGCCGGACGCATTGTGGTGTTCGCCGATGCTGCGAGCGCGGCAGACGATCGGACCGGTCGCCCAGACCCTGGGCTTGGAGCCGACCCTGGACGCGCGGCTGCGGGAGGTCGACTTCGGTTCGGCCGAGGGGAAGATGCTCAGCGAACTGCCCCCGGCGGTGGCGAAGGCGTTCGCGCTGGACCCGGTGCTCGACCACTTCCCGGGTGGTGAGCATCCCGCCGACGCGGCCGACCGGGTGCACGAGGTCGTCGCGGAGATCGCCGAGCGGCACGAGGGCCAGCGGGTCCTCGTCGTCGCACACAACACACTCATCCGGCTGCTCGTGTGCAGGGTGCTCGGACTGCGATTGAACGACTACCGCAGACTGCTACCTGCACTCGGTCCCGCGGCGCTGGTGCGTTTCCGGTGGCAGGACGGCACAGTGGGTCTCGAGGCGTACAACGTTCCAGCACTACGTTTGGAGACCTGGCAATGACATCGGAAGTCGATGGTGACACCACCGAACTGAGCCGGCCCGCGCGCCGGCAGGCCGAGATCGCGGCGTACGTCGTGAAGCACGGCTCGGTCTCGGCCAACGACCTGGTCGAGGCGTTCGGGGTGAGCGTGATGACGGTGCACCGCGACCTGGACGAGCTCGAGCGGCAGGGCGTGGTCCGCAAGTACCGCGGCGGCGTCAGCGCGCAGCCGACCAGCGTGTTCGAGAGCAACGTCGCGTACCGGCTGAACACCGCGCATGCGGAGAAGGCCGCGATCGCCCGGCACGCGCGGGCGATGATCGAGCCCGGGATGTCGGTGATGCTCGACGACTCGACCAGCGCGCTGGCCCTGATCGACCTGATCGAGGACATCACACCGTTGACCGTGGCAACGAACTTCCTGCCCGCGATCACCCGGCTGTCCCAGCTCCGCGACATCACGCTGCTCGCCCTCGGCGGGATCTACTCCGCGACCCACGACTCGTTCGGCGGGATGCCGTGTGCCGAGGCCGTCGAGGCGCTGCACACCGACCTGCTGTTCTGCTCGGTGTCGGCGGTGTCGTCGACGCACGCGTTCCACCAGGAGGAGGAGATCGTCCTGGTGAAGCGGGCGATGTTGCGCTCGGCAAGGACCAAGGTGCTGCTGGTCGACCACGCCAAGCTGCAGCGCACCGCCCTGCACCGGCTCGCGCCGCTCACCGATTTCGACGTCGTCATCGTCGACGAGAAGACCCCGCAGGACCTGATCAAACCGCTGCGCGACCACGGCGCCACCGTGGAGGTAGCCAAACTATGAACGCTGCAGCTCAGCTGCAGCGTTGAGGAGGGGGCTCATGGACGTCGGAGTAGACGTCGGCACCACCGTGACCAAGGCGGTCGCCTTCGACGCCGGCGGCCGCCCGTTGGCCGAGGCCTCCCGGCCGACACGCCTGGTGCATCGCAGTACCGGGCGCTTCGAGCACGAGACCGAGGAGATAGTTGCCTCGGTCAACGAGGTTGTCCGCGAGTTGGCCGGTACGGTCGGGAATCGGCCCGGCGTGCTGGCGATCACCGCACAGGGCGACGGCCTCTGGCTGGTCGACGACGCGGGTACGCCGGTCCGCCCGGCGATCTCGTGGCTGGACGCGCGGTCGAGCCCGATCCTCGAACAGTGGACGACGGACGGTGTCGCCGAGCGGGTGTTCCGGCGATCCGGCAACCGGATGTTCCCCGGTGCGTCGGGGCCGCTGCTGGCCGCCGTACGCGCGGAGGAGCCTGAGGTGATCGATCGGGCCGGTACGGCGGCGTACTGCAAGGACGTCGTGATGCAGGCGCTGACCGGAGTGCGCGCGACGGATGTGTCGGACGCGTCCGCACCGTTCCTCGATCCCAGGACCGGGGAGTACGACGAGGATGCGCTGGCGGCGACAGGGCTGTCGGAGGTACGTCGATTGCTGGCGCCGGTTGCTGCCGGCGGGCCGGTTGGCGAGCTACGTGACGACTCGACCGGGATGGCCGCCGGGACAAGGGTGTCTGCCGGACCGTACGACCTCCCGGCTGCTGCCGCCGGTGCTGGCGTGACCGAGCCCGGTGATGCGCTCCTGACCGTCGGTACAACGTTGGCGTGCCAAGTAGTCACTCGTGAACTGCCGGTCGACGGCGAGCCGGCCGGTCTGTTCCTCGGCACCTGGACGCCCGGCGTCTGGCTGCGTGCCATGCCTGCCATGGTCGGTACGGCCGCTCTCGATCGCGTGCTCGCACTTGTCGGCGTCGGCACCGATGACCTCCCGTCGCTGCTCGCCGACAGCCGACCGGGCGCATCCGGCGTCACGGTCCTGCCGTACCTGTCCGAGGCCGGCGAACGCGCGCCGTTCGTCGACACCCGCGCCCGCGGCACGATCGACGGCATCTCACTGGCCACGACGACGGCCGACCTCGTCCGCGCCACCTGCGAAGGGATCGCGTACGCCGCTCGCCACTGCCTCGACGCAGCCGGCTGGACCGGGCGCGTGACGGTCTGCGGCGGTGGTGCGCGGAGCAGCGAGTGGACCCAGATCCTCGCCGACGTACTGAACGCGCCGCTGCACACCGCCGAGGCCGAACAGGTCGCCGCGCGCGGTGCGGTCATGTGTGCCCGACGCGCCGTCGACCCGGACAGCGCCGGAGCGGAGTGGATCGCCGAGACCCGCCAGGTCGACCCGGATCCGGCCCGAGCTGAGTTCTACGCCGAGGGATACGCCCACTACCTGCGCCGCATCGAGGCGGCCCGCCCACGCTGGTCCGACCCAGCACCCACATTCACAGGAGATCGATGAGAACCGTCAAGACGCTGCTCGCCGGCGATCACTTCGTCCGCAACGACCTGCTCGCGGCGGCGCTCGGCGCGATCCCGGACGTCGCGTTCGAGTTTCGTGAGGTCACGTTGCCCTGGCCGCTGACGCCGTACGGGCGGGTCGCCGAGGTGGACGAGGCCAGCGACGTGGAGGACGAGCTGATCGAGGCGCTGGCGGGGGTCGAGCTCGCGGTCACGCAGATGGGGCCGTTCACGGAGCGCGTGCTGGAGGCCGCACCCGACCTGCGGTACTTGGTCGTCTGCCGCGGCGGCCCCGTGAACGTGAACGTCGCCGCTGCGGCGAAGCGCGGGGTCGCGGTGGCGTCCACTCCCGGGCGCAACGCGGTGGCGGCCGCGGAGCACGCGGTCGCGTTGATGATGGGTGCCCTGCGCAACCTTCCGCGGCTGCAACGGACGCTGGAGCAGGGCGAGTGGCGCTCCGATCTCTACGCGTACGACGAATGCGGTGTCGAGCTCGACGGATCCACGGTCGGGCTGGTCGGGTACGGCGCGATCGGGCAACGGGTTGCGCGGGTGATGCTTGCCTTCGGCGCCCATGTCCTGGTCGCCGATCCGTACGTCGAGCAGGCGCCGGACGGCATCGAGTTGGTGGAACTCGACGAGCTGCTCAGGCGGTCCGACGTGGTGAGTCTGCATGCCCGGTTGACCGATCAGACCCGCGGCATGATCGGTGCGGAACAGCTGGCGTCGATGCCGCGGGGCGCCGTACTCGTGAACACAGCGCGCGGTGGTCTGCTCGACTACGACGCAACGGTGGACGCGCTGGAGTCGGGGCAGCTGGGGGCAGCGGCGTTCGACGTGTTCCCGGCCGAGCCGTTGCCCGCCGGGTCGCGGTTGCTGACCGCGCCGAATATCGTGATGACACCCCACCTCGCAGGCGCAACTCGGCAAACCGCCCATCGTGCGGGCTCGATCGCGGCCGAGGCGGTGGCAGCCTTCCTGTCCGGAAAGGATCCCGTGGGACTGGTCTCCGCCTAGGCGGGGCACAGGGTACAAACCATGAAACTGGCAACATCTAGTACCTGGACCGAGTTGCTGCTGTTGCTGATCGCGTTCGTGCTGTCGATGATCATCGGCATCGAGCGGCAGATGCGGCAGAAGAGCGCCGGAATGCGGACACACACGCTGGTCGGCACCGGCGCCGCGCTGTTCACCTTGGTCTCAGGCTTCGGCTTCAGCGCCGTCCTCGGGACCGACGTCAACCTGGACCCGTCCCGGATCGCGGCCCAGATCGTCTCCGGCGTCGGCTTCCTCGGCGCCGGGGTGATCTTCATGCGCCGCGACGTGGTCCGCGGGCTCACAACCGCGGCCACGATCTGGATGACGGCCGCGATCGGGATGGCCTGCGGCGCCGGGATGCCGGTGCTCGCGGTCGCCGCGACGCTGCTGCACCTGGTCGCGGTCGGCCCGTTCGCCCGGCTCGGCCGGTTCCTGCCCTCGCCGGACCGGCGGCGCATCGTCACGGTGCGGTACGACGACGGCAACGGCGTACTGCGGACGATCCTGTCGACCGCTACGTCGATGGGGTTCGAGGCCTCGGTGCTCGGGACCGAGGTGCACCGGGACGGGGCGCGGCCGCAGGTACGGGCGTCGATGCGGTTCACCGGGCGGCCGCCGTTGCAGCACCTGGTGCTCGCGCTGGACGACCTCGACGGGGTCACCGGGGTGCGACTGCGGGAGGACGACGACGATTGAAACCATCAGCTATGCTGATGGTATGAGTACATCGGATGTTGCTGCCCACGAGATCCGGACCAGCCTGTTCCGGCTGGTCCGCCGGCTGCGGCAGGAGCGTCCCGAGGGCGAGCTCAGCTACTCCCAGTTCAACGTGCTGGGCTGGCTGGAACGCGAAGGTGCGATGACGAACGCGGACCTGGCCGCCGCCGAGCGCGTCACCCCGCAGACGATGATGCGCGCGACGACCGACCTGGTCTCGAGCGGTTTCATCAGCCGTGCTGATAATCCTGCCGACCGTCGCCAGATCCTCCTCGAGATCACCCCAGCCGGCGCCACCCTCGTCCGCGAAGACCGCCGCCGCCGCGACACCTTCCTCGCCAAAGCCATGGAAGCCACCCTCACCCCCACCGAACAACAACTCCTCCACCTCGCCGCCCACCTGATGGACCAGCTGTCGGAGGTTGTCGAGTGACCAAGGCGGTCGAGGAACGCGAGGCGGTTCGGACCGACGAGCCGGGCGGCCTGCCGGCGCGGTACGCCGCTTCGGTGGGGCTTGGCACGTTGTTGCAGCCGTTGAACTCCTCGATGATCGCGGTCGCGTTGGTGGCGATCGGCGCGGACTTCCACGCGGGGACCGAGACGCAGTGGCTGGTCTCGGGGCTGTATCTCGCAACGGCGGTCTCGGCGCCGACGGCCGGGCGGCTGGCTGATCTCGTCGGTGCCCGTCGCGTGTTCCTCGCCGGACTTGCGCTCGTGGCCGTCGTGTCGGCGCTGGCTCCACTTTCGCCGAGCCTCGGGTGGTTGATCGTCGCCCGGGTCCTGCTCGGAATCGGGACCGGCGCGCAGTTCCCCTCGGGTGTTGCGATGATCCGGCGGATCGCCGATCGGCGGAAGGCCTCGGCTGTCGGCGCGCTGGGGCTGCTCTCCGTCTTCGCGCAAACCTCAGCCGCGTTGGGCCCGAGCGTCGGTGGCTTCCTGGTCGGCTCGTTCGACTGGCAGGCGATCTTCCTCGTCAACCTCCCGGTCGCCGCGGTCGCGGGCATCGCCGTACTCCGCCTGGTGCCCAAGGATCCACCTCGGCCTGCGGATGACGGCCGCAAGCTCTGGCGGGAGATCGACCTCGCCGGCCTGCTTCTGTTCACACTCGCGATGACCGCGCTGATGCTGGTCCTGCTCTCGCTCACCACCAATCCGAACTGGTGGTTGCTCGCCGCAGCGGTCCCGCTCGCCGCGCTCTTCATCCTGTGGGAGCGGCGCTCCACGACCCCGTTCGTCGACGTACGCCTGCTGGCCCGCAGCGCGCCGCTGTCCATCGGCTACCTCCGCACGATGCTCACGTATGTCGCCTTCTACGCGATCTTCTACGGCCTCCCGGGCTGGCTTGAGCAGGCCCGCGGCCTCGACCCGACACGGGTCGGCCTGGTCGTCCTCCCGATCGCCACGCTCGGCGCAATTACGGTCGCGATCGCGACCCGCCTCGCCCGCAAGCACGGAGACCGGCTGCTGCTGATGATCGGTTCGGCCGGGCTGCTGGTCGGCGGCGCGGCGCTCGCGTTCGGAGTACACGCCGGTACGTCGATCGCCGTGCTCGTCGTGATCAGCGCGATCCTCGGCGTACCGAACGGCTTCAACGGACTGGGCAACCAGCTCGCGGTCTACCGGGCCGCCCCGCCGGAGGTCGCGGGCGCCGCGGCGGGCCTGTTCCGGACCTCGCAGTACGTCGGGGCGAACCTCGCGGCGGCCGCGATCGCACTGGTGTTCGCGGGGCCGGCGACCGACGCCGGGCTGCACCGGCTCGGGTTGCTGGTCGGGGGGATCGCAACGATTCTGCTTCTTGATGTGATTTTCGTGAGAAAATCACAGTGATTCTCTATACGTAACCATCAAGCGGTGATAATTTCACCGGCATGCCCGCCTCAACGACACCCGCTGACCTGCGCGAACTGGCCGTCCGGCTGGCGATCGCGGCGGGCGAGGAGCTCCTGGCCCGTCAGCAGAGTCTCTCGATCGACGCCGTCGATGTCGAAACCAAAACCTCGGTCAGCGACCCGGTCAGCGCGGCCGACCGCGCCTCCGAGAAGCTCATCACCGACGGCCTCACCGCCGCCCGCCCCGGCGACGGACTGCTGGGCGAGGAAGGCGCTTCCCGCCCGTCCACCACTGGTCTGACCTGGGTGATCGATCCGCTCGACGGCACGGTCAACTACCTGTACGGGCGCGCCGACTGGTGCGTCTCCATCGCCGTCGAGGACTCCGACGGCGCCGTCGCGGGCGCGGTCCACCAGCCCCGCACCGGCACCACCTGGTCCGCCACCCGCCACGGCGGCGCCCATCGCACCATCGCGCCGCCGCCATACCAAACCGTATGGAATGGCGCGGTCGACTCGGCATGCCAAACGGTTTGGTATGGAGGCACGGACTCGCCATACCAAACGGTTTGGTATGGCGAGGGTCGGCTCGGGCCGCTGCGGGAGGTCGGGCTGGAGACGGCGTTGGTGGGCACGGGATTCTCGTATCTGCCCGAGCGGCGCGCCGAACAGGCGGCGCTGTTGCAGCACCTGCTGCCCGCCGTACGCGACATCCGGCGTGGTGGATCGGCCGCCCTCGACCTGTGCTCGGTCGCGGACGGTACGGCGGACGCGTACTACGAGCACCTCATCCAGCCCTGGGATGTCGCGGCCGGTGCACTGATCGCCCGCGAAGCCGGAGCCACCGTGGTCCGCGGACCCGGAACGGCTTTCCCACAAGGCATCCTGGCGGCCGCTCCCTCCCTGGCCGCGCCCCTGCTCGACCTGGTCACAACCCCTAGGAGGTCGGTGTGACGGTAGTAGACCTGCCGGCCCGGACGCATCCGGACGCACGAACAATTGCTGATGGCAACGATCAGCTGAAACGCCGGCGCCGCCGCGAGTACGGGCTGTTCGCCCTGCTGGTCGCGCCGAACCTGCTGGTGATCGCGGTCTTCGCGTACTGGCCGATCATCTACAACGCGTTCCTCAGCCTGACCGACTGGAACATGATCGCCGCCCGGCCGAAGTTCATCGGGCTCGCGAACTACGGCCGCACGCTGACCGACCCGGCGTTCCACAAGACGCTGTGGATCACGGTCGTGTTCACCGGTCTGATCGTGGTCGGCAGCCTGGTCATCGGGCTGGCGCTGGCGTTCCTGTTCAACCTGCCGCTGAAGGGCCGGGGCGCGGTCCGGACGATCGCGTTCGCGCCGCACATCCTGTCCGGCGCTGCGGTGGCCACGATCTGGGCGTTCATCTTCGACCCGGGGTACGGCCTGATGCGTGCGTTGATCGAGCCGTTCGGCGCGGAGCCGCCGGACTGGATGAACAACTCCGACTGGGCGCTGCCCGGGCTCGTCATCGTCTACCTGTGGAAGAACATCGGCTTCGCTGCGCTGATCTACCTGGCCGGTCTGCAAGGCCTGCCGAAGGATCTCGACGAGGCGGCCGCGATCGACGGCGCTTCGACCTGGACCCGGTTCCGGGCGATCAAGCTGCCGTTGCTTGCCCCGATCACCTTCTTCCTGCTGATCACCACGGTGATCGGCACGTTCCAGGCCTTCGACGTGATCGCGGTGATGACCGGTGGCGGCCCTGGTGATGCCACCACCACGCTGAGCTGGTCGATCTACAACGAAGGTTTCCAGGCGTTCAACGCGGGCCGCGCGGCGACGCTGTCGATCATCATGTTCGTCATCCTGCTGGTCGTCACCACGGTGCAGGCCAAGGTGATGGAGAGGCGGGTGCATTACCGATGAAGGTCCGCGCGATCCAGTACGTCGTACTGATCGGTGTGGCGGCCGTGTTCCTCGGACCGCTGTACTGGTTGCTGTCCACGGCGTTCAAGCAGCCGAGTGAGATCTACCAGTGGCCACCGGCCTGGTGGCCGCATCTGACCTGGGAGAACTTCAGCCTGGCCTGGAAGGCCGCGCCGTTCGACCGGTTCTTCCTGAACTCCACGATCATCACAGTGGTCGGTACGGCGTTGAAGGTGATCAACGCGGTGCTGACGGCCTACGCCTTCGCCTACCTGCGCTTCCCGTTCAAGAAGATCCTCTTCTTCGCGGTGCTCGGCGCGATGATGGTGCCCGGCCACGTGACGCTGCTGCCGAACTACCTGACGGTCGCGTCGCTCGGCTGGATCAATACCTACGCCGGGCTGATCATCCCCGGCATCGGGTCCGCGTTCGCGACGTTCCTGATGCGCCAGCACTTCCTCACGCTGCCCACCGAGGTGACCGATGCGGCCGCCGTGGACGGTGCCGGACACCTGCGCACGTTGTGGCGCGTCGTCCTGCCGATGTCGCAGCCGATGCTGATCACGGTCGTGGTCATCACCGCGGTCGAGGAGTGGAACAACTTCGTCTGGCCGCTGATCGTCACCAACACCGCCTCGATGCGCACACTGCCGGTCGGGCTGCTGATCCTCAAGGACGAGGAGGGTCTCGCGGCCTGGGGCACGATCATGGCCGGCACGCTGCTGGTGCTCGCGCCGATGCTGGTGATCTTCCTGATTGCCCAGCGCTACATCGTCGGCGGTATCACCCAGGGAGCTCTGAAGGGATGAGGATGCTCAAGCGCAGGATGTTCCTCGGGCTCGCGGCCGGCGCGACGCTGGCGGGTTGCGGGTACCGGTCGGTGGACGCGGTCTACTCGCAGCCGGCCGGCGCGGTGCCCAAGCAGTACGCGAACCGCACGCGAGTTGTGTTCTGGTCGCCGTACGGCGGTGTCAACGGCAAGGCGGTCGACAAGCTCGTTGCCAAGTTCAACGACTCGCAGGACGGCGTGTACGTCGAGGTGCAGTTCCAGGGCAGCTACGACGACGTGGCGCAGAAGGTCGCGGCCGCGCTGGTCGCGAAGCAGGCGCCGGATCTCGCCGTACTGTCCGACGTCACCTGGGAGCGGTTCTTCCTGAACGATGCGCTCGAGCCGCTGAACGGCTACTTCAACGACGGTTTCGGGCCCGGTGTCTACCAGGAGAAGCTGTTCGGCGAGTACGTCGTGAAGGGGCAGAGCTGGGCCGTGCCGTTCGCCCGCAGTACGCCGATCATGTACTACAACCGCGACGCGTTCGAGAAGGCCGGACTGCCGGATCGTGCGCCGCGGACGTGGAGCGAGCTGCGGTCGTGGGTGCCGTCGCTGGCGAAGGTGCAGTCCGGCGGGCGGTCGCTGCGGACGATCGCGTTCGCGAAGATCGACGGGGACTGGCAGTTCCAGGGGAACGTGTGGCAGTTCGGCGGCGCGTACTCGAAGGGCCTCGATGTCACGATCGACGAGGCCGGTGCGGTCGCGGCCGGTGAGTGGCAGCGGTCGATGGTGCACGACCTCGGGGCGGCGTACATGGCGAGCAGCCCGAGTACGGACTTCGCCAACGGGCTGGTCGCGGTGATCCAGGAATCGACCGGTGGCATGAAGACGATCAGCAGCAAGGCGAAGTTCAAGGTCGGGGCGGGGTTCATCCCTTCCGAGGTGGCGTCGGGGCTCGCGACCGGCGGTGGCGGGATCGGGATGCTGCGGAACATCTCGGACGAGCGCAAGCAGGCCGCGGCGACGTTCCTGCAGTTCCTCGCGCATCCGGAGAACTCGGCGTGGTGGACAACGCAGACCGGCTACCTTCCGGTGGTGAACAAGGCCCGCGAGGACGCCGACCTGAAGAAGCTCATCGCCGAGCAGCCGAACTACGGGGTGGCGATCGCGCAGTTGCAGAATGCGCGGCAGCAGGACGCGATCCGGCTGTACGGGCGGAACGCGAACGTGCAGATCTACACCGGGCTGCAGCAGATCTACGCGGACAACGCCAAGCCGCAGAAGGTGTTCGGGTCGGTCGCCAAGCGGCTCGAGGCGATCGGTACCGAGGTCAAGCGGCAATACGAGGAGAAGGTGCTGTGATCATCACCGGACATCGCGGTGCGCTGGGGACCGAGCCGGAGAACACGCTGCGGTCGTTCCGGCGGGCGGTCGCGGACGGCTGCGACGAGATCGAGCTCGACCTGCGGGTGAGTGCCGACGGGGAGCTCGTGATCATGCACGACGCCGCCGTCGACCGGACCACCTCCGGGTCGGGCGAGGTCGCGTCGTTGACGCTCGCGGAGCTCCGGGCGCTGGACGCCGGCCTCGGCGAGCAGATCCCGACCTGGTCGGAGACGGTCGCTGCCGTCGACGTCCGGATCCAGGCGGAGATCAAGGCCGAGGGCGCCGTACCGCTGCTCGCTCAGTCGCTGAAGTCCTCGCCGGCGCTCGCGGCCCGGACGCTCGTCACGTCGTTCCATCCGGAGATCCTGCTGGCGATCCGCGAACTCTTCCCGGACGTGACCACGGGCCACATCTTCGGCCGTACGCCGGAGATCCCCGAAGTCATCGCCCGCACCCGCGAGGCCGGCGCCACCTGGTCCCTGTGCGGCATCACCGGCCTCACCCCGTCCGGCGTCACCGAACTCCACACCGCCGGCCTCTCCGTCACCGCCTGGCCCGTCCCCGACCGCGACACCCTGGCCCAAGCCGTGGCCCTAGGCGTCGACGGCATCACCACCGACAATCCGCACCTGCTCGCCGCCGGCTGACCCGGATCTCCGGTCAGACGAGTGCCGCGGACCGCCACCACTCACCAACCGCTCGCTCGCTGTCGCCCAGGTCTCATACGTCGCATGCCCCGCCCTCGCCGACCGCCCTTGGTGAGTGCCGCACGTCCGCCGTGTTCCGTAGATCACATAAATCAACGTGCGAATTTGTTCTTCCGTGGAACATAAATGTGTGATTGCCTTGTCGGCATGGGAATCAGCATCGGCGTGGTTGGCGCCGGACAGTTTGCTCCTTCGTTCCTGCGGCTGTGGTCCGCGCACCCGGACGTGTCCGAGGTGCGGCTGACCGACGTGATCCCGGAGCGGACCGCGGAGATGGCCGCCAAGCAGGGCATCGCGGTCACGCACGCGTCGTTCGAGGAGATGCTCGAGTCCGACCTGGACGCGGTCGCGATCTTCACCCAGCGCTGGCTGCACGGTGAGATGGCGATCAAGGCGCTCGAGGCCGGCAAGCACGTGTACTCGACGGTCCCGATGGCGATCGAGGCGGACCAGATCGCGCGCATCATCGAGCTGGTCAAGGAGACCGGCCTGACCTACATGATGGGCGAGACCAGCTTCTACTACCCGTCGTCGGTGTACTGCCGGCAGAAGCTCGCCGAGGGCGCCTTCGGTCGGGTGTTCTACTCCGAGGGCGACTACGTCCACGACATGGATCTCGGGTTCTACGCGGCGTACCAGTACTCCGGTGGCGACGACTGGAAGAAGACCGCGTCGTTCCCGCCGCTGCTCTACCCGACGCATGCCGTCGGCAACGTTCTCTCGGTGACCGGTCAGCACGCCACGCACGTGTCGGCGATCGGGGTGAAGGACGACCGCGGCGACGGCGTCTTCGACAAGGACGTCAGCCAGTTCAACAACGACTTCTCGAACGCGACCGCGCTGTTCAAGCTCGCCGACGGCGGCATCATGCGGACCAACGAGATGCGCCGCGTCGGGTACCCGTCGCACATCCGCGAGTCGCGGCTGCGCGTGTTCGGCACCGAGGGCAGCTTCGAGCAGCTCGCCACCACGACCCTGTGGCAGAACAAGGAAGGCGTCGAGGACGTCTCCCACCTGATGGAGACCAAGCCGAGCAGCTCACTCGACGACGCCGACCTGGCGAACGTCGACCCGGCGCTGCGCGACGCGTTCCGCTCCGGCCTGTCCCCGGTGCACGACCGCAGCCGGCTGCCGAAGGAGTTCGACGGCATGCACAACGGCCACGAGGGCTCCCACCACTTCCTCGCCGACGACTTCGTCCGCGCGGTGGCCGACAAGACCCTCCCGCCGATCAACGCCTGGGTCTCGGCCCGCTACACCCTGCCCGGCATCTTCGCCCACCAGTCCGCCCTGCAAGGCGGCGTACAGCTCGAGATCCCCGACCACGGCGACGCCCCGGTCTAGAGATAGTTGCTGAGCTCGATCAGGTTTTGGTCGGGGTCGCGTAGGTACACGCTGAGGATTGGTCCGGTCGCGCCAGTGCGCTCGACCGGACCTTCTTCGATCTGGGCGCCGTGCTGGACGAGCTCGGCCTGCACCTGCTCGATCGGGTCGTCGACGATGAAGCACAGGTCGGCGGTCCCAGGTCCGGGGCGTGCGGCCTTGGGCTCGAACTCGTGGCCGGCCTGGTGGAGGTTGATCTTGCTGGTGCCGAAGGTCAGTGCTCGCCGACCGCCCTTGAAGGTGACCGGCTCCATCCCGAGCACCCGCTGGTAGAAGTCGACGGTCGCGTCCACGTCCGCAACCGTCAGGACAAGGTGATCCAACCGATCGATCCGCATCTCACCGAGGTTAGCTTTGCAGCGCCGGAGTGACGTTTGTTGTTCAAGAACGCGACGCTCCGCTCAGGTTGCAGCAGGCGAGGGTGGAACGTAGGAACGTCCTATGACCCTGCGACGTCTGGGCCTGTCCGCCCTCTGCCTTTCCCTGACCCTCGGTGGCACGACTGCTGTCGCCACCCCGCCGACGCAGCATCTGCCGCTCGGCCCGGACAATCTCACCGAGACCCGCGACACCCGCGCGCTCCAGCCGGGTGTCACGCTGACGACGATCGTCCGCGGCCAGACCGACACCAACGCCGGCTGGACCGTTGAGATCGCGATCCCTTCATCCTCGCCCGATCCCGATGCGCCCGCGGCTGCGATCTCCGACCAGGCCGGCGCGAACAAGGCTGCCGACAAACTCCGCGCCGCGGGCCTCGAGCCCCGTGTCGAGGATGTGCCGACGCCTCGACTCGCCGATGCGGGCGGGGGCAGTCTCGGGTACCGCGTTCGCCTCGGGCTGTTCGCGAACAAGGCGGACGCCGACGCCCTGCGTACCAAGGTGATTGCGGCCGGGCTCAGCGGATCGAGCCTCTACACGGGCTGGGACGGTGAGCCCGACGACATCGCCGGCTCGACCGGTCCGTGGCACGTGCAGGTCCTGACGGTCGATCCGAAGAAGTTCCGCGGCACGCTCGATGCGACGTACGGCTCGGATATTGAGCAGCGCGAAACGACCAGCACGCTCGCGACCCTGACCGGCGCGACCGCGGCGATCAACGCCGGCTTCTTCGTCCTCGATCCGAAGTCCGGAGCGCCCGGGGATCCGGCCGGCGTCGGGGTGTACGACGGGCGCCTGGTCAGCGAACCGACCAACGGCCGCCCGGCCCTCGTGCTCGGCCCGCGAGGTACCTCCGTCGACCGGTTCACCTGGCGCGGCTCCGTCCAGGGCGTCGGTAAGGCGCTGCCGCTCGACGGGCTGAACCGGGTTCCCGGGCTGATCCGCAACTGCGGCGGTACGGCGGACGACCTGCCGACCGCGAAGCCGATGCACGACACGACCTGCACCGACGCGGATGAACTGGTCGCGTTCGACGACTCGTACGGCGTCGCCACGCCGAGCGGACCGGGCGCCGAGGTGGTGCTCGACCGGCGCGGGATCGTGATCGCGGTCCGTACGACGACCCGCGGCGGGGCGATCCCCGAGGGTGGGCGCACCGTGCAGGCGATCGGCAACCTCGTGGCCCCGTTGCTGGCTGCTGCGCGAGTCGGCAAGCCACTGACGGTCCGCTCGACATTGCTCGACGAGCGCGGTCGACCGGTCCCGCTGTCCCGCCGTACGACGATCGTGAACGGCGGACCGGAGTTGGTCCGTGACGGGCGGATCCACGCGACCGCGGCGGCCGACGGGATGGTGCAGGACACGGCGAGCTTCTACTACGGCTGGGTCCACAAGCGGAACCCGCGCACGATCGCCGGCGTCGACGACCACGGGCGCACCGTCCTGATCACCGCCGACGGCCGCAACGTCAACAGCCTCGGCCTCTCAATCTCCGAAGCTGCTGCCGTCGCCAAGTCCTTCCACCTCACCGAGGCGATCAACCTGGACGGCGGCGGTTCCACGACAATGGTTGCTGATGGCAAGGTGTTGAGCACGCCATCGGATGCGGCCGGCGAACGTCCGGTCGGCGACGCCCTGGTGATCACGAAGTAGCGATCTGGTCCAGGTCCGCCCACGGCAGGATGCGTACTGCGACAACAGTGCGGCCCTCGAGTTCGGCGCGGAGCAGGCGGTGGACGCCGTCGAGGATGGTGATGCGGCCGTCGGGTCGGCGTACGGCGTCTATCGGGTGACGGAGGTCGGCGGTGAAGGTGCGTTCGTACTGCTCGCGGTACGTCACCGGATCCGCTGCAACCTCCCGCGGCGTGACCTGGAACGGCCGCCCGCCGTACGCCCAGAACGGCAGCTCGAGGTGGTCGGCGAAGTCGGCCACAGGGAGATCGACCGTGGGCAGGTCGAGGGCGTGGAGGCGCTCAAGGTCCCAGTGCAGATCGAGGATGTGCGCTGCCAGCACTGGAGGGATTTCCAGCGGGAAGCGTTTCACTCGTAGATGCGGCGTAGGCGGAGGGTCATTGAGTTTTCGATGTGTTGGGTCATGGCGGCCTCCGCGGCGGCCGGGTCGCCTGACGTGATGGCCTCGACCAGCATGCGGTGTTCGGTCAGGACCTCTGGGCCGATGTCGCGGTTGTAGTGGAGGCGGAAGATGTGCAGGTGGCAGTGGGTGCGTTCGAAGGCCAACCGCACCTGCTCGCTCCCCGACAGCGACGCGATCAGTGAGTGGAAGCGGTTGTCGTGCGCGGTGAGCGACTTGTAGCCGGCATAATCGATCGACGTCGGCTCGACCGCGTTCGCCAGCTCGGAGCGCAACTGTTCGCGGCCCGCCACAGAGATCAGCTCGGCCGCCCGCCGAGCCGCCCACGGTTCGAGCAGCAGGCGGAACCGGTACAGGTCGTCGAACTCCTCCAGCGTCAACAGCGGCGTCGCGCGGTAGCCCTTCAGCGGCTCCTTGACCGCGAGACCCTCCGACTCCAGCCGCGCCAGCGCCTCCCGGACCGGCGTCGACGACACCTGGAACTCGCGCGCCAGACCGTCGATCGAGATCCGGGCGCCGGGCCGGATGACGTGGTCCATCAGCATCGTCTTGATGGCTTCGTACACGTCGTCGGCGAGCATCTGCCGCCGCAGCACCCGCCGGTCCACCGGCGGTGCCGGTGATGGTGCCGGTGATACCGGCTGCATCGGCCCCAACGCGTCAGCCATCAGCTGTCTCCGGAATCTGGTCGCGCCCTTGACCCCACCGGTCAGGTTTCGGCAGGGTAACACTGGTAATCATGCATCATGCACGATTCCGCCCGGAGCAAGCTATGGGAAGGCGCGAACGAATGGTGAGGTTCGAAGAGATCGGCGTGCTGCCCGAGCCGGGCGACAACGTCGCGATCGCCTCCCGCCGGCTCGAGGCCGGCACCGAGGTCGACCTGGGCGGTACGACGGTGACGCTGCCACACACCGTGCTCGAAGGACACCGCTTCGTGGTCACTCCGACGAGCACCGGCGCCGCGCTGACCTCGTGGAACACCCCGTTCGCCCGCGCCTCGCGCGACCTCGTCCCCGGTGACTATGTGTGTACGCCGACCAGCCTCGCCGCCGTCACCGCCCGTGGCGTCGACGGTCTGCCCGAGGTGCCGAGCGCGACCAACGAGCCGCTCGACCCGTACGAGCTGGACGAGTCCGCGCTGAACTTCGGCGCCCAGGTGACCAGCGTCGAGCAACCGGGCACGTTCCTCGGCTACCCGCGTGAACAGGGCCCGGCCGGCACGCGCAACCACGTCGTACTGATGGCGACCAGTTCACGCAGCAGCGGGTTCGTCACCGAGCTCGCGCGGCGCTTCGACGGCGCGGCGGCGGGCGACGGCGTCGTACCGGTGGCGCACACCGAGGGCGGCGAGGACGAAGTACCGAACAACCTGCACTTCCTGCTCGCCACGCTGGCCGGCTTCACGCTCAACCCGAACGTCGGCGCGGTCCTGATCGTCGACACCGAGGGCGACGTCGTCTCCGGTGCGGCGATCAAGAACTTCATGGCCGAGAACGGCTACCCGTCGATCAAGGTGCCGCACGCGTACTTCACCCGGAAGGCCGGCTTCGAGCACGACCTGACGATTGCCGGCGCGCTGATCGAGCCGTGGCTGCCGGTCGTCGATGCGCAGCAGCGGGAGGAGGTCCCGCTGGCGGATCTCAAGATCGCGCTGCAGTGCGGCGGTTCCGACGCGTTCTCCGGTATCTCGGCGAACCCGCTGGCCGGTCAGGTCAGCGCCGAACTGATCCGGCATGGCGGTACGGCGGTCCTCGCGGAGACCGACGAGCTGATTGGTGCCGAGCCGTACGTGCTCAAGAACGTCCGCGACCTCGCGACGGCGAAGAACTTCCTCGCGATCATCAAGTCGTTCAAGGAACGCGTCGGCTGGCACGGCCACACGGCCGAGGGCAACCCGTCCGGCGGCAACGTGTACCGCGGTCTGTACAACATCGTGCTGAAGTCGATCGGTGCCGCACGCAAGCTTCCGCGCGAGGTCCGGCTCGACCACGTCATCGAGTACGGCGAACCGCTGCCGGGCAACGGCTACATCTTCATGGACAGCCCGGGCAACGACCTGGAATCGGTCGCCGGCCAGATCGGCAGCGGCTGCAACCTGATCTTCTTCACCACCGGCAACGGCTCGATCACCAACTTCCCGTTCGTGCCCACGCTCAAGTTCGTCACGACGAGCGCGCGGTACGAGCGGCTGCACGCCGAGATGGACGTTGACGCAGGCAAGTACCTGACCGGCACGCCGATGGCGGACCTGACCGCCGAGACGTTCGATCTCACGATCCGAGTGGCCTCGGGAGAGAAGAGCGCGGGCGAGCGAGCCGGCCATAGCCAGGTGTCGATCTGGCGGAACTGGAAGCAGGTGGGCCCGGTCGAGGGCATCTCGATCACCACCGACGGCCGGATGAGCCGCAAGCTCACCGACCTCCCGGCCGAGGACCGCGACGCTCCGCTCGACGGCCTGCCGCTCCACGGCCGCACCTCCGACAGCCGGACGCCGACGGAGCTTCTGCGAGTCGACGACCGGTTGGTGCCCGAGGCAGCCGGCCTGATCCTGCCGACCAGTCTCTGCTCCGGCCAGATCGCGCTGCGCATCGCGGCCCAGGCGGAGTTGGAGAAGTGGGCCGGCGACGCGGTCACGCGGATGGTCGCGCTGCCGCACACCGAGGGCTGCGGCAGCAGCGGCGGCGCGTCCGAGGAGACATTCGCGCGGATCATGCTCGGGTATCTGCTGCACCCGAACACCCGGATGGCGCTGCTGCTCGAGCACGGCTGCGAGAAGACACACAACGACTACTTCCGCTCGCGGCTGGTCGAGGCCGGCGCCGATCCGTCCCGCTTCGGCTGGGCGAGCATCCAGGCCGACGGCGGCCTCGATGCCGTCGGCAACAAGGTCAAGGACTGGTTCAGCAGCTTCCAGCTGGCCGCACCGGTCGACGAGCGCGGGGACCTCGGCGCGCTCACCGTCGGGCTGGAAGCGCGCGGGCCGTTCTCGGAGGCGACGGCCGAGGCGTTCGCGCTGATCGGTCGGGAGATCGTTGGCTCGGGCGGTTCCGTCGTACTGTCGTCGCGTGGCGCACTGCTGGCACATGACGGTTTCCGTACGGCGGCGTTCGGGTCGGCGGATCCGGTCGGGCCGACGGTCGCGCACGGGCAGCGGCTCGCGCAGCCGGGCTGGCACGTGATGCGGATGCCGGGGACGGACTGGATGGAGACCGCGACCGGGTTCGGCGCGACCGGTGTCCAGCAGATCCTCGCGCATGTTGCCGGCGGCACCTTGTCGGCGCAGCGGTTCGTACCGGTCGTTGAGTTCAGCAACGACCCGGAGACGGTCGCGACGTACGGCGACGACCTGGACGCGGTTGCTACCGGTGACGCGGCCGAGCAGGCGCGGATCGGGCTCGACACCATCGCCGCCGTCGCCAGTCGGCGGCTCGTTCCCAAGGCTGTTGCCTCCGGCAATGTCGGTTTCCAGATCACCCGCGGTCTGCTCGGCACATCAATGTGAAAGGCCTGTCCATGCACCTCGTCCGTTATCTGTCCCCGGTGGACGGTCGCCCGATCCCCGGTGTGCGCACCGGCGACACGGTGGCGTCACTGACCGGTATCAACACCTTCGCGGAGCTGCTGCAACTCCCGCTCGAGGACTTGCAAGCAGCGGTCGCCAAGGTCGGGGAGGGCGAGCCGGTCGAGGGGCTGAAGTTCCTGCCGCCGCTCGACGGGCGCGGCGAGGTGTGGTGCGCGGGCGTGACGTACGAGCGGTCGCGCGGCGCCCGGATGGAGGAGAGCACCGAGCAGTCGGTGTACGACAAGGTCTACAGCGCCGACCGTCCCGAGCTGTTCCAGAAGGCGCCGGCCTGGCGGGTCGTCGTGGACGGCGAGCCGGTCGGGATCCGGCCGGACTCCGGGCACGACGTACCCGAGCCGGAGCTCGCGGTGGTTGCCAACAGCCACGGTCAGATCGTCGGGTTCACGGTCTGCAACGACATGAGCTCGCGCTCGATCGAGGGCGTCAACCCGCTGTACGTACCGCAGGCGAAGCTGTTCGCGGGCGGTTGCGCGCTGGCTTCGGGGATCCGCCCGGTGTGGGAGGTCTCCGATCCGAAGAACCTCGCCATCAGCCTGGTGATCGAGCGGGACGGCGCGGAGGTGTTCTCGGACACCACGTCGACGGCGAAGCTGGTGCGGGAGCTACAGGACCTGATCGACGTGCTGTTCCTGCCGAACGACTTCCCCGACGGCGTCATCCTCGCGACCGGCACCGGCATCGTCCCGGAGCTCGACTTCGCGTTGGCGCCGGGCGACATCATCACGATCACGGTCGACGAGGTCGGCACGCTCACGAATACCGTGGCCGTAGGCCGGGAACCGTTCGCGTTCCTCGCAACCGACAACCAGGAGGGAACCCGATGACCCCCGACACCGGCCCGGTCGAGACGACTAGCGCCGCCGCTCCCGCCGACACCACGCCGGCCGAGCTGGAGCAGGCACTCGCTGCGGCTGCTGCTGCGGCTCCCGTCTTCGCCCGCTCTGAGCCCGCCGTGCGGGCCGGGTGGATCCGCGCCGTCGCCGACGCATTGGATGCAGCGTCCGACGAGCTGGTGCCGATTGCGATGCGCGAGAGCTCGTTGCCTCAGGCCCGGTTGACCGGTGAGGTTGCCCGCAGCACCGGCCAGCTGCGGATGTTCGCGGACGTGCTCGAAGAGGGCTCGTTGCTGGAAGTCATCATCGACACCGCCGACGCGCAGGCCAAGCCGGTGCCGCGGCCGGATCTGCGGCGCGTACTCGTCCCGCTCGGACCTGTCCTGGTATTTGCGGCCAGCAACTTCCCGTTCGCGTTCAGCGTCTGCGGTGGCGACACCGCCTCCGCGCTCGCGGCCGGTTGCCCGGTGATCGTCAAGGCACACCCCGGACACCCGGAGCTGTCCGCGCGGACCGCCGAGGTGATGATCGAGGCGCTGAAGACCGCCGGAGCACCGGACGGTACGTTCGGCCTGATCGCGGGCTTCGACGTCGGCGTCACCGCGCTGAAGGACCCGCGCATCACCGCGGCCGGCTTCACCGGCTCGGTTCCGGCCGGCAAGGCGTTGCACGAGATCGCCGTCACCCGTCCGGAGCCGATCCCGTTCTACGGCGAGCTCGGCAGCCTGAACCCGGTCTTCGTCACGCCGGCCGCGATCGATGCCCGCGGCAAGGACATCGCCACCGGGTACGTCGGTTCGTTCACGCTCGGTGTCGGCCAGTTCTGCACCAAGCCCGGACTGCTGTTCCTGCCGACTGGCCACGGTCTGCAGGAGCAGCTCGTCGAGGCCGTCGGGGGAGTGGCCGAGGCCCCAATGCTCAACGACCGGATCAAGGACGGCTTCAGCTCCGGCCTCGACCGCCTCGAGAAGGTCGACGGCCTGCGCGTCTGGTCCAGCGGCGCCGCAACCCTTCTGCAGACCACGGTCACCGAACTGCTCGCCCGCCGCGACGAGATCCTCGAAGAGTGCTTCGGCCCGGTCTCGATCGTCGTCGAGTACGACGGCGTCGACGAGCTGAAGGCCGCTGTCGAGGCCTTCGAAGGCAACCTGACGGCGACGCTGCACGCCGAGAACGAAGACGCCGACCTTGCCCGTGAGCTTCTGCCGCTGCTGACAGCCCGAGCAGGACGCGTGTTGTGGAACGGCTGGCCGACCGGTGTCGCGGTGAGCTGGGCGCAGCACCACGGCGGCCCCTTCCCGTCGACCGTCGGCTCGATCCACACCAGCGTCGGCGTGACGGCGGCCCGCCGGTTCCAGCGCCCGGTGGCGTACCAGGACGCGCCCGACGCCGTGCTCCCCGACGTACTCAAGGACTCGAACCCGGCCGGCATCAGCCGCCGGGTGAACGGAACCGTGACCACAGACGAGGTGACGCGATGACCGACGAACCGACAGTTGACGAACCGGACCAGCCGATCGGCCGGCGGAGTTTCGACCACTGGTTCGGCGAGAAGGGCCGCAACGGGTTCATCCACCGGTCGTGGATGAAGTCGCAGGGCTTCTCCGAGGAGGCCTTCGACGGCCGCCCGGTGATCGGGATCTGCAACACCTGGTCCGAGCTCACCCCGTGCAACGCGCACCTGCGCCGGCTCGCCGAGTCGGTCAAGCGCGGCGTCTGGCAGGCCGGCGGGTTCCCGCTGGAGTTCCCGGTCATGTCGCTCGGCGAGACGTTGCTGCGGCCGACCGCGATGCTGTTCCGCAACCTGCTCAGCATGGACGTCG
The DNA here is from genome assembly GCF_040300265.1 of Kribbella sp. NPDC000426. Classification (NCBI taxonomy): domain Bacteria; kingdom Bacillati; phylum Actinomycetota; class Actinomycetes; order Propionibacteriales; family Kribbellaceae; genus Kribbella; species Kribbella sp. NPDC000426. The sequence continues at coordinate 15,840 of NZ_JBEPDK010000010.1, read as the reverse complement.
AGGAGTCGCTGCGCGGCAACCCGCTCGACGGCGTCGTACTGCTGACCGGCTGCGACAAGACGACCCCCGGCTCGATCATGGGCGCGGCCAGCGTCGACCTGCCGACGATCGTGGTCACCGGTGGCCCGATGTTGAACGGCAAATTCCGCGGCTGCGACATCGGCTCCGGTACGGCGGTCTGGCGCTTCACGCAGGACCTCAACGCCGGCCGGATGTCGGCCGAGGACTTCGCGGCGGCCGAGGGCGGCCAGTCCCGCAGCAACGGTCACTGCATGACCATGGGTACGGCGTCGACGATGGCCTGCATGGCCGAGGCGCTCGGGCTGCAGCTCACCGGCGCCGCGGCCATCCCCGCCGTCGACTCCCGCCGGTACGTGGTCGCCCAGAAGTCCGGGCAGCGGATCGTCGAGATGGTCAAGGAAGACCTCAAGATCAGCGACATCCTGACCCGGGACGCGTTCGCGAATGCCGTCCGGTCGAACGCCGCGATCGGCGGCTCGACGAACTTCGTCATCCACCTGCTCGCGATCGCCGGCCGGGTCGGCGTCGACGTGACGCTGGACGACATCGACGAGTGGGCCCGCGGCGTGCCGTGGCTGGTCGACCTGCAGCCGTCGGGGAAGTACCTGATGGAGGACTTCTACTACGCCGGCGGCCTGCCCGCGGTGCTGAAGGAGATCCTGCCGCTGCTCAAGACCGACGCGATCACGGTCACCGGCAAGACCCTCGGCGAGAACGTCGCCAACGCCGAACGGATCGAGGCGATGTACCCGGGTGCGCCTGCTGGCAGCGAGACGTACGCCGTGATCCGGCCGGTCGGCGACCCGCTCGGCAGCGGCGCGGGAACCGCCGTACTGAAGGGGAACCTGGCGCCGGACGGTGCGGTCATCAAGCAGTCGGCCGCGTCCGAGCGGCTGTCCCGGCATCGCGGCAAGGCGCTGGTGTTCAGCAGCATCGAGGAGTACGACAAGGCGGTGGAGGACCCGGATCTGGACGTCGACGAGGACACCGTGCTGGTGCTGCAGAATGCCGGCCCGCGCGGGTACCCGGGGATGCCCGAGGTGGGCAACATGACGATCCCGCGCAAGCTGGCAGAGATCGGCGTCGACGACATGGTGCGGATCTCGGACGCGCGGATGAGCGGTACGGCGTACGGGACCGTCGTACTGCATGTCACGCCGGAAGCGGCCGTGGGCGGGCCGCTGGCCTTGGTACGGACCGGTGACTGGATCGAGCTCGACGTACCGGCGCGACGGTTGCATCTGGACGTGCCGGACGAGGAGCTGGAAAAGCGACGGGCCGACTGGCAACCGCCGACGCCACCGACCGACCGCGGCTGGGCCCGCCTCTACGTGGACCACGTGACCCAAGCCAACCAGGGCTGCGACCTCGACTTCCTGGTCGGCCGCACCGGTTCGGCCGTCGGACGACAGAGTCACTGATGAGCTGGGGACCATTCGAAGCGGTCCGCGGGCTGCGGCCGTCCGGCACCCTCCCGCAGGTGACGCCGATCCGGCGGATCCTGTCGGAGGTGCCGACCTCGGCCGATCCGTACGCCGACGCACGGGCCGCGCTCGAGCCGCTGCGCTCGCGGATCATGCCGGGCGCGCGGATCGCCGTGACCGCGGGTAGCCGGGGCATCCGCGATCTCGTGCCGGTGGTGAAGGCCGCCGTCGACTGGCTGCGTGACGCCGGCGCGGCGCCGTTCGTGATCCCGGCGATGGGGTCGCACGGCGGCGCGACAGCGGACGGGCAGCGCGAGATGCTCGAAGGGCTGGGCATCACGCCGGAGTCCGTCGGCTGCCCGATCGAGGCGACGATGGAGACCGTGGTCGTCGGCACGCTCGACGACGGCACCGAGATCCACCACGACGCGATCGCCGCCAAGGCCGACGGCGTACTGCTGGTGAACCGGGTCAAACCGCACACGGACTTCCACGGCCAGATCGAGAGCGGGATCGCGAAGATCCTCGCGATCGGCCTCGGCAACCACCGCGGCGCCGCCTCACTGCACGCCGGCGGCATCCCGTCGCTCGGCGGCAACATCGAGGCGGCGGCCCGGATGGTCGTTGCACAGGGCAAGATTCTCGGCGGTCTCGCGATCCTGGAGAACTCGCTCGATCAGACTGCATCGGTCGAGTTCGTCGAGGCCGACGGAATCGCCGGAGCTGCCGAGAATGCCTTGCTGCAAAGGGCTTCCAGCATGCTGGGCCGGTTGCCGTTCGACGAGCTCGACGTCCTGGTGATCGATGAGCTGGGCAAGGACAAGTCCGGCGCCGGCATGGACACCAACGTCATCGGTCGTTGCTGGGTGCATGGAATCCCCGAGTTCGAGTCGCCGTCGATCGCGGCGATCAGCGTGCACTCGTTGACCCCGGCGTCGCACGGCAACGCGTCCGGCCTCGGGCTCGCTGACGTCATCCCGGCGCGGTTGCTGGAGCAGATCGATCTGCGGGCGAGCTACGTGAACGCGCTCACCTCCGGCGCCGGCGGTGCGCGGCGCTCCCGGTTGCCGATGGTGATGGAGGACGACGAGGCCGCCGTACTCGCGGCGGCGACGATGTGCGGGCGACGGCACTGGTCCGAGCTGCGACTGGCCCGGATCAGGGACACGTTGTCACCCCACGAACTGATGGTGACGCCCGCCCTGCTCGGCGAGGCGGCCGAGCGTTTCGACCTGGAGATCACCGGTACGGCGCGCGACCTGACGTCGGCCGGGAGCCTCGGACCTTGGAGCGAGTGATGAACCTTCGCGAAGCACGTGCCCTGCTCGCCGATCGCGGTTTCGCGCCGGGGAACACCTCGACCCGGACGTTCCCGGACGGGTCGCCGCACAAGGTCGAGATCCCTTCGTGTGAAGGGCCGCGGGTGATGACCGCGGTGCTGGAGGAAGCGAAGTCGCGCGGGATCACGATCGACCGGGTGTCGCAGGGCAGCGGCGTGATGATGCTGACCGACGGCGAGATCGAGGAGATGCTGTCCCTCGGCGCTTCCGCCGGCGTCGAGGTCTGCCTGTTCCTCGGGCCGCGTGGTGCATGGGACATCGGTGGTCAGGCCAAGGTCTCGGCCGCTGTCGGCGGTGTTGCGCGGGGCAACGATCAGGTCGCGGCGTCGTTGTGCGACGCGTTCCGCGCCGTGGAGCTCGGCGTCCGGAGTCTGCTGGTCGGAGACATCGGTGTGCTGGAGATCATGGGCCGGCTGAAGGTCGAGGGCGAGCTGCCCGCGGATCTGGTGCTGAAGACCTCGGTGCTGATGCCGTTGCCGAACGCACCGACCGCCCAGCTGTACGAGCGTCTCGGGGCGACCAGCCTGAACGTGTCGACCGACCTGCCGGTGCCGGTGCTCGCGGAGATCCGCTCGGTGACGACGGTACCGATCGACATGTACATCGAGGTCCCCGACGACCAGGGCGGCCACGTCCGCTTCTACGACGTACCGGAGATCGTCCGCGTCGCGGCGCCGGTCTACCTGAAGATGGGCCTGCGGAACGCGCCGAACATCTACCCGGTCGGCGCACACCTGGCCGGTACGGCGGAAGCTCTCGGGCGGGAGCGGGTCCGGCGGGCGGAGTTGATCCTGCGGCTGCTCGCCGAACAGGATGAGGCATGAGTGATGCGCTCGTAGCCCGGCTCCGGTCCGCGTTGGGCGACGCGGCGGTCGTCGACGATCCCGATGTGCTGGACAGCCATCGGCACGATCACGCGACGTTCTCACCGGCCGGTGTGCCACGGGTGCTGGTGCGGCCGACCTCGACCTCCGAGGTCGCCGAGGTACTGCGAGCGGCCGGGAGTTTCGGCGTACCGGTCGTCACGCAGGGCGCACGGACCGGCCTGTCGGGCGCGGCCAACGCGATCGATGGCTGCTTGCTGCTGTCGACGGCGCGTATGAACCGCATCTTGGAGGTTTCGGTCGAGGACCAGGTGGCTGTCGTCCAGCCGGGTGTCGTGAACGCCGACCTGTCGCGGGCCGTGCTGGAGGAGGACCTGTTCTATCCGCCGGACCCGTCGTCGTGGGAGATGTCGACGATCGGCGGCAACATCGCGACCAACGCCGGTGGGTTGTGTTGCGTGAAGTACGGCGTGACGTCGGACTTCGTCCGCGCGGTCGAGGTGGTGCTGGCGTCGGGTGAGATCGTCCGCACCGGGCGGCGGGCGGCGAAGGGTGTCGCCGGGTACGACCTGACCCGGCTGATCGTGGGCTCCGAAGGCACGTTGGGCGTGGTCACCGAGGCGACGCTCGCGTTGCGTCCGGCGCCGGAGGCCGCGTTGACCGCGGCGGCGACGTTCCGGTCGATCGAGGACGGGATCGCAGCTGCGGCAGCGGTCATGGCGTCGGGGCTGCGGCCGTCGTTGCTGGAGTTCCTCGACCAGCCGACGCTGCGGGCGATCCAGGACTACCGCGACATGGGTCTTCCGGGCGATGTCGGCTCGATGCTGCTCGCCCAGTCCGATCGCGGGCCTCGCGCGGCCGAGGACGTCGCGCGCGTCGCGGCGATCTGCGCGGAGCACGGCGCGATCGAGGTCGCGGAGGCCTCGGACGTCGAGGAATCGCGGATGCTGCTCGAGGCGCGCCGCCTGGTGAACTCCGCGCTGGAGCCGCTCGGCACGACGCTGATCGACGACGTGTCGGTACCGCGTTCGCAGCTGGTCGCGTTGCTCCGCGGGATTGCCGAGATCGGCACCAAGTACCAGGTGCTGATCTGTTGCCCAGGGCACGTAGGCGACGGCAACATGCACCCGACCGTGGTCTTCGACCGCAACGACCCGGCGGCCGAAGAGCGTGCGCTGGAAGCGTTCGGTGCGGTGATGGAGCTCGGCCTTCGCCTCGGCGGGACGATCACCGGCGAACACGGTATCGGCACCCTCAAGGCCAGCTGGCTCGAGACCGAACTCGGTCCGGTCGGTCTGGAGCTCCACCGCCGCATCAAACAAGCCTTCGACCCGGAGAACCTCCTCAACCCCGGGAAGGTCCTCCGAGCCTTCTGACCCGGCGTCAGGTCAGGCGGACCAGCGAGCCGCCTGCGGTGATACCGATCGACGTGCGTACGCCGGCCACGCTCAGGTCGACGACGTACGTCGTACCGGACCAGCGGGTCGCGTACGTGACGGCGCCGGTCGCCTTGACGGGAGCGATGAACGACAGGATCGACGACGTCGTGCCGGAGCGTGCGAACATCAGCGTCGGCGCCGAGAGGCGGGTGTTGATGTTCGGGTAGGTCCAGCCCTGGATCGGATTCGTCTGCGCCTGCTTCAGGAGGATCGCGCCGGGCGGCAACGCCTGCCGGTACGGCACCTGGAACAGGATCGTCCGGGTGTCCTCGCCCGCCTTCGACGCGAGGGCGGTGGTCCGTGAGTACACGGTCGCCTTCTGGTCTGCGGGCAGGTGCCACAGCGTCTGGAACTGCTGCGCGGTCTTCGACGAGGCGCGGTCGAGCGTGACGACCAGGTCCGGGTTGCTCAGCACGAGTACGGCGCGGACGCGGCTGATGCCGGCCCCGGGTACGTCGGAGAACTCGAAGAAGTCGGCCCCCGGCTTGACCTGGGACCGGGTCAGCTTGGTCGCGGGCAACGTGTCGGCCGACAGCGGCGTCGTCATCGCGCTGCTCGCGAATGGGCTCTTCGCCCACGCCCGCCAGACATCGTTCTGGTAGCCGGCGTGACCGCCGTCGATCAGGATGTCCCGGCCGCGCGCGGTGTAGGTGAGCGACGTGTGGTCACTGTGACCGTGCAGCTGTCGCGTCGGCCCGTACCTGATGCTGTACGACGACTGGCCCGCGAAGTTGCCCCATCCGGAGCGGCCGAAGACGTAGCCCGCGGAGAACATCCCGACGCGGTCAGTCGGTGCGACCCCGGTCGCGCCCTGCGTTCCGGCGTACTCGAGCGGGGTGCCGGCGACGGGCGCCGTACGGACGACCTCGGAGTCGCCGATCTGGTGCAGGTTGCCGAGCGAGTTCGTTGCCAGCGCGAGCCAGTTCGCCAGGAGCGCGCGGCGGGCGGTGATCGTCGTACCGGGATCGGCACCGCAGGCCCGCAGTACGTCGACGGCACGGCCCCAGAGGGAGTAGTTGAACTGCGCGTACGCGGTCGACTGTTCGTTGGTCGAACCCTCGGCATCGATCGAGGTGGTGATACCGGCGTTGAGGCGCTGCTGCGCGAGCGTCATGTAGTCGGTGCGGTCGAGCGTGCAGCCGACGCCGAACAGCGCGATGCTCTCGTCGGTGCCGTGGTTCCAGGCACCGCTCCAGTTGTTGACCAGGAACGTGGCATGGTCCAGCAGCGCCGCGTCGAGCCAGGCGTACTGCGTCGGCAGGGTGGTGACGTTCAGTCCGGCGAGAACTGCTTGCCGGGTGCAAATGATCACGTTGGTGCGGTGCATCGTCGACTCCCAGGCGCCGACGTCACCCTTCCAGGAGTAGGGATTGTCGCGGACCCAGTCGTGGACGATCGTCGTCACGTGGTCGATCGCGGCGGTGTCGCCGAGGCTTGCCGCGGTGATCCCTTGGCCGAGCCAACGAAGCGAGTGGAACCACATGTACCAGCTGGGGTTGCTGTACGGGTTCAGCTTCCAGTTGATGTTTCCGTTGCCGTCACCAACCTTGTAGGGCTTGAACCCGCCCCACGTGTAGGTGTCCTGCATCACGGACGAGAGCGACGTCGCGTCGTCGACCGTGCTGAAGCCCGGGCAGGTGTAGGTGCCGCCCGTCGGTGTGGTGATCGCTTGGGCACTCTTCGCAGCCACTGCGGTCGCCGGCACGACGTTCGTTGCCCCGGGCACGAACTGCGCCGCCTCGGGCTCCGGCAGATCCGCGGCGATCGCGATCCCCGGCCCGGTCCGAGCCGTCGCGACACCGGTGGTACCCGCGAGACTCGCCGTCACGAGCCCGAGCACCAGTAACCATCTCGTCATGCATTTCCCCACCCACTCGCCCGCGGCCCCCCGGCCGGCGGTGACAGACCTGTACAACCGCCACGATGGTGAGTTGGTGGAGAAAGTTGCGATGAGTTCTGGTGAGATCGTTGGTGCCGCCCGCCGTCTCCCCTGACGACGGCGGGCGGCGTAACCGAGTGACTACTCTTCGACAGCGACCACGCGGATCCAGTCGGAGCAGTCGGCCTCGCACCAGACGTGATCACCCGCGTGGGCGATCCGATCCCGCTGCACATGCCCACAGGCGAGCCGCACCCGCCGCAACGCATGCCCCTGCTTCACCGGAGCACCGGTCCTACCGCCGGGCACCCGCTTCTTCCTGAGGTCGGCCATAGCCGGTCCTCCTCTCATTTCTTGGTTGTTGGCAGGGCGGCCGGTCCTTCCCGGCCGCCCAGCGGTGAGAGTGAGATTCGAACTCACGAGCCGACATGCCAGCCGACCAACGGTTCAGCAAACCGCTGCCCCTACCCACAGGCGGATCTCACCTTGTTGCGTACGCAAGAACGGGTAGTGGTCCTCGATCCCCGCGCGACGAGACGCCCGCCACGCCTGGCGACCGCCTCGCCGACCGACCACTACCCGTTCGTCGGTACGCCGCCGCCCGCCGTCTTCCGTGCCGACGGCGGGCGGCCTGCTGCTCAGCCCTTGACGCAGATGACCTGCTTGAGGTGGGCAACAACCTCGACCAGGTCGGACTGGGCGGCGATGACGGAGTCGATGTCCTTGTAGGCGGCAGGGATCTCGTCAATCACACCGGCGTCCTTGCGGGACTCGACACCCGTCGTCTGCGCGACCAGGTCGTCGACCGTGTAGCGGCGCTTCGCCTCGTTGCGGCTCATCCGTCGGCCTGCCCCGTGTGAGGCCGAGTAGAACGAACGCTGCGAGCCGAGACCGCGAACGACGTACGAACCCGTTCCCATCGACCCCGGGATCAGCCCGAGGTCCCCGAGGCCGGCCCGGATCGCGCCCTTGCGGGTGACGAGCAGGTCGAGCCCGTCGAACTGCTCCTCGGCCACGTAGTTGTGGTGGCAAGAGATCGGCTGCTCGAACCGTACGTCGACCTCGAACGACTCCCGCACCGCCTGCATCACCAGCGCGAGCATCACTGCGCGGTTCCGGGCGGCGTACTCCTGGGCCCACGTGAGGTCCCGGCGGTAGGCGTCCATCTCCGGCGTACCGGACAGGAACACCGCCAGGTCGCGGTCCGGAAGGTCCGCGTTGTGCGGGAGCTCCCGGGCGATGCGCATGTGCCGCTCCGCCAGTTCCTTGCCGATGTTGCGGCTGCCGGAGTGCAGCATCAGCCACACGCGGTCCTCGTCGTCGAGGCACACCTCGATGAAGTGGTTGCCTGAGCCCAGCGACCCCATCTGCTGCTTGGCCTTGCGCTCGCGGTCCTGCACGCCGTCGTGCAGGCTCGTGAACCCACTCCACAGCCGATCCCACGGCCGCGGGTCGAGCCCGAGCCGACGTACGCCGACTGGGTCGCCGTGCGAGCGGAACCCGACCGGTACGGCGGCCTCGATCCGCGAACGAATCCGCGACAGGTCGTCCGGCAGATCCGCGGCCGTCAGCGAGGTCAGGACACCTTCCATCCCGCACCCGATGTCGACGCCGACGGCAGCCGGCGACACGGCCTGGTACATCGCGATCACGGACCCGACGGTCGCGCCCTTGCCGAGGTGCACGTCCGGCATCACGCGGACCCCGTGAACCCACGGCAGCGCCGCGATGTTCCGCAGCTGCTGCAGGGCCTTCGCGTCGACGTCCTGTTCCTGGGCCCACATCAGGGTGGAGCTCTTGGCCCCACTCAGCTCGATCGGAAGCTCCACAGTTCCCTCCTTGGTCGATGGCATACAGCTGCCAGGGCAGGAGTCGAACCTGCGGGGCCTCGGGTCAGAACCGAGGGTAGGTCGCCATCGCCCACCTGGCATCGCGCTCAGCCGCGACACCGGGTGGGTGTCGCGTCAGAGCGCTAACTCGGCACGGGAAGGGATCCAGGGCTGCCACAGCAGTGGCATGCCGGCCTCTTCCGGTGTTCGCGAGCCCTTCTTCTCGTTGCACTCGGAGTGTGCGGCGACGGCGTTCAGCCACTCGCCGCGGCCGCCGCGTGATCGTGGGACCACGTGATCCATCGTGCTCGCGCCGGGCTTGCCGCAGTACGCGCAGAGGTACTTGTCGCGCTTGAGTACGCCGGCGCGGGTGTACTGCAGTCGGCCGGACGCGTACCGCCACTTCATCACGACGTACCGGACGAGACGCAGTACGCGGGGGAGGGGGAACGGTCCGATGCTGGCGCCGTCGTGGGCCTCCTCGACGACGGCGACCTCGCGGACGAGCATCCGGATGGCGTGCGGGATCGACACGACATGCAGCTGCTCGTACGAGGCGTTCAGGACGATCACACCGCTCATGTGGTTCCTCCTCCCATCCAGTGTGCCCGACCCGGCGTCCCCAGGTCGGCGATCTCAGGTGTTCTCGGTGTCGGTGCGTGCGGCCCCAGGGATTCGAACCCTGAACCTCCTGGTCCTAAGCCAGGCGCCTCTCCCAGTTGGGCCAGAGCCGCGCGGGTATTGCGTTGTGTCGCGTCCGACGACTGTGCGTGAGCGCGTCGTACGGCGAGGGTGTCCGGCGGGGCTCGAACCCGCTTCCTCCGGGGCCACGTCCCGGTGCATCGCCCGCTTCTGCCTCGGACACAGCACGCCCGGCAGGACTCGAACCTGCACCCCCCGGCTTCGTAGGCCGGTGCTCTGTCCGGTTGAGCCACGGGCGTTCAGTGCCCTGCGCCGGATGTACTGCGGATTTCCGTCACAGGGCACGCTTGCGGCGCCCGCTCGGCCGGTAGCAAGCATCCTGCGGGCGCCTGGTCCAGCTGGGAGGACTCGAACCTCCGATCTCCTCAACCCAAATGAGGCGGCCTAGCCACTGGCCTACAGCTGGAAAATTGCATGACTGTGTAATTGTCAATTGTGCGGACCGGTATTCGTGAATACCGTGAGAATTGCACTGTGCAGGCAAAACAAAAGAGCCGCCTGGTCGCCGGCGTGTGCCCGGCTCAGACGGCTCCTGGAGGTCTCTCCACTCGGAGATCACCCAGGCGGGCCGCCTGCACACGGGGGCAGCTCGATGCTGAGCTGGTGGTCGAAGGAGTTTTCATCGACGGTTCGCAGACACGCCGACAAAGCCACGCGGCCGCGCCGCCAGGCTTTCGTCATGATGCTTGCGCCGTACACGATGTCTCCTCGAGGTCTTTGGTCCTTGCGGGCAATAGTTTCACCCACACCAGCAGGTGAAGTCAACGCATTTCCCGCAGCATTTATTCCACCCGTTAATTCCGCACCCCTCCGACGCCCACTGTCCGCGCCCGGTTCCCACCCGCTTCGGCTGGTCCCGCTCGGAGCCGACCGGCAGCCGTGATCCGGACCACAGCCCCACCCCCTCCCCCCGGAACCGATTCGGAATCACCCCCCGACTCCCGCTACACTCTTCCCCGGCACCCGCCGCCTTAGCTCAGTCGGCAGAGCGTCTCACTCGTAATGAGAAGGTCGTCGGTTCGATTCCGACAGGCGGCTCCACTCCGGTAGACGGAGAAACCCCAGGTCACGGCGTACATGACCTGGGGTTCTGCATGTTCCGGCTGCCTCGTGGTGCCGCTCATGGTGCGGGTTTGCTAACGCGCTTGCTAACTGGGCACCAGCGCGGACGCCTCCGGACCCTCATCCTCGTCAGTCTCGTCGTCCTCGTCCTGCTCGGCGTTAGCAGACTCCGACTTGGCCGCCGCAGCGGCGAAGATGCCGGCGACCCCGGCCGCGTGGGTCCGGATCACGTGCGCATAGATCCGGAGCGTGATCGCCGGGTCGGCGTGCCCGAGGCGCTCAGCAACGACATGCACCGGCACCCCGGCGATGAGTAGCAAGGTCGCGTGCACATGCCGGAGGTCGTGCAGGCGGGCATGGGGGAGCGGCGTGGCCGGCACCTTCTCGGGTCCGCCGGATCAGGCGTGTTGTACGCACGGATGACCTTGCCCATGAGTTGCGTGACCGTATCGGGGTAGATCGGCTCTCCGAGCCCGGTTGTGAAGACATGTCCGGTGTCAGGCCATGCCTCCCCGACCTTGGCATGGTCGGCCATCTGGCGTCGTCTGTGCGCCTTTAGTTCCCGGACAGTGTCGGGATCGATGCCAACGGTTCGTTCCCTACCGCCCTTTGTCGTGCCCTCGATCCGCTCGCCGTCCACGATGCCGACCGAACCGCGGATGCGAACCGCCGGCGCTTTCCAGTCGACATCAGCCCAGCGGAGGTTCAGCAGCTCCCCGCGCCGAGCGCCCGTGTACGCCGCCAGCCGGTAGAACGCGCGAAGTCTGTGGTCCGCCATCAGGCCGAGAAACAGACGAAGCTCATCGGCTGTCCAGACCTCGACGGACTGTCGAGCAGTACGACGGGGAGGCTTGGCGCGATCAGCCGGGTTGCTCGATAGGCCACCGTCGAAGTTCACGGCGTCGTTGAATGCCCACCGCAGTACGGCGTGCACCTTGTCGACGGTCGCCCGGCGGAGCGGCTTGCCATGGAGATTCGAGGTATGGCGATGCGGGAAAGGTGGGGGAGCGGATCGCCCTGCTTCGCAAGCATCGGCAGTTGACGCAGCAGGGGTTGGCGTCGACAGCGAGTGTCTCGTACAGCCTCCTGACGAAGGTCGAGAGCGGTAGTCGACCAGCATCGCCGGGATTCCTCGCAGCTTGCGCCCGAGTGCTCGGTGTCGAAGTCCCTGTACTGCTCGGCGATTCGGCACCTGAAGCCACGCAAGACGAGCGGCTGGGCCTCATGCTGGGGCGCGTTCGGACCCAGCTTGACCTGTACGACCTGGACCCTGACGAGACCAACACGCCCTGCCCGCTTCACGTTCTTCGCGAAGCCGTGCGAGGAGCCACATCGTCGGTCAGGCGGCACGGTACGAGTCGATGGCCCCGGTTCTTCCGGGGCTGTACGCCGAACTCCATGCGGCGGCGAACGCCTGGACCGGCACCGATCGTGCTGACGCGTGGCGGCTGCTCGCCGAGGCCTACCGCTGTGCTCACACCGTAGGGATTGCCGCCGGCTACCCGGATCTGTGGCTGACCGCGTTGAACCGGATGGACTGGGCCGCGTCGCAGTCGGGCGATCGAGCGCCGGCCTTGCGTGCAGCTCGTGAGTACCTGCGCGTCACGGCGTACCTGCGTCGCCACGACTACGAGACCGGCTGGAACCTCAACAACGCGGGACGAGCCCACCTCGAGGGGACCGACCCGCAGACGCCAGGAGCGTTGGTCGCCCTGGGACAGCTGAGCCTCGGCGCTGCCGTCCTCGCCGCGCGGACCGGGGACGCGTCCGCCGTACGTGAGCACCTCGACGAGGCTGACCACTACGCCGACCTGACCGGCGAGGATCTGGAAACGTTCTGGTTCGGGTTCGGGCCGACGAACGTGACAGTTCACCGAGTCATCACGATGATCGAGCTCGGCGACTACTCGCACGCGATCCACCTCGGCGAGTTCGTCCAGTTTCCCCGCGGCTGGCTGCCGACGCGCATCGGTCATCATCACTTCGATCTCGCCCGTGCCTATCAACGGCTCAACGTACCCGAGCAGGCATTGCGGCATCTCCAGATCGCCCGGCGGGCCGCGCCAGGGCAAGCACGCCGGCATCCACTGGTTCGAGGCGTCGTGATGGACCTGCTCCACACATCGCGTCACACATCCGAGGCGCTTACCCGGTACGCCGCCTGGACCGGCATCTGACCGGCAGCCGAGACTTTCACAAGCTGTGAAAGTTGCCGCTTTCACTCATAGCCACGATTGATCACGTAGTGCACTGAAGCCGCTACCGGAGCCCTCGCTTCGCCCACACATGGGTGCAGATCATGGTTACGACACGTTCTCTTTCCTCGTATTCGCTGGTGCCGTCCTGGACGGAATCCTTCTCGGGCTGATTCTCCGCGGCGGAGGTCGGGCGCAATGAGCACGCTAGCCGTCGAGGGACCGTTTCGGCAGGTGCGCGTGTGGCTCGGTGAGCACCTGGTCATCGACCACATCTCCGAAACTGACACAGCGGCGAGCTTCGAGGAGGCAATGCGCCGCCGGTTCCCAAGCCTCCGCGTGACCAACGAAGCCGCATCCGCGGTCGACCAATGACCGCCAAGCCGCAGGCCGTCGGCTACGTCAATGCAAGCCTCCTGATCACCGACTCCGAGCTAGAGAGCCTCAGGATCGACGTCGCCCGCTTCGCCGGCGAATGGGGCTATGCCCTCACCTACGTTCACGTCGAGGACCGGACGACCGCCCCGGATGCCTTCAACGCCCTTGTGCAGCACGTGACCGCGCTGGACATCACAACGGTTCTCGTCCCGGGCATCCATCACTTCGCCGGCCTCGGGAATCCTGTCGAGGTGAAGGACCGCCTGGAACACCTCATCGGCGGCCGGGTAATCCCGACCGGCTCCCATGATCGGTGGGGTTGGCGTGCAGATCCCTGCATCCGCGCCAGCCCTGCCCACCACCCCGCGCCCTTGCCCTGGCCTCGTCCTCACACCTCTGGGCAAGGGCGCGGCCATGTCCAGACCCCTGACGAACGGACATGCCATGCCCAAAAACAAGCCGCCATCGCGCCCGCTCTGCCCGACCTGCAAGGGCAAGTCGTTCACCGTCGTCCAGAAAACCCGCATCAAGAACAGCAAGGTCGTCACCGAGTCCGAACACGAGCCGTGCCCCATCTGTGCCGGAAGCGGTTGGATCAGCCGGTGAGTTCCTCAGCACCCCGTGAAGCTGGACTCCGCTGGCGCGCAGAGTGACCGCATGGGCGTACAGGGGATCGCCGTGCACTATCCCAATGCAGGCTACATAAATACACTCAGGGAATGGCGAGCGACGACGCAAGCAAACACGTATTCATCTCGTACGTGCACGAGGATTCTGACGCAGTCGACAAGTTATGCAGCATCCTCGAAGTGTCGCAGATTCCCTACTGGCGAGACCGGACCTCTCTCGCGCCCGGCGACGCCTGGAAGTCGGAGATCCGGAAGGCAATCCGCGATGGGTCACTCGTCTTTCTCGCTTGCTTCTCCGACAGCTCCCGTGCTCGGACGAAGTCGCACATGAATGAGGAACTGACGCTGGCCGTGGAGGAGTTCCGGAAGATGCCGCCAGGGCGCACCTGGCTCATCCCTGTCCGCCTCGACGCTGGCGGTCTGCCAGACTGGGACCTCGGCGCTGGCCGGTCCTTGGGCGATCTGAACTACGTGGATCTGTTCGGTGACGGATACGCCGCTCAGGCGGCGTCGCTGGCCACAACCATTCAGCGGCTCATGGGTGAGTCACGTCTCAGTCCAGCCACTGCCTTAGCCTCCGTAGAGCAGGTGGTCGATGCGGACAGGGCCGCGCTACTGAAACGACTTACCAAAGACATGCTCCCCGATCCGTCACGGCGGATTGAGCTGGATGACTTGGTCTCACAGGAAGTGCAGAGGGTTCTGACCGCAATGAAAGATCCAGCCGTTTTCCCAATCAACGGGCTGGCGGGAACCGGGGACGAGCAGGTCATCTCTCTCGTCGGTGTTGCTCAGAGGTACTGGACGCTGGTTGAGGCCTTCTGTCACTCTCTTCAGGTCGCATCGCGTTGGGCCTCACCAGACCTGCTCGCTCCGTGGGCTAGCGGTCTGCGAGCGTTCGTCAACGCTGCTACCAAAGTCGAGGGCGGCAACACTGCACTCCTCGACCTGCGGCATATTCCGGCCGTCGCGTCGATTGCAACGGCTGGCCTCGCTTGCTCGGCCGCAAACACGTGGGCCAATCTCAAGGCGCTGATCATCGATCCGAGTATCCGGGAACGACACTCGGAGCAGCAGGTTCCGCTCATCGAAGCTACAGATCCGTATAGCCCGTTCAGCAATGCAGAGTGGGTTCCGCAGGTCCTCGCGCGGGCAGCCAGGGCGGATGAAGATGCGCCTACGGCTCTCGCTCATTTCAGAGAGAGGCGAGGGGGCAAGTACTACACGCCAGTTGCTGACTGGCTACATATCCTGCTGCGGCCCGTCTTCGCTGACCAGCTTCCCGATCAAGACACCTACGACAGTGAGTTCGATCGCGCCGAGGTCATGCTCGGACTCATTTCACAGGACTGCGCAACGCAACGCTACGTTGCCAATGCCAACTCGGCCTGGCGTGCACGTTCTCGATGGTATGGACGCTCTACGTGGCGAGCAGCGAACTCGCACGGGAATCCGATCACGCAGTTTGAGCAAGAACTGCAATCGCAGGGGGCGAGATGGCGACCGCTGCAAGGGGAGCTCTTCGGGGCCGATCCAGTCCGCGCACGAGAAGCCCTGGACGCGTATTCCACTACCTTCAACGAGCTAGCTAGGAACAGATTCTGAGCACTCGCCGGAAGCACCGCGGCGAGCTCCAAGGCATCCTCCGCTCTCTGATCCAGGGCCTCTCGATCCATGACCTCCTCCGCCCGCCGCACGTTCGAGGATCGCGCCACGACGGCAGGCGACCTTTCTGCCGGATTGACCTTTTGAGAATCAAGGCGCGCCGCAAGCGGCGCGCAGCGCGGCCCGGGCTTACGGCCTCCGGCCGACACCCTCCGCCGCGCCTGCCCTATGCGAGCGACCGATCCTCAACTGCTCACCCGACCCGACCGACCGGCACGGTTGGTGGGCGCCGGAAAGGCCGGCGGTTGGCCCCCGTCCCCCTGGTCGCTCGATTGTCCGGTCACCACAGCGCGCGTCAAGAGCGCTGCGCGTCCCTTCGGGATCGGCGAGCCGACTCTTGACCCGCGCCGCGCTGACCTGGGCCTGCCCCGTTTTGACGGACATCCGAGATCAGGAGCTTGTGCTCCGGGAGGATGTTCATCATGGAGTCCATGGGCAAGAAGAAGCCGCGGC